>NZ_DAIPZK010000006.1:0-152985 GCF_036782315.1 Flavobacterium sp.
ACTAAAGGTTTTCTAATGGGTGCTTCGTAATGAGACGACATAATCCTTTATATTGTTTCTTTAATTAATACTTATTTATCGTTTCTAACTTTCACGTGGTACATCACGTTTGGTTTTGTTCCGATGTGCTCTAATAAATGGTACATTCTATCAGACTCTACTAATTTAGCCACATCTGATGTTGCATCATTAATATCACCAAATTTCATTGCCCCACTAGTACAAGCCGCAGAACAAGCTGTTTGGAATTCATCCTTACCAACTGGTCTACCCTCACGTTTAGCTTTTAATTTAACGGCTTGAGTCATTTGGATACACATAGAACATTTCTCCATAACTCCACGAGAACGTACATTAACATCTGGATTAATAACCATACGACCTAAATCATCATTCATATGATAATCAAACTCGCTATTTTTGTTATATAAGAACCAGTTGAAACGTCTTACTTTGTATGGACAGTTGTTTGCACAGTAACGAGTACCAACACATCTGTTATATGCCATGTGGTTTTGACCTTCTCTACCATGAGATGTTGCAGCTACTGGACATACAGTCTCACAAGGAGCGTGGTTACAGTGCTGACACATTACTGGTTGGAAAGCTACTTGAGGATTTTCTGAAGGGTCTTCCATACCTGCGAAAGTATCGATAGAATTCATTAATCCACCTGTAGATTCTTTTAATTCTACATCACCAGCAAAAGTTTCTTTAGAAGAATAGTATCTATCAATACGCAACCAGTGCATATCTCTACTTCTTCTTACTTCAGATTTACCTACAACTGGAACGTTGTTTTCTGCATGACATGCGATAACACATGCTCCACAACCAGTACAAGCATTTAAGTCAATAGATAAATTAAAGTGATGACCTACGCTTCTATCAAAAGAATCCCATAAATCAACCTCAGTAGTTGCAGTTGGCTTATGATCTAAAGATACCATAGGAACTGGGTTCCATACTTTAGCATCTTTAGTATTGAAAATTTCTAATGTAGTTTCTTTAATAATATCACCTCTACCCATTAATGTTTTCTGTAACTGAACACAAGCAAATTCATGCTCACCGTCAGCAACTGAAATAGTAGCAGACTGATTAGAGTTTAAGTTTGTGTATAAAGCATATGCATTTACACCTACTTGCATCTCTTCTTTTAAACCTAATTTTTTACCATATCCGAAAGCCAAACCTAAAGTTCCTTTTGCTTGACCTGGTTGAATAATAACTGGTACATTTTCTAAAGTAGCATTTCCTACTTTAATAGTAGCATAACTTCCGTTTAAACCTCCATTAGCTACATTCCAGTTTTTAAACCCATTTGCTTCAGCATCTGCTTTAGACATAGTAACATAGTTATCCCAAGAAACTCTTGTAATAGGATCTGGGAATTCTTGTAGCCAAGGGTTGTTTGCTTGTTGCCCATCTCCCATTCCTACTTTAGTATACAATACTAAATCAAAATTAGAGGATTTTGCTTGCGCTAATGCTGAAGCAGCAGAAGCAAAGTCAGCAGAAGCCGCACTTAAAGGATTTGCTACAGAAGCAACAAAACCGTCATGTACTGCTTGATTCCAAGATTTTCCAGCTAAATAAGTAGCAGAGAAAGATTTTAAGAAATCATAGTAAGCAACTGTATTGTCTGTCCAAGTTAATAAAGCTTCTTGGAATTGTTTTGTATTGAATAAAGGACGAATCGTTGGTTGCATAATGCTGTAATTACTTCTAGTAATTGTAACATCACCCCAAGACTCTAAATAATGAGGAGCTGCAGCAGCAATTGTAGCCAAACTTGAAGTTTCATCTTCTTTCATAGAGAAAGCAACTGAAAGTTTAACAGATTTTAAAGCCGCAACGAAATCTTTAGAATTCGCTAAAGTATAAGCCGGATTAACTCCATTCATAATTAATGTATGAACTTTTCCTGCTTTCATATCTGCTACTAATTGAGCAACTGCTTTTGCATCTCCTTTTCTAGTAAGGATAGCATCAGAAGGATTGAATGCTTCAGATTGCAATGCATTGTTGATAGCTAAAACTACTAATTGTGCATTTACATCATCTAAACCAGTTACAACAACTCCTTTGTTTTTAGCAGCTGCAAGTTGTTTAGCTGCTTTAGCAATTTGAGCGTTCTTAGGTTGTGCACCATTAACTACTGCGTAATATAAATCAGCTAAAGCTTGTTTTTGTTGTGCAACTGTCATTGGAATTCTAACATCTGCATTAGCACCAGCTAAAGACATGTTAGCCTCAATCTGAATATGTTTAGACATCATTCCGTTTTTAGGAATACGACCTTGTGCATATCCTGCATCAAAGCCTCCTCCTTGCCAATCTCCTAAGAAATCTGCACCAACAGAAACGATAACATCTGCTTTTGAAAAATCATAATTTGCTAAAGCTCTTACACCATAAACCGCTTGGAAAGCATCTAAAGCGTTTGATTCAGAAACTGCATCATAAACAACATGTTTAGTAGTTGGATATTTAGCAACTAAAGAAGCAATTAAAGCGTCAGTAGATGGGCTTGCCATAGTGTTTGTTAACACCACAACATTTCCTCCGTTTGCTTTTGCTTCTTCTAAACTAGCCTTAACTTTAGTGTTTACATCAGCCCAAGTTGCATCTTTACCTGCAATTTTAGGTTGTTTTAAACGTAAGCTATCATATAAAGAAAGAACAGAAGCATGAACTCTTGCATTTGCTCCAGTTTTTGCTCCTTCTAAATTATTGTTTTCTACTTTAATAGGACGACCCTCACGAGTTTTGATTAAAATATTAGCAAAATCAAAACCATCAGCCATTGTTGTTGCATAATAATCCGCAACCCCAGGAATAATTTCTTCTGGTTGAACTACGTAAGGAATTGACTTTACAACAGGACCTTCACAAGCTGCTAATGAAGCTGCAGCTGTGCTAAATCCAACATATTTTAAAAAGTCACGACGAGTAGTTGACGAAGCAGACAAAGTTTCCTTATCTCCTAAAAACTGATCAACCGGAATTGGTTCCACAAACTCGTTGTTTCTTAGCGTCTCAACAATAGAACTATTTTCGTTTAGTTCTTCAACACTTTTCCAGTATTTTTTGTTTGATGCCATTGTATAGTATATTAGCTTCTTAAATTATTTTATTAATAGTGACATTTACCACATTCTAAACCTCCCATTTGAGCAGCAGTTAACTGAGATACTCCATATTTTTTAGAAAGTTCTTCATGAATTTTTTTGTAGTAAGCATTATCTTCTACTTTCACTTTTGTTTCTCTGTGACAGTTGATACACCATCCCATTGTTAATGGAGCATGTTGTCTCATGATTTCCATTTCTTCAACTGGACCGTGACAAGTTTGACACTCAACTCCCGCAACCGTTACGTGTTGTGAGTGATTGAAATAAACGTGATCTGGTAAATTATGAATTCTAACCCATTTCACTGGTTTAGTTTTACCTGTATATTTTTGTAATGATTTATCCCATCCTACAGCATCGTATAACTTAGCGATTTCTCCATCATAGAAAGCTTTAGAATGCTCTTCAGTAGCAGTAGTTTCAGCTACCTCACTAATATTTTTATGACAGTTCATACAAACATTTAAAGATGGAATATTAGAATGCTTACTAACTCTTGCAGCTGAGTGACAGTATTTACAATCAATTCCGTTTTCACCAGCATGAATTCTGTGTGAATAATGAATAGGTTGTACTGGCTCATATCCTTGGTCCACACCAATTTGCATCATCCATCCGTAAGCAAAATAAGCAGAAACTAACAGTAATACTATTACAGAAACTAATACTAAAAATTGATTTTTAGCATATGCTCTGAAAAGATTCATTACTGAACGGTCTTTTTGCTCTACTTCTAACCCTTTAGCGCTTGCAATCTTAGTTAACATATTGTTCACCAAGAACAACATAACAACTAACATCATCATTACTAAAGAAAGCACTCCTAAAATTACATTGTTAGAAACACCAGAATCATTAGCAGTATCACCAGCAGCTACTGGAGCCCCAGGAACTGCGGCTGGCGCAGCAGGAGCAGGCTCAGATGTGTAAGCTAAAATATTGTCAATATCCTCATTTGACAATTGTGGAAATGCCGTCATGGCTACTTTGTTGTTTTCTTCGAAAACTTTAACAGCTTGCGCATCTCCTGACTTGATTAATTCTCCACTATTCTTAATCCATTTGTACAACCATTCTTTGTCATATTTAGCCTCAACTCCACGAAGTGCTGGACCCGTAGCTTTAGCATCTAATTTATGACATGCTGCACAATTGGCATTAAATAATTCTTTACCTTTTGCTGCATCTTGAGAAAATGCAGATAAAGAAGTTACTAGCACGAATGCTACACTGAAGAAAATCTTTGAAAACGATTTATGGTTACCCACCTTTTTCATATTTAAAATGATTATCGACTTAATTTGGTATACTTTTAGATATACCTTTATCTAAAAACAACACGTTATTTTTTCAAAACTCCGACAAAAATACAATATTCGAACTATTATTAAAACCTTAATTTTATCTTAAAATGTAATTTATATTTGTTCTAAATAATATTTAAGCGCCCGATTATCATCATAAATTGTATTTTTGTATTAAAATCATTTGTATATGAAAAACTTATCAAAACATAACTTATTGTTCTTCTTTGTTCTATCTTCATTTTTTTGCTCAAAAATGCTATCTCAAAATGAAAAAACAACCTTAAGTGTAGATCCGAAAATTGATCAATTGCTAAAAGAGAAAAGAAAATTAAACACTGGTTTGTTTTTAAACGAAGGTTATAAAATTCAAATTTTTTACGGCAATAGCGAAGAATCAAAAAAGAAATTACAAGAATTTAAAAGAGAATTTAAAACTTTAGATGGCACCATTGTTTTCAATAGTCCTAACTATAAAGTATGGATTGGAAACTTTAAATCGAGAATTGAAGTGGAACGTGTAATGATTGATATTAAAAAACGCTATCCAACCGCCTTAATTATAAAACCATCTAATTAAAAAGGATAAAACGCAATAAAAAAGCCATTCGTACGAATGGCTTTTTTAATATTTAAATAAAAACTATTTTAGTTTTTTCTTCACTTCTACTTCGTGGAATCCTTCGATTAAATCATACTCACGAATGTCGTTGTAATTCTTAATTTGCATACCACAGTCATAACCTTTAGCAACTTCTTTAACATCATCTTTGAAACGTTTTAAAGTAGCTAATTCACCTGTGTAAATTACAACTCCTTCTCTAATTAAACGAATCTTAGAATTTCTAAAGATTTTTCCATCGGTAACCATACATCCTGCAATTGTTCCCACTTTAGACACTTTAAACAATTCTCTAATTTCGGCAGTACCTGTAATCTCTTCTTTCATTTCTGGAGATAACATTCCTTCCATAGCGTCTTTTAAGTCATCAATTGCATCGTAAATAATTGAATAGTTACGGATATCGATTTCTTCTTTTTCTGCTAATTGTTTAGCATTTCCTTGTGGACGAACATTAAATCCAATAATAATTGCATCAGAAGCAGAAGCCAACAATACATCAGATTCTGTAATAGCCCCAACACCTTTGTGAATTATATTGATTTGAATTTCTTCTGTTGATAGTTTAGAGAATGAATCTGACAATGCTTCCACTGAACCATCTACATCTCCTTTAAGTATAATATTCAATTCTTTAAATTGTCCTAACGCAATACGACGACCAATTTCGGCAAGCGTAATATGTTTTTGAGTACGAACTGATTGCTCACGTTGTAATTGAGTACGTTTAGCAGCAATTTGTTTTGCTTCTCTTTCGTCTTCATAAACATTAAATTTATCCCCCGCTGTAGGAGCACCATCTAAACCTAATACCGAAACTGGAGTTGATGGTCCAGCCGTTTTAATTTGGTGACCTCTTTCGTCAAACATGGCTCTAATTTTACCATGATTTTTTCCAGCTAATACATAATCTCCAACTTTTAAAGTTCCCGCTTGAACTAAAATTGTGGAAACATATCCTCTACCTTTATCTAACTGAGCTTCTACTACAGTTCCTAAAGCAGGTTTATTTGGATTGGCTTTTAATTCTAAAATTTCAGCCTCTAACAATACTTTTTCTAATAATTCTGGAACTCCTTGACCAAACTTAGCTGAAATATCTTGTGATTGATATTTTCCACCCCAATCTTCAACTAATAAGTTCATACCCGCAAGTTGTTCTTTGATTTTTTCTGGATTCGCCGTTGGTTTATCCACTTTATTAATAGCAAAAATCATTGGTACACCTGCAGCTTGTGCATGACTTATTGCCTCTTTTGTTTGTGGCATGATTTCATCATCGGCCGCTACTACGATAATAGCAATATCGGTAACTTGAGCCCCACGTGCACGCATCGCGGTAAACGCTTCGTGACCTGGTGTATCTAAGAATGTGATTTTTTCACCGTTTTCTAAAATTACTCCATAAGCACCAATATGCTGTGTAATACCTCCAGATTCACCCGCAATAACGTTTGCTTTACGAATATAATCTAACAAAGATGTTTTACCGTGGTCAACGTGACCCATTACTGTAACGATAGGCGCTCTGTGAACTAAATCTTCTGGATTATCTTCTACAACCACAGCAGCTTCTTCAATATCTGTTGTAATGAACTCTACTTCATATCCAAATTCATCTGCAACAATAGATAAGGTTTCAGCATCCAAACGTTGGTTCATGGTTACCATAATTCCTAATGACATACAAGTTCCGATTACCTTAGTAATAGGCACATCCATTAAAGCAGCAATTTCACCTACGGTAACAAACTCTGTTACTTTTAAAATTTTACTACCTTCTTCTTGTGCTTGTAATTCGTCATCAACACGTTGGCGGTGAGAATCTCTTTTATCTCTACGATATTTAGCAGATTTTGATTTATTTCCTTTCCCTTGAAGTCTTTCAAGAGTTTCTTTAATTTGGTTCTTTACATCTTCTTCAGAAGGCTCAACCTTTTGAATAATTGGTTTTTTTCCTTTATTGAAACCGCCTGCAGCACCACCCTTAACAAACTCTTTTTTAGGACCTCCAGCAGCATTATTTGCTCCTGGCGCTCCAGGAGTACCTGGCTTAACAATACGCTTACGCTTATTTTTATTGTTATTAGCCGCATTAGCACCACCTGCATTTTGAGCCTGAGGCGTTCCTGGTTTTTTGAAATCTTTCTTAGGATCTTCTTTTTTCTTTTTAGGCTTTTCAAATTGAGATAAATCAATTTTTTGACCTGTAAAAGTAGCTCCAGATAATTTTTGATATTGTGTTTCGATTTTCTCCTCAACTCCTTCGTCAGACGAAACTTCTGGCTTAACTTCTACTGGTTTAGCTGGTTTGGCAATTTCAGGTTTTTTAGCTACTGGCGCTTCTTCTTTAGATTCCACTTTAATTGGTTCTGAAACTTTTTGCTCAACCACCTTTTCAACTGTCTCAACAGGTTTTTCTTCAGAAACAGGTTTTTCAGACTTAACTTCTGGTTTTTTAGGCTCTAAATCGATTTTACCAACAGCTTTTGGAGTAGATAATACGGCTCTAGCTTTGATAATTTCTTGTCTTTGTCTTTCTTCTTCCTGCAAACGCTTAGCTTCATTTTCTTTTTCAAGTTCACGTTTAAGCGCCTCTTTCTCTTTTCTTTTTTCTTCGCTTACTTCAAGAGAGGCAACCTTATTTCCTTTGTCAGCAGAAAATTGACCACATAAGACTTTGTATTCCTCTTGTGATATTTTAGCATTTGGACTCGACTCAATTTCATGACCCTTTTCTTTTAAAAAATCCACAGCTCTATCAAGAGAAATATTTAACTCCCTTAAAACTTTGTTTATTCTTATTACTCTTTCTTCAGACATATAATCTTTTTAAAATTCTTTGTATGTTGTTGTGTTGTTTGGCTAAAGAATTATCCTTCTAATTCTTCTTTCAATATATTGATTACATCTAAAATAGTTTCCTCTTCAAGATCTGTTCTTCTTACCAAGTCTGCAACATCTTGATTTAATACGCTTCTAGCTGTATCTAAACCGATTTTTTCAAATTCCTCGATTACCCAAGCTTCAATTTCATCTGAGAATTCTCTTAATTCTACATCATCTTCTTCTTCAGCAATTCCTTCACGGATAACATCAATTTCGTAACCTGTTAATAAACTAGCTAATTTGATATTATTACCACCTCTACCAATTGCTTTAGAAACTTCTTCAATTTTTAAGAAAACTTCAGCTGTTTTAGCCTCTTCATTAATTTTAACCGAAGATACTTTTGCAGGACTTAAAGCTCTTGTAATGTATAACTGAGCATTCGTCGTATAATTGATAACGTCGATATTTTCGTTTCCTAACTCACGAACAATTCCGTGAATACGAGAACCTTTCATACCTACACAAGCTCCCACAGGATCAATTCTATCATCATAAGAATCTACTGCTACTTTAGCTTTTTCACCAGGAATACGAACTACTTTTTTGATTGTAATTAAACCATCGAATACTTCTGGAATTTCTTGCTCAAATAATTTCTCAAGGAATTCAGGAGCTGTTCTTGACATGATGATTTGAGGTTTATTGCCTTTCAATTCAACATTTTCAATTACACCCCTAACGTTATCTCCTTTTTTGAAATAATCGTTTGGAATTTGCTTTTCTTTTGGCAATACAATTTCGTTACCTTCATCGTCCATCAAAATTACTGCTTTTGGACGAACATGATGAACTTCAGCCGTGTAAATATCACCTATTAAATCTTTAAACTGCTTGTAAAGATTTGTATTGTCGTGTTCATGAATTTTAGAAATCAAGTTTTGACGTAAGGCTAAAATAGCTCTTCTTCCAAGTTGAATTAATTTTACTTCTTCAGAAACATCTTCACCCACTTCAAAATCAGGCTCAATTCTACGTGCCTCAGACAAAGAAATTTCAGAATTTGGATCTTCTACCTCACCATCTTCTACCACCACGCGATTTCTCCAAATTTCCATATCTCCCTTATCTGGGTTAATGATAATATCGAAATTATCGTCTGAACCGTATTTCTTCTTTAATGCACTTCTAAATACATCCTCTAAAATTGCCATTAGTGTAACTCTATCGATGAGTTTATCGTCTTTAAATTCTGAAAACGATTCTATTAATGCAATATTCTCCATGTCAACTCTTTATTTAAAATGATATTATAACAATTGCTTCTTTTATACTTTCGTAAGGAAGTTCTACTTTTTTATTTACCGTTTCTTTTCCTTTACCAATTTTTTTAGGCTCTCTTGCCTGCCATTCTAAAGTTATTTTCTCATCATCTGCCGCAGTTAATTGCGCTTCATTTTCTTCTGATGAGATTGTTTTAACTTTTAATGTTCTTCCAATATTCTTTTTGAACTGCCTTACTAATTTCAACGGACTTGACACACCCGCCGAAGCCACTTCTAAAGAAAAATCTTGTTCTTCACGATCTAAATTAGTTTCAACTGCTCTACTTATATCAATACAATCTTGCAAATTTACACCAAAATCTCCATCTAAGATAATACTAATTTTATTAGCATCATTAATAGACAAGTCAATCAAAAAAAGATGTTCACGCTGCATTAACGCAGCATCCAATGCTTCTTGAACTTTGTTTTTAAATGTCATGTTTTTATAAAAAGAGGCACGCTGTGCGTGCCTCATAATCCTTAATCCTTAAATATCGCAGCAAATATACAAATTTTTTTGAATTAAAAAAAAGATTGTCAGTTTGGATATTTTTTGTACTTTTATAGTGTAATTTATTTTACATTATTAAAAATAACCTAAAACAAACTTATGAAACGAATTTTAGTACCAACCGATTTTTCAAAACACGCAGAATACGCATTAAAAGTTGCCGCTCAAATTGCAAAAAAAAATGATGGCGAAATATTTTTAGTTCACATGTTAGAGTTACCAACATCAGGTAACGACGCTATAAATACAGCTCATGAATTACCAGAATTAATGTTTTTCAAAAATGCTGCTGTTGCAAAACTTGACAGTCTAATGGATGCTGATTATTTAGAAGGCGTTAAAATCTCAAGAATTATTCAATTTGAAATGGCTTTTGACGGTATTATTAAAAACGGAAAAGCTCATGATGTTGATTTAATTGTAATGGGATCTCACGGCGCTAATGGATTCCAAGAAATGTTTATTGGTTCAAACACAGAAAAAGTAGTTAGAAATTCTGATGTTCCTGTATTAGTAATTAAAAGAGAAGAAAATTTATTTAATGCTTCGAAATTTGTTTTTGCATCTGATTTTTCTGATGAAATAAAAAAACCATTTGAAAAAGTAGTTGAATTTGCAAATAAATTTGGATCGCATCTTTACTTAGCAAACATTAACACTCCAAATAATTTCAAATCTACTAAAGTAGCTCAAAAACAAATGGATGAATTTGTTGCTAATTTTAAAATTGACAATTATTCTACTCATATTTATAATGATGTAAATGTAGAAAAAGGAATTTTACATTTTGCTAAAAGTATTGATGCCGACATTATTGGAATGAGTACACATGGAAGAAAAGGTTTATCTCACTTTTTCAACGGAAGTATTAGCGAAGATTTAGTAAATCACGCTAAAAGACCAGTTATTACATTTAAAATCTAATTTTCAAGATTTTTATCATAAAAAAAGACCACAAATTGTGGTCTTTTTTTTGCGCTATATTGCTTCAAATCAATCGAGTATAAACATAAAAAAACTCCGCTTATTTTAAGCGGAGTTTTGTTGGCCCACAAGGACTCGAACCTTGAATGACGGTACCAAAAACCGGAGTGTTACCATTACACCATAGGCCAATACCTAACAACCTTTTCGATTGCGAGTGCAAATGTAAGACATATTTTTTATTCTACAAATTTTTCTAAAAAAAATATTAAAAATTTTATTTAACAGAAATCATAAACAAAAAAATAGTTTCTTTGTAGGAGAATATAGAAAAACCAAAATACAATATGAATTCATTCAACTTTAAAAAGTGGAATACCATTTTAGGATGGTCTACTTTTCTAGTAGCTTTAATTACTTATTCATTAACGGTAGAACCTACACTTAGTTTTTGGGATTGTGGTGAGTATATCGCAACTTCAGCAAACCTTGAAGTAGGACATCCTCCAGGAGCTCCATTGTTTCAGATGTTAGGAGCATTCTTTGCCATGTTTGCTTTTAGTCCAGATAAGATTGCACTAATGGTAAACTACCTTTCTGTATTCTCAAGTGCTTTTACAGTGCTATTTATGTTTTGGTCATTAACTATATTAATGAAAAAACTAATTGTTGGAGAAAAAGAACTTTCAACTAACAATGCTATCATGATTTTAGGTAGTGCTGCTGTGGCTAGTTTATCTTTTACTTTTACTGACAGTTTTTGGTATAATGCAGTGGAAGCGGAAGTTTACGCAATGGCCACTTTTTTAATTGCCTTATTATTTTGGTTAGGATTACGCTGGGAACAAGAAATCAACACGCCTAGAGGAAACAAATGGTTATTAATAATTTCATTAGTAATTGGACTATCTTTTGGAGTTCACTTTATGGCTTTGTTAACTTTCCCTGCAATTGGATTTCTATATTTCTTTAAAAAATACAATAATATTACAGTAAAAAGTTTCCTAATTGCTAACGTAGTAATTGTAGCTATTTTACTTTTCATCTTTAAGCTTTTACTTCCTTACACATTGGCTTTCTTTGGTAAAACGGAAATTTTCATGGTAAACAGTCTTGGAATGCCATTTAACTCAGGAACTATCTTTGCTTTTATATTAATCATAGCCGCTTTTTATTTAGGCTTAAATTATACTAAGAAAAAAGGGCATGTTTTTTATAATACTTTAATACTATCAACACTTTTTATCTTGATTGGTTTTTCAACTTGGATGATGCTACCTATTCGTGCAAATGCTAATACTCCAATTAACGAAAACAAACCATCGGATGCTGCAGAGGTTTTAGCTTACTACAATCGTGAGCAGTATGGCGAACAAAAACTGTTTTATGGACCACAATTTTCTGACACTTATTCTGGCTTAGATCCTGACACGCCTTATTTAGACGAAAAACCTAACTACGAACGTGATTACAAAACAAAAAAATATGTAATTACAAACGATTTCAAAAACGCCAAACAAAATACAGATGATGCGCATAAAGCATTCTTGCCTAGAATGTGGAGTAATGACCATAATGAAAATTACATGATTTTTACTGAACCATTAGAGTTCAGAATTAATCCAGAATATGCACACGAAGATGAATTGGTACAAATTGTAACCCAATTTAGAAAAGCATATGAGGCTGGTGAAGTTGACGAAAAAGATTATGATAAATTCTTAAAAGGATATGGTGAATATCTAATTGTTGATAAACCAACTTTCTTTAACAATATGAAATTTATGGTGCAATATCAATTTGGATATATGTACCTACGTTATTTACTTTGGAATTTTGTGGGCAGACAAAGTGATGTTCAAGGAAAATATGACAACACAAATGGAAATTGGTTAAGTGGAATCGATTTTATTGATGAATTATTCATCGGAACACAAAAAAATCTTCCTTCTGATATGCAAAATAATAAAGGTAGAAATACTTATTTCTTTTTACCTTTCATATTAGCCATTATTGGAATGATATTTCATGCAAAAAGAGATATTAAAAGTTTTTATGTATTATTAGTTTTATTCTTATTTACTGGTTTAGCATTAAAAATCTATTTAAATGAAAGACCTTTTGAGCCAAGAGAACGTGATTATGCTTTAGTAGGCTCGTTCTATGTGTTTGCTATGTGGATAGGGTACGGAATTTATGCCATTTTTGATACATTGAAAAATTACATTCAACCAAAAATTGCGATTCCTGTTGTACTAGTTTCTTCATTATTAGCTTCACCAGTTTTATTAGCTGCTGAAAACTGGGATGATCATGATCGTTCTAATAAAGACACTGCTTTAACAATGGCTAAAGCTTATTTAGATTCTTGCGAACCTAATGCTATATTATTCACAATTGGGGATAATGATACTTTTCCATTATGGTATATGCAAGAAATTGAAGGTTACAGAACCGATATTCGTATTGTAAATACAAGTTTATTTATGACGGATTGGTATATTGACCAAATGAAAATGAAAACACATACCTCAGAGCCTATTCCAAGTTCTTTTAATAGAGAACAATACAAAGGTAGTAGAAGAGATTATAGTTTGTATGTTGAGAGAACTAAAGAACCTTTAATATTAGACGAAATGATTAAGTTCATTTCTTTAGATGATGAACGCGCAAAAATAGAACTGAATAATGGGCGAAAAATTAATTATTTCCCATCTAAAAAAGTAATTTATCCAATAGATAAAGCTGCGGTTATAAAAAACAAGGTAGTATCTGAAAAATTTTATGATTCTATTGTTCCTGCAATTGAGTTTGAAATTAAGGACAATGCTCTTTATAAAAACCGTTTAATGATGCTAGATATCATTAATCAAAACAATTGGAAACGTCCTATTTATTTTACAGGTGGAAGTTTTGGAGAAGACGATTACATTTGGATGAAAAACTATCTGCAATTAGACGGTATGTGTTTCAAACTTGTTCCAGTTAAAACTGTTGTAGATACACCAAATCCAATGAAAATGGGAACTATCGATTCAGATAAAATGTACGACATTGTTATGAAATGGGATTGGGGTAATAGTGGAAAACCAATTATTTATCACGATGTAGAAACTCGTAAAAACAGTATTAGTTACCGAACTAATTTAGCACGTTTAATGGAAGCCTTAATTAATGAAGGTAAATTAGACAAGGCGGAAAAAGTGATTAACTTAGCAATGGAAAAAATGCCTATTGAGTATTTTGAATATTACTCTATGTTAGAACCATTTGCAATGGGTTATTATGAAGTGGGTAAAAAAGAAAAAGCTAGAGCTATAATTTCTGAAGTGATTAAAAAATATCAAGAGAATTTAACTTTTTACAATAGTTGGAAACCTAGCGAACAAAATTTTGGCGCAATGGATATTGTTACCGACATAGAGCAGTACCGTGGATTCCTTCAAATTGCTGAATCAGCAAATGATTTAGAATTTTACAATAGAGAGAAAATGAAATTCAATAATTTCAATAAAATGTTTCAACGTTTTGGTAGAAAAATGGAATAAACAGTTTTGAAAGAATAAAATGTTCCAAGTGAAAGAAATTTCGTTTGGAACATTTTTTTTATACTAATTTTACAAGATGAACTTCAATTGGGTAAAAACAAATAAATGGGTTAAAAAGATTTTCAATAATCTGATTTGGGATATATCAAATTCGGATAAAAAAATCTATTTAACATTTGATGATGGACCAATTCCTCAAGTAACAGAATGGGTTTTAGATCTCTTAAAATCAGAAGGAATTAAAGCCACTTTCTTTTGTATTGGTGATAACATCAAAAAACATCCCGAAGTTTATAAAAGAATACTTGCTGAAGGACATCAAACAGGAAACCACACTTTCAACCATTTAAATGGCTGGAAAACTAAGAGTAGCCAATATATAGAAAATTTAAAGTTATGTGAGTCTGAACACCTAAAACTGAATACTGAAAACTCATTTTTATTTCGTCCTCCATATGGAAAAATAAAGCCAAGCCAATCAAAATTAATTAGGCAATTAGGCTATAAAATCATTATGTGGGATGTATTAAGTTATGATTTTGATTCGACTATTTCAGGTGAGAAATGTTTAGAAAACGTAATTTCAAATACGGTACAAGGAAGTATTATCGTATTTCACGATAGTATTAAATCAGAAAAAAATCTGAGGTTTGCTTTGCCTGGGGCAATACAAGTTTTAAAAGATAAGGGGTTTACTTTTGATGTAATAAAGTAAATTTACTACAACTTGTATCCTGAGCGCAGTTGAAGAGTTAAGCTTGCTCTTGCACCAAGGAAATTAAAGTGTTTGCATCAAGTTCACCGCTTTGTCTCCATACCATTTGACCTTCTTTATAAATCATTAAAGTAGGCAAACCTTTGATACGAAGTGCTTCAGCTAATTCCTGATTTTTATCTACATCAATTTTAATTACGCGCGCCTTGTCACCTAAAGCAGCTGCAACATGACGAATTACTTCATTCATAGCTACTGAAGGTTCATTCCACTCTGTAAAAAAATCGATTAGCACAGGTACTTGAGCATCGATAAGTTCTCCAAATTTTGACATAAATTGAATTTATTAGTATCAAAAATAATTCTTTTTCACAAGAAAACAATATACAAATGTAGCATTTTTACTGAATTACGCTACTTTTTCTCCTTTTTTTAGTTCAATAACCGTTATTTCGGGCATAATTCCTACCCTACCAGGGTAAGCATGAAATCCAAAACCACGATTGACATAAATATATTTTCCAGCATTTTCATACAATCCAGCCCATTGTTTGTAAACGTATTGTACTGGACTCCATTTAATCCAACCCGGAATTTCTATCCCAAATTGAAAACCATGAGTATGGCCAGAAAGTGTTAAATGAAAATGATTTTCATGGTGCTGAATTTTTTCATCCCAATGACTTGGATCATGACTCATTACTATTTTAAAATCCTCTTTGGTTAACCCTTTTGAAGCTAAAGTTAAATCGCCTCGTTCTCCAAATTTTCTCCCCCAGTTTTCAACACCTATGATGGCTAATTCTTGATTATCTTTTTTAATTTTCACATGTTCATTCAACAATAACTTGAAATCAATTTTACGATGAATATCTTTAATAGCTTCAAAATTAGCTTTTTTGGCAGTTTGTGATTTCCAATCTACATATTCTCCATAATCATGATTTCCTAAAATGGAGTACTTACCAAATCTAGGATTATGAATTCCTTTGAAGGTTTCAATCCAAGGATCCATTTCAGTAGCATGAGTATTCACAATATCACCCGTAAATAATACCAAATCTGAATTTTGTTCATTGATTAGGTCTATTGCATATTGGATTTTCTCTGCGTCATCAAAACTTCCACTATGAACATCTGAAATATGAGTAATTGTTGTTCCATCAAAAGCATCGGGTAAATCTGGGAAAAACAAAGTTTGTCTAATTACTTTATAATTGTACTTTCCAATGGTAATTCCGTATAAAAAAGAAGCAAACGGAATAGCTGCAATTCCTAATGCAATTTGACTCACAAACTTCCTTCTTTCTGGTAAAAAACTTTCCTTATCACTTTGAATTACCAATGAAAACAATCCAGATAAAAATCGAACAATATCTTCACCAAATAAAATAAACGTTACCAATAACTTTGGCACATATAGCAATAACAACAAACCAAAAGTTGTCATGGTTTGTGGAGTTTGCCCAACACTTCTATCAAAATGATATAATTGATAAACAATGTAAGCTAATGCAATTGCAGAAGTTACATAATAGAAAATAAAAAACCACTTTGACTTAATTAAAGTCTTAAACGCCTGAAAAGCATAAATTTCAAGAATGATTACAAATACTAAAAAAATAATCCAACGAATCATTAGCTCTTTTTTTTTGCAAAGTAACTACATCTTAGCTAATTGAAAATGTATTTGTTAAAATTTTAACGATAAAATAAAAGCTGCAAATATGTTACTATTTACAGCTTTTAAAAAAATAACTAAAACTCTTTAAAATCCTAATCCTACAGCCATTGCTGTTATGCTTGGAGAAAAGTTTACCACTCTAGTAGCCGCACCTGTTGTTAAGTTAATTCTATAAACAGCTTGTGTACCGTTTACCGTTAAAATTGAAAATGCTTCGTTGCTATTACCGCCAATATCAAATCCATTCATAGATGAAGCTGTTACTCCTAAACTTCCTACTAATACTAATGTTCCGTTATTAGGTGGGTTTTGCAAATACAAATTGTTATTGCTAGTATCAATTACAAACAATTGAGTTGTGGTAGACTGCGCAAAATTATTTGTATATGCTGCTGCTGTAATCGAAGGCGTTCCTGGATTTAAGTTACCATCTGTTGCTACAACTGTTCCTAAATCTGGGTGTAAACGTAGATTTTGTCCAGTATTGCTTACTAATCGAATTCTATCAACTGTGGGGTTAAAATCAAAACCAAAATCTGTACCAGAAAGCGCCGGAGTTAATCCTGAACCTACAGCTGTAACTTGACCATTAGCTGTATTAATTGTTAATAATCTACTTTGATTAGTAACTGCATACAAAGCACCATTTGCTGGTCTAAAATCTAATCCAACAATTTGTTCGTTAGCATTCATTCCTGTTAAAGCAATTGAATTTGAAGAACCTAAAATTGGATGAATTCTATACAACATGTTAGAAGATGATGTTGCATAAGCAATAGGCTTTGATTTAAATGCAACTTCTACAATTTGCTGTGAAAAAGTTCCAATCCAAGTAGCTTTTCCAGTCATCAAACTGATTGTGTACAATCTTGATTCGTTGTTCTTGTTGTTTACCGCCATTGCGTAATTTGAATCTGGTAAAATATCTAATCCTCCAACACCTTCAAAATCTACTTCTAAAGCACCAACAAGTTGCAACGCTCCATCATTTGGTGGGTTTTGAACATACACTTTATCAGTAGTATAGTCAATGTCATACAACATAGTTGCTGTACTTCCAGCAAAACTATTTGTGTATCCAATAGCTTCAATTTTGGTATTTGCAACACCATTAATAGTTCCATCTGTAGCCACAACGGTTCCTAATTCTGGGTGTAATCTTAAATTTTGACCATTATTGGAAACCAAACGAATTCTATCTACCGTTGGATTAAAATCAATTGAACTAGAAGTTCCTGCAATTAAAGGCGAGAATGGTGCAGTTCCAATGGGCGTAGCTAATCCCGAAGTTTCATTAATAATGTACAAGCGACTTGTTGAACCTAATCCATACAATTGACCCGTTGCTGGACGATAATCAATACTAATAATATTTTCGCCAGATTGTAAGCCAGTAATTGCTAAATTTCGAATAGGAGAATTTAAATTTCTAGCGTTGAAATATATAACTCTATTGTCATTACTTAATGCTGTAAACTCAACAAGTGGTGCTACTTCAGGCATTGGAATTGGTTCTGGTTGAGGCATTGGTGCAGCAGCATCGTCATCAGAACATGCTACAAAAATCGTCAAAAGACTCATCAGTAAAACTGATTTCAGAGGGAATAAATTTTTTCTCATAATTAATTTGTTTTTCTTCACTTACGAAAAACATGAAATCATGGTTTTAATTCCAACCGATTTTTTTCCTAACAAAACAAAAAAGACCAAAAAGACATATATTTTTATAACTTTGAAAAATTATAGAACACCATTATTATGTCACAAAAACGCCTTTTTTTACTCGATGCTTACGCCTTAATTTTTAGAGGTTATTACGCTTTTATCAAAAATCCTCGTATCAATTCGAAAGGAATGGATACTTCTGCCATTATGGGATTTATGAATTCTTTGATGGATGTAATTAAGCGTGAAAAACCTGACCATTTAGCTGTAGCGTTTGATAAAGGTGGAAGCGATTACCGTTATGAAATGTATCAAGAATACAAAGCGCACCGTGACGAAACACCAGAAGCGATTAAAATTGCTGTTCCTTATATTCAAGAATTACTGAAAGCAATGCACATTCCTATCATTGAAAAAGCGGGTTACGAAGCTGATGATTTGATTGGAACACTAGCCAAACAAGCCGAAAAAGAAGGTTATCAAGTATTTATGGTAACACCAGATAAGGATTTTGCACAATTGGTTTCGGAAAATATTTTCATGTACAAACCGGCCCGAATGGGTAATGATATTGAAATCTGGGGAATTCCTGAAGTCTTAGAAAAATTTGAAATCGAGCGTCCAGAACAAGTAATTGATTTCTTAGGAATGATGGGCGATTCTGCCGATAACATTCCAGGATTACCAGGCGTGGGTGAAAAAACAGCAAAAAAATTCTTGGCTGAATTTGGCACTTTAGAAAATTTATTAGCCAACACGCATCAACTAAAAGGTGCAATGAAAGAAAAAATCGAGGCAAACAAAGAACTAGGGCTTTTATCGAAAAAGTTAGCTACTATCCTACTCGATTGTCCAGTTACTTTTGATGCAACTGATTTCGAATTATCAAAACCTGATGTAGAAAAAACGGATGCGATTTTTCAAGAACTAGAATTCCGCCAAATGAAAGCACAGTTTGATAAATGGTTTGGAACAGGAAAAGAATATGATGAAATCAACACAAATGGGAATGGTAACGAAATTGAAAATCAAGAACCTACTACAACTAAAAAACCTGTTGCAAAAAAATCAAACGAAGATCAATTCGATTTGTTCGGTTTTAGCGATGAATCGGATGAACCAACAGCGAATCATTCGTATTATGCAACTTTAGAAAATACAACGCATTTCTATCAAATAATTCAAGGCGATTTACCCGTAAAATTATTAATGCAGAATTTATTGAATCAAACTTCAGTTTGTTTTGACACCGAAACTACTGGAATTGACGCTTTGAATGCAGAATTAGTAGGAATGTCCTTCTCTTTCGAAAAAGGAAAAGGATTTTATGTTCCGTTTCCCGAAAATCAGGAAGAAGCTCAAAATTTAATTGAAAAATTCCGCCCATTCTTCGAAAATGAGAATATCGAAAAAATTGGTCAGAACATGAAATACGACTTGAAAATTCTTTCGAATTATAACATTCAAGTTAAAGGAAAATTATTCGACACCATGATTGCGCATTATCTGATTAATCCTGATATGCGACATAATATGGATGTTTTGTCGGAAACCTATTTGAAATATTCGCCAAAATCCATTGAAACGTTAATTGGCAAAAAAGGAAAAAATCAATTGTCGATGCGCGATGTTCCTTTGGAAGACATCAAAGAATATGCAACTGAAGATGCCGATATTACCTTTCAATTGGCAGCACATTTCCAACCGATTTTAGAAAAAGTAGGCACCAAAAAATTGTTTGACGAAATCGAAATTCCGTTAGTTCCTGTTTTAGCCGATATGGAAAAAGAAGGAATTCGTTTGGATGTGGAGTTTCTAAAAAGCATGTCGGTTGATATGCAAAAAGAAATCCACGAATTAGAGCACAAAATATATGAAACCGCTGGGGAAAAATTCAACTTGGCTTCTCCAAAACAGTTGGGCGATATTTTATTCGACAAACTAAAAATTGGTGGTGCAAAACAAAAGAAAACCAAAACCGGTCAATATGCAACTGGCGAAGAAGTGTTGAGCTATTTGGCAAACGAACATCAAATTGTGCGCGATATTTTAGAATGGCGTCAAATGGTGAAATTGCAAAGTACCTATATTGACGCTTTACCAAATCAAGTCGATAAAAAAACAGGTCGAGTGCATACTGATTATATGCAAACGGTGGCGGCTACAGGTCGTTTGAGTTCGAATAATCCAAATTTACAAAACATTCCAATTCGTACCGAAAGAGGAAGACAAATTAGAAAAGCCTTCATTGCTCGTGATGAAAATTACACACTACTTTCAGCCGATTATTCTCAAATTGAATTGCGCATTATTGCGGCTTTGTGTGGTGAAGAAAATATGATTAAAGCGTTTCAAAATCACGAAGACATTCACAAAAGTACGGCTGCCAAAGTGTTCAATGTGCCTTTAGACGAAGTAACAAAAGAGCAAAGAAGTCACGCCAAAACCGTAAACTTTGGAATTATTTATGGGGTTTCGGCTTTTGGATTGAGCAACCAAACCAACTTATCAAGAAAAGAAAGTGCTGAATTAATTGAAGCGTATTACAAAACATATCCTAGATTAAAATCATTCATTCAAGAGCAAGTAGATTTTGCTAGAGAACACGGTTATGTAGAAACCATTTCAGGAAGAAGACGTTATTTGAAAGACATCAACTCAGCCAATGCAATTGTTCGTGGTGGGGCAGAACGAAATGCTGTAAATGCTCCAATTCAAGGTTCGGCTGCGGATATTATAAAAATTGCGATGATTAACATTCATAAGAAACTGTCTTCTGAAAATTGGAAATCAAAAATGCTATTGCAAGTACATGACGAATTAGTATTTGATGTGCACAACTCCGAATTAGAAAAAATTCAACCAATGATCAAACACGAAATGGAAAATGCTTTCAAAATGGCTGTTCCGTTAGATGTGGAAATTGGATTGGGTAAAAATTGGTTGGAAGCGCATTAGGAAAGTGATCAGTTGGCAGTTGAATTAGTTTTGTCATTTCGACGAAGGAGAAATCACATAGTTTAATGTCAAACCCGATAGGTTTTGAAACCTATCGGGTTTATTTTTTGAAAACATTTTGCCATTTCAAATAATATTTAGATATTTGTCTAAATATATAAATTCATATGAACGCAATTTTCAAAGCCTTAAACGACGAAACCAGAAGAGATATTCTGGAATTGCTGCGCAAACAGGAAATGACGGCTGGCGATATTGCAGACCAATTTCATATTTCAAAACCCAGTATTTCGCATCATTTGGATATTTTAAAACGTGCCGATTTGGTCACGAGCGAGAAAAAAGGACAATTTGTAGTCTATTCTTTAAACACTACAATTGTTGACGATATTTTACAATGGATTATTACCCTAAAAAAATAGAATATGGAAAAGTTTAAAAAAGAAATTCCGTTTATTGCTGTGGCTTTGTTGCCTTTTGTTTACTTGGCCTATATTTGGAATGAATTACCCAAAGAAGTTCCAATGCATTGGAATGCTTCAGGAGAAATTGACCGTTGGGGCGATAAGAGCGAACTTTTCATGATGCTTTTCATGCTAACAGGAATTACCTATTTCGTATTCTTGATAATTCCATACATCGATCCGAAGCAGAAATTGCAAAACATGGGCAATAAATTGAATAATTTACGCCTGATTTTAGGATTATTCATGTCAGCATTAGCGATTTACATTTTATATAGTGTGCAACAAAAAACAAGTAATCCTGTTTTGATATTTCCATTGATTGGCTTGCTTTTTGCTTTCCTTGGTAATTATTTCAAAACCATAAAACCAAATTATTTCATTGGAATTAGAACACCATGGACATTAGAAAACGAGGAAGTTTGGAAAAAAACACATTTGATGGGCGGAAAACTATGGTTCGTTGGCGGACTTTTAATGGCGTTGACTTTTGTATTACCAAATGAAATCCAATTGTATACTTTTTTAGGAATTACTATCGTTATTAGTATTGTTCCGGTTGTATATTCGTATCTGGAATTCAAAAAAATCAAAAATCAGTAACAAAATAAAATCCTAACTACTAATTAGAAAAACAGACTATTATGAAAAAATTACTTCTTTTTGTATTTGCCTTTTCTACTTTCACTTTTGCTCAAGATAAATTTAAACGAATTGATAGTTTACTGAACTATTTAAATGAAAACAACAAATTCATGGGTTCGTTAACCATTCGTGAAGGCGAAAATGTGGTTTTTAATAAAGCGTATGGTTTTGCTGATTTTGAAAAAAAAATCAAAGCTGATCGTTTGACACGTTATAAAATAGGTTCGATTTCCAAAACTTTCACAGCTGTAATGGTAATGCAATTGATTGAAGAGAAAAAACTAACCTTGCAAACCAAATTGAATCGTTTTTACCCAAAAATACCAAATGCAGAAAAGATTTCGATTTACGATTTATTGCATCACAGAACGGGAATTGTAGATTATGTAAATCAGGATGCTAGTTTTCATACTTCTTTGGACAAAAAACACTCAAAAGAAGATATTTTAAAAGTAATCACTTCATTTAAATCTAATTTTGAACCTGGAAGTAAATACGAGTACAGCAATTCAAACTTCTTTATTTTAGGTTGTATTATCGAAAAATTGACCAAAAAATCATACGAGGAAAATTTACAAAATAGAATCGTTAAAAAAGCGGAATTGGGAACATTTGAAAACAAAACCGAAATGACGGACAAAGGTGCTGTGACTAAAAAAGTTTTTGTTCCAACCACATATTATAAAGAAGAAGCTACGAATACAGCAAACAAAGAAAGTTATTCTTATTATTTTGATGGAACGAATTGGGTGAAGTCGTTAGAAAACAACAATTCTGTTGCTTTTGCTTCTGGCGGTATTACTTCAACTACTGCTGATTTAACGAAGTTTATCCAAGCACTTTTCAATGGGAAATTAGTCAGTCAAGCTTCTTTAGACCAAATGAAAGAAATTAAAGAAGGCTATGGAAAAGCATTAATTCAGTTTCCGTTTGGAGAAAGAAGATTTTATGGTCATGGTGGAAAAATTGAGGAATTCAGTTCCATGTTAGGTTATTATCCGACCGAAAAATTGAGTTTTTCTTTAATATCTAATGGCAATAATTTTGAGCAAAACGATATTATCATTGGAATTTTGAGTATTTATTACAAAATGCCGTTCCCATTTCCAAAGTTCATGAAAATGGATAAAGCGGAATTAGCAAAATTCACAGGAACTTATGCTTCTAAAGATTTACCTTTAAAAATTACGGTTTCTGAAAAAAATGGCGAATTATCAGCACAAGCTACTGGACAAGGCGCTTTTCCATTGACATTTAAAGAAGAAACTACTTTTGTTTTTGCACCTGCCGGAATTGAAATGGTATTTGGAGAGAACTCCTTTGTATTGAATCAAGGCGGTATGAAATTCAACTTTACAAAAGAATAAAGATGCAAAACACCATCGCCACCATCAAAAGCATTACCAATAGTAAATATCTCGATATCATTGGAGTGGTTTTGGTAGTGGGCGTTTCGGTGTATTTAGAATATTACAAAACTACGTACGATTTTAGTTTTGATGGAAAAAGTTATTCCTTTTACTTAGGTTATTTTTCCATTTTAAACACTTGCTTATCGATGATGGCAACTCGATTGGTAACTAAGAAAAACAACATTGGAAATTTAATTAGTACTTGCAATACTTTATTAAGCGGAAGTATCGATTATCTTTTAGGAAATATTGGTGCGATTTTGACCTATCCTGTTTCGTTTTTTGGAAACTATTTTGCTTTCCGAATTTGGAAAAAGAAACAATATTTAAATGCAATTGATGCTATCTTTTTCCGAAACATGGCAATAGGTTTACTGCTTTCGTTAGTATTAAATTACATTGCTTTTACAACATTTTCAGACAAAGCGATTGATTGGAAATTGTTTTTCGCGATTGCTATTCCAGCCGGAATTAGTTTTGGTGGCACCTTTAATATAGGAAGAATGTATCCCGACAATTGGATCAATTGGCAAGTGTATAATTTACTTAAAATTGTACAAAATGTAATGCTCATGAACATTGCCAACACCGCAAAATATGTGTTTTATATGTTCAATGCGATTTTGGGTTATATCACTTGGAAGGATGATAAAGCGAAACAATTATAACTTCCTCGTAGATTCTCTCTGACGCAATTCTGTTTTAATCACCACGGTTTGCGGTTGGTAAAACTCGTCTTTAGAATTTAGCTTATGAATCAATAATTCAGCTGCTTTTGCTCCAATTTCTGGTGCATGTTGACTCACGGTTGACAAACTAGGAGTTAATCGTCTTGACCAAACACCATCGGCAAAACCAATAATGTTTAACTCTTCTGGTATTTTGATTCCTTGTTTGAGCGCCATTCGCATCGTCATGGTGGAACTGTGCTCGTCTAGGGCAAAAATCGCATCCATTTTTTTAGAGCAAATTAAGCTTTGTAATTTAACGTCAAAATCTTCAATAGAAGTTTCAAGAATAATCAAATCTTCATCAATGAGCATGTTAGCATCAAGTAAGGCTTGTTTGTATCCTTCTAATCTCAATTTCCCAACACTCAAATTATTAACCGTAGAAAGCAAGGCAATCTTTTTACTTCCTAATTTAATCAAATGCGTAGTAGCATCATAGGCTGAATCAAAATCATCTACTACTACTTTATCGCAATTGATACCATCGGCTACTCTATCAAACATTACGATAGGGGTTCCGCTGTTTATGATATCTTTAAAATGTTTGTATTCTCTTAATGATTGCGTTTCTTCTGCCACCGAAACAATAAAGCCATCAATAGTTCCGCTATTTAGCATATCCATCACTTGCTTTTCTTTATCTAAGGATTCATTAGAAATCCCTGTAATCACATTATATCCCTTTTCCAACGCAATCTTTTCAATTCCACTGAACACTTTAGCAAAAAAAGGATTGAGAATATTTGGAATGATTACACCTATAGTATTGGTACGTTGATTTTTTAAATTCTTCGCAATACTATTTGGTTTGTAATTCTGCAAAGCGGCGTACTCTTGAATTTTGATTTTAGTTGTTTCGCTAATTTCAGGACTATCGCTAAGTGCTTTAGAAACCGTTGAAATAGACACGCCAAATTCTAATGCAATTTGTTTTAGAGTTGCTTTTGCTTTCATATACTTATGTTAAGAGGTAAAAATAGTATAATTTCTTCAATTTTAAAAAACAACTTATACCGATTTTTGATTAAGAAGATGACACATAACTATTTAGAAAAAATAATATTTTCGAAAACGGGTTTGCAATTCTAATAAATAATTGTACTTTTGCACTCCCTTTATTGGGAATGGAATGTTTAATTTAAATTAATTATTGTGAACACATTAAGCTACAAGACAGTATCAGCTAACAAAGCTACTGCAGACAAGCAGTGGATTGTTGTAGACGCTGAAGGTCATAACTTAGGTCGTTTATCTACAAAAGTAGCGATGCTTTTAAGAGGTAAATACAAACCAAGTTATACACCGCACGTTGACTGTGGAGATAACGTAATTGTTATCAATGCAGAAAAAATCAACCTTACTGGTAACAAGTTAGATGACAAAACTTACGTTCGTCACACAGGTTACCCAGGAGGACAAAGAACTTTAACTGCTAAAGTAATGCAACAAAAAAATCCTGCATTATTAGTAGAAAAAGCTATCAAAGGAATGTTACCTAAAAATAAATTAGGTGCTGAATTATTCCGTAATTTAAATGTATATGTAGGTCCTGAGCACAAACATGCGGCTCAATCACCTAAAACCGTTAACCTAAACGATCTTAAGTAATGGGAGTTATTCACAAAATCGGTAGAAGAAAATGCGCTGTTGCACGTGTTTATGTTTCTGAAGGAACAGGAAAAATCACTGTAAACAAAAGAGAATTCAGTAACTACTTCCCAACTGCTACTTTACAGTACAAAGTAATGCAACCTTTAGCAATGACTGAAAATGCATCAAACTTTGACGTTAAAGTAAACGTTTATGGTGGTGGTACTACAGGACAAGCAGAAGCTGTAAGAATGGCTATCGCTCGCGCAATGTGTGAGGTAGAAGCTGAAAACAGAGCTATCCTTAAACCAGAAGGATTATTAACAAGAGATCCTAGAATGGTAGAACGTAAAAAATTCGGTCAGAAAAAAGCACGTAAGAGATTCCAATTCTCAAAACGTTAATATTCGGTATTTATCAGAATATATTTTCAGATTTATTTTTACAATTAAAATTGAATTAAAAACAAAGTTGTCGATATTCCTTGTAAAAAGGGAATTAGTTTAGCATCTAAATTTTCAAGACTAACGCAAGTGACTACTTGAAAATTGCTAATCACGGAACGTAAACTATTACACAATGGCAAACAAAATTGACGTTAAAGAGTTATTAGAAGCAGGTGTACACTTCGGACACATGACTCGTAAATGGGATCCAAACATGGCTCCTTACATTTATATGGAGCGTAATGGTATTCATATCATTAACCTATATAAAACTGCAGCTAAAATTGAAGAAGCTAACGAAGCTTTGAAAAAAATTGCTGCTTCTGGTAGAAAAGTATTATTCGTTGCTACCAAAAAACAAGCGAAAGATATCGTTGCTGAAAAAGCAGCAGCTTGTAACATGCCTTACATCACTGAAAGATGGCCAGGTGGTATGTTAACTAACTTCGTAACTATCCGTAAAGCGGTTAAAAAAATGGCTTCTATTGATAGAATGAAGAAAGACGGTACTTTCAATACTTTATCTAAAAAAGAAAAATTACAAATTGATCGTTTAAGAGCTAAGTTAGAGAAAAACTTAGGTTCAATTGCAGATATGTCAAGATTACCAGCTGCTTTATTCGTAGTTGACGTAAAAGCTGAGCATATCGCTGTTAAAGAAGCTCAAAAATTAAACATTCCAGTGTTCGCAATGGTAGATACGAATTCGGATCCACGTCCAATTGATTTCGTAATTCCTGCAAATGACGATGCTTCTAAATCAATTGAAAAAGTTTTATCATTAGTTTCTTCTGCTATCGTTGAAGGTCTTTCTGATAGAAAAGTTGAAAAAGATGAATTACCAGCTAAAGAAGTAGAAGCTACTGAAGCTCCTGCTACTGAAACTGAAGCATAAATCAATTAATTCCAAGAATTAAATTCCAAATTCCAAACTTGTTCTAACTTTTCGTTAGCAATTTAGTAAAATTGGAATTTGGGATTTAGTAATTGGAATTTTTACTTTTATAAACAACAAATAAAAAAAATACAAAATGGCAAATATTACTGCTGCAGACGTAAATAAATTAAGAACTATCACTGGTGCTGGAATGATGGATTGTAAAAAAGCATTAGTGGAGGCTGAAGGAGATTTCGATTTAGCTATCGAAAACTTAAGAAAAAAAGGTCAAAAAGTAGCTGCAAACCGTTCAGATAGAGAATCTACTGAAGGAGCTGCTGTTGCTGTTATCAATGCTGACAACACTGCTGGAGTTGCAATCACTTTAAATTGTGAAACTGACTTCGTAGGTAAAAACGAATCTTTCGTAAAATTAGCAAATGATTTAGCTAACCAAGCTTTAAACTATGCTACTAAAGAAGAATTATTAGCTTCTGATTTCAACGGAATCACTGTAGCTGAGAAATTAATCGAGCAAACTGGTGTTATCGGTGAGAAAATCGAAATCGGTGCTTTCGAAAGATTAGAAGGTGCTTTCGTAGGATCTTACATCCACGCTGGTAAAATTGCTACTTTAGTTGCGTTATCTGCTAACGTTGCAGGTGCTGACGAAGCTGCTAAAAATGTTGCAATGCAAGCTGCTGCTATGAACCCAATTGCTTTAAACGAAGCAGGTGTTGATGCTGCAATCATTGAAAAAGAAATCGAAATCGCTAAAGAACAATTAAGAGCTGAAGGTAAACCAGAAGCAATGTTAGACAACATTTCTAAAGGAAAAATCCAACGTTTCTACAAAGATAATACTTTAGTAAACCAAGATTTCATCAAAGACAGTTCTATGAGTGTTGCTAACTACATCAAATCTGTAGACGCTAACTTAACTGTTACTGGATTCAAAAGAGTTGCTTTAGGATAATCATATTCTAAACTCATAAATACAAAACCTTAATTCTTTAACAAGAGTTAAGGTTTTTTTCTTTTTAAAATACTGTATATTTGGGGTAAACGAAAAAAATAAAATAGTCTTGAAAAAAATTGCTTTTCTATTAGCCCTTGTATCAGTTTCCTTATTTGCTCAAGAAAAAAAATACCAAAGTTTATTATGGGAAATTAGTGGAAATGGTTTAAAAAAGAAATCTTATGTTTATGGCTCTATGCATGTAAGCGATAAGGTTTCCTATCATTTATCTGATAATTTTTTTAAACATCTTCAAGAGGCTGATATCATAGCAAATGAAAGCGAACCAAGAACTTGGACAACACTCTTCGACTTATTTAGCTTTTATAGTCAGTATGCTAATCAAGGTAAATTTTATACCAATTTCTACATCAAACCAATTGAGAAAGATAATTTATATCAACTTTTCAGAAGTAGTAATTACAATTTGATAAGCTTGCTTACCCGAACAAATGAAGCTCAAAAAGAATATCAAGAAGAAACCTATTTGGATATGTTCATCTACAGAACGGGTAGAAAATTTAACAAAAGAACAGTTGGCTTGGAGGATGTAAAAAAATCCACCTTAAACATTATGATGGCACAAGCCAAAATGGATGAAAGCGAAGTTGATAAAAACCGTCAATCTATTTTAAAAATATTAAAAAACAAATCTTACGACCAAGCACTGAACGATTATTATAGAGAAAAAGACTTAGATATGATTGATTCGTTAACCATGCTGAGTTCGCCAAAATCATTTTTAAAAGCCATGCTTTTTGACCGAAATATTGAAATGGTTAAAAACATGGATTCTATTATGAAAACAGGAAGTTTATTCAGTGCTATTGGTGCTGCTCACTTACCTGGACCAAAAGGTGTTATCGAACTACTTCGTGCAAAAGGATATAAAGTAACTCCTGTTTTTGGTAATTATACCGAAAAAGGAAAAGCCGCAAAAAAAAGAATTGAAGAATATTTCACAAAACCAGAATTAAAAAATAGAGCAACTGCCGATGGTATGATTTCATTGCCATTATTTGAAATTGTTTTAGAAAACGGAGAAGATTTGGAATCTCCAGATTTAGTAAATGGAGGTTTTATAAACGTTAAAAGAAAACCATTAAATGATTTTTTGAATAAGAAAAACAAAACATTTAACATCAAAACATTAGACAGTTTATTTTATGAAAATATCCCCGGAGAAATCTTGGATAAAAAATCATTTCAAGAAAAAAATTATTGGGTTTACGACATCAAAAGCAAAACTAAAACAGGTAATGCACAACGCTATCGATATTATATTACACCACTAGAAATTATTACGGTAATTATGGGTGGTGAAGGCGATTATGTAAGACGTTTTGAAGAAGATATTTTTTCTAAAATTGAATTAAAAGAAAGCAAGAATCATTGGGAAAAAATCAGTCCAAGAAAAGGAAGTTTTGAAATTGAAATACCAGCTTACAATACTTACACAGGAAATAAAAACAACAGTAAAGACAATTCTGATATTACCATAACGGCTTTTGATGAAAAGAAAAAAAGTTATTATTTTTTAATTGAAAAAACACTTTCTGAAATCGATAATTTAGAAAATTCAGAATATGAATTGAAGCGAATTCACCAAGAATTTTATGCCCAACACGAATTAGATTCTACTCATACAAAATTCAATAAAGAACGAATTGCTTTCTTCTCGAAATCGAATATTGAAAACAGAGAAATTCAATTGAAATCGCAATTAAATGGTAATAAATATTACCTTTTAGGAACCGTTAATGCAGAAGATTTAGACACCAAACGTTTTTTTGAATCGTTTGAGATTAAACCTTCTTTAGATTCTGAAAACTACACAACTTTTAGAGATTCAATAAATCATTTTAGTATTGAAATTCCTGAAAAACAAAATGAACACTTGGACTTTTTAGTAGAAAGAGAACCTAAAAACGGTAATAAGAAGAAAAATCATTTTACTGCAAAATCAAAAAGTTATCAATTCTTAGGAAGTAATGGTTCTATCATACAACTTAACTATTATAAATACCATCGTTACGAATCAGAAAAATCAATAGATTCTATTTGGAAAAATTATCGCAAACAAATTACAGGAACACTTTCTGTAAATGAAACTTCAGCAGATATAGAAAGTGACAATGAATTAATTGAAACCACTATTCCGCAAGACGATTTTAATCTAGCCTCTGAATATATCGTTTCAAATTGGGACAAAAAATTATTCCCAAAAGATGAAAAATTAAAAATAATTGATGAAAAAATAGATTTCGATAAAGAAAAAAATATTCACACTTTTGAAGCAATGGTTTCTAAACCTAGCTCAAAACAAGCCATTAAATACAAATTATTACTTAACGGAAATACTATTTACGAACTATCAACATTAGTGGGTAAAAATTATGACAAAACAGATTCATTTGTAGAAAAAACTTTTAATTCTATTACTTTAGAAAACAAATCCACAGAAACTATTTTAGAAAACAAAATGGATTTATTTTTAAATGATGTAAGAAGCAAACACGACAGCATTCGTTATTCTGCTCTAAAATCTACAGAATATTTAACAGTTGAAAAAGAAGATTTACCAAAATTTAAAACCTTTTTAAACACTTTTAAATTTAGAGAGGATGAAACTGAAATCTTAGGAAAGTTATATGAAAAACTGGGTCAAATTAAAGCTCCAGAAGTTATAACCTATTTAGAAAATGCTTACAAGAAAGAAAACACTAATACGGTTATTCAATTTGCGGTTTTAAAAGCGTTAACCTTTCAAAAAAACAAAGAAGCTTACAAGAAAATCTTAGAATTATTAGAATATGATTTACCTATTTCAGATAATGAATATGAAATAATTGGGCTTTTTAATCATTTTGAAGAAGATTTAGAAAACAGTCAAGTTTTGTTCCCCAATATCTTTCAATACTACAGTATAAAAGAATATCATGCTCCTATTGTATCCTTTACACATAAACTTTTAATTAAAAATCATGGTAATGCAAAAAAATTAAAATCATACAAAAAAATGATTTTAACCAATGCAAGACTAGAATACAAACGATTAGCAAGTTGGAAAAACAAACAAAACATTAAAAATCAAGAAGATGACGAATACTATGAAGACGAAGAAGCTCCAATAGAGGATTTCATCAGTTATTATACTATTTTATATCCATTTAGAACCGAAAAAGATATAGCTCAACTCTTTAAAAAGGCAACCGATTTAAATATTGATGAATTAGATTTAGCTTTCGCAGAAGTACAGCTCGAAAAAACAAACCAAGTAGATTCTCAAACCTTAGAACGAATTATGAAGAATGAAAAAATTCAGTTCATTGGATTTTTGATGATGTACCACATGAAACAAAATTCTTTTTTAAGCAAATATGACGGTAAATCACTTGCTAAGGCAGCCATAATTTATGCAGATGAAATCAACAAGAAGAAAGATTCTCTAGAATTCTATGACACAAAAGAAATTCGATTTAATGGAGAAAAAATAATATATTTCTTCTTCAAGAAAATCAATATTGAAGAAAATTCATATAATACAAACCAACAAAAAATAACCGGTATTGCATTTATTACAGATAATGGGAAAATTAATATTAAAGAATATTGTAAATTAAATGCTAGAGTATTTTTAGAAGAAAAAGAAATAGAAACTATCATAAAAAGCATGATTGACGAATCGTTAAACGACAATCACAAAAGAGCTACTTATGGTAAAAAAAATACAACTAATAATATATTTTCTGATTTAGAAGACTATTAATATGTTTCAAAGAAAAAAAGACATTATCTACGTTATTTTAGCTGGGATTTTCATTACCAATGCATTAGTGGCTGAATTAATAGGAGGAAAACTAATCTACATAGGGAATACTGTTATGAGTTTAGGTATTTTACCTTGGCCGATTGTTTTCATCACTACCGATTTAATAAACGAATATTTTGGAGAAAAAGGAGTAAAAAAACTGTCTTTCATAACAGCAGGTTTAATTGCATACACGTTTTTTCTCTTACTGATTGGACTTCAAATTCCAGCAGTAAAAGGCGAAGGATTAATTTCGGATGAGCAGTTTAATGCGGTTTTTGGTCAGAGTATGTGGATTATTGTAGGAAGTATAACGGCTTTTTTAGTTTCACAATTAATTGATGTATCTATATTTCATTTTGTAAAAAACAGAACAGGCAAAAAAATGCTTTGGTTAAGAAGTACGGGTTCAACAGTCATTTCACAATTATTCGATAGTTTTATCGTACTGGGAATTGCCTTTTGGTTACCTGGAAAAATAAATGGCGAAACATTTGTAGTATCCGCATTTACAGGATATTCTGTTAAACTAGGGATTGCAATTTGCTTAACACCCTTAATTTATCTCGGACATTACTTAATTGACAACTATTTAGGAGCAGAAAAACATGGAAACTAAACAGCGATGCGCTTGGTGTGAAAAAGACGATTTGTATCGAAATTATCACGATAACGAATGGGGAAAACCAGTTTATGATGATGAAACTATTTTCGAATTTCTAATTTTAGAAACCTTTCAAGCAGGCTTGAGTTGGTACACTGTTTTAGCGAAAAGAGAAAACTTCAGAAAAGCGTTTGATAATTTTGATTTAATAAAAATTGCCAACTATTCAGAAGATAAAATGGCAGAATTAGCTGAAAATACAGGAATTATTCGAAACAAATTAAAAATTAGAGCTACGGTTACCAATGCACAAGCATTTATAAAAGTGCAAGAAGAATTTGGAACATTCTCTAAATATATTTGGGGATTTGTAGATGGAAAACCCATAGACAATCAACCTAAAACCTTAAGTGAAGTAAAAGCAACTACTCCAATTTCAGATGCTTTAAGCAAAGATTTAAAAAAACGCGGATTCAAATTTGTTGGTTCAACCGTTATCTACGCACACATGCAAGCCACTGGTATGGTAAATGATCATGTAATGGATTGCTGGACTAGAAAATAAGATTATGAGTAACGACCCACTTCACGGAAAATCATTAAAAACTATTGTCGAGCAATTAGTAGATTTTTATGGTTTTGATACTTTGGCAGAACTTATAAACATCAATTGTTTTAAAGAAAACCCGTCTGTAAATTCAAGTTTGAAATTCTTGAGAAAAACCGATTGGGCAAGGAAAAAAGTGGAGGAATTGTATGTTAGAACTTTGCCGAAGTTTTAACTTTTCAACACCATCAAAAAATCCTCTCTTTCAATTTCCACACAGCCTAAACTAGCTAAATGGTCATTATAAACTTGGCAATCTAGCAAACGATAATTTGCCAATTCTAATTGTTTAGCTAAGGCAATAAAAGCTATTTTACTAGCATTAGAAACTTTAGAAAACATACTTTCGCCACAAAAAACGTGACCTAAATCTACACCATATAAGCCACCAACTAATTCATTATCTTGCCAAACCTCAACACTTTTGGCTATACCTAATTCATGAAGTTTGCAATACGCTTCTACCATATTGTCAGTAATCCAAGTGCCAGGCTGGTCTTTTCGAGAAATCTTTTTACAGTTTAGAATTACATCTCTAAAAGCGGTATTGAACGTAACTTTAAATTTCCTTTGATTGATAACGTTTCGCATGCTTTTTGAAATCTTTAAATCTTCAAAAAACAAAACCATGCGTTCTGGTGGACTCCACCATAATATTGGCTCATCATCTTCAAACCATGGAAAAATTCCGGAATTATAAGCCAAAACCAATCGCTCTGGAGACAAATCACCTCCTACCGCAACTATTCCTTCTGGAGAAGCGGTTTCAACTGGTGGGAAATATAATTCTTTAGTTAGAAAATACATCTTTTAAGAAAATAGAGAAGAGAAAAAAGAAAATAGACCTAATTATCGAGAAATTAAAAAGCCATTCAAAATGCAAATTTTGAATGACTCTTTTTTCTATGCTCTATTCTCTTTACTCTTTGTTAAAAAGGTAAATCGTCGTGTTCTTCTTCGTTAAAGTTGGTTGCTGGTTCAAAAGCTGCTGCGGGTGGCATAGGTGGCATTTGAGGTGTTGCCGTCGCTGGAGCTTCCGCTTGAACTTTTTCAATTCTCCAACCTTGAATAGAGTTAAAATATTTAGTTTCTCCTTGTGGATTTACCCATTCTCTACCTCTTAAATTGATTGAAACTTTTACTTGTTCACCAACATTATAACTGTTTAATAAATCGGTTTTATCTTGTGTAAACTCGATTAAAATATGTTGTGGATATTGCTCTTCTGTAGTCACTACAAGTTCTCTTTTTTTGAAAGATGCGCTTACTTGTTGTACTGAATTAATAACTTTCACTCTTCCTAAAACTTCCATAATACTAAAATTTATTTTTTTGCTAATAACAACTTCCAAGCATCAACCGCTCTTCCATTATCTACATACTCTTTTGCTTTTTGAAATTTTGTATCCATATCATCGGCACTTAAAACCGCTTTAACTTCAAAATTTTCTTTTACAAATATAGCAATTTCTTCTTCGGTTGGCACATTTTCTATATTTCCTAATCGTGCTAAATCATTCCCAGTAAAATAGCCACTTTCTTTTATAAAATCTGGAATCATATCTACTCCGATTCCTAAAGTTGTCAAAGGTTTTTCTACTTCAAACATACCTACATTAGAACGACTGTACCAATTACCTCCCATTCTGGCCACCAAATCAATTTTGTGTTGATCAATCATGCCGTTTGCATCTAAAATAGCTTCGTTAATGTGAATTTTTACAACTTCACAAATCACTAAATTACCTGCTCCACCTTGGTCTCCTAATGCGATTACATCATTAATCTTACATTCAAATTGCACCGGACTTTCCGCTACACGAAATGGTTTTACTTTATCTGATTTTAGCATCGTAAATCCAGCTTTTTCAAACTCATTCACGCCATCAGGATATTCTGTACTAGATAATGACATTTGTTCTACGATATCGTAATTTACCACATTAACCACAACTTCTCTTGTATTTTGAGCATTGATTAAAGTGTGTTTTGTAGTATTATCTCGCACACGTCTTGCAGGCGAAAAAATTAAAATTGGTGGATTAGAACTAAATACATTAAAGAAACTAAATGGTGATAAATTTGGATTTCCATTACTATCAATAGTACTGGCAAACGCAATAGGACGAGGCGCTACCGCACTTTGTAAATATCCTTGTAATTTTGCTGGTGCTATTTCTTTTGGATCAATGCTTAACATGTTGCAACTATTTTTTACAAAGATAACAAACAATTGCAAGTTCAATTACAAGAATAAACACCAAATTAAAAGGATTTTAGTATTTTTACTTCAAATACGAGTACATGCAGTTTTCAGAAAAACGAAATCTAACCCGCTGGTTCATAATATTAGCCTCTTTTTTCATCGTAATTTTAATACTTTGGAATACTTACAACTTTTTCCAAATTTTCAAAAATGAAGAAAGAGCAAAAATTGAGTATTGGGCAAGCGCTCAAAAAACACTAGCAAATGCTAACGAATATACAGATATTGAATTACCTTTTCAGATTATACGTAATAACACTTCAATTCCAATGATTGTTACGGATAGCAAAGATTCAATTATAAGTCATAATAACATTGACGAAGAAGTTGCAAAAGATTCCTCAGCCTTAAAGAAATATTTCAATTCGATAAAAAACAACAATCAACCCATTAAAATGGAGCTTTCTGAAAACAATTATCAATTGGTTTATTATGGAAGTTCGCCTTTATTGAATAAGTTGAAATATTATCCTATTGCTTTATTATTAATCATCATTTTGTTTGGCGCTGTGGTTTACAATTTTTATCGTGCAACCAAAATGGCGACACAAAATAAACTTTGGGCAGGAATGGCAAAGGAAACCGCACATCAAATAGGAACTCCACTTTCATCATTAATAGGTTGGTTGGAAATTTTAAAAATGGAAAACATTGAAGAAAGTACACTTCTTGAGATCGAAAAAGACATCAACCGATTACAAACCATTACCGATCGTTTTTCAAAAATTGGAAGTGAACCCGTTTTAGAGAAACGCAATATTATTGAGGATACAAAAAACACGGTTGAATACCTACAAACTAGGGTTTCTCAACAAGTGAACTTTCATTTTAAAGCACCTAAACATCCTGTTTTTGTTGAAATTAATCCTGCTTTACATAGTTGGACTATTGAAAATTTGGTTAAAAATGCCATTGATGCTATGAAAGGAAAAGGCAGTTTGAATATTGTAATTACTGTATTAGAAGATATTGTAAAAATTAGCATTACTGATACAGGAAAAGGAATTCCAAAAAACCAATTCACCAAAGTTTTTGAACCTGGATTTACAACCAAAAAGCGAGGTTGGGGATTAGGATTGTCATTAACGAAACGAATTGTTCAAGAATATCACAAAGGAAAAATTAAAGTTGCACATTCTGAAATAGGAAAAGGAACTACGATGCAGATTAGTTATAAAACAATAGATTAATTCTCTATTTGAATATAGGGTTTAACTTTTTTTGTTTTAAATAGTTTAAAAGTAGAACCATCCCAAGAATAATACTTAAACTCTTTTTTTACTAAAAATTTATTATCCTCTGCATTTTCATCTATAATTTCAGCTTCAATAATTTGTTTAATTATTGTGTTTTGCTCTCCTTTTTTCTCATTGGGAAAAATAAATTCTTCTGTATGATAAAAAACTCCCGCATCACCAACTTGATATTTTTGAGGTAGCAGTAGAAATCTTTTTCCAGTCCAGCCAAAATAATAATGGTACGTTGGTATACCACAAGCTTCACCGCTTAAAGAAATTCTATAAATTGAGTTTACATTTTTCAATCCCCATCCATTGATAGTAGAATTTTCAAAAAATTGGCTCTCATCTAACTGCTTAGGCATTGTAAAAGTATCTAAAATTTGATGATGTTCATTAACTGCTTTGACAGAAACATTACAAAAAACTGTATTATATACAGAACCACCTTCTTTGATTTTCTTAGTGAATTTAGAATCAATTGTTGTTAAAAAAAGAATATTATTTTTTTTCGAACTTCCTAAAGCAATGAAACCTTTCCAAACAAAACCTTTCTTAGACTGATTGTTTTGGTAATATTCAACTTCAACCCATGATAAATTTAGCCCATTTATGGTTGATGTTTCAGTTGTGTTATTAAGAACATTGACTTTAAAGCCTATGTTTAATGAATCTAATAATTTTCCATTTAAAGAAGGTTCTTGTCTAATATAACATTTTTTTACTCCTATTACCCCTTCGGTATTTTGACTATGATAAAAAGGCCAGTAAAAATTCTCAGAAGATAAATCTTGAGAAAAAATAAGGTTTGAGTAAAATAAAAATAGTAGTACTTTTTTCATATAAAAAACCACAAACTTTAAAGTTTGTGGTATTAGATTTTATAAATAAGTTGTAATTTTTTGTGCTAATTCCTGAAACTCTTCTGCAGTTAAGCTAGTTTTTCTTTGAAAACGCATATCGTCCATATCTTGAAGCGGAATTAGGTGTACATGAACGTGTGGTACTTCTAATCCAACAACGGCTACACCAATTCGTTTACATGCTACTGATTTTTCAAGAGCTTTGGCAACTTTTCGAGAAAACTTCATTAAACCCAGATAATGTTCTTCTTCCATATCAAAGATTTTGTTGATTTCTTGCTTTGGAATACACAACGTATGTCCTTTTGCGTTTGGATTAACATCTAAAAAAGCCAAATAATTTTCGTCTTCAGCAATTTTATAACATGGAATTTCTCCGTTTACTATTTTTGTGAATATTGAACCCATTTTGATGATTTTCAATTAGCCAATTTTCAATGATTAACTTCAAGAAAATTGTTATTAATATATTTTTAATTGTCATATTGCCACATTGACAAATCGACTAATTAATTTAATCTCTTGAAATCTCTAAAATCTCTACTTTTAAAACTCCATTTGGAACACTGATTTCGGCAATTTCACCAACCGACTTACCAAGTAACCCTTTTCCAATTGGAGAAGTTACCGATATTTTACCCGATTTTAAATCTGCTTCACTTTCTGCCACTAATGTGTATTTCATTTCCATACCATTAGCTTGATTTTTTATCTTCACAGTTGATAATACCAAGACCTTTGATACATCTAATTGTGATTCATCAATTAAACGAGCGTTTGCTACTAATTCTTCCATTTTAGCAATTCTCATTTCCAATAAGCCTTGAGCTTCTTTAGCAGCGTCATATTCTGCATTTTCAGATAAATCTCCTTTATCTCTAGCTTCGGCAATAGCTTGTGAGGCTTTTGGACGCTCTATACTTTTAAGTTGATCTAATTCTTCTCTTAATTTTTTTAATCCTTCTGCGGTGTAATAAGATACTGTACTCATAACTTCATTGTTTATATAAATAGAAAGAATCCCACCTGCATGGGATTCCTTTTCACAAAGATAGTAAATATTTTTAATATTAATTTAAGTAATAACGTAATGTTTAGTCAAAAGTAATTAATTAAATTTGTTTTACAAATGAAAGTAAAAAACCTTATGAAAAAATATATTTTTCTTCTCCTGATTCCTTTATTTTTTGGATGTGACAAAGAAGAGTTTCAAAATAACAATCCGTATTTACCTAATTATCCGGTAAATTTAAATATTAACATGAGTTTACCACAATATAGTAATTTGTTGAGTCCCGCAAACGCAGTGTATATTAATTCGGCTGGGCAAGGTATCAGAGGAATTATTGTTTTTAATACCGGAAGTGGATATGTAGCCTATGATGCGGCATGTCCGAATCAAGCTCTAAGTTCTTGTTCTACCATGACATTAAGTGGTATTGATGCAATTTGTCCGTGTGATGACAAACGTTATAGCTTATTTTCAGGACAAGCACAAGGTATGCAATATCCTATGAAACGTTATCGTGTAGAACAAATTAGCGATGTTTCAATACGAGTTTACAATTAACAAAAAAGCCTGAAAATTATAATTTCAGGCTTTTTTTAACTTAACTCAATTTAACTAAAATTTTAAATTCAATCCAAGTAGGAAATTAATTCCCGCTTGCGGATAATAACCTGCTCCTCCATAGGTAATTGTACTTCCAGAAGAATCATCATCATAGGTATAGAAATAACCATTTGATTCATACTCTACATCAAAAATATTATTTACTAATGCTGAAAAAACAATTGACTTGATACCTTTATTAATTTTCCAATCGTAAGAAACATTCAAATCATTTACAAAATAACTGTCTAATTTTGAAACATCAGAATCAATATTTCCCATGTATTGTTCTCCAACAAACTTTGATAATAATGACAACTGTAATCCTTTAACTGGTAAATAAGAAAATCTGTTTCCTGCAATAATACTAGGAGAATATGCAATATTAGTATTGCCTAAATTTTGAACTGTTCCATTAATTTCGTAATAAAAGTCTTCATTCTTATTTTGACTCAACGTTACATTTGGACTTAAAATTAACTTATCAGTCAAAGCAATAGCCGATTCTACTTCTAAACCTAGACGGTAACTCTTTCCACTATTTGTGAAAATAGGAGCTCCAACATCATTTAAATCTCCTGTTAAAACTAATTGATCGTTATATCTCATGTAAAAAGCATTTGCTGATAGCTTCACTTTTTTAGAATTATATTTCCAACCAAGCTCATAATCGAACAAACGCTCTGGCTTAATGGCTCCACTTTCGTAGTCATCACGTCTTGGCTCTTTATTAGCAATTCCGAAATAACCATAAAAAGCATTTTTCTCATTCAATTGATAATTCACTCCTGCTTTTGGATTAAAAAATCGGAAAGTATCATTAACATCATCAAATTTTGTACTGGTTGCATCATAAAACACCATTCTGTATTGTAAATCAGCAAATAAATTCAACTTGTTTGTAACATTGTATGATGCTTTTGTGTAGAAATTTACATCGTCTTTATTACCATAATTATCATAGTAACGATTAGGTTCTGGAATGTAGTTTTGCGTCCAAACCACTTCTCCATAATGTAATCCTAAATAACGATTTGCTGCTCCTCCAAATAACACATCGGTTTTTGCTTTTTTATAATTTAAAGAAAAAATGGCGCCAAAAAAATCATTATCTAGCCAACGTTTTCTTACCAAATCAGAAATAAAACTTCCGTTAAAAGCAGGTAAATTATAATCAGATAAATCAGAATCCTCTTTGTATTGTTCAAAATATCCTTTTCCAATTGTATAATGCAATGCTGCATTTGAAATCCAATTAGTACTCCATTTTTCTGTCCAATGTAATTGAAAATGATTTTGCCAGTAATTATCGGTTTCATTACTGTAGAATTGCATATTACCGTTTTCATCGAAATACATTCCAGCCGGATTAAAGGTTCTATCTCCATCTAAATCTTCTATTCCGTACCAAGCTTGATAGGTTTTTTCTTTTCCTCCAAATGCCAGTAATTTTATTAAAGTAGATTCCTTTACATAATTGGCATTAAAAAAATAACCAAACATATTTGATGTAGCTCTATCGATGAATCCATCAGAAGCAATGCTTGAAACTCTTCCGTTCATTTCAAAATTATTATGCAAACCGGTTCCAAAAGAAAGAGAATTTTTTCTTGTATTAAAGCTTCCAAAAGAATTTGAAATTTCGGCATAGGCTTTTTCTTGATATGATTTGGTAGCCATATTTAAACTTGCACCAAAAGCTCCAGCTCCATTCGTTGAAGTTCCTACACCTCGCTGCAACTGAACACTCTCTAATGAAGAAGCAAAATCGGGTAAATTCACAAAGAACGTTCCTTGACTTTCACTGTCGTTAAAAGGAATTCCGTTTAAAGTTACATTGATTCGAGAACCATCCGAACCGCGAACTCTCATATAAGTATAACCCACTCCATTTCCAGCATCAGTTGTACTAACTACAGAAGGCAAATATTGCAACAAAACAGGAATATCTTGTCCTAAATTTCGAGGCGCAATCTCTGCTGCAGAAACATTAGTGTACGTAATTGGATTTTTATCTTTTGCTCTAACAGACGAAACGGTTACTTCTTTAAGTTCGGTAACTTTTGTGGTATCTTTCTTGATTTCTTGAGAGAAAGAAAAAAGAGAAAAGAAAATAGAAAATAGACTCAAATAAATTTGCGTCTTTGTGCCTTTGTGGCAATCTTTTTTGAATAAAGTTTTCATTCGTAAAATAAATACGAATAAAAGGGGCAATTATTCCTTTGTTAAAAATTAAATTTGATACTCTTTGACGCCAATAAACGTGCACATTTATTTTTGTCAATTCCCTAAACAGCATTATCTGTTCTAGGTTCTATGGGTATGATCTCAGCTCGTTATTTAGAGCACCCCTTTGAGACATGGCAAAGATATAAAAAGTATTAAGATGAATGTATTAAGTATTAAGATTTTTTTGAGAAGTAAAAATCTTAATACTCCAATCTTAATACTTGATACTAAAAATTTGGCTTTTTTCTGTTTTGTTTTAAAACGCTCATTACTTTTTTAGCATTTAGGCGTTTTTCTTTTACAGCTCTTGGAATTTTTGTTTCTTTTCTTTCTTTTGGAACAACCAAAGCGTTTTCTAGCAACTTAAAACATTTCTTAATGACTTTCTCTTTGTTTTTAAGTTGACTTCTATCTTCTTCACTAGTTAAAATTAGGATTCCATCTTGTGTAAGTTTGGTTGCAAGTTTGGTTTGAAGTAACATTTTTTCGTCATCAGTTAATCCTTTTGAATTATTCAAATCGAAAGTTAACACCACTTTAGAGGATACTTTATTTACATTTTGGCCTCCTGCACCGCTGCTTCTTACAGCTTTAAATGAAAATTCAGATGTAATTGTAGATTTATCCATTATCAGGTTGATGTGAAGCTTTTAATAAATCATTTACGGTTTTAACGGGATTGAATGTTTCTAATGGAACCTCAACAAAAATAGTAGTCCATTTTGCCATTGCGCCATTCCATAAACCTGGAAGTTCAAAAGCTTTAATTGGTTTACCGTTTTTTGTTTTTTCAGTAATAAAAGCTGCTTTTGGATCTATAAATTGCTCTAAATCAAACTTTTCTCCTTTGAAGTTTTTAACACCACATACTATATCTACAGGATTAAAGTGTGTAGCTTCCTTCGCAATATTTTTTTGTGTTTTGTTATTCAAATCTATTTGAGATGACTCAACAATTTGCAAGGTTTGACGCCCTTTCTCATCTTGTACCCAAAATGGTCCACCGCCAGGTTCGCCTTCATTTTTAACCATTCCACAAACTCGAATAGGACGATTCAATACTTTTATTAAATATTCAATCTTATATTCTGTTAGAAAAAAATTGAATTCTTCTGGTAATGGGAAAGACATTTTCCTTTCAGCAAATTCTTTTATTTCTTGAATTTCTGCATCGGTTACATTCCCATTGGATAGTTTTTTAAGATAATTAAAAATTTGAAATTGCATTCGCATTAAAATGCCTCCTAAAAGCTTTTTATAGGTTGCAATAACTATTTTATGATTTTGCGATACATTATCAATGTTTTTAATAAATATAACATCGGAACTTAAGGAATTCAAATTATCAATTAAAGCGCCATGCCCGCCTGGTCTAAAAAACAGTTTGTTGTCTTCTATTCGAAATGGCGTATTGTCTTCATTAACAGCGAGTGTATCAGAGGACTGATCTTGATATGAAAAACTGATTTCAAAATCTGTATACTGACTCGTTATCTTTTCAAAATCAGATTGAAATTCTTTTGTAATGGTAAAATGAATTTTAGTTTTAGCACCTTCACTCTTAAAAAAATCAGCTTCAAAAATATTTTCTTCAATAGGTGTAATAATTTTTCCATCTCTAATATGAAATGGTAAAATACCTTTTGGTTTTTGAGAAAAACTTAAACCTTCTTCACTTAATAAAGTTTTAATAAGTGCAAATTGTTTCTTGTCGGTAGTAAAAGAATAATATTCTGGAAAGAGACTTAATGTTTTTTCTTTTAATTCTTTGTAAAAAGGGAAATTTTTTAAACCTAAAATAAAAATTGAAACATCATTTGCTTTCTTTTTATTAATGTAACTATTAATTGTATCATTTTCTGAATCAAATTCATTCAAAAATTCATTCAAAAATTTAAACATTCGAGTAGCTGCACCCGAAGCAGGTACAAATTTCTCAATTGTATACTTGCTTTTATGATGATCAAAATAGGAAACAAATGATTTAATTTCTTCTTCATTAAAGCGCCAAATTCCATCGCCAATTGTAGCCGACTTTACCAAGTTAACTTTAGGGATTCCGCTGATAAAAAAATCCAATTGCTGTTGTACTTTTTCAAGAGAATTTCCTCTTTCCTTTATGTATTTTATATCTGTTTCTGTAAAAATTTTTTCCATTCTAAATAGCCTAAAATAGCAATAATTGTAAATAATAAGAACTGCATACTAGAAAACGTTAAACCTTTATAAAAATATAAAGGCACCGAAATAACATCGGCAACAATCCAAATAATCCAGTTTTCAATTTTTCGTTTGGCCATAAGCCACATTCCAACAAAAAATAAAGCTGTTGTAAGGGTATCAATATAAGCTGTCCAATCTGTAAATTTATCAAAAAAATGATAAACTAAAGCAACAAACAACAAGGTTAATATAAAAATTAGCGTTGAAATTAGAAATTCTTTCCGATTTACAGTTGATATTGGAAATTCCTCCTGATCACCTTTTTTTTTAGACCACAAATACCAGCCTAAAATACTCATCAACGTATAATAGAAATTGATGATTAAATCACCATACAATTCAAATTCAAACAAAATATAAACATATATGATGGTGCTAACCAAACCGGTTGGATAAACCAAAATATTATTTTTTCGTGCAAATAAAACACTGATGATACCAAAGACAACAGCAATTAATTCTAATGCAATTAAATAATCGGGATAATCTTTATATTGAGAAAATAGCAACTCTATCATAATAAAAAGAAATTACTGTCGTTTTCAAAAGCAGTTCCAATAACGACCAAATCAGCTCCAGCCTCATACACTTCTTGAATCGTTTTCATAGAACGAATGCCGCCACCTACTATCAACGGAATTTTTATATTTTGAGCTACATAGCAAATCATTTTTAAAGAAACGTGTTGATTAGCCCCACTTCCCGCTTCTAAATAAATCAACTTTTTACCTAAAAATTCACCTGCCTTTGCTGTTTTATAAGCTAATTCAATATTATTATTTTCAATCGGTTGTGTTTGACTTACGCGTTGCACAGCGGTCTCTTTTCCGCCATCAATTAGCAAATAACCTGTTGGAATAATTTCTAAATTAGACTTTTCCAATACCTCTACCGAATTAATGTGATGTTCAATCAAATATTGTGGGTTTCTTCCGGAAAGCAAACTGAGAAATAAAATACCATCGGCTTCACTAGAAATTTGGGATGGATGCCCAGGAAAAATTAAAACAGGTAATTGTGCTTCCTTTTTTAAAGTTGCTATCAATAAATCTAAATGAGTCCCACTAAAAGTGCTTCCGCCTACAAAAATATGTGTGGCAGGAGAAGTTTTAATTTTTTCACACAATATTCCAACTTGTTCAATTGAAACCTTTTCAGGATCGATTAAAATAGCCAACAATTTTTGATTGTCTTTTTTAGCTTGAAGTATATTTTGATACAGATTTTGCATTTTAATTATTTGGGAAAGCACACACAAAGATATAATCTTCTACTTTATAAAAGTGAATTTTAAACTTTTCTATTTTGCTATTAAAATGCAATTCGGCTGCACATTTTCCGTCTGACAAACAAAATTTATCTTCAAAAATATGTTCTGGAAAACTGATTCCTTTTTCGTTCTTGATTTTAAAAATAGATTCTTTTACACCCCAAACCACAGTCGCTTTCTCAATTTGTTCGGAAACAGAAAGATTTTCTAAATGTTTTACTTCCATGAATCTCGGCGCAATTTTCAACGTTTTTTCTTTAAGTTTTTCTAAATCAATCCCCATTAATTCATCACTTATGCAGATACAAGAAAATTCGTGTGAATGCGAAATAGAGATATGTTTCAGGATGGATGTTGGGTGATGGGTAATGGGTGATGGATTTTCATTTTTATACTTAGTACTTCGTACTTCGTAATTCAAATGTGGTTTTCCAGCTTCATCATATGTTAAATCATAATCCGTGTAACCTAAATGTTGCAACAACATTCGTACGGCCAAAAATCCTTTTTGATGTTCTTCTGATTTCATTCCTTCTAAGCGAAATAAGGAAACATCTTTGAGCGAAACTGCTCTAAATAACGAAGTTACATCTTCGGTTATATGCCAAAAGTATGCTGTTGTGGTTGCGTTAATTTGTATGGATTTATAAAAAGGCATGGATATTTAATTGTGATTCAAATGATTAGCATGATAAACAATTCACAAAATTTAAAACATTATTTAGAAAATAAAAACTTATGTTGTAACTTTGCCTCCTCAAATTTAAAAATAAATTGATAAACATAATGAGTACAAAAACAATTCCATATGTACCATACAAAGTTAAAGATATTTCTTTAGCAGCATGGGGAAGAAAAGAAATTCAATTAGCAGAAGCTGAAATGCCTGGTTTAATGGCTTTAAGAGCAGAATATGGTGCAAGCCAACCTTTAAAAGGAGCTCGTATTGCTGGATGTTTACACATGACGATTCAAACAGCGGTGTTAATTGAAACATTAGTTGCTTTAGGTGCTGATGTTACTTGGTCTTCATGTAACATTTTCTCAACTCAAGATCATGCTGCTGCTGCAATTGCTGCTGCTGGAATTCCAGTTTATGCATGGAAAGGAATGAATGAAGAAGAATTTGATTGGTGTATTGAGCAAACTTTATTCTTTGGTGAAGAGCGTCAACCATTAAACATGATTTTAGATGATGGTGGTGATTTAACTAACATGGTTTTCGATAGATATACTGAATTAGTTTCTGGAATTAAAGGTTTATCTGAAGAAACTACAACTGGAGTTCACCGTTTATACGAAAGAATGAAAGCTGGAACTTTATATATGCCAGCTATTAACGTTAATGACTCCGTTACTAAATCTAAATTTGATAACAAATACGGATGTAAAGAATCTGCTGTAGATGCAGTTCGTAGAGCTACTGACGTAATGTTAGCAGGAAAAAGAGTAGTTGTTTGTGGATACGGAGACGTAGGAAAAGGAACTGCAGCTTCTTTCCGTGGTGCTGGTTCTATTGTAACGGTTACTGAAATTGATCCAATATGTGCTTTACAAGCTGCTATGGATGGTTTTGAAGTTAAAAAATTAGACACTGTTATTGCTAATGCTGATATTGTAATTACTACAACTGGAAATAAAGATATCGTAGTAGGTCGTCATTTCGAAGCTATGAAAGATAAAACTATCGTTTGTAACATTGGGCACTTTGATAACGAAATCGATATGGCTTGGTTAAACAAAAACTATGGCAATACTAAACAAGAAGTTAAACCTCAAGTTGATATTTACAACGTAAACGGTAAAGAAGTTATTATTTTAGCTGAAGGACGTTTAGTAAACTTAGGTTGTGCTACTGGACACCCAAGTTTTGTAATGTCAAATTCATTTACTAACCAAACGTTAGCTCAAATCGAATTATGGACAAATAGTGCGGCTTATAAAAATGAAGTATATATGTTACCTAAACATTTAGATGAAAAAGTAGCAGCACTTCACTTAGCTAAATTAGGTGTTGAATTAGAAACTTTAAATCCAGAGCAAGCTGCTTATATTGGAGTTGATGTTCAAGGTCCATTTAAACCTGAGTACTACAGATACTAATTTTTAGTTAATAGTAAAAAGTCACAAATTATATAGAACCCTTACAGCAATGTGAGGGTTTTTTCTTTTACCAACTATTTTTCAACAAATTAGCAACAACTTGAAACTTTTGGCGTTAAATTTGTACTAATCATCATCAATCAAAATCAATCATCATGTTAAAACGTTTTTTTATGTTATGTTCGGGCGTAGATTCCGACATAATTAATGGCTGTTCCAATGGCGAGCAAAACAAATATGCCGGAATTGGAGCTACCGTTTTCTTCACTGCCGTAATGGCTTTTATTGCGAGTGCTTATGCGCTTTTTACTGTTTTCGACAATGCTTTTATTGCCATAGCTTTCGGATTAGTTTGGGGTTTGCTAATTTTTAATTTGGACCGATTTATTGTTTCTACCATTAAAAAAAGAGATAGTTTTCTAGACGAATTTATTCAGGCTACTCCGCGAATTGCTTTAGCGATTATTATTGCTATCGTAATTTCAAAACCTTTGGAAATTAAAATCTTTGAAAAGGAAATTAATACGGTTTTACTGAAAGAAAAGAACGAAATGATGTTGGCCAACAAAAAACAAGTGACCAATTATTTTCAATCGGATTTAGATAAAAACAAAGCACAAATTGATAGCTTAAAATCAGAAATTCTTAAAAAAGAGAAAGAAGTAAATGATTTATATTCGGTTTACATCACCGAAGCTGAAGGAACTGCCGGAACTAAGAAGTTAGGCAAAGGACCTGTTTATAAAGAAAAGCGTGAAAAACACGATGCTGCTTTGCAAGATTTAGCTACCTTAAAAACAACTAATCAAGCAAAAATCACCGATTTAGAAACGAAAGCTAAAACCTTACAAGCCGATTTAGACAAAAAAGTCACCGAAACCCAACCCATTATTGAAGGTTTCGACGGATTAATGGCTCGAATTAACGCCTTAAATAAATTACCTTTCTTACCATCGTTTTTTATCATGTTGTTGTTTTTAGCGATTGAAACTTCACCAATTATTGCCAAATTATTATCACCAAAAAGCGAATACGATTTCAAACAAGAAGATAACGAAATGGGCATCAAAAATATGTTAGCACAAAATCGTTATCAAAGCGAATTACAAAAACAAACCGATGCCGAAATTTATGATAAAGTCTACGCCGACATCAAAGAAGATAAAGAACTGTACAACTACAAAAAGAAAAGTGCTACGGAATTACTTAAACTCCAAGCCGATGGATTTGTAGAGAAACAGAAGAAGTCAATGTAAAATTTAACCACAAAGTTCGCTAAGAGTTGCACTAAGAACACAAAGGAAAACCCAACATTTTAATTATATGTTGGGTTTTTGTGAATAAAAAACATTGTGAACTTTGTGGTAAAAACTTCGTGTCTTAGTGGTTTAAAACTATGGTAAATAAGAATAACCGTTTCTACTTTTCCAAAGGAAATATTTTTCTAAAATTACCTTATTGAAATCATAAATTACATTTGGAATCATAATAGCAAAAGTTCTTGGTTTAAAAAGACTTGTTGATAATAACAATACTTCTTTTTTACCAGCATCCATAACACATAATCCAGGAATTCTGCCCCAAGCTTTTTCTTTAAGTTTGGTTTTACCTTCGGTAACTCTGATGATGTTTTCGGCTACGATTTTACCCGTTTCATCACTTGGGTAACCTGTTTTTGGAGAAGCGAAAGGCACTTTTCCAGGTGTAAATGGAAGCGGAACATTAACGGCAATTCCAGCCGCCCAAACATTTGGATAATCTACGTGTTGGTAACTGTCTTTGACTGGAATATAACCTGTTGGTGTCGCATGTAATTCAGGAGAATTCGTCACAAACTCAACACCAATAAATGGTGGCATCAACATTGAGAATTTATATGGTAACTCTTCACCATTTGTCAACTTGATTTTATCTTCGGTAACTTCTTCAACTCCAACTTGTGTTTTATAATGAATATTAAACATATTCATGAAGGATTTTAGCATGGTTTCTCCCATTGGCATTCCATCGATTCCAAAGTGTCCCAAATAATCTTCAGGTGTAATCCAATATAAATCAACTTTTTTACGAATATTTTGCTCGCGAAGCCATTTCTCTACATTGAATAAAAACTCGTAAGCCGCACCCATACAACCCGCATTTTGAGTCGCACCAATTACAATTGGACCTGGATTTTTCTTAAATTCTTCTAATGCTTTTCTAGCTTTCATAGCTCCGTTTGGAGTTCCAATATAATGCGTATGTTCGGCAACACCTGGCGCTACATCGTATTTTACTTTTGGACCCGTTGCTACTACTAAATGATCATATTTATAATCGCCTTTATCAGTGGCAACTACTTGGTTTTTCACATCTACTTTTAAAGCTTCTGCGTTTACAAAATCAACTCCTTTTTTAGCTAAAATTGCATCTTTTCTAAAAGAAATATCTTTAATATCTCGTCTTCCAAAAGGTACCCAAATTAATGACGGAATAAACAAAAATAAAGGTGATTTATCAATTAAAATAACTTTATGTTGGTCTTTACCTTTTCTCTTTATCTCTAAGGCTGCAGTCATACCTGCAAAACTTCCTCCTATAACTACTGTTGTTGTCATTTTGTTTTAATTTTATAGTGTAAAGTTACCTCATAATCAAAACATTATCTGTCACAAAAGTTACACAAACAAAAAAGCCTGAAACGTTAATTTCAGGCTCTTAATGACATTACTAAATGTTATAGATATTTTAAAATCTCCGATTTCAATCGATCGTATTCTCCTTGAAGAATTAAACCATTATCTAATAATTTTTTATAGTTCTGAAGTTTTGCAAACAATTCATCTTGCGATAAATGCGCCAATCCTTTATCCTCTGAATTAGAAGCTTCAACTTCTGTATCTTGAATAATATCATTTGATGCCGGAATCAATTCAGCAAAATGCGTTACTTCTTCAGTAGGAACTTCTTCAACTGTTTCAACAATTGGTGTTTCCACTTTAACTTCCTCTACAACTGATGTAGCTACTTTTGGATTTTTTAATAAATCCAATTGTTCTTTGGCATAAGTATACAATTTTCGTGCTTGATTTTTTGGCAAATAATCAACTGTATGCGTTAAATCGGAATTAGTTGTAAAAGTAAAATCGGCACCTAAAATACCTTCTTTTACAAACGAACCTGAAATATCATCCCAATCGTAATCAATGAATTCCATTGATAGCCCTAAGTTTTTAGGCTTACATAAAATGATACGTTTGTTCGTTACCACAATGCTATCTGGAAAAATAGTTACCGCTGGTTTCTTTTGAACAGCAATATAGCCTACTTCTTCGTTAGACATTAAAAGATTCTCCAATTTAGCTGTGATTTTCTCAATTGCTTTTGGATCTTGATCTTCGTTTAATATTTTTTTTAAGTTGTCTATCATGATAGTTACTTTGAAATTTTCATATATTGGCACAAAAGTAATGCCTAATTTTCTAATTCTTGAATTTCTTTTTGTACTTTTTTCGTTAAACTTTTGAAAACAAGTTCGTAAGAATGATTAATCAATTCGCACATCATTTTATCGGAAACATCACCATGAAAACGAATCGTATTCCAATGTACTTTACTCATGTGATAGCCCGGTTGAATTGCTTCATATTCTGCTCGAAGTTCTAAAGCGCGTTCTGGATCGCATTTTAAATTTAACGATGGTGTTCCTTTTTCCCATTCGGATAATGAGGTTAAGCAAAACATTTTCCCGCCTACTTTAAACACCAAAGTATCTTCATCAAACGGAAAATGTTCGGTGACGCCTTTTTTGTTCAAACAGAACTCATATAATTGCTGAATATCCATAATTAAAAGTTGGGAGTAAGGAGTTTTTAGTTGGGAGTTTTATATCGTTTAATTTATATTTTACTTGAACCGAATTTATCTGGATTATTAATCATATAATAAATTAGTTTCCCAACTTCTGTATTCAGAGCAGTGAGTTCGTTGTATTTTATTTCTTCCAAATAACCACATGCTAATGAAAAATCTAACCACACTTGAGTTTCAGAATTTTCTGCTTCAGCATCAGTAAGTTTACTCAAGAAATTTTTTGGATAAACTCTTTTTCTATATGATTCTGTAATTGTTACTGTTACGCTTCTGGAACTTCTTCTAATTTGATCTGTTAAAGAATACTTTTCTTCTTTTGGAAAAGCCTTAGACACATCAAAAATCAACATAGCTAAGGCGAATGATTTTTTATAAGCTAATAAATCTTTATAATCCATATTACAATTTTAAAACTAATTACTCTATAATCTCCAAACTAAAAACTCCCTACTCCAAACTATACAAAACTGGTTTACTTGGACTAGCATCATTTTCAAACGACGCAAATTGTAAATTCAATAAATAACTCCCATCTTGAATTTCTTCATTAACGTAAATCATTTCTGTAATTGTACAATTAAAACGAGCATCTTCATTAACTTGATTCACATCTTTTAGATTCCAAAACGCTTTGTGTGCTAACAATTTCCCTTCGTCGTGCTCTTTGTCAACACTAGGCAAATCGATTAATAAATGCTGAATCCCTTTTTCTCTGATAAAAATGGCAGCCGCTTCTTCTAAATAAGGTGGATTCGTATTGGAATAATTCAAATGCTTTTTGCTTTTTGGATTTGGTAAAGTTCTGATGATGATTGCTCCTGGCGAATTATCTCTCAATGCTGATTCAATTTGCTCTTTTGTAATAACTAAATCTTCTCCAACAGCTTTTGGTTCAACCGAAATCAATTCTGCAGTAAAGAAAAACTGCTTTAAACATTGATTTATAGAATAAAAATCGCGGGTAATATGTCCTAAACATTCTGTATGAGTACCATGCGCGTGTGGATTGAAGAAAATATTATTAAAATTCGTTGACGATTTTCCTTCCGAAACTTTTCCAATCCAATCGCCCATTTTTACAGGTTCAATTTCAGGAGCATTTTGATACCAAGCAATTGGATTTTGTTCATTATTGGTTAATGGGATGGAAATATCAAGAGGTTTTGATAAGTCGATTTCTATGTTGTTAATTTTTGCTAGCATAATAATTTAACCACAAAGGTCACAAAGTTTTTACACTAAGTTCACAAAGCTTTGTGTATCATTGTGCTTTCTTTGTGTTCTTAGTGGTTCATAATCATTCCAAATTTAATAAAAACAAATCACTCGCAATCCCATCACTCAAAAACTTTCCTTTTTTTGTAGTTCTTAGGATATTATTATCAATAAATAACAAATGGTCTTCGATGAATTTTGTTGCTTGTTGGTTCAGATAATCCAAATAGATTTTTCCAAATTCTTGTTCGATTCGCTCTAACGAAACACCCCAAATCGTGCGCAAACCCGTCATGATATATTCGTTGTAACGATCGGTTTTTGTTAACGTTTCGATTTCGATAGGTAATTTATTTTCTTGAATCGATTTGATATAAAGCGAATTATTAGAAACATTCCAACCTCTATTTTTTCCATCATAACTATGTGCTGACGGACCAATTCCAATGTATTTTTTACCTAACCAATAACTCGAATTGTTTTTTGAGAAATAATTCTCTTTTCCAAAATTGGATAATTCGTAATGAATGAATCCGTTTTCCGAAAGTTTGTCGACTAAAATATGAAAATGCTCTTGTGCGACTTCATCATCTGGTTGCGGAATAATTCCTTTTTGAATGAATGAATGCAAAGCCGTTTTAGGTTCAACCGTTAAGGCGTAACTCGAAATATGAGGCACACCAAAAGACAAAGCTGTTTCGATATTTTGCAACCATTTTTCATTACTCATTTCGGGAACACCGTAAATCAAATCGATTGAAATATTATCAAAATATTGAGTCGCTGTTTCCAAACACTTCTTAGCTTCTTCAGCATTATGCGCACGATTCATGAGTTTCAAATCGTCTTCAAAAAAAGATTGAATTCCGATTGATAAACGGTTGACTTTATTTTTTGAGAGTTCAATTATTCGATTCTCAGTTAAATCATCTGGATTAGCCTCAACTGTGATTTCAGGATTTTCGACTACTTTATAGTTTCTATACACTTCATCAATCAAAAATTTTAAATCCTCAATCGACAATATCGAAGGCGTTCCACCACCAAAATAAATTGTCTCTACTATCTCATCTTGAAACTCGTTTTTACGCATTTCAATTTCTTTAGCCAACGCTAAAACCATTTCGTCTTTCTTCTTCAAATTAGTAGAAAAATGAAAATCGCAATAGTGGCAAGCTTGCTTGCAAAAGGGTATGTGGATGTAGATTCCTGACATTAACTTAGTTGTTATTTTTTTTTATTCTACATTTGTTGCATAAAAATTTTTTAACATGAAAAAACTTAAATTCTTATTATTTACTCTCCCCTTCATTATGCTTTCTTGTTCTTCTGACGACAATAGTGAAAGCAGCAGCAACAGCCAATTTGCAATGACTGCTAAAATCAACGGCACAACATTCGAAGCCAACAATCCGTTTGGAACAAATCTTTATTCATCTACAAATATATGGAGTTATTTTCCAATAGAAGATTTTGTTTTATTACAAGGAAGACAAGGTGGACCATTTGGAAATCCAGAAATCAATATTTGGTTAAAGAGAACTGATATTGCTTTAGGAACATATGCTTTTGGTTCAGAAACTTTTAACACCCCTCCATCACACTTTATTGACTTAATTGACAATAGTAATGAAGAAATGGAAATCACAATAGGTGGTACAATAACAATTACAGAAGTAAATACTTCTTCAAAAATTGTTAAAGGTACATTTCAATTTACAACTTCTGATGATACTGAAAATCCTGTTCCTGTGGTTAATATGACTGTAACAGATGGTACATTTAGATATAAGTATGAAGATTAATATTTATAAAAAAAGCCAGAAAATTTCTGGCTTTTTTTATATGCTATAAAATTACAATGCTTCTTTAAATGTACCTTGAGTAACATTAATAGTTGAGCCCGATATTGGATGCGTAGCTGTCAAGCTAAAAGTCCCTTTTACATAATTATTTGTACATTCTGTAAAATTTACTGATCCTGAAACATTATAATTTATTATTTCATGAGTATTTACATCATATTCATAAAAACGAATTCCTCGAATAGCAGTATTGTTTGAGAATGAATAATTCCCTACAATAGGGTTTCCTGATTCATAAGCAATATCAAAGAAATATTTTCCACTACTTAAAACGTGTAATTCAGTTACAGTATTATCATCAGATGAATCAAAACTCATTCCATACCAATCGTTCCCATTAATCTTAGCCGTTGTACCATACCCAGGTAATAAAGCATCTTGAACAATAAATTCTACATTGAAAGATCCTGATACAATTGAAAAATCAGAAGTATGATCGTATTCATCGTCATACACTTTTCCACTAAAATTAACTGATACACGTCTTGTGTTTGAATCGTAACTCACTAAATCAAAATTGAAAGTATTCTCATTATAATATTCAAAAGTTGATTTTGGACCAAAAGGATTGTTAGAATTTGTTGAAAAAACAAAAGCATCGTATAAACTCCCAGTTATACTAAATTTAAAGTCAATAGATTTTCCATTAGCACCATATCCTGCAACTTCAATCCATTTATCAAATCTGAACGCCTGAACAGAAGTAACATTTATTGTTTCACCATCAATTACTAAAGTAAAACCATCTGGAACTGAATTTGAAGAACTATCCTCTGATGAACAAGAGAAAAACAATGGTATTATTGCCAAGAATAAAAAAAAATTAAAAATTCTCATTTTATATAAATTATAGTTAATTCTCAAATGTAAAAAAATAATATTTAAGATATATTTTTTTACAATTATTTTTTTATTCTATCTTCATTCTGTTTCACAAATGCGTCCCAACCCGAATAACTTTTCCCAACTTCCACTCGTCCTGAATTGAAAAAATGACAAACTGCTGCAGCCAAACCATCTGTTGAATCAAGGTTTTTTGGTAACTCTTTTAAACCTAATAATTGTTGGAGCATTTTGGCTACCTGTTCTTTGCTGGCGTTTCCGTTTCCGGTGATGGCCATTTTTATTTTCTTGGGTTCGTATTCTGTAATAGGAATATCTCTCGAAAGTCCTGCTGCCATAGCAACGCCTTGTGCTCTTCCTAATTTAAGCATCGATTGTACGTTTTTTCCAAAGAAAGGAGCTTCAATCGCAATTTCATCTGGATTGTGAGTGTCGATTAATTCAATAGTACGTTCAAAAATGACTCTTAATTTCTGATAATGATTATCATATTTGGACAAAATAAGTTCGTTCAACTGCAGAAATTCCATTTTCTTGTTGACTACTTTAATCAATCCAAAACCCATAATCGTCGTTCCCGGGTCAATTCCTAATATGATGCGTTCGTTTGCCAAAATTTTGTTTCAAGTTTCAAGTTTCAAGTTCAAAGTTTTCGTTTCTTTGCACCAATGATTTCAATTCCTCACAAAGCTAAGCAATTCCTTGTTTTTACCATCAAACTTTTGATTGTAATTGGTGCGTTTTATTTTATTTACGACCAAATTGCTAGTAATTCAAAGTTAGAATGGAGTAAATTCCAAACTTTGGTATTAGAAAAAACTTCGATAACGACCATTATTTTCATTTTACTGTTTAGTGTTGCGAATCGTTATTTCGAAATTTTAAAGTGGCAGAATTTAGTGAGTTTTATTAAACCAATTTCAGTTGGTGAGGCAAGCAAACAAGTTTTGGGCGCATTAACTGCTGGAATTTTCACGCCAAATGGTTTAGGAGAATATGCCGGAAAAGCCCTATTTTTCAAAAAAGAACAAACTAAAAAAGTGGTGTTTTTAAACCTGATTTGTAACGGAATTCAAATGATTTTGACCATTATTTTCGGAATTATTGGATTGATTTTAATTGGTTATTGGAAATGGGCTTTAACAATAATTGTAATTGCGATTGTATTATTTTTTGCTTCTGTTCTTTCGAAAAACATCACCATAAAAGGGTATTCGATTCAAAAATTATTGCATAAAATAAACGAAATTCCAAAGAAGATTCATCGAAAAAATATTTTCCTAGGTATTTGTCGTTACTTAGTTTTCTCGCATCAATATTACGTTTTGTTTTTGGTTTTTGATGTTGATTTGCCTTATCTAACTTTGATTAGTTCGATTGCAGCCGTTTACTTTTTAGCTTCTTCGTTACCAAGTTTTCAATTTTTAGATTTCGCCGTAAAAGGAAGTGTAGCGATGTTTTTCTTTGGAAAATACGGCATTAACGAATGGATTGTAATTTTCATTAGTACGCTGATGTGGTTTTTGAACGTAGTTTTACCCGTAGTGATTGGAAGTTATTATGTATTTCGATTTAAAACTAAATGACAGCAAAGTGTAAGCAATTTTCTTTGTGCAAAAACGAAGTTTTCTTTGTCTTCTCAATATTTTTTCCCACTTTTACTATGTTTCTATGTGTTTTAAAATTTAACACATAGTCACAATAGATTTTGACTGTGTTGATTTTAATCCGAAATATCGGATCGAAGCTTCGGACGTTTGACTAAACATAACTCACATAGAACTAATTTTTAATTATGCTGGAATTAATTCTTGGAACCGTTTTTCTTCTTTATACCCTATTTATTGGGCAACTGATTTATGGGTTTAACCGAATAAAACGATTTTCTAAAAAGGAATTGATTCCAAAAACATCTTTCACCATTGTAGTTCCTTTCCGAAATGAAAAAAAGAATCTTCCGAATTTATTGCATACGATTTCGTTGTTGAATTATCCGAAAGAATTAGTAGAAGTGATTTTGGTGGATGATGATTCTGATGATGAATTTAGAATTCAGAATTTAGAATTTAGAATTCAAATAGTAAAGAATGTTCGTAAATCTAATTCCCCCAAGAAAGATGCCATTGAAACAGCGATTCAAATTGCCAAAAACGATTGGATCATTACTACCGATGCCGATTGTTTGGTTCAGAAAAATTGGTTAACGACTTTCGATCAATATATTCAGGAAAATGAAGTGGAAATGGTGGCTTCTGGCGTTTGTTATGTTCCAAAAAGTGGCTTTTTATCTGCTTTCCAGAATTTAGATTTTTTGAGTTTACAAGGCGCTACGATTGGAAGTTTTGGAATCAATCAACCTTTTATGTGTAACGGCGCTAATTTTGCTTATTCCAAACAATTTTTTAAGGAATTAAACGGTTTTCAAGGGAATAATTCAATTGCTAGTGGTGACGATGTATTTCTACTTCAAAAAGCGGTTTCAGTTACGCCGAAGAAAGTTAGGTTTTTATTGGCTAAAGAAAGTATTGTCGCAACAAAACAAGTAGAAACTTGGTCTGATTTATTTCAGCAAAGGGTTCGCTGGGCTTCTAAAAGTACAGGTTACTCTTCTATTTATGGAAAATTATTAGCGCTTGTCGTTTTTGGCGGGAATTTGGTTTGGATTTTAAGTTTTCTACTTTGGTTGGTAGGTTTATTGGATCAAAACATTTTCATGCTTTTTGTCGCTTTAAAATTTCTAATCGATTTTATATTAATTTATAAAACAGCGAATTTCTTCGAATCAAAATTGCAGTATATTTTAGCAAGTAGTTTGTTGTACCCGTTTTTTAGTGTTTCGGTGGCAGTATATTCATTATTTGGAAAATATAGCTGGAAAGGGAGAAACTTTAGAAAATAATAAGTTTGCAATTACGAAATGTCGCAAAGTTTTTGGAACACAGATTTAAAAAATTTAAGAAATTAAAAAAAATCTCTACTACGCTCGATTTGACAAAATAATAAAAATTAGCACGAATTATTTTAACATATAAGTCATGTAAGTTTTTTGAAATAGACATTTTTTCGAATTAAGTTCATTTAAGATTTTAAAAATTATTGAAATATCTTAAATCTGTGTTCCTAATTCGAAATTGAACTTGTCTCGAAGCTTCGGGATTGATTTTTTGATTGTTTACTTCTCCATTTTAATAATCACCGGAAGCACAAATTGCGTTTTTACTTTCACACCTCTTTTAATCGCGGGTTCTACCTTTGGAAAATCGGATAATCTTGAAGTTAAAATACTATCGATTTTTGTTTTATCTGCTAAAGCAATACTGTCGTTTGGGTATTGCGTTTCAAATTGTAAGCTCGAATCGGGATTCACGGTGATTTTTACATTTATAGTATCGATATCAGGATACTCAATACGCAAGGTGTCAATACCAATTCTTTCTTGTATAGTTTGTGCTATATAATCGAAGAAACATTGTCTTTTTATTTCCGCATCTTTAATCGTATCACATTGCAAAACCGATGGAAATTCATCCACTTCGTCCCAATTGATTTTTTTCAATTCTTGTTCTAATAATTCTTTTTCATCAGGCACTTCTTTTTCAAAGTACTGACAGGAAACCATAAAAATTAAAAGAAATAAACCCGAAAATAATTTCATTATTTGATTTTTAATGCATCGTAAAGAAACAAAGTTATAAATTTGTTAGACAATAACTAAAATCTTATGGAATACTTTTTACTGATTCTAGGTTTGCTTTTAATGGTAGTGGGAATTATAGGTAGTTTACTTCCTGCTTTACCAGGTCCGCCAATTAGTTGGATTGGAATTTTATTGCTTTATTTTTGTCCCGGAATGGAAACCAATTATTGGTTACTAGGTATTACTTTAGTTATTGCAGTTGTGATTGGGATTTTAGATTATGTGATTCCAGCACAAGGTACAAAATATTTTGGCGGAAGTAAATATGGAATTTGGGGAACGAATATCGGTTTAGTTATCGGCTTGTTTTTCCCTCCTTTTGGATTTTTGATTGGCCCATTTTTAGGTGCTTTGATAGGCGAACTCATTTACAATTCCAACGAAGGAAAACGCGCTTTTAAAGCCGCTACTGGTTCGTTCTTAGGTTTCTTAGCGGGAACGTTTATTAAGTTTTTAGTGAGTTTACTTTTCTTAGGAGTTTTCTTTGTTGTAGTTTGGCAGAATAGAGGAATTTGGTTTTGATGGTGATATAAAATCAAAAAAGCCCTGCATAAAATGCAAAGCTTTCCATTGGTCTAACTACTAAACCTTTTGGTACTTTCGTACCTAAACAACACAACTATTTTAAATATTTTAAGAGGGCAAAAAAGCCTTTCTTTTACGAAAGGCTTCCTCTTTACTGGCGGTCTGGACGGGACTCGAACCCGCGACCCCATGCGTGACAGGCATGTATTCTAACCAACTGAACTACCAAACCAGTGCTTGATTGCGAGTGCAAATATACTACGGTTTTTTATTCCTGCAAATATTTTTGCAAAAAAAATTAAACTTTTTTCAGCAATATCAACCAAACTTTTGTTTTTCAACTAAATAGGTCAGTAAAATTTTTTCAAAATTTTCGCCTACAGAAACGGGTACATAGCGAATTTGATACTGCATACACGTTGCTTCTATCGTTTTGAAATATTTTTGAACTACTTTTTGATACGATTCTTGTGTGTTTTCAGCAAATAAATTGATTTCTTCTCCTGATTCTACATCAATAAATTTACGTGGTGCATTATCAAAACTGAAATTCAACTCCGTTTTTTCATCAAACACATGAAAAACGACTACTTTATGTTTGTTGTGTTTTAAATGTTGAAGTGCTTTGAAAATTTTATCGTTATCTTCTTCCGAACCTTCGGAATGAAACATATCGCTAAATAAAATCACCATTGAACGACGGTGAATATTTTCTGCAATTTGATGTAAAAATGTTACGGTATCCGTTTTTCGAGTGGTCTTGTTTTGCGATAACACTTCCTCTAGCTTATTCAAGATCATGCGATGATGACGCTCGCTTCCTTTTTCTGGAGAATAATATTCATACGCATCCGAATAAACACTCAATCCAACCGCATCACGTTGCTTTTTAAGTAAATTCATCAAAACTGCAGAAGCTAGTACCGAAAATCCTATTTTACTCTCATAAAATGGCTGATTCTCCTTTAATTTAGGATAATGCATCGAAGAAGAATTATCTAATATCAAATGACAACGTAAATTAGTTTCTTCTTCATAGCGTTTTGTATATAATCTATCTGTTTTAGCGTATAATTTCCAATCGATATGTTTTGTGCTTTCTCCTGGATTGTAGATTTTATGTTCCGCAAACTCTGCCGAAAATCCATGAAAAGGCGATTTGTGCATTCCAGAAATAAAACCTTCCACAATTTGGTTGGCTAAAAGCTCTAAATGCTCAAAACTGGAAATTTTTTCTATTTGCTGTTCTAAATTCATATCGTAAAGATAGAAAAAGATTTTATTTTATTGGTCAAAGGTGAAGGGTGAAAGGTTGTGATAAAAAAAAGGCCCAACTTTCGTTGAGCCTTGAATTTCTTTTTCAAATATTATAGTAATGCATCAATTGCATCAGTATATGTTTTCTTTGGAGCAACACCAACTTGTCTTCCTACAACTTCTCCATTTTGGAATACTAAAACAGTTGGGATATTTCTAACTCCGTATTTTGCAGCAAATTCTTGGTTTGCGTCAACATCAACTTTTCCTACTACTGCTTTTCCTTCGTATTCAGCAGAAATTTCGTCGATAACTGGACCAACCATTCTACATGGACCACACCAAGCTGCCCAAAAATCAACTACTACCGGTTTATCTGATTTTAAAACTACTTCTTCAAAAGTAGCATCTGTAATTGCTAATGCCATATTATTTTACTTTATGTTTTTACTTTATTGATATGCAAATTTAGGAATTAAATTGGAATGTAGTGTTTTATAAAAATTAGTTTTTGTTATAGTTTTATTTTAAAAATTGATACTAATTCAACTTAAAACTTAATTGCATGCGTTCTAATTCTTGCAATAATTCCGATGAAATTTTAACTTTTAGTTTTCTACTTGGCATCACCAATTTAGTTTTTACTATAATTTCCTCTTTTTCTGTTTGAACAGTAATATCCATTTCTTCCATTTCATCAAAATTCTCTTCCATTTCGTCTTCTGAATCCGTAGGAATTATGGCAACTGGTTTTTCTTCTACCATTCGCTTGATTTTCTCCAACTCCATCACTTCAAAAGTTACATTATGATCGCCCTTATATTTGGTGAAAATTTGGTTCAATTCTGAAATAACACCTTCTTTTACTTCATTAATAGCTAATTGAAGCACGAGTTTTTTGGCAAATGTAGGCAACACATCGGCTAGCATTTTCACATCAATAAATTGAATTCTCGGATCGGATTTTTTCCCTGTTTCTCGATTCACCCAACCTTCTTTCACTGTAATTTTAAAATAAGCAAACTGATTTTGCAGTAAAAAATGACGGAACTTCAGATACTCTTCATCAAAAATTCGGAATTCGAAACTTTCATCATAACCTTCCACTACAAATGTTGCCCAACCTTTTCCGTTTTTAGCTGTTCGATGTTGGACATTGGTTACGATGCCTCCAAAAGAAAGGTTTTTCCCAACTTGTTGTTCTAAGTTTTTTAGACCTTCTAAATTGGTATTACAGAAATATTTCATTTCAAATTTATAATCATCTAAAGGATGACCCGAAATGTAAATTCCAACAACCTCTTTTTCTTTGGCTAATTTCTCCATTGTGCTCCATTCTTCACATGGTGGCACTTGTGGTTCTGCAATTTGCACTTCCGAAGCATCACCAAATAAACTTACTTGAGCCGAGTTTTCGTTTTCTTGAAACTTCGAGCCATAACGCATTGCCTTTTCTAAAAACGTAATTCCGTCACCATCATGATGAAAATATTGCGCTCGATGTGTTTCGGTAAAACCATCGAAACCACCCGCTAATGCTAAGTTTTCAAACGCTTTTTTATTGGCAGCGCGCAAATCAATTCGCTTAGCTAAATCAAAAATAGATTTATATTTCCCGTCTTTTCGATTATCAATAATGGTTTGAACGGCTCCTGCTCCAACACCTTTGATGGCTCCCATTCCAAAACGAACCGCATAATCTTCATTAACCGTAAATTTATAATAAGATTCATTCACATCTGGACCCAAAACCGCTAATCCCATTCGCTTACATTCTTCCATAAAGAACGACACTTGTTTGATATCGTTCATGTTATTCGAAAGCACCGCAGCCATATATTCCGCTGGATAATGTGCTTTTAAATAAGCTGTTTGATACGCAATCCAAGCATAACAAGTAGAGTGCGATTTATTGAAGGCATAACTCGCAAACGCTTCCCAGTCGGTCCAAATTTTATCTAATTTTTGTTCGTCATGTCCATTGGCTTTCGCTTGATCGATGAACTTAGATTTCATTTTATCCAAGACATCTTTTTGCTTTTTACCCATCGCTTTACGAAGTACATCGGCGTCACCTTTAGAGAAATTCGCTAATTTTTGCGACAAAAGCATCACCTGCTCTTGATATACGGTAATTCCGTAAGTTTCTCCTAAATATTCTTCGCAAGCATCTAAATCGTATGTAATTGGTTCTTCGCCATTTTTTCTACGAATGAAAGACGGAATATACTCCAATGGTCCAGGTCGATATAACGCATTCATGGCAATTAAATCTCCAAAGACTGTTGGCTTCAGTTCTTTCATGTATTTTTGCATTCCGGGTGATTCGTATTGAAAAATACCAACGGTTTCACCTCTTTGGAACAACTCATATGTTTTAACATCATCAATTGGAAATTCGTCAGGATTCAATTCGATTCCCGTGCGATATTTTACCAATTTTACCGTGTCTTTAATTAAGGTTAGGGTTTTTAATCCCAAGAAGTCCATCTTCAACAAACCAGCACTTTCCGCTACCGAGTTGTCAAATTGGGTCACATATAAATCTGAATCTTTTGCAGTTGTAACCGGAACGAAATTCGTAATATCATCAGGCGTAATAATCACTCCACAAGCGTGAATTCCAGTATTTCGCATTGACCCTTCTAACACTTTTGCTTGTTGGATAGTTTCACCTGCTAAGTCTTCGGAATTGGCAATTTCGATTAATTCTTTTACTCGGTCAAATTCTTCTGAACGTAATGCTTTTTTGACTTCACCCTCATCTTCAGCAAGAAATCGCGCTAAATTCCATTTCGACGGCATCATACCTGGAATTAACTTTGCAATTCTATCGGCTTCAAAAAGCGGCAAATCCAACACACGAGCAGTATCTCGAATAGCAGATTTCGTAGCCATTTTACCATAAGTAATAATTTGCGCTACTTGGTTTGCTCCATATTTATTGATTACATAATCCATTACACGACCACGACCTTCATCATCGAAGTCGATATCGATATCGGGCATGGAAACACGGTCAGGATTTAGGAAACGCTCAAAAAGCAAATCGTATTTAATCGGATCGATATTCGTAATTCCTAAACAATACGCTACGGCCGAACCCGCAGCCGATCCACGGCCTGGACCAACGGAAACATCCATTTTTCTTGCTTCGGCTATGAAATCTTGTACAATTAAGAAATAACCCGGATAACCCGAATTGGAAATCGTAAGTAATTCGAAATCCAAACGTTCTTGAATTTCAGGTGTGATTTCGCCATAGCGTTTTTTAGCACCTTCCATGGTGAGATGTTTCAAATACGCATTTTCACCACGAACGCCACCATCAATTTTATCTTCCTCTACTTCAAACTCATCAGGAATTTTGAATTTTGGAAGTAAAACATCACGATATAAAGAATACGGTTCGGTTTTATCAATAATTTCTTGAATGTTGATAATTGCTTCGGGTAAATCAGCAAAAAGTTGCTTCATTTCGTCACCCGATTTGAAATAATATTCCTGATTAGGCAATCCGTATCGATAACCGCGTCCGCGACCAATTGGTGTTGCTTGTTTTTCACCATCTTTTACACACAATAAAATATCGTGGGCGTTAGCATCTTCTTTATTAACGTAATACGTATTGTTGGTCGCAACTAACTTCACATTATGCTTTTTTGAGAAAGCTATCAATGTTTGGTTTACACGATTTTCGTCTTCTTGTTTGTGACGCATGACTTCCAAATAGAAATCGGAACCAAATTGCTCTTTCCACCAAATTAAAGCCTCTTCAGCTTGACTTTCTCCAACATTTAGAATTTTACTTGGAATTTCACCATATAAATTTCCAGAAAGAACAATGATGTCTTCTTTGTATTTTTCAACAATACTTCTGTCAATACGAGGAACGTAATAAAAACCATCGGTATAAGCAATCGAAGACATTTTGGCTAAATTGTGATAGCCTTTTTTATTTTTTGCCAATAGTACAACTTGATAACCATTGTCCTTTTTAGTCTTATCTTTATGATCATCGCAGATATTGAACTCGCAACCAACAATCGGCTTGATTACGGTTTCGGTTGGTTCTTCACCATTTTCAATTAACTCTTTGTTTTTGGTTTCAGCTGCTTTGTTATGATTTAAAACGGCGCTTACAAAATGAAAAGCACCCATCATATTTCCCGTATCGGTCATGGCAACTGCAGGCATTTTGAACTTTGCTGAAGCTTTTACCAAATCATTAATTGCAATGGTGGATTGTAATACCGAAAATTGGGTGTGATTGTGCAAATGCGCAAAAGCAGCGTCTTTTAAATCGGCTTTTGTTGCATCTGAAATAGTGGCTTGCTCTTCTTCGCTTTGGATTTTTTGCAATCGCGCTCTAATTTCATCCGAAGCTTTTTTGAGATTGATGTGTTTTAAACCGATAAGCTGAATTTCGCCCGGATTATTTTCACGAAAACGTCTAAAATATTCTGGTGTTACGTCTAATTCTTCTTTGGTAAAAACTTCTCTTTTGATTAATTCCAAAAAACAACGAGTAGTTGCTTCCACGTCGGCAGTAGCATTGTGGGCTTCTGCGAAAGGTTGATTGAAAAGGTATTGATGTAATTCGGTAAGTGTTGGTAATTTGAATTTTCCACCACGACCACCGGGTAATTTTAATAATTCTGCTGTAGTTTCAGTACACGTATCTAAAACGGGCATTTTGGTTAAATCCGTTCCAATGTTAAATCGGTGGAATTCGCAACCCATGATATTCACATCAAAACCAACGTTTTGCCCCACAATATATTTTGTTTTGGAAAGTGCGATGTTGAATTTTTCCAAAACTTCTACCATTGAAATCCCTTGCTCCATAGCCAATTCGGTAGAAATACCATGCACGCGTTCCGCATCATACGGAATATTGAAACCTTCGGGCTTAACCAAGTAATCTTGGTGCTCGATTAAATTTCCCATTTCGTCGTGTAATTGCCATGCAATTTGAATACAACGAGGCCAGTTATCGGTATCGGTTATAGGTGCCGACCAACTGCGAGGTAATCCTGTGGTTTCTGTATCGAAAATTAAGTACATCTATCTGATAATTAAGCTAAAGAAAAATACAAAGGCTGATTTTGAATAAAAACAAAAATACATTTTAAGTTAGTGAATGCCAATTTAAGTTATCAACAAAACAAAAAACCACCTGATAATTCAGGTGGTTTTAGTTATTTTATTTTAGGTTTAATTAAAAACTTGATAATGGTACTTTGTAAAACCATCCTTCAGAGAAAGTAACTACTTCACCATCTTCATCTACAGCATTAAATTTAAATTTTCCTGAGTATTTACCATCCACAACTTCTGTAATTGTGATTTCTCCATTACTTTGCTGAACGTTAATTACTTTAAATCTAGCATTATTATTACCTCCCACAATTGTAATTAAATCACCTGCTCTATATCCATTTCCTCTAGAAACCAAAGTAATTGCAGTTACTCTACCATTTGTTGTTCTTGTTGCAACACGTAATCCAGAACCAGAACCACCTGTAGTTTGTGCTCCAGTAGCATTGTCAACATAACCTGTTCCTCCGTTTAACACAGTTGATAATTTAAATGCAGGACCTGAAAAAACTCTTGTATCATATGAATTTGAAAAGTCTGGAGAATCAAAATCATACATAGCGAAGTTACTTGTATCATCTGTACCTAAAATATAGGTTCCTGGATTAGAACTACTTGTTTCTAATGTTATTGTTTCAAATTGAGTTAAAGCTGTAATGGTAACTGCTCCCGTTTCATCAATAGAAACTCTTGCATCATTAGCTCGCCAAAAAGCATTATTAAAATTTGCTTGAAAAGCAGGAGTATTAGTTCTAATATCTTCTTGGCAAGAAGTAAATAAAACTGTTGCAGCTATTAAAGAAAGTAATTTTTTCATTTTAATTAGTCCTATATATTATATGTAGGTAACAAAAATAACTTTTTTATTGAAATAAATACATGTTAGATGAAAAATTTTTTTTAATCAACTTATACATTTGTATTGCAAAGTTTTATATATTTGCACCCTTAAATAACCGAGGTCGAGAACCTCAAATTAATCACAAGATTATGTCAGTAAAAATTAGATTACAAAGACACGGAAAAAAAGGGAAACCTTTTTATTGGGTTGTTGCAGCAGATGCAAGATCAAAAAGAGATGGTAGATTCTTAGAAAAATTAGGAACTTACAATCCAAACACTAACCCTGCAACTATCGATTTAAACATCGAGAAAGCTGCACAATGGTTACACAACGGTGCTCAGCCAACTGACACTGCAAGAGCAATTTTATCTTACAAAGGTGCTTTATTAAAACACCATTTAGATGGAGGAGTTCGCAAAGGTGCTTTAACTCAAGAGCAAGCAGATGCTAAATTAGCAGCTTGGTTAGAAGAAAAAGCAAACAAAGTTGATGCTAAAAAAGCTGGTTTATCAAAAGCAGAAGCTGATGCTAAAGCTAAAGCTTTAAAAGCAGAACAAGAAGCAAACGCTAAGCGTATTGCTGCTCAAGCAGAAGCTGCAAAAGCTGCTGAAGCTACAGAAGAAGTTGCTGAAGAAGTAACAGAAGAAGTAGTTGAAGCTGCTACAGAAGAAGCTCCAGCTGTTGAAGAAAACAACGAAGAAACTCAAGCATAATTTTACAGCGATTCCATGCGTAAAGAAGATTGTTTCTATTTAGGTAAAATCGCGAAAAAATTTAGTTTCAAAGGGGAAGTATTGGCGTATTTAGACACCGACGAACCCGAATTGTATCAAAATTTGGAATCAGTTTTTGTTGAAATCAACAAAAGTCTGGTTCCATTTTTTATTGAAAGTAGTTCGCTTCATAAAGATAAATTCTTGCGCATCCGTTTTGAAGATATTCAAACTGAAGAAGAAGCAGACGAAATCATGGGAAGTGAATTATATCTTCCGCTTTCTATGTTGCCAAAATTAGAAGGAACCCAATTTTACTATCACGAAGTTATTGGTTTTGATGTATTAGATACTCGTTTAGGCAATATTGGAAAAATAACTGGAATTAATGATAGTGGCGCTCAACCTCTTTTTGAAATTGATAAAAACGGAACTGAAATTTTAATTCCGCTTATTGATGATTTCATCATTGCACTTGACAGAGCAAACAAAACCATTACTTTAGAAACTCCTGAAGGGTTGGTTGATTTGTACTTGCGATAGTTTACAGTCGCAGTCACAGTTTACAACTTTTTAAATTGTTTAAATTCAATCCTTATTCATTTTGTTCAAATTCAAACAATTTCACGTAAATCAAGATCGTTGCGCTATGAAAATTGGCACAGATGGTGTTTTGCTCGGTGCTTGGACTCCATTAATTAATAATCCTTACAATGTTTTAGATATTGGTGCGGGAACTGGAATTTTATCTTTAATGCTAGCCCAAAGAAGTAACGCAGAACAAATTGATGCCATTGAAATTGACGAAGATGCTTACGAACAATGCGTTGAAAACTTTGAAACTTCGCCTTGGGGTGACAAATTATTTTGTTTCCATGCGGGTTTGGATGAATTTGTTGATGAACCTGAAGATGAATACGATTTAATTATTTCCAATCCGCCTTTTTACACCGATGATTATAAATCAGACAACACTTCGAGAGATTTAGCGCGTTTTGAAGACGCTTTGCCTTTTGAAGAATTAATTGAAGCGGCTGCTTTATTACTTTCGGATAATGGGATTTTTTCTGTGATTATTCCTTATAAAGAAGAAGAGCGATTTGTTGCTATGTGTAAAGAATTGGATTTGTTTCCATTAAAAATTACTCGTGTAAAAGGCACTCCAACATCGGAAATTAAAAGAAGTTTATTGGCTTTTTGCAGAATGGAACAAACTCCGTTAATTGATGAGTTAGTCATTGAAATTTCAAGACATAATTATACTTCTGAATACATCGAATTGACGAAAGATTTCTATTTGAAGATGTAACCCTAGCCCAGATAATAGCGGCATCTCCCGATAACTATCGGGAATATAGCGGACAGCTGGACACGAGCTCCTAAATGAGCGAACTGACGAAGTAAAAAGCTTCTTAAAAAATTATAACACTTGTTCATTGATTTGTTAAAAATCTTTACTTACTTTTGTGACTTTCAAATCAAAAACTATGAGACCAGACTTATTTCAATCTCCAGATTATTATTTATTAGACGAATTATTATCTGACGAACATAAAATGGTGCGTGATGCTGCACGTGCTTGGGTAAAAAAAGAAGTATCTCCAATTATTGAAGAATACGCACAAAGAGCAGAATTTCCAAAACAAATCGTAAAAGGTTTAGGAGAAATTGGTGGATTTGGTCCTTACATTCCTGTAGAATATGGTGGTGCTGGATTAGATCAAATTTCGTACGGATTAATCATGCAGGAAATTGAAAGAGGAGATTCAGGTGTACGTTCGACTTCATCGGTTCAATCTTCATTAGTGATGTATCCTATTTGGAAATACGGAAACGAAGAACAAAGAATGAAATATTTGCCAAAATTAGCCACAGGAGAAATGATCGGTTGTTTTGGTTTAACTGAGCCAGATTACGGTTCAAATCCAGGTGGAATGGTAACTAATTTTAAAGATATGGGCGATCATTATCTTTTAAATGGTGCTAAAATGTGGATTTCGAATGCGCCTTTTGCTGATATTGCAGTAGTTTGGGCTAAAAACGAAGAAGGAAGAATTCACGGTTTAATCGTTGAAAGAGGAATGGAAGGATTTACAACTCCTGAAACACACAACAAATGGTCGTTAAGAGCTTCTGCTACTGGAGAGCTTATTTTTGACAACGTAAAAGTTCCAAAAGAAAACTTATTACCAAACAAATCTGGATTAGGAGCACCGCTAGGATGTTTAGATTCGGCACGTTATGGAATTGCTTGGGGAGCGATTGGAGCAGCAATGGATTGTTATGATACGGCTTTACGTTATTCAAAAGAACGTATTCAGTTTGACAAACCAATTGGAGCAACACAATTACAACAAAAGAAATTAGCTGAAATGATTACTGAAATCACGAAAGCACAATTATTAACTTGGAGATTGGGTGTTTTAAGAAACGAAGGAAAAGCTACTTCAGCTCAAATTTCGATGGCAAAAAGAAACAATGTTGACATGGCGTTAACAATTGCTCGTGATGCACGTCAAATGTTAGGCGGAATGGGAATTACAGGTGAATATTCTATCATGAGACACATGATGAACTTAGAATCTGTAGTTACTTACGAAGGAACTCACGATATTCACTTGTTAATTACAGGTATGGATATTACTGGTTTCCCTGCATTTAAGTAATTAAACAATAGATAAAATTGATACAAAATGCTTCTCTTTTTAGAGAAGCATTTTTACTTTTGTATTGTACGAATGAAATCCAAATGATTTATCAAATTCGTATATAGAAATAAAAATTGTACTATGAATATTCAAACTATAAATCAATCGATTCAAAACCAAAAAGAACAGTTGTTAAATCACTCGTTATATAATAAAGTAAAAACGATTGATGATTTACATTGTTTTTTAGAAAACCACATTTATGCGGTTTGGGATTTTATGTCGTTATTAAAAGCCTTGCAAAATAAGTTAACTTGTACTACTACACCTTGGTTGCCAATTGGAAATCCTGAAATTCGTTATTTAATTAACGAAATAGTTGTAGCCGAAGAAACTGATTTAACCCTAGATGGAACGCGTCAAAGTCATTTTGAAATGTATTTAGATGCGATGACGCAATGTGGTGCTTCGACAACTCAAATCAATGCGTTTTTGAAGAATGTAGAAGAAACGAAAAACATTTTCGTATCTATAAAACAAAGTGATTTGCATCCGAATGTGAAAGCGTTTTTGGATTTCACTTTTAGAGTAATTGAACAAGGAAAACCTCATGAAATTGCGGCTGCTTTTACTTTTGGGAGAGAAGATTTGATTCCGAATATGTTTACGGAAATCTTGAGAAACTTTCAGCAAAACTTCCCAGAAACAGATTTATCAAAACTCATTTATTATTTCGAAAGACATATTGAATTAGATGCCGACGAGCACGGTCCAATGGCAATGCAAATGATAACTGAACTTTGTGGAACTTCGGAACAAAAATGGAAAGAAGTACAAGAAGTTTCAGTTTTAGCTTTAGAAAAAAGAATCGGACTTTGGAATGCCATTGAAGAGCAAATGGAACACAAACATGAATTAGTATAAAATGAAAAGCGAGAATTTCTTCTCGCTTTTTTTATTGTTCTGGTGCTATTTCAATTTCTAAGCCTTCTAAATCTTCTGTGATTGGAATTTGACAACCTAACCTCGAATTATCCTTTACGTGATAAGCTTCCCAAAGCATTGCTTCCTCATCAGGATTGCGTTCTAAAGAAACAACATCATTTAAAATATAACACTGACAAGAAGCGCACATTGCCATTCCGCCACAAACGCCAATAGTTCCTTCTTCGGCTAATTCATAGGAACGAATTAACTCCATAATGTTCATGTTCATGTCGGTTGGTGCTAACACTTCGTGTCGTACTCCGTTTCTGTCAGTTATGAAAATGGTTACGTCTTGTGGCATTATTCTTTTCTATTTTTTTTTAGTTGTTCAATATCTGCTAAATCTTTATATCTGCCAGAAGCTTCCTTATTCTTTAATAAATCATCATAATTAATATAAGGCACTTGAAAATTTTGGGTGTTTAAAAACTTACAATTTTTATAACTTTCTAAAAAGTTTAATCCGTCAACATGAGTTAGTATTTCAATTTTTGTTGGTTCCGTACCAATGCTCCAAACATCAAATTTATCACTATTGAATTCCTCGTTTGAAAACATTGGAGCACCAAAATCAGTATAAACTTTAGATAGTTTTGAATAATTATTATCTGTTTTATTTACCCATAAATCTAAATCACCTGTACTTCTTACATAGCCATTTAATATAACAGCGTAACCTCCAACCAACAAGTATTCAACTTCATGTTTTCCGAGAAGTTCTAAAAATTCGAGAAAATCGTAATTAAATAAGTTTGGCATTTTTTCTTGACGAAGTTTTTAATCTATCAACTTTTGTTCTTTCAGAAGTATTAAAAATAGAATAAATTATGAAGCATGCTGCATTTAATCTTTCCAAAGGAGATTTTTCAACATAATAAGTAACATGGTCATCAGCTTCTTTAAAGCTTGACTTTGAAACTACTGTTCTTATCATTTTATATTGGTTCATAATTACTTTGTTATTCCAAAGTTACTGAATTAATCAATCGATTTTACAACGGCTTTTTCAGCTTCTTTTCTAGTTCCATCAAAACCATCTACTCCAGAAACTGTGGTATATTTTAATACGTAACGTTTTCCTGGATTGATTCTGTTGTACACACTTTGGCACATTAAAGTGGCTTCGTGGAATCCGCACAAAATTAGTTTTAATTTTCCTGGATAAGTATTTACGTCACCAATAGCGTAAATTCCGTCAATATTGGTTTGATAATCTAATGCGTTATTTACTTTGATAGCGTTCTTTTCGATTTCCAATCCCCAGTTAGCAATTGGTCCTAACTTTGGTGTTAATCCAAAAAGTGGAATAAAATAATCACATTCTGCTTTCATTCTGGCTCCGTTCACTTCAATATCAACAGCGGTAATTCTTTCACTACCATTAAATCCAACAACCTCAGCCGGAGTAACTAATTTAATTTTACCCGCATTCTTTAATTCTTGTACTTTTTCAACCGAATCTAAAGCACCACGGAATTCGTTTCTTCTATGAACTAAAGTCACGGAATTAGCAACATTCGACAAGAAAATACTCCAATCTAAAGCTGAGTCACCGCCACCTGCAATTACAATATTTTTTCCACGATATTTTTCTGGATCTTTTACAAAGTAATCTACCCCACGATCTTCTTTTTCGTAGAATTCGATATCTTTTAAAATAGGTTTTCTTGGTTCGAAAGTTCCTAAACCACCGGCGATAGCAACTGCTTTTGCATGGTGTTCTGTTCCTTCATTTGTAGTTACTATAAAAGTTCCGTCTTCTAATTTTTTAATGGTTTCAGCGGTTTCGCCTAATGTAAATCCAGGTTGAAACTGTTTGATTTGTTCCATTAAATTATTGACTAGTTCTCCAGCTAAAACTGAAGGATAACCGGGAATATCGAAGATTGGTTTTTTAGGATATAATTCTGCTAATTGTCCACCTGGTTGTGGCAAAGCATCAATAATATGACATTTTAATTGTAAAAGTCCGGCTTCGAAAACGGCAAAAAGTCCCGTAGGACCAGCACCTATTATAAGAATATCTGTTTGAATCATTTTTTTAATTTTGAAAGTAGCAAAGTAACAAACTCGTAAAGTGTAGAAATATGATTTATATCATACTATTGCTTTACTAGGCAATATTTTCTACGGTTTCAATTTGAGGAACATACTTTTTAATTGTGGTTTCCACACCAGCTTTCATGGTACTGATGCTTAAGCTACAATTTGTACATGCTCCTTCTAAACGAACTTTAACATGTTTGTCTTCAATAATTTCTATTAATGAAATGTTGCCACCATCGGAATTCAAAAATGGACGAATTTCATCTAATGCTTTTTCAACATTCTCCTTTATTTCTAGTGTAGTCATATTTTTAATGTGTCAATTTTTCAATGTGTCGATGTGTCAATATGTTTCAATTTTTAAATTGGCTAATTGACACATGTGCTAATTGATAATTATTTTTTTACAGCAGAACAACCTGCCATTGTTGTTATTTTGATCGCTTCTGTTGGCGGTAAAGTTTCGTTACGATTTACCGTTTCTTGCACTACATTTCTTGTAATATTTTCAAAAACACCTTCTAAAACTGAAGCCGTTTGCAATGCTGCTGGACGACCATAATCACCTGCTTCACGAATACTTTGTACTAATGGCACTTCTCCTAAAAGAGGCACTTGTAAATCTTCTGCTAAATTTTTAGCTCCTTCTTTACCAAAGATATAATATTTATTTTCAGGAAGTTCTTCTGGAGTGAAATACGCCATATTTTCGATAATTCCTAAAACCGGAACATTGATAGATTCCGACATAAACATGGAAACTCCTTTTTTAGCATCGGCTAAAGCCACAGCTTGTGGTGTACTTACTACAACCGCTCCAGTAATTGGCAACGATTGCATAATTGATAAATGAATATCGCCAGTTCCTGGTGGTAAATCGATTAGCATGAAATCTAATTCGCCCCAATTGGCATCAAAAATCATTTGGTTTAATGCTTTGGCAGCCATTGGTCCTCTCCAAATCACCGCTTGATCTGGCTTTGTAAAAAATCCGATAGACAGAATTTCTACTCCATAACTTGCAACAGGTTGCATTTTTGATTTTCCGTCCACCTCAACTGAAATAGGTTTTGCATTTTCAACATCAAACATAATTGGCATTGAAGGTCCGTAAATATCAGCATCTAAAACCCCAACCTTGAATCCCATTTTAGCTAATGAAACGGCTAAATTGGCTGTAATTGTAGATTTACCTACACCACCTTTTCCAGAAGCAACTGCAATAATATTTGAAATTCCAGGGATTTGTTTTCCACGAATCAAATTAGGATTCTCAGGTTTTTCTGGTGCTTCAACTTTTATGTTTACCTTTACTTTAGCTTTTTCATATACTTTTTCGTGAATTACTTTTAGGATATCAACTTCTGCACGCTTTTTAATATGTAAAGCCGGAGTTGCTAATACCAAATCCACCACAACCTCATCTCCAAAAGTAATAACATTTTGAACTGCACCACTTTCTACCATATTTTTCCCTTCACCAGCAATCGAAATGGTTTCTAATGCAGCTAAAATTTCTTTTCTATCTAGTTTCATTTTTTTTAAGTTTATTAGTTTAATATTTTAAAGCATTTCACTTTTTATTTAAACTGAATATGAATTGCAAAGATAATAAGAACTTTATCAGTTTAAAAGTTTAAAAGTTTAAAGTTTTTATAATTTGATAGTTAGAATCTATTGAAACAAAAAAAGCAACCTTTAATTAGAGATTGCTTTTTTAAACTAACTGAAAATTGATTTATTAATATTGTAAAAACAGATTAAAATTGATTTCAACGTTGTCATTTACGACTACCATACCTAATAATTTTTTTGGAGATTTTAATTGAAAATCTTTGATGTTTAGTTTTAAAATCCCTTTTACGTTGCCGCTGTTTGGGTTGAAAGTAACAGGAACCAAATAATCTTTTTCTACTCCTGCCATTTTTACATTTAATTTTGCAATCAAATCTTCTTTCAACATGTTAATTTCTTTTACATTAAGTACAATATGAGGATATTCTTCTACTTTTAATAATGATTTAAAGTCTTTTGTTATCATTTTGTGAGCACAATCAAAACCTGCGCTTTTAATAGCTAATTTAGCTCCTTCTAACTGAATTTTTGAGTTGTTTCTAGAAATTGAAACTTGTAAATCATTCTCGATAAAATCAGAATCGTATTTACATTCAAAACTATTAACATTTGATTTTCCCTTAATAATTACTTCACTTTTATTGGTTATTTTAACCTTAGACTGATTTTTAGAGAAACCAAAACTCAAAAGAATAAAAACTGCTATTATACCTATTGTTTTCATAATCTGAAAATAAAAGCGAAAAGCAATTTAGCCTTCCGCTTTTAAGTTTACTTATTTTATTTTAGAAACTAATCACTGCCTCAGCAACAAATCCACTAAATTTACCTCCATCTAAAATATTTCCAGTTGCAAATCCTTCATATTTTTGAGTTACATATTCCACTTTAGCTAAAATGTTTTTTGTCATAAACCAACCGCCACCAATGTTGAATCTTGTAATATCGATATCTTTACCTGAAACATCTTCAGCTGATACTGTGTTGTAACGACCTCCGAAGTAGAAATTCTCATTATTTCCAAATCTATATAACAATTCCGCTCCGTATTGAGATGCTTTTCTTCTATCAGTTTCGTTAATGTTTTTACCGTTTGTTAATTCTAACATTCCAAAGAACTCTAAACCTTTATATTTAACAAATGGGTTAAACATAATTGCAGTTAATTTATTATTAAAATTAGGGTTATAACGTCCTGTAGTAAATACATTTGCTCCAGTTGTTGCCACAGGTGGTGTTCCTGTTGTTGGTGGTGCCATTACAAAGTAATATCTTGATCCGGCTCTATCTCCAGCATATAAATAAGTTCGTGTTGCCCAAGCTGTATTATATAATGATCCTGTAAATCTAACTCTTAAATCAGTATTAATTTGTTTGTCGTAACCTAATTTAGCAACAACAGAAGGACTTGGATTTCCATTTACTACATCGTCTTTTACATCTTGATTTAATTTAGTGTTAGTTGTTCCTAACATTGCTAAAAAACCATTTTTTCTGTAATAAACTTCTGCCCCTACCTCAGTTGTAAAAGAATCCATAATATAATTCCCTACAAAAGGATTGTATAAAGCTTGTGCATTATCTGTTCTTCTAAAGTGTGCATCACCATAATTAGTCTCCATATGTCCAAACATAATCGTTACATTTTTCATTAAATCAGAAGCCAAACCTTCTTTAATGAAATCTAAGTTGTCAATTTGGAAATAACCACCTTTTACATAAGGTTCTGGATGGTGACGAGAAGATAGATATGTTCTTAAATGCATTCTAAGTCCTTTTGCTAAAGCGACATCTAAATCCAAATTAGCAGTAGCCAAATTAAAATTATTTGTAATTGGAATTAAAGCAGCGGCTCCAGTAGCATTTTCATGATCAATTGCTTGATATTGCAATGTTGAAGCTCCTCCCACTCTTACTTTTACACCATCAAAAGTAGATGCTGTATCTTTTGGACTTTCAAAAACATTAATCCCTCTTTTATCGGGTTGTCTGAAATTGTCTAAATCTCTATTTTGAGCCTGAATGCCTGTTCCAAGACCTAAGGCCGCTATTACTAACGAAAATTTAATAAATGTTCTCATGACTTAATTTTTTAATATTTGTTTTAGTTATAAGTTCTTATTTGTGTTTAATTGTATGTTACTTTAAAATCAATTGTTACTTCTTTTCCTGTTTTTATAGTACCCATTAATGCTGTAGGGGGTTTAATCTCAAAGACGGTCATGTCAATTTTTGTTTTTCCAGAAAAAATGGCTTTTTTCCCTACGATTTTAACTGTAAATGTTTGATTAATTCTTTTAGTAACACCGGCTATTGTTAAGTCACCTTGTGTTTCCACCACAAAACTACCTGCTGCTGTTTCACTAATTTTTGCAACATTTACTAATTTGTAATTAATGGTTTTGTACGTTTTGCTTTTTAAAGCTTTAAATGTATTTTCATCCATTCCGCTTTTACCGCTTTTTAATTGTTCTACTTCAACTGCAAAATCTAAACTTTTTATTGCTGTTAAATCTGCTCCATCAATTACAAAAGCAGCTTTTCCACTCATTGCTTTAGCTTCTATTTCCCAGTCATGAAGATTTGAAGTTCCAAATACGGTTAATTTACTCTCGGGTAAGATTACTTTAGACTCTTGAGCGACTAATGTGTTAGAATAACTTATCACTAGTAAAAGTGTAAGTAATGCTCCGAACTGTGTTTTTAATTTGCTCATAATACCAAAATTTTATCGAACTATTAATTGTATTAATTTTATAGGACAAATTTCGGACGAAAAAAAAACGTGCAACATGACAATTGTCACGTTTAATTGAAAAGTTTAGTATTATTTTAAGAAAGGCTGAACTTTAGAATAGAAGACAAAAAACTAAAAATAATCGTTATTTATTAGGTTTAGGTTCCCAAAAATGGGTATCAAAATTAACAATTTGATTATCAATTATTTTGATACCTTCATTTTCTAAAAGTTGTTGCATCAGATTTGTGCCTTCAAAGTGATGTTTACCAGAAAGCATTCCAATTCTATTGACAACTCGATGCGCAGGTACATCTTCTAAGTTATGAGATGCATTCATGGCCCAACCCACCATTCGGGCAGAACGAGCGGCTCCAAGTGCTTTTGCAATAGCTCCATAAGAAGTTACTTTCCCTTCTGGAATTTGGCGAACGATCTCGTAAACACGTTCAAAAAAGTTGTCGTTATTTGAAGTTGAATTTTTCAAATATTAAAAAAACATCTTATACAAGGAAGAAATAGCAACAATTCCAGTTAATGCCGCAATTAAGAAATTGATATTTTGGACTATAAAAGTAAGCTTATGTTCAATTTTCTTGAAGAATTTGGCATACAAATAAAACACAAAATAGGTTCCTAAAGCTGCCGAAAAGGCAAATAAAAGAATTGAAATGATATCATATTGAAATAATTCTTTTGAAGCCATCATTAAGCTAGTTAGAGCATACCATGGAATTGCAAACATATTAAAAGAAGATAATGCCATTCCGTAAAGAAAACGATTTCTTTTTTTATCAATCTTCACTTCAATTTCTTTTTTCTTTTTGGCATTTAATCCCATGATGAAAAAAGCAACAGTTAATCCAATAAAAATAATTGTTCCTATTTTTTTTAATCCTTCACTAAAAATTGGGTTGGCATCTAAAAATTTAGCAAAATAAGTTCCTAAAAAACTTTGAATAAAAACCACAACTACGGCTCCAAAAGCAAAATTTAAAGCTTGTTTTTGACTTTCTTTAATACTGATTTTTGCAATTGTCATATTCAACATACCCGGAATGATGATTCCTACAATAGAAATTATCAACCCTAAAAAAATAGCCAAAAGAAATGTCATAACTTGATTTTTACCAAAAGTAAGGAAGAATATTGAAATGAATGTAACAAAAATTACTTAATTCTGAATTTAATATAGGTAATTGGCTTGTTTACTTCTAAATATTGACTTTCGTAAAACGTTTGAATTCCTGTTACTTCTGCTGGTGCTCCTTCGTTTTTGTAAATGTTATGGTTGGCATAAATTACTTCATGACCTAAACCATGTAATAATCCTAATGTATAACCATGCATAAATTCTGAATCTGTTTTTAAATGCATCAATCCGTTTGGTTTTAGGATTTTTTTGTATCGTTCTAAGAAGTCAGCATTCGTCATTCTGTGCTTCGTTCTTTTGTATTTGATTTGCGGATCTGGGAAAGTAATCCAAATTTCAGACACTTCATTTTCAGTAAAAATATGATGGATTAACTCAATTTGTGTTCTCACAAAAGCCACATTATTCATACCAGTTTCAACGGCTGTTTTCGCACCACGCCAAAATCTTGCACCTTTGATATCAATTCCAATGAAGTTTTTTTCAGGAAATCTTTCGGCTAATCCAACAGAGTATTCTCCTTTTCCACAACCTAGTTCTAATACAATTGGATTATCATTTTTAAAGAAATCGCTACTCCATTTTCCTTTCAACGGAAATTGATCTCCTACCACTTCTTCTCTTGTTGGTTGGAACACATTAGTAAACGTTTCGTTTTCTTTAAATCGCTTTAATTTGTTTTTACTTCCCACTTCTAAATTTATTTTGGGCAAAATTAAGCAAATAATTAGGACCACAAATAAACTTTTAATAATGTTTCAATAACCTTAACATTAGATACGTTTTAGTCTTTTGCTTAAAATTTATATTTTGAAGAAGCGTAAAGTTGAAGTGGCTGTTATTTCTGATGTTCATCTTGGAACTTATGGTTGCCATGCCAAAGAATTATTAGATTATTTGTCTTCGATAAAACCTAAAACTTTAGTGCTGAATGGCGATATTATTGATATTTGGCAATTTAGAAAATCTTATTTTCCCTCGAAACATTTAGAGGTGGTTAAGAAGATTATTTCGATGAGTACCAAAGGGACAAAAGTTTATTACATTACAGGAAATCATGATGAATTTCTTAGAAAATTTACCGATTTACATATGGGAAACATCAGTTTAATTGACAAACTCGTATTGGAGTTAGACCATAAAAGAGCTTGGATTTTTCATGGTGATGTTTTTGATGCTTCCATAACACAAGCAAAATGGTTAGCAAAATTAGGTGGTTGGGGTTACGATATGCTTATTTTAATTAACCGATTTATCAATTGGGTTTTAGCCCGATTTAACAAAGAACCCTATTCACTTTCCAAGAAAATTAAAAATAATGTGAAATCTGCTGTTAAATTTATTACTAACTTTGAAAATGTTTGTGTGGATTTGGCAATAGAAAACGGCTACGATTATGTAATTTGTGGTCATATTCATGAACCTAAAATTGAGTTTATGGAAAATGAAAAAGGACAAACATTTTATTTGAATTCAGGAGATTGGGTTGAAAATTTAACCGCATTAGAATACAATAACAAAAAATGGAAATTATACCAACATGATAGAAGCTATAATTCGAATGAAAATGAATATAATTTTGAAGATGAAAATAAATTAGCTGAACAATTCATTGCGGTTTTGAAAAAATAAATGAAGAAAAAAATACTCATAGCGCCATTAAACTGGGGTTTAGGACATGCCACACGATGTATTCCAATTATAAAAGCATTAGAAGAAAATGGTTTTGAACCCATTATTGCTTCTGACGGAGTAGCTTTAGCTTTATTAAAAAAAGAATTTCCAAAACTAATTAATATTGAATTGCCAGCATATAACATTAAATATGCTGAAAAAGGCAAAAACTTCAAATGGAAATTGGCACTTCAAATCCCAAAAATGATTTTGGCTATTAAAAAAGAAAAATCAAAAATTAATAAGATTGTTGAAAATTACGAAATTGATGGTGTAATTAGTGATAATCGGTTAGGAGTATACTCATCAAAAGTACCTTCTATTTTTATTACGCATCAATTGAATGTACTTTCAGGAAAAACCTCTTGGTTAACAACTAGATTACATTCGCGTTATATTTCAAAATTTGATGCTTGCTGGGTTCCTGATGTTTCTGGTGCAGAAAATTTATCTGGAAAATTAGGTCATCCTGTAACAATGATGGATAACGTTTCTTATATAGGTCCATTAAGTCGCATTGAAAAAAAATCACTACCAATTAAATATGACATTATGGTCTTATTGTCTGGACCAGAACCACAACGCACTTTAATGGAAGAGAAACTCATCAAAGAATTAGAAAGCAGTAACAAAGAAATTCTTTTCGTAAAAGGAATTGTAGAATCACAACAACAAATTGAGAAAGTAAATTCGATTACCTATTACAATTTCATGAATTCGGAACAGTTAAGCACTGCTTTTAACGAAAGTGAATTTGTGGTTTGCCGTTCAGGTTATACAACGGTCATGGATTTGGCAAAATTGGAGAAAAAAGCGTTTTTTATTCCGACGCCAGGGCAATACGAACAAGAATATTTGGCTAAAAAATTTAAATCGGAAATTGTAGCACCTAGTTGCAAACAAGAGAAATTCAAAGCTTCCAAACTGGAAAAAATTCATTTTTATAAAGGATTTAAAGATTTTTCGGTAAACCCGAATTGGAATGAATTATTTCGTCTTTTCTAAAGTAAATGAAAATTCTGAACCTATTCCAATTTGGCTTTCTACATAGATTTTTTCATCGTGACCTTCGATGATGTGCTTCACAATTGCTAATCCCAAACCAGAACCGCCTTCGCTTCTTGCTCCACTTTTATCTACACGGTAAAAACGTTCAAACAATCGTGGAATATTTTGTTTGGCAATTCCTTCTCCGTTATCGGTAATTCTAACGATTACTTTATTTTTGGTTAAATCTTCGATACCTACTTCGGTAGTTCCTCCTTTTTTACCGTATTTGATGGAATTTACTACTAAGTTCGTTACTACCTGTTGGATTTTTTCTTGATCCGCCATTACCCAAATAGGTTTGGGATATTTCATATCAAAAGTCAATGTAATATTCTTGTTTGCAGCTTTCATTTCAAACAAATCAAACACGTTTTGAATTACCTCAACAATATTAAAACGAGTTACTTCTAGATTGATTTCGCCTACTTCTAATTTGGTAATCATATCCAAATCTTTCACGATATAAATTAGGCGTTCTACTCCTTTTTCTGCACGTTCTAAATACTTTTTCCGAATATTTTTGTCATCCATTGCGCCATCTAAAAGTGTTAATAAATAGCCTTGAATGGTAAAAAGAGGTGTTTTTAATTCGTGCGAAACGTTTCCCAAGAATTCTTTTCGGTATTCTTCTTTGATTTTTAAGGTTTCAATTTCTAATTTTTTATCTCGAGCAAATTTTTTCACTTCTCTTGTTAAAGTTGCCATATCAGTAGTTACGGGTTGGTTTACATAAGAAGTATTTTCCAACAACGAAACATCATCATATATTTTCTTTACTTGCTTATAAATGAAATGTTCTACTCTAAATTGAATTAGAAAAAAAGTGGCTACATAAAAAATTATCGAAAAAGCTGTTACAAAAACTAAATTTAAAGATTGAATAAAAAAATGATATAAAAAAATAGTCGCTAAAAAGAACAAGGTTACATATAACGATGACTTTAAAGCGAACTTATAAGATTTTTTAAATTTTAATTGCATTAAAACTCGATTTTATATCCTACTCCTTTAATGGTTTTAAAGAAGTTATCTCCAATTTTTTCTCTTAATTTTCTAATGTGAACATCGATAGTTCTTCCTCCAACTACAACTTCGTTACCCCAAACTTTGTCTAAGATTTCTTCGCGAGTGAATACTTTCCCAGGTTTTGTAGCTAATAAATAGAACAATTCAAATTCTTTGCGAGGCAAAATGATTTCTTCACCATCTTTGATAATTTTGTATTCCTCTCTGTTGATTTCGATATTTCCTACCGTTAAAGTTGTCGTTGACGAAACACCTTCAACACCTTTTAATCTTCTTAATAATGCTTGTACTTTACTTACCAAAACTTTTGGCTTGATGGGTTTTGCAATGTAATCGTCAGCTCCAGCGTCAAAACCAGCTACTTGCGAATAATCTTCAGAACGAGCAGTTAAAAAAGTAATGATTGTATCTTGAAGTTCTGGAATTTTCCTGATGTTTTCACAGGCTTCCATTCCGTCCATTTCGGGCATCATGACATCCATAATAATTAAGTGCGGCTGTTCTTTTTTTGCTTTTGTTATAGCTTCCTTTCCATTTGAAGCCGTTACAATTTGATAGCCTTCTTGAGAAAGATTATACCCTACAATCTCTAAGATATCTTGCTCATCATCAACCAATAAGATCTTAATGTCTTTTTTCTTCATTACAAAATTTGTTATGTTTTGGTTTGTAAAGGTAAAGATAAAATAAAATGTTCAAAGGAGTTTACAATTATTTAATCTATTAACAATTCGGTAACGCATTAGCAACTAATTCATAACAGGCAAGTAACTTTACTATAACACTTCAGCAGTTCCTTTGCACCAAAATTTAACAACATAACATGAAACTACGTTTTTTATTATTGTCATTATTCTTTTCGGTAGCAATGTTTGCTCAAAATGGAACTGTAACTGGAACTATTTTAGACAAAGAATTTAACAACGAACCTTTAGCTTTTGCTAACATAATAGTTAAAGGAACCAAACAAGGAACTTCTACAGATGTAAATGGAAAATATTCTATTTCATTAAAACCAGGAAGCTATACATTAGTAATTGGATATTTAGGATATGAAACAAAAGAAATACCATTTACAATTAAAGCAAATGAGAAAAAAGTAATTAATTACACACTAGAACCAAGTGGAGTGCAATTAAACGATGTTGAAATTGTTCAAGTGGTTTCAAAAGAAAAAGAAAGCGCTTTATTACAAGAACAATTAAAAGCGGTTGAAATTAAACAAAGCATTGGAGCTCAGGAAATGTCTAGAAAAGGGATTAGCAATGTTGAAACCGGTTTAACAAAAGTGACTGGAATTACAAAAGTAGAATCGAGAGGGCTTTTCATTAGAGGTTTAGAAGATCGTTATAATAATTTATTGATTAATAACTTAGCAGTTCCTTCAAATAGTCCGTTTAAGAAAATCATCCCTTTAGATTTATTTCCAACTGATATTGTAGGATATATGGATATTTTCAAAACATTTAATCCAAATGTCTATGGAGATTTTGCTGGAGCCACTATCGATATTAATACAACACAACCCACAGAAAGTTATACTAAGATCAGTTATGGAGTGGGTTATGTAACTAACAATAATATGCGCGATTTTTTAATATCTTCTGATGCTGATAATTCTAAAAGTTTTTTTGGATTTGGTGGGCAAGAAAGAGCGTTACCTTCTGGATTTGGATCAATACCAAACGGACAAATCAATAACAATTTTGAATCGACATGGAATGTAAATAAAATTAGTTCTCCTCTAAACACTAGCTTTGGAGTAACACACGCTAATAAATTTGATGTCGGAAAAAAACCTTACCGAATGTATTATTTTATTTCTGCTAATTTTGATAATAAATATCAATATAGAGAGGGAATTGACAGAATATTTCAAAACGGTCAAGGTATATATCAAAATGATTTAAGAAAATCTCAATACAAATTTGGAACACAAGCTTCTGCTTTATTTTCACTAAACTTTAAATCAGATAGATTAAAGATAACTACTAATTCTTTATTTATAAAAGCTACAGAAAACCTAATTCAAGATCAAAGAGGTTTTACTGGAGGTTTAGTTCAAAACAATGAACTTATAAGATTAAACCAATACGACGAATCAAATTATTTTGCAAATCAAATTCAATCGGAATATAAATTATCTAAAGATGGTAAACACTCATTAAAAGGTGGTTTATCGTATACAAGAACAAAATTTAATCAACCTGACAGAAAATTTATCAACGGAACAATAGTTAATGAAGAAGATATTGAAGTGCGTTTTGGAAGTAATAATTTTATACGTCAATTTTTAGATGTTGAAAACAATTTTCACATGTCTGGTTTAATGGAATACAACTATAAATTTGGTAAAAACGAAGACAAACAAAACAAAATTGCATTCGGTTATAACGGATATGCAGAATACATGAAAACTTCCTATCGCTTTATTGCTGGTTTGCCAAACAATGCAAATTTACCCGCTAGTATTGTTAATGTAAATAATATTGATTCTTTTGTTCAAAATGCAATAGCCAATAATGAGATTTCATTTAGAGAAGAAACAGGTGGAGAATATAAAACTAAAATTAACAACCGAGTAGATGGTTTTTATGGGAATATCACTTATAATATTGCTCCTAAACTAGAACTTAATGTTGGACTAAGAGCCGAAAACACAATTAGAGATTTGAAATACAGAAAAATCATTGATCCAATCGGGAGTCCTTACAGAAAAATTGAAACAAACCAGTTAGACATTCTACCTTCATTAAACTTAAAATATGCTGTAAGTGAAACAAAAAATATAAGATTCGCAGCAAGTAGAACAATAACACGTCCTGTACTTTTCGAATCTTTACCAATTACCTATATAAACGCAGATGGTACGTCAGAAAGAGGAAATGAATTACTTGTAAATAGTACAAACAACAATGTTGATTTAAAATTTGAAGTCTTTCCAACAAAAGATGAAATATTCGCAGTAACAGCTTTTGGTAAATACATTGAAAATCCAATTGAGCGTACATTTGATAATGCTTCAAGTAGTCAACAAGTTGCATATTACAATAACAAATCAGCTACTCTTTTAGGTTTAGAATTTGAAACTATTCTTCAATTAAGCAGATTAAATTACAATTTAAAAGGAGCGTCTTTTGGATTCAATACTTCTATTATGCACACAGAAGCTATTGCTGAAACAAATAGAGGAGAAAATGGTGCTTACTTTGACACATTTGAAAAACGTCAATTACAAGGAGCATCCAACTGGTTAGTGAATGCCGACTTGAAATATGATTTTAAATTTTCTGAGAAATGGACAAATACTGCAACTCTAGTTTATGGAGTATATGGAGAGAGAATTTACGCAGTAGGAATCGCGGGATTAGATCATGTTTATGAAAAACCTTTTCATAAATTAGATTTGATTTGGAGTCAAAATATAAACAAAGCATGGGATGTAAAATTATCAATCGATAACTTATTGAATCCAACATACGAGAGAGTATTGGGTGATGAAAGTCAAATTCCTGTATCTGAAAATTCTTTAACAGTACAAAGCTACAAACGCGGAACTGGATTCTCATTAGGAGCCTCTTATAAATTCTAAAAGATAGAGCAGCATAAGCTGCTCTTCTTGTTTACATTTAATCAACATTTCATTTACTTTTTTGTGATATTAAAATAATTATTAAATAATACAACCGAAACGTTCAGAAAACAAAGCGATAGTAAGTTTGTATCAAATATTTAAAACAACAAAACTATTAAGATTATGAAAAAAATTTTATTAAGCTTATCAATTTTAGCTACAATATTCACTAGTTGCTCAACAAGTGATGATGAAGGAACTGTTCAACCTGTAGAGGGAGAAATATCGGGTTCTGCAACAACAAACAGAACATTTGCATTTGGTAACTATACTTTAAATGGAATCTACACAATTGAGAACGGAGTAACAGTAACTTTTGATGCTGGTTCTACAATTACTGCAAACGGAGCCAATGGCGTTGATGCTATATTAGTAAAAAATGGCGGTAAATTAATAATGAATGGTACTGCTTCTCAACCAATTGTTTTAACAGAAAGTTCTCAAACTCCTGGATCTTGGGGTGGTATTATTATGTATGGAGATGCTCCAATTAATGGTGCAGGGGGAACTTCGACTAAAACTTCAGAAGACGGATTAAACTTAACATATGGAGGAACAAATGCTGCTCATAATGGTGGTATTTTACGTTATGTAAGAGTAGAGTTTGCAGGTAAAAAAATTACAGATGGAACAAGTGAAATGAATGCTTTTTCATTTTATTCTGTTGGAACTGGAACAATTTTAGAAAACTTAGTAGCATATAAAGGTGCTGATGACGGATTTGAATTTTATGGCGGAACTGTTAGCGCTTCTAACCTAATTTCTTACGGAAACTATGATGACTCTTTTGACTGGCAAGATGGATGGAGAGGTCAAAACAATTCCAATTGGTATGCTTACCAAACAGGGACTGGAAACTTTGGAATGGAAATCGAAGCTTCAAATAACAACAACGCATATTGGCCTGTTGTAGCTAATATTACCTTAAAAAGAGCAGCAGGTACAAACACAGAAGGAGGTTCTTCAGCTGCTGAATATGATGCAATCCAATTTAAAAAGCAAGGTAATGGAGATTTTACAAACATTGTAATTTCTGGTTATACCACTGCTGGCGCTACAGCAGTAAGAATTCAAGACGCAGCTACAAGCACCGATCAAGTTACTGGAAATAAAATTAAATTAACAACAGTTAAGATTAATGATGGCACATCAGAATTTGCAGGAGCTGGTTCGGTAAGTGTATCCTTCCCTTCTGGACAATATACCACTAGTAATGCTGCTACTGGAGCAACTATTACTAACGGCGCATGGTCTACTGTTGGAGGTATGTCTTTATTACAATAAGTACTTTTAAAATCAATTAAATCCCTCTACCTGAGGGATTTTTTATTTGGCACCATAATTGGTATATTTTTTATATCTTTGTAATTGTATTTAGGTTGAACATGAAAAAAAATTACTTATATATTTTTATTCTAATGTTTTTGTTTTCTTTTAGTCTTCAGGCTCAAGAAAACAAATCTTCTGTTGCAACCAAAATTCAAGAACCTACAATTGAAGGCTTATCCATTTACCCAAACCCTGTTAATACTGGTAAGATTTACATTACCTCAAAATCTTCGTTAGACAAAAAGGTAGAAATTTTTAATGTTTTAGGTAAAAAAGTACTAGAAACCGCCATTACTTCAAAAGAAGTAAATGTGAGTAGCTTAGCTGCTGGTGTTTATATTATCAAAATTAAAGAAGGCGACGCCACAGCTACCAGAAAACTCATAATCAACTAGTTATTTACCATTAAGTAAAAAAATTAATTTAAACTTAACATATTTTTCTTAGTAAGAAAATTAATTTGTTTTGTATCTTTGTACCATAAATTAAAAAATGACAAAATGAAAAAACTTTACACTTTATCTATTGCATTCATTTCTTTAATAAGCTTTGGACAAACGTATATTCCTTTTTCTGGAACTGGAGCTTTAAATGCAAATGGATGGACAACACATAGTGGAACTGCTGGACAATTAACGATTCTTACAACTCCAAGTGATAATGGAAGTAGTTTAGCATATCCCGGTTTGTTAGCTTCAACAGGAAATAGAACGTCAATGGTTGCAGGCAATGGAGAGGATGTGAATTTCCCTTTAACATCTTCTTTAACAGGAACTATTTACTTTTCGAGTTTGGTAAAAGTATTAGATGACACTCAATTAACGGCAAATGCTACAACAGGAGACTACGGTTTAGCTCTTACTTCAGTAGCAAGCGCATCAACAACAGCTTTTCAAGGAAGAATTTACTTCAAAAAAGGATCTACTACAGGTACTTTTTTAGTTGGTGTTTTGAATAATAGTGGAGGAACTGCAACTCCAACATTTATATCAACAGATTTATCAATCAACACAACTTATCTTTTTGTTGTAAAATATGATTTAGCAACAAACACAGCAAGCCTATTTGTTAATCCAACACCAGGATCTACCGAACCTGCTGCAACAGTAACTAACGTTACAGGAACAACCGCTGCGCCAGCTCAAATTGCTGGATTTGTGATTCGTCAAGGTGGTAATGCTACAGCTGGTACTGGTAATATTGAAATCGACGAAATTAGAGTAGCTAATACTTGGGCTGCTGTTACTCCGCAAGCAGTAGCTAGCACAAATTCAAATTCAATTCCAGGTTTAACAATGTATCCAAACCCATTATCAGGAAATACATTATTTATTACTTCAACTGCTAATGCAGAAATGAATGTGAAAATCTATAATGTGTTAGGTAAAGAAGTGTTATCAACAAAAGTTAACAATACTACAGTTGATGTAAGCAATTTAGCTTCAGGTGTATATATGGTTAAAATAACAGAAGAAGGTAAAACTGCTACTAGAAAATTAGTTATTAAATAAAATAATCTCACAAGACACATAAAAAGCACTAACAAATGTTAGTGCTTTTTTATTTATCGGAAATATCAAACACTTCATCGAAAAACTAAAAAAATTCTGTCTTTTCTTACAAAACATTATAAATTTGCAAGAAAAATAATCTAATAACAAAAAAATGAAAAAAAACTACTCTCTTTTACTATTGACATTATTATTTTCAACAATAGTATCTCAAGCACAAACTTCCTTTGCGGGTTGGAATTTTGACTTAAGCACATTAAACCCTTCTTCAGGAACAGGAACTTTGAGTTTTGTAGGTGGATGCGGAAGCCCTATTTACGTTAACAATGCAGGAACTCAAGCTCTAGGATTCGCAGATTTCCCTTTGGTAAATGCTGGTTCTGGTACAGCAGGAATTCAATTTGCAACTAGCACAGTTGGTTATATTGGAATTACAGTAACTTTCGACACTTATGGCCACAATCAATCTTCAAAATGGCAACAATATCAATATACCATTGACGGAACAAATTGGTTAATTTTAGGAAACAATAACGGCGGATTAACATCAAGCTTTTTACCTGTTACTTTAACATTTCCTGCAACCTGTGACAACAATCCTAACTTTGCATTTAGAGTGGTATCTATTTTTAACCCAAATGGAGGAACACAATACGAGCAAGTTCAAGGTGGTGGGTACAACGGAAGCAATGGTAAATGGTACTTTGATAATGTAGCAGTAAAGTATTCTACACTTAGCACAAATTCAAACCAAATTGAAGGTTTAACAATGTATCCAAACCCATTATCAGGAAATACATTATTTATTTCTTCAAATGCTAATGCAGAAATGAATGTAAAAATCTATAATGTTTTAGGCAAAGAAGTATTATCAACAAAAGTTAACAATACTGCAGTTGATGTTAGTAATCTAGCTTCAGGTGTATATATGGTTAAAATCACCGAAGAAGGAAAAACTGCTACAAGAAAATTAGTTATTAAATAATTTAGATGCTGAAATATCCCGAAGCTTCGGGACAGCATGATAAGAATAGAGAAAAGCATCAACGAAAGTTGGTGCTTTTTTAATTATGACCAATTTGTTTGTTATTTTTGCAATATGATTTCACAAGAAGATATTTTCCAAATTGGCTCAAAAAAAGAATTTGAAAAAATTACTTTAAAAGTATTTCGTCATCAGTACGATACTAATTTGGTGTACCAACAATTTTGCAACTTCTTAAAGAAAAACAAAACAAATGTGAAATCGTTAACCGAAATCCCATTTTTACCGATTCAGTTTTTTAAAAGTCATAACGTTTTAAGTTCATCTGAACCAGTAGAACAAATTTTTACAAGTAGTGGTACAACCGGAATGCAAACCAGCAAACATTTAGTTACCGATGTAAGTTGGTATGAAATGAGTTATCGCTTAGGCTTTTCAGAATTCTACGGAAATATTGAAGATTATTGCGTTTTAGCTTTACTTCCTTCCTATTTAGAGCGCGAAGGTTCTTCCTTGATTTATATGGTGGAAGATTTAATTCAAAGCAGTAATCATACAGATTCTGGGTTTTATTTGCATAACCATAATGAACTTTTGCAGAAAATAGAAAAACTAAACAAAGAAGGACAAAACACGATTCTTATCGGAGTAACTTATGCTTTATTAGACCTAATCGAATATGCGCAAGCTACTTCATTTCCGCTTACGGAATTAGGAGGCAACCTCATCATCATGGAAACTGGTGGTATGAAAGGCAAACGAAAAGAAATGATTCGTGAAGAATTGCATTCGCTTTTATGCAATGGATTTGGAGTTTCTAAAATTCACTCCGAATATGGTATGACGGAATTACTTTCGCAAGCGTATTCTCTTGGTGATGGTGTTTTCGAATGTCCGCCATGGATGCAAATTCTTATTCGCGATACCGAAGATGCCTTAACTTATGTTTCCGAAGGAAAAACAGGCGGAATTAACGTTATTGATTTAGCCAATATCAATTCGTGTTCGTTTATTGCTACTCAAGATTTGGGCAAAAAACATCCCAACCATTCTTTCGAAGTGTTGGGACGTTTTGATCATTCTGATATTCGTGGTTGTAATTTGATGGTTATTTAACCTTTATTACGTAATAATTTTTCTTTCCTTTTTGTAATAACAAGAATTGATTATTGATTAAATCTTCTTTAGTAATGATTTTATCTTCACCCACTTTTTCTTTATTTAAAGAAATCGAGTTTTGTTTCAATTCTCTACGAGCATCACTATTAGAAGCTAAGAAGTTGGTTTTTGCTGCTAAAGCTGCAATCATATCCAAACCAGCATTCAAATCTTCCATTGAAATTTCAGCTTGAGGAACGCCATCAAACACTTCTAAAAAGGTTTTCTCATCTAACTTTTTCAATTCCTCCATTGATGGACTAAAAAAAGCATTGGAAGCAGCAATTGCATTTTCTAAATCTTCTCTAGAATGTACCATTACAGTAATTTCTTCTGCTAAACGTTTTTGTAACGCTCTTAAATGAGGCGCTTCGTTATGTTCTGCAATTAGTTTTTCAATGGTTTCTTTATCTAAGAAGGTGAAAATCTTAATGTACTTTTCAGCATCAACATCTGAAGTGTTCAACCAGTATTGGTAAAATTTATAAGGCGAAGTTCTTTCTGCATCTAACCAAATATTTCCGCCTTCAGATTTTCCGAATTTTGTTCCGTCTGCTTTTGTAATCAACGGACAAGTTAACGCATATGCCTTACCTGATTCAATTCTACGAACTAATTCGGTTCCGGTAGTAATGTTCCCCCATTGATCACTTCCTCCCATTTGCAGCGTACATTTTTTAGCACGGTATAAATGTAAAAAGTCGTAACCTTGCACTAATTGGTATGTAAATTCTGTAAACGACATTCCTTCTGAAGTTTCTCCAGTTAAACGTTTTTTAACCGAATCTTTCGCCATCATGTAGTTCACAGTAATGTGTTTTCCTACATCGCGAATGAAATCTAGAAAAGAAAATTCTTTCATCCAATCATAGTTGTTTACTAACTCGGCAGCGTTTGCTTCCGCAGAAGTAAAATCTAAAAAGCGAGCCAATTGTGCTTTAATCGCTTCTTGATTGTGACGCAAAGTAGCTTCGTCTAATAAATTTCTTTCATTAGATTTCCCTGATGGATCACCAATCATTCCGGTTGCTCCACCAACTAAAGCCAATGGTTTATGACCACTCAATTGGAAATGTTTCAACAACATTACTCCAACTAAATGTCCTATATGCAATGAATCGGCGGTTGGATCAATACCCACATACGCCACACGCATCTGCTCCATCAAATGTTCTTCTGTGCCTGGCATTACGTCGTGGAGCATTCCTCTCCAAGTCACTTCTTCAATAAAATTTTTCATGATTTTAAAATAATTTGGGCAAAGATAGTTTTTAGTTTAAAAGTTTAAAAGTTTGAAGGTTTAAAAGTTAGTCCGTTTTTAAAAGAATTGCTATTTTTACAACATGATTTTAGTCACAGGAGCAACAGGATTAGTAGGTTCGCATTTATTAGTGCAACTTCTTCAAGAAAATGAGGAAGTAAAAGCATTATTTCGTTCGGATAAACAAATTGAAAAAGTCAAAAATGTTTTTGCTTTTCATAATCAAACCGCGCTTTTTGATAAAATTCATTGGGCAAAAGGCGACATTACGGATATTCCTTCGCTAGAAATTGCTTTTGAAAATGTCACTCATGTTTATCATTGTGCTGCTTTGATTTCGTTTGACCCGAGCGACGAAGACGAACTTCGAAAAATTAACATTGAAGGAACTGCTAACGTAGTGAATTGTTGTATTGATTTTGGCATCAAAAAACTTTGTCACGTAAGTTCAATTGCAGCTTTAGGAAACCCCAAAGAACACGAAACTACTATCACAGAAGAAACCGAATGGAATCCAGAAGAATTGCACAGTGATTATGCTATTACGAAATACGGTGCTGAAATGGAAGTTTGGCGTGGACATCAAGAAGGTTTAGAAGTCGTAATTGTGAATCCGGGTGTAATTTTTGGATATGGCTTTCCAAAAAAAGGAAGTGATGTAATTATTCAATCCGTTAAAAAAGGATTATCATTTTATACTAAAGGTAATATTGGAATTATTTCAGTTGAAGATGTTGTGAAATGTATGATTCAATTAATGAAAAGTAATGTTAATGGAGAACGTTATACTTTAGTGGGCGAAAACATTTCTACAAAAGAATTGCTCGATTTTATTGCAGCAGAATTGAACGTAAAAAAACCAAGCATTGAAGCAAAAAAGCCTATGATGGCAATTGCATGGCGTTTGGATTGGTTAATTTCAAAAATAGCAAATCGAAAAAGAAAATTAACTCGAAATACAGCTATTGCCTCTTATTCAAGAACCACTTTTGATACTTTCAAAATTGAATCAGAATTACAAATTACTTTTCAAAAAAAAGAAAGTTATTTAAAAACTATTCTACAGGCTCATAAATAGCTTTCCCTTCTTCAACCGCTTTTTTGTTTAAATCTACATCCATTTTAGCCTTTTCTTGTTCTAATCTCTCCATTACTTTTTTATAAATTTTTTTATATTTTCGAGGATTAGCTGCATAATAGCGTTGATTTTGTCGGTATGTTACACTATCAATTTTATATTTTTCAAAAATATATTTATCCATTTCAATATTATACTCATTTAGCTTGTAGGGCATTGAGCCATCAATTGCTTGAAGTATTGAAATATCGTAAATAATATCTACCATTACTTCCTCATCCAATAAATTATCGGGATTAGGTGCTGGGTTCTTAGAACAAGAAAACAACAATAAACTAACCCATAAAAAAAGTAGTTGCTTCATTATGCTTCTCTTTCAAATAATAAACGTTGTCCTGCTTTAATTTCTTTTACTTTACCATTGTGATAAACTAATTTTCCATTAACAAAAGTATGTGTTACTCTTGATTTGAAATTATACCCTTCAAACGGAGACCAACCACATTTGTATAAAATATTTTCTTTCTTCACGTTCCATGGCAAGTAGGCATTTACAATAGCAATATCAGCATAATATCCTTCTTTAATGAAACCACGTTTTTCGATTTTGAAAATTTTGGCCGGATTGTGACACATTTTTTCTACAATCTTTTCTACCGAAATTTTTCCTTGATGATGTGCCTCAAACATTGCCACAACAGCATGCTGAACCAATGGTCCACCAGAAGGACAAGTCAAATAAGGATTGCATTTTTCTTCCAGAGTATGAGGTGCATGATCAGTTGCAACTACATCAATTCTATCATCTAATAGTGCTTTCCATAAAGCATCTTTATCTGCTTGCGTTTTTACAGCTGGATTCCATTTAATTAAAGACCCTTTAGTATCATAATCTGCATCTGTAAACCATAAATGGTGAATACACACTTCTGCAGTAATTTGTTTTTGTTCTAATGGAATTTTATTGGTAAATAAATCGAGTTCTTTTGCGGTTGAAATATGAAAAACGTGAAGTCTGGCTCCAGTTTTTTTAGCTAAATCAATAATTCTTTCTGTTGATTTATAACATGCTTCAACACTTCTAATTTCGGGATGTTTTTCTACTGGAATATCATCTCCGTAAATTTCTTTGTACTTCGCTAAATTATTTTTTACTATAGTTTCGTCTTCACTATGTACAGCAATCAATAATTTAGTACTTGAAAATATTTTCTCTAATGAAGCAGAACTATCTACGAGCATATCTCCCGTGGAAGAACCCAAAAAAAGTTTTAATCCTGCTACATTTCTTGGATTCGTTTTTAAGATTTCTTCGAGATTATCATTAGTTCCTCCCATCATAAACGAATAATTTGCATATGATGTTTGAGAAGCAATTTGGTATTTATCTTCTAAAAGTTCTTGTGTAACAGCATTTGGGACTGTATTTGGCTGTTCTATAAAAGAAGTGATTCCTCCTGCAATAGCTGCTCTACTTTCTGTTTCGATAGTTCCTTTATGGGTAAGACCTGGCTCTCTAAAATGCACTTGATCATCAATAGCTCCAGGCATTACATAACTCCCCTCTGCATCAATAATAACACAATCAGAGGATTTTGGACTTATTTTTTCGGCTATTTCTTTTATAAATTCGTTTTCAATTAATATATCCCCTTCAAAAACAACTCCTTCGTTTACAATTTTGGCATTTCGAATTAAAAAAGTACTCATTATAATCTATTAAATATTTTACGTAATCTAAGCATTATCACTCCAACAACGGCTTCACGAATAATTCCGCTGCTCATTTTTGATTGTCCTTTTGTTCTATCTGTAAAAATGATTGGCACTTCTACAATCTTAAAATTCTTAACAAAAGCACGATATTTCATTTCTATTTGAAACGCATAACCCACAAATTTAATTCTATCGAGGTTAATGGTTTCTAAAACTATTCTTCTATAACATTTGAATCCTGCTGTGGCATCAGCAATTTTCATACCAGTAATCATTCTTACATAAACCGATGCAAAGTAAGATAACAAAACACGGCTTAATGGCCAATTTACCACATTTACTCCGTTTGAATATCTTGATCCAATAGCTACATCAGCACCATTTTTACAAGCAACTAGTAATTTTTCTAAATCATTTGGGTTGTGTGAAAAATCGGCATCCATCTCAAAAATATATGTATAACCCTTTGAAAGCGCCCATTTGAATCCATGCACATAGGCTGTGCCTAGTCCTGCTTTTTTCAATCGGACTTCTAAATGAAGTTGCGAAGGAAATTCCTGTTGCATTTCTTTCACTTTTACAGCTGTACCATCAGGTGAATTATCATCTACTATTAAAACATGAAACTGAGAAGGCAAAGCCAAAACTGCCTTTATGATCGCTTCAATATTTTCAATTTCGTTAAACGTAGGAATTATAACAACACCTTGAGCCATAAAAAATCGTATATTTTAATTGCAAAAATAAGCTATTTCTAGTTGACAATTCTTAATAATTTTATAATAATGAAAATGACACTATTTTTTGTAATTTTGCGCTCATATGTTAGCAATTCAATTACACGATCGAATTATTGAAAGCAAAGACTGGGCGACCATCTTGTTTGTTATTTGTGTGGCTATAATTGCGATTAATAAAACCATATCATCGGTAAGATTTAATGAGTTTGTTCGATTAGCATATTCCGATAAATACACTAAAATTTATCGTGATAGCAGTAATTTAATGAGCGGTTTTACCATTTCGATGTTTGTATTGCAACTGATTTCGTTTTCTTTCTTTACTTTATTAGTACTCGATCAATTTGATAGAGCCGAAAAGACCAATTTAATTATTTACATCCAAATCTTTACTTTTTTAACGGTATTTATCCTTTCTAAGTTTTTAATAGAAAAAATTATTGCAACCGCATTTAAAATTGAAGAGTTCAACGAACAATTCAACTTGTTAAAAGTCAATTATAGAGCCTATTTTGGATTCATTTTATTGCCTGTAAACATCATTTTGTTTTACAATTCATTAAATGCTAATTGGTTCTTTTGGACATTATTGATTATACTAATCACTATAAACGTTACTACTTACTTGGTTGCATTGAAATTATATCAAAATTTACTATTACGTAAAATATTTTATTTTATTTTGTATCTTTGCACCCTTGAAATAGCACCTTACTATTTTATTTATAATTGGTTTACAAAAAATTAGAGAGAAATATGTCAAATTTGAAAGTGAAAACAATATTAGTTTCACAACCAGAGCCTAAAGTAGAAAATTCTCCTTATTTTGAGCTTCAAAATAAACTGAAAGTCAAAATAGATTTTAGACCTTTCATCCACGTAGAAGGTGTTCCTGCTAAAGAAGTTCGCGCTCAAAAAATCGATTTAAACAACTATACCGCTATCATATTAACCAGTAGAAACTCTGTTGATCATTTTTTCAGAGTAGCAGATGAAATGCGCTACAAAGTTCCTGAGGACTTGAAGTATTTTTGTCAGTCTGAAGCCGTAGCTTTCTACTTACAACGTTATGTGGTTTATAGAAAAAGAAAAATTTATGTTGGTCAAAAAGACTTTGCTGATTTGTCGCCACTTATTAAAAAATATAAAGACGAGAAGTTCTTATTACCTTCTTCTGATCAATTAAATGCTGATGTACCACCTACATTGGATGCTTTGAAAGTTGATTGGACAAAAGGTACTTTCTATAGAACAGTAATGAGTGATCTATCGGATTTAAAAGATGTGTATTACGATGTTTTAGCCTTCTTTAGTCCTACTGGAATCAAATCATTATTTAAAAACTTCCCTGATTTCAAACAAAATAATACTCGTATTGCAGTTTTTGGTAGTACTACTCAAAAAGAAGCTTTAGAGCACGGTTTACGAGTTGACATTATGGCACCTAGCCCTGGAACTCCATCAATGACTGGAGCTTTAGAGAAATATATTACGGAAGCAAATAAAGGAAAATAAAATCACCCCCTCAGAAATACTTAAAACCCCAAATTCAATAATGAATTTGGGGTTTTTTATAATATGAAACAAAAAAAGTCCCGAAATTTTCGGGACTTTTCTATATAAATTTCATTAGATTACAATTGAGGACCAGCTGCTACTAGTGATTTACCTTCTTCGTTATCTGTATATTGAACGAAGTTTTTGATAAATCTTGAAGCTAAATCTTCTGCTTTTGTTTGCCATTCAGCAGCATCTGGATAGGTATTTCTTGGATCTAAAATATTTGTATCAACATTTGGTAAAGCTGTAGGAACTACAAAATTAAATACTGGAACTGTTTTAGTTTCTGCGTTCTCAATTGAACCATCTAAAATAGCATCAATGATGGCACGAGTATCCTTAATTGAAATACGTTTTCCAGTTCCGTTCCAACCTGTGTTAACCATATAAGCTGTAGCATTGTGTTGCTCCATTTTCTTAACTAATTCTTCACCGTATTTGGTTGGATGCAATGTTAAAAATGCTTTTCCAAAACAAGCTGAGAATGTTGGTTCTGGTTGTGTTACTCCTCTTTCAGTTCCTGCTAATTTAGCAGTAAATCCTGATAAGAAGTAATATTTTGTTTGCTCAGGAGTTAGTTTAGAAACAGGAGGCATTACTCCGAATGCATCTGCCGTTAAGAAAATAACTTTAGTAGCATGACCTGCTTTAGAAACTGGTCTTACAATATTTTCAATATGATAAATTGGATAAGAAACACGAGTGTTTTGTGTAACTGAACCATCTTTAAAATCAATTTTTCCGTTTGCATCAATGGTTACGTTTTCTAACAACGCATCTCTTTTGATTGCTCCAAAGATATCTGGCTCGTTTTCTTTACTTAAATCGATAGTTTTTGCATAACATCCACCTTCGAAATTGAAAACACCATCATTATCCCATCCGTGTTCGTCGTCTCCGATTAATTCACGTTTTGGATCTGTTGATAAAGTAGTTTTTCCTGTTCCAGATAATCCGAAGAAAACAGCTACATCACCATCTTTTCCTTTGTTAGCAGAACAGTGCATAGAAGCAATTCCTTGTAATGGTAAGTAATAGTTCATCATAGCGAACAATCCTTTTTTCATTTCTCCACCGTACCAAGTCCCTCCAATTAATTGGATTTTCTCAGTTAAGTTGAACGCGATATATACTTCCGAATTTAATCCGTGAGCAGCGTAATCTTTGAAACTTGTTTTTGAACCGTTCATTACTACGAAATCTGGCTCGCCAAAGTTTTCTAATTCAGCTTCTGTTGGACGAATGAACATATTTTTTACAAAGTGAGCTTGCCATGCAACTTCCATGATGAAACGAACTTTCAATCTTGTATTTTCGTTTGCACCACAAAAAGCGTCAACAACGTATAATTTTTTATTCGATAATTGCTTTACTGTAGTTTCTTTTAAAGCATTCCAAGTATCTTGAGAAATAGGTTTGTTATCGTTAGCTGCTTTATCAGAATTCCACCAAATTGTGTTTTCTGTAACGCTATCTTTAACAATATATTTATCTTTAGGAGAACGACCTGTGAATTCACCTGTCATTACGTTTACCGCGCCAAGTTCTGACAACTGACCTCTTTCAAACCCTTCTAAAGTTGGGTTTAATTCTTCATTATATAAATAATCGTATGAAGGATTGTATATGATTTCTGATACATTAACGATTCCGTACTTTTCTAACGAAATCGATTTCGTAGTTTGAGCATTCGTATCCATAAAATTAGGTTATGTTGTGTTTTAAATAAAGTGCAAAATTATAAATTAAATTTGAGATACCGTTTTAAATTATTGTTTTTTAGACAAAACAGTATAAAATAAGTACGCCCAAGCAGCAACCAAGAATAAACCTCCAATTGGTGTTATGGGTCCTAAAAATTTTGTCTTCAAATTAGTGATGGTATTAGTTGCCAAAAAATAAATGGAACCTGAAAAAAACAAAACCCCTGTGATTGTCAAATAAAAAATAATTGTACGTTCTTTTTCTCCAAGAAAGGCAAATGTTCCAACAAACAAAAGAAACAAAGCATGATACATTTGATAACGCACTCCTACCTCAAATGTTGCCAATTGCTCCATCGAAAGTACTTTTTTTAAACCATGAGCACCAAAAGCTCCTAAAATTATTGCTGTAACTCCCAAAAAAGCAGCAACCAACAGTATTTTCTTATCCATTTTGTATAATTTGTGACCAAAGATAGCAAAAGTTTTTATGTTAAATTATGTCATAAATCAAGAATTTATTTTTATAAATATAACATTTTACTATCTTCGTGTGATATTTTCAGATTTTACCAAATGAGACACATTTTAGTCATTGGAGCAGGGCGTTCTGCTTCATCTCTTATAAAATATTTATTAGACCATTCCGAAGCACAAAATCTTCAGGTTACTATTGGCGATTTGTCGGAAGAATTGGCAAAACAAAAGACCAAAAATCACAAAAATGCTAGAGCGATTGCTTTTGATATTTTTAATGAAGCACAACGAAAAGAAGAAATTCAAAAAGCAGATGTTGTAGTTTCAATGTTGCCAGCGCATTTACATTTAGAAGTTGCAAAAGATTGTATTACCTACAAAAAACATATGGTAACCGCATCTTATATCAGCCCAGCGATGCAAGAATTAGATGCTGCAGCTAAAGAAAACGGGTTAGTCTTTATGAATGAAATTGGGCTTGACCCAGGAATCGATCATATGAGTGCAATGAAAGTATTGGATGAAATTCGTGAAAAAGGCGGAAACATCATTTTATTTGAATCATTCTGTGGCGGATTAGTGGCTCCTGAAAGCGACAACAATTTATGGAATTACAAATTTACTTGGAACCCTAGAAATGTAGTATTAGCTGGACAAGGTGGCGCTGCAAAATTTATTCAAGAAGGAACTTACAAATACATCCCTTACACCAAATTATTCAGAAGAACCGAGTTTTTAGAAGTTGAAGGTTACGGAAGATTCGAAGCTTACGCTAATCGTGATTCTTTAAAATACAGAAGCGTTTACGGATTAGATGATGCTTTAACTTGTTACCGAGGAACTATCAGAAGAGTTGGGTATTCAAGAGCTTGGGATATTTTAGTGCAATTAGGCATGACAGACGATTCATACACAATTGACAATTCGGAAAACATGACGTATCGTGAATTTACGAATTCGTTTTTACCTTATCACCCGACTGATACTGTTGAAATTAAATTACGTCACGCGCAAAAAATTGACCAAGATGATATTATTTGGGATAAACTAGTTGAAATCGATTTATTCAATCCAAACAAAAAAATTGGTTTAGTAAAAGCAACTCCGGCACAAATTTTAGAAAAAATCTTGTCAGAAAAATGGGCTTTAGAACCAAATGATAAAGATATGATTGTGATGTATCACAAATTTGGTTACGAATTAAACGGCGAGAAAAAACAAATTGATTCTACCATGGTTTGCATTGGTGACGATCAAACGTATACAGCAATGGCAAAAACTGTTGGACTTCCAGTGGCTATAGCAACATTAAAAATCTTAAACAAGGAAATTACAACACCAGGCGTACAACTCCCAATTACAAAAGAAGTATACAATCCAATCTTGAAAGAATTAGAAGATTACGGCGTAATTTTCAAAGAAACTGAAGTTCCCTATTTAGGTTACAATCCACTAAATATAAAGAATTAAGTAATTATAATTCAAAATAGAAAATCCGAAATCGTAATTGGTTTCGGATTTTTTTATTCCTTTTGAAATCAATTTTGTATTTTTACTTTCAAATTCACACCATATGAAAATAAATCAATTACAAATTGAAATCGATGGAATTGACAAAGAAATTCTTCGTGATTTGATGGAAGATGCGCGTAAACCTATTTTACAGATTGCGAATAAAATTGGGATTTCGGGCGCTGCGATTCATCAACGACTAAGAAAACTAGAACAAGCTGGAGTGATTTCGGGTTCAAAATTTATTGTGGATACGAAAGTTTTGGGTTATAGCACGATGGCTTTTATCGGGATATATCTAGAAAAAGCATCAAGTAATCCAGAAGTGGTGAAAGAATTGAAGAAGATTCCAGAAGTTTTGGAATGTCATTATACTACTGGAAATTGGAGTATTTTAATAAAAATCATTTGTCGCGATAACGAACATTTGATGCAATTACTCAACAAGAAAATCCAACCTATTGATGGGGTTTCGAGAACAGAAACCTACATTTCTTTAGAACAACAAATTGAAAGACAAATACAATTGTAATTTCAAATTTAAAAATCAAGAACAAATAAAAACCCAAACTCTAAACGAATTTGGGTTTTAAAATATAATATCTAGCAAACTAATTACTCTCTCGAACCTAAAATCTGGAAAGCCCAATATAATAAAGACGCTAAAGCTCCTAAAGCGGCAACTACATACGTTCTTGCTGCCCATTTTAATGAATCTTCGGCACCTGCATACTCTTGCTGGCTTACCATGTTTTTATTTTTTAACCAAGCTAAAGCTCTGTTACTTGCATCGTACTCTACTGGAAGTGTAATAAAACTGAATGATGTTGCAATTGCCATTAAAATTAAACCAGCAACCGCTACATAAAAACCAATAGGAGATTTTGAAGCTAAACCTAAAATAATACCACCCATAATTAACCATTGCGACATACTTGACGAAATATTCACTATCGGCACCATTTTAGAACGCATTGTTAACCAACTATAAGCATGAGCATGTTGTACTGCATGCCCAACTTCGTGAGCCGCAACTGCAGCCGCAGCTGCATTTCTTTGATTGTAAACTGCTTCTGATAAGTTTACAGTTTTATCCAATGGATTGTAGTGATCCGTTAATCTTCCTGGTGTTGAAATGACTTTTACATCAAAAATTCCGTGGTCGTGAAGCATTTTCTCTGCTATTTCTGCACCGCTCATTCCATTGCGTAAAGAAATTTTTGAATAGTATTCAAACTTGCTCTTCAAACGAGAGCTTACAATCCAACTTACTAGAGCTATTGCTCCAAGCATAACATAATATCCTAACATAACTTTTCTTTTTATTTTTTATTACAAACAAATTCTAAGCCAAATTATCTCTAATGACAAGTTGACATTGTAATTTATTAGTTATACGTAAAAAATGTAAAATGTTACAAAAAACCCAAACTTTTTGAGTTTGGGTTTTGAAATTTTATTCGTTTAGTTTATTTAATTCTTGTTCTATTTGAACATGAATTTTATCTAATTCATTATTATAATTATCGGTGTTTTCTTGGATTGCTTTCTTAAATAATTCAAAAGCTTGCAATCTCAACTCGGTATAATTTAAAAGTATTTTGTTTTTATCAATAATTTCATTTGGCAATCCATCCAAATTTGATACTTCTTTGATAATTTGCTTGTTCTCAACCCATTTTGGAATTACATCTCTATTCAGCCTAATAAGAAGTTTTTCTTGATTTTCTGTTTCAAGGAAACTATAAAATTCTAAAGAGGCTGTTTCGTTTTTAGAATAAAGTTCCATCTTTTTATCATACTCAAGAAGATTTCCTTCATTTTCAAAAAGAAAAAAATAACCAAAAATAAGTGTAATTAAAAGCAACAATGACACAAAACCAATTCTAGCCGCTTTCCATCCAGAATAAAACTCATTTCCTAATTCTTTATGCAACTTTAATGTTTCCCCTTGAGTTTGCTCAACAACATAATAAATGATTGCTGTGTAAATTAATGGAATTATTTGATTTGGTACTTTCTCCATAATACTTTCAGGCATTATGAATATAAAACCAAAAACAGCAACTGTAGTTAGTAAACCATATATAAATGCTTTTTTAGCTTCATCAGGTTTATTTAATTCCAAATAATTCTCTCTTACCAAATATCCAGCCGCTAATGGGCCGCCTAAAAAAGTTGCAATACTAATAGCTCTTTGAGAATATAATTTTAATCCTTTAGTTTTGTTTTGTTCTTGAATTGTTTCCATAAATTATCCCACCAAATTAATAATCTTACCTGGAACGATAATCACTTTGTTTGGTGTTCTTCCTTGTAATTGATTTTGTGTTCTTTCATCAGCCATTACGATTTCTTCGATTTGAGCTGCGGTTAAATCTAAAGGCAACTTGATCGTGAAACGCATTTTTCCATTGAACGAAACTGGATATTCTTTTTCTGATTCTACTAAATATTTTTCTTCAAATTTTGGAAAAGCAACAGTTGCAATTGAACCTTCGTGACCTAAAGCGCTCCATAATTCTTCCGCAATATGAGGTGCATAAGGAGAAACTAAAATTGCTAACGGTTCTAAAATCGCACGGTGATGGCATTTTTGTTGCGCCAACTCATTCACACAAATCATAAATTGTGAAACCGATGTATTGAAAGAGAAATTCTCGATATCTTCAGTAACTTTTTTGATGGTTTTATGTAGTGATTTGTACATTTCCGCTGTTGGTTCGTCATTGGTGATGTTTAAACCGTTGTCATCAAAATACAAACGCCATAATTTTTTCAAGAAGCCGTAAACTCCAGTAATTCCAGCCGTATTCCAAGGTTTGGCTTGCTCTAACGGCCCTAAAAACATTTCGTACAAACGCAACGTATCGGCACCATATTCGTTACAAATATCATCTGGATTGACTACGTTGTATTTTGATTTTGACATTTTTTCAACTTCGCGACCTACAATGTATTTACCATCTTCTAAAATGAATTCCGCATCTTTATAATCTGAATATAATGGATGGGCTTTGAATTTTTCGATGTCTAATTCGTTGGTGATGTCATTGATACAAGACAAATCAACATGAATAGGCAAAGCCAATGGTTCTGCATCAAACCAAACAGCACTTTTAACTCCAATTTTTATATACTCATTTAAAATTTCCTCTTTAATTCTCTCAATTTCTGAGTTGTTAATTTTATTAATTAAATCACCATATATCTTTTTTGATAATAAATAAGTTTTCTTTTTTACTTTTAATGATTTAACTAATTCACTTGTGTCAACAATTTGAACATGTTGATACATAATGTAAACAAAAGCACTCATTCCCAAAATCATTCCTTGATTGATCAATTTCTTGAATGGTTCTTCTGTTGGAGCGAAACCTCTATCTTTTAAGAATTTGTTCCAAAAACGAGAATACAATAAATGTCCAGTTGCGTGCTCGCTTCCTCCTATGTATAAATCTACGCTTTCCCAATATTTTAATGCGTCTTCGCTAGCAAAATCACTTTCATTTTGAGAATCCATATAACGCATCCAATACCAAGAAGAACCTGCCCAACCTGGCATGGTATTCAATTCTAATGGAAAAACTTTTACGTTATCAATCAAATCATTGCTTACCACCTCATTTTTCTCAGTATCCCAAGCCCACACCGTTGCGTTACCTAATGGTGGTTGGCCGTCTTCTGTTGGTAAATATTTCTCAACTTCTGGAAGTACGATTGGTAAATGTTTTTTATCAATCATTTGTGGTAAACCGTTCACATAATATACTGGAAAAGGTTCACCCCAATAGCGTTGGCGAGAGAAAACAGCATCACGTAAACGGTAATTTACTTTTGCTTTTCCTGCTCCAATTTTTTCTAATTCTTCGATTACTTTTTTCGTTCCGGTTTTGTAATCCAATCCGTTTAAGAAATCAGAATTTACTAATTCGAAACCGCCTTTTTCTCCGTAAGCCGCTTCTGAAATATCTTGGTTGAAAATGTTTTTAATTTCAGGCATACCGTGAACTCCTTTGAAGAAATTCGCGAAAGCATAATCACGCTCATCGCCACAAGGAACCGCCATAACAGCTCCAGTTCCGTAACCTGCTAACACATAATCGCCAATCCAAACTGGAATTGGTTCTTTCGTAAAAGGATGTTCGGCATACGCTCCCGTGAAAACTCCTGAAATGGTTTTAACATCTGCCATTCTTTCTCTTTCCGAACGTTTTGCAGTAGCTTCAATGTAAGCATCCACCGCTGCTTTTTGTTCTGGAGTTGTGATTGTAGCAACCAATTCGTGCTCGGGTGCTAACGTCATAAACGTTACTCCGAAAATGGTATCAGGACGCGTTGTAAATACTTCGATTACTGCATCATGATTTTTTACATTGAAAGTCACAGCAGCACCAACTGATTTTCCAATCCAGTTTCTTTGTGATTCTTTGATAGATTCACTCCAATCGATAGTTTCTAAACCTTGGAGTAAACGCTCGGCATAAGCTGAAATTCGCATTGACCATTGTGTCATTTTTTTACGAATTACAGGATGTCCGCCACGTTCTGAAACACCGTTTACAATTTCGTCATTCGCTAAAACGGTTCCTAATGCTGGACACCAGTTAACTTCAGTTTCGGCTAAATAAGTTAATCTATATTGTAATAAGATTTTTTGTTGTTGTTTTGATGAAAATGAGTTCCATTCTGCTGCTGAAAATGACACAATATTATCGTCACAAACGGCATTTACATTCGCATTTCCGTTTTTCTCAAATTCTTGAATTAACGTACAAATACTTTCTGCTTTATCCGTAGTTTTATTGTACCAAGATTCGAATAATTGAATGAAAATCCACTGTGTATGTTTGTAATAATCAGGATTTGAGGTACGCACTTCACGACTCCAATCAAACGAAAATCCGATTTTATCCAATTGTTCACGGTAACGTGCAATGTTTTCACGAGTTGTTTTTTCTGGATGTTGCCCCGTTTGAATCGCATATTGTTCCGCTGGCAAACCAAAAGAATCGTAACCTTGTGGATGCAACACATTAAATCCTTGATGTCTTTTATAACGTGCCACAATATCAGAAGCAATGTAACCTAGCGGATGTCCTACGTGTAACCCAGCTCCAGAAGGATACGGAAACATATCTAATACATAATACTTAGGTTTATCTGAATTGTTTTTTGCGGCAAAAGTTTGGTTTTCTGCCCAATATTGTTGCCATTTGGCTTCGATTTCGTTATGGAAATATTTCATTCGACGTTTTTATTCTTTATTAAGGTCTCATGCTTTCGCAAGCTCAAGTCATTTGTTATTGTTTCAAGTTTCAGGTTAAAAAGTTCTATTAAACTTGGACCTTGAAACTAAAATTTCGGTGCAAAAATACATTTTATAAAACTTTTATAAAACTAATCTTTAAAATATAGTATTCCGTTTGGATTGGCGTAACCTTTGAAGTTTCCTTTTTCGTCTTCTAGAGCTACATAATCTATAGATTCTAACAATGAAATTCCTTTTTTTCCGCTTCCGATGGCATATCTAATTTCTTTAACTAAATAAGGATAGTAAGAAGGTAACAATGTTAGAACATAATCAGAATTACTGTAATAACTGATGTAAGCCGAATGTTGGTTCCCTTTTTTAACTCTCAAGAAACTTTGATTTTCTGAATTGAATTCGATGCTATCAAACTCAATCGGTAATTTTATTTCTTTTGCATCAGCATTTGTTCCCAATAATTTTTCCGAAATTAATCCGTACAAATTGTTTTTCTTTACCAAAAAAACTTGTTCCTTTACCATAGGAGTTATGGTATATCCGACTTTTATTTCTTCATATTCAAATGGTAAAACAACATTGTGTTTAGTATCAATAACGCCATATTTCATCGTTTTGGTCTTCTTGTCTATAATTCCAACTTTGAAATAATTTTTTAAACTATAATTAAATTTTTTTTCAGACTTCATAGGTTCTAAGAAATCATATTCCATACTTTTCTGAAATGGAAATTGATAGACTAAACCGTATTTATTTTTCTTTTGGTAAATAATATAATTAAAGTAAGATTGTGTGGAATCAGAAAATGATTTTTCGTCTACTATAAGGCCTTTTGATTTAAAAATTTCTATTTTATCTGCTTTAATTGGAAACTTTATAAGCTTTACATTTTTTTTGACATTGTTTGAAACCTCAACTTCTATTTGGTTTTCTTTTAAAACATATTTGTAGTAAGAAGTTCCTTTTGGCGTTTTTCTCGTAGTATTCCCTCTTCCTGGCCCATCTCCACTTCCTGAGCCAGTTTTCGAAAAAGCTCTAGGTTCTTCAACAGCCATTTCACTATCTATATTGGGAACTACAATACTAGTATCATAATCATCGTATCTATTTTTCTTCTTACCCGAATTATCTAAAATATACTGACTATCTTTTTTCTCATCTAAAAGAATGATTTGACTTCCATCTACTCTAAAATATTTAGTTTCAACCGCACTTGTTGCCGTTTGTTTTACATAAGCAATTGCTAGTTCTTCTTTTGATTTTTTATTGTCTAACTCTATTGAAAAAACATCTTTTATAATGTAAATTAACTTATTGTTATTATAATGATCTATATTTACTAATGATTCTTTTCCTTCTAAATTCCTGATGTAAAATCCAATAATAAAACTATTATCATAACGTTTGTCATTACCTTTAATTCCTTTTAAAAAAGAAAGTGGTTGGTCAATTAAGAATTCTCCGTATGTATTGTATAAATAATGTGTTTCTTTTTTTAAAGAATCTTTCTTTACAGCCACTATTAAATTGTGCGAAATATATCTTAAATCTTGAAATTCTATAGGAATAATATTTTTCGAACCCAAATAAACTCCAACATTTTTACCCAATACTGCCTCAAAAAAATCATATGATTTACCACTAATATTCTTTATTGCTTCATATTTTGGAGCTACTAAAACTTTTGCATTTTCATCACACAATCCCCATGAACTTCCTTCCCTATAAGGAAATATTTTTCCTTGTGCCAATGTTGTTAATGTAAAAAAGAAAGAAAGCACTAAAATCTTATTTTGTAAAGTCATTTATATCATTTTTTAAGTCTCAAATTTACTGATTATAAATACTAAAGTTAAAACTTTGTTGTTATATTCTATGTAAACAAAATTTCTTTACTATTTTTACGGCTTAAATAGATTTATATGGCATCATCTTTTGAAAATTACAACAAACGACGTTTGATTTCATCCTACTTTTCGGTAGTATTGAGTATCTTTTTAGTATTGTTCCTTTTAGGAGCATTAGGACTTTTTGTAATTAATTCTAAAAAGATAACCAACGATTTTAAAGAAAACATTCCTATGACCGTTTTCTTTGATAATGACGCTAACGATTCAATCATTAGTAATTTTGATACCGAAATGAAAAATGCAAAATTCATAAAAGAATACGCATTTGTTCATAAAGACAGTGCCGCTAAAAACAATGTAGATATCGTAGGAAAAGATTTTATGGAGTTTTTAGGCTTCAATCCGCTTCAAAACTCTTTTGATATTCACTTGAAAGGCGATTACGTTAATGCCGATAGCATTAAGAAAATAGAACGTAATATTCGTAAAAACGAAATGGTTACCGAGATTATCTACGATAAAGAATTAGTAGATATGGTAAACGAAAACGTTACTAAAATTACTTTTTGGATTTTAATCATCAGTGGAATTTTAACGGTTGTAGCGATGTTATTAATCAACAGTTCTATGCGATTATCGATTTACTCCCACCGATTCACTATTAAAACCATGCAAATGGTAGGCGCTACAAAATCGTTCATCAGAAAACCTTTTATTTGGAGAAGTATTAAATTAGGATTAATTGGTTCTGGATTAGCTATTATCGGAATAATTGCTTTGGCTATTTATGTAGATGGCTTATTCCCAAGTTTAGGCATTGCAAAAGACTATGTTTCGCTTGGAATTGTAATTACAGGTGTTTTAGGAGTTGGAATTCTAATTACTTGGATTAGTACATTCTTTGCCACACAACGTTTCTTGAATTTAAAAACAGACGATCTTTATTAGTATTCAGTGTTCCGTAAAAGGTGTTCAGTGAATTTAAAAAATATAAAAATGGAAAATAATAACAAACCCGAATTTCTTTTTGACAAAGTAAATTATAAAATTCTTTTAGTGGGATTAGCTGTGATTGCACTTGGATTTATCCTAATGAGTGGTGGCGGAAGCGAAGATCCTAACGTTTTCAATAGTGAAGAATTATTTAGTTTCAGAAGAATTCGTTTAGCTCCAACGGTAGTTTTAATTGGATTCGGAATTACGATTTATTCGATTTTAAAAAATCCGAAGAAGTAAGACAGACTTTATGGATATTTTTCAAGCTATAATTATTGCTATCATTGAAGGTTTAACAGAATATTTACCCGTTTCTTCAACGGGACACATGATTTTTACGAGTTCTTATTTTGGAATTGAAAAAGAAGAATTCACCAAACTGTTTCAAGTTTCTATTCAATTTGGGGCTATTTTAGCAGTTGTAGTTTTGTATTGGAAGAAGTTTTTCGATTTCTCTAAACTTCAATTCTTTATTAAATTAGCTTTTGCCGTTATTCCAGCCTTAATCTTAGGAAAGTTATTTGACGATAAAATTGAAGCGGTTTTAGAACACCCAACACCAATTGCAATTGTACTTATCATTGGTGGAATCATTTTATTATTTGTTGATAGATTTTTTAAGAATCCTACTATTTTTAAAGAAGAAGATATTACCATAAAAAAAGCGGTAACTATTGGTTTTTGGCAATGTTTAGCCATGATGCCAGGCACGAGCCGAAGTGCAGCAAGTATTATTGGCGGTATGCAACAAGGACTAACCCGACAAGCTGCGGCCGAATTTTCATTCTTTTTAGCAGTACCAACTATGCTAGCTGTTACGTGTTATTCTATCTTTTTAAAATCATATGAAGCAAGTGGTTTAAAAGGGTACGAATTGATTTTAAAAACACCCGAAAACACAAAAATGTTTATCGTCGGAAATGTTGTGGCTTTTATTGTAGCGGTTTTAGCTATCAAGTTTTTTATTGAAATCATCAAAAAATACGGTTTCAAACCGTGGGGTTGGTATAGAATTGTAGCTGGAATTCTATTATTAGCGTACTTTAATTTATACAAATAATGAGTGCCGAAGAATTTTTAGCTGGAAAAGTACTTTTAATTGACAAACCATTAACTTGGTCATCGTTTCAAGCGGTGAATAAATTGAAATATATTTTAAAGCGTCAATACGATTTACCTAAGAAATTCAAAATTGGTCACGCTGGCACACTAGATCCTTTAGCTTCAGGTTTATTGATTATTTGTACGGGAAAATTCACAAAGAAAATAACCGAAATTCAAGCACAAGAAAAAGAATATACAGGAACTATTTTTGTAGGAGCCACTACTCCATCATATGATTTAGAAACCGAAATCGACGCCACTTTCCCAACCGAACATATTACTGAAGATTTGATTTTAGAAACTACAAAACAGTTTTTAGGGGAAATCGATCAAAAACCACCCGTTTTTTCGGCTATTAAAAAAGATGGAAAACGTTTATACGAACACGCACGCGCAGGTGAAGAAGTCGAAATTCAATCGAGAAAAACTACAATTTACGAATTTGAAATCACCCGAGTTCAATTACCAGAAATCGATTTTAGAGTCAAATGTAGTAAAGGCACTTACATTCGTTCGTTAGCTTATGATTTTGGTTTAGCCTTACAATCAGGAGGGCATTTAACAGCACTTCGAAGAACGAAAATTGGTAATTATAATGTAGAAGATGCTGTTACACCTGAAGTTTTTGAAAAAGAAATAAACAATGAAAATTAAACTTTCCAATTTATTCCTTCTAATTTCTTTTTTTAGTTTTTCACAAAATGTAAAACTAAAAACAGGTGATTTATTGTTTCAATCCATGAATTGCGGGCCACTTTGCGAAGCTATAAACGAAGTTACCGAAGGTTATCAAGGAAAAGATTTTAGCCATTTAGGAATGGTTTACATCAAAAACGATTCGATTTTTGTAATTGAAGCTGCTGGAAAAGCGGTAAAAGTAACACCCTACGAAATCTTCAAAACTTACACAAAAGAAGAAATGTATGTAGGAAGATTAAAAAGAAAATTCCGCAAATACATTCCAGAAGCCATTTTGTTTTCGTTGCAGCAAGTTGGGGTTCCTTATGATGATGAATATTTATACGACAATGGAAAATATTACTGTTCGGAATTGATATATGATGCTTTTTTGCATTCGTACAAAAAACCATTGTTTGATTTATTTCCAATGACTTTTAAATCACCCAAATCGAACGAATTCTTTGAAGTTTGGGCAGATTATTACCAAAAACTAAAAATGGAAATCCCAGAAGGTCAACTAGGTTGTAACCCTGGTGGAATTTCCACTTCTGATAAATTAAAAATTATTGGAACAGTAAAATAAATTTTTATTTTCAGGAACACAGATTATGGAAATAAGATAATTTTTAAAATTTCTTTAATCTGTGTTCCAAAAAAAATTAACTCAAAACTTGCTCATGCATTTCCACGATTTCATTCTGAATAGAAATTCCTTTATCGTGTAAATACCATTTTTGCAATTCAATTTTGGCTGGTTCATCAACTACTCCATGGGCAGCTTTGTAATCTAAAATCAATTGTTTAGCTCCTGCTGGTCTTGGTCCCCAATCTGCAATAACTTCTAAACTTTCCGCATCTAAAATGATTAATTTAGGAATTGCTTTTCCGCCATTCGTTAAAAAATATTGCATTAAAGCATCGTTATCATCGCGCAAAGCAATTTTTAATTCTACTTTATCTGATACTTCAGCCATTTTATGTATCACTGGAACTATTTGAGCCGCATCGCCACACCAACCTTCGCTTAATACTAACCAAATGTACTTTTTGTCTAGGTTTTCAAGTTTATTTTTTGTTTCTGGGGTTATTTCAATAGTTTTCTCCAACCGATTCATTCTTGTTTCATTTAATTCAGAATATTTCAATAAATCTTCTGTTTGAGTATGACCAGTAGACTTCCCTTCAGCAATTAAACTTGTTACTTTTTTTCGGTAATCAGCATACGAAAAGCTGTTTTCTAATGCTTGTTTTATAGTATTTATCATCTTCTTAACTTTATTTGGCAAATTTAATTCTAATTTTGATAATTATCTGTAAGAAATGTTACACATGAAAATAGCATCAAAATCTACTGGAATTGTTTTATCGGGTGGCGGTTCTAAAGGAATTGCTCATGCTGGAGTTTTGCAATTTTTAACAGAACAAGGCATACAACCTTCTTGTATTGCCGGAACTAGTGCAGGCGCTATTGTTGGAGGATTATTTGCTTTTGGAAAAACGCCCGAAGAAATTCTAGAATTCTTTAAGTCAATTTACTTTTTTCACTGGAAACACTTCACCTTCAAAAAAGCGGGATTGATTGATTCGGAATCCTTTAAAAGTTATTTTGCAGATATATTGGGAGAAACAACTATTGGCGATTTAAAAATTCCTACTTACATCACCGCTACAGATTTAGTTAAAGGAAAACTCAAAATTTTTAATACTGAAACAAAACTTATTGATGCAGTTTTAGCTTCTTCATCATTTCCTGGAATGTTATCGCCTTACGAAATCAATAAGAAATTGTATAGCGATGGCGGTATTTTAAATCATTTTCCAACAGATATTTTACAAGGAAGGTGCGATTATTTGATTGGTGTTTATGTGAGTCCAATTCAAAACATTGAATCAAAAGATTTGAAATCAATAAAAGCGGTTACAAGTAGAGCATTTGATTTGTTATATGCCAACTTTAATTATCAAAAATTCAATTTGTGTGATTGGGTTATAGAGCCTAAAGAATTAACAAATTATAGCACATTTGAAACCCGAAAAACAAAGATGGATACTATTTTTGAAATTGGATATAATGCCGCAAAAAAATCATTTCAAGAATTAAATTTATAATTGTTCCAACATTTTTTTTAGAAAAAACCGATTTAACTATATTTGCACCATTAAAGTTCAATCCCGAAGCTTCGGGACAATTTCAAATTCAAGAACAAAAGTAAAACTAAATCTGTTTTCAGATAAACGATTCAACTAATGAAATATAAAAGAATTCTTCTAAAATTAAGCGGTGAAGCTTTAATGGGCGACAGACAATATGGTATTGATCCCAAACGTCTTGCAGAATACGCTCAAGAAATCAAACAAATTCACGATAAAGGAATTGAAATTGCCATTGTAATTGGCGGTGGAAATATTTTTAGAGGAGTTGCTGGTGCTAGTAATGGTATGGACAGAGTGCAAGGAGATTACATGGGAATGTTAGCCACAGTAATCAACGGAATGGCTTTACAAGGGGCTTTAGAAGAAGCAGGTATGCAAACGCGCTTACAAACTGCATTAAAAATTGAAGCTATTGCTGAACCATATATTAAAAGAAGAGCTACACGTCATTTAGAAAAAGGAAGAATTGTAATTTTTGGAGCTGGAACAGGAAATCCATATTTTACAACGGATACCGCTGCTGTTTTAAGAGGAATTGAAGTGGGAGCTGATGTAATTTTAAAAGGAACTCGCGTAGATGGTGTTTACAATGCTGACCCAGAAAAAAATCCAGATGCGGTGAAATTTGATTATATTTCGTTTGAAGATGTATTAGCAAAAGGGTTAAATGTAATGGATACGACAGCTTTCACACTAAGTCAAGAAAATAAATTACCTATTATTGTATTTGATATGAATAAAGATGGTAACTTATTAAAAGTTTGCGAAGGTGAAACAATAGGAACAACTGTAACAATATAAGCACAAAGTACAAAATTAGAAGTACGAAGTAAAAATTTAAAGATATGACAGAAGAGATTAACTTTATTTTAGACAGTGCAAAAGAAGCCATGAATGGTTCTATTGCTCATTTAGAAAAAGAATTCTTAAATATTAGAGCTGGAAAAGCTTCACCGCAAATGTTAGGTGGTGTTTTTGTGGATTATTATGGTTCTCAAACACCTATTTCTCAAGTGGCTAATATCAATGCTCCTGACGCAAGAACGTTGACAGTTACACCTTGGGAAAAAAACATGTTGGGTCCAATTGAAAAAGCAATTATGATTGCTAATTTAGGGTTAAACCCAATGAATAATGGTGAAAACATCATCATTAACATTCCTGCTTTAACGGAAGAAAGAAGACGCGACTTAGTAAAACAAGCGAAACACGAGGCAGAAGAAGCAAAAATTGGTATCAGAAATCACAGAAAAGATGCAAACACCGATATCAAAAAAGAAGAAAAAAATGGTACTGCTGAGGACATCTGCAAAAAAGCAGAAGAAGATGTTCAGAAATTAACGGATGCTTTCATCAAAAAAATTGATGATTTATTTGCGGTGAAAGAAGCAGAAATCATGAAAGTATAATTTTGCAAAAATCTAATTTCAACAGAACTGCTATAATATAATCTAAACTCTCAATGTAAAATTGGGAGTTTTTTATTTTACAACAGATGCAAGGTTAAACAACGTATTATTGAACTAAAAAAACAATATATTTGTAGAAATACTTGAAATTACTTACATGAAATATTTTTGGCTTTTTTTGTGCTTCTTTATAACCAATAGTTTTGTGGCACAAACCAAAATTAAAGGACAAGTTATTGACTTTGATTCAAAAGTGCCAATCGCTTTTGCTGCTATTACATACAACAATACAAAATTCAATGCCGATTGGGAAGGAAAATTCACAATCGAAATAAAAGATTACAAACTTCCTATAAAAGTTAACTTTAAAGGATATTATGAAAAAATAACCTATCCTGAGCCAAAAGTTGTTACTATTACCATAAAACTAGTAAACGACTTAAACGAAAAGAAAGCCGAAATTTACACCGACATTGAAGTCAATAATATCATCAAAAAAGTAATTGAAAACCGAAAGTCAAACGATCCTGAAAAAGGTTTATCGAGTTTTCAATATAAAAACTATGAATACGTTCAAATAACGGCAAACCCAGATAGTATTTCTTCTAAAATTGATACGATTTACAAGAAAAGATTACTGAGAAAACCATTAATGAAATTAGATTCTACGAACTACAAGTTCAAAAAATTCTCAGAAAAGCAACATTTATATCAGACGGAAAAAGTTAATTTAATTCAATATAACCAAAAACAAAGCAAAGAAACCATACTTGCTACCCGAATGGCGGGCTTTGAAAAACCAATATATGAATACTTGGGATTGAAATTAATTTCCTACTCGGTTTATGAAAATCCTTTTGAAATTTTAGAAATTCCGGTACAAAATCCAATTTCTAATTTTGGTCGCAGACTTTACAACTATAAGTTAATTGATACGGTAAAAATTGACGGAAGAACTGCTTATCGCATCTATTTTGAACCAAAAAAACTAAACACAAATCGATTACGTGGTTTGTTATATATCGACACTATCAACTTCGCTATTTCTAAAGCGTATTTTAGAATTTATGGCGTAGTGAATATCAATGCTACTTACACTTTTGATTATAAAAAAGAATTTGATATTTGGTTTCCAAAAAATCGAAAATTCCGAGTTTCTAAAGGCAATAACCATGAAGATATTAAAATCTTGGGCGGAACCATTAAATTTAGTTCTGATTTAGAAGAATTAGAAAGCAAAAATGCTACAGATCAAGCATATGTAATCATTGAATTGACACCATTTGATATTGAAATTAATAAAACCGTAGCAATTTCAAAACCAAGAGTAAAAATTGAAGTGCCAGAAATAAGCTTAAAAAGAGAAAATGAATATTGGAATACCTTTAAAAAAGATTCTATAGATAAAAGAAAGCTTCGCACTTATACTTCAATTGATAGTTTATCGCTCTCTGAAAAAATTGAGCATAAAGTTTTTTTGGGTAGAAAAATCATAAATGGTTACTTTCCTGTATCCATCTTTGATATCGATTTAAGAAGCATTGTAAAATATAATAATTTTGAAGGATTCCGATTGGGTTTAGGCGCTGTAACTAATTCAAAATTATCAGGTAAATATAAAATAGCTTTTTACGGTGCATATGGTTTAAAAGATGATGAATTCAAATTTGGCATAACGCCATCCTACTTACTTGACAAGCATTCTGAAACATGGGTAAGCGGTTCTTACTCTGAAGATATTTACGAAATTGCTCAAACCAATTTTGTAACGGATTCACGCCGATTTAAAATTTATGATCCTCGACCCATCAACATTTCTACTTTTTATAATAACAAAATGAGCGCTGCTTATATTGAAAGTAAATTTTTACCTAAAACGTCAAGTTACTTTGGTATCTCCCACAATCAAATTCAACCTTTATTTGATTATACCTTTGTGAATGATGACAAATTATACACCAACTATACCATTACTGCAGTTCAACTAGCATTCCAATGGAATCCATTTAGTAATTACATGCAAACTCCGATTGGTAAAATTGAATACGAAAAAAGACATCCAAAATTCTCAATTCAATATACACAAACACTCCCAAATATTCTTGGAAACGATTTTGCATTTTCGAAACTTGATTTCAAAACCTATTACGAATTGCCTTATTTATCGGGTCAAAAAAGCTCAGTATTATTACAAACCGGAATTGCCTTTGGCGATGTTCCTATTACACACTTATACAGTATTGTACCAAACAACTTAAACAGAGATGCTGTTCTTCAACGTATCACGTTTGCGGGTAAAAACAGTTTTGAAACCATGTATTTTAATGAGTTTTTCTCCAACAAATTTACTTCATTACAATTAAAACACACTTTTAATAAAGTTCGATTGGGATACAAAATTAACCCTGAATTTACTGTTGTTACAAGAATGGCTGTGGGTTATAACAACAAGAACAATCAGCATTTAGGAATTGCCTATAAAACCCTTGAAGATGGTTTCATTGAGAGCGGAGTAGAATGTAATAAAATTTTCAAAGGTTTTGGTTTAGTTGCATTTTACAGATACGGGCCTAACCAATTGCCAAACTTTGATGATAACATTGCCATAAAAATTTCTTATCATTTAGACTTAGGATTTTAATTTTAACTTAAAAATTACGCTCAACACCAATATTTTAAGCAATAATACTTACCTTTGCACCCTAATTTTTAAGAGATGTTAAAGTGGTTAAGCACCAGTTTTTGGGATTATATTGCCAGTAGAATTTTAAGAAACCGCGTTTTTTTATTAGTCCTTATTGTACTTTTTACAATTTTCATGGGTTTTCAATGGAAAAACATGCGTTTTACCTTTACTGAAGCCAATTTATTACCTGATGATCATGAAGTAAATATTCAGTACAATTCATTTTTAGACAAATTTGGTGAAGAAGGAAATTTAGTAGTACTTGGTTTTAAAGATGATAATTTTTTCAACGAAAAAAACTATAAAGCTTGGGAAAAATTTACTTCTGAAATAAAAAAAGACAAAGCAACAGAGCTCACACTTTCCATTGAAGATTTACGCGTTCTGGGAAAAGATACGGTTGCGCAAAAATTTAAATTTATCCCTTTTGTAAACCATGATAGCATTTCTGATATCTATCTAAAAAGAAAAGAAAAAGAATTTTTCAACGATTTACCTTTTTACGAAGGTATGCTTTTTAATAAGGAAAGTGGTGCTATTCGCTTCGCCGTTTATCTTGATAAAAAAATTGTAAATACTCCTGCTCGAAAAGCATTTATAGAGAAACATCTTAGTCAGGAAAAAATCAATGCTTTTGAAAAAGAAACAGGTTTAGATTTACGTGTTTCGGGAATGCCTTATATAAGAACTTTAAATGCTAATAGTATCATTAGCGAAATTGGCTTATTTGTTGGGGCAGCACTTGGCATCACTTCATTGTTATTCTTTTTCTTTTTTAGAAGTTTTAGAGCCACTATGATTTCTATGTTTGTTGTAATTATTGGGGTAATGTGGTCATTTGGAACGTTAGGACTTCTGAACTATGAAATTACTGTTTTAACAGCAATCATTCCACCATTAATTATTGTAATTGGAATTCCAAATTGTATTTTCCTAATCAATAAATACCAACAAGAAATTAAAAATCACGGTAATAAAGCTAAATCCTTACAACGCGTGATTTCAAAAGTTGGGAATGCTACTTTGTTAACCAATTTAACCACTGCAGCAGGTTTTGGAACCTTCATTTTTACCGATAGTAAACTGTTGAGTGAATTTGGAACAGTAGCTTCATTAAACATTGTTTTCTTATTTATTTTGTGTTTAATTATTATTCCAATTGTTTATAGTTATATGCCCATGCCAAAAGAAAAACACTTGGCACATTTAGGAAAAAACTATATGGCGGCTTTTATTCGTTGGATTGAAAACACCATAAGACATCATAGGATTGCGGTTTTTTCAACTTCAATTATTATTATGATTTTAGGAATTATCGGAATATATCAAATTAAAATTTCAGGAAGTATCATTGAAGATATGCCTAAAAAAGCACCTTTTTTTAAAGATATTCAGTTTTACGAAAAAGAGTTTGATGGCGTTATGCCATTAGAAATTGTAATTGATACTAAAAAACCAAAAGGCGCATTAAAAAAGGTTACTTTAAAAAGAATTGAAGAACTTCAGGAAACTATTATTGAAATTCCAGAACTATCAAAACCTGTTTCGGTAGTTAATTTAGTTAAATATGCCAAACAAGCTTATTATAACGGAAATCCCGAATTTTACGAATTGCCTACAAAACAAGAAGAAGCTTTTATTTTATCCTATATTAAAAATTCGGCTAAAAAAGGAAACGAAAACATGTTGAAAAGCTATGTTGATAGCACCGGACAATATGCGCGAGTAACGACTTTTATGCGCGATATTGGAACCGATAAAATGAAAAAAATAGAAGAACGTTTACAAGATAAAATCAATCATATTTTCCCAAAGGAACGCTATGAAGTTTCTTTAACGGGAAAAGCCTATGTTTTTGAAAAAGGAACACATTATCTAATTGATAATTTAGTACAATCGTTACTTTTTGCTATTGTTTTGATTTCATTATTGATGGCGTATATGTTCCGTTCTTTTAAAATGATAATTGTATCGTTACTGCCTAATATTTTACCACTAATAATGACTGCAGGTTTAATGGGTTATTTTGGAATCCCAATTAAACCTTCTACCATATTAGTATTTAGTATTGCTTTTGGAATATCAGTTGATGATACCATTCACTTTTTGGCAAAATACCGTCAAGAACTTAAAGCAAACGATTGGAAAATAAAACGTTCGGTTTATGCTACCTTAAAAGAAGCAGGAATTAGTATGTTCTACACTTCAGTAGTATTATTTTTTGGATTTTCAGTATTTACACTTTCTAATTTTGGCGGAACGGTAGCTTTAGGTGGTTTAGTTGCTACCACCTTATTATTTGCCATGTTATCTAACTTAATTTTATTGCCTGCTTTACTGTTGTCATTAGACAAAACGATCGCAAATCAAGAAGAATTTTTAGAACCAACTTTAGATATTTTAGCAGAAGATATTGAAGAAGAAAATTCAAACGAGAAATAGTATATTTTTTCTTTAGTGTTATCTTTGCCTAAGGAATTAAAGAACCTACATAATAAACCAGAAAGCCTCATATAATATTGAAATTTTATGTAGGTTTGCATTATAAATAATATTGAAAAAATGAAGCACTCAAAAGTTATAGACCTTTTAAACAGTACAAAAACATTACATGAAGTAACAGCAAAAGGTTGGGTTAGAACATTTAGAAATAATCAATTTATTGCGTTGAACGATGGTTCAACCATTCACAATATTCAGTGTGTGGTAGATTTTGAAAACACACCCGATGAAACTTTAAAAAGAATTACAACCGGAGCTGCAATTTGCGTTACTGGAACCTTGGCAGAAAGCCGTGGTGCTGGACAAAAAGTAGAAATTCAGGTAACAAAGTTAGAAATTTTAGGTGATAGCGATGCGGAGAAGTTTCCAATGCAACCTAAAAAACACTCGTTAGAATTTTTACGTGAAAATGCACATTTACGTGTTAGAACGAATGCTTTTGGAGCAATTATGCGTGTACGTTCAACATTAGCTTTTGCAGTACACCAATATTTTCAAGAAAAAGGATTTTTCTACGTAAACACGCCTATCATTACAGGTTCTGATGCAGAAGGTGCTGGTGAAATGTTTCAAGTTACTTCTTTACCATTAGATGGTTCTGCTCCAAGAAACGAAGACGGAAGTATCAACTACAAAGAAGATTTCTTCGGAAAACAAACGAATTTAACCGTTTCTGGACAATTAGAAGCTGAAACGTATGCAATGGCACTAGGTAAGGTTTACACCTTCGGACCAACATTCCGTGCAGAAAATTCTAACACTTCACGCCACTTAGCTGAGTTTTGGATGATTGAACCAGAAGTAGCTTTCAATGATTTAGCGGATAACATGGATTTAGCCGAAGATTTCATTAAATATGTTATCAAATATACAGTTGATAAGTGTACTGATGATTTGAAATTCTTAGAAAGCAGATTGTTAGAAGAAGAAAAATCAAAACCACAAGCAGAAAGAAGCGAAATGACGTTGTTAGAAAAATTAAGCTTTGTGCTTGACAACAACTTCAAACGTGTTTCTTATACGGAAGCCATAGAAATTTTAAGAGAATCAACTCCAAATAAAAAGAAAAAATTCCAATACATCATTAACGAATGGGGTGCTGATTTACAAAGTGAGCACGAACGTTTCTTAGTGGAAAAACACTTTAAATGTCCGGTAATTTTATTTGATTATCCAGCAAAAATTAAAGCGTTTTACATGAGATTAAACGACAATACTGAACCAGGTAAAGAAACCGTTAGAGCAATGGACATCTTATTCCCAGGAATTGGAGAAATTGTGGGTGGATCTCAAAGAGAAGAGCGTTACGACGTATTAGTAGGAAAAATGAAAGCCTTAGGAATCGACGAAGAAGAACTTTGGTGGTATTTAGATACTAGAAGATTCGGTTCGGCTGTTCATTCAGGTTTCGGATTAGGTTTTGAAAGATTAGTGCTTTTTGTAACTGGAATGAGTAACATTAGAGACGTAATTCCGTTCCCAAGAACACCACAAAACGCAGAATTCTAAAAATAGTTGTTTCAAGTTTCAGGTTCCAGGTTGTCTTTGTGAAGCAACTTGAAACTTGAAACCTTAAACTTTAAACAAAAACATGCTTAAACACAGTTTACAATTCAAATTATCTCAAAAATTATCACCTCAACAAATTCAGTTGATGAAGCTAATTCAATTGCCTACGCAAGCTTTTGAGCAACGTCTTCAAGAAGAATTGGTTGAGAATCCTGCTTTGGAAGAAAGTAGCAAGGAAGATAATTATGATTTAGATGATTATGGAAGTAATACTGATGATTACGACGATTACGACAACGAACACATCGATACAGGCGACATCAATATTGACGAATATTTAAGTAATGACGAAACGCCGGATTATAAATACCAAACCAACAATTACAGCGATGATGACGAAGACAAAACCATGCCTTTTGCTGCTCCGGTAAGTTTTCATCAGGATTTAATTAATCAGTTAAATACGTTTATTTTAACCGATGAAGAACGCGATATTGCTGAGTTTTTAGTGGGAAGTATCGATGATATGGGCTATATTCGAAGAAGCATTCAAGATATTGTAGATGATTTAGCTTTTACTCAAGGTATCTATACGGATGAACCGACTGTTGAACGTATTTTGCATTTGGTTCAAGATTTAGAGCCAGCCGGTGTTGGTGCTCGCGATTTACAAGAATGTTTGTTGTTGCAATTGAAACACAAAACCCCTTCAGATTCGATAGCTTTAGCTATTAATGTGATTGAACAACAATTTGATGCTTTTACCAAAAAACATTACGAAAAATTGTTGCAAAAATTTGATGTTTCTCAGCAACAATTACGCAAAGCTATTGATGAAATTGAAAAATTAAATCCAAAACCTGGAGGAAGTTTTGATGGTAATCAAAAAGCGATAGAACATATAGTTCCTGATTTTACGATTCGAATTATTGATGGTGAATTAGAACTATCACTTAACGGAAGAAATGCTCCAGAATTACACGTTTCTAAAGATTATCAGGAAATGTTGCAGAGTTATAAAGATACTTCTGAAAAATCGAGTTCTCAGAAAGATGCCGTTCAGTTTATCAAGCAAAAATTAGATTCGGCTAAATGGTTTATTGATGCAATTAAACAGCGTCAAGAAACCTTATATGTAACAATGAATGCCATTATGCATTATCAAAAAGAATACTTTTTAGAAGGTGAAGAAACCAAACTTCGACCAATGATTCTAAAAGATATTGCCGATATGGTAGGATTAGATATTTCAACAGTTTCTCGTGTTGCCAATAGCAAATATGTAGACACACCTTATGGAACTAAACTAATCAAAGATTTTTTTAGTGAAGCCATGACAAACGATCAAGGAGAAGAAGTTTCTACTATAGAAATTAAAAATATTTTACAACAAGTAATTTCAGAGGAAGACAAAAGAAAACCTTTACCAGACGATCAATTGGCAGAAATTTTAAAGGAAAAAGGGTATCCTATTGCTAGAAGAACTATCGCAAAATACCGTGAACAATTAGACATTCCAGTTGCGCGATTAAGAAAGAAAATCTAAGAAATATGGATTTAAAAAAAATACTACCTGTTTTCTCTTATATTTTTCATCCCATATTTGTTTCTTTATATGGAACTTTATTCTTCTTTTTAATAACAAATTCTTTTTTTTATAAATCGCAAATCATTGTTACTTTAATTCAAGTAACGATTTTGACTTTGTTATTACCTTTATCGATGTATTTTTTATTTCGATCTTTAGGTGTTGTAACCTCTTTTACCGAAGCCAGCATTAGTGAAAGGAAAATGCCAATTGCAGTTCAGGCAATTTTACTATTTATTTTAATAAAGTTCAGTGTTTCAAAAGATACCGTTGCCGAATTATATTTCTTTTTTCTAGGCGGATTCTTAAGCAGCGTACTCGTATTAGCAAGCGTTATTTTAAAGTTTAAAGCAAGTTTGCACATGATTGGAATTAGTGCGTTAACATGCTTTATTTTTGGCTTGAGCATGTATTATCAATTGCCGTTTGTAAATCTAATTGCTTTTTGCATTGTTTGTATGGGTTTAGTAGCCTCTTCGCGCTTGTATATGAAAGCTCACACCTACACCGAACTTATTGCCGGAATGATTATTGGTGCTGGACCACAAATATTTTTATTTCAGTATTGGTTATAATATATAAAACATCAACCCAATTTTCAATGTAGTAACATTATTTTCAGTAGCTGTTTTATCTTTATTGAAAAAAGGATTTAAACCATAATGAATATAAGCATTCCAAGTGTTGAATCCGAAAGTTATATAAGTTGCGTATTGGAACTTATTCAAGATATCATTGATCTCTATTTTCCCAGAAGTGCCTTCAGCTTCATATTTAAACTTGCCATTAATTAAATAACTTGCCATGAAACCACCATAAATTCGCCAAAACTTGTGACTATCTGGTGAAGCGTTTCTCCAACGAATTTCTAACGGCACATCAACATAATGTAAGAGGATTCTACTTTTTACTGATTCTGAAGTAGTATTATTTGTTACTGAAGATAAATCTATGGTTTGTTTTAAATCGTTAAATGAATATCCAATACCTGGTGCAATTGCCCAATGTCTATTCTCAGAGATTGGAAAATCTCTCAAAAAACCAGCAGATAATCCCGTAGAAAAAGAATATTGATTGAAATTATCAGGCGTTTTTTGTAAAACATTATAAGAAATAGAAACATAGAACTGATCTTCTCTAAATAAAGAATCTACAACTGGTTTTGTTTCCGACTGCGAAAAACCAATTGTTGCAAAAAACAGAAAAAAAAGAGATACAAATAGTCGCATTAAATTTTTTTATAAAAATAATAAAAAAAGGTACGCAATTGCGTACCTTTTTTAACTTATAAATTAAAAATACTATTCAACAGGATTACCTTGCGTTGTTGTATAATTTACTTTTAATTGATTTATCTTACGTAATTCTAATTTAATAGCACTTACTAATCCCATTTTAACATTTTTGTCAATTTTTAAGGAAGTTGTAAGGTATTTTTCATCTTCTGAGTTACGTTGTGCTCTTTCTGAAATAACAAAATTTCGGATTTCAGCAGGTGATGCCATTTTATCAGCTAATTGAATACGATCAGAAGAACCAAGTGTAGCGCGATATCTCTCGCTCGGTTTTCCTGCGTAAATATACATTACATATTGCTTTTTATGCAATTTAGCTGTTTGATTAGCTTTTGGCAATGTATTTTCAATTTTTAAATCGCTATCTTTCATGGTAGTAGCCGTCATGAAGAAGAACAAAAGCATAAATACAATATCCGGTAATGCTGCTGTTGAAATTGCAGGTAAGTCGCCTGATTTTTTCTTTTTAAACTTAGACATAATTACTTAATATTATATTGTTATTTTTTTGGTTCTGCTTCAGAAAGTCTCATAGGAAACATTTCTTGAATCTTTTTAACTTTTGGCTCTAATTCTTCCACCAATCCTTCAGTCGCTTTAGAAGCAGGATCATTGTAAATGTATTCCATTTCTGTGAAAGTCATACCATAACGCTTCTTACACTCTCTATTTCTTAAAAAATTATATGCTGCTACTAATTCGTTTTGAACAGCGATATAAGTTTCGTAAGAAGTTTGCCCATCATTATTTAAAGAAATAACCGCATCTTCAGGACTATCTGATGAATTTGGATCTTTTTTTCCATTACAGTATGAACAAGTTCCTTTTCCATTATTCTCAAGAAAATCAATAGCAGTTTGTCTTAAGTCTTTAATATCTACCAATTTTTCTTCAACAAGTAATTGGTTGTCTTTATTAACTAAAACTGTTAAAATGTTTCTTTCATTAATAGGTGGAACTGGTGGGTTTTCTTCATAACGAGGCAAGAGTCTGTTAATCCCTTGATCCACTCCAATAGTAGTAGTAACCAAGAAGAAAATCAGAAGTAAGAAAGCAATATCTGCCATAGAACCGGCATTTACCTCTGGCGGTAAACCTCTTTCTTTTCTAGCCATAATTATTTTTTAATTTTATTAAATCCTGTCCAAAACATTGTTCCTACAGCAACTACTGCTAATAAATAAAACATATTTAATCCAGTACTTACCCATTTAGAAGTGCTTTCTGAAGCTATGATTTCATTAGAAGGTGATTTTACCTCTGTTCCATCTGCTAAAATAAATGAAACTAAAATCAACGCTACAAACAATCCAATGAAGATAAATGTTTTCTTTAAATCGTCTTTTTTAGAAAATAAATTCTTAAATACATAAATTAATACTAATGCTATACAAGCAATTAGAATTACATAAGATAAATATATAAGAGGTGAAATCCAACTACTGTTTGCAGCATCATCAGAAGCCATTAATCCTCCTAAGAAAACTAAGCTTAATACTGAAATTACAATAGCTGCTATTTTTGTTACTTTGTGTAAATTCATAACAGTTATATATTTATTAATTATTTTTTGCTGTAATCTGACAACATATCAACCAAGCTGATAGATGCATCTTCCATATCATTAACGATTGAATCAATCTTAGCTGTGATATAGTTATAGAAAATTTGAAGGATGATAGCAACGATAAGACCGAATACAGTTGTTAATAACGCAACTTTAATACCTCCAGCAACTAAAGATGGCTCCATAGATCCAGCAGACTGAATTTGGTCAAACGCTTCAATCATACCAATTACAGTTCCCATGAACCCTAACATCGGTGCTAAAGCGATAAACAATGAAATCCAAGAAACGTTTTTCTCTAATTGACCCATTTGAACTCCACCGTATGCTACGATTGATTTTTCAGCTGAATCTAAACCATGAGAATAACGGTCTAAACCTTGGTAAAAAATTGAAGCTACTGGTCCAGCAGTATTTCTAGCAATTTCTTTTGCAGCATTAACTCCTCCTGAATTTAAAGCAGTTTCAACTTCGTTTATTAATTTTTTAGTGTTTGTTGTTGATAAATTTAAATAGATGATTCTTTCAATTGCAATTGCTAAACCTAAAATCAAACAGATTAATACAATCCCCATGAAACCAGGACCACCTTCAATAAAACGTTTTTTCATTCCTTGTGTAAAAGTAACTTCTTCTGCTGCCGCATCATCAGTTGTTGCAGTAGCCTCATCAGTTGTTGCTTCAGCTGCTGTAGTATCAGCAACTTGTTCTGTCGCAGGAGCTGCTGCTTGAGTTGAATCTTGAGCTTGAACATTTCCAAAAGTCATAAGCCCTGTGATTGCTAAAATAGAAAATAATCTTTTCATCGCTTTTGTTCTTAAATTTAATTAGTTAATTGGGTTTAAAGATATAAAAATATTTATTAAATTTTAAAATTAATATCATTCTGCAGAGAGGAAGGGATTCGAACCCTCGATACCCTTGTGGAGTATACACACTTTCCAGGCGTGCGCCTTCGACCACTCGGCCACCTCTCTATTAAAACAATATTCGATTTTAAGGGTGCTAAATAACGTAAAAATTCTCATGTATAAAAATTTTAAATGTTATTTTTAAATCATTTCTCCTCTAATTGAGGTCTCAAAAATTGTTTTAAAAACTTTATCCGAAACTTTTTGCCCTAAAAGGTACATTAATTTGGTAATTGCAGCCTCTGTAGTAATGTCTTTTCCAGAAATTACACCTATGTTTTTTAACTGTGTACTGGTCTCATAACTTCCCATTGAAACACTTCCTCCACTACATTGTGTTACATTAATAACGTGAATATTATTATTTATTGCCTTTTTAATACAATTTAAAAACCAATCTTCCGTAGGCGCATTGCCAGAACCATATGTTTCTAAAATAATTCCTTTTAAATTTGGAATAGCAAAAAAGGCGTTCAAAACTTTCTGATTAATACCAGGAAAAATCTTTAAAATAGCAACATTATCATCAAAATCAGTATGCACTTTTAGCTTTTTATTTGCTTTTTGCTTCAAAATAACGTCATAATTTACTTTCAAGTGCACACCCGATTCCGCTAATTCAGGAAAATTTGGTGATGTAAAAGCATTAAAATGTTCGGCACTGATTTTTGTTGTTCGATTTCCTCTGTATAATTTGTATTCGAAATACAAACACACTTCTTGTATAACTGGCTTTTTATTTTCTTGTAGTGAAGCAACTTGAATTGCTGTAATCAAATTTTCTTTAGCATCGGTTCTTAAATCTCCAATTGGCAATTGTGAACCGGTAAAAATTACAGGTTTTGCCAAATCTTCTAACATAAAACTTAATGCAGAAGCACTATAAGACATTGTATCCGAACCATGTAAAACTACAAATCCATCAAATTTTAAATAATTTTCCTCGATAATTTTGGCCATTTTTTGCCAATTAGAAATATTCATATTTGAAGAATCAATAGGAACTTCAAACGATATGGTTTCAATTTGACAGTCTAATAAATGTAACTCGGGAATTCGGCTTAACAACTCATTAAAATCAAAAGCTTTTAAAGCTCCTGTTTCAAAATCTTTTACCATTCCGATGGTGCCACCGGTGTAAATTAAAAGTATTTTTGGTTTATGAGATGTCATTAGTATATTTCAATTTATTCACAACCGGATTAGCATACATCGCCAAGAAACCTTCTCTCATAGTTTCATTATCGGCGTCAATTCGCATTTCTAATCTTCTTTCAAACAATTGACGCTCTTTTTCGTTGTACAAATGTTCAAATCGAGTTGTTTTGTGTAAAATATCGTAAGCAATAAAGTTTGTAGGCCATAATTTATACGATTGCAAAATAGAATCATCAATTACTTGTGCTAAAGCTTGAATTTGCTTGTTGTTGTTGTCGTTTTCAGCAATAATTTTTTCGTATTCGTTCTCTAAAACATCGCCTACATGAATGTGAATACGCTTTTTTTGCCCGATGATTCCACTTAATAACGTAATGAAATCTTCGTTTTTCTCTTTAATATACACTTCATCTTTGGAAAGCGCAATTAATTGAGGCATCTTCAAAGCGTCGGTTGGATCGTATTCATATGAAATTGAAACAGGAACAATTCGTAATTTTTTGAAAAAATTCATGCAATTCGCTTCATCTGATGCCATTGCAATCATTTTCAAAACGCCTTGATGGGTTGCATCATTACCGTCTTTTGTTCTTCCTTCGCGTTGCGCAATCCAAACAGAACGGTTTTCTTTAGACAATAAATGATACATATATTCTGACATCAACTTAGAACTCTGCAACAATTCTCTTGGCGATAATCCTCTTTGAACTAAGAAGTTTCTATTTAATTTCGATAATTTAAGTAGAAAATCTTTTTGAACTAAATTATCTCCAATAGCCGAAGCGGTCATTACCAATCCGTGATCAATTAAAGAAACATTCAGTAATGAAGTATCTAAAATAATATCGCGGTGATTGGAAATAAATAAGTAAGAAGTGTTAGGTTCTAGTTTTTCAAAGCCCGAAGTTGTGAGACCTTCTGAACTTCTTTCTAAAACTCTTTGAATTGATTGATAAACAAAATTGACTTGAAAATCGCGAATAGAATGCGTTCTACTCAATTGCTCTTTCCAAATTTCATCTTCTAATTCTGGAAATGTAAAATCCATCATAGCCTTCATCATAGGATGATGCAACAAAGACTTCAAAGCTTCGTTTACTTCAGAATCATAATAAGGGCGAATAGAATCGAATTTTGTCATATTTATTTTAAAAACAATTCACAAAAGAACAAAAATTTTATGAATTGTAAATTTAAATTTTGATTAAATTCCGAAAATTTGTTTTGAATTTTCAGTAGTAATCCTTGCAATTTCTTCAACTGGAAGCTGATAAATTTCAGCTAACTTTTGCGCTACCAATAATGTATAGCTACTTTCATTTCGTTTTCCTCTATAAGGAACTGGTGCTAAATAAGGCGAATCGGTTTCTAAAACAATATGTTTTAAATCGATTTCATTCAGAAACTGATCAATTTTTCCATTTTTAAAAGTGGCAACTCCTCCAATTCCAAGTTTCATTCCTAACGAAATTGCTCTTTGGGCTTGACCCAAATCACCCGTAAAACAATGAAAAATTCCGAACAAATCATCCGATTTTTCACTTTCTAAAACCTCAAAAACCTCATCAAAAGCATCACGACAATGAATATTGATTCCTAATTTATATTTTTTTGCCAATTGGATTTGGTGTTTAAAAGCATGTTGTTGTTCTTTCAAAAACGTTTTATCCCAAAATAAATCGATTCCTATTTCACCAATGGCATAAAATTTTCTTGAAGCCAATTCTTTTTCCACATGTGCTAACTCTTCTAAATAATTTTCCTTCACATATGTTGGATGCAAACCCATCATTAAAAATACGTTTTCGGGGTATTGTTTTTCTAATTCGTACATTTTAGACGTATAATTAGAATCAATTGCCGGTACAAAAAAACGAGAAACACCAGCATTAATGGACCTTTGCATCATTTCATTGCGGTCTTGATCGAATTCTTCTGAATATAAATGAGTATGAGTGTCGGTTAAATTAAGTTGCGAGTTCAAGGTTATGAGTTTAAAGTTTCGGATTTTGGTACAAAGTTATAAAAGTATTAAGATAGATGTATTAAGTATTAAAACTAAAATTTTTACTTTTGAGCTATGGAAGATTTGCAAGACTTTTTAAAAGGTAAAAAATATAAAAAAACAAAGTTTACAGTACTAAAAACCCAGCATTTATTAATCAAAGGAAAGATAAATGGTGTTAAAGGAAGCTTTATTTTAGATACAGGAGCCAGTAATAGTTGTGTGGGATTTGAAAGCATTGAACATTTCAAATTAGATGCTCAATTTTCAGAAACAAAAGCTGCTGGCGCTGGAGCAACTGGAATAGAAACACAATTGGCAAAAAATAATGAAATTCAGCTAGGAAGATGGAAAAACAACAAACTTCATTTGATTGTTTTTGATATGAGCCATGTTAATGAGGCACTTCGTCATTATAAAACCAAACCAGTTGATGGTATTATTGGTGCTGATGTGCTACTAAAAGGGAAAGCAATTATTGATTATAGCAATCATTTTTTGTATTTGAAATAATTATTTCGAATGGTTTTTCTTCAATGTTCTGAAAGCTAAAATCGTACTAATCAGCATTAAAATTCCGCCCAAAACAAATGGTGCTCCAGGAAATAAAAAAGGGGCTTCATCATGAGTAAAATAATAAAAAACTGATGCCATCATAGGCGGACCTACGATTGAAGAAGCACTCATTAAACTGGTTAAAGTCCCTTGAATTTCACCTTGCTCTGATGGATCTACTTGCTCTGAAACTACTGCTTGCAATGCTGGTCCTGCAATTCCACCTAAACAGTACGGAATTAAAAACACGAACATCATCCAACTTTCAGTAGCAAAAGCAAATAAGAACATCCCTATTGTATATAATGCTAATCCAAAATAAATACTTTTTACATTCCCAATTATTGGATTGATCCAACGTATTAAACCTCCTTGCACAATTCCGACTAACAATCCGATGACCCCGAGAGAAATTCCCACCATTTTTTCAGTCCAATTGAATTGGTACATAGTAAAATAATTCCAATTACTTTGCACTGCATGAGAACCTACATAGAGAACAAAAATAGCCAAAACTAAACCGATTAAATTTGGGTATTTTTTCAAATGCAATAAAGCTCCAATTGGGTTTGCTCTTTTTAATTCGAATGGTCTTCTTTTTTCTTTGCTTAAAGATTCCGGCAAAATGAAATAGCCGTATAAAAAGTTTAGCATACACAAAATAGCGGCTGCAATAAAAGGAATTCTTGTTCCAAATTGCCCTAATAAACCACCTAAAACTGGACCAATAATAAACCCTAATCCAAAAGCAGCACCCATTAATCCAAAATTCTTAGCTCGATTTTCATTTGTACTTACATCCGCAATATAAGCAGAAGCTGTTGTAAAACTTGCTCCAGTAATTCCGGATAGTATTCTACCAATAAACAACCATGTAATTGTAGGCGCAAAGGTTAACAATAAAAAATCTAAAGAAAAAGCAAACAAAGAAGTTAACAATACAGGGCGTCTTCCGTATTTATCACTTAAATTTCCAACCACAGGTGCGAAAATAAATTGGGTAATCGCATAAGCGAAAGTTAACCAACCACCATATTTTGCTGCTTCGCTAATATCGCCATTGATAAGTTCTTTGATTAAATTTGGAATTACAGGAATAATAATACCCCACCCAATAACATCTAATAAAACGGTAATAAAGATAAAACCAACAGCGGCTTGCTTCTTAGATTTTTTCATAGATACAATTTGACTTACAAAGAAAAGAAAAATCCCAAACTCTATTGAAATTGGGATTTATATTTTAGATTTTAATACAAAAAAATTAATTCTTATCTAAAACTACTTTAAAGTCAATTTCTTTAAATGTTGAAAGGGATTTAATAATAATTCTAGCTTTGTTAGTAGCATCTCTTCTTGAGAAAAGAAATGTTTTGATATAATTATTTTTAATTCCTTCGGGATATTTATTGTGTTCTGTAAAAAGCGAATCAATATTTAAAACACTATTTTTTTGGTCTTCACAATATAGCATCATATCAAAAGGTTCAAAATAATTTTCAAATGATTTTTTTAATGTTTCTTCAAACCGTTCTTGATTTAATTTATTCTCTTTTACAATAAATGCTATTTCATTTTTATATTCTAAAGGTTTTTTGTTTTTTTTAGAAATTAATGATTTGATGTCCAAAACAATAACTTTAATATCGTTTTTTGAATAGATTGTTTTATTAGTTTTTTCTAAGATTCCATCAATTTTTATAATTGTTTCTGCTTCTTCTGAAACGTTAAAAAAGCGTGCTTTACCATTGAGAGATTGTAATTTCTTAGTCTTTTCATTTTTTATAAAAGTTATCCAAAATTCTCTGTTTGCCTGCGTTAAAAAATATTCAGGATTTATTTTTTGATGCGTTTCATCAGTTGCATAAACCGTTATAAGTTCGCATCTACTTGTGTTATCTGGAAAATCTTTAACACTTAGCATTATAGTTTCATTAATAACATCACTCGTGTCTATGACCGTTCTATCATATTCAATTTTTACTTCTTGACTTTGTATGTTATAAGTTGATAATAAAAGTAAAATGATTAACCTTATCTGATTATTCTTCATAGATGTAAAAACAGGTTTTTAAAAACGACCTGTTGCAATGTAAAACATTAACCAGCCTGTACAGCCAATTGCTACTCTCCATAACAATTTTTTTAACAAGCCATTAGACGTTGCTTTTCCTTGTTCTAGATATTCGTCTGTTTTTTCATTTGCTGTTCCTACTTTTTTAGATAATTTGGTACCAGCAACAGCACTTAACGATATGATATAAAGAATTCCAACCCAAGCAGCGTTTATAAATCCTAATACCATCATTATCATTCCTATAATTGAAAAAGTTTCCATTTTTTTGATTTAAAATTAATCCCAAACCACATAAAACATGAAGTTTGGGATTTTAATTATTTTATAAATTATTGTTTAATACTTTTTATAAATGTTTGCATGTAAGTATCAATAGCTTGTGCAGTTTCTGTGCCTTTCCCAATTTCATTACAAATCATTAATACTAAATCTGGGTTAGTTGGATGGTTAAGAATATAGATTCTGAATTGCCCAACATCTTTATAAATTTTTTCATCTTGTCTTCCTTTATTATACAAACCTGATTTAAATGTGTATCCTTTCATATTTCCGAATTCAACTTTCTCATACAAACTCATTAAATCTTTTGATTTTACATCTTTGTTTATAAAATAATCAACATCTTGTATTTCTTCATCTCTGAAAAGCACACAGATATTATACCAAGGTAAATTGTATTTTTTTAAATCATATTCATGGATTTTTTTTACTTTATCATTGTTTGAATGATAAGTAACTCTATGAATAAAATCTTTAGCCAATTCATCAACAGTCAAACCTGGATGTGCAGATTTTTCGAAGGCATAAATTTTATAAGTTTCTTGATTTTTGTGTATTTGATAACCAACTTTTGTATCTCTTCTATCTGTACTTCCTGTTTGGCTTGTGTTAATATCTTCTTTTATATTAGTTTTATCTACAGTTACATCAAGATAAGGAAGGTATAGATTTTTTGGTTCCCAAATAGGCACATAAAAGAAAATTGGTTCTAATAATTGAACTTTTGGTCCATATTCTTTATATCCGGTTTCTTCTCTAACCCAAAATCCTATTTCTACTTTTATCGTTTTTTGTTTTTCTACTCCATTTGCTCCATTTAAAATCCATTCAAGTGTATTTCCTCTAGTTAAAAAATCTCTACCTTCAAAAACACTGAACTTTTTTGTTATGGGTGTGTTTTTCATAAAATCGGACATAGCTGTGTAGCCTTCTTTTTGAAGACTCCAACTATTTATGTAGGTATTAGAGTTATCTGAAAACTCTACATATAGATTTGTATAACCCGAATAAACGGTTACAGCTTTAGGCTTTTTAAAACTTACTTGTAAAGTGGCTAAGTCTTTTTTAGAAATTGTAGCACCCGATTTTACTTCTTTTCCACTAATAAAAGCGGATAATTGAGCTTGTGAAAAAGTAAAAGAAAGTAAAGAAACTAATAATAATAAACGATTGATTTTCATAACTATATTTGAAATAATGTAATTAATTAAATTGTTGCTTGCGATTTTTTTAAATGTAATTTGTAACTCAAAAATGCACAGGCAGAACATACAATAAGCCCAATGCATCCAATTAAAGCAAGTGATTTAGGATTTGCACCTGAGAATGTTCCTGCTTCTATATGAGGTGTAATAACCCAAAGAACTATTGATAATACCGCAACAAGAATACTTAATTTAGTAATAAATTCTTTTTTCATGAATGCAACTACAACCATTACAAAAGCAAGTACAGCTAACAAGATACCTAATTTACCAGCATACATTACTTTCCATTTTGGTGGTGTACTTTCAATAATTTCTAAACTTTCTTTTATTTGCGGATCTTCAATTTTAGTAACGTCAATTCCGTCTTTTTTTAATTGTTCAATTTGTTTTTGCTCGTTTTCTACCAAACGATACACTTCTTCTAGTTTTTCAGAATCGCCATCGGTTCCCATTCTATTTTCAATATTTTTAAATAAAACTCCTGTACAAAAACCTCCTACTAAAAAGGCTAAAACCATAAAAATTAATGCTAATACTCTCATAAAATTGTTTGTTAAATTGGTTAATAAAATAAGTTTGATTTTTTGGAAACGCTTTATATTAATAAATGAAACGTTTTGTTTTATTGTTTAACGATTTTTGCTGTTTTTACTTCATTATTAGAAGTTACTTTTACCAAATAATTTCCTGGAGATAAACCTGCAACATTTATTGAAATTCCATTACTATTTACAGCTTTTGTAATAACTTCTTGACCTAACAAATTATAAATTGATACAGTTGTAATTTCTTTATCAAATGAAAAATTTAAAACATCTTTTACAGGATTTGGATAAAGCTTCAAATCTTTTATTGAGAATGATTCTGAAGTAAGCATTTGGGTTGTAAACGAACCTCCAGAAACCCAATTGGTTTGTGTTTGTCCACAATTGGATTTTACCCAAAAATAATAGGTAGTATTTGGCGTTAAATTGGTTAACACTGCAAAAGTATCTGTGGTTGTTCCTGTAATTGCATTTGCAGAAAATGGATCGTTAACAGTACTATAACAATATATATATCCGTTACTTGGAGCAGGATTTGGTGCTACCCATGCAATATTTACAACTGTTGCAGATTCAGGATCTGTAAATAACTGTGTTGGTGCGTTACAGCCAGATGCTGAATATGTGGTAAACGAACCTCCAGAAACCCAATCGGTTTGTGTTTGTCCACAATTAGATTTTACCCAAAAATAATAGGTAGTGTTTGGAGATAAATTAGTTAATTCAACATAAGTCTCTGTGGTTGTTCCTGTAATTGCATTTGCAGAAAACGGATCGTTGACAGTACTATAACAATATATATATCCGTTACTTGGAGCAGGATTTGGTGCTACCCATGCAATATTATTAGTTGTAGATGTTAAACCATCATAAAATAGTTGCGTTGGAGCATTACAGCCAGATGCTGGATATGTTGTAAACGAACCTCCCGAAACCCAATTAGATTGCGTAGCGCCACAATTAGATTTCACCCAAAAATAATAAGTAGTGTTCGGCGTTAAATTATTTAAAACAGCAAAGGTATTTGTCGTAGTTCCAGTGATTGCATTGGCAGAAAACGGATCGTTTACAGTACTGTAACAATAAACATAACCATTGCTTGGTGTAGGATTTGGTGCCGTCCATGCAATATTATTTGAAGTTGAAGTCAAACCATCATAAAATAGTTGCGTTGGAGCATTACAGCTTGCTATTGTAGTACATCGAATAGATTTTACTCTGTTTGTGTTTTGAGTTCCACAACTAGAATTAGTATTCAAATGGTATCTAATTACTCCAGAGTTTGTGCCAGATAACCAGGTTAAAGGAGTTAAACCACTTGCTAAAACCACTGTTCCTGTAGCATTAGTTATTGTAATAAAATCTGTGGATACTGAACTAGTAAAAGTATATTGTCTATTTGACAATACATTTACAATTGAATATTCTCCTGCATAAGCATCTGCAACGATTTGTTCTGTACTTCCTGTACAAGCAGGTGTAAAAGCTGCATCAGGATATAATCCATAAATTGCACCGTTACAAATTAATGCAGGTGGTGTAGTAAAACTACCACCCGAAACCCATACACCAGTTGTAGCTCCACAATTAGAGCGTATCCAGTAGTAATAAGTTGTACCTGCTGCAACATTTAAATACATTGTGGTAGTTAAGTTAGTTGTACTAAATAATGTAGGAGTAGAATTTGCAGTAGGAGCACTATTGGTTGTAACGATATAAATATCATAATTAGAAGAAGGTACTGGTGATGCAGCTGTCCAAGTCATTTTACAAGAATTGGAAGTTATATTTGATACCGCTAGATTTGAAGGTGGTACGCAGTTTGATGCATCTGCACATCGAATATAGCGAGACCTTTCCACTTGTTGACTACCACAACTAGCATTGGAATGAAGATAATAACGAATAACACCCGTAGTAGTTCCAGAATCCCATCTTACTGGTTGTGTTCCGCTTGCATAAACAACAGTTCCAGTTGCATTAGTAATTGTAATATAATCAGTTGTTACAGAACTAGAAAATGAATATTGTTTGTTTGCAATTACATTCACATTACTATATTCGCCTGCATAACTTTGACTGGTTAATGTTTCGTAGTTTCCACTACAGTTTGGTGTATAAGTAGTAGCGGGAAATAGCCCATACGTTGCTGAAGTACATTGCGCAACAGCACTAGGAATGAAATACAAAAATGCTAGTAGGCAGAATAAAGTAATTTTTTTTCTCATTTTTTGATTTTGATGATTTGAAACTTAATTTGATTAAAATTCCACCAAAACTATGAGATAAGAAGCATTAGACCAATTTATATATTGGACTATTTATAAATAATCAGACAACAAAATGCGGTTTATTTTACTGATTATTAAATGCTTAATTTGTACTTTCTAATTGTTCAATAAAATAATTAGGAGAAAGTCCAGTTTGCTTTTTAAAAACACGAACAAGTGTATTGGCATCTTTATAACCTACTTCCTCTGCGATGGCTTGCAAAGTATATTTACGGAAATAAGGGGCATCTTTTAGTTTTTGAAGCACATAATGAATTCGCAATTCTTGCGTATATTCTGAAAAGGTTTTTTGCATTACCTGATTGAAGTATTGTGACAAATAAGCAGTATTTGTATTTAACTTTTTTGCTACAAAAGCCAACTTGAAATTTGGATCTAAAAAAGTTTCTTTTTGTTCTAATTTTTTTAAACCTAATGCTATTTTTTCAATGAGCTCTTCATCAATTGTTTGTTTAGGTTGTATTTCAGTCTTACTGATTTGCAAATCATCAGCATCTGAAACTTGAGATTCTTTTAGACTTTGGATAATCTTTAAAAACCTATAATGCTTTTCTTTTTGTTTTTTATGATAATAATAAAAACTTAAAACAACTACAATTAGAATTATTAGAATGCTAAAAAGTGATATTTTAAAATAATTTTTTGATGCAATAATATTATTAGATTCCTCTTTTATTATGTTTAAATCGTAATTGTGAAGAAAATTTAAAGATTTACTTTTTATCCCTTCTATTGATTGAATTAATTCTAAACTTTTTTGGGCGTAGCGATACGCATTTTTGCTATCTTTTTTTTCGTTATAACATTGTGTCATAATGTTATATGCCATTAATAGATTTTCCTTTGAAACCTTAGTTATTTGGTAACTTTCAATATATTTATTGCAATAGTACAGTGCAGAATCTACTTGTTTTAAATGATGAAAACAATCGGCCATTCCTAAATCAAACAACTGTACTGTTCTTATATTATCATTAATTGCAGGATAACTTTTTCTTTTTCTATATAAAGACAATGATTTATCGTAATTTCCGGCTAAAGCAGCACTTTTTGCTTCTCGCATACTCAATAACGCTTTTGTGTACTCGGGTTGAAAATTATCCTGCAACATCATATTGGCAGCAACATTAAAGTGGTAATCTGCAGAATCTAACAACACTTTCTTCTTCGACTGAAGGTAATACTTTTGATAAGCTTCACCTATGATGTTGTATTTATCTGCAAATAATTTTTTATTCATTACTTTTTTCTCACCAACTCCTAATTTTAGATGTGGTGTAGTTTTTAATTCTCTTTTTAACAAAGCAATTCCATTAATATAATCGCCCATAGCTACTTTTATCAAACCATATTGTTCATTAAAACGATTTTTTTGTACGGCGTTTTTATATTTATCCAAATAAAATAATGCTAAATCATACTCTCCTAAATTTTTATGTATGTAAAAAAGCTTGTTGACACACATACCTATTAAATCTTGATAAACCTTACTTGATTTATCTAGCTTACTTTTTTCAATACTATCTATGAGTACAATGAGAAGTTTTTTTGAGTAGGTAAACTCAGATTTATTGTAAAAATAATTAGCTACGTAATATTTACCATAAAAACGAAACAACTCGTTTGTAGAATTACTAATTTCCAAAGCCTCAGTGTAAGCTTTTTCCGGATTTGAAATAAGTTGTTCTTGAATAATTCGAGTTCTTTTAATCTCAGATTCATTTAACTCTTGAGAAAATGTCAAATGAATATATAATAGTAGTATGAAAGTAAGAGAGAATTTATGCATTTTAAAAAATTGGAAAATCCGACTGAAAATTACGGTGTGCTAAAATAAGAATAAAACTACACTCTTTTGAAATTTCTTTATAAGAATAGCTTTTAGCATTTTCAAATAAATTAGCTCAAGTAAGAATTTTTAGTAAAGAAAAATCCCAAACTCTTTTGGAATTTGGGATTTTATATGCAAACCTACAAGGTTTTATAAATCTTGCAGGCTGTTTAACTAATTATAATTCTAAGGCTTTTTTCACATTACCACCCATTAAAATTTCTGCTGGGTTTTCTAATGCTTCTTTTACCGCTACTAAGAATCCAACTGACTCACGTCCGTCGATGATTCTGTGGTCGTATGATAAGGCAACATACATTACTGGAGCAATTACAATTTGTCCGTTTTTAACAATAGCTCTATCCACTACATTGTGCATTCCTAAAATTCCAGATTGTGGAGGATTAATGATTGGTGTAGATAACATACTTCCGAAAACACCTCCATTAGAAATAGTGAATGTTCCTCCAGTCATTTCGTCTACAGTGATTTGTCCGTCACGAGCTCTTAAAGCTAATCTCTTGATTTCTGCTTCAACACCTCTGAATGATAATGTTTCTGCATTTCTCATTACAGGAACCATTAATCCTTTTGGACCAGAAACGGCTACCGAAATATCACAGAAGTCGTAAGAAATTTTCTCTTGACCATCAATCATAGAGTTTACATCTGGATACAATTGTAAAGCACGAGTTACCGCTTTTGTAAAGAACGACATGAAGCCTAATCCTAAACCGTGTTTTGCTTTAAACTCTTCTTTATATTGATCACGAATTGCATAAATTGCCGACATATCTACTTCGTTGAAAGTAGTTAACATCGCAGTTTCGTTTTTAGCAGAAACCAAACGCTCTGCTACTTTTCTACGTAACATAGAAAGTTTTGTTCTTTCTGTTCCGCGGTTTCCTCCTGTTGGAGTTCCCATAGAAGGTACTGCATTTACAGCATCATCTTTAGTAATTCTTCCGCCTTTACCCGTTCCAACAATGTCTGAAGGTTGTATATTTTTTTCTTCTAATATTTTTCTAGCTGCTGGAGATGGCGCTTGAGTTGCATACGTTTTTTCAGCAACTTGTGCTGCTTTTGGTCCCGAAGTTTCGGGATTAGCTTTAGGTGCTTCAACTGCTTTTGCTTCTTCTTTAGCTGGTCCCGAAGCTTCGGGAGCACCACCTTCTGGTTTTGCGGCACCTGTATCGATTAAACAAACTACAGCACCAACCGCTACTGCATCACCTTCTTCTGCTTTTAATGTAATGATTCCGCTTGCTTCAGCTGGTAATTCTAATGTTGCTTTATCTGAATCAACCTCAGCAATCGCTTGGTCTTTTTCTACATAATCACCATCTTTTACTAACCATGTAGCAATTTCTACTTCTTTAATTGATTCCCCTGGAGAAGGGACTTTCATTTCTAAAATCATGTTTTTTAGTTTAAAAGTTTAAAATAAGTTTAGAAGTTTAAAAGTTGTGTTAGCTTTAAACCTAAACTATTAGCTGTTTTATTTTTATTGAAATAATTTTTTATCAAATACCATAGCGATAGCATTAGCATGACGTTTTTTAGAACGCTCGTAACTTCCTGCTGCTGGTGCACTGTATGCTTTTGGTGATGCTAATCTTAATTTTACTAAATCAAAATTCATCAACATATAACCATAAGCTCCCATGTTTTTAGGTTCTTCTTGTGCCCAAACATAATCATCTACATTTGGATAACTGTCGATAATCGCTTTGATTTGGTCAACTGCTAATGGGAACAATTGTTCTAAACGAACTACAGCCACATCATTTCTACCTAATTCAGCACGTTTTGCAATAATATCATAATAGAATTTACCTGTACAGAAAACCAACGTTTTGATTGCTTTTTTATCTGTTACATTTGGATCATCTAATACTTCTTGGAATTGTCCGTTTGCTAAATCATCCATTGAAGACACTACATCTGGATGACGTAATAAACTCTTTGGAGAGAATACTACTAATGGCTTACGGAATTCTGTTTTTAATTGTCTTCTCATTAAGTGGAAGAAGTTGGCTGGCGTAGTTACATCGGCAATGTACATGTTGTGTTTTGCACATAATTGCAAGTAACGCTCCATACGAGCTGATGAATGCTCTGCTCCTTGGTTTTCATAACCATGAGGCAATAACATTACCAATCCGTTTTGGTTGTTCCACTTGTCTTCACCTGCAGAAATATATTGGTCAATCATAATTTGAGCTCCATTAGAGAAATCTCCAAACTGTGCTTCCCAAATTGTTAAGGTTTTTGGCGATGCTAATGCATATCCGTATTCAAAACCTAAAACTCCATATTCTGAAAGGTGAGAATTGTAGATATAAAAGTTTCCTTTTTTATCTTTTATGCTATCTAAAAGAATCACTTCTTCTTCAGAATCTTCTACTTTAACAACAGCATGACGATGTGAGAATGTTCCACGCTCAACATCTTGTCCTGAAATACGCACATCAAAACCTTCTTTTAGTAAGGAACCATAAGCTAATAATTCGCCCATTGCCCAATCTAATTTATTGGTTTCTACCATGTTTTTTCTATCCGAAATTAACTTGGTAATCTTGCTGATAAATTTTTTGTCAGAAGGAAGTTCTGTAATTGTTTTAGCAATTTCAGCTAATTGTTTTTTATCAAAAGATGTGTCAAATTTTTGAAGCATTACATCATCAGAAACTTGTTTGTAACCTTCCCACTCATTTTCCATGAAAGGTGTAATTACAGTTAAGTCTTTTTTACGTGATGCCTCTAAATTTTCATCTAATTTTGCTTTGTACGCTTCTTCCAATTCTTTTACAAAACCAGCAGAAATAATGTTATCCTGAATTAATTTTTCAGCATATAAATCTCTTGGATTTTTGTGTTTAGAAATGGCTTTGTATAAAATAGGTTGCGTAAAACGAGGCTCATCACCTTCGTTGTGACCATATTTTCTATATCCTAATAAATCGATGAAAACGTCTCCACCAAATTCCATACGGTAATCTAAAGCAAACAACATTGCATGAACAACTGCTTCTGCATCATCTGCATTAACATGTAAAACTGGTGATAAAGTTACTTTAGCAATATCTGTACAATAAGTAGATGAACGAGCATCTAAATAGTTAGTTGTAAATCCAACTTGGTTATTGATTACTAAATGGATAGTTCCTCCTGTTTTATAACCATCTAACTTTGCCATTTGAATGATTTCATACACAATACCTTGACCAGCAACAGCGGCATCACCGTGAACAGCGATTGGTAATACTTTTGAAAAATCATTTGGATAATTTCTATCTTGTTTTGCTCTTGTGATTCCTTCAATAACAGCACCAACTGTTTCTAAGTGCGAAGGATTTGGAGCTAAGTTTAAGTTGATTTTCTTTCCAGAATCGGTCAATCTATCTGAAGTTAACCCTAAGTGGTATTTTACGTCACCATCAAAGTTAGCGTCTTCATCATAGTCTTTTCCGTCGAATTCAGAGAAGATATTTTGAGTGTTTTTTCCAAAGATGTTAGCTAAAACATTCAAACGACCTCTGTGCGCCATTCCCATTACAAATTGTTCCACACCTTTATCTGCTGCAGCTTCAACTAAAGCATCTAAAGCTGGAATTACCGCTTCACATCCCTCTAATGAGAAACGTTTTTGACCCACATATTTTGTATGTAAAAAGTTTTCGAAAGAAACTGCTTCATTTAATTTCTTAAGAATGTGTTTCTTTTGCTCAGTCGAAAAATTAGGTTGGTTATCGTTGATGTCTAAACGATTTTTAATCCAATCTTGTACTTTTGGATCACGAATGTACATGAATTCCACTCCGATTGACTGACAATATACATTTTCTAAATGCTTAACAATATCAGCTAATGTACTTGGTTTCATGTTTACCATTTTGGCTGCATCAAAAACCGTATTCAAATCGGCTTGAGATAATCCAAAATTTTCTAGAGCCAATGAAGGTCCGTGAACTCTTCTATCTCTAACTGGATTTGTTTTAGTAAATAAGTGACCACGAGTTCTATATCCTTCAATTAATTTAAGAACATTGAACTCTTTTTGCATTTTTTCAGAAATTTCACCCGAATCACCCGAAGCTACATAAGCAATTTGCTTAGCAACTTCATCTGAACCATAATTGGCTTGTGCGAAATCAAATCCTTGAAAAAAACTTCTCCAGCTTGGCTCTACGCTATCTGGATTTTGTAGATATTGTTCGTATAAATCGGCAAAAAAAGCCGTATGTGCAGCGTTTAAAAAGGAAAACCTATCCATAGTGTGTTGTCTAAAAGACCTTTTAATTAAAAATTTACGCAAAAGTAAAACATTTTATGATAATCTTTCAAGGATTTTTATACTTTTATAACATTAATTTTTTCAAAATGGATTTATGAAAAAGAATTTCGTAATGAATTTAACATTTTTGTTGGTTATTGTGTTTTTATTTGGTTTTAAATCTGAAATTTATGCACAAGAAAATACAGAAAATAAAACAAAAAGCGATTTTTGGAATCATGTTCAATTTGGTGGAGGATTTGGGTTAGGAGTAGGAAATAATTATGCCGATATTATGGTAGCCCCAAGCGCTATTTACAACTTTAATAACTATGTTTCAGCAGGATTAGGTTTGCAATACAATTATATTAAGCAAAAAGATTTTTATAATGCCAACTTATATGGCGCAAGTATTCTTGCTTTATTTAACCCTCTTGAAGAATTACAAATTTCAACCGAAATAGAGCAACTTAAAGTCAACAGAACATTTAAAAATAATTTTGAAAGTAATTCTCAAGATTTTTGGAATACAGCTTTATTCATTGGTTTAGGATATCGTAGCGAAAACATCACCATGGGAATGCGCTACAATATCTTACATAAAAATAGAGACAATATATATCCTGAAGCTTTTATGCCTTTTGTGAGAATTTATTTTTAATATTTATTGCGAAACCAAACCTTTTGCCACTCCCTTTTTAATACTAAAAAAGCAACTTGTTCGGATAATTCTACTAAATCAGTACCATCTAATTTTTTGATTTGTTCTTCTGGAACATCGATGATGTATAGTAAATTTAGATATTCGGCAAACTTATATTGAATGAGTTTGTAGATTTTTTCTTGAACCAAATTCTTAAATTCAAACGGAAAAATACTTGTTGGCACATCTAAAGATTCATTCGCCAAAGCAAAATCTTTATTCACTTGTTCAATCAATTTAAAGTACAAGTGTTCTTCTTCAGCTTGTGAAATTAATGCGTCAATATTGGCAGGATTTATAAAATTCATTTTTACACTATTATTGACACATTGTCTAATTGATAAATTGGCACATTATTACACGTTTCTCCCCATTAAATTCTCACCAAAAGCTTTCAAAATGGATTTCTTATCATTTTCAATATCCATTTTTTCTAAAGTTTCAAATGCTTTAAAAGTATACTCTTGAATCGCTTTTTTAGTAGCTTCACTTGCTCCTGATGTATTAAAGATAGCTTTTACCGATTCTATTTTATCTTTATTATCGGAGGGTTGGATAGAAAACAAATGCAACAATTGTTGCTTGTCATCTTCATTAGCAAATTCAGTTGCTTTTAAATATAAATAGGTTTTTTTATTTTCAATTATATCACCACCAACTTGTTTTCCAAATGTTTCTGGATTACCAAAAGCATCTAAATAATCATCTTGTAATTGGAAAGCAATTCCTAAATTCAATCCAAAATCATAAATCAAATCTGCATTTTCATCAGTAGTTTCAGCAACAATTGCTCCCATTTTCATTGCAGCACCTACTAAAACAGCTGTTTTATATTCAATCATTTTTAAATATTCCGGAATTGTAACATCATCGCGAGTTTCAAAATCCACATCATATTGTTGTCCTTCGCAAACTTCTAAAGCGGTTTTACTGAATAATTTTGCTAATTTTTGAAAGGTGATTGGCTCATAATTTTCAAAAAATTGATAGGCTAAAATCAACATCGCATCACCCGATAAAATTCCAGTATTCACATCCCATTTTTCATGAACCGTTTGATTGCCTCTTCTTAAAGGCGCATCGTCCATAATATCATCATGTATTAATGAAAAATTATGAAACACCTCAACTGCTGTTGCCGCAGGAATTGCTTTTTCACAATCTACATTAAAAACTTCAGTTGCCATTAAAGTCAAAACGGGACGCATTCTTTTTCCACCAAGCGACAAAATATACTCGATAGGCTCATATAGATTCTTTGGTTGTTTGTTGGAAACAATTTGGGAAAAATGATGACTCATTTTTTCTTGATAGTATGATATAGAATGCATGAAATTAATTTTCTGCTAAAATACTTTAAATATTGTGTATAGCCAAAATTAAGCAAATGTTAAATTTTTACAAAAACAAAGGAAACTATTTTGGTGTTAAAAGTTTCCGATATACATTTGTACCCGAATTTAACAAGAAAATGAAAGATAAAATAATCAATAAAGCTAAAGAAATGTTTTTAAAACTAGGTTTTAAAAGCATTACTATGGACGATATTGCTTGCGAAATGTGTATTTCAAAGAAGACCATTTACAAATATTTTTCTAACAAAGACGTTTTAATAGAAGAAAGTGTTCAAATGGTTCATAAAGAAATTCATGAAACAATTGATAAAATCGTAGCACAAAATTTTAATGCTATTGAAGAAAATTTTGAAGTTAGAAGAATGTTCAAAGAAATGTTTAAAAGTGCTGAATCTTCTCCTATTTATCAGCTTAAGAAACATTATCCTGAAATTTACGACAAAGTATTAAATATGCAAATTGAAGTTTGTGTAAAATGCTTTAGAGATAATATAGAAAAGGGAATCAAAGAAGGATTGTATAGAAAAGATTTAGATATAGATAATTATGTAAAGTTTTATTACACTTTGATTTTTAACATAAATGAAAATACAGTACTTGAAAAAGATGCACAAGAATTAGAACTAAAAGCATTAGAATATCACATAAGAGCCATGGCAACATTAGCAGGCTTATTAGAATTAGAAAAACAATTAAAGACGCAAATACTAAATCAATGAAACAAAAACTATTATTAACCCTACTGTTTATATCTCTTTTATCAAAGGGACAAAACAAAACAGAAAACTATAGCTTTACATTGCAACAAGCAATTGATCATGCTATTGAAAACAATTATACTGCTATTAATGCAAAACGTGATATTGATGCCGCAAAGCAAAAAAAATGGGAAACCACGGCTTCAGGACTTCCACAAATCACTAGTAATATACAATATTTAAATAATCTTGACTTTCAAGTACAAGGGGTTTCAGGAAATGCTTTCAATCCGGGTGGCGATCCAAATGCCATTTCAACCATAGCTTTTGGTACAAAACATAGTATGAATGCTTCTGCAACTTTAAGTCAATTAATATTTGATGGTTCCTATATCGTAGGATTGCAATCGGCTAAAGTGTATTTACAAATTTCACAAAATGCAAAAGAAAAAACCGATTTAGAAATTAAAGAGCTAGTTACGAATGCTTATGGTAATGTACTTTTAGCACGAGAAAGTGTTTCAATTTTAGAAAAAAACAAAGCTACTTTAGAAAAAACATTATTTGAAACTAATGAAACCTACAAAAACGGATTGACAGAAGAAGAAAGTGTAGAGCAACTTCAAATAACGCTAACACAGTTAACGAGTTCTTTATCGAATGCGAAGAAAAGAGCCGAAATTGCTTTAAATCTTTTAAAGATTTCAGTTGGAATCGATATTAACAACGAAGTTATTTTAACCGATAAACTTGAGGATTTAGCAATTAAAAACGTTGATTTAGCAATGCTTTCTGAAGAATTTGATTCTAAAAAATCTATCGATTTTAAAATACAAGAAAACAATCAAGAGTCGAAACGTTTATTATTAAAATTAGAGCGTTTTAGAGCTTTACCAACAATTGGAGCTCAGTTGAACTATGGTGCCAATACTTTTGCTAATCAGTTTGATTTTTTGACTACTAATCAAAAATGGTACAATTATTCGAATTTTGGTGTAAACCTGAGCTTGCCTATTTTTAGCAGCTTTAGAGATCGCGCCAGAACGCAACAAGCTAAAATCGCATTTGAACAAGCTAAAACACAACTTACCGAAACGGAGCAGCGTTTAAAACTTCAATTTCAACAAGCTAAAACAGATTACGAGTTTAGCATTGAGCAATATTCGGCTTCAAAAAGCAACCTAAAATTAGCTGAAAGAATCGAAGGTAAACAACAAATAAAATTCAAAGAAGGACTTTCAACAAGTTTTGAATTTACAGAAGCTCAACGTCAATTATATACAGCGCAACAAAATTATTTACAAGCTATGATTGATGTAATGAACAAAAAAGCAACTTTAGACAAACTAACTAATAAAAAATAAGACAACTATGAAAAAAATATTATACATCAGCTTATTAGGATTCATCATAACTTCATGTGGTGGTGATGCAAAAACCGCTTCAGTAGAACAAGCCATTGAATCTAAAGATTTAGCAAAAATTAAAGCTACGAGAGCCGAAATTCAAAAACAATACGATGTTATTGGGGCAGAATTGGCAAAATTAGATTTAGCCTTAGCCGAATTAGATACCTTGAAAAAAGTATCCTTAGTTTCAACAGCTATTGTTAAAGACACTTTATTTACACACTACATTGATATTCAAGGAAATGTTGATACGAAACAAAATTTAATTATCTATCCTGAATTTTCAGGTGTTTTAAACCAAGTATATGTAAAATCGGGTCAAAGAGTTAGCAAAGGACAAATAGTTGCACGCATTGACGATGGTGGATTAAGCAATCAACTAGCGCAAATGGAAACACAAGCTGCTTTAGCTAAAACTACTTTTGAAAGACAAAAAAATCTTTGGGATAAAAAAATTGGTTCGGAAATTCAATATTTACAAGCGAAAACCAATTATGAAGCTCAAATAAAAGCGGTTGCTCAAATGAAAGCTCAAGTAGCAAAAACAGTTGTAAAAGCACCTTTCTCTGGAATTATTGATGAAGTTATTACCGAAAAAGGGCAAGTTGTTGGACCAGGGCAATCGTTAATGCGAATTGTAAATCTATCAGATATGTATGTTTCTGCAGATGTTCCTGAAAGTTTTATTGGAAAAATAAAAGTGGGTGCTATTGTTGATGTTCAGGTAAAATCTACTGGCAAAATGTATAAAGGGAAAGTAAGACAAATTGGAAACTACATAAATCCAAATAACAGAAACTTTAGTATTGAAGTAGCAGTACCAAATTCAGATAATTTATTACGTCCTAATCAAGTTGCTGTTTTAAAAATTGAAGATTACAAAAAAGCTAATGCTATTTTAGTTCCTGAAAGTATTGTTACAGAAAATGCTGCTGGAGAAAAAATTGTATTTACAGTTGATGCTACTTCAAAAGAACCAAAGGCGATTAAGAAAACCATCGTAACAGGTTTAACTTCTGGTGCTAATATTGAAGTAAAATCAGGATTAAACAAGGGAGAAACGATTATTATTGAAGGTGCAAGAAGTGTTCAAAACGGAGATATCGTAGAAATTATAAAAAAATAAGACAACGCAATAAACAATTGTATGAGTAACAAACTAACCAAAAGTTTCGGAATATCTACATGGGCCATTAACAATAAAATGACCGTGTATGTAATTACCGCAATTATTCTATTAGGCGGATTGATTTCTTATTATTCAATGCCGCGAGAAGATTTCCCTGAGATTATTGAAACTAAAATTTATGTAAGTTCTATTAACCCAGGAAATGCCGCAGAAGATGTTGAAAAACTAATTACAAAACCTTTAGAGGAAGAATTCAATAATATTTCAGGTGTAACTAAAATTACTTCAAACACACTTCAAGATTATTCTATGATTTTGATTGAGTTTGATGAAGACATCACGGTTGATGCTGCAAAACAAAAAGTAAAAGATAAAGTAGATTTAGTAAAATCAGAAACCGATTGGCCTACCATGCCAGGTGGCGAAAAAGTAGAACCAAATGTTTTTGACTTAAATATTGCAGAAGAACAACCTATTTTAAACATCAACTTATCAGGAGATATTCCGTTAGACAAATTAAAAGACTATGCCGAATATTTAGAAGATAAAATCGAACGCTTACCACAAATTAAAGAAGCTGCTATTCGTGGTGCTCAAGAAAAAGAAGTAGAAATTGCTGTTGACATTTATAAAATGACCGCTGCAAAAGTAAGTTTTGACGATATTATTGGAGCAGTTTCAAGAGAAAACACTACTATTTCGGGAGGTAATGTAGTAAACAACGGAATTAAGAAAAACATTCGTGTAGTAGGAGAAATTGAAAATCCAGCTGAATTGGAAGATGTAGTGGTTAAAAAACAAGATGGTGTAGTGTATTTAAAAGACATTGCAACCATTACTTTTAAGCCTAAAGAAGCTACAACATACGCCAGAGAATTTGGTAATGCAGTTGTAATGCTCGATATAAAAAAACGTAGTGGAAAAAACATGATTGAAGCTACTGAAAGCATCAAGAAAATAGTTAAAGAAGCTCAAGACAATTACTTTCCGCACAATTTAAAAATATCAATGGCTAATGACCAGTCATCAAGAACCATTAATCAGGTAGATGATTTGGTAAACAATATCATTTTTGGGGTATTGTTAGTAATTGGTGTATTGATGTTTTTCTTAGGATTTAGAAGTGCTTTATTCGTAGGGTTTGCCATTCCGTTATCTATGTTTATGTCCTACATTATTTTGTCTTCTTTTGGGGTAACCTTAAATACTATGGTGCTTTTTGCCTTAGTCATGGGACTGGGAATGCTGGTAGATAATGGAATCGTAGTAGTTGAAAACGTTCATACCTTAATGAGTCAAGGAATGAGTCGTAAGCAAGCGGCTATTGAAGGTGTAGGTGAAATTGCTTGGCCAATCATTGCTTCAACGGCTACTACTTTAGCTGCGTTTTTCCCTCTTGGATTGTGGCCTGGAACTATGGGTAAATTCATGATTTATTTCCCAATGACGCTTTCTGTTGTATTATTCTCGTCATTATTTGTTGCGTTAGTAATTAATTCAGTAGTAACGGCTGAGTTTATGCAATTAGAAGAAAAAGAAATGTCGAAAAAAACCTTAATTCGATTAAGTGGAATTTTAGGCGGACTTGGATTGCTTTTAGTGATTTTTGGTTTTGTTTCCAATACGGGTGGATTAAAAGGAATTGGAAACCTAATGATTTTCTTTGCTGTTATGCTTTGGGTTTACAAATATTATTTGGCAAAAGCACAGCAATATTTCATGAACGTAGTTTTAGTGAAATTGGAAAACAAATACAAACAGTTTTTAAGTTTTGCTCTTTCAGGAAGAAAACCAATTGTGTTTTTATTAGGAACATTTGGCTTATTAATTTTCTCAATTGTATTAGTAGGAATTGCCCAACCAAAAGTATTATTCTTCCCAGAAAATCAGCCTAACCAAATTATAACGTATATCGAATTTCCTGAAGGAACTGACATTGCTAAAACCAATGAATTTACAAAAGAAATAGAGAAAAAAGTATACGCAGTAGCCAATAAATATACTGATGAAGAAAATTTTAACTTCATGGTAGAATCAGGCGTAGCACAAGTTGGTGAAGGTGCTGGAAATCCTCAAACAGACGGAGCTTCTCAAAACGAAATGCCACATAGAGGTAAAATTACGTTATCAATGCGTGAATTTAAGTTTAGAAAAGGAGTTGAAAGTAGCGACTTAATGAATGAAATTCGTGCAGCAGTAAAAGGATATCCGGGTGTTTCAATTATTGTTGAAAAAGATCAGAACGGACCACCATCGGGTTATCCGGTGAATATTGAAATTTCGGGTGAAAACTACAATAATATGTTAGTGGAAGCTGAAAAAATTAAGGATTTCATCAATTCAAAAAATATTGCTGGAATTGAAGAATTAAAACTTGACGTTAATAAATCAAAACCTGGTTTAGAAGTTATTGTTGATAGAAAAGTTGCGGGACAATTAGGTGTTTCAACTGCTCAAGTAGGACAAACACTTCGTCGTTCTGTGTATGGAGAAAAAATTTCTACTTACAAAGAAGATAAAGATGATTACGAAATTAACGTACGTTTCAATGAAGATATAAAAAATGACAATAGCGCCATTTTTAATCAGCCCGTAACGTTTAGAGATCAAGCCTCTGGAAGACTACAACAGGTTCCTATTGCTGCTTTGGTTGAAAAAACAAATACTTCTTCATTCAATACCATAAAACGTAAAAATTTAAAACGTGTTATCACAATTTATTCAAATGTATTAGAAGGATACAATGCAAATGAAATTGTTGGTACTTTGAAAAAAGAAATGGCAAGTTACCATATGCCAAAAGACACCACTTTTGCTTTTACTGGAGAGCAAGAAGAACAAGAAAAAAACTCTTCTTTCTTGTTTAAAGCATTATTAATTGCAATGGGTGGAATTGTTTTAATTATGGTGGCGCAGTTTAACTCTATCTCAAAACCAACCATTATTATGTTTACCGTTTTATTGAGTTTTATTGGAGTTTTCTTAGGATTGGTTATTTTTAGAGATGATTTTGTAATTATTATGACCATGATGGGGATTATCTCATTAGCCGGAATTGTCGTAAACAATGGTATTGTATTAATTGATTATACCCAATTATTAATTGATCGTAAAAAAGCAGAATTAGGTTTAAACGAAGAAGAGCATTTAACAAAAGAAGATTACTTTGATGCTATTGTTGAAGGTGGAAGATCGAGATTACGTCCAGTATTGTTAACCGCCATTACAACTGTTTTAGGTTTAATACCATTAGCTATTGGATTAAACATCGATTTCTTTGGATTATTCATCAATTACAATCCTAATATTTACTTTGGGGGAGATAATGTAATCTTTTGGGGACCATTAGCTAAAACTGTTATTTATGGATTAATCTTTGCTACTTTCTTAACATTAGTTATTGTTCCAGTAATGTTTTTTATATTACACAGAGGAAAAATTAGAATTCATAAAAGAAAACAAAATCGAAAAAATATAGCAAGTGCTTAAAACAAAAAAGTCCCGATGAGAATCGGGACTTTTTTTAATTATAGAATTAGTTTTTAACTAAAACATCTTTTGACCATTTCTTTACTTCGGCAATTCTACTGTCCGAAAAATCTACTTCATTTAAAGAATCTTCGTTCCAGAAGAACCATTTACCTGTTTTAGCTCCTTTGTAATATTCTCCCATGGTTTGCTTAGTTCCATCTTCATTATAAGCAATCCATTTTCCGTGTAGTTTACCGTCTAAGTAATATCCTTCCTGTTTAACTTGTCCGTTATCATAAAAATATGTTGCTTTTACCATTTGGTCAACCACTTCTAATTTTGGTTTTACTTCTTGTGCAAATGACAAACTCGAAACCAATAATACTGCTGCAATTACTACTTTTTTCATACTCTTTTCTTTATTAGGTTAACATTAACTCTAACAAATTTAAAATAAAATTTACAATAAAAAAACTTTTACTTAACAATTTGGTAACATTAGATGAAAACTTAACATTGAAAAAGCCAATACGTAATGTATTGGCTTTAAAAAAGATATGAAAAAGATAGGTTTATTTTACTAAACTATCTAATAATTCAACTAAAGTTGGAGATGAAGGTCGTGGAGCATCAGCCTTAACTACTTTTCCATTCGGATCAATTAATAAGAATCTTGGAATTGCATTAATACCATATGATTTAATAAAATCTGAATTCCAGTTTTTGTCTGCAAACAATTGAATTCCGCCTAATTGTTTTTCCTCAACAAACTTTTGCCATTTCTCATGGTCTTTATCAACATCTACTGAAATACTTACAAATTCAATATTTTTTCCATGATACTTTTCTTCTACTTTTTTCAAATGAGGGATTTCAGCTCTACATGGACCACACCAAGTTGCCCAAACATCGATGTATACATATTTTCCTCTAAGGTCTTCTAATTTTGTTTTTCCTCCTTTGTGATTTTCATAATCAAAAGATGCTGATAACGTTCCTTCTATTTTTTTAGCTGCTGCTTTTTGATTGTAAAACTGTGTCAACATCATTCCTTCTTGAGCAATTCTAGGCTTAATGATTGCTACTAACTTTTCGTCTAAACCAGCTTTTTCTAGTTTAACTAAATCTTCTTTGCTTTTGGTTTCAAGTGCAGTTTTAAAAGTAACTTCATCTTTGTCTAATAAACCTTCTAGTTCCATCTCAAATTTTTCATCTGATAAAGCTTTTTGTGCTAAATAATTATTTTCTTTAGCTCCTTTGCCCGTATATGTAATAGTTTCATCAAACTCTTTTGCATTCATGGTTAACTTTAAATCATCACCTGCTTTTAAGTACATTAAAGACGATTCTGAACCATCACTAAATTGATGTAATCCATCTGTAACTTCAAAAGTAGCCTCGAAAACTCCTTTTTTATTCACAGGAATTGTTTGTTTAAATTTATTGGGTCCGTAAATAGTTAAAGTGTCGCTGTTTCTATTTTCAATTTTTGCTGAAAACTTAACTTTCCCTTTTGCAGCGGTTTGGGCAAAAGAAAAACTAACCGACAATACTAATAAGTAAACTAGTTTTTTCATAAAATAAGTAAATAAGGTTTGTGTAAATTTATACTATTATTTTATAAAACGATAAAATCGAATTAAAATTCTATTTTAATTAACAATTGAAACTAAAAATTTTCTTTTTTGTTCTTACTTTTGCATAAAATTTTTCAAAATGTACAGAAGTCATAACTGTGGCGAATTAAACGCTTCACACATCAATACAGA
>NZ_DAIPZK010000007.1:0-151332 GCF_036782315.1 Flavobacterium sp.
ATTATCTCTTTTTTATGCAAGTATTTGTATATTTGAGTTGTGCAACAAGCACAGCGGTTTTAATAAATGGTTAATCTTCCACAAGAAAATCATCTTAGCAGGAAAATAAATTGTTTAGCTAGCCGACACTTAGCTAAGTCGCAATCCAAAAAAACCAAAAAAACTATTCATGGCTACTCGCCATTTTAAAGTATAGTAAAAAGCCAGAACTTTCATTCTGGCTTTTCTATTTATTTAAATAATTCTTATTCTAACACAAACGAAACTGATACATTAGAAATAATCTCAATTTCTCCAATGGCTAGAGTTTCTTTTGGCATTTGCTCATAAGCTACATCTGCTGACTTCATTGAAGCATAGACTGGTCTTGGGTAATTTGTATAAGAGTTGTCTGAAATTACTAAGGCCTTCCCTACTTTTTGTCCCGCTAAAACCGAAACATAATCTTCTGCTTTTTGTTTCGCATCTAAAATGGCTTTCTTGCGAGCTTGAGTTTCATATTCTTTAATTTTAGATGATTTGAATTCTACCCCTTGTATCGAGTTAATTCCGCTATCTACTAAATCCATCATTAATTTATCATATTTAGACAAATCTTTCAAATTAATAGAAATGGTTTGATTTGTTACATAATTGTATTTTTTCGTATTATAATCGTAGTTTTTGTACAAATTCACACGTTGCGTTTGATAATCAGCTGTTGGAATACCTCTTTGTTTGATTAGCTTCAACACTTTATCTACGATTTCGTCGTTTTTCTTTTTCACTTCGGCGGCTTCTTTTCCCGTGTTTTCAACCGCTACCGTTATAAGTGCTTCATCTGGAATTACTTTAATTTTTCCTTCTCCCGAAACGCTAATTTGTGGTACTTGTTTTACTTCCTGAGCCTGAATTGAGGCAGTGACTAATGCTAATAATAAGATTATTTTTTTCATATCTGTATGTTTTAATAATTAGAAGTTTTCAAGTATTATGCCAAAAATGTAGGGATTTATATTTTCCTCATTTTAGCCAAAATAAATAAGATTATTATTGGTATTAATAAGGCAATTACTGTTATTGGCTCTTCAGAAATTAAAAATGGATGTTTGGCTAATGTTATCCCAAATCCGCCAATAGCGCCACCAAAATGTGCTACATGACCAATATTGTCATTTTTGGCCTTCATTCCGTAAATTGAAAATAGTAAATAGGCAAATCCAAAAACATACCCCGGAATAATTCCGTACATATACAAATTGGGCTCTAATAAAATGGCACTATAAATGATTCCGGTAACAGCTCCTGAAGCTCCTACTGCTCTGTAATAATAGTCTTCTTTATGAAAATACAAGGTTAGTAAGTTACCCGCTATCAAACTACCAAAATATAAATAAGCAAAATACAATGCTCCAACATTCGCTATTACAAATGGAGCAAACATATAAAGCGTAAACATATTGAAAAACAAATGAGCAAAATCAACATGTAAAAAACCAGAAGAAAACATCCTATATTGCTCTCCTGAACGGATGCTTCCGATATGAAATTCGTATTTTCTAAAGAAATGGGTATCGTTAAAAGCTTTGTAACTGATTAAAACATTTGCTGCTAAAATCACTAATAAAACAATGTTCATAAAGTTTTTTTTGTAAATTTAAGAATAGTTTGGCGAATATACTTCTAACTAAAAAAGTATATTTGTAAAAAATTTAGGAATGCAATTATTAGTTTACATCATAATTTATCCAATTCTATGGTTAATTTCCATATTACCTTTCCCAATATTTTATTTGTTTTCTGATTTTGTTTGTTTTTTAACGTATAATATCATTGGGTACAGAAAAAAAGTAGTGCGTGCTAACATTAAACTGGCTTTACCTCATTTATCAGAAAAAGAAAGATTGATTATAGAAAAGAAATTTTACAGTCATATGTGTGATATGTTTTTAGAAATGATAAAAACCATCACCATTACTCAAAAAGAAATTGAAAGACGTTTCTCTTTTAGTAATATGGAAGTGTATTACGAAATGGAAAAAAAGAATAAAAGTATTGCCTTGATGTGTGCACATTATGCGAGTTACGAATGGGTAGTTTCAATGAATTATTATACTAATTTCAAAGGTTTTGGTATTTATAAAAAATTGGCTAATCCGTATTTTGATAAACTCGTAAAACGTATTCGTTCTAAGTTTAAAGCCGAATTAATTACAACTAAGCAAACTATCCCAACTATTACTGAAAATCATAAAAACCATATTTTAGGATTGTATGGCTTCGCAAGTGATCAATCGCCAAAAGCAAATGCAGCTTATCATTGGGCTCCGTTTATGGGGCATATTGTTCCCGTGCACACTGGTGCCGAAATGCTAGCTAAAAGATTCGATATGAATGTGATTTTTTTGAAAGTTAAAAAAGTAAAACGTGGTTATTACCAAGCTAGTTTTGAAGTACTTTCAGAAGATGTAAAATCGGTTCCAAATTATGAAATCACAGATAAATTTCTAAAACTTGTAGAAGAACAAATCTACGAAGCACCTGAATTTTACTTATGGACACATAAAAGATGGAAACATATTAAAGAAAAAGCTCAGTAATTACTGAGCTTTCTTTTTTATAAATTAAACCAATTGTGAACCATTTCTTTGATATCGCCTTTGGCCTCTTTATGAACAAATTCATTTGTTTTGGGATTATATTGATAATCTATACCCCATTCTTTGTGATTAGCTGCTAAAGCTTTGATGTTTTCACAAACATATTCAATCTCCTCAGTTGTTGTTGTTGGATGAATTGACATACGAATCCATCCTGGTTTTTGGATTAAATCACCTGAAGTTATTTTACAAACCAAATCGTGTGACGTTTCTTGGTCAACGTGTAACAAATAATGACCATAAGTTCCCGCGCAACTACAACCTCCACGTGTTTGAATTCCAAACTTATCATTTAGTAATTTTACTCCTAAGTTATAATGTAAATCATCAATATAAAACGAAATTACTCCTAGTCTATTTTGATGCTGATTGGCTAAAATGTGTAAATTATCAATAGAATTTAATTCTGAAAAAATATAATCAATCAATTCGTGTTCGCGATCTAAAATATTCTGAACACCCATTTTTTCTTTCAATTGAATCGCCAAAGCGGTTTTCATCACTTGTAAAAAACCTGGAGTTCCACCATCTTCTCTATCTTCAATATTATCGATGTACTTGTGCTCACCCCAAGGATTGGTCCAACTCACGGTGCCACCACCTGGGCAATCAGGAACGTTATTTTTGTATAAGTTCTTGTTAAAAATTAAAACTCCCGAAGTGCCAGGGCCACCTAAAAACTTATGAGGCGAAAAGAAAATCGCATCTAAATAAGCTTCTGGATCTTCCGGATGCATATTGATATTCACATACGGACCCGAACAAGCGAAATCAGCAAAACAAACTCCGTTATTTTGATGCATCAATTTCGCCACTTCATGATAAGGTGTTTTAATTCCGGTTACATTGGAACACGAGGTAATTGAAGCTATTTTAAAACTTCTGTCTTTATATTTATCTAATAAAACTTTTAAATTTTCGATACTAAATAATCCATTTTCATCCGCTGGAATAATTTCAACATCAGCAATCGTTTCTAACCATGACGTTTGATTAGAATGATGTTCCATGTGTGAAATAAAAACTATAGGTTTAATAGCATTTGGAATAGTAGTAAATTCTTTTAAATTCTCTGGAATACGAAGTCCTAAAATGCGCTGGAACTTATTTACAACTCCTGTCATTCCTGTTCCATCGGTAATTAGAATATCATTTTCATTGGCATTCACATGATGTTTGATTATGTGACGTGCTTCATGATATGCCATTGTCATAGCCGTTCCTGTAACCGAAGTTTCTGTATGGGTATTGGCAACAAACGGACCAAATTCATTCATTAACTTCTCTTCAATTGGGCGGTATAATCTTCCACTGGCAGTCCAATCGGTATAAATTATTCTCTTTTCGCCAAAAGGTGATTGAAAACTTTGATTGATACCAATTATATCCTTTCTAAACTGATCAAAGTAACATTCTAATTGGGTTTTTGTAGTTGTAGTTGACATTGTGTTGCGATTTAATCTATTCTTTGTTTAGGATACAAAACGGTTTCTATTGTTTCAAAATTTGTAGGTTTACCTTCAGTAACAAAATATTTCACCAATATTTGTCCCCATAATTCTCCATTTGAAAACTCGGCAATAATCCATCTGTGATTTAAAACTTTAGAAGTATTTACTAAAAAGGGTTTACCATTAATAGGTTCGTAAGGCACTAATGGATTTCCGTTTTTATTTTCGTTTAACGCAATTAAGTCCTCTCGTACTTTAATGGCCACTTCTTTATAATCCAAATTGTTAGAATACAAGTATTCTTGTGCATCTTCATCACTTTCTAAAGCAAAATAATTTGCATTAGAAAGCTTTAAAACTGAATCGCGAGCGGTTTCAAGATTTTTTTTAATTCCTGCAACTTCTTTGTCTTTTGCATCTAATATTTTTGTAGAATTTACATATTGAAATACATTAAACAACAATGAAAAAATCAAAGCATACAAAATTACGTTCTTCATAAATCTTAAATATTAATTTCTAAATTATCATAAGCTACAAAAACATTTGGTGGTAATTTCTTCTGAATTTCTTCATGAAAACCAAACAAATGACTAATGTGAGTTAAATATGTCGTTTTTGGACGCACCAAAGATATGAAATGTAAAACTTCTTCTAAATTAAAATGTGTTGCATGGGACTCTTCTCGCAAACAATTTACAACTAAAACGTTACAATTCTTTATTTTTTCAATTTCAGATGATTCCATCGTCTTAACATCAGTCAAATACACAAAATCTTGAATGCGATATCCAAAAACTTGTAACGAACCATGATAAGCATTAATTGGAATAATTATTTGTTCATTTACAACAAAGGATTGGTTTGGAATTACTTCGTTTTCAACCACTGAAGGAGCTCCAGGATATTTGTTTTCATTTTCAAAAATATAATCAAATCGCTTTTCTAAGTTTTTAAGTACTCTGTTGTGAGCATAAATTGCAATGGCACCTTGTTTAAAAAAGAACGGACGAATATCATCTAAACCTGCAGTATGATCGGCATGTTCATGTGTAAATAACAATGCATCAATTTTTTGACATTTCGAATTGAGCATTTGTTGTCTAAAATCGGGGCCACAATCAATAACAATAGAACTATTTTCGGTTTCCACCCAAACGGAAACACGTAATCTTTTATCTTTTTCATCTGAACTCAAACATACAGAATGATGACTTCCAATTACTGGAATTCCTTGTGATGTTCCGGTTCCTAAAAAGTAAATTTTCACAGCGTTATCTTTTGCACAAAAATAACAATAATTATGGTAGTTTTTATAAAATGATTAACTTTGCCATTAGAGACATTATTACTAAGTCCTCCAAAATTTATTTTAATGAAAAGCATGGTTACAGATATTAAAGTTCGTGGAGATAAAGTTATTGAACAAATCCCATCAATTAAAGACAAAGCACTTCGTATAAATCTTAACGAAAGTATTTACGGAACCTTTGCCGAAATTGGTGCTGGACAAGAAACTGTTCGTAACTTTTTTAGAGCTGGAGCTTCATCAGGAACAATTGCAAAAGCAATGTCAGCCTACGATAAAGACTTTAGCGACGCCATTTATGGAGTGGAAGAAGACGGACGATATGTAACCGAAAGTCGTCTTAGAAAAATGTTAACTCACGAAATCAATCTTGTGGAGCAACGTTTAAGCAGAGACAAACATCCAAACAAATTATTTTTTAGTTATGCCAATACTGTAGCTACTATCGATTTTGCTAAACAGTACAAAGGGCATGGCTGGGTTGGAATAGTTTACCAAGTAGAACCTGATGAAGATTATAACGAAATCATTCTTCATATTCGTTTTAAAGAAAATGACGCCAAATTACAACAAGAAACTTTAGGAATCTTAGGGGTAAATTTAATTTATGGAGCTTTTTATAAATACAACGATCCTAAAAAACTGTTACGTTATCTATATGATCATTTAGACAAAGATCAATTAGAAATTGATACTGTAAATTTTTCCGGTCCGCGTTTTGCTAATGTAGACAATCGTTTAATGAGTTTACAATTGGTGAAAAACGGTATGACCGATGCCGTAATGTTTGGTCCTGATGGAAAAAACATATTACCAGCAGCAGTATTATACAAGAAAAACATTTTAGCTTTAAGAGGAAGTTTTAGACCCGTAACTAAAGTAAATATGGACATGTATGAAGAATCATATAACATGTTCATCAAAGAAAATAAAGTAGCCGAAGATAATACGTTTGTGGTTTTCGAAATTACGCTTTCTAACTTAAAAGCTGAAGGTGAAATTGACGAACGCGATTTCCTTGACAGAGCTGAATTGCTTTGTAAATTAGGGAAAAACGTAATGATTTCAAACTTCCAAGAGTATTTCAAAGTTGTTGAATATTTCTCAAACTATTCTAAAGCGCGTATGGGATTAGCCATGGGTGTAAACAACTTAATTGAAATTTTCGACGAAAAATATTATCGCCATTTATCAGGAGGAATTTTAGAAGCGTTTGGAAAACTATTCTATCGCGATTTAAAAGTGTACTTGTACCCAATGAAAGACGAAAGTGGCAATATCATTACTTCTGAAAACTTAAAAGTTCATCCTAGAATGAAAGAATTGTATAAATTCTTCAAATTCAATGGAAAAGTAATTGACATTAAAGATTATGATGAAAAGAACTTAAATATCTTCTCTAGAAAAATTTTAAAAATGATTTGTAGAGGAGAATCGGGTTGGGAAGATATGCTTCCCGAAGGAACTGCCGATATCATTAAGAAAGAAAAATTATTCTCTTACGCTTGCGAAGTAGATTTCAAAGAAAAACAAACGGAAGAAATTAATTAATTTGTTTTTAAATTCCATAATTTTAAAAAACCACATAGAAACATAGGTAAAAAAGAGGGATATAGCCCAATAATTGGGTTACACAAAGCCTATGTTAACTATCTAAAGTAAAACGTCTTTTTACTTTTTAGTTCAAATCTATGCTTCTATGTGGTGAAATAATCACTCCAAAAAGAGTAATTATACTTTTAAAAAAACAAACCTCATGAACATTCGTCTTTTAACTATTGGTAAAACCGACAATAAATCATTACAAACCTTAATTGATGATTACACCAAGCGTTTGTCGTTTTACGTGAAATTTGATTTAGAAATCATTCCCGATATCAAAAACGTAAAGAATTTATCCGAAGCCCAACAAAAAGAAAAAGAAGGCGAATTGATTTTATCCAAAATCACCCCAACCGACCAATTAATTCTACTCGACGAAAACGGAAAAACATTCAGCAGCGTAGGTTTCTCTGACTTTTTACAAAAGAAAATGAATGCTGGAATTAAAACCTTAGTGTTCGTTATTGGTGGTCCATACGGATTTAGTGAAACCGTTTATCAAAAAGCCCAAGGAAAAGTTTCGTTATCCGAAATGACATTTTCGCATCAAATGGTACGACTTTTTGTAATCGAACAAATTTATAGAGGTTTTACGATTTTAAGAAACGAACCGTATCATCATCAGTGAGAATAAGGTAAATGGATAAAAGGAAGTTACTTCATCCAATTCTTAACTTATTACTTACAACTTACACCCACATTCTGGTAATTTCTTCTCATCATAAACAAACTCAAAAGAAGATAATTGGATTTCGTTATTTGTTGCTTTCCATGCCAATATTTTATTTTGAATGTATTGGTCATACGTTAAGCGATTATCGAAATTCAAATGTAGCATTGTGATTTTTCCATCGCTTGTGAAATCGGTAAATTCTTTAATATAGGTCGCAAATTCTTCTCTTGAAACCTCTACTCCATCAACAGTAATTTTATTGTCTTTATTAAAATTAACAGTGAAATTGTGATAATTTCTGTAGTGCTCGGCATGTTTTTTAATGAAGAACTTAGAGAAATGTTTTCTGTATTTAAACTCTACATCGGTAAAAGGAAAAAAAGCTAAATTCTTCGCCACACTATCTGAATATGTAAAAACGTTCATTGTTCCTTCTTTTGAATGCGAACTGCGTTTCTTTTTATCTTGCAAATTCATCACTTCTGGAATAACTAATTTCAGAGGCAAACGTTTGTCGATATTGAAAACCCAATTGGTTGAAGCGATAGAATTCTTGCGATTTACTTCTACAATCGTATCTAATTTTTCTTTATTTTCTGGATTTTCTTCTGTCTTAAAAAACATATAAATTGGCGAATGATCGGTCATTTCTTTTAAAACCGATACATTTTCTTGAGGCAACAATACTTCTTCATTGTTACAAGAAAACAAACCTATCAAGGCAACTAAAGCAACTATTTTTTTCATGCTATTATTTTAATTTACTGACTAATTTTATGCATTCGACGACTTCTTTTACATCGTGAACTCGGAGAATTTTAGCTCCTTTTTGCAATGCGATTGTGTTTAAAACAGATGTTCCGTTCAAGGCTTCTTGTGGAGAACTTTCTAATACTTTATAAATCATCGATTTTCTTGAAATTCCCACTAATAATGGCAATTCTAATATTGAAAACAATTCCATTTTATGTAGCACTTCGTAATTCTGTTCTAAAGTTTTAGCAAAACCAAATCCAGGATCAATTACAATATCAGAAATTCCATAGCTTCTCGCCTTTTGAATTCGCTCTGAAAAATAGAAAATCATTTCTTTAACAATATCGTTATAATCTGTCAAACTTTGCATCGTTTGTGGATTCCCTCGCATATGCATCATAATGTATGGCACTTTCAACTGGGCAACGGTTTCCAACATTTTATCATCTAACAAACCTGCCGAAATATCGTTAACCATCGCTACTCCGTTTTCAATAGCAGCTTTCGCAACATTAGCTCTAAAAGTATCTACTGATAAAATAATATTAGGAAAAGTAGCAACCAATGATTTAATAATCGATTCCAAACGCTTGATTTCTTCCGCTTCCGAAACAAACTCGGCACTTGGCTTACTCGAATAGGCTCCAATATCAATAAAATCAGCTCCTTCCGATATCATTTTATCTACCTGATGAATAATCGAATTGATTTCTTTATGCTTGCCACCATCGTAAAACGAATTGGGCGTCACATTTAAAATTCCCATCACTTTTGGAGTTGATAAATCGATTAATTTTCCGTTACAATTGATATTCATCTTAATTTGTATTTCTTTTCACTTTTCACTTTTCACTTTTCACTTAATTGCTTACTTTTGAAAAATTTCACACAAATATACAGCAAATAATGTCGAATACTTCTCAACAATATGATAAAGTTATAGCGGTTTGTCGCGATTTATTTTCAAAAAAAGCACATGATTACGGCACCGCATGGCGTGTTTTACGTTTACCTTCTTTAACCGATCAAATTTTTATTAAAGCACAACGAATCCGTAGTTTACAAGAAAACGAAGTACGTAAAGTGGATGAAGGTGAAGCATCAGAATTCATCGGAATCATCAATTATTGTGCGATGGCTTTGATTCAAATGGAGAAAGGAGTTGCCAATCAACCAGATATGTCAGCTGATGAAGCTGTAAGATTATACGATGAGAAAATTGCGGAAACGAAAGCCTTAATGGAAAACAAAAACCATGATTATGGCGAGGCTTGGCGCGATATGCGAATCAGTTCTTTAACCGATTTAATCATTCAAAAGTTACTTCGCGTAAAGCAAATTGAAGACAACAAAGGAAAAACTTTAGTTTCGGAAGGAATTGACGCAAACTACCAAGACATGATTAACTATTCGGTTTTCGCCTTGATTTTAATGGAGAATAAATAACAAGTCGTTAACAGCTTCCTTTTTTTGAATGTTGTATTTTTATCAAAATTAAAAATTGAATATGAAGAAAGAAACCCTATCTTGGATTTTACGCCTTATCATTTCAGCTTTATTTATACTATCAGCTGTAGCCAAATTATATCCATCGCCGTATTTTGCAATTTCTACTTTTGAAGTAAAACAATTATATCCACTAGGATTTTCAGAAGGTTTTGCTCCTTATTTTTCAAGAATTTTAATCGGAATTGAATTTGCATTAGGAATTTCAATTTTACTGAAAGACTACTTAAAAAAAATCACGATTCCAGCTACGATTTTATTGTTGGCGGTATTTACGATTCATTTAAGTTATACGACTTTTGTGAGTGGAAATGCAGGAAACTGTGGTTGCTTTGGAGAACTAATTCCAATGACACCGGTGGAAGCCATCATTAAAAATATCATTGCTATTGGATTGTTAGTTTGGTTATTCAAAATACTACCTGCTGATGGAAAATCGAATTTTTGGTTGTTAAAATCGGTAGGATTAGGCTGTATTTTAGGGCTGTTTATGGTGGCTCCTATTCGTCCAGTTGAAAAAGTTGTGGAAGAACCCACTTCTGAAATTCAAGAGAATTTAGGTGTAATTGTGGATTCTACTTCTGTCTTAACTACAGAAGAACCAAAAACTGAAATCGTTAAAGATACCGTAAAAAAAATAGAAGAAAAGAAAGCTGAAGACGCTCCTAAAAAAGTAAAATCGGGTTACGAGAAATATTTTCCAGGTATTGATACTGATAAAAAGATTCTGTGCTACTTTGTTCCTGGTTGCGACCACTGTATGGATACCGCAAAAGAATTGAACGAAATGCGTAAAAAAGACAAGAATTTCCCTCCTATTTATGTGATTTTCATGAACGAAGAACCAGAGAAAATTCCAACTTTCTTTGAATTCGCAGGAACGAAATTCCCATACAAAATGATTGATGTCATTCCGTTTTGGACCGAATTAGGTTCAGGAAGAGATACACCTGGAGTAAAATATTTATGGAATGGAAACGAATTCAAATACTACGACGGAATTAATGAAAATAAATTCAATGGTACTGAATTCAAAAAATTAATTAAAAAACCGTATTCGGAATTAAAAAAATAAGCTATGAAAAAAATATTCGTTTTAGCTACTATGCTAATCAGCACTTTAGGATGTGCTCAAAAAGAAGAAACTGCATTTAAAAATGAAAGTCTTAATCATACTTTAAAAACAACAAATGATCAGCCAATTACTTTCCAAGAAGTAGTAAAAAAACATGAAGGAAAAACGATATTTATAGAACTTTGGGCTTCATGGTGTTCCGATTGTATTAAAGCAATGCCAGAAGTAAAAAAATTAAACCAAACGTATGGTAAAGACGTTGTTTTTGTAAACTTATCCTTTGACAAAACATTTGAAAAATGGATTCAAGGAATCGAAAAATATGAAGTGGAAGGTGAGAATTACTTCATTGGTGATAACATGAAAGGAACATTTGGAAAATCATTAGATGTAGATTGGATTCCAAGATATTTAATAGTGGACAAAACCGGTAAAATTGTTTTATACAGAGCCATAGAAAAAGACTTTGACAAAATAAAAGAGGTATTAAACAAGGTTAAATAAATGTCGAATCTTCGCAAACCTTTGCGTAAATTTATTACAATGAGGTGACCAAAAAGTACTAATTAAACAAACAAATTAATACTTTTGAAATTAATAAAAATGAAATTTCAATGAGAAAAAATATCGTTGCCGGAAACTGGAAAATGCACAAAACTCAAAAAGAAACCGTTGCATTAATAGAAGAAATTATCGCAAAAAAACCAAATACAACTACTGAAATTATTGTAGCTCCAACGTTTGTCAACCTATCAAAAGCAGTTGAAATTACGAATGGAAAAGGAATTACAGTTGCGGCTCAAAACATGCACCAAGCAGAAGGTGGCGCTTTTACAGGTGAGATTGCAGCTTCAATGTTAACCGATATCGGCGTAACAACTGTCATCTTAGGTCACAGTGAAAGACGTGCCTATTTTCATGAAACCGATGCTTTATTAGCTAGTAAAGTCGATACCGCTTTAAAACACGAAATGCTCGTTATTTTTTGTTTTGGTGAAGAGTTGAAAGACCGTCAACAAAATAACCATTTTAATGTTGTGGAATACCAACTTCGCGATGGATTGTTTCATTTAGAAAAGAAAGATTGGGCGAATATTGTTTTGGCTTACGAACCGGTTTGGGCAATTGGAACAGGCGAAACGGCTTCTCCAGAACAAGCACAAGAAATGCATAAATTCATAAGAACTTTAGTTGAAAAAGTATACGGATTTGATATCGCAGACAACTTAACCATTTTATACGGTGGAAGTGTAAAACCAGACAACGCTAAAGAAATTTTTTCTAAACCTGATGTTGATGGCGGATTAATTGGTGGCGCTGCGTTAAAAGCTGATGACTTTTTGGCAATTGTGAATGGGTTTTAATTTTTTTGGAACACAGATAACATAGATTTAACGGATTTTCACCGATCTTTTAAATGTGTTATTTCAAAATAAAACTATTATTAAACTCCGAGACTTCTCGGAGTTTTTTATTACATTTGGTTGAAACAATAGTTTTATGAATTTAGATATTCAGACATATAACAACTCGCAATCTACAGAAGATAAATTAATTTGTGATGCATTAGCAGAACAAATCAACTTGCATTTACCAGAAGCAGAAAATAAAATTTGGCATGCCCATCCGGTTTGGTTTTTAGATGGCAATCCCATTGTAGGTTACAGCAAACAAAAGAAAGGCATTAGATTGATGTTTTGGAGCGGAAAGTCATTTGAAGAAACTAAACTCAATGTTTTAGGAGCAAAATTTCAAGATGCTTCTATTTTTTATAATTCGGTTAACGAAATCGACTCTACTGATTTAAAAATTTGGCTTCAAAAAGCAAAAGAAATTCAGTGGGATTACAAGAATATTGTACAACGAAAAGGAGTTTTGGAAAGGTTAAAATAAAAAAAACTCCGATTTTCATCGGAGTTTCTGTTTTTATTCATTCATTGAAATTAAGAATTCTTCGTTGTTTCTGGTTTTCTTGAAACGGTCGTGGATGAAATCCATAGCTTCTACTGGGTTCATATCGGCTAAGTATTTGCGCATAATCCACATTCTTTGAATTGTATTTTCATCTAATAATAAGTCATCACGACGCGTACTTGAAGAAACCAAATCGATTGCAGGGAAAATACGTTTATTGGCAATTCTTCTGTCCAACTGTAATTCCATGTTTCCAGTTCCTTTAAATTCTTCGAAGATTACTTCGTCCATTTTAGAACCGGTTTCTGTTAATGCGGTTGCAATGATACTTAACGAACCTCCATTTTCTACATTACGAGCCGCTCCAAAGAAACGTTTTGGTTTTTGTAACGCATTCGCATCTACACCACCACTCAATACTTTTCCTGATGCGGGTTGAACTGTATTATAAGCTCTTGCTAAACGCGTAATTGAATCTAATAATATCACAACATCATGACCACATTCTACTAAACGTTTTGCTTTTTCTAATACAATATTAGCAATTTTAACGTGCTCTTGTGGCTCTCTGTCGAAAGTAGAAGCGATTACTTCACCACGAACACTACGTTGCATATCCGTTACCTCTTCTGGACGTTCATCAATCAATAAAACAATTAGATAAACTTCTGGATGATTCGCTGCAATAGCATTCGCAACATCTTTCAATAACATGGTTTTACCCGTTTTTGGTTGGGCTACAATCATACCACGTTGTCCTTTTCCAATTGGCGAAAACAAATCAATAATACGAGTCGAAATGGTACTATTGCGTTCTGCTAAATTGAATTTCTCTTTTGGGAAAATTGGTGTTAAATGATCAAAAGCAATTCTATCACGCACTACTTGTGGATCGTGACCGTTGATTTTCAATACTTTTACCAATGGAAAATACTTCTCTCCTTCTTTTGGAGGGCGCACTACTCCTTTTACAGTATCACCCGTTTTTAATCCGAATAAACGAATTTGAGAAGTTGACAGATAAATATCATCTGGAGACGCTAAGTAGTTGTAATCTGACGAACGTAAAAATCCGTAACCATCAGGCATCATTTCTAAAACGCCTTCACTTTCGATAATTCCATCAAACTCATAATCAGGTTCTCTGAAATTTTGTTTTTTATTTGGATGTTGGTTTTGATTTTTGTTACCATTCCCATTATTACCATTTGGTACTTCAGTAAGAGCATTCTTTTTGTAATCAGGATGGTTGGGGTTATTTTGATTCGCCTTATGATTAGGGTTTTTAGGCTGAATCTTTTCTTTTGAAATGGTTTCTGCAGCAACTGCCTCTGTTGTTGTTTTCTCTTCTGAAGAGGTTACTTCACTTTTAGTTGCTGGTAAAGGTTTTTTATCTTTAAACTCTTTACGAGGTTGTTTAGGGGTTTGTTTTGGAGCCGATTCAGAAACTTCTTCTTTTACTTTGCTTTCTGATTGAATTTCTTCAACTTTTACAGGTTCGGAAAATAAATCTTTTTTAACTTCCGATGCTTTAGCAATTCCTTTTTTTGGGGTAATTCGTGTTCTTTTTTCTTTAGGCTTTTCTTCTGGGGTTTCAGGAGCTATATCTGATTTAATAACTTCTGGCTGTGCCGCTTGCAAATCTAGAATCATGTACACCAAGTCGTCTTTTTTTAGCGAACGGTACTTATTGATTTTTGCAACTTTTGCAATCTCTTGCAAATCAGAGAGTTTCATCTCCTTTAATACTTCAATATCAAACATGGATATAAGTTGAATAAAATTGTTGATTGAGTTAAAACAAAAAAATGATAGATTTTTTTTGAGGTGTAAGGTGTCGCAGAATGAAGTACTTACGACTAATACACTGCAATAATACGAATAAATTTGAATATAACAATAGTTTTAATTGAAAAGAAATACTATTTTTGCTCAACAAATTAATTCGAAATGATACAAAGAATTCAAACGGTTTATATGGCAATCAGCGCAATTGTGATGGGAGCTTTGCCATTTGTGTTTTCTTTATGGACAACTACTGATAAAAAAGAAGTGTTTTTTACTTCTTCTTTATTGTATATTATCCTATTTGTGGTTTCGGCTTTATTAGCAGTTTTTAGTATTATTAATTTTAAAAAGAGACAACATCAATTTGTGTTAAACAGATTGAACATGATATTTAACTTTATTTTACTAGGATTTTTTGTGTATCGCTCGCTAAACTTATCCGGAGAAGCTGTAGTTTCTGAGAAGGGTATTGGGATGTTTCTTCCTGCAATTTCTATCGTTTTATTAGTCTTGGCCAACAAGGCAATAAAAAAGGACGAAGATCTCGTAAAATCTGTTGATCGATTACGATAAACCTATCATCTTAGTTTATTAGTGCGTGAAAAATCCGATTCGAAAGTTTCGGATTTTTTTATTTAAACTGAACACTGCCCCCGAAGTTTCGGGATAAATACTGAAAACTACTTCTTCCCTAGTTCAATTACCTCCAAACTCTGAATTTTATCGCCATCAATTTCAAAACGCAACATGGTTCGTACTTGGTGAAAACCATATTTTCCACAAGCACCTGGATTCATGTGTAATAAATTCAATTTTTTATCGAATTGCACTTTTAGAATGTGCGAGTGACCACAAATGAATAATTTCGGAGGATTTTTTGTGATTTCAGCTCGAATTGCTTGATTGTATTTATCAGGATAACCACCAATATGTGTAATCCAAACATCGACTCCTTCACAGAAAAAACGATTGTGTAATGGAAATTCTAAACGTGCTTTTTCATCGTCGATGTTGCCATAAACGGCACGAAGTGGTTTTAATTTTTTAATCGTATCTGTGACTTCTAAATTTCCAATATCACCTGCGTGCCAAACTTCATCGGCTTGGTTGACGTATTTCAAAATAGCATCATCAATGTGACTGTGCGTATCGGATAACAATAGAATTTTCTTCATAAGACAAAATTAAGTTTTTATTATCACAATTTGAAACGAACTTTACTTTTGAATTTTGTAAATTTGCAAGCTATTTAAGAAAACGAAACACCCAATTTTGAGATATTTCATTGAATTTGCCTACAACGGAAAAAACTTCCACGGATTTCAGAGTCAGCCTGACGCCGCTTCGGTACAGGAAACTTTGGAAAAGGCACTTTCTACCCTTTTAAGAGAGACTATCGCTATTGTAGGTGCCGGAAGAACCGATTCGGGTGTGCATGCCAAGCAAATGTATGCGCATTTTGAAACCAAATTGGAATTGGATTCCGACTATTGGACACACAAATTGAATTCATTTTTACCGCCATCGATTGTAGTGTATCGTCTTTTTAAAGTGGCAGATGATGCTCATGCGCGTTTTGATGCGACTTCGAGAACTTACGAATATTACATCCACACGTTTAAAGATGCGTTTATTACCGATGGAAGTTGGTACCATTCTCATCGTTTGGATTTGGACAAAATGAATGAAGCGTGTAAAATTTTGTTTGAATACATCGATTTTGAGTGTTTTTCGAAAGTACATACTGATGTGAATACCTTTAATTGTAAAATTTCGGAAGCGCATTGGAAACAATCGGGAAATCAGCTTATCTTTACCATCACCGCGGATCGATTTTTGCGCAATATGGTAAGAGCGATTGTGGGAACTATGGTAAACATCGGTCTAGGCAAAATAGAAGTTGCTGATTTAAGAACGATTATCGAAAGTAAAAACAGAGGAAAAGCCGGATTTTCAGTTCCAGCACACGGATTGTATTTGGTGAATGTTAGGTATCCGTACATTGAAGACAGAAAATAGATTTTAGAAAATAGAACACAGAATATAGAAAATAGATAAATGAAGCTCATCAAATCCAATTCACTAAAAAAAGTATTGCACTATGCGAAGCCTTACCAAAAAAGGTTCAATTGGGTAATCGTTTGGGCTATCTTACTTTCTATTTTTGCTGCAGCGCGACCTTATTTACTAAAGCAAACGGTTGATGAATACATCAAACCTGAAGACAAACACGGATTACTTTTATATGTAATCATTATGGCAGTGGTACTTTTATTAGAAGTATTAGCGCAGTTTTACTTTACCTATTGGGCAAACTGGCTCGGACAAGACATTATTAAAGATATTCGCGAAAAATTATTCCATCATATTACTTCGTTTAAAATGAAGTATTTTGATAATGAACCTGTTGGGAAATTAGTCACACGTTCGGTTTCCGATATCGAATCAATTGCTAGTATTTTCAGTCAAGGTTTGTTTATGATTGTGAGTGATGTTCTGAAAATGATTGTGATTTTGGGAATTATGTTCTTCATGAACTGGAAATTATCATTAATCGTATTAGCCGCAATGCCCGTTTTAATATACGCTACCGATATTTTCCAAAAGAAAATGAAAGTTGCTTTTAATGAAGTTCGAAACGAAGTAGCCAACTTAAACACTTTTGTGCAAGAGCGATTAACCGGAATGAAAATTGTGCAATTGTTCAACAGAGAAGCGATTGAATTAGAAAAATTCAAAGAAATCAACCAAAAACACAACGTAGCTTGGTTGAAAAACATTTTGTACAACTCCATCTTCTTCCCTATTGCCGATATCGTTTCTTCGTTAACCCTTGGTGCAATTGTATATTACGCTGGAATTTCCATCATAAATGGCGATACGTTAACTACTGTGGGAGATTTATTCGCTTACACCATGTTAATCAACATGTTATTCAATCCATTGCGTCAAATTGCGGATAAATTCAACGTAATGCAGATGGGAATTATCGCCGCTGATAGAGTTTTTGAAATCTTAGAAAAAGATGATGATGTTCAAGATAACGGAACAGTTGAAGCAACGCATTTTAAAGGGTTGATTCAATTGAAAGACGTTCGTTTTAGTTATATCAAAAACGAAGAAGTTTTAAAAGGCATCAATTTAGAAGTCCAACCGGGTGAAACTATTGCTATTGTTGGAAGTACGGGTGCTGGAAAATCAACAATTATAAATTTATTGAATCGTTTTTACGAAATTGATTCGGGTGAAATTACGATTGATAACCGAAATATTAACGACTATACCTTAGAAAGTCTTCGCAAGCAAATTGCTATTGTGTTGCAAGATGTATTCTTATTTGCTGATACCATTTACAACAACATTACACTTCATAACGACGCAATTACTAGAGAAGATGTAATCAAAGCCGCTAAGAAAATTGGTGTGCACGATTTCATCATGTCTTTACCTGAAGGCTACGATTATAACGTAAAAGAACGTGGTGTGATGCTTTCTTCGGGACAACGCCAGTTGATTGCCTTTTTGAGAGCGTATGTGAGTAATCCAAGTATTTTGATTTTGGATGAAGCGACTTCGTCAATCGATACGCATTCAGAAGAATTGATTCAAAAAGCTACCGAAACCATTACAAAAGATAGAACTTCTATCGTTATCGCACACCGATTAGCAACCGTTATCAACGCGAGTAAAATCATCGTAATGGACAAGGGACAAATCGTAGAATTCGGTAAACATAGCGAATTGGTTAATAAGCCAAATGGTTATTACAAGAAATTGTACGATTCGCAGTTTGCTGTGGAAGTTGAGTAGTTTCAGGTTTCAGGTTTCAGGTTAAACGCAACGTTTGTCTTGCTGTTAAGTATCTTTTGAACTAACGATATAGTTTTAGAACGCGGATAACACAGATTGAATGGATTATCGCTGATTTTTTTGTGTTCCTTGTGCTTTCATTGTGCCCTTTGTGGTTAAACTTTTTACACAGAGATTCACCGAGTTTTTTTTTAATTTGCTTTGTGTTGATAGAGCTACACAGAGACGTTTTACTTTTTGTACTTTAAATTGAATTTGCAATTGAACTTGAATTTGACTTTGAAATTGTTCTTGACCTTGCACTTGTTTTAAATTATTTCCTTAAATTCGCAACTTATAAATAAAACTGAAATACTTTATAAAAAATGAAATACGATATCATAGTTTTAGGAAGTGGTCCTGGTGGTTATGTAACTGCTATTAGAGCATCACAATTAGGCTTCAAAGTAGCCGTTATCGAAAAAGAAAATTTGGGTGGAATTTGTTTGAATTGGGGTTGTATTCCAACGAAAGCATTATTAAAATCAGCTCAAGTTTTTGATTACCTAAAACATGCTTCAGATTACGGATTAACCGTTAAGGAATTTGATAAAGACTTCAATGCTGTAATTGCACGTTCGCGTTCGGTTGCAGAAGGAATGAGCAAAGGAGTTCAATTCTTAATGAAGAAAAATAAAATCGACGTTATTGATGGTTTTGGAAAAGTAAAACCAGGTAAAAAAGTTGACGTTACTGCTGCTGACGGAAAAGTTACTGAATATTCAGCAGATCATATCATCATTGCAACAGGAGCGCGTTCTCGCGAATTACCAAACTTACCACAAGATGGTAAAAAAGTAATCGGATACCGTCAAGCAATGACATTACCTGAGCAACCAAAGAAAATGATTGTTGTTGGTTCTGGTGCGATTGGAGTTGAGTTTGCTCATTTCTATAACGCAATGGGAACTGAAGTTACGATTGTTGAATTCATGCCAAACGTAGTTCCAGTAGAAGACGAAGACATCTCAAAACAATTTGAGCGTTCGTTGAAAAAAGCAGGAATCAACGTAATGACAAATTCTTCTGTGGAAAGAATTGATACTTCTGGAAACGGCGTAAAAGCATTCGTTAAAACTGCAAAAGGAGAAGAAGTTTTAGAAGCGGATATCTTATTATCAGCGGTTGGAATTAAAACCAACATCGAAAACATCGGATTAGAAGAAACGGGTATTGCTACCGATAGAGATAAAATCTTAGTTAACGCGTATTACCAAACAAACGTTCCAGGTTACTACGCTATTGGTGATGTAACGCCAGGACAAGCTTTAGCGCACGTTGCTTCTGCTGAAGGTATTTTATGTGTGGAGAAAATTGCAGGTTTACACGTTGAGCCATTAGATTACGGAAACATTCCAGGTTGTACGTATGCGACTCCAGAAATTGCTTCTGTGGGTATGACTGAAAAACAAGCGAAAGAAAAAGGATACGAAATCAAAGTGGGTAAATTCCCATTCTCAGCTTCAGGAAAAGCAAAAGCTGCTGGAACTCCAGACGGATTTGTAAAAGTAATTTTTGATGCGAAATACGGTGAATGGTTAGGTTGCCACATGATTGGTGCTGGTGTTACTGATATGATTGCAGAAGCAGTTGTAGCCCGTAAATTAGAAACTACAGGACACGAAATCTTGAAAGCAGTTCACCCTCACCCAACCATGAGTGAAGCGGTTATGGAAGCGGTTGCTGATGCTTATGGTGAGGTAATTCACTTGTAGTCTTTAGAACAAAGAAAATAGATTAAATCCGATTTGTGAAAGCAGATCGGATTTTTTTGTTGAAAACTTGGAAAGGGTTTGTAAGAAAAATTATTATATTTGATAATTCCCGTTTATATCATATATTTTAGAAAACGAATGGTTTATGATTGAAGATATTAACTTTTTAATTGAATTAGTTGGAGGCAATAGTAATGCATTAACAATATTTGCCTTATTAATTGGAATAATAATATCTCTATTTTTATACTTCAAAACTTTTTATCGATTAGTTTATTCAACAGAAACAATATGTGAAAACATTAAAGAACTTGGAGATTGGGTTCACGAACAAGATGTTTATATAACAAGAGTTCTATTTTACAACAACGGAAGAAAAACTTTATCTAAATCTGAAATAAAAAATCTCATAATAACCACAAATAAAGAGATTTTATCTGTTAGAACATTAGAAGAAACTAAAATGGTAAAATTTTATCCAAAAAAAAATAAAATAAATATAGATATAGAATACTTAGATTCATCAAAATATTTTGCTTTAGAAATAAAACATAAAGGTCATATTTCTGTTGTAGGTAGAATATCAGAAACTGGACAAATTTTACATACAGAACCAAGATATTGGATTGTAATAAATATTATTTTTTTGGGCTACATAATGTTTTCACTATTTAATATTATGCTTCATTTTGAAGATGAAATTTTTTCCCATTCAAATAATTTTATATTATTAATATGTCTTGGTTTAATAATAAGAATTATTCATTCTTTTTTATTTATACCTGATTCTTTAACGACTAAATATTTAGAACCAAAAAACAAATGGAAAAAAGAATTTAGTAATAAGTTTTAACCCGATAGCGAAGATTTCCATTCCTTGCCCAAAAAGTAAAACAAACAAAAATCTAACTCCACCACAACTCCTATTTTTTACTACAACTCTTACAAATATCATGTTTTATCTAACTAAAAATCACTATATTTGGTTGTAATTAAGATGCTTCATGAAAAAATATTTCGACAATCTTACTGAAGCTTTACAAAACTTCCTCATCGAAGTGGGCGAACTCTCCTACTTTGCAGGGCGTTTTTTCAAGGAATTTTGGAAACCGCCATACGAATTCAAAGAATTGTTACGTCAGTGTTTTTATATTGGAAATCGCTCTTTATTGTTGGTAAGCGTTACGGGTTTTATCATTGGTTTGGTATTTACCTTGCAATCGCGACCTACGTTGCAGGAATTTGGTGCTGTTTCTTGGATGGCGTCTATGGTGAGTGTTTCTATTATTCGTGAAATTGGTCCTATTATCACCGCTTTAATTTGCGCCGGAAGAATTGGCTCAGGAATTGGTGCCGAATTAGGTTCTATGAAAGTAACCGAACAAATTGATGCTATGGAAGTTTCGGGAACCAATCCCTTCAAATATTTAGTCATTACGCGAATTTTAGCGACTACTTTAATGTTGCCGTTACTTGTAATAGTGGGCGATTTCATTGCCATTTACGGTTCGTTTTTAGTGGAAAACATTAAAGGAAATGTGTCGTTTACCTTATATTTTAATCAGGTTTTTAATATTTTGGAATACAGCGATATTGTACCGGCTACCATCAAAACCTTCTTTTTTGGGTTTGCGATTGGTTTAGTGGGTTGCTACAAAGGCTACAACTGTAAAAAAGGTACGGCTGGCGTAGGAAAGGCAGCAAATGCAGCGGTAGTTTATACTTCGATGTTGCTTTTTATTATTGACTTTGTAGCGGTTTTTGTAACGAACATTTTTTACGATTTATAGCCATGACAACTCCAACGAAAAATGCGATTATCACGATTAAAGATTTGCACAAACAATTTGGGAGCAATGTGGTTTTGAATGGATTCGATTTGGAACTCTTTGAAGGAGAAAATCTAGTGGTGATGGGAAAATCAGGTTCGGGAAAATCGGTGATGATTAAATGTGTGATTGGCTTAGAACAGCCTGATAGCGGTTCGATTTTAGTTATGAATCAGGAAATCAACAAACTCGAACAAGAAGATTTAGACGAATTGCGCACCGAAATCGGATTTTTATTTCAAGGAAGTGCTTTGTATGATTCGATGTCGGTTCGTGAGAATTTAGAGTTTCCATTGCGTCGTCACACGAAAAAGTTTGGTGTAATAGAAGATACAACTCCTTTGGTGATGGAAGCCTTAGAAAGTGTTGGTTTAGCACATGCAATTGATTTGATGCCGAATGAACTTTCGGGCGGTATGAAACGCCGAATTGCTTTAGCCAGAACCTTAATTTTAAAACCCAAAATTATCTTATACGACGAACCCACAACCGGTTTAGACCCCATTACATCAAAAGAAATTGTACTTTTGATGAATTCGATACAAAAACAATACAACACGTCTTCAATTATCATTACTCATGATGTGGATTGTGCCAAAGTAATCGCCAATCGTATGATTTTATTGATAGATGGTATCAATTATATAGAAGGAACTTTTGATGAGTTAGCCAGTTCAACAGATCCAAAAGTGCAAGCATTTTTTAAATAGTTTTAGTAATGGAAAAATCAAATTCACAAAAAATACAACTCGGAATCTTTGTTATCATTGGAACATTGGTATTCTTAGCCGCGATTTATTTTATTGGAAACAAGCAAAATATGTTTGGCAATACGTCGCATTTAAAAGCTGTTTTTGTTAATGTAAATGGATTGCAACCTGGAAATAATGTTCGTTATGCAGGAATTGACATTGGTACGGTGAAAGAAATCGAAATGATTAACGATACTACTATTAGCGTTCATATGATTATTGATAACAAAATTATGGAACACATTAAAACAAATGCAATTGCTACGATAAGTTCGGATGGTTTGGTGGGCAATATGATTATCAATATTATTCCAGGAAAAGGAGCTGCTCCAAAAGTAAAAAATGGCGATACGATTCAATCCTATAGTCGCATTGGAACTGATGCGATGTTAGAAACGCTGAATGTTACCAATGAAAATGCCGCCATGCTAACCGCAGATTTATTGAAAATTACACAAGAAATCACGCAAGGAAAAGGAACGGTTGGACTTTTGATAAGAGATACACTTATGGCACAAGATTTAAAAGCAACTATGAGTTATTTGAGACAAACTTCAAAAGGAACTTCTGAATCAGTGGCTAATTTGAATAAACTAATAAATGAATTAAACCGAAAAGACAATGTTATTGGTACTTTAAACGATACGGTTGTGGCGAATAGAATGAAAAAAATTATTGTGAACTTAGAAAAATCGAGTGTCGAAATTAATAAAGTAGTTACCAATTTAAATACGACCATTACCAATGTAAAAGAAGGAAAAGGTGCAATAAATTATCTTTCGAATGATCCAAAATTGGTAAAGCAAATTGATTCCACAATTACTAATATCAACAAAGCGAGCATAAAACTAAACGAAGATTTAGAAGCTTTGAAACACAATTTCTTGTTTAGAGGTTATTTTAAGAAACAAGCGAAGGAGAAAGCGAAACAGGGGAAAAATTAAAGTTTATCCTTAACCAAATTCAAAACCAATTCAAATTGTTCTTTTTTGGTAAGACTTGAGTTATCTACTTCGATAGCGTCGGCTGCTTTAACAAGTGGCGAATCTTCTCTGTGTGTATCAATGTAATCGCGCTCTTCTACGTTTTGAAGCACTTCTTCAAAAGTAATGTGTTGTCCTTTTTCAACTAATTCGTCAAATCTGCGTTGGGCTCTGGTTTTCGAACTTGCTGTCATGAATAATTTCAACTCGGCATCAGGGAAAACTACGGTTCCGATATCTCTTCCATCCATCACAATGCCTTTGTCTTTGCCCATAGTTTGTTGTTGCTCGACTAATTTAGCACGCACTTCTGAAATTTCGGCTACTTTACTCACCATACGCGAAACTTCAATCGTTCTGATTTGTGTTTCGATGTTTTCGTTATTCAAATACATTTCGGCAAATCCTAAAGTAGGATTGAATTGAAAACGCAAATTGATATTAGGTAATTGAGCTACTAATCCCGCTGCATCTAAATGGGTTTCAGAAACTAAATTGTGTTGCATCGCATAATAAGCCACCGCACGATACATTGCTCCTGTATCTACATATACGTAACCTAATGCTGCAGCCAATTGCTTTGCTAATGTACTTTTTCCAGTTGACGAAAAACCGTCTATTGCTATGGTAATTTTTTTCATTTCTTTGTTCTTGCTCTTTACTCTTCTTTAATTCAAATCGATCATCAAACCAAACAAACTCGTGTTGGCAGCGATAGTATATCTCGAATACGAATAATCAAATTTAATTTTTCCGAATCGAATTCCAAAACCAACTGAAATTCCAGAGAAATTACGTTTGTCAACAATTCTTAATTCTTCACCACGTCTAAAATTATATCCTAAACGTACATTAAAACCTTTTTCTGGAAATAATTCGGCTCCTACAATTACGTGACGCAAAGCGTTATTGAAAAACGATACCTTTTCTTCTTTAGAACCGCCATCTAAACTTCCTTCTGCTCTATTGGGATTAGAAAAAGCGATATTCCATTGCTGTAAATTTTCTAACGTTAAATGCCAACGAATGGGTACATTTTCCATCAATTGAGAAATTCCAGCATCAATAGCTAAGGGTAATTTTTCATTCGTATTTTCATACGGCTTAATTTGGAATCCTAAATTTCGAACCGTTAAACCATAATTAATATCATTGTCATAATCCACATACAAAAAACCTAAATCAACCGCAGCACCCCAAGAATTATAACTTTCTAAAGTAGAAGAAATTAATTTTGCATTAGCACCCACAAACATATCTGTCCAAGGAATATTATAAGCATATCCAAAAGATAAAGCAGCTTCACTTCCTGTAAAATCAGACGTTAGATTTCCTAATTCGTCTCTTCCTTCAAAAGTTCCGTAGTTGATATAACTAATTCCAGCATGAAAGGTTTGTAGATGTCGGTCGTAAGTGTAAGCATAAGCCGCCGTTCCATAAGATACTTCACCGTAATAACTACCATAATTGGCCGACAAGCGATTGCTCATTTTTTCATTAATTGTAGCAGGATTATAAAACGCTTGGTTTACATCATAATCCACAACGGTAACGGTTTTTCCTCCCAAAGCGGCTTGTCTTGGCGATTGTACTAAGTTTAAAAACTGATATACGCTCTGACCTCCTATTTGGCCAAATGAAGTAGCCGATAGTAGTAGGGATAAGAGGAATACGAGTTTTCTTAGCATTTTTTATTGTTAATCTTACTTATAACGCAACTGCGAAGATAAAATTATATCGGTTAGGAAACAAAAAAAGAACTCCCAATACGTTAATTATTGAGAGTTCTTTTTTTATTTATAAAAATTACTTTTTGACTTCCAGATTTTTAGGATTCTTTACCTTTTGATTGGTAATAGCAATATCTAAAACTTCACTCATTCTATCCACGTAATGGAACGTTAATCCTTCGATGTAATCCGCTTTAATTTCTTCAATATCACGTTTGTTTTCTTTACACAAAATGATTTCTTTGATATTGGCTCTTTTCGCAGCTAAAATCTTTTCTTTGATTCCACCTACTGGCAACACTTTTCCACGAAGTGTGATTTCACCTGTCATTGCAATGTGTTTTTTCACTCTTTTTTGTGTGAAAGAAGACACCATAGATGTTAACATTGCAATTCCAGCACTTGGTCCATCTTTTGGCGTTGCCCCTTCAGGAACGTGAATGTGAATGTTATAATTATTTAAAACTTCTGGATTGATGCCTAAAAATTCTGCATTAGCTCGAATATATTCTAAAGCAATCGTTACCGATTCTTTCATGACCGTTCCTAAATTTCCGGTCATTGTCATTGCTCCTTTTCCTTTTGAAATTAAGGATTCGATAAATAAAATATCACCACCAACAGATGTCCATGCTAAACCTGTAACTACTCCCGCCACATCATTATTTTCATATTTATCGCGCTCCATACGTGGCGATTTCAATACTTCTAAAATATCGGCATCAGTAACTTTAACATTATACGGCTCCTCCATAGCAATCGATTTTGCCGCATGACGTACCATTTGAGCAATTTTCTTTTCTAAACCACGAACACCTGATTCGCGTGTGTAACCTACTACGATTCTTTCTAACTGCTTTTTACCAATTTGTAAATCTTTAGCTGTTAATCCGTGTTCTTTTAATTGTTTTGGTAACAAGTGCGTTTTAGCAATTTCGATTTTCTCTTCAATTGTATAACCTGTCATTTCGATAATTTCCATACGATCACGAAGCGCAGGTTGAATCGTTGACAAACTATTTGATGTTGCAATGAACATTACTTTTGACAAATCATAACCCAATTCCAAGAAATTATCATGGAATTCTTTGTTTTGTTCTGGATCTAAAACTTCTAACAAAGCCGAAGATGGATCACCATTATGGCTCATTGATAATTTATCAATTTCATCTAAAACAAAAACAGGATTTGACGTTTTAGCCTTTTTTATATTTTGAAGAATTCGTCCTGGCATCGCTCCAATATAGGTTTTTCTGTGACCACGAATTTCAGCTTCATCTCGCAAACCACCTAATGACATTCTGATATATTCTCTACCTAATGCTTCCGCGATAGATTTACCAATAGATGTTTTACCAACACCCGGAGGTCCATATAAACAAAGAATTGGCGATTTCATGTCGTTACGCAATTTTAAAACGGCTAAATGTTCTATAATTCGCTTTTTAACATCTTCTAAACCATAATGGTCTCTATCAAGAATTTTTTGAGCACGTTTTAAATCGAAATTATCTTTGGTAAATTCATTCCAAGGCAATTCTAAAAACAACTCAATGTAATTTCTTTGAATACCAAAATCAGGTGAATTGGGGTTGGTACGTTGTAACTTAGACAATTCTTTTTCAAAATGTTGCGCAGTTTTTTCGTCCCATTTTTTCTTTTTCCCTTTGGCCCGCATTTCTTCAATTTCTGCTTCATATGAAACGCCACCCAATTCTTCTTGAATAGTTTTCATTTGTTGTTGCAAGAAATATTCGCGCTGTTGCTGATCTAAGTCGAAACGTACTTTAGACTGAATATCGTTGCGAACTTCTAATTTTTGAAGCTCTAAATTCATATAACGCAACGTTTCTAAAGCTCTATCTTTTAAATTAGGAATTGATAGTAATGCTTGTTTTTCTTCTACCGAAAGATTCATGTTAGAAGAAACAAAATTGATTAAAAAAGGATTACTTTCAATGTTTTTGATAGCAAAAGTAGCTTCGGTTGGGATATTTGGACTTTCCTTGATAATTTGAATAGCCAATTCTTTGATTGACTCTACAATCGCTTTAAATTCAACATCTTTTGTATCAGGACGTTCTTCTGCAACTTCTTTAATTGTAGCTCTTAAATAAGGCTCTTCCTGAGTAAAACTTTCAATTTCAAAACGCTTTTTACCCTGAAGAATTACGGTTGTATTACCATCAGGCATTTTAAGAACACGCATAATTCGCGCCACTGTTCCCACATGATGCACGTCATTTGGAGTTGGTTCTTCTACGTTTTCATCAATTTGTGCCACAACACCAATAATTTTTCCTTTGGCATTGGCATCATTAATTAATTTAATTGACTTATCTCTTCCCGCAGTAATTGGAATTACAACTCCGGGGAATAAAACGGTATTTCGTAAAGGTAATATGGCAATGTCTTCGGGCAAAGCCTCGTTATTCATTTCTTCTTCATCTTCAGGCGTCATTAACGGAATCAATTCCGCATCTGGATCCATTTCTTGAAGTGACAAATTGTCAAGCGCTAGTATTTTTTGATTCGGCATAATATAATTTATGGTCTTTTTGTCAGTATTATTCATTTGAAATAGTATTCAAAGTTACGCATAAAAGCGTTATTTTATTGATAATCAAATCATAAAATAATTTTAAATACTAATTTCAACAACTATAGTTCAAGATGTATGCCAAGAACCTTACTTTTTAGGAACTCGTAACAAAAGAAGTAATCCTATCACAAAAAATAAGATTAAAAATAAGATGGCATTTTGGATTTTACCTGTTACATCGGCGATATAACCATAAGTAAACATTCCTATTACAATACCAATTTTCTCTGCTACATCATAAAAACTAAAGAAAGAAGTGGTATCAACTGTATTTTCTGGAATAAATTTAGAATAAGTAGAACGCGATAAAGATTGAATTCCTCCCATTACCAATCCTACAAAGGCTGCAGCAATATAAAAATCATTTGGTGTAATTACGAAATACGCATAAGTGCAAATTAGAATCCAAGAGAAATTTATAAAAATCAATACTTTTATATTACCAAATTTAGCCGATGCTCTTGAGGTTAACCAAGCCCCAAAAACGGCAATCAATTGAATTAATAAGATGCTAACAATTAAACCCATAGTTCGTTTGCTATCACTTCCCCATTGCACTTCTTTTTCTCCAAAATAAGCCGCAATAATCATGATGGTTTGTACTGCCATACTGTAAACAAAGAAAGCTGCTAAGTAACGTCGTAACGGTTTCAACTCTTTGAGTTGGTACCAAACTTTGCGTAATTCTTTAAATCCATTAAAAACAATGTTACGATGTAGTTTATTCGTGTTTTTATTGTTTGGTAAATAATAGTAAGTATATTGACTAAATCCCAGCCACCAAATACCAACAAATAAAAACGAATAGCGCATCATTTCTAGTTTTTGTTCATCTTCTACAGACATTACCAATGCCAAACAAATCAGAAGCAAAACAACACTTCCCACATATCCCAAACTAAATCCTTTTGCACTGATTTTATCTTGTTGTTCTTTGTGAGCAATATCGGGTAAATAAGAATTGTAGAATACTAAACTTCCCCAAAAACCAATCAATGCGAGTAAGTAAGAAACTAAACTTAAAACAACAGTGTCTAATGAGAAAAAATATAACGACATACAAGAAACAGCACCAACATAGCAGAAAAGTTTCAGGAAAAACTTTTTATTTCCCATGTAATCAGCAATTCCTGATAATAAAGGCGAAATAAAAGCAATGATTAAAAATCCTAAAGCGGTAACATAACTTATTAAAGCTTCACTTCGAATAGAAAATCCAAATAAAACAATTTCTTCAATATTTTTTTGACGAAATAAAGCTCCGTAATACAAAGGAAAAATTGTAGATGAAATTACCAATGCATAAACTGAATTTGCCCAATCATAGAAAGCCCAAGCATTTAAAAGTTTTGAATCTCCTTTTTGAAGTTGTTGCATAAAAGTCATATTAAATAAAAATCCCGACATAGTCGGGATTCAAATATAGTAGTAATTTTTTAATTATTTAAAAGTAACACCAAACTTAGCAGCTTCTGCTTTGGCTTGCGGAATCAAAGCAGTTAATTCTTTAATACGTGTTTCATTACTTGGATGTGTACTTAAGATTTCGGGTGGTGCTTGTCCTCCTGAATTTGCAGACATACGTTCCCAAACTTTAACTGCATTAATAGGATCATAACCCGCAATGGCCATTAAAGTTAAGCCTATCATATCTGCTTCACTTTCATGAGCGCGACTAAAAGGTAACATTCCTCCTACTTGCGAACCAATACCATACGCTTGCATAACAAGAGCTTGGGTTTGAGGATCTTTATTTCCAACTGCAACTTGAGTACCTACTGCGCCTAATTGTTGTAGTAAACCCGCACTCATACGTTGTTGCCCATGATTTGCCAATGCGTGAGCAACTTCATGTCCCATTACAGCGGCAATTCCTGCATCGTCTTTGCAAATAGGTAATATACCCGTGTAGAAAACAATTTTTCCACCTGGCATACACCATGCATTCACTTCTTTACTATCAACTAATTTATATTCCCAAGCATAATCTTTTAAATAATCGGCCTGGTTATTTGCTGTTAACCATCTTTCTGATGCCGTTTTTATTTTCATTCCTATTGTTTCAATTCTTTTAGCATCAGTAGTACCAGTAATTACCTTATTTTCAGATAAAAACTGATTATATTGTTGAAATGCCATTGGAAAAATTTGACTGTTAGGAACTAAAGCCATAGTGCTTTTTCCTGTAAACGGATTTTTAGCACAAGAAACTGCAAGTACTAAAGCAAAAAGAACAATAATTTTAAATTTTAAATTCATGGTAATTATTTTTTTACAAATTTACACCTTTTTAATTTTTTCTGTGTTATAAAAATCCCACTTTAATGGCTTTTTTAACTATTTTTTATAATCTCCTTTTGATTCTAACTTTATATAAGTTGTAACTTGCATAAAATTTTACAACATGCCTAAAAAGAAACAAAAACAATCGCAAGTTATCGAAATTCCTAAGCCTATTTTGTTTACTGCTAAATTTTTACAAGCTATATCTCCAAATTTGACAACCAAATTTGCTGCCAAACTTTTTACTACTCCTATCCGTCATAAATTACCAAAACGTGAATTACATATGGAACGCGAAAGTGTTCAAAAAAGTATTATAGTTCCAGCTATAAATAAAGAAATTGTGATATATGAATATGGGAAAAGTAATAAAAAAATACTTTTAGTTCATGGTTGGTCTGGTAGAGGAACCCAATTGGTTAAAATTGCAGATGAATTACTTAAAATGGGTTATATGACTATTAGTTTTGATGCACCCGCTCACGGAAAATCAAAAGGGAATTATTCAATTATGACCGAATTTATTGCTTCCATTTTAGAATTGGAAAAACAATATGGTTCATTTGAATATGCTATTGGACATTCTCTTGGAGGCATGTCTGTTTTAAATGCGATTAAACAAAATCTTCAGGTTAAGAAAGCAGTAACCATTGGAGCTGGTGATATTATTCAGGATATAATTGATGATTTTATACAAAAATTACAATTAAAACCTGAATATGGAATCAAATTAAGAGATCATTTTGAAAAACGATTTACTGGAAAAATGGATGATTATTCAGCCTACAAAGCAGCTAAAACAATTAAAATTCCTGTTTTAATTATGCACGATAAAGAAGATGATGATGTTTCAGTTAAAGCGGCGTTTCATATTCATGAACATTTACAAAATTCAGAACTTGTGATTACAGAAGGTTTAGGCCATCGTAAAATTCTGGGGGATGAAAATGTAATAAATAAAATTAAAGATTTCATTTCAAAATAAAAAAGTCCTTCTGTTTGAAGGACTTTTGCTTTTTTAGAAGTTAGGTGATAAATTGTATTTTTTGTAGAAGTTATCTAATGCTTCTAATACCTCATCTTCTGTATCTACAACTTTAATTAAGTTCATATCTTCTGGACTGGCATTTTTCATTTTGTCAATCATAACTGTTTTAATCCAATCTAATAAACCTGACCAAAATTCGGTTCCCACAAGAATAATTGGGAATTTACCAATTTTCTTTGTTTGAATTAAAGTAACCGCTTCGAATAATTCGTCTAACGTTCCAAAACCTCCTGGCATTACTACGAAACCTTGTGAATATTTTACAAACATTACTTTACGCACGAAGAAGTAATCAAAATTTAAGTTTTTATCTTTGTCAATATACGGATTAAAGTGTTGCTCAAAAGGCAATTCGATATTTAAACCTACAGAAGTTCCTCCTCCGTAATGAGCTCCTTTGTTTCCGGCTTCCATGATACCAGGACCACCACCCGTAATTACTCCGTAACCTGCTTTACTGATTTTATAAGCAATTTTTTCAGCTAATAAATAATATTTGTCTTCTGGTTTTGTTCTAGCTGAACCAAAAATAGATACACAAGGACCAATTCTTCCCATTGATTCGTAACCATTTACGAATTCAGACATGATTTTAAAAATTGCCCATGAATCATTGGTTCTTATTTCATTCCAAGTTTTTTGCTTGAATTTCTCTTGAATTCTGTGATCTTCGTTTTCGTACTGATCTGCTGCCATAATAATTTTAGTTAATTTGTTTGTAAACAAACTATTACGATTAATTAATAAAGTTTTAGCAGTGTTGTTGTGTGTAGTAATTAGGGTGCTAAGATAATTCTTTTTTCAAAAACTGCGCTGTATAGCTTTTTTTATTTTTTATAATTTCTTCAGGAGTTCCTATTGCTACAACTTCTCCGCCACCTTTTCCACCTTCATAACCAATGTCGATAATGTAATCCGATAATTTAACAACATCTAAATTATGTTCGATAATTAACACCGTATTTCCTTTATCAACCAACTTATTGATGACATCCATAAGAACTCGAATATCTTCAAAATGTAAACCTGTTGTTGGTTCGTCTAGAATATAAAACGTATTTCCAGTATCTTTTTTAGATAGTTCGGTAGCTAATTTTATTCGTTGTGCTTCACCGCCTGAAAGTGTGGTACTTTGTTGGCCTAATGTAATATAACCCAATCCAACATCTTGAATCGTCTTAATTTTTCGGTAGATTTTTGGAATATTTTCGAAGAAATCTACTGCTTCATCTACGGTCATATTCAAAACATCAGAGATTGATTTTCCTTTGTAACGAATTTCCAATGTTTCTCGGTTAAATCGCTTCCCTTGACAAGTTTCGCATTCCACGTAAACATCTGGTAGAAAGCTCATTTCTATCGTTCGAACTCCTGAACCTTCACAGGTTTCACATCTTCCTCCCGAAACGTTAAAACTAAATCTTCCTGGTTTATAACCTCGAATCATCGCTTCTGGAACTTGGGTAAACAAACTTCTGATTTCCGAAAAAACATCAGTATATGTCGCTGGATTAGAGCGCGGTGTTCTTCCAATCGGACTTTGGTCGATGTCAATTACTTTGTCGATATGTTCTAAACCTTCGATTTTCTTGTATGGTTGTGGTTTTTTAACAGCATTGAAAAAATGAGCATTTAATATTGGATACAAGGTTTCATTAATCAAAGTCGATTTTCCACTTCCTGAAACACCCGTTACACAAACCAATTTTCCTAAAGGAATTTCAATCGAAACATTTTTCAAGTTATTTCCCGTAGCACCTGACAATTTGATGGATTTTCCGTTGCCTTCTCTACGTGTTTTTGGTACTTCAATTTGCATTTTACCACTCATGTACTGAGCCGTAATCGTATTTTCTTTTAGCAATTCTTTTGGTGTTCCTTTACTGATGATTTGTCCACCAAAACGACCTGCTTTTGGACCAATATCAATAACATAATCAGCACGTTCAATCATGTCTTTGTCGTGTTCAACCACGATTACTGAGTTTCCGATATCGCGCAAACTTTCTAACGATTTAATCAAACGCTCATTGTCTCTTTGATGCAAACCTATACTTGGTTCATCTAAAATATATAAAACACCAACCAATTGCGAACCAATTTGCGTTGCCAATCGAATACGTTGCGCTTCACCACCAGATAGCGATTTTGAACTTCGGTTTAAGGATAAATAGTTCAAACCAACATCCAACAAAAACTGTAATCGAGCCGTAATTTCTTTTAAAATTTCAGTTGAAATAACTTGTTGTTTTTCAGAAAGGTGATTTGGTAAATCGGCAAACCATTCGGACAATTCGGCTATGTCCATTTGAACTAATTCGCCAATATTTTTTCCGTTTAGTTTGAAATACAACGATTCTTTTCTCAAACGCGTTCCTTCGCATTCTGGACAATCATTTTCATCCATAAATTCTTTTGCCCAACGTTTGATACTTGCTGAATCGGAATTATCGTATTGATTTTTAATGAAGTTAGAAATTCCCTCAAAATCGATTTTATAATCTTTCGTAATTCCCATAACCTTTGAAACGACCGAGAATTTCTCGTTTCCACCATACAAAATCATATCCATTGCTTCCTGCGGAATATCTTCAATGGCATCGGTTATTTTGAAATTATATTTTTGAGCGATAATTTCCAATTGTTTGAAAATCCACGAACTTTTGTATTCTCCCAAAGGTGCAAAACCACCATTTTTTATGGAAGCTTTTGGATTTGGGATAATTTTTTGAAGATTGATTTCATTTACAGTTCCTAATCCGTTACAACACGAACAAGCGCCTTTTGGAGAGTTGAATGAAAAGTTATTGGGTTCTGGATTTGGATACGAAATTCCAGAAGACGGACACATTAAATTACGGCTATAAAAACGTACTTCATGACTTTCTTGTTCGATGACCATCATTACGTCTTCACCATGATACATGGCTGTTTTTATGCTTTCTGAAAGGCGTTTGTCAGTATCTTCTTCAGTATCAATTGCCATTCTATCGATTACGATTTCAATGTCATGCGTTTTATAACGATCGACTTTCATACCGTATTCTAAATCACGAATTTCGCCATTTACACGAACTTTTAAGAAGCCTTGTTTGGCAATTTGCTCAAATAATTCGCGATAATGTCCTTTACGAGAACGAACAACCGGTGCTAAAATATTGATGCGTTTTCCATTGAAATCCTCTAAAATTAATTGCTTGATTTGTTCATCCGAATACGAAACCATCTTTTCGCCCGTATTGTAACTGTAAGCATCGGCTCCACGAGCATACAACAGACGTAAGAAATCATAAATTTCGGTAATCGTTCCCACAGTAGAACGTGGTGATTTACTGGTAGTTTTTTGCTCAATAGCAATCACAGGTGAAAGTCCGTCTATTTTATCTACATCGGGACGTTCTAATCCACCAAGAAATTGACGTGCATAAGCCGAAAAAGTTTCGATGTATCTTCGTTGTCCTTCGGCATAAATCGTATCAAAAGCCAATGAGGATTTCCCTGAACCCGATAAACCTGTAATAACCACCAGTTTTTCACGTGGTATGGTAACATCTATGTTCTTAAGATTATGAGCTCTTGCTCCAATAATTTCGATAGTTTCTTCTGTGTGTTGCATATTTTTTGGCAAAACGCAAAGATATTCAATTTTAACCAATTTTTGTAGTAGACAAGTGTGAAGAAATTAAAAAAAGAAAGCGCTAAAGTAAACGCTTTCTCTGTCTATTTGAAATGTAATCGTTAATGGCTTTTTTAGTGGTGACCCAATTTCTTCCTTCTTTATAAGCATCAATTTTACCTTGACGCGCCAACAAACTCACGTATTCTTGACTGTAAGGCGTATTTGGTTCACTAACTATATTTGCAATGGATTGATAGTCTTCATCGTTTTCACTTGGAATAGAAGTTAAATAAATATTTACGGTTCTTTCCAAAGCTTGACACATTAACAATGTTAACTTTTGATAGTTACCATTATTTGCCTGATTTAATGCATCATAATATTTCTTTCTATCATTTTTTAAGATGATTGCCGGTGGAAAATCTCTTCGTATGAGCAATAAATTCATAGCTAAACGAACAGTTCTTCCATTTCCATCAAAAAAAGGATGAATCCAAACGAGTTTGTGATGAAAAATAGTAGCCAACTCAATATCATTCAATTGCAATGGATTTTCATTTACAAATTGAATTAATTCATCTAACAAATCTGAAACTTTATTTGCATTTGGTGGAACAAAATTTGCTCCAGTGATTCGAACGCCAGCATTTCTAATTCTTCCTGCAAAATCATCTTCAATGGTGCGCAACACCAAGCCATGTAGCGATAAAATATCAATACTTCTTAACACATAATCATCATTGATAATTTGATATAAATAATTAATCGCATGCTCGTGATTTTTTGCTTCAAAATGTTCTCGCAATGATTTTCCTTTGACCGTAATTCCATCTTGAAGCACCATTTGTGTTTCTCTGAGTGAAAGTGTATTTCCTTCAATACTGTTAGAATTATACGTCCATTCAATGGAAAGTGATTCTTTGATTTTTGAAATAGCGGCATTAGGAAGTGGTCTATTTTGATTGAGCACAGCCAATTTATCATACAATCTATCGAATGTTGATTGAAATTCTTCGCGATATGATAAATCAATATTCCACATAATTTATTTATTCTCACCACAAAGTTACTAATATCGTATAGATAAAAAAAATATTTTATCCGATATTTAGATATTAGACAATAGAAATTAGATTTTAGATGAAAGATTTTTAATGATTTCGCCAATTTCTAAAATCTGTGTTCCAAAAAAAAATAAGTTGAATTTTGAGGTTGTACTTGAAGTTGAACTTGATTTACTCAATAATCATCGATTTCAATCGCATTCTGTATTTTTCTAAGATAAGTTGTTTGTAAATGAATCCGAGGAAGATGCCATCTTTTAAAACGGGTAACACTTTACAACCTGAAGCATCAAATTTTTCCATAATGGTTTCTAAGGTTTCGTCATAGAAAATAATTTCTTTTGGTGGTTGCATAACTTCATTTGTAGAAGTATATTTTACTTTGAATTGTGAGAAAACAATTGGGCGGATTTCATCTAATAAAATCAAACCTAACAACCTATTTTTTTCATCCAAAACAGGAAAAATATCAGCATCCGATTGTTGGATTTTCTCTACTAATTCATTTAAATTATCACTAACCGAAATTGCTTTAAAATCGGTTTGAATTAATTTAGCAACATCAATAGAATTCAAAATATTAGCATCACGATTATCTGTAAAAACTTCGCCTTTATCTGCTAAATTTTTAATATCAAATGAATACGGCTCGAAACGTTTAGAAATCGCAAAACTTACCGAAGAAACAATCATTAACGGAACCATTAAATTATAACCACCCGTAATTTCGGCAATAAGGAAAATTGCAGTTAAGGGTGCATGAAATAAGCCACTTAAAATTCCAGCCATTCCTACAAGCGTGAAATTTCCAATAGGCAATTTGGCAAAACCAATGATATTGAAGAAATAAGCCACACAAAATCCTAAATACGAACCAACGAAAAGTGAAGGTGCAAAATTTCCGCCATTTCCACCAGCACCTAGTGTTAAACTTGTAGCATAAACTTTAATCAACATGGTAGCGCCAACAAACAACAACAAAATCCACTTAGAATTTTCAAAACGCTCAAAAACGGTATTTTGAACTAATCGTTCAGGATTACTGTCGGCTAAAAGTTTAATGCTTTCATATCCTTCACCAAATAGCGATGGAAACAAGAAAATCAAAATCCCTAAAATTCCTGCTCCGAAAAGGGCTTTATTAATTGTATTAAATTTCAAATGAGCAAAATAATGTTCAATTTTTCTAAAAGTTCGTGCGTAGTTTATAGAAACCAAACCACATAAAACGCCAAGTAAAATGTAATAAGGCAAATTGTGATAATCGAAAAATTGTACTTTTTTGAACGAAAACAAAATATCTTCATTTAACATTACGGTTGAAACTAAAGCTCCTGTTGCTGCACTAATCATGATAGGAATAAACGCCGTTATACTAATTTCCGCTAAAACTACCTCGATAGCAAATAAAACTCCAGCAATTGGTGCGTTAAAAGCAGCACCAATTCCAGCAGCGACACCACAAGCTAATAATAGCGTTCGGTCTTTATAACTTAAACGATAATTTTGTGCATAATTACTACCAAAAGCGGCTCCAGTAATGGTAATTGGCGACTCTAAACCGGCGCTTCCACCCATACCTACTGTAAACGAACTTGTGACAATTTGGGCATACATTTGTTTTCTTGACATAATACCGCGTTTTTTAGCAACGGCATACATAATTTGGGCAGTTCCCTTTTCTATAGAACCATCTAAAACCTTTTTTATAACGATTACGGTAATTAAAATTCCTATAATAGGTAAAGTACTATTACTGTAAGGAAGATGAAAAATATCATCTAACTTTTGAGCTGATTTAAAAACCCAATGCGCAAATGTTTTTAGAATAATTACTGCTAATGCTGATGAAATTCCCACTAAAACACATGAAAAATAAATAAATTGACGTGGTGTGAGTAACGATTTTAAAAGAAAAACAAATCGCTCCAAACGTCTGAAGGTTTTATGTAAAAACGTTTTTAAGGAAAAAGATTTCTTTCTTGGCATTGTTTTGAAGTATTTTACGAAGGTAAATCTTTAATATCAAAAATAAAACAAAATTAGAGTAAACGTAAGGCTTCTCTTTTGCTTAATGGTTTCAAATTGGTTGAATTAACATATGTTGCAACTCCATTTGGATTAAAACGACTATAATCGCGTAATGCCCAACCAATTGCTTTTTGAATGAAAAACTCATTGGAATTTTTATGCTTTTCACATTCTGATTTTAGAATTTCGAAATTGGTTTTCTCTTTATAACTCAATTGAAACAAAATTGCGCTTCGGTTTAACCACATGTTTTCGGAATTGGAAAAACGCTCAATTACTTTTAAAGTTTCTGAAGGAAAATGCAACAAATAGCCACCCAATAAATATTTAGCAATTGTATCTACAGAATCCCACCAAGAATTAGTAATTATAAGTTTTTCAATTAACTTAATGTCTTCTAAAAAATAATTCTTCTTGAATTCTTTAACTAATATATCAATTGCTGCTATATGAAATTCTCGTTCTTTTAATTGAAATAATTCCCATGCAATTGTTCTAAAATTATTTTTAATTTCTGTAATGTTTTGCTCTTGAATTGATTTTAAAACAGCTCGTCTTTTTTCAGTTTGTATTCCTAAAAAAGAAAAATTATTTTTCATATAATTCTCCATCGGAATAGCCAACTCAGGATTAGCTTCTTTCCGAAAACCAATTTCTAATTCGTTACAAAACTTCATTGAGTTCTTTTAATTTTTGTTGGGACGAAATTACTAATTCTTCAAAAAACTGAAAAAATTCGGATTCAAACTCGGTGTAAAAATCTTGAATTTCCATAATCGCTTCTTGCATATGTGCTCGATGTTTTGTTCGATAATCCATTTGAAAAAGAATCATTTCCAAACCAGAAATGGTAGCGTAACTTACCAACCAATTTCGACCAATCATATAAGGCAACATTCCTTTTGTTCTCTCGGTAAGAATTTCATAGTTATCTTGCATTAATTGATAAAAATCTGCAGCATAATTTTCCAATTTTTCATTGGAATATTTACTCCAATTTTTAGCTAAGAAATGATCGTAGGCAATATCCATAATCACACCAGAATAATGTCCGTATTTGTGATGTAAACGATGTTTACTTTTTCGATAAATCGGATGCGCATCTGTAAAACTATCAATATGACGGTGTAATAAAATACCTTTTTGAATGGCATTTGGATAATCCAAATAGTGAGAGCCTCGAATACTATCTGCCATAAAATTGCCAATTTTGACAAAATCATCTTCACCTGACAAATAAATATGAGCTAGAAAATTCAAATTGTAAAGGTTAAAAGGTTACAAGGTTAAACGTTTAAAAGTTCAACAATATCGTAAATATATAAAAATCTTTACATCTTTTATAGAATACAAATGTTGAACTTTTTATATTTGTGTCTAATTCGGTTTAATACTAAACTTTTAAACAAAAAAAATGACTCTAATAAAATCGATATCAGGAATTCGCGGAACTATTGGCGGAAAAGTGGGTGATAATTTAACTCCAGTTGATGCCGTAAAATTTGCTTCTGCTTACGGAACTTTTCTAAAACAAAACATTGCAAAAGATAAACTCAAAGTAGTAATTGGTAGAGATGCCAGAATTTCAGGACCAATGATTCATAATTTGGTAGTGAACACCTTAATTGGATTAGGAATTGACGTTATCGATTTAGGTTTATCCACTACTCCAACCGTTGAAATTGCCGTTCCAATGGAAAAAGCAGATGGAGGAATTATTCTTACGGCTTCTCACAATCCAAAACAATGGAATGCATTGAAATTATTAAATGCAAAAGGTGAATTTTTAAGCGGAGCAGATGGTGCTAAAATCTTAGAAATTGCAGAAGCCGAAGCGTTTGATTTTGCTGATGTAGATTCGTTAGGAGAAGTTACTGAAAATCATGCTTACATGGATATTCACATTGATGAAGTATTAGAATTACCTTTGGTAGATGCTGATTTGGTAAAAACTAAAAAATTCAAAGTAGTAGTTGATGGTATAAATTCCTCAGGAGGAATTATTATCCCGAATTTACTAGAACAAATGGGCGTTGAAGTCGTAAAATTATACTGCGAACCAAACGGACATTTTCCGCATAATCCAGAACCTTTGAAAGAGCATTTGGGTGATATTTGTAAATTAGTTGTAGAAGAAAAAGCGGATTTTGGTATCGTAGTTGACCCAGATGTGGATCGATTAGCTTTCATTTCTAATGACGGTGAAATGTTTGGTGAAGAATATACTTTAGTAGCCGTTGCGGATTACGTTTTATCAAAAACTCCAGGAAATACAGTTTCCAATATGTCATCGTCTCGTGCTTTACGCGATATTACAGAAAAACACGGCGGAAGCTATCAAGCAAGTGCTGTGGGTGAAGTAAATGTAGTTGAATTAATGAAGAAAACTAACGCAATCATTGGTGGCGAAGGAAATGGCGGAATTATCTATCCTTCATCGCACTACGGTAGAGATAGTATTGTAGGTGCGGCTTTATTTTTAACGTATTTAGCAAATCAAGATAAAACGGTTGCTGAAATTAGAGCTAGCTTTCCTCAGTATTATATGAGTAAAAACAAAATTGAGTTAACACCACAAATTGATGTAGATAATGTTTTAGCTACATTAACCGAAAAATACAAATCAGAAAACATATCTAATATTGATGGAGTGAAAATTGATTTTCCAACCGAATGGGTGCATTTAAGAAAATCAAACACCGAACCCATTATTAGAATTTATACTGAAGCTCCAACACAAAATGAAGCGGATGTTTTAGCTGAAAGATTCGTTAAAGAATTAAAAGAAATAGCAGGAATTTAAATATTAAAGCCAGAGTTTTACTCTGGCTTTTTTTCAAATCCTTTTCGAGTCATATCACCCCAAGAATGACTACCTCTTATTTTTTCCCAATTTCCTTTCAAAGCGGCATAAATGGTAAAAGGATGAAAAATAAAAGGCTCTAATAATGCTGCCCAGACTAATTTAAAAATATCTTTAATGGATTCGTATTTCTTAAAAGTAGCTTCTTCTGAATAAATAGCAAGTAATGAAAAGAAGAAAGCAAATGAATAAACAAATAAAAACAATAAAGCAAAAAACGTCCAACTGATTATTCCCAAATAAGCCATTAAAAACGTAATCAAAAGTCCTGTTAATTCTATAATTGGTGCTAAATATTCATAAAGCAACCAATAAGGATAACTAACTAACCCTAAAATTTTATATTTCGGATTTAGAAACATTTTTTTGTGAATCCACAAGGTTTCCATTGTTCCTCTTGTCCATCGGCTTCTTTGTTTTCCTAAAATTTTGTACGATTCCGGTGCTTCGGTCCAACACAAAGGGTCTGGTATGAATTTTACTGTATATGGAAGTTTGTTTTCATTCATGTAGCGTCGCATACGAACAACCAATTCCATGTCTTCTCCAACAGTTTTAGTATTATAACCACCCACTTTTAAAACAATATCTTTATCAAACATTCCAAAAGCTCCGCTAATTAACAACAAACCATCTAGTTTTTCCCAAGCCATTCTTCCTAATATAAAAGCTCTTAAATATTCTAATACTTGTATTCGAGCCAACAAATTATCAGGAACGTTTACTTTAACTAATTTTCCACCTTTAATTTCACAAGAATTAGCAATTCTGACAACGCCTCCTGTTGCAATAATTCTTTTATTTGAAGATTCTAAAAATGGTTTTGCTAATTTAAGTAATGCATCTTTTTCAATGATACAATCCACATCAATACATAATACATAAGGGTTTTTAGAAAAATTTACACCAGCATTTAAAGCATCTGCTTTGCCTCCATTTTCTTTATCAATTACTATCAATTTGGAATATGTAGGATTTTTAGAAACATAAACTCTCTTTACATTTTTAGTAGCTATTTTAGGCTCATACACATCCTTACTTTCAATTAAATCAAAAGCCGTAAGTAAAATTTCCATTGAATTATCTTTACTTCCGTCGTTGACAACAATTACATCAAAGTTGTTGTATTGGATAGACAAAAGCGATAATATATTTTCTTTGATGGTTAATCCTTCATTATAAGCTGGTGCAACAATCGAAATTTTTGGAGCATCTTTAAAAGCCAATAACGATTTATAAGGAATTAATCGGTTCCTTTTTAGATACTGCTTTAATGAATAAGCCGAAATGACTGCCAAACCTAAATAAGACAACATTACAGTAAAAGCGAATGCTAATATGAAATAATTGAAAATTGCAATATCTTTATTTAGCCAAGCGATTTCAGTCATAATTTTAATTGTAAAATTGAATAATGCGAGATGCTAATAATTGTATGGATTGATTTTTAGATTGTTGTAATACTTTAATAGAATCATCATAAGGAATTTTATTATTTTTAATTACCGAAAGTATTAAAGCTTGTGACCAATCATCAATGGGAAATGAAATCGTTTTTAAATGGGATAATGTTCCAATTCCATCAAATTTAATTAAAGCTATAATAGATTCAATCGCAATTTTTTTATTGGAATGTGATATTAACTTTTGAATTGTAGGCAAGGATTCTCTATCGTTTAATGTAGATAAATCACGAATAGCTTCAACTTTATGCTTCCAAATATTAGATTTTATTTTCTCTCTTGAATAAGAAATCATGTTGGTTTTATACAAAAAATCTAAAATACTGGTTTGAACTGTTCCTGTATAATTTTGATGCATGGTTAAGCAATATTTCATGGTTAACTTCTTAAACAAAGTCTTTTTTGAATTCGGATTTTTTATAAAATCAGCTGTTGCTTGTTCATCATTTTCGAATAAAAAACGTAAAATATAAGATTCTATTTGGCTTTCATACGCTTTTTTTGTCTTTACTAAAGTGATTTTTTTCTGTCTTTTAACTAATGTAATTACAAGTGTAAAAAAACTTCCAATCAAAAAGAAAGAAATTAAAATAAGAAGCAAGAATAGCTCAGTTTGGAAATTAAATAAAGAATGTTGTGATAATACCGACATTAAAAAACATAAATTAAGTTAACTTGTAAGTTTATTTTCTCTCTAAAATTATTGGGTAAAATTTCTTCCTTTTCATACTGAATATTGGGTTGACCGTAAATAGAATCTGTAATCTTGAACTTAGAAAGTAATCCAATTCGATAATTCGATAAAGTAGAAAAATTGTTGGTTGTATAATAAAAGTATGGCGCGTTACCATAAATGAACTCCAATTGAATAAAAGTATCTTTTTCATCAAATTTCTTCATAAAACTTACCAAATGCGAAAACGAATGGTCTTGGTTTTCCTGAAAAATTAAAAAACCGCGATAGCTAATTTTATACGATTGAAACAAATACCCAATATGCCCCGTTAACATATTAATATCCGATTGATCAAAAATTAACTTTCTTCCACCTAAAGAAGCCGTTATAGCTTTATTTTCATGAAATAATTCGGCTGAAATTTTATAATTGGGAAACAAAATGTCATTAGATTTTCCTAAAGATACAAAACCATAATTCTTTTTAGAAAGCTTGGGATACCAATCCACTTCAAATTGAACAGCATCAATTTCTGATAAATAAGAGTAATTTACTCTTCCAATAACAGTGTGTTTTTTAAATTTACGAGCATATTCTAAACTTCCCAAATACCATGTAGGAAAATCATCACTAATGGTATTAGTTTGAAGATATCCAACAGTAATAAAGTTTTTTCTTTTGTTTAGAATTTCCTTTTTTAAATAATTAATTTTTGATTTATTCGAATCTGAAATTTCAATTTTTGACAAACTAGCTAGTGCTAAATCTATTTCATCTAAAGCGGCATAAGCTAATGCTTTTTGAGTATGATAAAATTCAGGATTGTTATAATTTGAAATTCCAAAATCACATATTGCTATTACTTGTTCAAATTGATTTCTTTTTTGCTGAACTTGAATTTTTAAATTAATAATGTCTTCGTTCGTTACCGTTGTTTCAATTTCGGAAATTTTATCAAAAGCCAAATCATCCTTTGCATTCCAAAAATACACTTGTGCTAATTTGAACTTTACCTCAACAGCTGTTGGATATTTTTTTTCTAAAACCAATAGCTCATAAATACTTTCATCAAATTGTTTATTTTCGATTAAAGTTGTAATTTTTGAAAGTTCTTCATTTTGAGCGTAAAAAGCAATAGAATACAAGAAACAAACAAGTAAAAACTTACATTTCAACATAAAAACCTATTCTTTATTTTTTACAATTCTTTTCATTCTTTGAAGTAAAACAGGAGGACTGAATGGTTTTACAATAAAATCATCCGCACCAAGCTCTAAAATTTCCATTTCTGTTTGCTCAACACCAGAAGCAGTCAAAACAATCACTGGAATTTCATAGTTTTTCTTTACTTCAAAGACAATTTGTTTACCGCTAGTGAAGGGTAAATTCAAATCTGTGATAATTAAACTCAATTCGCTATGGTTTTCATTTATAAAGTTTAAAGCTTCTAAACCATTATCATAATTATAGACTTGAAAACCATTTGCGTTTAAAAAAAAAGTTAAAGATTTTCTTAATATTTCTTCATCTTCAATAAGTACCAATTTCATTTTTAATAACTTTTATTTCATCAACAATTTGTTTAATTTGTTTTTTTAGGGGAACAATCGTTACATCTGCATTTAATTCAAATTCTTTATCATTAGCAAATTCAACCTTTTCTAATTCTTTTGCATAGATACCAAACATTCCGAAAGATGTTTTTAATTTATGTGCATTTTTTCTTATGTCATCATAATTTTTACTTATCGAAATTTGATCAATTTCCAATAAAAATTTTAATAATTGATCTTCAAAAATTTTTATAAAATAAAAAATGCCTTCCACATCTTTTCCTATAAACTCTTTAAGTTTATCTAATGAAACGATTTTGGGAGTTGTTATCTTTCTATCTTCAGAAAAAATGTTCTTATTCAAAATTTCAAATAATTCTTTCTTTGAAAATGGCTTTGATAAATAATCATTCATTCCCATATTCATACATCGTTCTTTTTCATATATTAATGAATTAGCTGTAAGCGCTATAATTGGAGTGGTTAAGTGCAATTCATTCCTAATAAAAGTTGTAGTTTCATAACCATCCATTTTTGGCATTTGTAAATCCATTAAAATAATATCAAAATCTTCTTTTTTGAGTAATTCTAAAGCTTCAACTCCATTATTAACAATTTGGATTTTGTGATTAGTTTTCTCAAAAATAGTAGTTATTAATTTTTGATTTAATTCGTTGTCTTCACACAATAATATGTTATTTGAAAAAGATGCAAATAACTCAACTTCTTTTTTGTCTTCAAGAAAATGTGTAGTTGATAAACTAATTTCATATGGAATCACAAATGTAAAAGTAGTTCCAATATTTTCAGTACTATCAACAGAAATTGAGCCATTTTGCATATCAATTAATTCTTTTGAAATACTCAATCCTAAGCCTGTTCCACCAAATTTTCTAGAAGTAGAAACTTCAGCTTGAGAAAATCTATCAAAAATGGATTGTAATTTATTGTGATTGATACCAATTCCAGTGTCACTTATAGAAAACTCAATGAAAATAGTATTATTCTTAGTTTTTTTATTAGCAATTCGCAACTCAACTTTTCCTTTTTCCGTGAACTTAATAGCGTTCCCAACAATATTAATTAAAATTTGATTTAATCTATTTTTATCACCTACTAAATTATTAGTTACATCAGAATCAATTGCATACAAAAGTTTGATGTTTTTTTCGCTAGCTTTTAATTTTAATGTAGATATAACATTATTTACTACTTCATTCAATTGAAAAGGTGTTGCATCAATTTGGAGCATTCCAGCTTCAATTTTTGAAATATCTAGAATATCATTAACTATATGTAATAATCCTAAACCAGCTATTTTGATGGAACTTATATAATCAACTTTATTATCTTCGTCTTCAATTTCTAGCAAAACATCTGTAAAACCAAGAATTGCATTAATTGGGGTTCTAATTTCATGGCTAACAGTAGCAATGAATTGATCTTTTTGTTTATTCAAATAATCTGAAACATTCTTTGCATTTTCAAGCTCTTGTTGTCCTTGAATTCTATTAGTTATATCTTGGCAAACCACGATGAGTTTCTCCATATCACCATCAATATTCTCTATCTTTATAAAGTTAGCTTGAATCCATTTCTCAGAATTAAACTTCCTGTTAAATTTTAATGTATGGTTTTTGACATCCAATAAGTTATTGATGGAATTTTCATTTAATTCCATTTCAAAAAAGTTAGAAAAAGGTTTATCTATTAGCTCATTTGTTGAAATGCCTAATAGTTCAACTATTAATTGATTTGAATTGATAATCTTACCAAAAGGATTGATTTCAATGATACCGTTTGAATTAGAAATTGAATCATAAAACATTTTAATCTCCTCAGAACTTTTCTCAATAATTTTTTGTGATTCAAGCTCTTTTTGTTCAATTATTTCTTTTAACTCATGAATTAATTTCTCATTTCTCTTTTTTGCTTCTAGCAAAATCATAATTTGCTCGGAGATAATTTCTAATGCAATTTTCTCTTTATTTGTAATTTTTTTTGGTTTTAAATCGGCAACACAAAGTGTTCCAATGTTGTACCCTAAACTACATTGCAAGGGTAATCCAGCATAATATCGAATTCCATTTTCAGCGGTTACATTTGGATTATCTTTGAGTAAATCATTTTTTGTGGTATCTTCAACTTCCCACAATTCATTTTTTTGGATGGTATATTGACAAAATGTAAGTTCTTTTGGCATTTCTTCTGCTTCAATACCAATTTTAGCTTTAAACCATTGTCTTTTATCATCTATTAATGAAATTAGTGCAATTGGAGTTTCACAAATAATTGAAGCTAATTGAGCTAATTTGTCAAACTCTTTTTCTTTTAATGTATCAATAATATTATAGGCCATTAACGACTTTAATCGTTCAATTTCTTGTTCGTTTTTATTCATAAAAAAATCCTTAACTTTTTAAAGATAAGGATTTTTTTTTAAATCAAAGATATTTTATTTACCATTACCTTTTCCTTTATTCCCTTTTCCAGGATGCCCATTTCCTTTTGATTTTGGGTGTACTGACGAGTTTCCTTTATTCTTTTTATATTTAACTTTATGTGAATAATTATATCGTTGAGGACTATCACCATAAAAATCCAATTCAATTTGAGTACTTCTTCCTAAATTAATACCTACAAAAATAGAAGGTACTTTTACACTAACAGCCCATTTTCCATTATTAAAATAAATATAAACTCCCCTTTGGATGTCATAATACATATTTTGATCAGGGAAATAAATATGTCTTGTTTTTGCTCTATATCCGTGAGCAGGTGCCCAAGGTGGAGGGCCTTGAGAAAAAACGTCTGTTGGAACTACCAACATAAATATTAAAATTAATACCCCAAAAAGTGTTGCTATTCTGTTTTTAATAGTTTCCATAGTCATTAAATTTAATAGTTATAAAATGTTAAAACAAATAATACTGCCAAAAATTGTTTCTTTAGAAAATTTTAACTTTTAAAAACTCCTATATAATTGCTACAACAAAAGTTATTTAATAATAATTCTTTTTGTGATCGTTTGTACACCATTAATGATTTTTACCATGTAGATTCCTGCATTTAAATCTAAATTCAAACGGGTTTCATTTTCAAAATCTTGACTTTGTATTATTTGACCTGTAATTGTAAAAATTTCAACTTTTGAAGCACCGTCTAAACCAGAAATAATTAAATAATCTGAAGCTGGATTTGGATATACTACTACTTTGTTTTCAATTGGATTTTGCGTAGATAAGGTAGAAAACCATTGTTGTCCATAATTTGCTCCAAAAATATAATTTGCTAAATTAGGATAATCTATAAAAGGATTACGATTCATTTGCCAAGTATAAATGTAATTATTACGATTCATTTCGAAATCGTCTCTAGGATCAACAGTATTCCATGATAGCAAGGTAGCCAAATCCCCTATTTGAAATGAAGGATTAGAGCCACTTAACTCCATCGGATCGCCATTCACAATGTTTAACGCATCAAAGCGTACAGCCATATAAAATAAAGCTCTAGCCACATCACCACGCCACGAACCTTGTGTTCCTGCCATACCAGCATAAACAGTAGATGTATTTACAGTACCATAATTTTTATTTCCTCTAGAAGAATTTTCTTGACCATTTTCTGCTCTAATATGGTGAGCATCAGATACACCATCAGAAGTTGTATAAGGTCCTGTTGTGGTCCAAACGTTTATTCCATCTGCTATATCTCCATTTCTAACTTCAAAACCTCCTCTTGATTGGGGGAAAATATGCTCTCTATTCCATTTTCCCACAATACTACTTGTATTTTGCTGGTCTAATTTTGACATAGGGGCTTCGATATACATACACCAAACTTGATTGTTATTTCTAGGATTTCGATCAGAAGTTCTCAAAATTTCCCAAATATCAGCGTAACTATGCAATCTTACCACTGCCGGATTTGCTATTATATTTTGAACTGCTTGTTTCAATGCAGCTCCAGACAAACCTTCTAATGAATCATAATATCCTTGAGGAATTGTGGGAGCAACTAAATTATACGTAGGATTTAAAGGAGTTCCCCATGGATCTGTAGCAAAATTTGCGTCATTTACCCTGATTACAATATTATTGTTATAAGAAACATAACCTATTGGTAAGGGTTGTAAAACAAACTTCATTTCCTCATCTCCTTCGTCGATTCCATCATTCGATATAATTATCCCGTTTTGAGCGGTAGTTTGACCCACTGGAATAACAACGGTTAAACCTCCTGAAAAATCTAGATTTGTAAAATTTCCATTTGCTAATGTAAAATTCATGATCAAGTTTTCATTCTGAACAGGTTGACTAGTTGTAAATGTAATGTTAAAACTATCACCTTCATTAAAACTTGTTTGAGGAAATGAAACCGTTATGTAATTAATAGGAATACCCGAACCGTCATTATTGAATGCTGGAGTAGGCGTTTTAACCTCATAAGACCCATCATTTTTTCTTTGAATTGAATGATTTGCTGCATTAGATGTAGCGTTTTCATTAATACAAATCGTCAAATTTAGAATTGACATCAATGTAGTTGGTTGAGTATTTGATGCATTCGAATAAGCTAAAGCAGATACCAAATTTGTATTAGTTGCTGTTGAACCAATCAAAAAATCTGTATCATTACCAATATATAGTGCAACAACATCAGGACCATTTTGCAAAGTGTTTGAAGGAAAAAATCTAAAAGGTGAAGGTGAAACACCTGAATTACCTATTAAAATTAAACCATTCACATCAGTTACTAACCCATCTAAATCAATAGAGTAATAACAAGTAGTTCCTAAGAAAGGGGTTGAGCCTGCATTGTAAAAAACTAAAACATAACCATCTAATGGGTAATTTGGTAATGCAATTCCATTAGAATCAAATGATTTTAATTCAACAAATTCTGCTACATCAAAACCAGGCGTATCTGCATCAATCTCATTTATAACAACAGTTTGAGAACGAACAGAAATTCCCAACAACAGAAAAAAACTTATAAGTAATTTTTGGAGCATAAAAACTATTTTTATCAAAATTACGAATATAAAAGTGAAATTACCTTCAATTTATTTCAATACTTGCAAATTTTAAGGCATTTTTAATGCTATTGTACGAGTATTTTTATATTTTGCGGTTTGTAAGCAACTTTTAGTTTACTTTGTCATCTAATTGTAAAAACCATATCTTAATTTGAAATTTGTAGTTAAAATAGTATTTCTTTTTTTTCCAATTCTGATTTTCTCGCAACATTCTACCCGAATGTCTGTTAGAGTTAATACAGAAGAAAAAACGTTATTGATTCAACAAATTTTAACCTACAACAATACAGGAAACGATACCTTAAAACATATCATTTTAAATGATTGGAATCATGCATTTTCATCAAAATCATCCGCTTTAGCCAAAAAATTTTCAGACGAATTTATAAGAGCTTTTCATTTAGCAAGTGAAAAAGAAAGAGGTTTTACCCATATTAAATCGATTGTAGATGATAATTTTCAAACCGTTTTTTGGAATCGACCAAATGGTAAAGTTGACTTAGTAAAACTAGAACTCAATCAACCCATTTTACCTTGTTCAAAACAAACATTCACTTTTACCTATACTGTAAAGATTCCCGACTCCAAGTTTACCAAATATGGTTACGATAATAATGGTCGAATAATATTAAAAAACTGGTATTTACATCCTGCTCGTTTTGAACACAAACAATTTATACAATACAGCAATGAAAATTTAGATGATATTCCAAATGCTTTTTCTGATTTTGAAATAGAGTTTGAATTACCCGTTAACTTTTCCCTATCAAGTAATTTGCAAGAAATCAATTCAATAGAACTTATCGATACTAAGAAAATACTATTAAATTCAAAAAACAAAAATGAAGTTGTCATTTCCTTAGAACCAAAAAACTCTTATCAAACATACCGAAATGAAATTATTGAAGTAAGTTGTGGAATTGAAGATTCTAGAGTTAATGAAATTGATAAAGTACTAATTTTTGACAAAGTAAGCCGATTTGTAGCTTCCAAACTAGGCTTACCTCTTACTTCAAAAATCTTAATTACTCAAGAAGATTATGCACGTCAACCTTTTTATGGTTTGAACCAATTGCCCAGTTTTTTGAGTCCATTTTCTAATGAATTGATGTTTGAATTAAAATTCTTAAAAACCTATTTAAACAATTATTTAAAAGAAAACCTAAATTTAAACCAAAGACGCGATTATTGGATTTCAGACGGAATCCAGATATTTCTCATGATGCAATATGCAGATGAATATTTTCCTGAATTAAAAATGACAGGAAATGTGGCGCATTTAAAAATATTAAAACCGTACCATTTTGTAAACCTCGATTTTAATCAACAATACAATTATTTGTATATGTTGATGGCGCGTAAAAATTTAGATCAACCTCTTAATGAACCAAAAAATCGCTTAGTAAAATTCAATGAACAAATTGCTAGTAAATATAGAGCAGGATTGAGTTTAAAATATTTAGACAGCTATTTAGGAAATGACATTGTTCATAAAAGTATCAAAGAATATATTCAAGAAAACCAATATTTTGGAACTAATTCTCGACAGTTTGAAACCGTTCTTGTTAAAAATAGTACAAAAGACATAAATTGGTTTTTTAGAACTGTAATAGAAACTCGCAATTTAATCGACTATAAATTTGGAAAAGTAACAAAAACTAATGATTCTTTGACTGTCAACATTATCAATAAAACTGGAACTAATGTACCTATTTCGCTCTATCACATAAAAAATAATGAAGTAATTCATAAAAGTTGGATTACAAATATTACTTCAGACTCTACTATTGTTATTCCAAGATTTAATGCTGATAAATTAACTTTAAATTATTACAATGAAGTTCCAGAATATAATCTTAGAAACAACTGGAAATCGTTGAAAGGTTTCTTTTTCAACAACAGACCTTTTAAATTTTTATTTTTCAAAGACTTAGAAGAACCTCATTACAATCAACTTTTCTTTGTTCCTGAAGTAGAATTTAATATTTATGATGGAATTGCTTTAGGAATGAGATTAAACAACAAATCCATTCTAAACAAACCTTTTACATTTAGTGCAACACCAATGTATTCCAGTAATACAGGAACTTTAGTAGGAAAATTTTCTGCAATGGTTGAGGACAATATTCGTGAAAAAGGTAAACTATATAACATTCGATATATGGTTACTGGTAGTCGCTTTCATTTTACTGAAGATGCTTTTTATACAAATTTTGTTCCTGTAGTTCAGTTCAGATTTAGAGATGAAAATTTCAGAGTTAATAAAACCGAATTTATTCAGCTTAGACAAGTTTATGTCAACAGAGATAAATCTCCATTAATAACCGAAGCCAATACGGAAAACTACAACATATTTAATGCAAAATATGGCAACTATCAATCTGAAGGAACAAAACATTTTTCATTGCTAAACGATTTACAAATTGCAAATTCATTTGGCAAAATTTCAACCGAAATTCACTATCGAAAACTATTTGAAAACAATCGACAAATTAGTCTTCGTTTTTTTGCTGGAGCCTTTATGTTTAGAAGCACCAACTCAAATTTTTTCAACTTTGGTTTAGACAGACCAAACGATTATATGTTCGATTATAATTTGCTAGGTAGAAGTGAAACTACAGGGATTTACAGTCAACAATATGTATATGCTGAAGGTGGTTTTAAATCGAAATTAGACACTCGTTTTGCAAATCAATGGATGACAACAATCAATGGAACATTCAATATTTGGAATTGGATTCAAGTATATGGTGATGCAGGAATGTTCAAAAATCAATATACTAGCCCAAAATTTGTATATGATTCTGGCCTACATTTAAATTTAGTACCGGATTATTTTGAATTATTTTTACCCGTTTATTCTTCAAATGGTTTAGAAATAAATTCTAACAATTATGGCGAAAAAATTCGTTTTGTAGTTACATTAAGTCCTAAAACATTAATTTCACTATTTACTAGAAAATGGTTTTAATAGCTTTTTATCTATTTATTTGATAATTTAATAATAAAAAATCATTTTTTAATAGATTCATTGCGTTTTTCAAATCAAAACTATTGTTAATTTAATAATAATTAAAAAAATATTATCTCATGTATTGTTTTATAAGTCGTTTTAATTAAATTTGTTGAATTATCAATTTCGTATAAACGGCTTATGAAAACAGCAACAACATCGGAAGTAGTTTCTTTTGAAGATTTTAAAAAAGAAGTCATTAACGATTATAAAATCGCCCGAATCAGTAGAGAATGTAGTCTTCTTGGAAGAAAAGAAGTACTTACAGGTAAAGCTAAATTCGGAATTTTTGGCGATGGTAAAGAAGTACCACAGTTAGCCATGGCAAAGGCGTTTCAAAATGGAGATTTCCGTTCAGGATACTACCGTGACCAAACCTTTATGATGGCAATTGGTGCTATGAATATTGAGCAATTCTTCGCTGGATTATACGGCCATACTGATATTAATTTTGATCCAATGAGTGCCGGTCGTCAAATGGGCGGACACTTCGCAACGCATTCTTTAGACGAAAACGGAAATTGGAAAAATTTAACCCAACAAAAAAATTCGAGTTCTGACATCTCTCCTACTGCTGGACAAATGCCTCGTTTATTAGGATTGGCTCAGGCTTCAAAAATATACAGAAATGTTTCAGGAATCAACCAAACCAACTTCTCAGAAAACGGAAACGAAGTAGCTTGGGGAACTATCGGAAATGCTTCAACTTCTGAAGGATTATTCTTTGAAACTATCAATGCTGCTGGTGTTTTACAAGTACCAATGGTAATGAGTGTTTGGGACGACGAATACGGAATTTCAGTTCACGCCCGTCATCAAACAACAAAAGAAAACATCTCTGAAATCTTAAAAGGTTTCCAACGTGATGAAGAAAATAACGGTTACGAAATCTTACGAGTTAAAGGTTGGGATTACCCAGCTTTAGTTGAAACGTATCAAAAAGCATCGCAAATTGCGCGTGAAGAACACGTTCCTGTTTTAGTACACGTAAGCGAATTAACGCAACCGCAAGGTCACTCAACTTCTGGAAGTCACGAACGCTACAAAAATGCAGAACGTTTGGCTTGGGAAGCAGAATTTGACTGTGTAGCTAAAATGAAAACTTGGTTAATTGAAAACAATATCGCTACTTCTGAAGAATTAGATGAGATTGACAACCAAGCTAAAAAAGACGTTTTAGAAGGTAAAAAAGCCGCTTGGACAAACTTTACAGCTCCAATTAAAGCTGAGCAACAAGAGTTGGTTAGTTTGTTAAATACCATCGCTTCACAAAGTGAAAATAAAGTCTTTATCGAGAAAATTGCTAACGATGTTGCTTCAATAAAAGAACCAATTCGTAAAGATATTTTAGTAGCAGCTCGTAAAGTATTGCGTATGATTATCAAAGAAAATTCTCGTGCTACTTTAGCTACTTGGATTGAAAATTATACCGAAAAAATCCAACCAAAATTCAGTTCGCACTTATTTTCGCAATCGGATAAAACGGTTTTAAAAACGAAAGAAGTAGCTCCAACCTACGATGCAACTGCAGAAGATGTGGATGCGCGTTTGGTGTTAAGAGACAACTTCGATGCTATCTTCTCAAAATATCCAGAAACGTTAATTTTTGGTGAAGATTCAGGAAACATTGGTGACGTAAACCAAGGTTTGGAAGGCATGCAAGAGAAATACGGAGAATTACGTGTTGCCGATGTAGGAATTCGTGAAGCAACAATTTTAGGTCAAGGAATCGGAATGGCAATGAGAGGATTACGTCCAATTGCTGAAATTCAATATTTAGATTATTTGCTGTATGCTATTCAAATCATGAGTGATGATTTAGCAACGTTACAATACAGAACAGCTGGTCGTCAAAAAGCACCGTTAATCATCAGAACTCGTGGTCATCGCTTAGAAGGTGTTTGGCATTCAGGTTCTCCAATGGGAATGATTATCAATGCCATCAGAGGAATTCACGTTTTAGTTCCAAGAAACATGACCAAAGCCGCAGGTTTTTATAACACTTTGTTAGAAACTGACGAACCTGCATTAGTAGTTGAATGTTTGAATGGTTACCGTTTGAAAGAAAAAATGCCAACGAATTTAGGTGAATTCAAAACGCCTATCGGAGTGGTTGAAACAATCAAACAAGGTACAGATATTACCTTAGTTTCTTACGGATCAACATTACGCTTAGTAGAACAAGCTGCAAATGAGTTAGAATCTGTAGGAATTAGCGCAGAAATAATTGATATTCAATCGCTTTTACCTTTCGATATCAATCACGATATTGTAAAATCGGTTGCAAAAACAAATCGCTTATTAGTAATTGACGAAGATGTTCCTGGTGGAGCAAGTGCCTATATTTTACAAGAAATTGTAGAGAATCAAAATGCCTATAAACATTTAGATAGCGCACCTCAAACCTTAACATCAAAAGCACACCGACCAGCTTATGGAACAGACGGCGATTACTTCTCAAAACCTTCTGCAGAAGACATTTTTGAGAAAGTATATGCGATTATGAATGAGGCAAATCCAACAAAATATCCAAGTTTGTATTAAAAAATTTGGTTATTTAAAAAATATTTAGAAACATTTGCAACATACAATTAAGAAAATGATTTCAATTTTAAACAATACTTGGTGGTGGTCTAACTTACGTCAAACGTCGTGAGCGAAACCTGCTATAGTATAATTTAAAACCAATACATAGAAAAGGCTTGTCAATCACGACAAGCCTTTTTTTATTGTCAAAAATTAAAGAAATATGAAAAAATATAAATTACATACCAACTACAAACAAATTCTTGCCGACACCATTACGCCAGTAAGTGTTTATTTAAAAATTCGCGATAAATTTCCGAATAGCATTTTATTGGAAAGTTCGGATTATCATGCGAATGACAACAGTTTTTCGTACATCTGTTTCAATCCGATTGCTTCCATAAAAGTAGAAAATCAAAAAATTGAAACGAATTTTCCAGATGGATATTCAGAAATTATTCCGATTGATGCTGATGTTAATGTTGCCAAAGAAATCGAGAATTTCTCTAATCAATTTCAAACGGAAAAGTCAGATTTTAAATTCATTACGCAAGGACTATTTGGCTATTTAGCCTACGATGCGATTCAATATTTTGAAAAAGTTTCAATTGCTAAAAAGTCATTGGAAAACAAAATTCCTGAAATCTTTTACGCTGTTTATCAAAACATTATCGCCATCAATCATTTCAAAAATGAAGCTTATTTGTTCTGTCATAGCTATGATGGTAGCAATAATATCGCTGAAATCGAACAATTATTACAAGCGAAAAACTTTGCTTCTTTTTCGTTTCAAAAATCAGGAACCGGAACTTCTAACTTAACTGATGAGGAATTCAAAAACTACGTTTCTTTAGCGAAAAAACATTGTTTACGTGGCGATGTATTCCAATTGGTGTTATCCAGAAGATTTTCGCAAGAATTTAAAGGTGACGAATTCAATGTGTATCGCGCTTTACGAAACATCAATCCTTCTCCGTATCTATTTTATTTCGATTACGGAAATTTCAAAATATTCGGTTCATCGCCTGAAGCGCAATTGGTAATCAAAAAAAAATTTGCCGAAATTCACCCAATAGCAGGAACATTCAAACGCACAGGAAACGACGAACAAGATGCTGAATTAGCCAAAAAATTAGGCGAAGACGCCAAAGAAAACAGCGAACACGTCATGCTAGTCGATTTAGCAAGAAACGATTTAAGTCGAAGTTGTCATGATGTGAAAGTAGAAAAATACAAAGAAGTACAGTTTTTCTCTCACGTGATTCATTTGGTTTCAAAAGTATCCGGAAAATTAAAAGAAAATCATACTTTTATGGAATTAGTTGCGAAGACATTTCCAGCAGGGACATTAACCGGAGCACCAAAAGCAAAAGCCATGCAATTGATTGAAAACATTGAGAAAACTAATAGAAGTTTCTACGGTGGCGCCATCGGAGTGTTGGATTTTCAAGGCAATTTTAATCACGCGATTATGATTCGTTCCTTTTTGAGTAAAAATCACACGCTACATTTTCAAGCTGGTGCAGGAATTGTAGAAAGTTCATCAGAAGAAAACGAAATGCAAGAAGTGTACAACAAATTAGGAGCTTTACAAAAAGCATTAGATTTAGCAGAAAACATATAAACAAGTGCAAGAACAAGTTCAATAACAAATTGTCAAGTCGAGCGAAGTCGAGACTTTTTAGATTTATCAAATTTATTAAATCTGTGTTCCAAAAAAAACAACTTGAATTTTGAACTTGAATTTGTCCTTGAAATTGAAAAAAATTAAAGAAATGAAAATAGCAGTTATAGACAATTACGATAGTTTTACTTACAATTTAGTCCACTATTTAGAGGATTTGAATGCGAACGTAACCGTTTTCAGAAACGATGAATTTGAATTGAATGAATTAGAAAAATTCGATAAAATTCTACTTTCGCCAGGACCAGGAATTCCAGATGAAGCGGGTTTATTGAAAGAAGTTATCAAAAAATATGCTTCAAGCAAAAGTATTTTCGGAGTTTGTCTAGGTTTACAAGCTATTGGTGAAGTTTTTGGCGGAAAATTAACCAACTTAGAAAAAGTCTATCACGGTGTGGCAACCAAAGTCACAAAAATCGAAGATGACTTCATTTTCAACGATTTACCAAACGAGTTTGAAGTTGGGCGTTACCATTCTTGGGTTGTTTCTAACGAAAACCTTCCGGCTGATTTAATCGTAACTTCTACTGATGAAAACGGTCAAATTATGTCAATGAAACATGCACATTTTGATATTCGAGGCGTGCAATATCATCCAGAAAGTGTCTTAACGCCTTACGGAAAAAAAATCTTAGAAAATTGGCTTAGCCATTAATTAGCAACAACATACACGCTTAATTTCTTGCTTCACTAACACAAAATTAGTGAAGTACAGCCCAACTTATGTCCAATTTTAAAATAAATGAAATGAAAAATATATTAAATCGATTAATCCAACACGAAATCTTAACCAAAGAAGAAGCCAAAACCGTTCTGGTCAACATTTCTTCTGGAAATTATAATCCGAGCCAAATTGCAGCTTTTATGACGGTTTATATGATGAGGAACATTACCATTGAAGAACTAGCAGGTTTCCGTGAAGCTTTGTTGGAATTGTGTATTCCTGTTGATTTTTCAGCATATAATACAATTGATTTGTGTGGAACAGGCGGCGATGGAAAAGACACGTTCAACATTTCCACTTTAGCTTCTTTCATCGTAGCAGGAGCTGGAATTAAAGTCGCTAAACATGGAAATTATGGTGTTTCTTCGATTTCAGGATCGAGTAATGTGATGGAAAAAATGGGGGTGAAATTTACGAATGATTCCGATTTTCTCACCAAATCAATTGAAGAAACCAATATTGCCATTTTACACGCACCACTCTTCCACCCTGCTATGAAAAATGTGGGTCCGATTCGGAAAGAATTAGGCGTGAAAACTTTTTTTAATATGTTGGGACCAATGGTAAATCCGTCATTTCCACAAAATCAAATGGTTGGTGTTTTTAGTTTGGAATTGGCTAGAATGTATGCTTATTTGTATCAAAATACTGAAACCAACTACTCCATTTTACATGGATTAAGCGGTTTTGACGAAGTTTCCTTGACTGATGAAGTTAAAATCATATCCAACACTTCTGAACAAATTTTAAAACCAATAGATTTCAAATTACCAGAATGTAAACTAGAAACCATCAAAGGTGGAGCAACCGTTGATGAATCAGCAAAAATATTCTTTGATGTCATTTCTGGAAAAGGAACAACAGCTCAAAATAATGTAGTTTGTGCTAATGCAGCTATCGCCATTCAAACGGTTGAAAAATTAAATTATGATGAAGCTTTAGCCAAAGCGCAAGAAAGTTTAGCCAGCGGAAAAGCATTGGAAAAATTGAAAAAATTAATCACAATAAGTAATTAATCATGAACATTTTAGATAAAATAGTCATCGATAAAAAACGTGAAGTAGAACTAAAAAAAAGCATTATTCCTGTTTCGCAATTGGAAGCTTCGGTTTTATTCAATTCTCGCACGTATTCTATGAGTAAATTATTGAGAAACAGCGCTTCTGGAATTATTGCAGAACATAAACGTCGTTCGCCATCGAAATCGGTTATTAATAATAATCATTCCGTTGAAGATGTAGTTTTAGGATACCAAAATGCTGGCGCTAGCGGTATTTCTGTATTAACAGACGGTAAATATTTTGGTGGAAATTTAGATGATTTGTTATTGGCAAAAGCTTCGGTAAATATTCCATTATTAAGAAAAGAATTTATTGTTGACGAATATCAAATTTTGGAAGCCAAAGCCCACGGAGCCGATGTAATCTTACTAATTGCAGCAGTTTTGACTCGAGAAGAAATAAAGCAACTTTCAGAATTTGGACAAAGTTTAGGTTTAGAAGTATTGTTAGAAGTTCACAATTTGGAAGAATTGGAAAAATCGATTATGCCAAGTTTAGATATGATTGGCGTAAACAATCGCAATTTAAAAACTTTTGAAGTGAGTTTAGATTACAGTAAAGAATTAGCTACTAAAATTCCCGACGAATTTGTAAAAGTTTCAGAAAGTGGGATTAGTTCAATTGAGGCTGTAAATGAATTGCAACAATTTGGCTATCAAGGTTTTTTAATGGGAGAACATTTCATGAAAACCGAAAATCCTGGTTTGGAAGCTAAAAAATTTATAACCAACTTAATTATTTAAAATTAACCACATAGAAACATAGATTAAAATGTAAGAGGAATTCTTAGTAAACAAAGAACTATGAAAACTTAAAAAAAGTGAAACACCTTATTTGATTCAATCAAAAAACTATGTTTCTATGTGGTAAAAATAAAAGAATATGAAAAACGTAAAACTAAAAATTTGTGGTATGAAATATCCTGAAAACATCAAAGAGATTTCAACTCTAAATCCTGATTATTTGGGCTTTATCTTTTGGGAAAAATCAAAACGAAATATAACTTTAGATGTTATTCCTGAACTTCTTGAAACTACAAAAAGAGTTGGGGTTTTTGTGAATGCGTCCATACAAGAAATTGCTTCAAAAATAAACCAATATCAATTAGACGTTATTCAATTACATGGAGACGAATCAGTTATTTTTTGTAAAAACGTGAAAAAACTCGGTGTTGAAGTCATCAAAGTTTTTTCTATGGATTCGACTTTCAATTTTTCTGTGGTTAAAGAATATGTATTAGCTGTCGATTATTTTCTTTTTGATACGAAAGGAAAATTACCGGGAGGAAATGGCATTACTTTCGATTGGAATGTCTTGGAAAACTATCACTTTAATGTTCCATACTTTTTAAGTGGTGGAATTGGAACTACAGAAATTGACGGATTAAAAGAATTTCTAAAATCACCCGCTGCAAAAAAATGTTACGCAATTGATGTTAACAGTCGTTTTGAGAAAAAACCTGGAATCAAAAATAAAATCAAATTACAAAAATTTAAAAAATTGCTATATGAAATATAATGTTGATGAAAATGGATTTTACGGCCAATTTGGAGGCGCTTTTATTCCTGAAATGCTATACCCAAATGTGGAAGAATTAAAAGAAAACTATTTTAAAATAATGGCCGAACCTTCTTTTCAAGAAGAGTTTAACGACTTATTACAACAATTTGTAGGTCGACCAACGCCTTTGTATTTTGCCAAACGTTTATCCGAAAAATACAATACCAAAATCTACTTGAAGCGAGAAGATTTATGTCACACAGGAGCACACAAAATCAACAACACCATCGGACAAATTTTAGTAGCAAAACGCTTAGGTAAAACCAGAATCATTGCAGAAACTGGCGCAGGTCAACATGGCGTGGCAACGGCAACGGTTTGTGCTCTAATGGGATTAGAATGCATTGTGTATATGGGTGAAGTCGATATTAAAAGACAAGCGCCAAATGTTGCTCGCATGAAAATGTTGGGTGCAGAAGTTCGACCAGCAACATCGGGTTCAAAAACCTTGAAAGATGCTACCAATGAAGCTATTCGTGATTGGATTAATAACCCAATTGATACGTTTTATATTATTGGTTCTGTTGTTGGACCTCATCCTTATCCAGATATGGTGGCACGTTTTCAAAGTGTGATTTCTAAGGAAATTAAATCCCAACTTTTTGCTCAAGAAGGTAAAGAAAATCCTGATTATGTAATTGCTTGTGTGGGTGGTGGAAGCAATGCTGCTGGTGCTTTTTACGAATTTTTAGAGGAAGAATCAGTGAAATTAATTGCGGTGGAAGCCGCTGGACATGGAGTTGATTCAGGTGAAAGTGCTGCGACTTCTGTTTTGGGTAAAATTGGAATCATTCACGGAAGTAAAACCTTATTAATGCAAACCGAAGACGGACAAATCACCGAACCCTACTCTATTTCCGCTGGATTGGATTATCCCGGAGTTGGCCCACTTCATGCCCATTTACACGATACTAAAAGAGCAGAATTCATCGCAATAACAGACACCGAAGCCATGCAATCAGGATTAGATATATCAAAAACAGAAGGCATAATACCAGCAATTGAAACGGCACATGCTTTTTCAGTTTTGGATAAAAAACAATTCCTGCCAAATGATATTGTTATTATCAACTTATCAGGAAGAGGCGACAAAGATTTGAATACGTATATTGATTATTTTAAATTTTAAAAAAAGTAACCACAAAGCACACGAAGAAGGCACAAGGTTCACAAAGGCTGATAAGCCTTCTTGACTAAAACTCTGCTATATAATTTAGTAAAAACATATATAAAAACTTAGTGCGCTTAGTGCTTTCTTTGTGTACTTTGTGGTTAAAAAAAGAATATGAACAGAATCAACCAAAAAATACAAGAAGATAGAAAACTGCTTTCCATTTATTTTACAGCAGGATTTCCAAAACTAAACGACACCTTTTCAATTATTCAAGAATTGGAAAAAAACGGTGTAGATATGATTGAAATTGGGTTGCCATTTTCCGATCCGTTAGCCGATGGACCAACTATACAAGAAAGTTCTACTATTGCTATTGAAAATGGAATGACAGCTTCGCTCCTATTTGAGCAATTGAAAGACATTCGAAAAACCGTTCAAATTCCTTTAATCATAATGGGCTATTTTAATCCGATGATGCAATTTGGAATAGAGAAATTTTGTCAAAAATGTGCTGAAGTTGGGATTGATGGTTTAATTATTCCTGATTTACCTATATTAGTTTACGAAACCGAATACAAATCGATTTTCGAGAAATATAACTTGAAAAACATCTTTTTAATTTCGCCACAAACTTCCGAAGAAAGAATCCAACAAATCGATACGGTTTCCGATAGTTTTATTTATATGGTGAGTTCGGCTGCTGTTACGGGAAGTCAATCTGGTTTTGGTTCAGAACAAATGAATTACTTCAAACGGATTGCCGATTTCAACTTAAAAAATCCCCAAATTGTTGGTTTTGGAATTAAAGATAAAGAAACGTTTCAACAAGCTACTCAACATCAAAAAGGAGCGATTATTGGAAGTGCTTTTATCAACTTTTTAAAACACAATCCGATTTCAGACATTTCTAAATTTTTCAATAAAATCAAATAAAAATTAAGAAAGTTCATAGTATTTTTTTGTAAATTGTAACTTTTTGTAAATGTAATCGTATAATTACAAAACTAACTGACAACTATGAACTTTCTTGAACATTACGAGCCACTACTTAAGGCTTTTTGGTACATTGCGTTACCAGTGAGTATCTTTTTTCTATTACAAACCATTTCTACTTTCATTGGATTAAGTGGTTCTGAAACGGATGCCGATACCGATGGTGGTGATGGTGATATGCCTTTTGAATTATTTACCCTTCGCAACTTAATCAACTTTTTATTAGGATTTAGTTGGACAGGTATTTCGTTTTATGAATCAATCGAAAACAAAACGATTCTAATTGGAATTTCTGTATTAGTGGGAATTCTTTTTGTGGGTGTTTTCTTTTTCTTAATCAAACAAATTTTAAAACTTTCAGAAGACAATAGTTTTAAAATTGAAAACACATTAAATAAAAATGCTGAAGTTTATTTAACTATTCCAGAGGCAAAATCTGGAAAAGGAAAAATTCAAATTAGTGTGAATGGTTCGTTTCATGAATTGGATGCCATAACAAATTCATCTGAAAAATTAGCTTCAGGAAGTACTGTAAAAGTAGTTGCAGTGGAGCACAATTTAGTTATCGTAGAAAAAATCTAACCCTTAATTTATATGACACAAGTTATTATTATTGTTGTAGCCGCTTTTGTGCTATTCGTTACTTTCGTGACCTTAATTTCGCGTTACAAAAGATGTCCATCAGACAAAATTTTAGTTATTTATGGAAAAACTGGAGGCACATCGGCTAAGTGTGTTCACGGTGGTGGTGCTTTTATTTGGCCTGTAATTCAGGACTATTCCTTTTTAGATTTAAAACCAATTTCTATTGAAGCGAATTTAACCAATGCGCTTTCTCGTCAAAATATTCGTGTAGATGTTCCGTGTCGATTTACTATTGCGATTTCTACTGAAACAGATAGTATGAATACGGCTGCTGAGCGTTTATTAGGTTTGGCACCAGAACAAATTCAGGAATTGGCAAAAGATATTTTATTTGGACAATTGCGTTTGGTAATCGCTACGATGACGATTGAAGAAATCAATTCGGATAGAGATAAATTCTTAGATAACATTTCGAAAAACGTAGATTCTGAATTGAAGAAAATTGGTTTAAAATTGATTAACGTTAACGTTACCGATATTAAAGATGAATCAGGATATATTGAAGCTTTAGGAAAAGAAGCGGCTGCAAAAGCAATTAACGAAGCTAAAATTTCGGTTGCGGAACAAGAAAAAATTGGGGAAACTGGAAAAGCAGTTGCCGATAGAGAAAAAGACGTTCAAATTGCAGAAACTCACAGAGATCGTGATGTTAAAATTGCGAATACAAACAAAGACAGAGAAGTAAGTATTGCTGCTGCTTTTAGAGATGAAAGTATTGGTAAAGCGGAAGCAGAAAGAGATACGCGTGTAGCAACTTCTGAAGCAAATGCGATTGCGATTCAAGGAGAAAATGAGGCAAAAATTGCCATTGCACAATCAGAAGCAGCAAGACGTGAAAAAGAAGCAGAAGCATTACGTATTGCCTTAGCTTCGGAAAAAGTACAACAAGCAAAAGCATTGGAAGAAGCGTATCAAGCCGAACAAAAAGCGGAAGCTGCTCGTGCTGAGAGAGAACGTTCAACACAAAATGCGAATATTGTAATTCCGGCTGAAATTGCAAAACAAAAAGCCGTTATCGATGCACAAGCTGAAGCAGAAAGAATTAGAGTGCAAGCAAAAGGAGAAGCAGATGCTATCTTCGCAAAAATGGAAGCGGAAGCAAAAGGTTTGTATGAAATCTTAACGAAGCAAGCAGAAGGATATCGTGAAGTAGTTGGAGCTGCTGGTGGTGATCCAACAAAAGCATTCCAATTATTATTAATCGAGAAATTACCTGAATTAGTTAAAACTCAGGTGGAAGCTGTTAAAAATATCAAAATTGATAAAATCACGGTTTGGGATTCTGGAAATAATACAGATGGCAATGGTTCGACTGCGAATTTCGTTTCTGGAATGATGAAAACTGTTCCGCCATTAAATGATTTATTCAACATGGCTGGTTTGAATTTACCAACGTATTTAAAAGGGGAAGATATGCCAAAAGATGCTTCAAGTTCTACAGAAGTTACACCGACCGAAGAAGTGAAATAATTTTTAGAATTTATATTATTAAATCCCAAATTTGTAATGAATTTGGGATTTTTTATTTTAGAATTTACCTCGTAAAAACTAAAGTATTTCCTTTACTTAAATTCGCATCAAAAGCATAACCTTCGTAGTTAAAACCTTTTAAATCTTCAATAGTTTCGGCGTTATTATCGATAATGTAACGCACCATTAAGCCTCTTGCCTTTTTAGCAAAGAAACTAATCATTTTTAGTTTTCCGTCTTTGTAATCTTTGAATTCTGGTGTAATGACTGGAACTTTTAACGCTTTTTGGTCAACTGCACTAAAATATTCGTTGCTCGCTAAATTTAGAAACAATTCGTCTTTAGTAAGTTCTTTGTTTAAATTATCCGTAATGGTTTTCTTCCAGAATTCGTAAAGGTTTTTCTTCGCTCCAATAGCAATAGACGTTCCCATTTCTAAACGATACGGTTGCATTAAATCTAAAGGTTTTAGAAGTCCGTACAAACCTGAGAGAATTCGTAATTTATCTTGTAAAACAGCTATTTTTTCTTTTGGTAAAGAGTAGACATCTAATCCTGTATAAACATCACCATCAAAAGCATAAACTGCTTGACGCGCATTTTCAGGAGTAAAAGGAATGCTCCAATCTTGATTACGTTGCCAATTTAATTCAGCCAACTTTTCAGAAATATCCATAAGCTCCATCAGTTGCTTAGGCTTTTTCTTTTTTAATGTTTTTTGAATAGTCTCTGATTTTGATAAAAAAATTGGCTGTGTAAAGTCAGTAATAGGTAACGGACTTTCGTAATTCAAAGATTTTGCTGGCGATATAACAATTTTCATAATTTTTCTTTCTATTTTTCAAAAATACGAAAATATACAAATGTTGGTTTAGGACATTTATAAGATTTCATTATAGTGTCATAAAAAAACCTTCAACTATCTTTTACTTTTGGAAGTTATAATATTTAAATATTTCCTTTTATTCTTCCGTAAAAGCTTGTGCTTTAGAATATACTCTCCATTTGTCTATACATTCTTGAAAATCTTGTGGAATTGGAGAATCAAATCGTAAAAATTCTTTTGTAATGGGATGTTCAAAACCTAATGTTTTAGCATGTAGTGCTTGTCTTGGTAATATTTTAAAACAATTATCTACAAACTGTTTGTATTTTGTAAAAGTCGTTCCTTTTAAAATAGCATCACCTCCATAGCGTTCATCATTAAAAAGAGTATGACCAATATGTTTCATATGAACACGAATCTGATGCGTTCTGCCTGTTTCTAATTGGCAAGAAACTAAAGTTACATAACCAAATCGTTCTAAAACTTTATAATGTGTTACTGCAGGTTTTCCTTTTTCTGCATCGGAATGAACTGCCATTTGCATACGATTGGTATCATGACGACCGATGTTTCCTTCAACCGTTCCTTCGTCTTCTTCAATATTTCCCCAAACTAATGCTATGTATTCTCTTTCCGACGTTTTCTCTGCAAATTGTTTGGTCAGATAGGCCATAGCAAAATCCGTTTTGGCAACAACCAATAAACCTGAAGTATCTTTATCAATTCGATGTACCAAACCTGGTCTTTCCGAACTATTCATTGGTAAATTTTCGAAATGAAAGGCCAAAGCATTCACTAATGTTCCCGAATAATTTCCGTGACCTGGATGTACCACCATACCAGCTGGTTTATTGATAACCAACAATTGATCGTCTTCATACACAATATCTAACGGAATATTTTCAGGAGTAAGTAATTGCTCGTATGTTGGGTGAGCTAAAACCAAGCGAACTATATCTCCAGCTTTAACTTTATAATTCGATTTTACAGGAACATCGTTTACTAAAATCGAACCTTTTTCAGCTGCTTGTTGTATTTTATTTCTTGTGGTATTTTCAATCATGTTCATCAAAAATTTATCCACTCGTAAAGCTGATTGCCCTTTACTTGCTTCAAAACGATGATGTTCATACAACTCATCTTCTAATTCAGTTCCTACATTATAATCCGCCATTTCTACTTAAATTCTTCTGGTTTAATTTCTTTCTCAACTGGCAAAGTATCTGCGGGCTCTTCTGAACTAAATGTTTCTTCGTTAAAAACCTCTTTTCCATCTCCTAATACAAAATCTAAAGTAGAATTTTTCTTTACTTTATCACCAGCTCTTAAACGTTTTCCATCTTGAAAAATTTGTAAAACAACATCTTTTGCAATATGAGGTTTATAAGTAATCTTTCCTTCTTTTAAAGTCAAAGATTTTAAAGTTGCCGAAATTTGACGATACGTTTTATCTTTAAATTCTGGAATTGTGATTTCTGTAAATTCACCAGCATTTAACTTTACATATACTTTTCTCCCATCTTTAACCAAACTACCTGCTTTAGGATCTTGTTCTAAAATCGTGAAAGGAGGAAAATCAGCATTAAAATCAACAGTATCTAACAAAAATATTTCTAAATCCAAATCATTCAATTTTTCTTCAGCAACTTCTAACTTCATTTTAGACAAATCAGGCACTTTGATTTCTTGACCATGATTGGTTCTAAAATCTAAAAGTTGAATAACTAAAAAAGTAAAAACTACAACAATTGCCATAGCAATTAGAACTTGAACAAAAAATGTTCGACTTGTTAAAAACTTAAATAAACTCATACAAAATGATATTTTGACAAAGATATAAAATTCAAAAAGAAATAACGACGCAATTCATTTTCATTTCTTCACAGATTTAAAACGAATTTACATGAAAAATATTTCTTCTTAAAAGAAACAAAAGACGCAAAATTCTGAATAATTAATGTACTTTTGTGTATATAATTTAAAGTTTAGAATGAAAAACGTTGCCATTATAATGGGAGGTTACTCTAGCGAGTACAAAATTTCGTTAACAAGCGGAAATGTAGTATTTAATAACATTAACCGTGATAAATTTAATCCCTATCGTATTCATGTTTTTAAAGAGAAATGGGTATATGTTGATGAAAACGATGTGGAATTCCCAATTGATAAAAACGATTTTTCTGTAACTGTTAATGGCTCGAAAATCAATTTTGATGTGGTTTTCAATGCAATTCACGGAACACCTGGCGAAGATGGTTTAATGCAATCTTATTTTGAATTATTGAATATACCACAAACTTCGTGTGATTATTACCAAGCAGCATTAACGTTCAATAAACGTGATATGTTGTCTGTTTTAAAACCTTACGGAATAAAAACTGCGGAATCCTATTATTTGAATTTAGGTGATGAAATTAAAGTTGATTCCATTTTAGCAAAAGTAGGATTACCTTGCTTTGTAAAACCAAATAAATCAGGTTCAAGTTTTGGAATTTCAAAAGTAAAAACGAAAGAAGAATTTCTTCCAGCCATTAAAAATGCCTACAAAGAAGACGACGAAATCATCATTGAAAGTTTCTTGGACGGAACAGAAGTTTCTGTTGGAGTTATAAATTATAAAGGAACGGTTACGGTTTTACCTATTACCGAAATCGTATCGGAAAATGACTTTTTTGATTATGAAGCAAAATATTTAGGAAAATCAAAAGAGATTACACCTGCTAGAATTTCTGACGAATTAAAAGTAAAAATCGAAACGGTAGCTAAAAGAGCCTATGAAGTATTAAAGATGAAAGGTTTTTCGAGAAGTGAATTTATTATCGTAAACAATGAACCTCATATGTTAGAAATGAATACCATTCCAGGTTTAACAACCGAAAGTATTCTACCACAACAAGCAAGAGAAGCCGGAATTTCGTTACCTGAACTATTTGAAAACGCCATTGAATTGGCTTTAAAGAAGTAAAACATGAAAAAAGCAATATTTCCAGGTTCGTTTGACCCAATCACTAACGGACATTACGATATCATTAACAGAGGTGTTTCTTTATTTGATGAAGTTATTGTAGCGATTGGTGTAAATGCCGAAAAAAAATACATGTTTTCATTAGAAGACCGAAAACGTTTTATCGAAGAAGCTTTTAAAGACGAACCAAAAGTAAAAGTCATCACCTACTCGGGTTTGACCATCGATTTATGCAAAAAAGAAAAAGCAGATTTCATTTTACGTGGATTACGAAATCCAGCCGACTTTGAATTCGAAAAAGCCATCGCACATACCAATCGTGTCATGTCTAAAATAGAAACGGTTTTCTTGTTAACAGCTGCTCGAACTTCCTTTATTTCTTCAAGTATTGTACGTGATGTTTTAAGAAATGGTGGTGATATTTCACAACTAGTTCCTGAATCGGTTTTAGCAAAAAAATAATTTTTTTTAACCACATAGAAATTTAGTAAAGTCTATAACAAGGCGTTTAACTTATTGAAGTAAACATAGACTATATAAATCATTTATGATCTATAAAAGTCTTATTTACTATGTTTCTATGTGGTTAAATACTCTAATAATTCACACTTAATTTTCAAACACAATCAACTTCTCTTTAATTACTAAATTCGAAAAATGAAATTCTTTTTTTATCCATTCCAAGGTTTGGGGTTGGTAAATAAAAACATGGGTAAAATCATCTTTGTAATACCAATTTTCAAAAGCCTTTTGATTGTTGAAAACTTCTGTTTTACAGTATAATTTTCCTTTCGAAAGTATTAAGCTTTTCAATAATTCAAATTCTTTGTAAGGTTGATGAAAATGCTCCATTACTTCGCAACACGAAACGTAATTGTATTTTTCTTTAAGCAGTACTAAATCATTCGCAAAAAACAAATCGTAATTCTGAATGTGATAGCCTTTATCCTTCAACATTTTAGAAATGACGGGACCTGTTCCTGAACCGAAATCTAAACCTTTAGCTTCTGGATTAAAATCTTGTAAAATAGCATCAACGATTGGAGAAACAAAGTTTTGATAGCGCTCGTCAAAAACATCATTATTGTGCTTTTCGTAATGTGCTTTCTCTTCTTCAGCGGTTAAAAAAGTGTGTTGTGGTCTAAAAATACCTTCACAATTTGTGCATTTATAGAACAAATGTTTGGGCTTTTCACAGAAAACTTCCGCTTCACCTTTACATAAAGGACAATTTTCTAAATTCATCTTACAAAGATAACCAATACTCGTTAAAAAGTATTCAAAACATTTGAACTCCAAAAAGATTCTTTATTTTTGAAAATCAAATCAAACTCAACTATGCGTTTTTTAAAAATAAGTTTTCTTTTCTTCTCGATTTCGGTATTTTCACAAAACAAATTCATCACCCCATTTGAACGAGGCAATGGCAATCAATCTACTACTTATGAAGAATGTATTGCGTTTTATGAAAAATTAGATGAAAGTTTTGCTAACATCCAAATGATTCAAAAAGGCACCACAGATAGCGGAAAACCTTTGCATTTAGTATTATTTTCAAGCGAAGGAAAATTTGATTTTGATGAATATTTTACTAAAAATAAAGCCGTAATTTTAATCAACAACGGCATTCACGCAGGTGAACCTGACGGAATTGACGCTACCATGATGTTAATTCGAGATTTGGCCATGGGAAAAATCAAAACGGCTAAAAACACTTTAATTGCAGCTATTCCGGTGTATAGTGTGGGTGGAATGTTGAACCGAAATTCGCATTCCAGAGCCAATCAAAACGGACCTGAAGAATATGGTTTTAGAGGAAATGCTCGAAATTACGATTTGAATCGCGATTTTATTAAATCAGACACGAAGAACTCAAGAAGTTTTCAAAAGTTGTTTACCGAATTAAATCCTGATATTTTCTTAGACAATCACGTTTCAAATGGTGCAGATTATCAATATACGTTTACTTGTATTGCCACCCAACATGAACGTTTGGGAAACAAATTAGGGAATTATTTCATCAACGAATTGTATCCTTCGGTGGTGAAAGACATGAACAAAAAGAAAATCGATGTAGTTCCGTATGTGAATGTGCACAGCACTACGCCTGATAAAGGTTTTGAGCAATTTACCGATACACCAAGATATGCGACAGGTTATTCGACATTATTCCACACTTTAGGATTTGTTCCAGAAACGCACATGTTGAAAGTCTACAAAGAACGAGTGAAAGTTACCTACGAATTTATGGTCAGCACGATTAATTTCGCTGATACAAATTGGCAAAAAATCAAGCAAATGCGAAAAGATGCTTTGAACGAATATCAAGTTGGAATGTCATATCCATTAGATTGGGCAATTGATTCTACAAAAGTGTCTTATATTGATTTTAAAGGCTATCAAGGCGGATACAAACCAAGTGATATTTCAGGAAAAGACCGATTGTTTTACGACAAAAGCAAACCGTTTACCAAGAAAATTCCGTTTTATGGCAATTATAAACCTACGAAATTTGTAAATATTCCGAAAGCGTATGTTATTCCGCAATCGCAATGGCAAGTATTGGATATCTTGAAATTGAACAATATCAATGCACATCGTATCCAAAAAGACACGATTATGGAAGTAGAATCGTATAAAATTGAAAGTTATCAAACCTCAAAATCACCTTACGAAGGACATTACGCACATTACAATACAAAAGTCTCCAAATCAACTCAAAAAGTAAAATTTTTCATGGGTGATTATGTATTTTATACGAATCAACTAGGCGTGAAATATTTAGTAGAAACCTTAGAACCAGAAGCGGTGGACAGTTATTTCAATTGGAACTTCTTTGATCCAATTTTGCAACAAAAAGAATATTTTTCGAGTTATGTTTTTGAAGATTTAGCGAAAGAATTTTTAGATAAAAACCCAAAAATCAAAGCCGAATTAGAACAAAAGAAACAAAACGACAAAGCTTTCGCTGAAAACGGCGCTGCTCAATTGGATTGGGTGTACAGACAATCACCTTATTATGAGAAAGCGCATTTGCAGTATCCAGTTTATAGGATTAATTAGAGTAAAGAGAAAAAAATTGACTTAAAACTAAAATGCTTAATTGTTAAGAATTTTTTCTATTGACAATTGGTCAACTTTTAAAAGTTCTAATATCAATCGTGCCTTGTCTTTATCATTAATTAGTGAATCATCAAATTCATCCATTAAACCACAAACATAAAGCCTTTCATTTACTGTCATTCCTTGAATTCCATCGACTTTTAAAATTGCATTTTCAATCTCTTCAATTGTCATTTTTTTTAAATTTTTATTTAATTTATAATTCTTAAATTTTTTAAAATCAAACCACCTTCTCTGCTTCAAACAACAACTTAATATTCTCGTACGAGTTCTCCAATAAAAACTTAATATCCTTTGGATTTACCCATTCTACTCGTTCAATGCCTTCATCGGCTTGGCCTTGAGGTGTTCCTTCGTATTTGGTGCGCATTTCAAACCATTGGGTAATTTTTAGTTTATAGCGACCGTTTCTTTTGAAAATATGGTAGGTTCTTTGTAGTTTTTCGGTGATGGCTAAACCAGTTACGCCGGTTTCCTCTTCTACTTCGCGAATAGCGGTTTCTTCAATGGTTTCATTTTTTTCGGTGCCGCCTTTTGGTAAATCCCATTTGCCGTTTCTGAAAATAAAAAGTACATCACCGTTTTTGTTGTAAACCAATCCACCACCCGCTTTTTCAACAGGTAATTTCGCACGAAGTGTTTTCATGATTAACTTTTCATCAGGATGATACAGAAATGCTTTCTGAATTTTATTCTGAAAAATTTTAACAATCAACTTCTTGATATCAACACTTTCCAACAAAAAAAGTTTGAAATCGGTCTCTTTTTGAACTTGATTTGTCAAAAAAAGTGGCTTATCGTTCACAAAAACTTTATACATTTGCAATATGATTTTTAATAACAATACCGCCCAACAAACAGCCGAATTGCTTTTACAAATAAACGCAATTAAATTAAATTCTAAAAATCCTTTTACGTGGGCTTCAGGCTGGAAGTCTCCGATTTATTGTGATAACCGCATAATTCTTTCATTTCCAGCGGTTAGAAATTATATTCGCGATGAATTTGCCAAACATATTGAAGAGAAATTTGGCAAGCCCGATGTAATTGCAGGCGTTGCAACAGGCGCAATCGGAATCGGAATTTTAGTGGCAGAAGCGATGGGATTACCTTTTGTGTATGTACGTCCAGAACCAAAAAAACACGGAAGACAAAATCAAGTGGAAGGTTTCTTGCAAAAAGGACAAAATGTGGTAGTTGTTGAAGATTTGATTTCAACGGGCGGAAGCAGTTTATTAGCAGTAGAAGCTTTACGCAATGAAGGAGCCAACATCAAAGGAATGGCGGCAATTTTTACGTATGGTTTTCCAGTATCAAAAGAACGTTTTGAAGCCGCAAATTTGGATGTGTTCACGTTAAGTAATTACGAAAACTTATTGCAAAAAGCGGTGGACAAACAATATGTTTCAGAAAATGAACTAAAAACGTTAAGTGCTTGGAACGCCAATCCTGCAGAATGGAATGTAGAAGTTTAAATCACAAACAATAAACTATCAACAATAAACAAAAAAATATGAACTTAGAAAGTCCAAAAGTAAACGTAGCAAAATCGGCTGAATATTTATTCAACGCTTTGAACGACGTAAAGAATTTCGAGAAATTAATGCCTGAAAATATCGCAAAATTTGAAGTAATCGACGAGAATTGCTTTGAATTCGGATTAAAAGGAATGCCAGAAATTAAATTGGTTAAAAAAGGTGGAACTCCAAATTCACAAATCGTTTTAGGAGCAGCTTCAAGTAAATTGCCTTTTACCTTAACTGGAAACTTAAACGCGATTGACGCTGAAAACACAGAAGTTCAATTAGCTTTTGAAGGCGATTTTAATCCAATGATGGCGATGATGATCAAAGGACCAATCACAAAATTTATTGAAACATTGGCTCAAAATATGGGGAAATTGTAGTTTCCTGAATAACTTATTTAACACGAATTACATGGTTTAATTGATGTAATTCGTGTTTTTTTTTATGTTCTAAGTTCTCGATACGATTTTATATTTCAAAAACTAAGTTTTTTTTTGAAATATAAAATCACTCGAAGTGATGGAAATGGTTATTATTAGTTTATAAGTAACCGAGTTAAAAATAAAAACACTGTAAAAGTGAAATGAAAACAAAATTCCACCAACGTCATTTCGAGTGTTTTGTATTTGGAAAGCCTCAGATTTACAAATACAAAATGTATCGAGAACTGTATAAGGAAAATTCGTTGCTACAGTTCTCGATACAATTTTTAAAAGCAAAAATTAGCATTTTTCCTTTCAAAAATCACTCGAAGTGACGGTAGTAGTTATTATTGCTTTATTTATAAATAGATTAATTTTCTATCTTATAAACAACGTTATATTTTTTCTTTGAAGGATTTTTGATTAAAACTCTAATCTTAAATTTTGAGTTTGACATACAAGGTTCCTCAGAATCATTCTTTAAGAAAAGTGTTAATTGATTATCATTAATTTTGAAATCAGCTATAAAATGATCGCATGCATTTCTATTCATTAGAGCGGAAATATAAATTACATCTTCAATATAATTAACTTGAAGATTATCTAATTCATATAACTCTGATTCTTTTTCATCATTAATATCAATATCTTTAATTAATTCATAATCAAAATACAATAAGTTTTCATTAATTATTCGTTTCTTTTCAACCTGTTTTATTTCTACTTCTTGAACAGAATTATTACATGCAGATAAAACAAATACAAGAACAATAAGAAAATTTTTAATCATAATTATTTATTAGTTTATGCTGTTTTCAAAGCTTCCACCAGCAAATCAATATCTTCTTTCGTATTAAAATGACTGAATGAGATGCGTAAACTAGGTTTTTTTGTCTCTTCTGAAGATAAAAATTCGGCTAAAACGTGCGATGGTTTGATACTTCCACTTTGACAAGCACTTCCGCGTGAAACTGCAATTCCTTTCATATCCAGCGTAAATAACAACATAGAAGTCTTTTCTTCTGATAAAGGCAATTGAACGTTTAAAAGGTTATAAAACGTGTTTTCTCCATTGATTTTAACTTCTGGAAATACTTTTTTTAATTCTGAAAAGCAATAGTTTTTTAAATCGGAAATGTAATTGGTGTCTTTTTCTATATGTTCATAAGCTAATTCTAGTGCTTTTGCCATTCCTACAACTTGATGTACTGCTTCAGTTCCGGCACGCATGCCTTTTTCTTGCTCGCCTCCGAAAATCATGGGTTGTAACATGGAATTCTTTTTGATGTAGGCAAACCCAACTCCTTTTGGACCATGAAATTTATGCGCAGAAGCTACTAAAAAGTCGATTCCTAACTCTTGTACATCTAAATTCGTTTTTCCAATAGATTGTACCGTATCACAATGAAAAAGTGCTTTTGCATACTTGCATAGCTCCGAAACGCGTTTAATGTCTAAAATCGTTCCTATTTCGTTATTAACGTGGATTAATGATACTAATGTTGGAACATCTGAGTGCAATTTAGAAGCCAAATCATGATAATCGATGTTTCCATTTGGTAAAATAGTAACATATTCGACTTGAATTCCGAATTCCTTAGCTAAATGTTCGACTGTATGCAACGTAGCATGATGTTCGATTTTAGTCGTAATAATGCGTTTAATTCCTAAATCTTTCACAGCGCTTGTAAGAATCCAATTCGTGGCTTCTGTAGCGCTTGAGGTGAAAATAATTTCAGAAGCTTGTGCATTTAATAATTTAGCAATCGATTTACGCGACGATTCCAACAAAGTCTTGGCACTTCTACCAAAACTGTGTGTAGAAGATGGATTTCCAAAATCGTTTTGAAGCACATTTACCATCGCAGTAATAACTTCTGGATGAATAGGCGTTGTTGCGGCGTTATCTAAATACACTTTTTTCATTTGAGGCTTTCAATTGTTTTTTATTGGTCAAATGTAATTCGCACATGAAAATTGGTAAAAAAACTAAAAATCTGGAAGTGCTCATTTCATAGGGCAAAGATACAAATCATTTTATTTTAGAAATCTTATAAATCAATTCGTGTGGAAATTAACAAACTTTAGCAAATTAATAAATTAAAACCTTTATTTTTGTTGCATAAATTCGATGAATAAATGAAAAAACTTTTTGTTTTAGTAGCTTCAGTATTTATGCTACAAGCTTGTGATGACGGAGATATTACGTTAGAGTCTTTCAATTTTGATACAGTTGGAATACAAAAATGTACCAACAATAACTTAATTTTTAAAATTAATGGTGACGAATTATTATTATTGAATATTCCTGCAGCAAGTTTTGCCAATGAAGAAACTCCTGATGGAAGTCCAAGAGTTGTAAATGTAAATGCATCGAATCAAATTATTTACAGAATTTACTCAGGAAATATTAATTCGAACTCAATTTGTTCTACAATTCCCCCCGCATCACCCACCGTACAAAACGAATGGAATGCCACTGGCGGAACTATAGAAATTGTCACAGATGCACTTTATGCTATAGACGGAGTTACAATTACAGGATATACACACAACATCAAATTCAAAAATGTAAACTTTTCTGGAAGTTCAAATTCGTTTAGTTTCATAGAATATACTTTTGGAAATTACGAAACCAGTTTATAAAAATAACCTAAAAAGTAAAAGGACTATTCAATTTTGAGTAGTCCTTTTTTTTATTTCCTCATTACAAAATAGAAACGAATTTGGAAACTCAAAATCTTACTTTACATTTTGTTTAATATAAACTTCTGTGGCTCCTAAACCATATTTTTGATAGTTGGCATCTTGGAACGAAATGTTGTCATATCGACCTAACATAAAGTCTAATTCAGCTTTCAAAACACCTTCACCAACACCATGAATAAATACCACTTTTGGCATCCTATTTTTGATAGCAAAATCGAGTTGTCTTTTTGCGGTTTCCATTTGCAAGGTGAGAATATCATAGTTATTCATTCCGCGTTTTGAAGGTACTAATTTTTCAATGTGCAAATCGACTTCTAACACAAATTCATCCTTGCGAGAACGCTTTTCTTTGATAAAACTACGTTTTTTTGGCTCTTCTTTATCCTTTAAAACTGAATTTAAACTTTTACTTGAAAATAGACCACTTAACTCATTAGAATTGTTTATTTTAACTAATTCGTTGACAAAAAATGTCATCACAAAATTATGAGTAGTTTCTATCGAAATTTTATCGTTTTCCACCTTAATTACTACTCCTGAAATATCGTCGTCTAAAACTGCGACCTTATCTCCTATTTCAAATTTCTGCATCATTTTCTTCTTCGTTTTCCCCATCATTTTTAGATGGAATTTTTTTCATCAATCTAAATAATCCAAACATAAATATAGCCATTGCTCCTATCATAACAAATCGATTTGGAGCAGGTTTTGATTGTTCCATCAAAGCATAAATTCCGACTGCAGCAAACATCAAAATGTATAAAAATTGTTTCATAATTTTTATTTTAAATTAAGTTTTCAAAAGTAGTGTTTTTAAAATTAGTATTTGTTTTTGAACTTTTTTTTGTAAACTTGTGAAACAAATAATAACTACAAAAAGCATTATGGAAGAACATATGTTACCTTGTATGAACAAACAACTTTTTGGAGTTGAATGTCCGGGTTGCGGAACACAAAGAGCCATTGCTTTTTTATTAGAGGGTGAATTTTGGGAAGCCTTTAAAATGTTTCCTGCGATTTATACCTTATTTTTATTCTTTATTTTTTTAGCACTTCATCTTTTAGATAAAAAAAGAAACTATTACAAATTAGTCATAGCAAGTGCTATTTTAAATGGAGCTGTAATTATTATTGCTTATTTTATAAAAATTTATTTCAACACTGTAACCAATTAAACTTTATATTTTATGGAAAATCAAAAATTACCTAATGCTACCGCTGTCCTTATTTTAGGGATATTTTCAATTTTAACTTGTTGTTGTTATGGTGTAATTAGTATCATTTTAGGTGTAATTGCATTAGTTTTAGCTAATAAAGATGCAAAATTGTACGCGGAAAATCCAAGTGTTTATACTAACTATAACAATTTAAAAATTGGTAAAATTTTGAGTATCATTGGAATTGCATTAGGAGTTATTTACTTAATCTATGTTATCTTTTTATTCTCTACTTTAGGTATGGAAGGTATAGAACAAATGCAAGAAGAAATGATGAGAAGATACGGAGGTCAATAATTCAGAATAATTTATTTAACATTAAAAAGAACGCTATCAATATGTTAGCGTTCTTTTTTTATTAATAACAACTCATTAACAAATCGTTTACAACGCTTTTTTTGACTTTGGCACAGCAATTGGAAATACCTAATCAAGCAACCGTTTTAGAAACGAGTTTTAAAATGAAGTTGCTAAACTTTTAAATTGTTGTATTATGAAAAAAATTACACTTTTAGTAGTAGCCAGCTTCATACTGGTAGGAAGTATGGCTTATGCGTCAGAAAACCCTGTTTTTTCTGACAACACAAACAGAAGAGGTTATTACATCGATTATAGAGATGCAGAGCCAATTATCTTCAGAGAACGTGGAATTGAGTTTATGTTGTTTCCAAATGGAGAATTTGATTTCAATACAAGACCATCAGGACCTAGATACGCTGTTAATGGAACCAATGGAGCTCCGGGAACCAGAGGATATTACGAACCAATGGAAAGAGGAATTCGTGTGGAACATGATAACTTTGGCAGAGTAAGACGCGTAGGAAATGTGTACATCAACTACGACGCTTTTGGAAGAGTAAAACGTATTGGAACTATTTACATGAGTTATAACAGTTTTGCGGTAACAAGAGTTGGAAATATGCGAATTATCTACGACAGAAGAGGACGAATTGTAGATGTATATGGATTTATCAACCACGCAAACAGTAGTTATTTTTACAACCCAAGAGGAACTTACTCTGGAGGAAATGGTGGTTATGGTTACGGAAACGATTACGATGATGATTTTGGTAGCGATGAAGACTATTACTACTACAGAAAAGATGGTTCTAAAGCCAAAATGACTGATGATGACGTAAAAGAAATCAAAAGAGAAACTTTAGAAATAAAGAAAAATAAATAATAATTGGTTGGTTAGTTTGTTTTTAAATCCTGTGGATTCTGGGAAGATGAAGCAGGATTTTTTGTTTTAAATTTTAAAAATCTTTATTTGTAACACAAATTGAATAAATCGAAGAAATTAAAAAAATCTTTATTATTTCTTCCAAATTCTCTTGAAAACAGAGTTCATAACAAAATTGATATCCGAAGAAATTTTTAAATAATAGCTCAGTCCCAAGTAGAAAATAGTCACTAAAATGGATTTCAAGATAATATTCAAAAAGGGATGAAAGTTAAAATCCCAATAATAAAAAACCCCAAAGGTAATTATTGCCAAAACTAACGATACAATCGTATTTTTAGTAAACGGAAATAGCTTCATTTTAAGCACTACAAATAGCAATTTGGCTAAACTATACATTCCAATAGCAATTAATGTTGCTAAAGCCGCTCCATTAATCCCATACAAAGGAATAAAGATAAAATTCAACCCAACAACTACAAAAACTAGTAAAACTCCTAAAAACAAAACCATTTTGTAATATTTCGAATTAAAAATGATAGAATTGTTGTTTCCTAAAATAACATCAAAATACTTAGACAAACCAATGGTAAAAACCACAAACAAACCTTTATCATAACCTTCATCTGGTAAGAATTCATAAATTTGTTTGATATTTACTAAAATTCCAACATATATTAATCCTCCAATCACTTGAAGTGTTACAGAAGATTTTTTATAAAGCTCATTTAACTCTTCCCATTTGTTTTCACTCATTAATTTAGCAGTAATAGGAAAAGTGATTTGATGCATTGCTCTTTGAGGAACTGAAATTACCATTGCTAAATAGACCGCTAAAGAGTAAAATGCAATATTTTCAATTTTCAAAAATTGATTAATCATATACTTATCAATATCCAATAACATATTGGCTACACTAGCAGATAAAATTATAAATATGGTAAAAACAAAAATTTCTTTTGTTTGTTTTGGTAATTTCTTATTCAATTGAATTCTTTTAGTTTTATTGGCATAGTAAATAATAACCAACAAACTAATTCCATAAATCAATACTAGGGAGTGAACGAATTCAGGCAGTGTTATACATTTGAAATATACTGCAAAAAGTGAAATAGTAACTAAAATTCGAATAAAAACTTCTTTTACAAATGAACCAAAAACTGATTTCATATGCGCTCTTAACCATGCATAAAAAATTTCAAAATAACCTATAAATAAGGCAATCAAAGGTATTTCCCATACAAAATTAAAAACTATAGCATTTTTTGTAGATTCATATAATGCAATATTTTCATAAAAGTAAAAAAACAAACAAAAAAAGGGAATAATGACAAAAAGCGGCAATAAGAGCATATAAGTAAAATAGCTACTCAAATCTTCCTCCGTTTTGTTGTTTTCATTAAAAAATTTAATCAAAGTGTTTTGAATACCAAAAGATAAAATTGGGTATAAAATATTGGCCGCTGATAAAATATAATTGGTTAACCCTAAATATTCTTTACCTAAAAAAACAGGATACATATACATCACATTAACCGCACCAATTCCAAAACCAATAAAAGTTATGATGGTGTTTTTAATCGATTGTTTGATGACAATTCCCATGTTTGAGGTATGAATTTAGAATTAAGAATTCAGAAGTTTGGCTAATTTCTCCGTTAATGATTTTCTGCTATATTGTTGTAAACCCACCGGATATACTTTTAAATTATTTTGTAGATATTGTTCGAAATAATTAAGAATTTGTGCTTTCAAAGCTTCTAACTCGTCATATTTAAAAAAAGTTCCCGTGTTGGTTTCTTTTATGATTTGAGCAAAATCAGCATTTTCTGGTCCGATAGCGATAATTGGTCGCTCTGAAACCATATATTCAAATAATTTTCCTGGAATAATGCATTTGGTTTCTTCTGAATCGATTTCGATAAGTAATAACACTTGTGAACGGCGTTGTTCAACAATAGCTGCATCGTGTGGCAAATATCCCAAATGATGCACGTATTTATCCAACTTGAATTCTTTTATCGCTTGAAGCACCTCAGCACTCACCGCTCCTATCAATTTTAATTGAAACTGTTTTTTGAATTCGGGATTTTCTTTGGTTAATTCTTTCAACGCTTTCCACAAAATTCTCGGATTTCTAGCCGATAAAAACGAACCAATGTGAGCCAAAGTGAATTTTTCGTCTATAGGTTTTTTATCTACTTTTTCCACATCATAACCATTTGTGATTACTTCGATTGGCTTTGAAGTAATGGCTTCAAACTCGGTTTTTGTAGTTGGTGACGTTACTAAAAGTCGGTCACAGGTATTCATGACTTCCTTTTCCAAATCTTTATGCTTTTTGGCTGCCCAAGAACTCAATTTTAATTGTTTGTGATACCCAATAGTTGTCCAAGGATCACGAAAATCAGCCAACCAAGTAATGTTTAGTTCTTTTTTCAATTGCAAACCAATCAAATGTAAACTATGTGGCGGACCAGTCGTTATTATAGTATCTATTTGATTCTCTTGAAGATATTTTTTCAAAAACTTAACCGAAGGTTTCACCCAAAAAACTCTTGCATCGGGAATAAAAACGTTACCACGAATCCAAAGCATCATTTTTTCCACAAAGGATTGCTTTTTTTTATTCGGGATGATTCCTGAACTAATTTTTTTTGTCTTATTCTTTGAAAAAACGGAAGCCAATCCGTAAGGTTCAAAAATCGGTTGTTTAATGATAATGGCTTTATCTGAAACTTCACTTAATAATTTCTCATCAAGCAACGGATACGTTGGATTTTCTGGAATATAAACATGAGGTTCGATATTAAAATCAGGTAAATATTTGACAAATTTTAACCAACGCTGTACGCCTGGACCTCCTGCTGGTGGCCAGTAATACGATATGATGAGTATTCTTTTGGTTTTCAAAATTCAGTTAAGATTCAATATTGTCATTTAATTTTCCTAATTCTTCTAAATCCAGTTGATCTTTAAGTCTATTAGTTGCTTTTTTTGCAATGACTAGGTTTTTATAATCAATAAAATTAACAGGAATGTCATCAATCATTACAATTGTAGCATCAGACAAAAGAGAATCAAATGATTTATCCTCCAAACCCTTTATAGAAGTCATGACATCTAAACGAAGTCCAAAGTCTAATGTAAAATCGGTCCAGCCTGGAATAAATTGTATCGTTTCAATAGATTCAAAATCTCCTATACCAATTTCAACAAACGCTTTTCTAAGATTTTTTCTATTTTCAATCGAATCTTCTATTAAAATATCTAAATCTCCGGTATTTCGGTTATATCCATAAATATTAACAGCAAAACCACCAATAGTGATGTACTTTACCTTATGTTTTTGAAAAGATTTCCAAATATTTAAAATTTGTGCAATCATTTCTTAATGGGATAAATTTTGGGAGCATTTTTTAAAGTATAAGAAAGCTCAATAATAGCCATTAATCGCTCTAATCGTTCTATATAAGAGAGCGATTTTACTTCAGCTATTCGCTTAGCTTCTAACTTTTCGGGTTTATCGTGATTCAATTTTGTCTCCATTTTCTTTGATAGATATTCTCTCAAATTTACAAAATATTCAAGTTCAAAAATCAAAAATCGTTAATATTGAATCTTTTTCTTTCTCTCAAAATAAACTCCAGCACCAATCAATAAAAGCATTCCGATTGAACTCATTAATGCGATTGTACTTCCTGTTTTCACTACTTCTGGTTCAAACTTGAATTCGATAGTGTGTTTTCCTGCTGGAATTTGTAAACCTCTTAAAACGTAGTTTACATTTAAAATTTCAACCTCTTTTCCATCTATTGTAGCTTTCCAACCGTTTTTATAATACATTTCAGAGAAAACTGCGAAGCCTTCATTACTATTATTAGAAACGTATTTTAAATGATTTGGCTTATAGGCAACCAATTGAATTGAAGCTAATGAATCTTTCTTAAATTCACCATTAAATTTTGTGCCTTTAAAATAATCAACATAATTTCTTTCATTCATTACCACTTCATTCTTATTATCCAAACTATCCAAAGCTTTCATTTCTTCATTGGCAGAATTCACAAACTTAATTCTCTCTACAAACCAAGCATTTCCATTCGCTGCAGGGTTTTGCAATGCTAATTTTTGTCCGTTTTCATCCGATTGGATAACGTATTTTACGTTTAACATGTTTAATACACGTACGTTGTTTTTAGCAATTTGGTAGTCGAACAATTGTTGCATTCTTCTAGGTTTCGCAGCATGATAACCTCCAATCGATTTATGAAAAAACGATGTTCTTGCGTTACTCATTCCTCCTTCAACTTCAAAAACACGAAAATGCGTTGTATCCGCTAGAATTCTTTGGTCGGCTTCTGTAGGTTCAAATGGCATATCTACTTCTCTAGCACTTCTAAATTGATCTGGATTGTTGTTTACATAACGTTTATCAACCATAAACAAATCGAAAACCATTAAAACTCCAACCACAATAATAGCTGTGGATTCTTTAATTATATTTTTCACAAAAAAGAATAAAACGGCAAATGTTAATCCTACAAACAACATTGAACGTAAAACATCTGAAGTGTATAAAGCTTCGCGGTCTAATTTTAGAGTTCGGATAAATTCATCTCCATACGCTTGGGCATACATGGCATCATTTGCTCCAGAAAAATTGAACATTCCTTTAATCAAGAATAAAACCACTAAAAGTCCGAAAGTAATTGCTCCCGATTTCCAAAGAGCGTTCCATTTTGCTTTTTCGTCTTGTTTGAAAAATTGGTATAACCCAAGAATCGCTAAAGCTGGCACACACAATTCTAAAATTATTTGAATAGAGGAAACCGCTCTAAATTTGTCATATAAAGGAACATAATTGATAAAGAAATCCGTTAAAACATTAAAATTCTTACCCCAAGAAAGTAATAATGAAAATACTGCTCCTGCTAAAAATAAGTATTTGATGTTTCTTTTTTCAACAAAAAATGCCATTACAAATAAGAAAAACACTACTACTCCAATGTAAGCTGGTGCCGCAACAATTGGTTGTGCTCCCCAATATGCTGGCGCATGTTCTACAAAACCTTGTACTTGATCAGCCGGATAACCTTGCGCTACAAAATTTTGATATGTTTCTGATTTAACTCCTAAATTTTCGTTGTTAGAACCTCCAAAAAGACCTGGAGCAATTAGATTTAAACTTTCTGCAATTCCATAACTATATTCTGTGATATATTCATACGACATTGCATTATTGTCTGTTTTTGGTGAACCATCTGGATTAAAAGTTAATTCACTGTTATTACGAGTTGAAAATTTAGCATATTCAGAAGTTGCAATTAGGTTGGTTGCATTCGCTCCGATGGCTAAAATTCCAGCAATGGCAAAAACTCCAATAATTTTTCCTAACTCTTTGAATTCTTTATTTTTAACAGCAATTACAACATAATAAACCGCAATTATTGCCAATAAAAGCAATAAATAATACGTCATTTGGAAGTGATTTGCATTAATTTCTAAAGCAGCAGCCACCATAGTTAGTAAGCCTCCAGCAATATATCTTCGTTGGAATACCAATAAAACTCCGGCAACTACCATTGGCATATAAGCAATGGCATGTGCTTTGGCATTGTGTCCAACTCCTAAAATAATGATTAAATAGGTAGATAATCCAAAAGCCAATGCTCCAAAAAACGCTTTTAATGGATCTACTTTTAATACCATCAATAACACATAAAAACCTAAGAAATATAGAAATAAATAATCCGCAGGACGTGGTAAAAAGCGTAATGCATCGTCTAACATACCTATAACATCATTTGGATATTTTGCTCCTAATTGATAGGTTGGCATTCCTCCAAAAGCACTGTTGGTCCAATAAGGTTCTTCACCTGTTTCTTTTCTAAAATCGATTTGTTCTTTTGCCATTCCGGTATATTGCACAATATCGGATTGGAAAATTTTTTCTCCTTTTAATACAGGATAAAAGTAGAATAAGGAAACTAGTATAAACCCGACTACGACTAATAAATGGGGATAAAATGCTTTTATGTTCTTCATATCAATGCTATAAATAAGGTGCTAAAGTAACTAAAAAAAGGATATTGTTACAATATCCCTTTGTGTAATCTTTTTGAACTAATAATTATTTCACTTCTTCGTAATCAATATATTCTCCTACTTCTTTTTTTGGTTTAGGAGCTGAAGTTGTAGATTGAGAAGCTTTATATTGTTGTTCTTGTTGTTGTCTATACTGTTCTTGCATTTTTTCTTGCATCTTGTTTACAGCCTTTTGCATTAAAATTGGAGCAAAAATTCGAACTGCAAATTTGAACAGATAATAAAACAGAATGATATAAAATAAAGTTTTTATCAATCCTGTAAATGAAGCCATTTCCATGCTAATAAATTTTAAAATTCAAAAATACAGATATTGGTTGGGAAAACTTCAAAATTGTTTCATAAAATTATGATAAAATAACTATTTTTGGAGATAAATCTTTTTGTATGAAATCAATTCAAGCACTTTTTATTTTACTTTTCGGAATTACATCACAAATTTCATTTGCGCAATTTACAGATGAAATTAATTCGAATCGTCCAGGAAAATCAATGATGGCTTTTGCTGTAGGAAAAAAAATCATCCAAACAGAAACAGGCGTTATGTATTTAAATGAAGACCACAACCTGTTAAACTACCAAGCTAAAGGTTTTATGGGCGAATTAGTTTTACGTTATGGTGTTTGGAAAGAAGAATTGGAAGTAATTGGTGAGATTCAATACCAAAATGATAAGCTTACTTCGGGGGCGTATGAAGAAGGAAGAAATGGCTTTAAACAATTAACTTTAGGAGCTAAATATCTTATTTATGATCCTTTTAAAAATTATGAAGAAAAGCCTAATTTGTATAGTTGGAAAGCCAATCATAGATTCAAATGGAGACAATTTATTCCGGCATTTGCTATGTATGCTGGAGCCAATTTTAAAGTGGGCGATAATCCTTTCAATTATGCCCCAGCTAATATTGAAGAACCTAGTTTTAGTCCAAAAGTAACAGCAATTGCTCAAAATCATTTTGGTGGAAGATGGGTATTAGTTACGAACTTAACGTATGATAAAATAGGAACCGATTTCGCAACTATCAACTACATTTTAACTTTAACCAGAGGATTTAATGCAAAATGGTCAGGATTTATTGAAAACCAAGGCTATATGGGCGATTATTATAGTGATGGTGTTTTCAGAATTGGTGCAGCCTTTTTATTTGACAAACACATGCAAGTAGATGCTTCTATTGGTAAAAATATAAAAGATACGCCTGGATTATTAAATGCTGGTATTGGATTTTCTTGGCGTTTTGCTGATCAATACAAAGAGGTGCAACTTGCAAAACCTGGAACAGAAAGCAAAACGGATAAAAAAATGAAGAAAAAAGCAGAGAAAGAATCCAAAAAAAGAAAAGACGCAGTTGAATAATATGATAACAATAAAAGAAGCTAAAACTCAAAAAGAAATTAAGGATTTTGTGTTGTTTTCTTTTGAACTTTTCAAAGACAATTCCAATTGGATTCCGCCTTTGATTAGTGAAGAAATGGAGACTTTTGATGCAAAAAAAAATCCTTCACTTTTAAAAGCGGAATGTCATTTGTTTTTGGCTTACAAAGAAAATAAAATTGTTGGAAAATTAGCCACAATTATCAATTGGGATGAAGTTAATTTATTAGGAAAGCAAAAAGTTAGATTTGGTTGGTTTGATGCAATTGATGACATTGAAGTTACCCGAGCACTTTTATCAAAAGTAGAAGAATTAGGAAAAAAGCACGGTTTAACCCAAATGGAAGGCCCAATTGGATTTTCAAATCTAGATAAAGTAGGCGCACTTACCGAAGGTTTTGAAGAAAAAGGAAATATGATTACTTGGTATAGTAAGCCATACTACAAAGAGCATTTTAAACAATTAGGTTTAAGTGTAGAAAAGGAATATCAAGAAAGTGTTTTCTCTTTTTTTGATGTAAATCCAGAACCTTTTTTAAGAGCCAGCAAAATGATTCAAGATAGATACAAATTGAAGACTCTTAACTTTAAATTGACTTCTGAAATCATGCCTTATGTAGATCAAATGTTTGAATTATTTAATGAAACCTATGCTAAATTACAATCATTTGTAGCGGTTTCTCAAGAACAGATTGATTACATTAAAAAGAAACACATCAGCTTCATTAATCCTGAATATATAAAATTCATAATGGATGAAAACAATAGAATGATAGCTTTTACGATTGTAATGCCAAATTTTGCTGATGCTTTACAAAAAGCCAACGGTAAATTATTCCCTTTGGGTTGGTGGCATTTACTGCAAGCCAAAAAGAATTCAAAAGAAGTCGTTTTTTATTTGATTGGTGTACTGCCTGAATATCAAAATAAAGGAGTTACTGCTATTATTTTTGAAGAATATTATAAAGTTTTTAAATCTAAAAATATTACAACTTGCATACGAACTCCAGAATTAGAAGAAAATCACGCCATGCACAACTTATGGAAAAACTTTAATTCCAGAATTAATAAAAGAAGATGTACATTTAGTAAAAACATATAAAAAAAGCCTTTCAAACGAAAGGCTTTACTATTTATACAAATTTATTTTATTGTTCCATGTTTACAACATTCGCTTCAGCAATTTGCTTATATGTTCCGTTTTCTAATTTTTCACGGATAGCTTCAAATGCTGCTAAAGTTTCATTGATATCTTCAATTGTATGAGAAGCTGTAGGAATCATTCTCAATAAGATAATTCCTTTTGGAATTACTGGATATACTACAATAGAAAGGAAAATTCCGTAGTTTTCACGTAAGTCATTCACCATAACCATAGCTTCAGGAATAGAACCTTCTAAATATACTGGGGTAATACAAGTATTCGTATCTCCAATATTAAATCCTCTTTCTTTTAATCCGTTTTGTAATGCATTTACGTTTTCCCATAATTTATCTTTGATGGAAGATGAATTACGCAATAATTCTAAACGTTTTAAAGAACCAATAGTTTGAATCATTGGTAATGCTTTTGCAAACATTTGAGAACGTAAATTGTATTTTAAGTAATCAATAACATCTTTATCAGCTGCTACGAAAGCTCCAATATTAGCCATTGATTTTGCAAAAGTTGAGAAATAAACATCAATACCATCTTGACAACCTTGCTCTTCTCCTGCTCCTGCTCCTGTTTTACCAAGTGTTCCAAAACCGTGTGCATCGTCAACTAACAAACGGAAATTGTATTTTTCTTTCAAAGCAACAATTTCTTTTAGTTTACCTTGTTGTCCACGCATTCCAAAAACACCTTCTGTAATAAATAAAATTCCACCTCCAGTTTCTTCAGCCATTTTAGTAGCTCTCTGAAGATTTTTCTCCATACTTTCCAAATCATTGTGTTTGTATGTAAAACGTTTTCCCATGTGTAAACGTACACCGTCTATGATACACGCATGAGAATCTACATCATAAACAATGATATCATTTTTAGATACCAAAGCATCAATAATTGACACCATTCCTTGATAACCAAAATTTAATAAATAAGCGGCTTCTTTCATTACAAAAGCAGCTAATTCTTTTTCTAATTGTTCGTGGTAATTAGTATGACCGCTCATCATACGAGCGCCCATTGGGTAAGCTGCTCCGTATTGTTTTGCTGCCTCTTCGTCAGCTTTTCTAACTTCTGGATGATTGGCTAATCCTAAATAATCATTGATACTCCAGTTTAAAATTTTCTTTCCGTGGAACATCATTCTTGGACCTAATTCGCCTTCTAATTTTGGAAAAACATAGTATCCTTCTGCTTGAGATGCCCATTTTCCTAATGGACCTTTATTGTTTTGAATTCTTTCGAATAAATCTTTTACCATGATATAATAGGTGTTAAAAACGAAGCAAAAGTATAAAGAAAAAAGTTTTTATCGAATGATTATCACCAACTTTTTAAATTAAATTAAAAAAAACTTGTTTATTGCAAAAATGGACTTACATTTGCACCGAACGCACAGCAATGTGGTTACACGTTCACCTTAAAAGTCGGGGGCTCCACCTCGACTTTTTGCTTTTTATACATTTCTTATATTTGTCTTTTCAAAAATATTTTCATGAAACTCGTATTTGCATCAAACAATAAAAATAAAATTCAGGAAATTCAGGCTTTAGTTCCTGCAACTATAAAAATTCTAAGTTTAGAAGATATTGGTTGTTTAGAAGATATTCCTGAAACTGCTGATACCATAGAAGGAAATGCTGTTTTAAAAGCAAATTATGTTACCGAGAAATATGGTTATGATTGTTTTGCTGACGATACAGGTTTAGAAGTTGAGGCTTTAAATGGTGCTCCAGGAGTTTATTCGGCTCGATATGCAGGTGAACAAAAAGATGCAAACAATAATATGGATAAGCTTTTATTAGAATTAAAAGACCAATCGAACAGAAAAGCAAATTTTAAAACGGTGATTGCATTAAATCTTAATGGTAAACAAAACTTATTTACTGGAATTATTAACGGAAAAATCATCGAAGAAAAAATTGGAACCAATGGTTTTGGGTATGATCCTATTTTTGTTGCAGATGGATACGACAAAACTTTTGCCGAATTAACCATGGAAGAAAAATCAACCATTAGTCACAGAGGAATTGCAGTAAAAGAACTTATTCTTTTTTTACAAAAACAGAGCCAATAGGTAAACTCCAATTGTATTTAAAAGCAATTAATCGAAATGTAATGATGAAAATTGCAACCGTTAATGAAATAATTTCACTTTGAATTTGTAATTCTTGTAAAAGAAAAAACAGAATTCCCCCAGCAATACACAATGTTGCATAAATTTCTTTTCGAAATAAAACTGGAATTTCATTACACAAGATATCGCGAATAACACCTCCAAAAGTTGCGGTTAAAGTTCCTAAAATAACACAAATTACGGGACTTAATCCAAATTCAATGCCTTTTTCTAAACCAATTAAAGTAAAAACACCTAAACCAATGGTATCAAACAAAAACATCGAAATACGCAAACGCTCTAAATAACGATTGAATATTATTGAAAGTAAAAAACCAATTGTAATGATATAAACGTAATCAATATCTAACATCCATCCTACTGGTGTTCTTCCTATTAATACATCTCGAACGGTTCCACCCCCTAAAGCCGTCACAAAAGCAATACAATACACCCCAAACAAGTCCAATTTCTTATAAATGGCTGTTAAAGCGCCTGAAATGGCAAATACTAGAGTTCCTGTAACATCTAAAAGTTCAAACATGTCGCATTATTTCCTACAAAAGTACTTCATTTTGATACATTTTTTTTCTTTCAATTTTACTTTAAAACATTTTTTGTAAAATATGTGAAAAACATTAAAAACATAACAAATTGAAAATCAATAATTAACAAATTAGTTAATCTAACTTTTAAAGCGTACCTTTGCACCCAATTTAAAATAATATATGAATAAATTTGAACAATTAGGATTGAATGAGTCGCTACTGCTGGCGATTAAAGATCTAGGATTTGAGAATCCGTCAGAAGTGCAAGAAAAAGCGATTCCAGTACTATTGGAACAAAACACAGACTTAGTAGCCTTAGCGCAAACAGGAACAGGAAAAACCGCAGCTTTTGGTTTTCCACTAATTCAAAAAATTGATGCTGAAAACAGAAATACACAAGCATTAATTTTATCGCCAACGCGTGAGTTATGCTTACAAATCACCAACGAAATTAAATTGTACTCTAAGTACATCAAAGGTTTACATACCGTAGCTGTTTATGGTGGTGCAAGCATTACAGAACAAGCTAGAGAAGTAAAACGTGGTGCCCAAATTATTGTGGCAACACCAGGTAGAATGCAAGACATGATTAACAGAGGTCTTGTAAACATTAAAAACATCGATTTCTGTATCTTAGATGAGGCAGATGAAATGTTAAATATGGGGTTCTACGAAGACATTTGTTCCATTTTATCGGACACACCAGACGAGAAAAACACTTGGTTATTCTCCGCAACAATGCCTGCAGAAGTAGCACGTATTGCAAAACAATTCATGCACAACCCAGAAGAAATTACGGTTGGACACAAAAATTCAGGTTCGGCTACCGTTTCTCACGAATATTACGTAGTAAATGCAAGAGATCGTTATGAAGCTTTGAAACGTTTAGCAGATGCTAATCCTGATATTTTTTCAGTAGTTTTCTGTAGAACAAAACGTGACACACAAGCCGTTGCAGAAAAATTAATCGAAGATGGTTACAATGCTGCAGCTTTACATGGAGATTTATCGCAAGCACAACGTGATGGCGTAATGAAATCGTTCCGTGGTCGTCAAATTCAAATGTTAGTTGCTACAGACGTTGCAGCTCGTGGAATTGACGTTGACAATGTAACACATGTGGTTAACTATCAATTACCTGACGAAATTGAAACCTACAATCACCGTTCAGGAAGAACCGGTAGAGCTGGAAAATTAGGAACTTCAATTGTAATCGTTACGAAAAGTGAATTGAGAAAAATTCACTCTATTGAACGTATCATCAAACAAAAGTTTGAAGAAAAAACGATTCCTTCTGGAATTGAAATCTGCGAAATTCAGTTATTACATTTAGCAAATAAAATTCACGATACTGAAGTAGATCATGAAATTGACAATTACTTACCTGCTATTTATGAAGTTTTCCAAGATTTATCGAAAGAAGAATTAATAAAAAGAATGGTATCGGTAGAATTCAATAGATTCTTAAACTACTACAAAAAGAAACGCGATATTGCTTCAGAAAAAAGCGAAAGAAGTTCAGAACCAAGAGAAATTAGAGCGGGCGATCCTGTTCGTTATTTCATTAATATTGGCGCAAGAGACGATTTCGATTGGATGCAGTTAAAAGACTTCTTAAAAGAAACTTTAGAATTAGGTCGTGATGACGTATTTAAAGTAGACGTTAAAGAAGGATTCTCTTTCTTCAATACCGATGGTGAACATACTGAAAAAGTGATGGAAACCTTAAACGGATTTGAATTAAATGGAAGAAGAATCAATGTGGAAATCTCTAAAAATGATGGCGGAAGCAGTTCAAGACGCGACCATAATGGAAGAAATTCTGGTGGTGGAAGACGCGAAGGCGGATTTAGAGGAGAAAGAAGTGGTTCAGCGCCAAGAAGAGAAGGTGGCTTTAGAAGCGACAAAGGTTCATCTCCAAGAAGAGAAGGTGGTAGAGAAGGAGGCTTTAGAGGAGAAAGAGGTAGTTCTTCTTCAAGAAGAGAAGGTGCTCCAAGACGTTCTGAGAATACAACTGATTCATCAAGACCAAGAAGACCAAGAAGAAGTTAACAATTTTCGTTAATTTTCTTATAAATTTAAAAAAAACTACAAAATATCATGTTTAGATTCGTATTTTTGAATCAGTTAAATTAAGCATGAAATATTTTGTAGTTTTTTTATTTACTTTATTTTCTTTTCTTGGTTTTTCCCAAAATGATACCTTGGTAAAAAACATAAAAGGAACCGTAATTCATAGTGAAACAAAATTACCTATGGGAAATGTTCACGTAGTTAATGCTTCACGTGTTAAAGGAACTATTACATCGCCTAGTGGAACATTTGAAATAGGTGCTAAATTAAATGATACTTTATTATTCACGTACATAGGATATGAAACCGTTAAAGTAAAAGTAACAAATGACTGGATAAAGCAAAATCCTACCAAAATTTACCTTACTGAAAAAACCTATGTGTTAGAGGAAGTGGTGGTAGCTAAATATAATTTAACAGGTTATATGGAAGTTGACACCAAATTAATACCAGTGTCAGATGATTCCTATAGATACAGTATTTCAGGGTTAAAAGCAGGCTACGAAGGTGGTGAATATAAACCTGGTGCAATAGCAAAAGTTTTAGGTTCAATATCAAATCCAGCGGATTTCTTATATAATATATTTGGAAAACGTTCTAAAGAAATGAAAAAGCTTAAAGAAATGAAAAAAGACGATACCGTTAGAAATCTTTTAGCTACCAAATTTGATAGAGAAACATTAGCTGCTTTATTAGAAATCAATAAAGATGACATTCCTTTAATACTTCAAAACTGTAACTACTCAGAATATTTTATTCAAACTGCTAACGATTTACAAATCATGGATGCCATTAGTGCATGCTATGAAGATTATAAAATCCTGAAGAAGAATAAATAACTAATTTTAAATTTCACTATTTGATAATTCAGTTGTTTATTAAACAACGTGTAATATTAATAGAATGAAAGCAACTCAATTATATAAGGATTTTTTCAATAGTAAAAAGTCGGGAGGATTAGTACTTATAACTTTTACACTCATCTCTTTGTTTTTTGCCAATTCTAGTTTTGGTGATTTTTATATTCATTCTTGGGAAACAAAAATTGGTGGACTTAGCTTTGAACATTGGATTAACGATGGGTTAATGACTGTTTTCTTTCTATTAATAGGATTAGAATTAGAAAGAGAAATTTATAAAGGAGAATTGTCGCATGTTAAAGATGCATTACCTCCTATTTTCAGTGCTTTTGGAGGAATGGTTTTTCCTGCCGCTATTTATCTGCTATTTAATTTAGGAACAATTACTCAAGCCGGATCAGGAATTCCTACTGCAACAGATATTGCATTTGCTCTGGGTATTTTATCATTATTAGGAAATCGTGTACCTACCTCTTTAAAAGTATTTTTAACAGCCTTAGCTGTTATTGATGACTTAGGTGCAATTATTATCATTGCCGTATTTTACACCAAAACTTTATTGTGGTCTAATTTATTAATAGCTCTAGGAATCTTTGTTTTACTATTAGTGTTAAATAGATTAAAAGTAAACAATTTAATTCCTTATTTGGTTGGAGGAATTGTGATGTGGTATTTCATGCTTCACTCTGGTGTTCATGCTACTATTACTGGTGTTTTATTAGCATTTGCTATTCCTTTTGGTGATGGAAGTAAAAAATCGACATCTTACCTATTACAACATTTCTTGCATAAACCCGTAGCATTCATTATTATGCCCATTTTTGCATTAGCTAACACTGCAATTGTAATTAATTCTGATTTTAGTACCGTTATTTCACAAAATTACAGCCTTGGTATCGCATTAGGACTTATTATTGGAAAACCTGTTGGTATATTTGCTACTTTATTTATAGCGGTTAAATTAAAATTATGCAGCCTTCCTAATGAAATCAACTGGAAATCAATTCTTGGAGTTGGTTTCTTAGCTGGAATTGGTTTTACAATGTCGATATTTATAACACTTTTAGCTTTTGAAGATAAAGCTACAATTGCAAATTCTAAATTTATAATTCTAATATCTTCTTTAATTGCAGGAGTAATAGGATATTTTATCTTGAAATATTCTTTAAAAGAAGCTAATGAAGAATTATAATTTATTCCTTCGAAATCATTTCATAAAACTTTTTTTCGATAAAATCAATATCTTTTATCGACTTTCTAGTCCAATCTAACCGTTTTTCTAAAATTTCATCTTCTGTTAAGTGCCAATCGATATTTGATTGTCGTAACCGAGTGGTTACATCTTGAATAATAATAGCAGCTGAAACAGAAATATTCAAACTTTCGGTATAACCTACCATCGGAATTTTAATAAATCCATCCGCTTGGTTAATTACTTCTTCTGATAGTCCGTTTTTTTCAGTTCCAAAAAAGATTGCAGAAGGTTTTGAAATATCAAACTCATGCAACATACAAGAATCATTATGAGGTGTTGTGGCTATGATTTGATATCCTTGTGCTCGCTTAGCATCAATACAACTTTGAACGGTGTTAAATCGATTAACATCCACCCATTTTTGTGCACCCATTGCAATTTCTGAATCGATTCTTTTTCCAAATTTCTGTTCAATTACATTCAATTCTTGTACACCAAAAACTTCACAGCTACGCATAACAGCACTAGTGTTGTGTAATTGATATACATCTTCCATTGCAATAGTAAAATGTTTTGTTCTATTCTTTAAAACACGTAAAAAGCCTTCTTTTCTATTTTCGGTAAGAAAACCTTCTAAATATGTTAACAACTCTTGATTAAATTTCTCCATAAGGCAAAAATAATACTACTTTTTTTATTATTTTAGACAAAAAAAAGAAAACTGCATGACTCAAGAAGAACTTTTACCCTTATTACTCAAAAAAGACGATAGATCTTTTACCCTGCTTTATGACAACTATGCCAAAAGCTTGTATGGAATTATTTTCAATTTAATCAAAGACAAAGAAGAAGCCGAAGATGTACTTCAAGAAGTATTTGTTAAAATTTGGAAAAATATTGATACTTACAATACTTCAAAAGGTAGATTGTACACTTGGATGTTAAACATTGCTCGTAATTCTTCTATTGATAAATTACGTTCTAAAAACTTTAACAATAGCCAAAAAAACTTATCAGCCGATAATTTCGTACATCTGTTAGATGACAATGCGAAGACAATCAATAAAATAGATGCGATAGGAATTAGAGAATTCATCAAAAAACTGAAACCTAAGTGTATCCAACTTATCGATTTATTGTTTTTTAAAGGCTACACACAGCAAGAAGCATCTGAAGAGTTAGAAATTCCTTTAGGAACCGTAAAAACTCAGAATAGAAATTGTATGAATGAATTAAGATTGATGATCAATGAATAGTAGAGAATATATCGAATCAGGAATTTTAGAACTGTATGTTTTTGGAAAACTTTCCGAAGAAGAAATTGCGGAAGTTAACCAAATGGCTGCGCAATATCCTGAAGTAAAAGAAGAAATAAAAGCTATCGAAAACGCGGTAATTAATTTATCATACAGTGTAGCTCCTCACCTATCAGCAACTAATTTTGAGAAAATACGAGCTGAATTATTAGGAAGAAACAAAGTAATCGAAATGAAACCTAAAACAAATTGGGCACAATACACAGGTTGGGTTGCTGCTGCTGTTTTAGTAGTTGGTTTCGGACTCCAATTTTATAAATTAAACCAAACAAATGAAACCTTGAATAATGTTTCGACCGAGAAAAACTTATTACAAGAGTCAATTGTTGATTTAGAATTGAAGAAGAAAGAATCAGAAGAAGTTTTAGCTATTTTAAGAGATACAAGCAATATTGCTATAACTCTAGCTGGACAACAAGTAGCTCCCGAAGCTTTTGCTAAAGCCTATTACAACAAAACTACAAAAACGGTTTACATTGACGCATCTGGATTACCAGAACCGCCAAAAGGAATGGTTTATCAAGTATGGTCGTTGCAGTTAGAGCCTGTTTTAACACCAACAAGCATTGGTTTACTTGACTCGTATGCGACAAGTTCAACCAAGGTTATAAAAGTAGAAAATGCCGAATCACCACAAGCGTTCGGGATTACTTTAGAACCGGCTGGTGGTAGCGCTAGTCCAACATTAGAACAGCTTTACACTTTAGGAAAAGTATAATCAAAATGCGTCTTTATGGACGCATTTTACTTTTTATAAAAATTGCAAAAGAAAAGAAAATGAAAAAAATTGTAGTATTAACAGGCGCCGGAATCAGTGCTGAAAGCGGTATTAAAACATTCCGTGATGCTGATGGCTTATGGGAAGGTCATGACATTATGGAAGTAGCTTCTCCCATTGGGTGGAAAAAAAATCCCGACTTAGTTTTAGACTTTTATAATAAAAGAAGGGCTCAACTTTTAACTGTAAAACCTAACAAAGCACACGAAATATTAGCCGAATTAGAAGAACATTTCGATATTCACATTATAACGCAAAATGTTGATGATTTGCACGAAAGAGCAGGAAGTAACAAAGTTATTCATCTCCATGGCGAATTATTAAAAGTGCGAAGCATTTCAAACGAAGATTTTGTAATCGATTGGAAACACGATTTAAATTTAGGTGATTTTGATTTGGAAGGCAACCAATTACGACCTCATATTGTTTGGTTTGGTGAAGATGTTCCTATGATTGAACATGCTATTGACATTGTAGAAACTGCTGATATTTTAATCATCATCGGAACTTCATTACAAGTATATCCTGCAGCTGGTTTGATGAATTATGTAGACCAAAATGTTCCTGTGTACTACATAGATCCCAATCCAGCCACAATTTACGATTTACCAAATGAATTGAAAGTCTTGCCATTAACCGCAGTTGAAGGAATGAAAATTGTGAAAGAGGAATTAGTAAATTCTATCCAAAAAACTTCTGACTTCTAACTTCTAACTTCTAACTTCTTATTATATTTGCACTTCTTTAAACAACACACAACAAAATGCAATTAACAGAATTAAATGCTATTTCGCCAATTGATGGTCGTTACAGAAGCAAAACTATTTCATTATCTCCTTATTTTTCTGAAGAAGCCTTAATTAAATACCGCGTTTTGGTAGAGATTGAATATTTTATTGCTTTGCGCGAAGCTGATGTACCTCAATTAGCCAAAATTGACAAATCGATTTACGATTCTTTAAGAGCGATTTACAAAAACTTTTCTACCGAAGATGCCCTTTGGATTAAAGAAACCGAAAAAACAACGAATCACGATGTAAAAGCGGTGGAATACTTCATCAAATCTAAATTTGATAATTTAGGATTACAAGAATTTAAAGAGTTTATCCATTTTGGATTGACTTCTCAAGATATCAACAATACGGCAATTCCGCTTTCTACTAAAGAAGCATTTGAAAATGTATATTTACCAAGTTTAGTAAGCGTAATTGCAAAATTGAAAGAATTAGCAATAGAATGGAAAGACGTTCCAATGTTAGCCAGAACACACGGACAACCAGCTTCTCCTACTCGTTTAGGAAAAGAAATTTTAGTTTTCGTAGAACGTTTAGAAGAGCAAATGCGTTTGTTATTCAACGTTCCTTTTGCAGCTAAATTTGGTGGTGCTACCGGAAATTACAACGCACACAAAGTAGCGTATCCAAATACCGATTGGAAAAAATTTGGTACTGATTTCGTAGAAAACAGTTTAGGGTTACACCATTCATTCCCAACGACACAAATTGAACATTACGACCATTTTGCAGCCTTTTTTGATGCTTTAAAACGCATTAATACGATTTTAATCGATTTAGACAGAGACATTTGGACCTATGTTTCAATGGATTATTTCAAACAAAAAATCAAAGCAGGGGAAATTGGTTCTTCTGCCATGCCACATAAAGTAAACCCAATCGATTTTGAAAATTCGGAAGGAAATTTAGGGATTGCCAATGCAATTTTCGAACATCTTTCAGCAAAATTACCCGTTTCAAGATTACAACGTGATTTAACGGATAGTACGGTTTTACGTAATATTGGTGTACCAATGGGACACACGTTAATCGCTTTTGAAGCAACTTTGAAAGGCTTAAACAAATTGTTGTTGAACGAAGAAAAATTCGCAGAAGATTTAGAGAAAAACTGGGCGGTAGTTGCAGAAGCAATTCAAACCATTTTACGCCGTGAAGGTTATCCAAATCCGTACGAAGCTTTGAAAGATTTAACTAGAACGAATACTGTAATTAACAAAGAAGCAATTCATAATTTCATCGGAACATTAAACGTTTCTGAAGAAGTGAGAGCGGAATTAATGCAAATTACACCAAGTAATTATTTGGGGATTTAATTCCTATTTAAAATATGCCAAAACCTATCAGTATAAAACTCATTTTTATCAGTTTACTGATAGGTTTTTTCTTTTATTCTTGTGCACCTAATCAAATAATTAGCAAACCTTATCAACCAGGAGTAGTTATTACTTTTGATGATTATTACATTAATGAATGGTGCAATGCAGATACCCAATTGGCAACCTACAAATGGAAAGCCACATTTTTTGTCAGTAATTTACCTTTACTAAAGAAAGTAGATTATGACAACCTCAGAAAATTAAAGAAAAACGGTCACGAAATTGCTGGACATGGTTACAATCATTTAAATGCAAAAGAATTTACCAAAACAAATGAAATTAGTAAATATATTGCATTAGAGATTACTCCTTTGTTATCCACTCTAAAAAATGAAGGGTTACCTATTACTAGTTTTGCTTACCCTTTTGGAGCTAACAATCAATCTTTGGATTTTGAGTTGAAAAAACATTTTAAAATCATACGTTCCACAAGCGTTGGTAAACCAAACATTGAAGAAAACAGTAATTTTTACAATGGTACTTTTCATCAAAAAGGAATAGGTATTGATGGAAATTACAAACATTTTACATTAGATTACCTTAAGGAAGTTTTAGCATATGCTAGAAAAAATAATAAAATAGTGATTTTTTACGCACATAAACCGGTACAAAAGTCAACTGGAACTTACGAAGTAGAAATGAAAACTTTAGAAACAATTTGTCAATATGTTACAACAAATCACATGAAGTTTTACACCTTTCAAGAGTTAACAACGTTAAAAAAACAATAAAATCACTTTCATTTTAATTAGAAATTTTGATATACTAGCTGTTTTTACTATTTTAGTGAAAAACACAATATATGCCAATATTTCTCTCTGCTACAACATTACATATTCCTGATTTAATTAGCGATTTAGGGCTGATTCTAGTCACTGCTGCCATTGCTGTACTAATTTTTAGATTGCTAAAACAACCACTTGTGTTGGGTTATTTAGTAGCTGGATTTTTAGCGGGCAGTGAATTTGATTTCTTTCCTACCGTAAAAGACATGAATAGTGTAAAAGTTTGGGCAGAAATTGGAGTTATTTTCCTCTTATTCAGTTTGGGGCTCGAATTTAGTTTTAAAAAACTAATGAAAGTGGGCGGAACAGCTTCTATAACAGCTCTAACTCAAATTATTACTATGGTAGCTTTGGGTTATTTCGTAGGACAAATGATGGATTGGGGAAAAATGAATAGTCTGTTTTTAGGTGTAATTTTATCCATTTCCTCCACAACTATTATCTTAAAAACTTTTGATGAATTGGGTGTTAAATCTCAAAAATTTGCAGGAAATGTAATTGGAGCTTTAATCGTACAAGACATTTTAGCCATATTAATGATGGTTTTACTGTCTACAGTTGCTGTAAGTCAGCAATTTTCAGGAACTGAATTATTTCAATCGGTTTTAAAATTAATTTTCTTTTTAACCATTTGGTTTGTAGCCGGAATTTTCTTTATACCAACCTTCCTAAAGAAAGCGAAACACCTTTTAACGGATGAAATGTTGCTAATTGTTTCGTTAGCATTGTGTTTATCGATGGTATTATTTGCAGCAAATGTAGGCTTCTCTCCTGCTCTTGGAGCTTTTATAATGGGTTCGATAATAGCCGAAACCACGCAAGCTGAACACATTGAACATTTGGTAAAACCCGTAAAAGATTTATTCGGAGCCGTTTTCTTTGTATCAGTCGGAATGTTGATTGATCCAGAAATGTTGATGAAATATGGGTTTCCAGTTGCTGTCTTAACATTGGTTGTTATTTTAGGACAATCACTTTCTTCAACCATTGGAGCTTTACTTTCCGGACAACCGTTAAAACAATCCATACAAACTGGAATGAGTTTATCGCAAATTGGAGAATTTTCATTTATCATCGCTACTTTAGGAATGACGTTAAATGTAACGAGCGATTTTTTATATCCAATAGTAGTTGCAGTTTCAGCCATCACCACCTTTACAACACCTTTTATGGTGAAATTTTCAACCCCTTTTTCATTGTTTTTAGAAAAAAAACTTCCTCGACGTTGGGTTAAAAAAATTGAACGCTACAGTGCTAATACCGAAGCGATTAAATCAGTTAGCAATTGGCAAATTGTACTTCGTGCTTACATGACTCAAATAATTATTCACTCTATTATTATTGTGGCTATTATTTTACTTTCATCAAAATATATTTTGCCTTTGGTTGCAGCTTCTCGTTTTGGCAATGCAATTGCAGCGCTAATAACGGTTGTAATGCTCTCACCTTTTTTATGGGCTTTATCCTTGCGAAGAGTAGCAGTGGAACAAGTACAAGAATTAATGCAAGTGAGAAAATATCAAGGTCCGATTATTGTCTTAGTCTTCTTTAGAATTGCACTTTCTCTTTTTTACATGGGATTTGTTTTAAATGAGTTTTTCTCACCCGTAATCGCCATCGTTGCTTTAGTTTTTGGTATTATCACTTATATTTTATTTCCAAAACGTTTACACGCATTTTACAACAAAATTGAAGGTCATTTCTTGAGAAATTTCAACGATAGAGAAATTACAAAACAAGCTAATAAACGCCAAAATGTTCTTTCTCCTTGGGATGGACACATGGCGGATTTTGAAATTGCAAAGGAATCTAATTTAGCTGGGAAAACATTAGAGGAATTAAAAATCAGAGAGCAATTTGGAATCAACATAGCAGCCATTAAACGTGGAGATGTAACGATTAATATTCCTATTAGAACCGAACGCTTATTTCCTGGTGACGAAATCAACGTAATTGGTACGGACGAACAAGTAAAATTATTTAAGAATTACCTAGATAAACACGAAATAGATGCTCCAGAAGCAACAGAAAAAGAAGACATCATCTTACAACAATTAGAACTTAAAAACCGTGTTTGCATCGGAAAAAGCATCCGAGAATCGCAAATTAGAGAAAAAACACACGGCATCATCGTAGGTATCGAACGCAACGGAAAACGTATTCTAAACCCTGAATCAAATTGGATTTTAGAATCTGATGACATTATATGGATCGCTGGAAATAAGAAAAAAATTAATGAGTTTTTGAAGGGGTAAAATACTATTTAATCCATTTTTGAGTTTTATAAATATTTAAAAATAACAAAATGAAAACCCATTTCACCCTATTCTTATTTGTCATTTCCCTTTTAAGTTTCAGTCAAAATCAAAACAAAATTGATTTAGAAAAACTAAAAACAAAAGTGTATCAATTAGTAAACAAAGAACGTACTAATAGCGACAGAAAAGTACTTGGTTTGGATTCTAATTTGAAAAAAGCTGCAGACGACCATGCCAAATACATCGCAAAAATTCAAACTTTATCTCACGAACAAACGAATGTAAAAAAACAAAGTCCAAGAGATCGTGTTTACTTTTATGGTGGAAATTCGTTTGTTTTAGTGGGCGAAAACTTATTGTTCACAGGAATTAAAGATCAAATTTATTCAGAAACTGACCTAGACGCTTTAGCCTTAAAAATGTTCAATCTGTGGAAGAAATCACCCAATCATTTAAAAAATATTTTAGACCATCAATATTTTTACACTGAAATCGGTTTTAGCATCGATTGGGAAAACAAGAAAATTTATGCAGTACAATTGTTTGGAGCTAAGTAATTAAACACAAAAAAACCTGACAGGTTTTTGAAACCTGTCAGGTTTGTATTTATAAAACACTAAATTATCTAGAATAATTCGGTGCTTCTTTCGTAATCGTTACATTGTGTGGATGACTTTCGCCAATTCCACTTGCTGTAATTCTAATGAAACGTCCGTTTTCTTGTAAGGTTGGAATATCTTTTGCACCACAATAACCCATTCCGGCTCTTAAACCACCTATAAATTGTTGCATGCTTTCGTTTAATTCTCCTTTATAAGGTACACGACCTACAATTCCTTCTGGAACTAATTTCTTCACATCATCTTCTACATCTTGGAAATAACGGTCTTTCGAACCTTCTTGCATTGCCTCAACAGAGCCCATTCCACGGTACGACTTGAATTTTCTTCCTTCAAAAATAATCGTTTCTCCTGGTGATTCTTTTGTTCCTGCTAATAACGAACCTAACATCACACAATCAGCTCCTGCTGCAATTGCTTTTGGAATATCTCCTGTGTAACGAATTCCACCATCTGCAATAACTGGAACACCAGAACCTCTTAATGCAGCAGCTACTTCTAAAACAGCTGAAAATTGTGGAAATCCAACACCTGCCACAACTCGCGTTGTACAAATTGAACCTGGACCAATTCCAACTTTTACTGCATCAGCTCCGTTTTGAGCTAAATATAAAGCTGCTTCTGGAGTAGCAATATTACCCACAACTACATCTAAATCAGGGAATTTTGCTTTTACTGCTTTTAACACATCCACCACACCTTTTGTATGTCCATGTGCAGTATCGATAATTACTGCATCAACTCCAGCATTTACTAAAGCCGTTGCTCTATCTACTGCATCAGCGGTTACTCCTAAAGCTGCAGCAACTCGTAAACGACCAAATTTATCTTTATTAGCGATTGGTTTTTGGGTAAGTTTAGTAATATCTCTAAAAGTAATTAAACCAACTAATTTGTTATTGTTGTCAACTACTGGTAATTTTTCAATTTTGTTTTCTTGTAAAATTCCTTCTGCTTCTTGCAAAGTAGTTCCTTGAGCAGCCGTTACTAAATTTTCAGAAGTCATTACTTCTAAAATCGAACGTGAATTTACTTTTTCGAAACGTAAATCTCTGTTAGTAACAATACCTTTTAAAATTCCGTTTTCATCTACTACTGGAATTCCGCCAATACTAAATTCTTTCATCGCCATTTTAGCATCACCAACTGTAGCTGTTAAAGGCAACGTTACCGGATCTATAATCATACCGCTTTCAGCACGTTTTACTTTCTTTACTTTCGCTGCTTGTTGTTCAATCGTCATGTTTTTGTGTAACACGCCAATCCCTCCTTCTTGTGCCATAGCAATTGCCATAGAACTTTCGGTAACCGTATCCATTGCTGCGGAAACGATAGGAACATTCAACGTAATATTTCTCGAAAATTTCGATTGAATATTTACTTCGCGTGGTAAAATTTCGGAATAATTTGGAATAAGCAAAACATCGTCATAAGTAAGACCTTCGCCAACGATTTTAGTTGTGTGTGCTTTCATGGTGCAATTTGTAGTTGTTGTTAAATTGCGTGCAAATATAGTAAAACTTAGCCAAATAATCTATTTCTTTTAAGAATAAATTATGTAACTTGCATATTAATTTTTCATTTTTGCAATGAGTGATTCTAAAAAAATTATTACAGGCCTAACAAATTTAGAAGTTTTAGAATCCGCAAAAAAATTCGGAACCAACTCTGTTGAACATCAGAAAAAAAACCACTTTTTAAATTCTATTTTGGAGATTATAAAAGAGCCCATGTTTCTTTTATTATTTACCGCTACGAGTATTTATTTCTTAACTGGTGATTACGGCGATGGCATTTTCATGGCTTTTGCCATTGTTTTTGTAATGGCTATTTCGGTTTTTCAAGAATCTAGAAGTCGTAATGCAATTGAAGCTTTAAAAAAGTTAACCCAACCCAAATGTAAAGTCATTCGAAATGGTTGCATAATCGAAATTCCAACAGAAGAAATTGTAATTGGTGATTGTGTCCAGCTTGAAGAAGGCGCTTTCATTCCTGCTGATGGAATTATTCTTTCTTCCAACGATTTTTCGGTCAATGAATCTATTTTAACAGGTGAATCTTTATCCGTTTTCAAATCCAATGAATCCGAAGACAAACAAGTTTTTCAAGGCACGATTGTAGCTTCAGGCCTTGCAATTTGCGAAGTAACTGCTATTGGAAATAAAACACAATTAGGAAAAATTGGTTCGAGTTTAAATACCATTGAAGAAGAAAAAACACCATTGCAAATTCAAATAGGGAATTTCGTTACCAAAATGTCAATCATCGGTTTAGTTATATTTGTGATTGTTTGGGCGATTAATTACTATAACTCCAAATTAGTTCTAGATAGTTTATTAAAGGCTTTAACCTTGGCTATGAGCGTTATTCCAGAAGAAATTCCAGTTGCATTTACAACATTTATGGCGTTAGGTGCTTGGCGTTTGATGAAAATGGGAATTATTACCAAACAAACCAAAACAGTAGAAACCTTAGGTAGCGCCACTGTAATCTGCACCGACAAAACAGGCACCATTACTGAAAACCGAATGAGTTTAGCTGAATTGTATCTTTTTAAATCCAATTCGATTGTTGACACAAAACAAAAACTAAATCCCGAAGCAGAAGAAGTATTGAATTACGCCATGTGGTCGAGCGAACCTATTCCGTTTGATGCTATGGAAATTGCGATTCATGAAGCCTATTCTAAGTTGGAAAGCGAAGACGAACGACCTTATTTCAAGTTGGTTCATGAATATCCATTAAGTGGAAAACCACCCATGATGACACACGTTTTTGAGAATAACTCAGGTAAAAAAATCATTGCTGCAAAAGGAGCGCCTGAAGCATTAATAGCGGTTAGTCATTTAAGTGAAGCTGAAAAAAATCAGATTTTAGTAGCGATGAAAGCCATGATGCAAAAAGGATTTAGAGTTTTGGGCGTTGGTGCTTCTGACTTTTCAGGAACAAATTATCCAGCAACCCAACAAGAGCTAAAGTTTCATTTTAAAGGATTAGTAGCATTTTACGATCCTCCAAAACACAATATTCAAGCAGTTTTTGAAACGTTTTACAAAGCCGGAATTCAAGTAAAAATTGTTACTGGAGATAATGCTGAAACTACTTCTACCATTGCAAAACAAGTTGGTTTTAAAAACGCAGATAAAGTATTGAATGGAGACGAATTAATGGCAATGGACGAAGCTACTTTAAAAGAAAAAGTAATGGAAACTACTATTTTCACCCGAATGTTTCCAGAAGCTAAGCTTAAAATTATTCAAGCCTTGAAAGCAAACAACCAAATCGTTGCGATGACTGGTGATGGTGTAAATGATGGGCCTGCTTTAAAATCAGCACACATCGGAATTGCTATGGGCAAAAAAGGAACGGAAATTGCGAAACAAGCTGCGAATTTAATTCTAGTTGACGATAATTTCGAAAGAATGATCGATGCGATTGCTATGGGTAGAAAAATCTACATCAACCTAAAAAAAGCGATTCAATACATTATTTCGATTCATATTCCCATTATTTTAATTGTGTTTATTCCATTAGCTTTAGGTTGGATGTATCCAAATATTTTCACACCCGTTCATATTATTTTCTTAGAAATTATTATGGGACCAACTTGCTCCATTATTTATGAAAATGAACCTATGGAAGACAATTTAATGCTACAAAAACCAAGACCACTAAGCACAACTTTCTTTAAGCTAAAAGAAGTACTCATTAGCATCATTCAAGGATTAGTAATTACATTGGGATTGTTATTTATTTATCAATATGCGATTGGAGCGCAAATGTCGGAAAATGGAACTAGAACGTTGATATTTTTAACTTTAATTACTTCTAACATTGTATTAACATTAGCCAATCGTTCGTTTTATTATTCAATTTTTAAAACGATTCAATACAAAAATAACTTGGTGGGATTGATCATCGGAATCACCATTTTACTGACAGGATTACTTCTGTTTATTCCTGCATTTTCAGACTTCTTCTTGTTTGAAATGGTTAGCGGTTCCCAATTAGGAATCTGTGTTTTAGTGGGAAGTATTTCTGTACTTTGGGTAGAAATTTACAAAACGTTTAAACGAAAAAAAAAGGATTAATGAAACTCTCCAAATAATTTAGTTGCTTCGTTATAAGCACTTTCAAAACTCATTGGGCTTGTATTGGTATTTTCTCTTTTCGTAGTGAAATACGACAATAGTTTCTCTGTTGGCATATTACCCGTTAAATCATCTTTTGCCATCGGACAACCACCAAAACCTTGAATCGCGCCATCATAACGACGACAACCTGCATTGTAAGCCGCATCAATTTTTTCAAACCATTTGTCTGGCGTAGTATGTAAATGCGCACCAAATTCGATATTTGGATATTTCGGAATCAAATTAGAAAACAAGTAATCAATAACTTCAGGAGTCGAACTTCCAACAGTATCCGAAAGTGATAGGATTTTCACTCCCATATTCGCTAATTTTTCTGTCCATTCGCCTACAATTTCAACATTCCATGGATCGCCATACGGATTTCCAAATCCCATTGATATGTATGTAACGACTTCTTTATTTGATTTATCAGCAATTTCTAAAATCTCTTGCAAAGTTACCAAACTCTCAGCAATCGTTTTGTGCGTATTTCGCATTTGAAAGTTCTCGGAAATCGAAAAAGGGAAACCTAAATATTGGATTTCTTTGTGAACAGAAGCATTCTGAGCGCCTTGTGTATTGGCGATAATCGCTAATAATTTGCTATTCGTTGCCGACAAATCTAATTGCGCTAATACCTCAACTGTATCTTGCATTTGCGGAATAGCTTTTGGCGAAACAAAACTTCCAAAATCAATAGTATCAAAACCTACACGCAATAACGATTGAATGTATTTCACCTTTCTTTCGGTAGGAATAAACGGTTTAATGCCTTGCATGGCATCGCGCGGACACTCGATAATTTTGATTTCGTTCATAGCTTCAAAGATAATAAAGTATTCTATTTTATGAAATCGTTTTTTTACATTCTTTAAAAACATAATATTACACATTTTGGTAATAATTAAAAATATTACGTTTTTTGGTAATAATAACAAATATTACGTTTTTTGGTAATAAATTTAGATTTGTAAAAAAAAATTAGTACATTTGAAATATGATTGTGATACTTACAGCAGATATAATCAATTCAAGAAAGCTTTCTTCCAAAAAATGGATTAATGATTTTAAAGCTTTATTACTAACTTTTGGAAAATCTCCAAATGATTGGGAAATTTACCGTGGTGATGAACTTCAAATGGAAATTAAAAATCCAGAAGATGCATTATTAATTGCATTTCAAATCAAAGCCTTTTTTAAATCTATCAATTTAGATGTACGAATGAGTTTGGGATTTGGAGATAAAACTTACAAAACCAGAAAAATAACAGAAAGTAACGGAACAGCCTTTGTTCGCTCAGGAGAAACATTTGAAACCTTAAAAAAACAAAAAGTAAATTTAGCTTTAAATTCAGGAAACGAAGCTTTTGACGAAGAATTAAATCTAATGCTAAAATTAAGTTTATCCTTCATGGACAATTGGCTACAACAATCAGCTGAATTTGTTTTAATTGCCATTCAAAACCCTACTCTTTCGCAAGAAGAAATAGGTGTAAAACTCGGTATTAATCAGGCGGCAGTGAGCAGAAGACAAAAGCGCTCTAATTTTGACTTATTAATGCAAGTTGAAAATTATTTTAGAAAAAAAATTAAAACTCTTGAAGTATGATTGTACTCGTAAAACTACTTTTAGCACATTTAATTGGCGATTTTTTATTGCAACCTACCGCTTGGGTGGTAAATAAAGAAAAGAAAAAGCACAAAAGTATTTACTTGTATTACCATATACTTCTTCACGGGGTTTTAGCTTTTGCAATCGTATTTGAGAAAGATTTTTTGTGGTATGCACTTCTTTTAGCCATTTTTCACGGCATAATAGACTATATCAAATTACAATTTCAAACTAAAAAAACTAAAAGATTTTGGTTTCTTTTAGATCAATTTTTACATGTAATAACCTTATTTGCAATCACCTTTTTTTACACCAAAATCCCACTAGATCTTAACTTTTTTGGAAATAATTTCTGGATTATCCTAACTGGTATTGTTTTATTAACCAAACCTACATCAATAATCATTCGAAATATTATATCTATTTGGACACCAGAAAAAAAGACAAAAGACAATTCGCTAGAAAACGCTGGAAATTACATAGGAATTTTAGAACGATTATTCATTTTTTGCTTCATTTTGACAAATCATTTTGAAGCTATCGGATTTTTATTGGCAGCAAAATCCATTTTTAGATTTGGCGATTTGAAAGCCGCAAAAGACCGAAAACTCACCGAATATGTGCTCATCGGAACTTTATTAAGTTTCGGAATTGCTTTATTAATTGGTTTACTAGTACAACTAGCTATTTTCTAAAATCTTTTTGTTAATCGCTTTCACTAAAGCCGGACCTTCGTAAATAAATCCTGTGTACAATTGTACTAAACTTGCACCAGCATTCAGTTTTTCAATCGCATCTTCCGCTGTGTGAATACCTCCTACTCCTATGATTGGAAACGCTTTATTGCTTTTTTCTGAAAGAAAATGAATCACTTCAGTAGAGCGTTTCGTTAATGGTTTACCAGATAAACCACCCATTTCCGATTTGTTTTCCGATTGTAAACCTTCGCGAGAAATTGTTGTATTTGTAGCAATTACACCTGCAATTTTAGTTTCGTTTACGATATCAATGATGTCTAAAAGTTGCTCATCGGTTAAATCGGGAGCGATTTTTAGTAAAATTGGTTTTTGTTTTGGTTTTGAGTTGTTCTTATCTTGAAGCGTTTGCAACAACTCGGTCAAAGGTTTTTTATCTTGCAATTCGCGAAGATTTGGCGTGTTTGGCGAACTCACATTCACTACAAAATAATCAACATACGGAAACAAAGCTTCAAAACAGATTTCGTAATCCTTTACTGCTTCTTCGTTTGGTGTGACTTTATTTTTTCCAATGTTTCCACCAATTAAAACGCCTTTATTCTTTTTCAAGCGTTCTACCGCTTCTTTTACACCACCATTATTAAAACCCATTCGGTTTATAATGGCATTGTCTTCTTTTAAACGAAACAAACGTTTTTTTGGATTCCCTTCTTGTCCTAAAGGAGTTAATGTTCCAATTTCAATAAATCCGAAACCAAAATTTGACAACTCTTGATATAACTTTGCATCTTTATCAAATCCTGCCGCTAATCCAACCGGATTTTTGAATTTAATTCCGAAAACTTCTCTTTCTAAACGAACATCTTTAACTTCATAAAGCGCTTGAAACAAACTTGAAAAACCTGGAATTTTATTCAGAAAACGAATCAATGAAAAAGTAAAATAATGCACTTTTTCTGGATCAAAACAGAAAAGTAACGGACGAATGAAGATTTTGTACATAGTATGTTGTGTTGTTATGCAAAAGTAAGAAAATGCAATTCCAAAAAAAAGTATTGACGCATTTTGTAACAATAAAAGATTTGGTACGTATAATTACCGAGTACAATTTTAAAAAATTTATTTAGGAACACGGATTGAAGAAATTAAAAAATTAAAAAAATCTGTTTAAATTTCTCAAATCTGTGTCATCTGTGTTCCAAAAAACAATTAAGCATATTCAAAATTCTAAATTCTAATTTCAAATGGCTCAAACTCCTTCTAACATGTTACCACTAGGCACTATTGCTCCAGATTTCAATTTGAAAGATACTAATGCTACTGATTTTAAAACTTTTGCTGATTGTAAAGGTGAAAAAGGAACAGTAGTGATGTTTATTTGCAATCATTGTCCGTTTGTGCATCATGTGATGGAAGAAGTAATTCGTGTGGTGAATGATTATCGTGTGCAAGGCATTGGATTTGTGGCGATTTCAAGTAATGATATTGTAAAATATCCTCAAGATGCCACCGAATTAATGACCGAATTTGCCTTTGAAAACGGATTTGAATTCCCATATTTATATGACGAAACTCAAGAAGTAGCCAAAGCTTACGATGCGGCTTGTACGCCTGATTTTTATCTTTTTGACAATCAAAACAAACTAGTTTACCGCGGACAATTAGACGACAGTCGACCAGCCAACGGTATTCCATTAAGTGGTTCCGATTTACGAAGTGCTATTGATGGTGTGGTTACCAATAGATTAATTAATGCTGAGCAGAAACCTAGCATTGGGTGTAATATTAAGTGGAAGTAGAAAAGTATTCAGTGGTCAGAAAAAACTACTTTCTAACTAAAATCACTTCAATTGGATTATTTGTTCTTGGTCCGAAAGATCTTGCTTGACGTTCGTTTTCACTTGAACATAAAATATACATATTAAAAGCTTGCAATTGGACTAATTGCTCTTTGTATTTTCCTTTTGCATCTTGAATTTTAATATAGAATTCTTCTGCAGGAAACGTGTTGGTCACCGAAAGTAAATACGTATCACCTGAATAGGGAAAAAACCATTTTTCGGGTTCGTTTGGTTTGCTTATTAAATGATTTCGAGTAAAAACCAAAGCTTGATTACCGTATTTCCAACTGTATTTATTATTCTCGTTGATGACTTCTTCTCCTTTTTCGTTAACCAACGTGATTTTTAAATCGGGAATATTATCTGTTTTTCCTTCTTCATGGGCTTTTACAACCAAATACGAAGTAAAATCAAACCCACAATGCGGCACTTGCCCGAATGAGAACAAAGAGAATAATAGAAAGAAAAAAGATAATTTGGTTTTCATAGATTGGAATTGGATGTAAAAATACAAAAATGATACCAAAGAAAAAATCCCGAAACTAGGTTCCGGGATTTCTATAATTTCGTACTTTTTATGTCGTACTTCAAACTTTATTTCACATCCATTAATTCTACATCAAATACTAAAGTTGCATCTGGCGGAATTACTCCTCCAGCACCTCTAGAACCGTATCCTAAGTATGAAGGAATCACAAAACGTGCTTTGTCACCTACTTTTAATAAAGCGATACCTTCGTCCCAACCTTCGATTACCTGACCAATACCTAAAGTGAAGTCTATTGGTTGTTTTCTTTTGTAGGAAGAATCAAAAACTTGCCCGTTTTCTAAAGCACCTTGATAGTGAACCGATACTTTTTTACCTTTTTCAGCTTGTTTACCACTTCCTTTTTGGATGATTTGGTAACGCAAACCGCTTTCTGTTTTTTGAAAACCAGCAGCTAATTTTTCTAACGCTTCTTCTGCCAATCTTTTTTGCTCAGCAATTCTTTTCTCTCTTGAACCTTCAAATGTTCTAAATGCTTCAATTGCATTCCATTTTTCAGCTTCTTCACCTACTCTTACAATTTCTAATGAATTAATAGTATCGCCTTGTGCAATAGCATCTACGACATCTTGTCCTTCCACAACGTGACCAAAAACCGTGTGTTTTCCATCTAACCAAGCCGTTTCAACATGAGTGATAAAGAATTGAGAACCATTAGTTCCAGGTCCAGCATTAGCCATTGATAAAACTCCAGGTCCATCGTGACGTAAAGTTGGATGAAACTCATCATCAAAATTGTACCCAGGACCACCAGTTCCTTGTCCTTGAGGACAACCACCTTGTATCATAAAATCAGGAATTACTCGGTGAAATTTTAATCCGTCGTAATATGGTTTTCCCATGGGACGAGCTGAATTTTCTAATTGTCCTTCTGCTAATCCTACGAAATTTCCAACCGTTCCTGGTGTTAAATCGTGCGTTAATTTTACTAAAATAGTACCTTTTGAAGTATTGAATTTAGCGTATATACCGTTTTCCATGCTTTTGTTTTTAAATTTGAAAGTGCAAAATTACAAAATTAATGGTAGATTTGATAAACAAATATCGATTACAATGGAAGCGAATGATTACCTAAACATCAACAAACAAACTTGGAACAACAAAGTAGAGGTTCACGTGAACTCCGATTTTTATGATATGGATGGTTTTTTGAAAGGAAAATCAACATTGAATTCGATTGAATTGGATTTACTTGGCGATGTTTCTGGAAAAAAAGTTTTGCATTTACAATGTCATTTTGGTCAAGATACTATGACTTTTTCGAGAATGGGCGCCAAAGCAACTGGTATCGATTTATCAGACAAAGCCATTGAAAAAGCTATAGAAATCAACCAAAAATTAAATTTAGATGCAACTTTCATTTGTTGTGATATTTATGACTTACCGAATCATTTGGACGAAAAATTCGATATTGTTTTCACCAGTTATGGTACGATTGGCTGGTTTCCTGATTTGGACAAATGGGCAAAAATAATTTCGCATTTCTTAAAACCTGATGGGAAATTTGTCTTTGCTGAATTTCATCCTGTAGTTTGGATGTTTGATAATAATTTCAAAGAAGTTTTCTATAACTATTTCAATACAGAGCCAATAATTGAAGACGAATCTGGAACTTATGCCGATCGATATTCTGAAATTACTGCACAAACTATTACTTGGAACCATCCTATTTCGGAAGTTTTAAATGCTTTGATTTCACACGGATTAGAAATTAATTGTTTTAACGAATTCGATTACTCACCTTATAATTGCTTCAATAATACCGAAGAATTTGAACAGAATAAGTTCCGAATCAAGCATCTAGAAAACAAAATTCCAATGGTGTATTCGCTTTCAGCAACTAAAAAATAATCTACTATCTTTGCACCATGCGAATTGATATTATTACCGTTTTACCCGAATTAATGCGAAGTCCTTTTGAGGCTTCCATCATGAAACGTGCCATTCAGAAAGGATTGGTTGAAGTCCATTTTCACAATTTAAGAGATTACACTACGAATAAACAACGAAGTGTAGACGATTATCAGTTTGGTGGTGGTGCTGGTATGGTAATGATGGTGCAACCTATTGACGATTGTATTTCGAAACTAAAAAGCGAAAGAACCTACGACGAAATCATCTACATGACACCTGATGGCGAAACGCTGAATCAAAAAATGGCAAATTCCATTTCAATGTACGAAAACATTATGATTTTGTGCGGACATTATAAAGGGGTTGACCAACGAGTTCGCGATATGCACATTACTCGCGAAATTTCAATTGGTGATTATGTATTAAGTGGTGGTGAAATTGGCGCTATTGTTTTTTGCGATGCAATTATTCGTTTAATTCCAGGAGTTTTAAGCGATGAGACTTCTGCTTTAACTGATAGTTTTCAAGACAATTTACTATCTCCACCTATCTACACTCGTCCGGCTGAATACAAAGGATTAAAAGTTCCAGAAGTATTATTAAGCGGTAATTTTGGAAAAATTGAGAAATGGCGAGAAGAAATGGCATACGAACACACAAAAAAAAGAAGACCAGATTTATTAGAAGATTAGCTTTTTTGTTTTAACTTTTTTGTAAATTTATTGTGCTAATTTATAAAAAATGCATCGTATCATTTATTTAAGTTCAGGAATTAAAATATTTTCCGACGAGGAAATTAATGATTTATTAAAAGTTTCAAGAAATAACAATCAAAAAAACGGAATAACAGGTTTACTTCTTTATTCTGATGGTAATTTTATGCAAATCCTAGAAGGTGAAAAAGAAGCGGTTGAAATCACCTATAAAAAAATTGTAAATGACAATCGACATCGAAATATTATTGTAGTTGCAAATGAATCTGTAAAAAAACGCAATTTCTCTGAATGGAAAATGGGATATAGTGTTGTAGATCCAGAATTCTTAAAAAAACATCCTGAAATAAATCCTTTTGAATTAAAAACGTCATCAGAAATTGACCTCTTAATAACTACTTTTATCGATACATTTTTAAATTCCTTCCGAAACAAAGTGCTTTATCATTAAAAAGAGTAGAAAAGTTTTGGATTTTAAATAAAAAAACTTAATTTTGCACCCACTTTAAACCAACCTCTGGCGATAGACGTGTATGTTGCTTTGAATCAAACTTTTATAATTAAAACTATGTCAAATTTAGTTGATTTCGTAAATAACGAATTAATTGCAAAGAAAGATTTCCCTGAATTTGGTGCGGGTGATACTATCACTGTGTACTACGAAATTAAAGAGGGTGAAAAAACTAGAACTCAGTTCTTCAAAGGAGTTGTAATTCAAAGAAGAGGAGCTGGAGCTACTGAAACTTTTACAATTCGTAAAATGTCTGGTGCTGTAGGTGTTGAGCGTATCTTCCCTGTAAACATGCCAGCTTTACAAAAAATTGAAGTTAACCAAAGAGGTAAAGTACGTAGAGCTCGTATCTTCTACTTTAGAGATCTTACAGGTAAAAAAGCAAAAATCAAAGAAAGAAGATACAAAAACTAATTTGTACTTTCTCAAGTATAAAAAGCCGCAACATTGTTGTGGCTTTTTTTATTGAATTTTATTCAAGATTTAAGCATTTATCATGAATTATTTCTTTCAAATTTCCTATATTTGGCAGATTTTACAAATTATATTCAAAACAAACACATAACATTCATGTCCAACCAATCAAAAATAATGTATACCATTACGGATGAGGCGCCAATGTTGGCAACGCATTCGTTTTTACCAATTGTAAAAGCATTTACCAAACCTGCAAATATCGCTATTGAAACTAGAGATATTTCTTTGGCAGGAAGAATTTTAGCAAACTTCCCAGAATTCTTAAAAGAAGACCAAAAAGTTGGTGACGCACTTACCGAATTAGGTCAATTAGCGAATACTCCAGAAGCTAATATTATTAAGTTACCAAACATCTCAGCTTCTGTAATTCAATTAAAAGAAGCAATTGCTGAATTACAATCTCAAGGTTTTAATATTCCTAACTATCCAGAAGAGCCACAAAACGATACGGAAAAAGAAATCAAAGCAAAATATGCTAAGGTTCTAGGTTCTGCTGTAAACCCAGTATTACGTGAAGGAAATTCAGACAGAAGAGCTCCAAAAGCGGTTAAAAACTACGCAAAAGCAAATCCACACAGAATGGGAGCTTGGGAATCAGATAGTAAAACAGAAGTTGCACATATGAATTCAGGTGATTTCTACGGAACTGAAACTTCTACTACAGTTGAAAAAGATGGAAAATTCAGAATCGTTTTCAATTCAGATAATGGAGCAACTACTGTTTTAAAAGATTTCGCTAACCTAAAAGCTGGTGAAGTAATTGACAGTTCTGTAATGAACCTGAATGCTTTAAAACAATTTGCAGCAGCTACCATTGCGGATGCTAAAGCGAAAAATGTGATGCTTTCTGCGCATTTAAAAGCAACTATGATGAAAGTTTCGGATCCAATTATTTTTGGAGCTATCGTTGAAACTTTCTTTGCAGATGTTTATACGAAATATGCTGATTTATTCAAATCATTAGATATAAATCCAAATAACGGATTACAAGATTTATACAACAAAATTGCTGGAATTCCTCAAGAAGCGGAAATCAAACAAGCCATTGCTGATGCTTTAGCAAATGGTCCTCGTGTGGCAATGGTAAATTCAGAAAAAGGAATTACTAATTTCCACGTTTCTTCTGACGTAATTGTGGATGCTTCTATGGCTGCTTTAGCAAGAAGTGGTGGAAAAATGTGGAATGCTGAAGGAAAAGAAGAAGACACAATTGCTATTATTCCAGACCGTTCTTATGCTGGTTTCTATGCGGCTTGTATTGAAGAAATGAAACAAAATGGTGCTTTAGATCCTAAAACTATTGGTTCTGTTCCAAATGTTGGATTAATGGCTCAAAAAGCAGAAGAATATGGCTCGCACGATAAAACATTCCAATTAAAAGAAAATGGAGTTGTAAACGTGGAAGATGAAAATGGAAACGTTTTATTATCTCAAAAAGTAGAAGCGGGTGACATTTTCAGAATGTGTCAAACGAAAGATGCTCCTATTCAAGATTGGGTAAAATTAGCGGTTAACAGAGTAAGATTATCTGATACTCCAGCTATTTTCTGGTTAGATAAAGACAGAGCACACGATAGAGAAATCATCAAAAAAGTTGAAAAATACTTAAAAGATCACAATACAACAGGCCTAGACATTCGCATTATGGATGTAAAAGATGCGATGAAAGAAACATTACGAATCATCCGTCAAGGAAAAGACGTGATTTCAGTTTCTGGAAACGTATTACGTGATTATTTAACCGACTTATTCCCAATTTTAGAATTAGGAACTTCAGCTAAAATGTTATCTATCGTTCCATTAATGAACGGCGGTGGATTGTTTGAAACGGGTGCTGGTGGATCAGCTCCAAAACACGTAGAACAATTTATTGAAGAAGGCTATTTACGTTGGGATTCATTAGGTGAATTCTTAGCGCTACAAGCTTCCTTAGAGCATTTAGCACAAACACAAAACAACGCAAAAGCACAAGTTCTAGCAGATACTTTAGACGAAGCAAACGCTAAATTCTTAGCAGAAGACAAATCGCCTGCAAGAAAAGTAGGTGGAATTGACAATAGAGGTTCTCATTTTTATTTAGCTTATTATTGGGCACAAGCGTTAGCAAACCAAAGCAAGGATGCTGAATTGAAAGCAGTTTTCGCTCCAATTGCAGAAGCAATGACTGCTAACGAAGCTAAAATTGATGCAGAATTAATTGATGCTCAAGGTAAAGAACAAAAAATTGGAGGTTATTATCATCCAAGTTTTGAATTAACAGAAAAAGCAATGCGTCCAAGTGAAACATTAAATAGTATTTTAGCAAGATTAAGCTAAATAACATCAATTCAACAAAAAAGCAACCAAATGGTTGCTTTTTTTATTGGGTTTTCTTTGGTTCTTCTTTTATTACTATTATAGAAGCTTTGACACCAGTAGTCAAATTCCATTCATTTGAAGTAATTAAATTTCCTGCATCATCATAAACACTAAAAGCGGCTGTATTGGGTCCAGATGTTCCTTGATTTAAAGCAACAAAATCTAACTTATTAAATCCGTCATTCAAATCTACATAAAATTCTTTTGGAGCTGCTTCTAAAAGAATATCATTAATAATGGGTTTATCATTAATATAAAGTCGAACACGATCGCCATCAGGATATTCATGATCTCTACAAACAATTTTCAAATATTTTCCTTTACTTCTAAATTCTCCTAAAAACTGATTGCTTCTATATTCTGGCTTAATAGTTTTATCTTGATTGTTTAATTTATTTTTTATTTCTTCACCAGGGTTTTTAAATTCGTTTTTTTGAACCATAACACTCTCTTCACCTTTTTTTTGGTTCAGAATCGAATAACGTTTTAAATAACTATCGTCTTTATCAAAAATACTTTTGTAAGGCAATGTTACTGTATTTTGATTTGTTTCTACTTTTGATGGTTCATCCCAATTCAACTTTAACTTAGCACTCTTAAAAGGATTATCTTTTTGAGCAAAAATTAAAGTTAGATTAAAAAGGAAAAACAAAATAAATAAACTATTTTTCATTCTATATATTTTGAAAGTCGTAAATTTAAAACAATAATTGTTTTTTGATCACAAATTAACATATGTTTTAAAGTATTGCACATTTTTTTTGTGAAATTTGTAGTACAAAATCTATACCGAAATGATTCCACAACAAAAACTTTATTGGTTTTTATTCTTTTTTTCAATTTTAGGATTCGGGCAGGAAAAAGTGACTCTTAGTGGAGTTATTTCTGATGCCAATAATAATGAAACATTAATAGGTGTTTCGGTATATGTTTCAGATTTAAATATCGGGGCTTATACAAATGAATATGGTTTTTATTCGATTACTTTACCAAAAGGCAATTACAATATTCAAATAAGCTATATTGGTTTTGAAACTATTTCAGAAAAAATAGAAATTAGTCAAAACACAAAGAAAAACTTTAGTTTGAAAGAAGGAAGACAAGAATTAAAGGAAGTTGTAGTTACAGAAAACGCCTATAAAACTAACATCAAAAAACCTGAAATGAGTGTTAATAAACTGGCCATTAGCACCATCAAGCAAATGCCTGTTTTAATGGGTGAAGTTGATATTATCAAATCGCTTTTATTTTTACCAGGAGTCACAAATGCTGGGGAAGGGCAATCGGGCTTTAACGTTCGTGGTGGTGGTGCCGATCAAAATTTAGTATTATTAGATGAAGCTACTCTGTATAATACATCGCACGTTTTTGGATTATTTTCAGTATTTAATGCTGATGCTATTAAAGATTTAAAATTGTATAAAGGCGGAATTCCAGCTCGTTTTGGAGGAAGAGCAGCTTCCGTTTTAGATGTGTATCAAAAAGACGGAAATAGTAATAAATTCAGCATGAATGGTGGAATTGGATTAATTTCGAGCCGTTTGTTGGCGGAAGGTCCCATTGTAAAAGATAAAGGTTCATTTCTTGTGGCAGGAAGAGGTTCGTATGCACATTTATTCTTAAAATTAACGGATAATGAAAATTCGGCTTACTTCTATGATTTAAATACCAAATTGAATTACAAGCTTAATTCTAACAACAACTTATATTTATCGGGTTACTTTGGGAGGGATGTTTTTAGTTTAAATGAATCTTTCCGAAATATTTATGGTAATTCTACTCTAAATATGAGATGGAATCATTTATTTTCTAGCAAACTATTTTCTAATTTATCGCTGATTTACAGCAATTATTTTTACGGATTGGATTTGGATTTTATCGGATTTAATTGGGAATCTACCATCCAAAACTACAACTTAAAGTACGATTTTAAATATTATGCCTCTGAAAAAACAAAAGTGAATTTTGGTGCAAATGTGACAAAATTCGATATCAATCCAGGCACAATAAAACCTTTGAATGAAGAATCTTCAATCAATTACCGTCAATTAGATAAAAAATATGCATTTGAAAACGCATTATATGCAGATATAGAGCGTAATTTAACCGAAAAACTTTCTGTAATGGCTGGTGTTCGTTTTAGTACTTTTTATCGTGTAGGTGCCTCAACTGTAAATTATTACGAAAACAACCAACCTGTTTTGTATGATGAAGAGTTAAAAATTTATGAAAAAGCAACACCAACAAGTACTAAATATTTTGGTTCAAACGAAAAAATAGCAGATTATTCAAACTTTGAACCCCGTTTCACTTTATCTTACGAAATTGATAAAGATCAATCTATAAAAGCAGGTTACAACCGAATGGTTCAGTATATGCAATTGATTTCAAACACGCAATCTCCTACTCCATTAGATGTTTGGACACCAAGTGATCAATATATTAAACCTCAACTGGCAGATCAAATTGCTATTGGATATTTCAAAAATTTCAAAGAAGGAGATTACACTTTAGAACTCGAAACCTATTACAAAAAAGTTCAAAACAGAATAGATTATATTGATGGTGCAGATTTAATTGCCAATGAAGCAATAGAACAAGTTATCCTGAACGGAAGAATGCGCTCTTATGGTTTAGAAATGATGATTAAAAAAAATGAAGGACGTTTAAATGGTTGGATAGCTTATACGTTATCGCGATCTGAGCAACAAACTCCAGGCAGAACACCTACAGAAATTGGCATTAATAACGGTAATTGGTATCGTTCTGCTTATGATAAAACCCATAATTTAGCGATAACTGGAAGTTATAAATACAACAAACAATGGAGTTTTGGTGCCAATTTCACGCTTCAGTCAGGACAACCTGTAACCTTTCCAACAGGAAAATATGTATTTGAAGGTGTAACCGTTCCTAGCTACAATTCAAGAAATGAAGATCGATTACCTGCTTATCATAGATTGGATATTTCAGCTACATTATCACCCAAAAAATATGAAGACAGTAAATTTAAAGGCGAATGGGTTTTCGGAATCTATAACATCTATAGTCGCTATAATGCCGCCTCTATAACATTCAGACAAAACGCTGAAACAGGAGCAAATGAAGCTGTTAAACTTTCCATTTTTGGTATTGTTCCATCTGTTTCTTATAATTTTAAATTTTAGATGTATGAAAAAGATTTTAATATATATCGTATTTTTATCCACTACTATCTTTACAAGCTGTGAAGAAGTCGTAAATGTTGATTTATCAAATGCAGAGCCAAAACTCGTAATTGAAGCTATCATTAAGTGGGAAAAGGGAACTTCTGGAGAAAATCAGACTATAAAATTGAGCTTGACCAATAATTTTTATACAAATGACATTCTTCCCGCTAACGGAGCAATTGTTACCGTAACCAATAGTTTAGATCAAGTTTTCAATTTTGTTCAAGTTCCAAACACTGAAAAATATGTTTGTAGTAATTTCCAACCCGTTATTGGCGAAACTTATCGTTTAGAAGTTTTATATGATGGTGAAATTTACACTGCAACAAACACACTATATGCAACACCTGACATCATTAATGTAACACAAGAAACTGTTCAAGGATTTGGTGGTGAAGATCAAATTCAAATTAAGTATTTTTACCAAGACAATGGTGCCCAAGAAAATTACTATTTATTACGCGTAAAAAACCCTAATAAACAAATTCCTGAATTTGGAGTTGTTAGTGATGAATTTTTTCAAGGAAATATCATGTTCGGATTTTATGGAAGTAGTGAAACCGAACCCGGGATTACTTTAGATTTAAGCGTTCAAGGTATTTCAAAAGGGTATTACAATTATATGAATAAATTAATTGAAATTGCAGGAAGCGGATCAGGTAATCCTTTTGCTACACCACCAGCCACTATAAGAGGAAACATTCTTAATAATACAAATAGCAATAATTTCCCTTTAGGTTATTTTCATTTATCTGAAATTGACACTGTTAATTATTTAGTTCAATAAAATCCGTGAACAAGTTCAAAATTCAAACTTGAAACCTGAAACATTAAACTTTAAACCAATAAAATGTCATCACATCATATCGTTCGCGACGACCAAGAACCCGCTTTAATTATTGCAAATGGAGCTGCATGCAGTAAAGAATTAATGGAACAATTGTTAGAATGGTCGCCTTTAGTAATTGTTTTAGATTCAGCTATTGAACGAGTATTAGAACTCGGAATTAAAGTTGACGTTCTTTTAGGTGATTTTGATCGTGGTTTCAACCCTGAATATTATTTAGAAAAACAATATCCATTAGAAATTGTATATGCGCCCAATCAAGATAAAACTGATTTAGAAAAAGCCTTTGATTATCTCGTAGAAAAAGGGCATAAAGCGGTAAATGTAATTTGGGCCACAGGAAAAAGAGCTGATCATACGATTACCAACATTACTAGCATAGTAAAATTTAGAAATGAACTAAAAATCGTTTTATTAGACGATCATTCTAAAATCTTCTTATTACCTAGTAAGTTTGAAAAATGGTACACAAAGAACACCCCTATTTCTTTAATTCCCATAGGTGAAGTAACAGGGATACATTCGACTAATTTATTTTATCCACTGTCTAATCATGCGTTAACAATTGGATATAAAACAGGAAGTAGCAACTATGTTACCGAAGACGGAATTGTTTCTATCTCTCACGAAAAAGGCGATTTATTATTGATGGAATGTTGGGATTAACTTTGTAACTTTGTACTTTACACCTTATACTTTGTACTTTAAATGAAATTCCAAGTCGTTTCCGATTATAAACCTACTGGTGACCAACCACAAGCCATTGAAAAACTTTCAAAAGGAATTCTTAATGGTGAAAAATACCAAACATTATTAGGTGTAACTGGTTCTGGAAAAACGTTTACAGTGGCTAATGTGGTACAAGAAGTTCAAAAACCAACATTAGTTTTAGCTCATAATAAAACATTAGCAGCCCAATTATATTCTGAATTCAAGCAGTTCTTTCCTAATAATTCGGTACAATATTTTGTTTCGTATTACGACTATTACCAACCCGAAGCTTTTATTCCTGTTACCGGAACCTACATTGAAAAAGATTTATCAATTAATGATGAATTAGAAAAATTACGTTTAAGTACTACTTCTGCTCTACTTTCGGGTCGAAGAGATATTATTGTGATTTCATCTGTTTCATGTTTGTACGGAATTGGAAATCCCGTAGAATTTCAGAAAAACGTTATTAATTTGGAAGTAAACCAACAAATTTCACGTACCAAATTATTACATCAACTCGTACAAAGTTTATATTCTAGAACGGAAGCCGAATTTGCACCTGGAAACTTTAGAATCAAAGGTGATATTGTAGAAATCTTTCCAAGCTATGGCGATGAACCGTTCCGAATTCATTTTTTTGGTGATGAAATTGAAGAAATTGAAGCCTTTGATGCCAAAACAGCTCAAGTAATTGAACGTTATGAAAAACTAACGATTTATCCTGCGAATATGTTCGTTACATCGCCTGATGTATTGCAAAATGCAATTTGGGCTATCCAACAAGATTTGGTTAAACAAGTAGATTATTTCAAAGAAATCGGTAAACATTTAGAAGCCAAACGATTAGAAGAACGCACCAATTTCGATTTAGAAATGATTCGCGAACTGGGCTATTGCTCTGGAATTGAAAATTATTCGCGTTACCTAGACGGAAGAGAGCCTGGAACAAGACCATTCTGCCTGTTAGATTATTTTCCAGATGATTATTTAATGGTCGTTGATGAAAGTCATGTTACGATTTCTCAAGTGCATGCCATGTATGGTGGCGATAGAAGCCGTAAAGAAAATTTAGTAGAATATGGTTTTCGTTTGCCAGCTGCTATGGACAATCGACCGTTGAAGTTTGAAGAGTTTGAAGCTTTACAGAATCAAGTAGTTTATGTTTCAGCAACACCAGCGGATTACGAATTGCAAAAATCGGAAGGAATTTATGTGGAGCAAGTGATTCGCCCAACGGGTTTATTGGACCCAATTATCGAAGTTCGTCCAAGTGCGAATCAAATTGACGATTTAATTGAGGAAATTCAGGTACGATGTGAAGCTGACGAACGTGTTTTAGTCACCACATTAACCAAAAGAATGGCGGAGGAATTAACAAAATATCTAACCAAAGTAGCCATTCGATGCCGTTATATTCATTCCGATGTGGATACATTAGAACGTGTGGAAATCATGCAAGATTTACGAAAAGGTTTATTTGATGTTTTAATTGGTGTGAATTTACTTCGTGAAGGACTAGATTTACCAGAAGTTTCGCTTGTAGCCATTTTAGATGCGGATAAAGAAGGTTTCTTGCGAAGTCATCGTTCGTTAACACAAACTGTGGGTCGTGCAGCCCGAAATGTTAATGGAAAAGCGATTATGTATGCGGATAAAATAACAGCTTCCATGCAAAAAACGATAGATGAAACCAATTATAGAAGAGAAAAACAAATTCGATACAATACTGAAAATAATCTCCAACCTAAAGCGTTAAATAAGAGTTTAGGAAATGCTTTAAGCGGTAATTCTGTTTCCACTCATTATTACGAAGAAAAAATATTAAAAGCAGCCGAACCAGAAAGTCAATACTTAAGCAAACCTGAAATCGAAAAGAAAATTCGCGACCTACGAAAAATGATGGAAAAAGCAGCAAAAGAATTGGATTTTATGCAAGCAGCAAAATTCAGAGATGAAATTCAGTCATTACAAGAGAAAATAAAATAATAACGAAACGTCACTTCGAGTGATTTTGTGTTTTAAAAACCTTAGTTTTCGAAATATAAAATGGTATCGAGAATTATAGAAACGATTTTACTACTACAATTCTCGAAACATTTTTGATAAAATAGCTAATGTAATTTTATTAAAACACTTGAAATGACGAAAATGATAAAATTAAAAAACATTTATAAAAAACACATGAGCAACATTGCAAGCATTCTAAAATTAGAAGACGAGATCAAAATCATTGAAGCTATAGGTGAGATTATTTGGGAAAAGAAAGAAGAAACTGATGATTTTTCGGCATTAACTGATGGTGAAAAAGTCTTCGTTTACGTAGATATTTTTGAAGGCGCTATGGGAGAAGGCGGATTTTCGTTTTTCTTTACTTCGGAAGCTGGAGATTTTGTTGAAGACATAATTATTGCTTACAAAGAAATAAAAGCATTTAAAACCGCTGAGTTAATCTCAAAAGCTTGGAGTTTATTTCCTGCGAAAGCCTATTCACCTGATGTAGAAATCAGAAGAAACTTCATCAAAAAAGCAGATGAAACTTTAATTGGAGGTTGGGAAGATTTAGACGAACAATTCTTTAGCGAAGAAGGTGAAGACATTGTTACGCTAATTGTGGATTACATTAAAGCTAATGAAACTGAGTTTGGAGCTTAACGTTACAAAATATTTTCGTACCTTTAAACATCAATCAAAAAACAAAACAATATGGCAACAGTAAATGTATATCTTACCTTTAATGGTAATACAGAAGAAGCTTTTAATTTTTACAAATCTGTTTTTGGTGGCGATTTTAGTTACATCGGACGTTTCAAAGACATGCCGGCGGATGAAAATTGTCCACCACCTAGTGAAGAAGAAGGTAATCGCATCATGCACGTGAGTTTACCCATCAGCAAAGAAACCATTTTAATGGCAAGTGACAGTACTTCGTTTAGTGGCGACGTTACTTTTGGGAATAATTTCTCCGTATCAATCAATACTGACAGTAAAGAAGAAGCCGATAGACTTTTCAACGGACTTTCAGCAGGAGGACATATTATTATGCCAATGGAAAAGACATTCTGGGGAGCTTATTTCGGAATGTTTACAGACAAATTTGGTATCAATTGGATGGTAAACTTTGACGAAATGCCTAAAAGCTAATTATGCTGTTCGGTAAAAACGGCTAATAAAACATCTCCCTCAACCATTCGGTTTGGGGAGTTTTTCATTAAATTTAAAACGCGTTTCATCGCATAGGGATTCAATCCCATGTTAATACCGATTTCGTTGATTTTTATTTGTTCCGCTTCGTGCAAAACACCATCACAATGCATTAACAGCGCTAACCTATAAAATTGACAAATTCTATGAAATTCATCTTTTATTACGGTAACTTCACCTCTATTTTTAAATAACTGATGAAAAACTTCTTTCTCAATCTCCAATTCCATGGCTACCATTTCCAAAAAATCATACTCACGATCGTGCAATTCGCCATCAATTAATGCAAAAGCAATCATTTCCTGTAATAAACTTATTTTTTCTTGGTAACTATCCATTGAAAACGTATTTTTATATTGTTGATTTACCAAATATAAAATGAAAAAGCAGTTTTTCCAATTTTTGTCTCTTTTTTTATTAACATACTTTTATGGATTGTCTCAAGGAACAGTGACCACATTTATAATTGAAGTACCACAATTGCAGACTAGCAAGAAGATTTGGTTGTATTTACCTCACAATTACAAGACTACTAAAAAGAAATATCCAGTAATTTACATGCACGATGCTCAAAATTTATTTGATGATAAAACAGCTTTTGCTGGCGAATGGCATGTTGATGAAACCTTAGATTCTCTGAAAGCCGAAGTAATTATTGTAGGAATAGAGCACGGTAACGAAAAACGATCACAAGAACTTATTCCCTTTTCAAATGAAAAATTTAGTAACGGAAAAGCGGATAATTATTTAGATTTCATTGTAAATAACTTAAAGCCTCATATTGATTCCAATTATAGAACCAAATCAGGTAAAATGAACACGGCAATTGCAGGGAGTTCTCTTGGAGGATTAGTTTCTTATTACGCAATTTTAAAATATCCGAAAGTATTTGGAAAGGCTGCCATTTTCTCTCCATCATTTTGGTTAGGAAACGAGATTTACACATTAACTGAAAATACCAAAAAATTAAACACCAAACTATACTTCCTTTGTGGCGATAGCGAAAGTGAAAGCATGGTACAAGATATGGACAAAATGGTAGATTTAGTTAATGACAAACGCTGTACTTGTATGCATTTAACAAAAAAAGTAGTAATTAAAGGTGGAAAACATAATGAAAAATTATGGAGCAAAGAATTTGGAAAAGCGTACCTTTGGCTTTTTTAAAAGGTATTCGAGTTTCGAGTTCAAGGTTTTAAGTTTCAGGTTGAAGAAAAGATTTTTAAAATTTCTCTAATCTGTGTTCCAATAAATAAATGATATATGAATAATAACGATGTTTTTAAGAAGTTACGTGTTGCACTACAGTTACGCGATGACCAAATTATAGAAATTTTAAACCTTGTAAATTTTAGAGTTTCTAAAGGTGAACTAGGCAATATATTCAGAAGCGAAGACCATCCTAATTATATGGAATGTGGCGACCAATTGTTGCGCAATTTCCTTAACGGATTGGTGATTTACTTACGTGGCACAAAAGAAAATCCAAAAAATCCAAGAGAAGTTTTAGATCAAATTGCCAAAAATAAAACCACTACACCAAAAGAAGCCAAAAAACCCGAAACCAAAAAGCTATTCAAACCTAAAACTACAACGGACAAAAAACCTTTTGGACAAGGCAAACCTTCCACTAAAAAACAAAACCCTGAAAGCCCAGTTGAACGTTTTAAGTTTAACTCTGGTAAAAATAAAAAGTAACTTTATCAATAATATTTCTTGAAATAATTTAAAAAAAAACGCATGGCACAAATCAATCCACACATCAACTTCAATGGCAATGCTGAAGAAGCGTTTCTTTTTTATCAATCGGTATTTGGTGGCGAGTTTGTCCAGATTATGCGTTTCAAAGATTTGGCTAGTGAAGAATTTCCTGTTCCAGAAAGTGAAACCAACAAAATCATGCACATTGCTTTACCTATTGGCACCAATATTTTAATAGGCAATGATGTTCCTGAAAGTATGGGACGTGTAAATGAAAATGAAAACCGTTCTAAAATAGCCATTACCGCAGGAAGTCGAGAAGAAGCCGATAAACTTTTCAACGGACTTTCAGCTGGAGGTACTGTCGAATATCCAATGAGTGATAGTCCGTGGGGTTCTTATTTTGGCATGTTCAGAGATAAATACGGCATTGAATGGATGGTTGATTTTGATCCAAAGTATAAAGGGAAAGTATAAACTAAAACTTTACTTCAACCCTCTAAAAAACTCCAATAAAATCCCATTATTCTCTTTTTCTGGTGTGAAAACTTCTAGAATACTTGGTTTTTCGTTTTGGTTTAGGAATTTAACATATTGTTGTTGTAATGAAGCTTCATCATTCGCTTCAAAATAATCAAAACCGTACATTTTAGCTAAATGGGAAGCGTTTAATTGATGTGATGTTTCAAAATAGGTGTTGAACGTTTTCGTTTCTTGATGACCGGGTAAAATTCTGAAAATACCACCACCGCTGTTATTCAACAAAATGATTTTGAAGTTTTTTGGAATGTAATTGTTCCACAAAGCGTTGCTATCGTATAAAAAGCTGATATCACCTGTAATCAAAATCGTTGGTAAATCAGACACAGATGCAGCTCCAATGGCTGTCGAAGTACTTCCATCAATTCCACTAGTACCACGATTGCAAAAAACTTGTATGCTTTTGTCTAAATCAAATAACTGTAAGTAACGTATCGCCGAACTATTGCTCACTTGTAACTGACTGTTTTTTGGCAGGTTTTGGCAAATAAAATCAAACACTTTAAAATCTGAAAACGGAATTTTTGCAGTGTATTCTTGATGTTTCACTACTCTATCATTCCAAATAGTCGCAATATTTGATTTATAAGAACTTTCAATCTTATTTTCAGTCAATAACTGACTCAAAAAAGTATTGATTTTCGTTTCAAAATGATTTGTAAGTGCTCCAAAAGTATCATACGCACGTAATTCGTCCACATGCCAATGGTGTTTTGGTTTGTATTTTCGTAAAAACGCTTTGATACGTTTCGAAACTACCATTCCACCAAAAGTCAACAAAATTTCAGGTTGAAACGATTTGAAATCTTCATCCGTAAATGGAGTAATCAAAGTATCAATTTGGTCGATGAATGTTGGGTGATGTAAATTGGATGTCTTTTCGGTTAACACTACCACACTTGGGTCATTCGCTAAAATATCTAAATACTTTTGTTCTACCGAATTTGGAAACAACTCTCCTACTAAAACCAATTTCTTAGTCGCTTTATTCCAAGTTTCTTTTGTGTTAGTTCCTAATGAGAAATGCTTTTCTTCGGCAGTAAAATCGATGATTACAGGTTGGACTTGTAATTCGGAAACGGTTTCATACAACGGTTCTTCGAATGGTGCATTGATATGCACTGGTCCTTTTTGGGTAATCGCAACATGCAACGCCATTTGAATGTGATTGTCGTTTTCTGGCGAAGCATCTTCACGCAAATTCGCATTGTACAAACAATGATTTCCTAATACATTTTCTTGACGAATGGTTTGCCCATCACCAATATCAATCTTATTTTGTGGTCTATCCGCAGAAATGACTACTAACGGAATTTGGCTATAAAAAGCTTCAGCCACCGCAGGATAATAATTCAATACCGCAGAACCCGAAGTACAAACAACAGCAACAGGTTTCTGAATTTGTTGGGCAATTCCCAAAGCAAAAAATGCAGCACATCGCTCGTCAGCAATACTATAACATTTGAAAAACGGATTGTTAGTAAATCCAATTGTCAAAGGCGCATTGCGCGAACCTGGTGAAATTACGATATGTTGGACTCCTTTTTGTTGGCAAATTTCGATAATGCTTTGCGCTAAAGGAATTTTTGGATACATCATTTTAAAAAAATAACTGGAGTACAAAGTTACGAAGTTGAAAAGGTTTTTAGTACTTTTACTACGTAATTTCTTTACGAAATGGAGATAAAAATTAGAGACTATCAAATACAAGATTGCCCTGCTATTTTAGACATCATTAACGATGCTATTTTGAATTCGACTGCTTTGTACGATTACAACGTGCGAACTTTACCCACTCAAGAAGCTATTTTTGAAGAAAAACTTCAGAAAGGATTTCCTGTCATTGTTGCCGAAATGAATAATAAAGTCGTAGGTTTTGGTTATTATAGTGAATTCCGATTCAGAGAAGCGTATAAATTCACGGTAGAACATTCGGTTTATGCGAACAAGAATGCTATCGGGAAAGGCATCGGAAAATTACTATTGACCGAATTAATCGAAAGAGCCAAACAACAAAACCTTCATACGATGATTGGCGTTATCGATTCAGAAAATACCAACAGCATCGATTTTCATAAGAAATTTGGTTTCGAAGAAGTTGGTTTTATTAAAGAATCAGGCTTTAAGTTTAACCGATGGTTGCATTCGGTTTTTGTTCAGAAAATTCTATAAAAAAAGTGTTCAGTCTTCTATAAATAGAGTAAACTGAACACTATATACTGAACACTGATTACTAACTATTTTCCTTCAATCCAATTTACGATTTCTGCATCAGTTGGCAACGTTCTTGGCGACACTACTTTAGCTAATTCGCCATTTTCATTGATTAGATACTTTTGAAAGTTCCATTGCACTTCACTGTCTTGTAAACCGTTTTTAGTTTTTTGCGTTAAAAATTGATACACAGGATGCATATCGCCACCTTTAACCGAAATTTTAGCCATCATTGGAAACGAAACGCCATAATTTTGCTGGCAGAAAGTAGCAATTTGTTGATTCGTTCCTGGTTCTTGTGCTCCAAAGTTGTTTGCAGGAAAACCTACGATTACAAAGTTTTTGTCTTTGTATTTCTCATAAATCGCTTGTAATTGTTCATATTGCGGTGTTAAACCACATTCAGAAGCCGTGTTGACTACTAATATTTTCTTTCCTTTTAAGGTAGAAAAATCAAAAGTATCACCACTCAAATCTTCTACTTTGAATTGATAAATTGTTTGTTTTGCCATAGGTGTTGTCGTTGCTGTTGCCGCAGTTGATTGTTTTTTTTGTGCCTGATTTTGACAACTGAAAAATAAAGCTACTACAGAAAACAAGGTTACTAATTTTTTCATCTCTTTTTTATTTCAAATTTAAGGTTTTAAAATACAACTTTTGATAAACATTTCTTAAAAAAAATGGTCGCTAATTAGCGACCAAATTCTTATTTTTTATAATACTTTTTATAGGGAAAGTAAGCTATTGCAGATATTATTAAAACAATTGCTAAAATCACAAAGTAATAGGTTACATTTTGTTTTTCTCCCGATGCATAACTATGTAAACCGCTCAAGTGGAAATTTACTCCAAAATAGGTCATTAAAATAGAGGCAAAAGCTAAAACGCTCATTACGTTGTAAATCCATCTTCCTCTTAATGCTGGTACAAATCGTGCATGAATTACAAATGCATACACCATAATACTAATTAATGCCCAAGTTTCTTTTGGGTCCCAACCCCAATAACGTCCCCAACTTTCATTTGCCCATTGTCCGCCAAGGAAGTTTCCTATGGTTAACATGACTAAACCTACTGTTAGTGCCATTTCGTTTATGTAGGTGATTTCGTCAATGCTTAATTTCATTCTTTCTTTGTTGTTTTCGTTAGTGAAAATCATCAAGAATAAAGCAACTAAACCTAAAACCATGGCCAAAGTAAACGGTCCGTAACTCGCTACAATTACTGCAACGTGGATCATTAACCAATACGAATTTAAAACCGGCTGTAAGTTTCCGATTGATGGATCCATCCAATTCCAATGTGCAATCATTAAAATCATCGAAGTTACAAAAGCGGTTGATGCCACAGTTAATTTCGATTTTCTACCGAAAGCTAATCCAAAGAACATTGTTGCCCAAGCAACATAAATCATACTCTCATACGCATCGCTCCAAGGTGCATGACCTGAAATATACCATCTTACTGCTAATCCTGCTAGATGCAATATGAAAAACAAACCAATTAATCCATGAAAAACATTAATAATAGTTCGGATTGCTTTCGAATCTTTGAAAATTTGGACAATACAGAAAATTAACATTAAAACTCCTGCCAACATATACATATAATATAATCTTTTGAAGATATCATATTTGTTGTACGTTATTTCAGAACTGATTTTACTTTCTGAAAGCATTACGGCTTTTCCGTATTTCTTTTGGTATTCGGTAAGTCCTTTTAAAAGACTATTTGGTAATTCGTAATTTTTACTTTGTGATGCTTTATCCAAGGCATTCAAATAAAATGGCATTACATTTTTAATTGAATCTAAAGCCGTACCTGTTGGTTGGTTGACTTCTAAAAACGAAACCCACTTGTTCGATTTATCGCCCGGAATTGGAAACACTTTCAAAATTTGTCCACTCAAAGCCGAATATAAAAGGTTTACTTTTTTATCTGCTTCAATAAAATCTTTTTGGAATTGATTTGGAACCGGTTCTTTATAAGCTGTTTCTAAAAACTTAGCTAATTTGTAATTCCCAGTTTCATCAAAAAAGGCAATTAATGGTGCATATTTCGCTTCTTTTTCTACTCCTATTAATTTACGAATACTATCATTTCCTCTTTTCAAATAAATGATTGGCAAAGCATACCAATACTGAGGATATTGCGTCATCGATAAAAACGCTTGGTCAGAATTCATTCCTTCATACGAATCGCTTTTAGATACTTTGCGAAGTAATTCAGACGAAAACGTATTGATTGGCTTCATTCGCCCATTATCCTGAATTACAACTTTTCCGAATTCACTAGCATGTTCGGCTGAAACTTCATACTTCTTCAACAACTTTAGAATTTCTTCTTTGCTTGGTTGGTGATTATGTTGTTGACCGAAAGTTATCGTTGTGAATAAAATCAAAAACACACTTAGTAAACCTGCTTTCTTCACTTTAACTTTTTCTAATTTCTCTTTTAAACTTGAAAAGCGACTATTTTTTGTAAATAAAATGGCCATTAAACCAAAATATAACAGAAAGTAACCAATATAAGTAATCCAAGTCCCCCAGAAATCATGACTAACCGATAATTGTGTTCCTTTTTCATCTGGGTCAAATCCAGCTTGGAAGAATCTATAACCTCTGTAATCTAAAATGTGGTTCATGAAAACACTATCTTTAAAAGTTTTTCCTTGTTCAGAGTCCGCAACCTCAATTTTGCTTTTGAAAGCAGAATAACTGTTTTGTGTTCCAGGGTATTTATCTGCTATAAAATCGTCTAGTTTTACAGTAAATGGTGTGTTGTAAATTTTACTTCCGAAGAAAAGTGTAAATTCTAAATCGCCTATTTTAACACTTTGCGGAACTCCTTGCTTTCCTCTTGAACCAACTAAAGTTAGAATTTCTTCTTTTCCTTGTGTTTTGATTTTTACTTTCAAAGCGTCATCGGTTTGTTTGTCTTTGAAATCATTATTCGATTTGAAAGTCAATTCACCTTTAATCGCTGGTTCTGGAAATACAAATTGAGCACCACCAATATTATATAATGAACGTAACATTAACGCCTGAACCGAATCTTTAACAACTTTTCCTTGTAATTTATCAGCCATTCGCATGAAATTACCTTCAAATGGGGTTTGAATAGTGTATGCTTCAGCAATTTTTGTGATATTAATTGCGCCTTCTGTATATTTATTGAAAGCAAAAAGAACGTTGTGTAAATTTTGAACTTCTCCTTCTTTTAGATAATGTTCATGACGAGTGCCTCCACTTGACTCTACCATTTTAATCATCAATTGTCCGTTTTCAGATGGAACAACGGTTTCGGTAGCGTTCAAAATAAATTCTTGATGTTCAACTTCAAATGGAATTCCACTAAAATCACCTCCCATTGAAAAATGATTACTCGCGAAAGTATTCAAAAAGCCATCTTCTTTAACTTCTGGAGCTAAATACAATCCTTTTTCAAAAGTCTTACGACGCATTTGTCCTTCGTGATTACCATCTACTAAAACCGTTAAATAAGGTTTATCGGAATAAATCATATTAGCAGATTCACCTTCTCTAATAGGCATCATACCTTCATAACTTATGTAACGAGTAATAAAAGCGCCAACTATAATTAGAATAAAAGAAAGGTGTAAAATTAAAGTCGCCCAATTTTCTTTTTTATGTAATTGATAACGTTTGATGTTGCCTAAAAAATTGATTACAAAAAACACCATAATAACTTCAAACCAAACGGCATTGTAAACAATAACTCTTGCAGTATCAGTATTATAAGCATCTTCGATAAAAGTCCCGGCAGCCATGGCTAAAGCAAAAAGTATAAACAAAACAGCCATTAAGCGTGTAGAAGATAACAAGGATAGTATTTTTTTCTCCATGAGATATAAAGGAATACGTTTTTTTAATTGGCACAAATGTACTTAAAAACAAAAACTTTTTAACGAAGTTTAACAAAGGTTTGAGGAATTTCTAACGTTTTATCTTAGTACAACATTTTTACTTCTTTGACATCAAATAATTGAACAGCATCATCTTCCAATAAAACAGCTAATTTACCTTCATGAGTAACTTCTTGTATTTTACCCACAAAGCGATTTCCTGAAACGGATTCAAATGTAGAGACAATACCTTTCTTAAACAGAATTTGGTGATACGCATTCCAAAAATGAGTTTCTCCTGTAATGGGCAATTGATTTAAATTGAATTTTAATTGATTAACGATAGAAATCAATAGCATTTCTCTATTAAACAATTGATTTTCCAACAAATATAAAGAAGAAGCTTGAGGTAAATTTTCAAATTGCGATTGGTTAACATTCAAACCAATTCCGATTATCGATTGCACTTCGCTTGAATTTTTGAAGGTGTTTTCGATTAAAATGCCACCAATTTTCTTGTTTTCTGCCAAAATGTCGTTTGGCCACTTAATGACAAAATTTAAATTGCTTATCGTTTTTAACGCTTCAACAACACTCAACGCTACTATGATGTTTAACGTAAATAAACTCGCAATTCCTTCAACTTTTTGATTATATAAAATACTAAAAGTGAGATTTTTACCTGATTCAGAAGCCCATCCCGATCCTCTTTGTCCTTTACCTTCCGTTTGAGATTCAGTACTCACTACTGTGAAATTTTCGCAGCTTTCTTGAGCTGAAAGTGCTTTCAAAAAATGGTTGGTTGAATCTATGGCATCGAGTTTGATTATTCTCATATCGTACAGACAAAATTTAATCTTATGTTAAGGTTCAAAAATAATCACAAAAAATGATACCTTTGCATAAAATCATAAATATTACATGACGAAAAAAAATACGAATAATGATGATTTATTAGCACTTATCATCAAAGGAATTGAAGACGTAAAGGGAAATGATATTAACATCCTTGATTTAAGAGATATAGAAAATACTGTTTGTGATTATTTTGTAATCTGTAACGGTAATTCAAATACACAAGTTAATGCAATTGTGGGCTCGGTTCAAAAAGTGGTTTCAAAAGAATTAAAAGAAAAACCATGGCATGTTGAAGGAGAGCAAAATGGCGAATGGGTTTTAATGGATTATGTGAGTATAGTGGTTCACGTTTTCCAAAAACATATCAGAGAATACTACAACATTGAAAGTTTATGGGGTGATGCAAAAATTACTACCATAGATACTAATTACTAAAAATTTTATGGCACAAAATAATAATTCTGGCTTTAAGTTTAGTCCTTGGATGAGTATTGTACTCGTCTTAGCTATTTTTTTTACAATAAGTTTATTTACTAAAGGGTTAGATTTAAGTAATCCTGCGCCAACTACTTTGTCAAAATTTTATCAATTTTTAGATAAAAATCAAGTTGAAAAAGTGGTTTTCAATAATACAAAAGCTACGGTTTATTTAAAGAAAACTGCTTTAACGGATAAAGCTCATGATAAAGTTAAAAATGACGTTATAGGTAAATTAAATACTAAAGGACCTCATTATTTCTTTGAAATTGGAGATTTAAAAACTTTTCAAGAAAATTTACAAAAAGCAGCAAATGAAGGTAAACTTTCAGAATATGAAAAAGAACCTGAAAGTATTTGGGGCGATTTAATTTCAATGCTTTTACCAATTGTTTTGTTGGTGGGGCTTTGGATATTTATGATGCGTAGAATGTCTGGAGGTGCTGGAGGAGGCGGAGGTCAAATCTTTAGTATTGGAAAATCGAAAGCTAAATTATTTGACGAAAAGAATGACACTAGAGTAACATTTGAAAACGTTGCCGGTTTAGAAGGTGCCAAAGAAGAAATTCAAGAAATTGTTGAATTCTTGAAAAACCCTGAAAAATATACCTCTATTGGGGGAAAAATTCCAAAAGGAGCATTATTAGTTGGGCCTCCAGGAACAGGAAAAACTTTATTAGCAAAAGCAGTTGCGGGTGAAGCTAGAGTTCCATTCTTCTCATTATCAGGTTCTGATTTTGTGGAGATGTTTGTAGGAGTTGGTGCTTCTCGTGTTAGAGATTTATTCAAACAAGCAAAAGAAAAATCTCCTTCTATCATTTTCATTGATGAAATTGATGCTGTTGGTAGAGCGCGTGGTAAAAACAATATGACGGGTGCTAATGACGAAAGAGAAAACACATTAAACCAACTATTAACTGAAATGGATGGTTTTGGAACGAATTCAAACGTCATTGTATTAGCAGCAACCAATCGTGCCGATGTCTTAGACAAAGCGTTATTGCGTGCTGGTCGTTTTGACAGACAAATTTATGTAGACTTACCAGACATTAGAGAACGTAAAGAAATCTTTGAAGTACATTTAAAACCTTTGAAAAAATCAGAGGAATTAGATACTGAATTCTTAGCCAAACAAACTCCAGGATTCTCGGGTGCTGATATTGCTAATGTTTGTAACGAAGCAGCTTTAATTGCAGCTCGTAAAGATAAAAAAGCAGTAGATAAACAAGATTTCTTAGATGCAGTAGATAGAATTGTAGGAGGTTTAGAAAAGAAAAATAAAATTGTAACTCCCGAAGAAAAACGTGCTATTGCAATTCACGAAGCTGGTCATGCTACTGTAAGTTGGATGTTAGAACATGCTGCACCATTGGTAAAAGTAACAATTGTTCCACGCGGACAAAGTTTAGGAGCCGCTTGGTATTTACCAGAAGAGCGCTTAATTGTAAGACCAGAACAAATGCTGGATGAGATGTGTGCTACTATGGGTGGCCGTGCTGCTGAGAAAGTAATTTTTAATAAAATTTCAACTGGAGCATTGAGCGATTTAGAGAAAGTTACACGTCAAGCAAGAGCCATGGTAACGATTTACGGATTGAATGATAAGCTTGGTAACATTACCTATTACGATTCAACAGGGCAAACTGACTATAATTTTTCAAAACCTTATTCAGAAGAAACAGCAAAAGTTATCGATAGTGAAATTTCAAAATTAATTGAAGAACAATACGATAGAGCGATTCAAATCTTAGAGTCAAATAAAGAAAAATTAACTCAATTAGCTGATATTCTGATTGAAAAAGAGGTGATTTTTAAAGATGATTTAGAAACTATCTTCGGAAAAAGACCTTTTGAAAAAGAAGTTACACCAACTACTGAAAACACAAATGAAGACGCGGTTTCTCAATAAGTAACTTATCAACAAAATAATATTAATAAAAATCTTAGTTCGGTATGTGTAGAACTAAGATTTTTTTTATCTTTGATTTTCACAGTTAAAAAACCTACTAAAGATACATGAGTCTTTTTAGAAAATTTTTTGGTACATCATCAGAAGAGGAAGACAATGACAAAAAACAAGAAGTCAAAAGTCCATACACTCCAGATACTACATTACCAATAGACGAACAGTTTACTTTCAATTTCAAAGAAAATGGAGGAAAATTCATTTATTGTGAGAATTTAGACGAAATTGCAGAAAATTTTGAAAATATATTAGCAGAAAACGATTGGTTTGAATGTAATGCTCAATGTTTCGATAATCGATTGCTTTATTTGTTAGACGATAATAAATTAACTTACGATAATTCATCAACTCCAGTATTTTTTCTTTCATCATGCGAAAATTTAATCGCAGATGAAGGTTCTATCTTATTCTCATCCAATCAGTTTAAGCATTTCAAACCAAATGAATTGCCAACTAACATGATTGTTTTTGCTACTACAAGTCAGATTGTAAATAGCAAAAGTGATGGATTGAGGCGAATTAAAAGCACTCACGAAAAAAATTATCCTTCTAATATTACTACCATAAAATATTTTGAAGAAGTAAAAGAACAAGATTTTCTTCACTACGGAAGTTGTCACAAAAATCTTTACCTACTTCTTTTAGAAGATTTATAATAATGAACGAAACGCTAAAAAGAGCATTATCTGGAGCCGTTTATGTTGTATTACTGTTAGGCTGCATTTCTTATTCTAGAGAGGGTTTAGCAATTCTTTTTGGCGCTTTCTTAGTCATGGGAGTTTATGAGTTCTGTAAAATGTGTGGATTAAATTTCTACATCAGCATTCCAGTTGCAGCGGGTTCTTACTATTACTTATGGAACAAAAATTTAGATATTAATGTAAACACCGCTTTAACAGCTATTTCAATTATAACTTCTATAAAATTATTACTATACCTATTTAACACAAACAAGACTCACTTTAAAATTTACACGAGATATTTTTTGTTATTTGGTTACGTAATTCTTCCATTCATAATTGCAAATTATGTTGCAATGGGAGTTAAAGGTTACAATCCAAAAATTCTGATTTCGATTATCATTTTAATTTGGACAAACGATACTTTTGCTTATTTGGTAGGTAAAAATATTGGAAAAAATAAACTTTTCCCTAGTGTTTCACCTAAAAAAACAATTGAGGGTTTTGCAGGTGGTTTAGTATTTACCATTATTGGTGGAGCTCTTTTAGGAAATTATTACATTATGGCTTCGACCCTATATATTTGGATTATAATTGCTGCTATTGTTAGTATTTTCAGTACGTTAGGAGATTTAATCGAATCAAAATTAAAACGTGTTGCTGGTATTAAAGACACTGGAAATATAATGCCGGGTCATGGAGGTATTCTAGATCGACTAGATAGTATTATATTTGTAATTCCTTTTATTAATTTATTTTATTTAATTTTATACTATGTTTCATAAAGAAGGCGCTAAAATCATTCTAATTACCCTACTATTAGTTGTTGGTATTATTTTCTTAACCGATGCATTTATATCTGTAGATTGGTTACGAACTCTTTTATACATTTTTGGATTAGTCATATTAGTATTGGTTTTACAATTCTTCAGAAACCCAACTCGAGTTGCTGATAATAGCGATAATCATATTTTAGCTCCTGTAGATGGAAAAGTAGTTGTTATTGAGGAAGTATTCGAACCAGAATATTTTAAAGACAAACGTTTGATGGTTTCTATCTTTATGTCGCCTATCAATGTACACGTAACACGTTATTGCGTAAACGGAATCGTTAAATACAGCAAGTATCACCCAGGAAAATATTTAGTAGCTTGGCATCCAAAAGCTAGCGAAGAAAACGAAAGAACTACCGTTGTAATTAACAATAGAATCTATGGTGAAATCTTATATCGTCAAATTGCGGGTGCTTTAGCCAGACGTATTGTGAATTATGCTCAAGAAGGTATGCGTGTAGTTCAAGGTAAAGATGCTGGTTTCATTAAATTTGGTTCAAGAGTGGATATTTATTTACCATTAGGAACCGAAATTAATGTAAAATTAGGCGATAAAGCTATCGGAAATAAAACCGTTATTAGTAAAAAAGCATAAAGAATGAGCGAAAAGGATTTAAATACATTATTTGATGAAGCATTTGCTAATGCACAATTGATTCCGCAAGAATCTGTGCCACAGGATATGCAATTGGTATTGTATGGTTTGTACAAACAAGCTACTTCCGAAACTTCCAACCCTTTATTATTTCAAAATCCACAAGATTTAAGAAATGCTTTTAAATTAAACGCTTGGATGCAAGTAAAACATCTTACTCCAGATGAAGCCAAAAGCGACTACATCAAAATCATTAATCAACTACTGAAAGAACGCAATTTATAATCTGCATTACAAATGAAAAAGTCATTATTGATTTTGGCTTGTATATCATTTATGATGACGAGCTGTAGAAAAGAAAACGAATTAGAAGAAGTTAAAATTCCAGATCCGGAAGTAGAAACTAAGATTTCGGCTTTAGGAAATCCTGCTGATGTAAAAGTTTCTGAAGGGGGCGTTTTTCAAATGCGTGGATTAAAATATGCATACGATGATTTAGAGCCTCATATTGATGGTCGTACGATGGAAATTCATTATTCCAAACATCATTTAGGTTACGCCAACAAACTCAACAAAGCGGTTATAGGAACTGATTTAGAACTTAAAACAGTTGAAGATATTCTAAAAAATTTAGATGTAAACAACAAAGAAATCCGAAATAATGCTGGTGGTTATTACAACCATAATTTATTTTTCGAGATTTTAAGTCCAAAAGGCGGTGGTACTCCAAAAGGTGCTTTAGCCGAAGCCATTACTGCAGAATTAGGTTCGTTTGACAACTTGCAAAAACAACTTACTGATGCCGCTGCCGGGCAATTTGGAAGCGGTTGGGCATGGTTAGTAGTTACTCGTGATGGAAAATTAGCCGTTACTAGTACAGCCAATCAAGACAATCCGTTAATGCCAAATGCAGAAGTAAGAGGCACGCCTATACTAGCAATCGACGTTTGGGAACATGCGTATTATTTACATTACCAAAATAAACGCAACGAATATTTAACCGCTATTTTCAACGTAATCGATTGGAATATCGTCAATGCTAAATATGAAACTGCAGTGAGTAAGATTTAAGTTTAATCAAAATTTACTATATCAAGTCTGGCAAATGTCAGACTTTTTTTATTTTACCAACTCAAAAAAGTTGAAATTTTAACATAAACTGCAGAAAATCTACAGCAATTAATCTAATCGACTCTCTTAATTTTGGTGCATCTAAATTTGAATGCTTTTCAAAACTACCTTTCCTTACTTTAGTTTTGAAAACGTTAGTGCCAAATAATTTAAGGGGTTAAATTATTCACTAACAAACTTTGCAACATAACAAAATGTTTGCAAAAGCTCTAAGCACTAGATTTTGATGATTTAGGGGTAAATTATCGTCTGTGCAACAAAAAATCCCAATCTTTCGATTGGGATTTGTTTTTTATAGAACTCTAATTAAGTATTAATCTCAAGCCTATACCCTTTTCCACGAATAACTACAATATTTATATTCGGGTCAAGTTCTAATTTTTTTCTGAGTTTTGAGATGAACATGTCTAAACTGCGTCCTACAATAACGCCTTCATCTTCCCAAATCTCTTTTTGTAATCGGCTTCTTTCTATTATTTCATTAGGTGATGAGGCAAAAATGAGCAATAAACGTGTTTCTGTTGCTGTTAAATCTATGGTTTCGTCATTAATTTCTAATTGACGTTTTTGTGCATCAAATAAAACAGAACCTAAAGAGAATTGTTTATTAGTTAATTCTTTTGGTAAATTTGTCTTTGGCTTCAATTTCCAAAAAATGAAACCAATAAATGCTAAAAACACTAAACTAACTAAAAAATATTTGAAATTTGCTGAAACTACATCGTTTTGTTTAAATTTAATATTTATCTTGTAACAAGCCACAGGTTGCTTTCTTCCACCACAGGCTACAATATCATCTTTTTTATTTTGTGAGACTACATATCCATAAGTTACACTCGAATTATTGCAATTAATTACATTTACAACATAATCAGTTACCTGATAATCTTTAGCTAATAAACGTTTGGTCGTATTCACCAAAGAATCGGTTTCAAAAGCAAATTCTTTCTCAAAACTAATTTGGTATTCATTTTCAGCTATTTTTTTAATCGGAAGCACTCTCGAAGTACTATCACCCGATTGTAAAAGTATTTCATGTCCAATTCTACGCAGTAAAACTTCTCTTCTGGAAATATCAAAATCGCTAGCATTATTTAAAAAGAAAGCCACTGAAATAAGCACCAGTAATAATAATGCAATTATATATTTAAGATTTTTAGAAAAGTTTTTTTGTCTACTATTCATAGTGTCAATTAATTATTTACAAAGTTTACATTTTTATTTACAATCCCAATCGCTCTAACACAAAATTATGAATGTAAATTCGTGTAATCAATTTAAAAAATGAAACTTATGAAAAAAACAATTTATCTTTTAATCTTGTCAACGCTTATGATAAGTGGATTTGTATTTAGCTTTTCAACTTTTGCCAATGGCATAAGCACTAATCGTGAAGATAAAAACGAAACTAAAATTTCTTCAAAACAATTATCTGATTTAGAGAAAAGAAAAAAATGGGAAGCTTCACCAGATGGAATAAAATTTAATGATTGGAAAAACTCGTCAGAAGGTAAAAAAGTGCAAGCTAGTTATGACAAAATTAAAAAAGAAATAACTGCTTATGCTAAAATGGAAGCTGTAGTAACTTCGGTAACTTTTCAACTTCCAACTACAAACCCATCGAGCCCAAAATGGTTAGTTGTAAAGATTAATGACGAAGATTACATGATGCAATTTATTCCTGAGGATTTTGAGAAATTGAATAGTCTAAAAGTTAACGACAAAATAATTATCAAAAGCCGAAGCGCTGGTTTTTCAAACAATCATCCATACTTAATTTTATCAAGCAATTATATTGAACACAACAATAAAGTGCTTTTTGAACGCGATTTGAGTAAGAATGATGGTTGTTAAGAATTGAGAAACAAAAAAAATCCCAATCTTTCGATTGGGATTTCTATTTTAATTACTTCGTAAATAACAATTCTCTGTATTTTGTTAGTGTCCAAAGTTCGTCGTCTACTAACAATTCTAATTTGTCAGCGTGGTAACGAATTTCCTCGAAGTAAGGTTTTACTTTATCGCAATAAGCGTCTGCCATTTTTTCTGTGCTAGTTAAGGCGTTAGCTTTTTTACGTTCTTCGGTCATTTTTTCAACCTTAGAATTGATACCTTCAATATGTTCTGAAATTTCTTTGATTAACGAAATTTGCTCTTTAGCGATTTTCTCAAAATCTTTTCCGAAAATTTCTTTTAAACCTTTTACGTTTTCAATTAACACATTTTGGTATTTAATCGCAGTTGGAACCACATGATTGCGAGCAATATCACCTAAAACACGACCTTCGATTTGGATTTTTTTCACGTATTCTTCCAATTCTATTTCGTAGCGTGATTCTACCTCAACATGATTCATAACCCCCATTTCACCAAACAACTCAACAGCTTTTTTAGAAACTTTAGCTTTTAATGCTTGTGGTGTAGTTTTATGATTACTCAATCCGCGTTTTTTAGCTTCTTTTTCCCAAGCTTCGCTGTAACCATCACCTTCAAAAAGAATAGCTTTAGTTTTCTTGATATATTCTCTTAAAACATTGAAAATTGCTTCATCTTTCTTTAAATCGTTTTTCTCAATTAAAGCGTCAACTTCGTTTTTGAAATCTTTTAATTGTTTTGCTACAATCGTATTTAAAGTCGTCATCGAAACAGCACAGTTAGCAGAAGAACCAACAGCTCTGAACTCAAATTTATTTCCTGTGAAAGCAAATGGAGACGTTCTGTTTCTGTCGGTATTGTCCAACATTACGTCTGGTAACTTACCCACAACATTTAATTTTAAATCGGTTTTTTCTTCTGGAGATAATTTACCTTTTGAAACCCCTTCTAATTCATCTAATACTTTTGAAAGTGCATCACCAATGAAAACCGAGATAATTGCTGGTGGCGCTTCATTCGCACCTAAACGGTGGTCATTACTTGCAGAAGCAATTGACGCTCTCAATAATTCTTCATAGTCATGAACCGCTTTAATCGTATTGATGAAAAACGTCAAGAATTGTAAATTACTCATTGGCGTCTTTCCTGGAGATAACAAGTTAATTCCAGTATCAGTTGCTAATGACCAGTTGTTATGTTTACCCGAACCATTTACTCCTTTGAAAGGTTTTTCATGGAATAATACTTTGAAATCGTGACGTTCTGCCACTTTTTGCATTACGTCCATTAATAAGGAGTTGTGGTCAACCGCTAAATTCGTTTCTTCGAAGATTGGCGCTAACTCAAATTGATTTGGCGCTACTTCATTATGACGCGTTTTAACTGGAATTCCTAATAACATACATTCATTTTCTAAATCACGCATGTACTGTAAAACACGAGTTGGAATTGACCCAAAATAATGATCTTCTAATTGTTGTCCTTTTGCAGAAGTATGTCCCAATAACGTTCTGCCTGTTGCTAAAATATCAGGTCTTGACGTTGCTAAAGCGCTATCTACAAGGAAATATTCTTGTTCCCAACCTAAAGTTGGTGTAACTTTCTTTACATTTTTATCGAAATACTTAGCTACTTCTGTTGCTGATTCATCGATAGCATGTAGTGCACGTAATAAAGGTGTTTTGTTATCTAATGCTTCCCCAGTATACGAAACGAAAACTGTTGGAATACATAAAGTAGTTCCAAAGATAAAAGCAGGAGAAGTTGGATCCCAAGCCGTATATCCTCTAGCTTCAAACGTATTACGAATTCCTCCATTTGGAAAAGAAGACGCATCTGGTTCTTGTTGCACTAATTGGCTACCACCAAATTTTTCTACTGGATCACTTCCGTCAAATGAAGTTTCAAAAAACGCATCATGTTTTTCAGCAGTAGTTCCTGTTAAAGGTTGAAACCAGTGTGTATAATGTGTTACTCCTTTTGACAATGCCCATTCTTTCATTCCCAATGCAATGTAGTCTGCTATTTTACGGTCGATTTTTACTCCTTCAGCAGCTGCTTTTACGGCTTTATAAGCTTCAGGCGTCAAAAACTGTCGCATAGCTTTATCACCAAAAACATTACTACCAAAAATAACTGACTTTCTGTCCAATTCTTCTACATGGACTGGTTTTCTGTCGGTTGCTCTTCTTAAAGCTTGAAAACGAAATGTTGACATAAGTTGTGTTGTTTTAAAGTTAAACCCTTGAAAAGTTATGCAAATATATAAATATTTTAAATATTTTTACAAACACCCCCTATTTTTTTAGGGGTAAAATATTTTTTTTATTACTTTTACACTATGAAAGCAGTAAATTTATACATGGTAATGCTAGGTTGCACCCCAAAAGGTCGCTTTACCGAACAACATGATATCTTTTTTGGTATTGGAAGTAGTTTAAAAGAATTGGTTCCCGATATGAAAGATTTTTGGCCAGAAGCTAAAGGAAGAATTCACATTGATGCATGGCAAAAAGTAACTTGTATTGATGATTTTGACATTGAAGTAATTTCCAAAGAGAAAAATTTAGAACAAGAAGAACAATTATTCTTTTTGAATTTGGGTGGTTACAAAGAAGGAGAATTTGAAGAATATCATTATAAAGTATTAGTTGTTGCCAAAACAAAAGCCGAAGCTATTAAGAAAGCGAAACAAACTACTTTTTATAAACATTGTGGCTTCAAAGGAGCCGAATCACACATTGATGATAAATATGGAGTTGATGTTGATGATATTCATAATATTGAAGATATTCTTTTGGATAAATTCAAATCGCAGTATCGTTTGAAAATAACAAAAACCAATGCGGTTTCAAAAAATGAAAAACACATTGGCTATTTAAAAATTGATAAAATATCGGTGTAAAAAAATAGCTATCGTAATGACAGCTATTTTGGTTTATAATTTCTTTATACTTGTTGGATTAATTCCGTAAGCCTCAATTACTGCATTATAATCATTAAAATCAACGTGTTGTGCATTTCTATTTGAAAAATACCCAGGAATAATTACAATTCTAAAAGTTTGATTTTGTGTCCATACAGGAGACAAACTAGTTAATGGAAAATTTGCATCTAAAAATATATTCACATCGTATCTAGTAAAATCAAAATTATAATCGAGTTCACCTCCATCATTTAAATAGTAAGTTTGTGGCATCAATCTCCAAACACTTTGTCCTCCCACTACATCATACAAATGATAAACTAAAATCATATCTGATGAATATATTGGAGCACCAAAATTAACAAAAGTACTAAACCCATTTCCTGAATTAAATGAACGTGTAACTTGAATAACCTCGCTTATAGTATCATTATCCACATCATCTCTAACCTCGTTAACTGTACAACTTTGAAGTGTTATCATCCCGATAAAAACTAACAATAAAGTAATTTTTTTCATAATCTTCATGTTTTTAATTATTTCTTATTTATCTATAACCAATTGTTGTGCCAAAAATTTATCCTACATTATTTTCTTATCTTTGAAACTTCAAAAAAGGTTGTAAAATGGGAAGAAATAATCCAAAAAATAGTAAAGCGTATAACGATAAATTACACAAAGAGCAGGCAAAAGAAAAAGCAAAAAAGAATGCTCGAACCGAAAAACTAAAAGAAATTGTTAGAAAATTCAACGAATCAAAATTGTAATTTATGTCGAATTGCTACTGCGGAAATTCCATTTCTTTTCAAGATTGTTGCGAACCGTACATCAAAGGAATCAAAAATGCTCCTACTGCAGAAGCTTTAATGCGCTCGCGTTATAGTGCTTTTGCAATAGAAGCTGCAGATTATTTGGTAAATACCACACATATTTCCAAAAGAAAACACCATAATAAAAGAGATATTTTAGCTTGGAGTCAAGCCAACAAATGGTTAAAATTAGAAGTTTTAGCTTCAACTGAAACTACGGTAACTTTCAAAGCCTATTATTTAGACGAAAATTTAAAGACTCAAGTCCATTACGAACACTCAACTTTTAGATTGGAAAATGGGATTTGGTTTTATGTGGATGGAGAATATTAAACTCTCTTCTTAATTGGAATCCAAATTTCCTCATCCGAATCAGGACTATCGTTTTTATATTTTTCTCCTAAAATTTCAAAATGAGGTCGATTATCTAATTCATATTCCGAATTAGGCAACCAAACCCCAAAAATATAACCAAAAGTTTCTCTTGCTTTCGAAGTATCTCCTACATGATTAAAAACAGCATAAAAACCTTCCTCTACAATTAATTTTTGCATTCCTTCAGGAATAAAATCAAAATCTGTTACAGGAACTACAGCCCATTTAACAAATTCGGTTTGTGGATTGAAATCAAAATTTTCGGGATTAATTTGAATGTTGAATAAATCTTTACCTATCGTATTTCGAATTTCATTTCGTCTTGGCATAAATTTTCCCCATAATTCCCCTATTCGATAATCTGAATACGAAAATTGACTATTCATTCCGATAAATTTTGTAGTTGGAAAGGTTTTGATTGTTGGTTTCATTTCTCAAAAATAAAAAAACCTTCCATAAAGAAAGGTTTTAGATTTAATATATTTTGAAATTTTACATATTTCTTCTGTACTGTCCACCCACCTCGAATAATGCGCTGGTGATTTGTCCTAACGAACACACTTTAGCTGCATCCATTAATTTTTCAAAAATATTTTGGTTTTGAATAGCTGCCTCTTGAATGATTGAAATTTGATTTTCTACTTCTTTCGCTTTGGCTTGATGTAAATTCTCTAAGGTTTTAATTTGGAATTGTTTCTCCTCTTCCGTTGCACGAATGACTTCTGCTGGAATCACTGTTGGGGAACCTTTTGAACTCAAGAAGGTATTTACTCCAATGATTGGGAATTCTCCTGTATGTTTCAAGGTTTCGTAATACAAGGATTCTTCTTGAATTTTACTTCTTTGGTACATGGTTTCCATTGCGCCAAGAACACCTCCTCTTTCAGTAATTCTATCAAATTCAGCTAAAACCGCTTCTTCAACTAAATCAGTTAATTCTTCAATGATGAAAGAACCTTGAATTGGATTTTCGTTTTTAGCTAAACCTAATTCCTTATTAATAATCAACTGAATTGCCATTGCACGACGAACTGATTCTTCTGTTGGAGTTGTAATTGCCTCATCATAAGCATTCGTGTGTAACGAGTTACAGTTATCGTAAATCGCATACAACGCTTGTAAAGTCGTACGAATATCGTTGAAATCAATCTCTTGCGCGTGTAACGAACGTCCAGAGGTTTGAATGTGGTATTTCAACATTTGCGCTCTTTCGTTAGCTCCGTATTTGTTTTTCATGGCTTTTGCCCAAATTTTACGAGCCACACGACCAATTACCGCATATTCAGGGTCAATTCCGTTTGAGAAAAAGAATGATAAATTAGGACCGAAGTCGTTGATGTTCATTCCTCGACTCAAATAATATTCCACGTAAGTGAAACCATTGGCTAGTGTAAATGCTAACTGCGTAATTGGGTTCGCACCCGCTTCAGCAATGTGGTAACCTGAAATCGAAACCGAATAGAAATTACGTACATTTTGTTTGATGAAATATTCTTGAACGTCTCCCATCAAACGAAGAGCAAATTCAGTTGAGAAAATACAAGTGTTTTGTGCTTGATCTTCTTTCAAAATATCCGCTTGAACCGTTCCACGAACCTGTGCCAAAGTTTTCACTTTGATATCTTGGTAAACATCCGCTGGCAACACTTGGTCTCCCGTTACTCCTAAAAGCAACAATCCTAAACCATTGTTTCCTTCTGGTAATTCGCCGTTGTATCTTGGTCTTTCTAAGCCTTTATCGTCGTAAAGTTCTTTTTTCTTTTTCTCAACTTCGGCTTCTAAACCGTTTTCTTTGATGTATTTTTCACAATTTTGGTCGATTGCGGCGTTCATAAAGAATCCCAACAACATTGGTGCTGGACCATTAATTGTCATAGAAACTGAAGTCGCTGGGTGACTCAAATCGAAACCTGAGTATAATTTTTTCGCATCGTCTAAACAACAAATTGAAACTCCCGCATTTCCAATTTTACCATAAATATCAGGCCTGTGGTCTGGGTCATTTCCATATAAAGTTACCGAGTCAAAGGCTGTAGATAAACGTTTTGCTGGCATTCCCAAAGAAACATAATGGAAACGACGATTTGTTCTTTCTGGACCTCCTTCTCCTGCAAACATACGCGTTGGGTCTTCTCCTTCACGTTTGAAAGGATATAATCCTGATGCAAATGGGAATTCTCCTGGTACGTTTTCTTGTAAATTCCATTTTAAAATATCACCCCAAGCTTGATATTTTGGTAAAGCCACTTTTGGAATTTGAGAATGTGATAACGATTCGGTATGCGTTTCAATTTTGATTTCTTTATCACGAACTTTAAACGAATATACTGGATTTTTGTATTTGTTTACTTTTTCTTCCCAAGTCAATAAAATTTCCCAATTGTATGGGTCTAAATTCATTTTTACTCGGTCGAATTCTTTCAATAACAATCCTAAGAAATCTTTGTTGCTATCATTTATTTTTAACGAACTTTCAATTATTCCAGCTTTATCAATTTGTGGTAAATTACCATTTACTGATTCAATGGTTTTGAAAATTCCGTATAATTTTTGTGCTACTTCCACTTGTGTTAAAGCAGTTTCGTCATATTTTCTATTATTTTCAGCAATTTCCGATAAGTAGCGAGTTCTGTGAGGTGGAATTACGAAGATTTTCTCACTCATTTCACGCGTAATTTCGAAAGTCGATTTTAAATCCGCTCCTGTTTTCTCTACAATCTTATCCATGATAGATTTGTAAAGTGTATTCATTCCAGGATCGTTGAATTGCGATGCGATAGTTCCAAAAATTGGCATCTTATCCGTATCCACATCCCAAAGATTGTGATTGCGTTGATATTGTTTTTTCACATCACGAATCGCATCTAAAGCGCCACGTTTGTCGAATTTATTTAACGCTACTAAATCCGCGAAATCCAACATGTCGATTTTCTCTAACTGCGTTGCAGCACCAAATTCTGGCGTCATTACATACAGAGAAACGTCTGAATGATCCAAAATTTCAGTATCTGACTGTCCAATTCCTGAAGTTTCTAGAATGATTAAATCATATTTTGCCGCTTTTAATACTTGAATCGCTTCTGCTACATATTTTGATAAAGCCAAATTCGATTGACGAGTTGCTAACGAACGCATGTAAACACGAGAATTGTTAATCGCATTCATACGAATTCTATCTCCCAATAAAGCGCCACCCGTTTTACGTTTTGATGGATCAACCGAAATTAATCCGATTGTTTTTTCAGGAAAATCGATTAAAAATCTTCTAACCAATTCATCTACTAAAGACGATTTTCCAGCACCACCAGTTCCAGTGATACCTAAAACTGGAATTTTAGAAGTTTCGTTTGCTGTGTGAATTTTATCTAACGTTTCTTTAGCAATTTCAGGGAAATTTTCAGCTGCTGAAATTACACGAGCAATCGCTCTTGGATTTTTATCTTCTAAATGATCAGCTTCTCCGTTTAACACATCACCAACAGGGAAGTCAGCTTTTTGTACCAAATCGTTAATCATGCCTTGTAATCCCATAGCACGACCATCATCTGGAGAATAGATTTTAGTGATTCCGTAAGCATGTAACTCTTCTATTTCAGAAGGAAGAATTACTCCTCCACCGCCACCAAATATTTTGATATGACCTGCTCCTTTTTCTTTAAGCAAATCATACATGTATTTGAAATATTCGTTATGACCACCTTGATAAGACGTCATGGCAATTGCATTAGCATCTTCCTGAATGGCCGTATTTACTACTTCTTCCACACTTCTATCATGTCCAAGGTGAATTACCTCAACACCCGTAGCTTGAATAATTCTACGCATGATATTAATGGCTGCATCATGTCCATCAAAAAGTGACGCTGCGGTCACAATTCTTACTTTATTTTTAGGAATATAAGGAGTTTGTAGTTCCATGTGTAATTTTTATTCGTTTTAAAGGGTGCAATTTACGAATTTAATAATTTTATTTCATTCAAAATTCTGAATTAATTGTGATAAAAATTGGCACTATCTTTGTCTATTCGTAAGCAAAATAGAAAACATGAAAAAAATCGTATTAAGTTTAGTTGTTTTTGGATTATTTAGTTGTGCCGAAATGCAACAAGTAATGGACCAATTGCCACAAGGAACAGGATTAAGTCAAGCCGAAATAGGAAACGGATTAAAAGAAGCGCTGAATAACGGAATCACAAAACAAGTATCAAAATTAACCGCAACAGATGGCTTTTTTAAAAATGAAGCTGTAAAAATTCTATTACCAGAAGAATTGCAAGTAGTAGATAAAAAGTTACGCCAAATAGGAATGAGCAAATTAGCAGATGAAGGTTTGAAAGTTTTAAATCGAGCTGCAGAAGATGCCGTAAAAGAAGCTACTCCTATTTTTGTGGATGCGGTAAAGCAAATGACATTCAATGATGCTAAAAACATTTTGATGGGGAATGAAAGTTCGGCTACGACTTATTTACAAAACACTACTTCTACTGCTTTGTATGCGAAATTTAATCCTGTGATTAAAAATTCTTTTGCGAAAGTAGGTGCGGATCAAGTTTGGAGCAACATTATTACGAAATATAACGCTATCCCGTTAGTAACCAAAATAAACCCAGATTTAACTGATCATACAACCAATAAAGCAATGGAAGGTGTTTTCAAAATGATCGCAGTTGAGGAGAAGGAAATTCGTACAAACTTGAATGCCAGAAGTTCCAATTTATTAAAAAGAGTGTTTGCTTTACAAGACAAAAAATAGTGTTTTGTAATTCATTTTTTACAGAAAAAACGTTTTCGTAAAAATTTAATAATCAATAACATAAGAATAACATAACCTTAACATTACAATTCAAAAAAAGGTAAGATATTTGCACTGTAATAAGAGAAAGTTTCTCATTTAGTTAGGGTTAGTTTAGAAAAAATCACTCCGATGCAAATCGGAGTTTTTTTGTTTTTATACGGTACGTTTTGTAAATATTTTTTTATATTTGAGAAATAAAAATATGATGATTATCATACATATCTACCCATAAATAGAGAGATATTTATGACGCAGTCATACATATAAATAAGTTAGCGGTCAGGCTATGACGACACAAACCGACATAAAAATGAAAAAAATATATTTAGCAATATTGATAATATCGCTCTTGACAAACTGCAATAATTCGCAGACAAAATCTGCGGACAAAAGCGACAGACTTGAGCTTGTTCCTGAACCGGACAAAGTATTGCGAGAAGAATACGAAAAACAACAAGAATTAAACAAATCGAAATGTATCTTTATTGACCCAGACACTTCAGTTGTTGGGATTAAAATTAGAAATGCCGAAAGCACTTTAAATATTTTAGGAAAACAAACGAAATTAGAAGGTGACTCAACTCATGTATTCTATTCGAGTGACAAAAAACAAAAACTCGGACTGACCGTGCATCCAGGAGACTACTATAACCAAGTGAGTATTTTCAATATTTCGTATTCTGACAATTCAAAACAAAACGTCCGACAAATAAAATCAAAAGAATTTGAGACCGAAAAAGGCATCAAACTTGGAATAAGCAAAAGAGAAATTATTGAAAAATTTGGAACTTGCTATGTAGCCAAAGACAGTACAAAGAATGGTATTGTTCTTAAATACAGACTCGAACTTCCCAACGACAGTAAGAAAAAATTATTGACGAGTAACAATATGCCAATCTATTATGCGACTTATAGACTGAAAAATGATAAACTCGAAAACATTGAATTTGGTTTTGAGTATCCATAGACCGAAAGAAGCCCGAACCGCTAACAGCCGTAACTGTTGCACAACTACCATTTTCTCAAAACAATTTACAAAAACATAAAAACA
>NZ_DAIPZK010000008.1:0-135338 GCF_036782315.1 Flavobacterium sp.
GGGATGGTACATACAACCAAGAACCACTACCTTCTACCGACTATTGGTTTACTGTAGATTATTTAGAAAATGGAGCTAAAAAGCAATTTAAAGCGCATTTCTCTTTAAAAAGATAGTTTAAAATTGAAGTAATTAAAAAGGCGAAACTTTATGTTTCGCCTTTTTTTATGATTAAGATTATAAAAAAGAGTTCAATATAAACTCCCTTTTATAAATATTTATAATTTATTATATTCTGCTAAAGCTTCTTTTAAAATTTGAACAGATTTTATTAAATCATCTTTCTTTAAAACATACGCGATTCGTACTTCATCTAAACCAACATTTAGTGTTGAGTAAAATCCAGCAGCAGGAGCAACCATTACAGTTTCGCCATTTAAGTCATAAGATTCTAGCAACCATTGCGCAAATTTATCAGCATTGTCAATCGGTAATTTAGCAATACAGTAGAACGCACCTTTAGGAGTAGCAACTGTAATACCTTCAATTTTATTTAATTCAGTAATTAAAGTGTCTCTACGATCTTTATATTCGGATATTACATCATCAAAATAACTTTGAGGGGTTTCTAAAGCAGCTTCACTTGCAATCTGAGCGTAAGTTGGTGGACTTAAACGTGCTTGGGCAAATTTCATTGCGGTTGCCATTACTTCTTTGTTTTTTGAAACAATACAACCAATACGAGCTCCACACATACTGTAACGTTTAGAAACCGAATCAATCATAACAGCATGTTCTTCTAATCCAGGAACATTCATAACTGAAAAATGTTTGTCTCCGTCATAAATAAACTCACGGTAAACTTCATCAGCAATTAAAAATAAATCGTATTTTTTTACAATTTCCGCTAATTTTAAAATTTCTTCTTGAGAATATAAATAACCTGTTGGGTTACCTGGATTGCAAATTAAAATTGCTTTAGTTTTTGGAGTAATTAATTTTTCAAAAGCTTCAATTGGAGGTAAAGCAAATCCAGTTTCAATTCCAGAAATAACAGGAACAACATGTACTCCTGAAGCAGTTGAAAATCCATTATAATTCGCATAAAAAGGTTCAGGAATAATAATTTCATCTCCAGCATCCATAGTGCTTCCCATAGCAAAAAGTAAGGCTTCAGAACCACCCGTTGTAATGATGATATCTTGCGTATCTATTGGTAAACCATGATTTTTGTAATATTGAGATAATTTGTTTCTGTAACTTTCAAAACCTGCAGAATGACTGTATTCCAATACACTAATGTCAGCGTTTTTAACTGCTTGTAAAGCAACTTCAGGTGTTTTGATATCTGGTTGTCCAATGTTTAAATGATAAACTTTATGACCTTTTTTCTTAGCAATTTCTGCATATGGAACCAATTTTCTAATTGGAGATTCTGGCATTTGTTGCCCTTTAATGGAAACTTTTGGCATGACATATTGTTTAAAGATGCGCAAAATTGCGATTTTTTTTTGTGATATCGATAATATCTGCCCTTAAAAAATGTTAAAAATGTAAATGTGATGTTATAATTTCTTACATTTAGGTAATTAAATTGTTTATGAGAAAAAAATCCCTAATATTATTTTTCATATTTATTATTGCTACTCTTCAGTCGCAGAATAATTTCATTTGGAACTCCAAAAAAGATAAAATTAAAATCCCTTTTGAATTAACGCACAATCTTATTATTGTTGATGTGAATTTTAATGGTATTCCTTTAAAAATGATCGCAGATACTGGAGCTGAGAATAGTATTTTGTTTAGTTTTCCAGAGAAAGATTCTTTGGTTTTGCATGAAGCTGATAAAATTAAAATTAAAGGTGTAGGAAGTGGAGAAATGATTGAAGCTTATTTATCTAAAATGAATAAGCTCATAATAAAAGAATATGAAGATGTAAATTTTGAAATATTACTTTTACCAAATCAAGACATAAGTATTGTTAATAAATTAGGTTTACCAATAAATGGAATTTTAGGCAGTAGTTTTTTTGAGTCTAGTCTTACAGAAATTGATTATAGGAACAAAAAAATAATTCTTCACAAAAAGAAAATTCAATTTAACGATTCCAGAATTAAAAGATATGAACCCATATTAATAGACTTTAATGAAAGAAAGCCATATGTCAAAATTCCTATAACAATTAATGAAGAAGAGAAACGATATAAGTTACTCTTTGATACTGGTTTAGGAGATGGATTGTGGCTTTTTGAAAATGATACCCTTAAATCAGATAAATATTTTTTTAATGATATTTTGGGTGTGGGACTATCAGGTGAAATAAATGGTAAAAGATCAAGAATTAAAAAAATTAATCTTCCTGGTCTATCTTTAAAAGAAGCGTTGGTTTCCTATCCTGATAATATTTCATTCAATCAAATTACAATACAAAAAGATCGCAATGGATCTTTAGGTGGAGATGTTTTAAAACGTTTCAATTGGTTTTTAGATTATGAAAATAAAGTGTTTTATTGTAAAAAAAATAATCTATCATCATTGCCTTTTGAATATAATATGTCTGGAATTGAAGTACAACATTCTGGTTCACAATTGATAAAAGAATCGGTAAGGATAGATTTAAAAAATAATCAAGTAAATTTGAATGAATTTGTATTTGATAATAACGATTTACGCTATGCTCAAAAGTATGAATTAAAGCCAGTATTCAGTATTTATGCAATTCGTAAAAATTCACCAGGAGACAAAGCAGGATTACAAATAGGAGATAAAATTATTAAAATAAATAACAAAATGGCTCATCAGCTGACCATTCAAAGTATTACCGATTTATTTCAATCTGAAGATGGGAAATGGATTACAATGACAATTGAACGAGGAGGAAAACAATTTACAGTAAAATTCCAACTCGAAAAAATCCTATAAAAAAGTCCCAACTCAGTTGGGACTTTCTATTTATGAATTTGGAAATGTTTTCTTTTTTACTAGCGGGCTAACTTCTTCTTTCACAATCACCGTTCCTTTAATTCGTAACGGAATCATACCATTTTCCTTATTAATTGCATTAGTCTCAATGGTAATTGTTTTGCTAATTGGACCCGGATTCATATTGTATTGCACTTTAATTTGGCTTTTCCCACCTGGTGGTATTGGTTCTTTAGGCCACTCTGGAACCGTACAACCACAACTCGATTTTGCGTTTTTGATAATCAAGGGCTGATCACCAGTATTCGTGAATTCAAAAACTCGAATTCCATCATCTTTTCCTTTTTCAACCTCACCATAGTTAATGGTTTCCTCTTTAAATTCAATCTTAGCACCCGATTGAGCAAAAGATGAAATTCCTATTAGTAGGGTTAAATAAACAAATAATTTTTTCATCATCTTATAAATTAATAGGTTGTTGTAAAATTAATTAAATATAAGCAACCAACAAACTACTCCTAACATTTTTTTTATTTTCGTTATATAGTTACTTTTGCAGTTAGTAATACAAAAAACATACCAAATTAAGTTTTGGAATGTTAAAACGAACAGTCAAGCCGTTCAACGATTCAACAATTAAACAAGAAAACAGTATAATGATTCCTGCACAATTCAACGCTAAAGAAGTAGAACAAAAGTGGTATGACTACTGGATGAAAAACGATTATTTTACATCCAAACCCGACCACAGAACGCCATACACCATTGTAATTCCGCCACCAAACGTAACGGGAGTCTTACACATGGGACACATGTTGAATAACACTATTCAAGATGTATTAATTCGTCGTGCGCGTTTAAAAGGGTTCAACGCTTGTTGGGTGCCGGGTACCGACCATGCTTCTATCGCAACCGAAGCGAAAGTAGTAGCCAAGTTAAAAGAAGAAGGTATCAATAAAAACGATTTAACTCGTGAAGAATTCCTTAAACACGCTTGGGATTGGACCGAAAAATACGGTGGAACCATTTTAGAGCAATTAAAACAATTGGGTTGTTCTTGCGATTGGAGTCGTACGAAGTTTACGATGGATGACGATATGTCAGCATCGGTAATTCATTCATTTGTAGATTTATACAACAAAGGTTTGATTTATCGCGGTTACCGAATGGTAAACTGGGATCCAGAAGCAAAAACGACTTTATCTGACGAAGAAGTAATCTTTGAAGAACGACAAGGAAAATTATACTTCATCAAATATAAAATCGAAGGTTCAGAAGATTTCTTAACTGTTGCTACAACGCGTCCTGAAACTATTTTTGGTGATACTGCTATTTGTATCAATCCAAATGATGAGCGTTTTTCGCATTTAAAAGGCAAAAAGGCTATTATTCCAATTTGTGGTAGAGTTATTCCTATCATCGAAGACGAATATGTAGATGTAGAATTCGGTACAGGATGTTTAAAAGTTACACCTGCTCATGATACCAACGATAAAGTTTTAGGTGATAAACACAATCTAGAAATTATCGATATTTTCAACGAAGATGCGTCTTTGAATTCATATGGATTGCATTACCAAGGAAAAGATAGATTTGTAGTTCGTGAAGAAATTGCTAAAGAATTAGAATCGATTGGAGCCTTAGCTAAAACCGAAACGCATTTGAATAAAGTAGGAACTTCTGAAAGAACGAAAGCGGTAATCGAACCAAGATTATCTGACCAATGGTTCTTAAAAATGGAAGATTTAGTAAAACCGGCAATCAAAGCCGTTTTAGAATCAGACGAAATCAAATTATATCCAAGTCGTTTTAACAATACCTACGCGCATTGGTTAAACAACATTCGCGATTGGAATATTTCACGTCAATTGTGGTGGGGACAGCAAATTCCGGCGTACTATTTTGGTGACGGAAAAGAAGATTTCGTAGTAGCAGAAAACATCGAAAAAGCGCTTGAGCTTGCAAAAGAAAAAACTGCTAACTCAACACTGACAACTGCTGACTTACGTCAGGATGCTGACGCACTTGACACTTGGTTCTCTTCATGGTTATGGCCAATGGCGGTTTTCGGTGGTGTTTTAAATCCAGAAAGTGAAGATTTTAAATATTATTATCCTACCAATGATTTAGTTACGGGACCCGATATTTTATTTTTCTGGGTAGCGCGTATGATTATTGCTGGTTACGAATATGCAGGCGAAAAACCATTTTCAAACGTATATTTGACCGGATTAGTTCGTGATAAACAAGGTCGTAAAATGTCGAAATCTTTAGGGAATTCGCCGGAACCACTTGGACTGATTGAAAAGTTTGGTGCTGATGGCGTTCGTGTGGGATTGTTATTGAGCGCTTCGGCAGGAAATGACATTTTATTCGACGAAGAATTATGCAACCAAGGTAAAGGTTTCTCTAATAAAATTTGGAATGCTTTCAAACTAATCAAAGGTTGGGAAGTAGCGGATATTGCACAACCAGAAGCTTCAAAAGTTGCGATTGAATGGTACGAAGCGAAGTTGCAACAAACCTTAGCCGAAATCGAAGATAATTTTGATAAATACCGTTTATCAGACGCTTTAATGGCGATTTACAAATTGGTTTGGGACGATTTTTGTTCATGGTTCTTAGAAATGATCAAACCAGGTTACCAACAACCCATCGACCGCAAAACGTTTGAAAAAGCAATTGAAATGTTAGAAGCGAACTTGAAATTGTTACATCCGTTCATGCCGTTTTTAACAGAGGAAATTTGGCAACACATTACCGAAAGAACGCCAGAGCAAGCGTTAATCGTTTCAGAATGGCCAAAAGCGAAAGCGTTTGATGCAAAATTAATTGCTGATTTTGATTTCGCTACAGAAGTTATTTCTGGAATTAGAACGATTCGTAAAGACAAAAACATTCCGTTTAAAGATGCGATGGAATTAAAAGTGGTGAACAACGAAAAAGCGTCAACATATTTTGATTCAGTGATTCAAAAGTTAGGAAATGTTACTACTTTGGAATATGTTTCAGATAAAGTAGATGGTGCGTTATCGTACCGTGTGAAATCGAATGAATATTTTATTCCAATTACAGGAAACATCGATGTAGAAGCAGAAATTGCAAAATTAACCGAAGAGTTAAACTACATCAAAGGGTTCTTACGCTCAGTTCAAGGGAAATTGTCTAACGAAAAATTCGTAGCCGGAGCACCCGAACAAGTAATTGCCAACGAACGCAAAAAAGAAGCCGACGCTTTAGCAAAAATTGCGACTTTAGAACAAAGTTTAGCGAGTTTGAAATAAATTTTATCCAAACCGGACAGGTTTTAAAATAATGAATCCCGAGTTTGAGCTCGGGATTTTTTTGTTTTTTGTGTTCACGAGCGTGACCCTCGCGCTAGCGGGGGGAAATAGTTTGATATCCTAAACCATCGTTGAAATCTATGGCTAAACTTTGCAAACTACTACTTTGATTAGTGTACCATAATGAATTTGGTAACTGTACTTGCATAGTTAAGCTATTGTATTTAACAATTGGAGCAGAGACAGCAAAAACTTGCTTTTCGTTATATGGATTTTGCCAAACGCCATTTACATATTTGTCGTAAAGTTTACCATTTGTTATGGTAATTGTGTTGTTAGGAGCATCGGGTTTAAATTCGTTGTATTTGTAGTACAAACCGCTTAGTACAATTTTATTGGCTTGACGTAGATTGTTCCAATTGGTTTTAAATGTAGTTGGATTAACTAACCCTGCAACATTTGATTGTACTCTTGACATAAGTAAGGTGTTGTAAATGCCTTTATAATTTCCAGCATTTACTATATTCCCGTTTGTTAATGTGCCGTTGTAAGCAGATAATTCTTCAAATTCCATGGCATAATCCACCAAAAGTTTGTGTGGAATTTTGGTTTTGTCAAGGTTTGCAAACGTACTGTTGATTTGTGTGGCATAAGAAGTGTTCACTGTTTGTGCCTGAAAAAAATGGGTTGAAAATAGACAAAGAAATAGCAACCCTTTGCCGAGAAAGAGTAATTTGTTCATAATATATAGTTGTGTTAAAAGTTATTAATTTGTGTATTGCATATCGAAACGACCTTCTCTAATTTGATGAACCACTCCAAAAGTATCTAAAACATCAAACCAAAATGTCCCGGAAACTATGTGATTTACTTCATCTAATTTTGTTATTGTAAATTCACCTGTATAGGTTTGCGTTGTGTAAGAATTTAATGTTCCAAAAACAAATCCTCCATATGCATTATTGTCAGAAAGCTCAAATAAATTATAAATACTACCTTGTTGTATTTGTAATTTTTGAGTACCTATACCTAATCCAATCAAATTATTATTAGCATCTCTATTGTCAAAAGCCATCACAAAATAATATTCGCCATCAACCAATTGATAAAAGCAATTAGTAGAATTTGGTTGATTTCCTGGCAGGAAAGCTTTTCCATTCAATAAACAACCTACTGTATTAGCTCCAGTTTGAGTAGCTTGTGGTAGCTTGTCTATTTCTGCAACAGGTTTGTCGTCGTCGTTGCAACAACTTAAAAAGAAAGTGGTGATAAAAAGTAAAATCAAATTTCTCATTGTTGTATTGTTTTTTTCAAAGATAAACATTTTATATTAATGTAGTATTATTTTTACGTTTCGTTTATCTAAGGTTTCATACAACTTATATATATGCGAAACTATCAGACTAGTATCTTGCCATCTTTACAAGATAGGCGAAAGTTTCATATATTTTATTCCTCAAAAATAATAAAAAATTCTTACAAATCATAAAACGTCTAAAGACATCAATCACCATTTCATAAACAAAAAAAATCCCGAGTCTAAACTCGGGATTCCTTATTTTTAATGTTCTTTAATTTTATCTAAAGTCGTATCTAAAACACGTTGCATTTTTTCTAAAGCTTCATAAAAGGCTTTTTCTGGGCTATCGGCTGTTGCGGTAACAGCTATGGGTTGTTTTTTTTCTACTCGGGCTTCAATAACACATTTTTTGTCGTTTGGAGTGGATTTATTTCCATTTTCGTCAGAGACGTGTACTTCAATTCGGGTTACGATTTCGTCAAATCTTGCTAATTCATTTTTAATTTCGTTACTAAAGAATTCTGAAAAACGGCTTCCGCCTTCAATGTTTTTGTCGGTGTGAATTTGAACTAACATAGTTATAAGGATTATAATTAATAATATTCTAAAGTTACGAATATTCGCTCCATTTTCCAACTTCCTAAAAGTTAAAAAAGCTATAAATTAATCTTGCGTATATTCTAAAATATCGCCCGGCTGACAATCCAACACTTTGCAAATGGCTTCCAGCGTACTGAAACGTATGGCTTTTGCCTTTCCGGTTTTTAAAATAGATAAATTAGCCAACGTAATATCCACCTTTTCCGAAAGTTCGTTGAGCGACATTTTGCGTTTCGCCATCATCACATCTAAGTTTACTACTATTGCCATAATTTACACTGTTAATTCGTTTTCTTCCTGAAGTTCGATACCGCGTTTGAAAATTTGAGCAATCACCAAAAGCGTAATTCCCATAAACAACCAAACATCACCACCCGCAATTTTTAAATGCTGAATCGACGGAATAGAAACGCCTTGTTGCACCATTTTCTCAGAAAAATTAGTTCCCCAAATAGCAAAAAACGCAATTCCTAACGTTAAATACGCCACGCTAAAAATAAAACGATTGACATCTTTATTAAAAGGTTGGGCCAAATTAAGTTTTTTATCGTGAATGATTTTGATAATCAAATAAAACAGTATGGCTTTTAAAACCGCTACGATACTCATTAACGAAGTTAACGTCACAAAATGACTTTGGTTAAATTGATATAACGAAGATAAATCGATATGGTTCCAAAAATACGATGAACCTATCGGATTAATGAACAAGGTAAAAAAGGTGTTTACAAGAAATCCACCGGCATCAATACCAAGTCCAATAAAGATAATCCAAGCCAATACATACAATACATTTAGCATCTGTTGTGCACTAATTTTAATTTCCATAAGAGTAAATATTAAAAGTTAACGATGCAAATGTCAATAAAAATTTATTGAAAAACAATAAATATTTAATTTTTTTTGATAAATTTTATTTTAATGTCAGTATTTGTTAGGTATTACAATAAAAAAATCCCGAGCGTTAACTCGGGATTCATAGTATTAATTTTTAAAATTAAAGTATGCTGATTTTAATTTTCTAATTTACTTAAATCTTCATTTGTAAATACTCTAAAAGCAAATTTGTAACCTTCATATCCAGCAATTCCGTAGAATAAAATATCCATAACACTAAAAGATTCTTGCATAGCTGTTGGAATCAATGAATAATCAATAGCCACTAAAGTTTCGATATAACCTAAGCCTTCTGCATTGGCAACAAAACCAACTAAAGAAAGGAAGTTTCCGATAAAACAACTTAAAACAGCTATTATAGCTCCAGAAATACCGAAGATTTGATCTATACCTTTTCCAAAATAGCGCATTGTATAACCAACACCGGCTCCAATAGCCAAAGCCATGTAGCCTATTTGGTATTCAGTAGCAACAGTAACTACAGCCCAAAGTGCAGCTCCTAAAAGTCCAACAAGAAAACTAGTTCCAATTCCAAGACCTAAATTTTGTTCTGTTCTTAAGATTTCTAGTGCTTTATCGCTCAATTGGATGTTTTGTGCTGTAACGGGTTCAGCAGTTTCAATAATTTGGTTAACCTGAACGGATTCGTCTTTTGTAAAGTCTTTACATTCTCCAATAAAATTAGCTTTTTCATCTGTAATCTTACAAAGAATGCCTTGCTCAATGTCCATTTTACGATTGGTGCAAAGTTTACAAACAGCTATGTGTTCTTCTCTTGTCATAAAGTTAGTTTTAGTTATCTACCAAATATAATATTTTTTGTAGTCATTTTATTATCAAATCATATTTTTTTAATAGGCCAGCTACATTTTCAGTCGAAAAAATGGCGCGTTTTAATTTGTTTTTCTCAGGGTCGATGATGAAATCATAACTGGTGGAAAAATCGGTTTTGTTGGCGGTGGTTCCAATGAAAACAGCATGACGTAAATTGCAGTTGTCGAATAGCGCTTCGGATAAGTCACTTTCCATAAAATCAACGGCAATCATACTACAATTGATAAATTGCATTTTCTTGAGTTTTAAACTGTAGAATTGTGCGTAATCCAGCAAACTGTCTTTGAAGTGAAATTCATATAAAATTTGGTCGGTCATGGCAAAGTTCACCGAAGTAAAATCACATTTCGTAAACCAAACATCACGTAACGAAACATGATTGATTTTGGTGCCTTTAAAATTGCAATCGAAGAAATTACAATCGATAAAAGCAACAGCAACAAAGAAGCACGAAGTGAAATCGCAATTCGTAAACGTACAATTTTCGTATTCTTTGTATTTTATATCGTTTTCTGAAAAGGTGATGTCAGAAAAATTTTGGTCAACAATGTAATCTGCGTGCATGTTTTTATTTTAGAAATGTAAAACTACTTTAATTTCTTTTGATTCAAAAAAGAAATTGAAATATAAAAACACTATATTCGTGAAATAAAATGGGGGATTAGCTCATTTGGCTAGAGCGCTACGCTGGCAGCGTAGAGGCGACCGGTTCGAATCCGGTATTCTCCACAAGAATCCTGTTTCAGCAGGATTTTTTGTTTTAAAATCCTTCAAAAACGCCCAATCCAAATAAGGCAAAATCGTATTTTACAGGATCGTTTGGGTCGAGTTTTCTTAGATTTTCGTCCAGTTCCGCTAAAGCTTTAGCATCGTTTTGTTTGCGTGTTAGCAATTCTAATTTTCGAGCCACATTTCCTGAATGTACATCCAATGGACAAGAAAGTAGAGCAGGAGCGATGCTGTTCCAAATCCCTAAATCGACTCCTTTATTGTCTTTTCGAACCATCCAACGCAAATACATATTAATACGTTTCGCAGCGGAACCATTCAACGGGTCTGAAATGTGTTTTTCGGTACGAGTTAAATGCGGAATCCCAAAAAACAATTGCTTGAATTCGGAAATTGTATGTTGCATCGTTGGATTTTGTTTGGAAAAAACCGCTTCAAATCCGTTATGATTTTGATAAATGTGTTGCAAACCTTTTATAAATCCCACAAAATCTTGTCCGTTGAAAGTACGATGAACGAAGTTTTCTAACGCTTCCAATTGTGATTCCGAATGATTCATGACAAAATCGTATGGCGAATTTCCCATGAGATCCATCATTTTCTTGGCGTTGTTGATAATCATTTTGCGATTTCCCCAAGCGATAGTAGCGGCTAAAAATCCCGCAATTTCAATATCTTCTTTTAATGAATACAAATGCGGAATTTGAATTGGATCGCTTTCAATGAAATTAGGATTGTTGTACAACTCGACTTTTTTGTCTAGAAATTCTTTTAACTCGGATTGTGTCATTTTATGAGCTTACTATATTCCCATCTACCATCGTTAATTTTCTATCTGCCATGTTGGCTAATTCTTCGTTATGAGTAACAATTACGAACGTTTGCCCAAATTCATCACGTAATTTGAAGAACAATTCGTGTAAGTTTTCTGCGGTATGCGTATCTAAATTCCCGGATGGTTCATCGGCAAAAATAACAGCAGGTTTGTTGATTAAAGCTCTAGCAACAGCAACACGTTGTTGCTCTCCACCTGAAAGTTCGCTGGGTTTGTGATGTATTCTTTCGGCCAAACCTAAATAGGAAAGTAGTTTTTTAGCTTCGATTTCTACTTCTTTTTTATCGCGATTAGCAATAAATCCAGGAATACAAACGTTTTCTAATGCAGTGAATTCTGGTAATAATTGGTGAAATTGAAAAATAAATCCCAAATGTCGGTTTCGAAATTTAGAAAGTTCTTTGTCTTTTAGATTTAAAACAGAAGAGCCATTGATTTCTAAAATGGTATCGTTTTGTTTTGCCGGTAAATCTAATGTTCCTAAAATTTGAAGTAAAGTCGTTTTTCCTGCGCCCGAAGCACCCACAATAGAAACGATTTCTCCTTTTTTGATGTGCAAATCCACTCCTTTTAAAACATGAAGCGAATCATAATATTTATGTAGATTTTTAGCTGTAATCATAAACGAACATTTCTACAAAGAAACAAAGATTTTTGACTAATAAAAAAACTATTACACATCTATTCACGTATCTCAAATAATAAAGTTTAGTTAAAATACTATTTATGTTTAATTTTTACGTAAATTTGTTAAACAAAATAACCAAATAAAATAGATGAAAAATAGTTTAAAAGGGTTGATATTGTTTTTGGGTTTAGTTTTTAGTTCGTGTACAGCTAAAGAAAAACCCATCGTTAAAGAAGAATTTAAAGAACCTGTTAAAGTAAAAGTAGAAAAAGGTATGGAAATTGCAACATTTGCAGGAGGCTGTTTTTGGTGTACAGAAGCGGTTTTCCTTGAGATAAAAGGAGTAGAGAAAGTAGTTTCGGGATATATTGGTGGCAAGACTAAAAACCCAACATATAAAGATATTTGTACTGGCGAAACAGGTCATGCTGAAGCTATTCAGATAACATTTAATCCTAATGAAGTCGCATATGAAGATTTATTAGAAGTTTTCTTTGGTACTCACGATCCTACTACATTAAATCGTCAAGGTGCTGATGTCGGAACACAATACAGAAGCGAGATTTTCTATCATACAGATGCTCAAAAAACAAAAGCGGAAAATTATATTCAATTCTTAGAAAAAGAAAAGCTGTACGATAAAAAAATTGTTACTAAAGTTTCTTCGGCTACCGAATTTTATCCTGCAGAAGAATATCATCAAAATTACTATAATCAAAATTCAAGTCAAGGCTACTGTCAAATGGTGATTGCACCGAAATTAGAAAAATTGCGCAAATATTATAAATCGAAATTAAAATAGAAGGGAAAAATTGCTATGAACACTACTATTGAAAAAGAAATATTCGACATTATCGGTGATAATCACCAAATGACATCTGTTGAAACGCCGTTACGACCTGATGCTTTTTATAAATCAGATGCTGAAAAAATGGAAGTTATTGAGCACCATTTTGAAATTATCATGAAAGAATTAGGTTTGGATTTAACTGATGATAGTTTGCAAGGAACCCCGCATCGTGTGGCCAAAATGTTTGTGCAAGAGATTTTTTCGGGATTAAATCCAGCGAATAAACCAAAGATTTCGGTTTTTGATAATTCATATCAGTATGATAAAATGTTGGTAGAGGCGAACATCAGTTTCAATTCTACTTGCGAGCATCACTTTTTACCGATAGTTGGGAAAGCGCACATTGGTTACGTTTCTTCAGGGAAAGTAATTGGTTTATCAAAACTTAATCGTATTGTTGATTATTACGCAAAACGCCCACAAGTGCAAGAACGAATGATTATGCAAATTTTCAACGAATTAAAATCGGTGTTAGAAACAGATAACGTAATCGTGGTGATGGAAGCAACACATTTATGCGTATCAAGTCGTGGTATTAAAGATGAAAGCAGTTATACTTCAACTTTACAATATGGAGGTGTTTTTAATCAGAAAGAATATCGTGACGATTTTTACAAAATGATTCATAAAGAATAGGTTTCAAAAGTGGCATTAGTTTTGTATATTCGTTAGGAAATTTACAACATTAAAATGACACAAGCACCTATTATAAAAACACCTGTCCCAGCAAAAAATAACAAAGGAACGATGTTAGTTCTAAGTTTACTTTTTGATTCTATAGGGATGGTATCTTATTTTGTTCCTGTTTTTGCTGAGGTAACCGATTTGTTTTGGGCACCCATTTCAGGGATTTTATTAGTGGTAATGTTCAAAGGAACTGCAGGAAAGTTAGCTGGAGTTTTTGGTTTTATTGAAGAATTACTCCCGTTTGTAGATGTGATTCCGACTTTTACAATTACTTGGTTTTACACCTATGTAATCAAAGGCGGAAAAGGACAAGAATAAAAAAAAGAAGCTTATGGCTTCTTTTTTATTTTTGAATCGACATATTTTCCAATGAAACCTAATTTCATTCTGTTGAGCATTTTCTTTTCAAATTCCCAAAAGAAATTAAACTGTCCAAATACAAAACCAATAAAAACCAATAATACTTGATAAATAGGGAAAATAAGCACTAATCTTAAAATCCTATAAAGCCAGTGCGGTTGAAATGTTTCGGGGATACCAATTAAAGATAAAAAAGGTTTTGCTAATTGAAGAGAACTAAATCCGGTAATGGCAAATACGATAAAAATGATGGTCAATTGCCAGTTTGAAGTTACATTCCAGCGTTCTTTGAGTTTTTTCATAATTTATATTCTAGGGACAAAACCTCCTAATTTTTGTTTGTGTGTTAGTTGAAAATAAACTAAATAATTATAAAGCATATAATTTACTTCATAACCATAGTCGATATTAGTTTGATAATTAATTGTCATTTCATATAAGTTTGGATTGTATTGTGAAGGCAACAAGGCTCTTCGATTCCACTCTAAAACCCAAACTCTATTTCTTGCTTCTAAATAAGATTGCGAATAATAATTCCTTGGTTTTGCATAACTATTAAACCAAGAAGTAAATCCACCATCAATAATAATGACTTCATATTCAATAGCATCGTTTGATATACGAATGGTATCACTTTCTAGTTTTGGTTTTTCATCAAAGCTTTTCTTTTCTTGAGAAACGTTACAAGCTATAAGTATTGAAAATACCAAAAATAAAAGTAAAATAATACGTTTCATAGCTATTGAATTTTGTGAGCATAAAGATAAAAAAAAGCACCGACTTAGCCGATGCTTTTAACTTTTTATAATGAACAAATTCGATTAATTGTTTTTTAATAAACTAATAATTTGCTCTGCTAGTTCGGTTCCAATTCTATCTTGGGCTTCCAAAGTTGCAGCTCCAATATGTGGTGTTAAGGAGATTTTAGGGTGCATTAAAATTTTAATTTCAGGATTTGGTTCATTTTCAAAAACATCTAAACCTGCAAATAGCACTTTATCCTCGTCTAAAGCTTCAACTAATGCTACTTCGTCAATTACTCCACCACGAGCACAGTTAATAATGCCCACATTTTCTTTCATCATTTGTAATTCTTCTCTTCCAATTACGTAGCCATCTTGCGCAGGAACATGCAAAGTAATAAAATCTGAATGTTTGATAACATCTTCTAAAGATTCGGTAACAATTTCAACATTGATAAATTGTCCGTTATAGAAATCAACACGAATTACCGCTTCGTTCACATATTTATCAGCAGCAATTACTCTCATTCCTAATCCTAACGCCATTTTCGCTACAGCTTGACCAATGCGTCCAAAACCAATAATTCCTAGAGTTTTTCCGCGAAGTTCAATTCCGTTAGCGTAAGCTTTTTTCAAACCTTCGAAGCGCGTGTCACCTTCAAGAGGCATATTTCTATTGGAATCATGTAAAAAACGAACACCTGTGAATAAATGAGCAAAAACCAATTCGGCAACACTTTCAGAAGATGAAGCCGGAGTGTTGATTACATGCAATCCTTTTTCACGAGCATAAGCAACATCAATATTGTCCATTCCAACACCACCACGACCAATGATTTTTAATCCTGGACAAGCATCAATAATATCTTTTCTAACTTTAGTTGCACTACGAACTAATAATACTTTTATATCGTTGGTATTAATAAAATTAGCCACTTGCTCCTGTGCTACTTTAGTAGTAATTACTTCAAAACCTCCTTTTTCTAAAGCTTTGATACCACTTTTTGAAATTCCGTCGTTTGCTAAAACTTTCATTTATGAGTTTATTGTTTATAGTTTGTTGTTAGATTTTTTTCTCTAATTCTTGCATTACATTTACTAAAACTTGTACGCTTTCAATTGGTAACGCATTGTACATAGAAGCACGATAACCACCTACTGATCGATGTCCGGCTAATCCAGAAATTCCCGCTGCTTTCCACATGGTATCAAATTTTTCTTGGTGCGTTTCGTCTTCTAACAAGAAAGTTACATTCATGTTACTTCTATCTTCTTTAACTGCTGTACCTCTGAATAAAGGATTGCGGTCGATTTCGTTGTAAAGTAAAGTTGCTTTAGCGTCATTGATTTTTTCAATACCAGCAATTCCGCCTATTTTTTTTAACCATTGTAACGTTAAAAGTGACGCGTATACTGGAAATACTGGAGGTGTATTGTACATACTTTCTTTAGAAACATGTTGTTGATAATCTAACATGCTTGGAATTGTTCTTCCAGTTTTACCTAAGATTTCCGTTTTAACCACTACTAATGTAGCTCCTGCTGGCCCCATATTTTTTTGTGCTCCTGCATAGATTAAATCAAATTTTGAGAAATCTAAAACTCGGGAAAAAATATCTGAACTCATATCACAAACTAGAGGAACATTCACTTCTGGAAATGATTTCATTTGAGTTCCAAAAATCGTATTGTTACTAGTGCAGTGGAAATAATCGGCATCAGATGGAATAGTATAATCTTTTGGAATATAATTGTAATTCTCAGATTTTGATGAAGCTACCACCACTGTTTCTCCAAAAAGTTTTGCTTCTTTAATAGCGCCACTAGCCCATGTTCCAGTATCTAAATAGGCTGCTTTTCCATCAACTTTCATTAAGTTGTAAGGCACCATTAAAAATTGCATACTAGCGCCTCCGCCCAAAAATAATACTTCGTATCCTTTTCCTTCTAAGTTTAAAAGCTCTAAAACTAAAGCTCTTGCTTCGTCCATAACGGCTACGAAATCTTTACTGCGGTGAGAAATTTCTAAAATAGATAATCCTGAGTTGTTGAAATCTAAGATAGCTTGTGCTGATTTTTCAAATACCTCTTGCGGAAGTATACATGGACCTGCACTGTAGTTGTGTTTTTTCATTGTGTTGTTGTAGTTATTTATTTGAAAGAGCAAATTTCGCAAATAACTATGAAAAAACAGGTTTTAATTTGATAATAATTTTAGGATATTATTAACGAAAACGATTTAGAAATCCGGAAAAATTATCAATTGTATAATTATATTTTTGATAAAAATGCTAAAGTATCTACATTGTCTGCGTAATCCCAAAGTTTTGGTAGTTGTGTTTGCCCAAAAGCTACTGAGTTTGAAATCAAATGATTAGAAGTAATACATTGAATTTGCTCAGCATCATTTTTTAATCGTTTTTTGACATCTTCTAAATTTTCGTAAAACTCATAAAATACTGAAGAAATAGGTGAGGAGTAACTCAAATCTTCTTTAATTGTCATGAATTCATTGTCTAAAATTTGGAAATTACTCATCAAGAAAACCGCTTTGTTGTAATCGTAATTATTAGCGTATTTTTCGTAATGAATTACATCGCGATATTCGTACATCGCTTTAAAGAAGTTTTCAAAATTATATCCTTTTGGAACAAATAGTTTAGAAACATTGCGACATCCTAAACCAAAATAACGGAAAATATCTTCACCTAAACTGACTAAATCTTCAAAAGTTTCAGTTCCATCTAAAACGGCAACCGAATTTCTGTTTTTACGAATGATACTTGGTTTATCTTTGAAATAATATTCAAAATAGCGCGCTGTATTGTTACTTCCAGTTGCTATTACGGCATCAAAACCTTCTAATTTCCCTTTAACAAACGTTATTTTTGAGTTAAGTTTTGGTTCAACTGAAATCAAGTATTTTGCTAAAAATTTTAGTAAATGTTGATCATTTGATGAGGTTTTTACCAATACATCATGACCTGAAATCAATACCGAAAGAAAATCATGAAAACCAACTAAAGGAATATTTCCTGCTAAAACCAATCCTACTTTCTTTGGTTCAGTTTTTGAAAAATCGTAGTTAGAAAGCCAATGATTTAAGTTGTCCTCCGTTAAAGCTTTCGCCCAAGCCTGAATACTAAAATAGACTTGTTCTGGAGTAAACCATCCATTGTGCGATTGCGAAAGTTCAATTAAATTAGCAAAGTTGTCAAAGTACAAATCGTTGTGTAAAACCGAATCCGATTTAACGTTTCCCTCTTCAGAAAATTGACGCAAGAAATTCCCTAATTCAACAAAACTCGATTTTATTTCACTTTGTAACATTTGTAACTTGTTTATATTTAGTAGACGTTGTATTTTTGCACAAAGATATGAAGTGAAAAGGCATTAGCCAAAAGTTTAAATTAATAAGAGTCTCAACTTTTAAACAATTAAACTTTTAAACAATTAAACTTAAAGAAATGGCAATTATAATAACAGACGAATGTATTAACTGCGGGGCTTGCGAGCCAGAATGTCCAAATACAGCAATTTATGAAGGTGCAGATGATTGGAGATGGAAAGATGGTACTAAGCTAAGTGGTAAAGTAATCTTACCGGATGGAACTGAAGTAGATGCTGAAGCAGCTCAAACCCCAATTTCTGATGATATTTATTACATTGTTCCAGGAAAATGTACAGAATGTAAAGGTTTCCACGAAGAGCCTCAGTGTGCTGCGGTTTGTCCAGTAGATTGTTGTGTGCCAGATGATAATCATGTGGAAAGCGAAGAGACATTGTTAAACAGACAATCGTTTTTACATAACGAATAATTGTTCAATCATAAAATAATAAAAAGAGAATCTTTAATTTAAAGGTTCTCTTTTTTGTTTATTTTAATTTTAAAAACTTATTTCAACAGAAGAATTTAATTTTTTTTCATTAAATTTGAATGATAATCAATAATTTATGATAAAAAAACTTACTTTTTTATTATTTTTATTTACTTCTCCACTCTTTTCGCAAAGCCTTGAATTCACGGTTATTGTAAAGGATTTTGATACCGATATGCCTATAGAAGAGGTTACAATTACAGCTCTTAGAACACGTCAAGGATTTTTAACTAATAAAGATGGTAAAGCAATTGTTAGTTTAACCAAAGTCTCTGATTTAGAGTTAAGACATTCTTCATATAAAACCATAATTTTAAAGATAACTACATTGAACAAAAATGAAAATGTGGTGTATATGGAGGCTAATACCCAACAATTAGAAGAATATATTATCACCAAAGACCATCCTCAGGAAATTTTGAAACGTTTGGTTGATAATTCTCGTAATAAAATGACAATTCCAGTTAATTTAAAAGTCTATTTGAGAGAGTTTTACAAAAGAGATAATCAAATTGTTTTTTTTAATGATGGTTTAATTAATTTTCAAATTTTAGGAAGTGTCAAAAGTATCAAAACAGATATTTTAGTGGAACAAAATAGAGCGGTTGGAGTTTTAGATGGCGATATTGATGCTAATATTTTAGGATATGATTTGAACAATATTATAGAAAATTATTATCAGTTTAAGTATTTAGAAGAAGTATTGGATTCAAGAGCCAAGAAAATGTATGATTTTTCAGTAAAAACATATCCTTCAAATGATGATTATTTAGTTATTAAAATTGTACCACTACCCGAATCAAAAGGTATACTTTCAGATTTTATAGTAGTTTATGATAGTAATAAAAAGTTAATCTTAGAGGTAAGTTCATATGTTACACCTGATAGACTTAAAACCTACAAAGAGAGCATGTTTGCCTCTCGTAAAGTCTATAAATTAGAATTTAAAAACACATTTAGACAAGAAGGAAGTTTTTATTATTTAGCCAATTCTAAAGAAGTTATTGGGTTTGAAAAACGATACAAAAATAAAGACCGCAGAATTGAAGTTAAAAATCATATGGTGATTACTGATTTTGATAAAAAAATCTTTGAATACAACGATAAAAATATATTTAAAGATAAATCGTTAATTAATAAAAAGACCTCTTTTTTTACTAATTATTGGGATGTAGAATCAGGTTTTATAGCTACAGCTGAAGAAAAAGCAATAATTGAAGCTTTGGCAAAAGGTGATGATTCAGAAAGAGAAGATGAATTGAAAGAAAAAAATGGAAAAGAATAAAAAAAGCCCTGAATTTCTCCAGGACTCTTTCAATTACAAAACCTTATTTGTTCAAATTATATTTTTCATAAGTTACAGAGTCTGTTTTAGGATCATAAGTTTCTAAAACTAAATTGCCTTCTAAATCAAAATAACCAATTGCAATTCTATCTTTGTTTCTGTAAATGAAGCTATTGGTAGTTGTTTTTCTTAAGAATGCTTCTTCTTTTAAATCTTCAGACAATATTCGGTAACCATTACTGTCTAACAATAAATTATATTTTTTACCATTGAGTAAATAATAAGCAGATCGGTCAATATCCACTGTTCTTGTAGTTCCGTCAGGGTTAGTTATTGTCGTTGTTTTTTCAACTAACACAGGAGTTTCCTTTACATCCATATTGATGTTTTTAGGATTTTGATCTTTCAATTCAATATTTTGAACCTCACGTGTGTTTTCCTTTTTTACATACGTTTTTTTACCTTTTGAGTCCTTAACAGTAGTGGTTGTAGTTTTTGTTTCATCTTTTACGTTTTTATTCTGACTTAAAACAACCGGACTTAAGAAGAAAAGCAATGTTCCAATGATAAATGATTTCATAATGTATTGTTTTGAAAATTAATTAGTTGTAAAGTTAGTTTGCTTTTATTTATTTGCATTATATCCTTTTGAATGAGTTTTACATAATTCACATGTTCATTATTGAAATGTTTTGCAACTTTCAACTAAATTTTGCATGATTCGTACTTTTGTCGCTTTCCAACTTTTAAACTATATTTGCACACTTTTAAAAATACATTCAGAATGAAACGCTTTGCGTTACATATCACTTAATAAAAAATATCAAATAGATATGAAAGCAGGAATTGTAGGATTACCAAATGTTGGAAAATCAACTTTATTTAATTGTTTGTCAAACGCAAAAGCGCAAAGTGCCAACTTTCCGTTCTGTACTATAGAACCTAATATTGGTGTAGTAAACGTTCCAGATCCGCGTATTGCTCGTTTAGAGGAATTGGTAAAACCAGAGCGTGTTGTTATGGCAACCGTTGATATTGTTGATATTGCTGGTTTGGTAAAAGGAGCAAGTAAAGGAGAAGGTTTAGGAAATCAATTCTTAGGAAACATTAGAGAATGTAATGCAATCATTCACGTTTTACGTTGTTTTGATAACGATAATATTGTGCATGTTGATGGAAATGTAAATCCAATTCGCGATAAAGAAACGATTGATATCGAATTGCAATTAAAAGACTTAGAAACGGTTGAAAAACGTTTGGAAAAAACCAATCGTGCAGCTAAAACAGGTAACAAAGAAGCTCAAGCTGAAAAAGCCTTGTTAGATAGAATTCGCGAAACTTTATTAGCTGGAAAATCGGCTCGTACGGTAATTCCTCAAAATCAAGATGAGGAAGAAATGTTAGAAAGTTTCCAATTAATCACTACAAAACCAGTTTTATATGTTTGTAATGTGGACGAAGCTTCCGCAGTAAACGGAAACAAATATGTAGACCAAGTTCGTGAATTAGTTAAAGATGAAAACGCAGAAGTTATCGTACTTTCAGTAGGAGCAGAAGCGGATATTACTGAATTAGAAAGCTACGAAGAGCGTCAAATGTTCTTACAAGATATGGGATTAACAGAGCCAGGTTCGGCAGTGTTAATTCGTGCCGCTTACAAATTATTAAAATTACAAACGTATTTCACAGCTGGAGTAAAAGAAGTTCGTGCTTGGACTATCAACATCGGAGATACAGCACCAAAAGCAGCTGGAGTAATTCACACCGATTTTGAAAAAGGATTCATTCGTGCTGAGGTTATCGCATTCGAAGATTTCTCTAACTACGGTTCAGAAGCAAAAGTAAAAGAAGCTGGGAAATTAAGAGTAGAAGGAAAAGAATACATTGTAAAAGATGGCGATGTGATGCATTTCCGTTTTAATGTATAATTTCTGAGAATATAGAAAACAGAACATAGAATATAGATCAACCGTTGAAGCAATTCAGCGGTTTTTGTTTGTAAATATGTCAATAAGTTATAATCCTTTTGTTTTCAAAATTGGGCTAAATCATTTATATTGCACAAAATCCAAAATCTGTCTATGTTAGAGCAAAATCAATATACCGAAGACAACATACGTTCGCTCGATTGGAAAGAGCACATTCGTATGCGTCCAGGTATGTATATCGGAAAATTAGGTGACGGTTCATCGCCTGATGATGGTATTTACATTCTGTTAAAGGAAGTAATGGACAACTGTATCGACGAATTCGTTATGGGTGCCGGAAAAACCATTGAAGTTACTATCAAAGATAAATTGGTAACCGTTCGCGATTATGGTCGAGGCATTCCGTTAGGAAAAGTCGTTGATGTTGTTTCCAAAATGAACACGGGAGGAAAATACGATTCTAAAGCCTTTAAAAAATCCGTAGGTTTAAATGGTGTCGGTACGAAAGCGGTTAATGCACTTTCGAATTACTTCCGAGTAGAATCGGTTCGTGATAACCAACAAAAAGCAGCGGAATTCTCAGCCGGAAATTTGACTTTGGAAGAAGATATTCAAGAAACTACAAAACGTAAAGGAACCAAAGTTTCTTTCGTGGCTGATGATACGATTTTCAAAAATTACAAATACCGAAACGAGTACATCATCAAAATGCTCAAGAACTATTGTTATTTAAATCGTGGTTTAACGATTTATTACAATGGTGAAAAATACGTTTCGGACTATGGATTGAAAGATTTATTAGAAGAAAATATTTCAGCTGAAGATATGGTGTATCCAATCATTCACTTGGAAGGAGACGATATTGAAGTTGCAATCACGCACAGTAAATCACAATATTCAGAAGAATACCATTCGTTTGTAAACGGACAAAATACCACACAAGGAGGAACGCATTTAGGAGCTTTCCGTGAGGCGATTGTAAAAACCATCAAAGAGTTTTATAACAAACCTTTCGAAGCTTCTGATATTCGTAAATCGATTGTTTCTGCGGTTTCTGTAAAGGTGGAAGAACCCGTTTTTGAATCACAAACCAAAACCAAATTAGGTTCGACTGATATTGGTCCGAATGGTCCAACGGTTCGTACGTTTGTCAATGATTTTATCAAAACGAATTTAGATAACTTCTTACATAAAAATCCAGAAGTGGCCGATGCGTTACTTCGTAAGATTTTACAAGCCGAGCGCGAACGTAAAGAACTTTCAGGAATTCGAAAATTAGCCAAAGAACGTGCTAAAAAAGCAAGTTTACACAATAAAAAATTACGTGATTGTCGTGTCCATTTAACCGATGCTAAAAATCCAAGAAGTTTAGAAAGTACGCTTTTCATTACTGAGGGAGATTCGGCTTCGGGTTCGATTACGAAGAGTCGCGATGTAAATACACAAGCGGTTTTCAGTTTACGTGGAAAGCCTTTGAATTCGTATGGAATGACGAAAAAAATCGTGTACGAAAACGAAGAATTCAACTTATTGCAAGCCGCTTTGGACATTGAAGAATCGATGGAAGATTTGCGCTATAACAATATCGTAATTGCAACCGATGCCGACGTGGATGGTATGCACATTCGTTTGTTGTTGATTACGTTTTTCTTGCAGTTTTTCCCTGAGTTAATCAAAGACGGACATTTGTATATTTTACAAACGCCATTATTCCGTGTACGAAACAAAAAAGAAACGATTTATTGTTATAGCGAAGAGGAACGAGTAGCTGCCATCGAAAAGCTAAAACCAAAACCAGAAATCACCCGATTCAAAGGATTAGGGGAGATTTCACCTGATGAGTTTAAACATTTCATTGGAGAAGATATTCGTTTAGATCCAGTCATGTTAGATAAAGCCACAACGATTGAAACCTTGTTAGAGTTTTACATGGGTAAAAACACCCCAGACCGACAAGATTTTATCATCAACAATTTGAAAGTGGAGTTGGATGTAGTGGAGAAGTAATGGAGCACAAAGTTTCACAATGTATAACACAATGTCACACAAAGGAATTTTAAGCATTGTGAAACTTAGTGAAAAACTTTGAGTAACATTGTGTAACAAAAAAATAAATATGACAGAAGAAAACGAAATAAGCCGAATCATTTTAGATTGTGCCTATAAAGTTCATACGAAATTAGGTTCAGGATTGTTGGAAAAAGTGTACAGAGAATGTTTGGCTTATGAATTAACTAAATGCGGATTAGAAGTTAAACAAGAATGTCCATTTCCAGTTATTTATGAAGATATAAAAATGGATTGTGGTTACCGAGTGGATATTCTAGTAAATAATAAAGTTATAGTAGAATTGAAAGTAGTTGAAGATTTTACTATTGAACATACTGCTCAATGTTTAACTTACATGAAACTATCGGAATGCAGATTAGGATTACTTTTAAATTTTTATAAGAAATCATTAAAAGACGGTATAAAAAGATTAATATTATAACATTGTGAAACTTAGTGCAAAAATTTGATTAACATAGTTTTACAATTAAAAAAATATTTAAGACAAAGTAGAAATATAAACATTGTGAAACTTAGTGTAAAACTTTGAGAAACATAGTGCTACAAAAACATGAAAGACGAAGAAGATAACATTATCCCAGAAGACGACAATTTAGAGAATCAAGACCAACCTCAAAAAGAGGAAGGTTTTGAGGATATTCAAGTGTCAACGGGACATCATTTTTACGAAAACAACGAAAATCCAGAGGATACCATTACCAAAGTTACAGGAATGTACAAAGATTGGTTCTTGGATTACGCTTCCTATGTAATTTTAGAGCGTGCTGTTCCTGCGATTGAAGACGGTTTTAAACCGGTACAACGTCGTATTATGCATTCCATGAAGGAGTTGGATGATGGTCGTTACAACAAAGTAGCGAATATCATTGGGCACACCATGCAGTATCATCCTCACGGAGATGCAAGTATTGGTGACGCTATGGTAAACATTGGACAAAAAGATTTGTTGATTGATTGTCAAGGAAACTGGGGAAATATTTTAACCGGAGACGGAGCAGCAGCACCACGTTACATCGAAGCTCGAATTTCAAAATTTGGTCACGATGTATTGTTTTCGCCAAAAGTTACCCAATGGCAATTGAGCTACGATGGTCGTAAAAACGAACCAATTCATTTGCCTGTAAAATTCCCATTGTTGTTAGCGCAAGGTGGTGAAGGGATTGCAGTAGGTTTATCAACAAAGATTTTACCGCACAATTTCAATGAATTAATTGATGCGTCGATTAAAATTTTAAAAGGAAAACCTTTCACACTTTTTCCAGATTTTCCAACAGCCGGAATAGCCGATGTTTCCAATTATAATGATGGAATGCGAGGTTCTCGTGTGCGTGTGAGAGCTAAAATTGCGCCTTTAGATAAAAATACTTTGGTGATTACCCAAATTCCGTTTTCAACCGATACTACAAAATTGATTGATAGTATCTTGAAGGCCAATGAAAAAGGGAAAATCAAAATCAAGAAAATTGAAGATAATACGGCTGCTGAGGTTGAAATCGTAATTCATTTACAACCCGGAACTTCGCCAGACAAAATGATTGATGCGTTGTATGCGTTCACCGATTGTGAATTGTCTATCGCGCCTCTAGGTTGTGTTATCGAAAATTGTAACAAGCCATTGTTTATAGGTGTTTCCGATATTTTGAAGATTTCTACCAATCGTACGTTGAATATTTTAAAACGAGAGTTAGAAATTCAATTGGACGAACTCGAAGCGAAGTGGCATTTTGCGAATTTAGAGAAGATTTTCATTCGTGAAGAAATGTACATCGACTTCAAATTATATTCGGATAGAGAGTCGCTATACAAATATATGTACGACCGATTTGAGCCATTCAAAACCATTTTAATTCGCGAAATTGAAGACGAAGATTTACAAAGATTGACGCAAATTCCAATGATTCGTATTACACGATTTGACTCGGATAAAGCGGATGATGCGATTGCGAAATTAGAAGCTGAAATCGAGCAAGTGAAACATCATTTAGATCATTTGATTGATTATGCTGTGGATTACTTCACCAATTTAAAAGATAAATACGGAAAAGGAAGAGAGCGTTTAACTGAATTACGTAATTTCGATAATATTCAAGCAACGAAAGTAGTATTGCGTAACCAAAAATTCTATGTAAATAGAGAAGAAGGTTTCGTAGGAATGGGCTTGAGAAAAGACGAATATGTTGGCGAATGTTCCGATATTGATGACATCATCGTTTTCTTACGCGATGGAAAAATGATGGTAACCAAAATTGATGATAAGAAGTTCATCGGTAAAGACATCATTCATGTTGCTGTATTTGATAAAAACGACAAACGTACCATTTACAACATGATGTATCGCGATGGTAAAAACGGTTCAACTTTCATCAAGAGATTCAATGTTTCTGGAGTAACTCGTGATAAATTCTATGATTTAACGCAAGAAAAACCAGGTTCTATGGTATCGTATTTTTCAGCGAATCCAAACGGAGAAGCAGAAGTGGTTACGATTTTATTACGCCAAGCGGGAAGTGTGAAAAAACTGAAATGGGATGTTGATTTTTCAGATATCGCTATCAAAGGAAGAGCGTCTCGTGGAAATACGGTTACCAAATATCCAATCAAAAAAATCGAGTTAAAAGAGAAAGGAATTTCTACTTTACGTCCGAGAAAAGTTTGGTTTGATGATACCGTACAACGTTTGAACGTAGATGGAAGAGGCGAATTGTTAGGCGAATTTAAACCTAACGACCGATTATTAATCATTAACCAATCAGGAAAAGTAAAAACCATTATCCCAGAACTTTCTACCCATTTTGATGAAGACATGATTGTGTTGGAAAAATGGAATCCTAATAAACCAATTTCGTGTATTTATTTCGATGGCGAAAAAGAGCGTTACTTTGTAAAACGTTTCTTAATTGAAAACGAAAACAAAGAAGAAATCTTTATTTCCGAACACGAAAAATCACAATTGGAAATCGTTTCAACCGATTGGCGTCCAGTGGCTGAGGTTATTTTTGCTAAAGTGAAAGGCGTTCAAAAAGAAAACCAAGTAGTGGATTTGGAACAATTCATAGCAGTAAAAGGAATCAAAGCATTAGGAAACCAGTTAACTACGGATAAAATCAAACAGATTAACCTATTAGATCCGTTGCCTTATGAAGAAGTATTAGAGGAGCCAGAAATTCCAACAAACGAAGCTTCAGAAGAAGGAAACGACATTCAAGATTTCAATATAGAATTAGACGACGACGGACAAATTACTTTGTCTTTGGAATAAAATTCTGACCTGCAAGGTTTTTACTTTGCAGGTTTTTTATTGATTTTTATCATTTTTCATCCCAAATAAAAAACTTAATTTCGCCCTAAATTAAAACACAACAACATGTCAACATTTCCATCAGACATTGAAATTGCGCAAAATGCAACGATGTCTCATATTAAAGATATTGCCAAAAAAATCAATATTTCAGAAGACGATTTAGAATTTTATGGCAAGTATAAAGCCAAATTACCACTACACTTACAACAAGAAAACCCAAAAGGAAAACTGATTTTAGTTTCTGCCATGTCGCCCACGAAATATGGTGAGGGAAAAACTACAATGTCGATTGGTTTAACGGACGGATTGAATTACATCGGTAAAAAAGCCATTGCCGTTTTACGTGAACCTTCGCTTGGACCTGTTTTTGGATTAAAAGGTGGCGCTGCTGGTGGTGGTTATGTTCAAGTGTTGCCCATGGAAGACATCAATTTGCATTTTACTGGCGATTTTTCGGCTATTGAAAAAGCGAATAACTTGTTATCGGCGGTAATTGATAACAATTTACAAAACACCAAATATTCATTAAATCTTGATCCAAAATCCATCGCTTGGAAACGAGTTATGGATATGAATGATCGTTCGTTGCGTCAAATTATTATTGGAGTAGGAGCAAAAGCGAATGGAACTATGCGTGAAGATGGTTTCAATATTACACCAGCTTCAGAAGTGATGGCGATTTTATGTTTGGCGAAAGATTTAGAAGATTTGAAATTCCGATTAGGAAATATATTCGTTGGGAAGACGTTAGATGGAAAAGCCATTTTCGCTCGTGATTTGAATGTAGTAGGAGCTATGGCAACATTATTGAAAGATGCAATTAAACCGAACTTAGTGCAAACTATTGATGGAAATCCAGCCATTTTACACGGTGGACCTTTTGCTAGTATAGCGCAAGGAACAAACACAGCTATTGCTACCAAAATGGGATTATCATTAGGCGATTATGTTGTTACAGAAGCAGGTTTTGGTGCTGATTTAGGTGCGGAAAAATTCCTTCATATCAAATGCGAACAAAGTGGTTTAAAACCAGATGCAGTAGTTTTAGTAGCAACAATTCGTGCTATTAAACATCATGCGGGATTAGCTGCGGAAGATTTTAAAACAGAAAACGTAAGTGCCATTGAAAAAGGATTCTGCAATTTGGAAAAACATATTGAAAACATGCAACAATTTGGATTAAATCCTGTTGTTTGCATCAATGCTTTTCCAGACGATACTCAAGCCGAATATGATAAATTAAAAGAATTATGTGCTTCAAAAGGAGTAACGGCTATTGTAAGTACTGCTTTTGCTCATGGTGGAAAAGGTTCGGCTGAAGTAGCCCAAAAAGTGGTAGAAGAAATCGAAAAAGGAACAGCGAATTATAAACCGTTGTACCAACCTTCGGATTCTATAGAACATAAAATTAATGTAGTTGCCAAAACCATTTATGGTGCGAATTCAGTTGAGTTTTCTCCAAAATCGAAAGCACAATTGAAAATGATTAACGATTTAGGATTTGGTCACTTCTCTATTTGTATGGCGAAAACACCAGCGAGTTTTTCCGATAATGAGAAGTTAATCGGTCGTCCTGCAAATTTTGACATTACTGTTCGTGAATTTGAAATTTCTTCAGGAGCTGGATTTGTGGTGCCACTTTTAGGTGATGTGATGAGAATGCCAGGTTTACCAGCCGTTCCAAACGCAGAACGAATTGATATTGATAACGAAGGAAGAATTACAGGATTGTCTTAGTATTTTGATACAAGTAAACAATACAATTCCTATCTAACCCTGATAGGAGTGAAAATAAAAAATGGTGATTATTTAAATCACCATTTTTTATTGTAATGTATAGCAGGAAAATGGACCGCCGATATGTACCGAGCCGTTCGTTACTAATCTTAACTTACTTTCTTACGCATTTTCATGTTTAAAAATTCAACTCCTAATGAGAAGGCAATAGCAAAATACAAATAGCCTTTTGGAACGGCACCCACATGTTGTCCAGCTAATTCGGCATGCGATAAATGCATACTTTCGGTAATTAACATGAATCCGATAAGGATTAAGAAGGCTAAACCTAAAATTTGAATCGATGGATTAGCATTTACAAAATTACCAACAGGAACCGCAAATAACATCATAACTCCAACTGAAATTACTACTGCGGTAATCATAATTGTTAAAGCGCCTTCAACGCCGTTAGTCATTCCCACAGCGGTTAAGATACTGTCTACTGAGAAAATTAAATCGATAAGTAGAATTTGACCAATTACGCTTCCGAATGATTTTGCGGCAGAGGTTTTTAATTCTTTTTCTTCTTCCCCTTTGTGGTCTACTTTTTCGTGAATTTCTTTGGTACTTTTATAAATTAAGAACAATCCTCCAAGTAATAAAATTAAGGCTTGACCTGTAATATCAGCTTTGAACCAACCAAAATCGAAACCAAACCAAGGTTCTTTCATGGCAATTAAAAGTGTAATTCCGAAAAGTAACCCTATACGCATGAACATAGCTAAACCTAAACCTAATCGAGTAGCTTTCTTACGATCTGCTTCGGGTAATTTTCCGGTTACGATAGAAATAAAGATAATGTTATCAATTCCTAAAATGATTTCTAAAAAGGTTAATGTTAACAGGGCAACCCATGCATCGGGATTTAAAAATACTTCCATTTTATATTCGGGTTTAAATCTTATTATACGTGATTAATTTATTTTTGTTACTGTACCACGTTGTTTTTTTGAATCGCCTACAAAAGAATATTCAAATGTGTATGAGTTGGATTTAGTTGTTAAAATCTTCATTTGAACCGCTTTTTTCTCTTCTCTATTTTTTGGATGTATATTTTGCATTACGTATTCACAATCATTTGTCCATCGTACTTTAAAAGTATCAATTTTTCCTTCGTAAGTTTCAATTTGAATCGAATCGTTTCGTTCAAAAGTGCTGGTATATTTTTTTCCTTCAATTTCAGTTTCTGAAGTGAATTTACCCGTTTTAAAATCAGTACAATTGCGTTCTTGGTTATAGCAAGAAGTTAGCATTGTCACAATTAGTAAACTTAATAAAGTATATTGTTTTTTGAATTTCATAATTGATTTTTGTCCCGAAGCTTCGGGATTGATATTGAACTTGTTATTGATTTTTTTTATCTCCATCAAACATACTTTTTACTAATGTAGTGATTCCTTTAAAAATTAAAAACATAGCTGCTAAGGCGATTATGATTCCTAATGTTAAAACATAAGGATATAAAGGATGTTTTTCATTTTTGAAAGCACTGTTAATGATAATTGGACCAAGAAATAATAGAGGTAAAGCACCTGCAAGGTATTTTATTCCTTTTGCTAATATGTTTTTATCGGTTGCCATTAGAAAGTAATTCGAAGTCCAACTCCATTAGTATTATTCACAATATTTAATTCGAAATTATCTCCAAGCGTTTTCTTTTGATCTTTTAAGCCTGAATTATACATATCCACACTTTCTTGAATCAATTTTTTTCTTCCCGATAAAACAGGTATTGAAATAGCCATTAAACCAACTCCAGCATAAGTAACTCCTGTTGGATATTTTACATCAGAAGTTAATCCCATTACTAAATCGGCAACAGTTCCACCAATTCCTAAACCTAATAATAATCCTCCAATAGATTCTTTTGATTTAGCTTTTTTAAATAAGTGCAATGCTTTTAAATCGGTTTTCATTAAGTTTTTTGTTTCAAATGAAGATAATTGTTCTCCATCTTGAAAAATTTTCCCGTCGGTATATTCTAATTTTTGAGCAAATGACATTGTGAAGCCTAATATTGCTATAATTAAAAAGAACTGTTTCATTGTTGTTTTATTTGTTGTTATTGTAAAAATCTACTGCGTTTCTAACACTTCCGTGAGTCTCTAAAAGTTTTCCAGCTTCTTCATAGCTTACTGGAATTTCGTCCATAATCATTCGAGTTCCTCTATCAATTAATTTGGTATTACTCAATTGCATATCCACCATTTTGTTCCCTTTAACACGTCCTAACTGAATCATAGTTGCAGTCGAAATCATGTTTAAAACTAATTTCTGAGCAGTTCCAGCTTTCATGCGTGAACTTCCCGTTACGAATTCTGGTCCTACGACAACATCAATTGGAAATTTAGCGGTTTTCGATAACGGACTTCCCGCATTACAACTGATACTTCCTGTACTGATGTTGTTTTGATTGCACATTTCCAATCCACCAATTACATAAGGTGTAGTTCCCGAAGCAGCAATTCCAACCACAACATCATTCTCATTGATGTTCCATTGTTGTAAATCTTTCCAAGCTTGTTCTTTGTCATCTTCGGCAAATTCTACTGCTTTTCGAATCGCAGTATCGCCGCCCGCAATGATTCCAATAACCAAATCAAACGGAACTCCAAAAGTAGGTGGACATTCCGAAGCATCTACAATGCCTAAACGCCCCGAAGTTCCTGCTCCAATATAAAACAAGCGACCTCCTTGTTTCATTTTTGAAACAACTTCATTCACTAATTTTTCAATTTGTGGCAAGGCTTTTTCAACGGCTAACGGAACGGTTTTGTCTTCGTTATTTATATTTGCTAACAAATCCGATACCGACATTTTTTCTAAATGTTCGTATTTCGAAGCTTGTTCAGTTGTTTTGGTAAAGTTCATTTTCTTTGATTGTAAAGTAGCTAATTTACAAAGTTATTTTTAATGAATTGAATTTTTGAAATATTAATGCGAATGCCCCATTTCAATCACAAACGCCAATAAAAATCCAATTACAATCATCGTTATTTTCGCCAAATTGAATTTATGTCCTTCGTTACTTTCAAAAATGATAGTTGAAGAAATATGAAATAAAATACCAACTACAATAGCTGAAATTTCTTTAGCGTAATGTTGGGCAAAATGCATTTGTTCTGCTAAGAAAGTTCCCATAGGTGTCATTAATGCGAATGAAAACATGAATGCAAAAATCATTATTTTGTTCATTTTGGCATTTACGAAAAATAAGGTCAAAATAATAGCGATAGGTAAGTGGTGAACCGCAATTCCGTATGCTAAATTGTGATTGTTGTGAATTGGAAAACCCTCTAACAAAGCATGAAGACACAAACTAATAAACAACAACCACGGAATGTGATGCAATTCGTTATGTTCGTCTGTATGTACGTGAACGTGCCCGTGTTCGGCACCTTTAGAGAAGAATTCTAATAAGATTTGGAACAGAATTCCAATCATAATGAAAACCCCAACAGGTAAAGTTGCATGTGATGTTTTTCCTTCATGAACATGATGATGTTCTTCACTGAATAACTCAGGAAGTAAGTGTAAAACGGTTAATGAAAGTAAAAAAGCACCACTAAATGCCAATAACAGTTTGATGTTTTTCTTTTTCTGTGGTTTTAAAAGTAACGCGAATAAGAAGCCGATAATTACGGCCGAAAAGGTGATAATATATTGCATTATTTAAAAATCATAATTAAACGTTCTGATTGGTTTTTATAGAATTTTCGCAATTTATAATCGCCAAAAATATCCAAAAGATAAATACCAGCTTCTTCCATCATTTTTTCGAAATCTTCTAAACGAAGCGCTTGCACTCTTTCGGTGAAATGATATTGCTGACCTTGGTCTTCAAATGAAATTTCTTTGAAAATATGTCCGTCTTTGTAATAACGTTGAATGTGAAAAACAATGTTATCAACCGTTTTTACTTCATCGGCAACTAAATTTTGCAAAACATAATCCACATTCATGAAATCGATAACAGCAAAACCCGTTTCAGTCAAACTATTATGAATGGATTTGATGGTTTTGTAATTGTCGGCATCGTCTTCAAAATAACCAAAACTAGTAAACAAATTAAAAATTGCATCGTATTTTTCGTTACACGTTTCACGCATGTCGTGTACCTTGAAATGCAGTTTTTCATTGGCAAACTCAGATGCTTCCTTAATGCTGTTTTCAGATAAATCAATTCCGGTTACATCAAATCCTAACGAATTTAAGTAAATCGCATGACGCCCTTTTCCGCAAGCTAAATCTAATATTTTTGCTTCTTCAGGAAGATTCAAATAATGCGTTAAATTGTCCATTAGCAATTGCGCTTCTTCGTCGTTGCGTTCTTTGTATAAGATGTGATAGTATTTAGTATCAAACCAAGATTCGAACCAATTTGAAATGGGTTGATTGTTTGTAGTTTGTTGTATATTGTTGTTATCTGACATTTAAAATGAAATTGATATCATTGAACTTGCAAATTTAATGTATTTTTGCACAAGAATACCTTAATTATCGATATTGCAATTGATTTTTGCAATTGAACTTGAATTTGAAGAATGGAAAATTTTAAAATGACTGCTAAAACCTTCTTTGGTTTTGAAGAAATATTAGCTAAAGAATTACAACTTTTAGGAGCTCAAAAAGTAGAAATAGGAACACGAGTAGTGAGCTTTATGGGTGATAAAGGGTTTATGTATAAAGCCAATTTAGCCTTACGAACTGCTTTAAAAATCTTAAAACCAATTAAAACCTTTAAAGCTTTCAATGATAAAAGTTTGTACGAAGGAATTAGAAAAATTGATTGGACTGATTATTTGAACGAACACCAAACGTTTTTAGTTGAAACAACTTTGCATTCCGAACATTTTAATCACAGTCAGTTTGTGGCATTGAAGACAAAAGATGCAATTGTAGATCAATTTCGTGAACTGAGAGGTAAACGACCAAGTATCGATAAAGATTTCCCAGATTTACAAATCCATGTGCATATTGATAGAGATACGGTTACGGTTTCTTTAGATACCTCGGGGGCTTCATTGCATCATAGAGGTTACAGAAGCGCGACAAATATTGCACCCATCAACGAAGTTTTAGCAGCAGGAATGTTGATTTTATCGGGTTGGGAAGGGAAAAGTCATTTCTTAGATCCAATGTGTGGTTCGGGAACTATTTTAGCGGAGGCTGCAATGATTGCATGTAATATTCCAGCGAACATTAACCGTAAAGAATTTGCTTTTGAGAAATGGAACGATTGGGATGCCGAATTATTCGATGATATTTTAGAATCGTTGTTAAAGAAAACACGTGAGTTTCATTACACTATAAAGGGCTACGATAAAGCCCCTAGTGCTGTAGCAAAAGCGAAAGATAATGTAAAAAATGCCAATTTAGACGAATATATTACGATTACCAATGAAAACTTCTTCGATTCTAAAAAAGAAACCGAAGGGCCGTTGCACATGGTATTCAATCCGCCTTATGGTGAGCGTTTGGATATCGACATGGAGCGTTTTTACAGAGAAATTGGTGACACGTTAAAACAAAATTATCCCAATACGAATGCTTGGTTCATTACTGCCAATTTAGAAGCGTTGAAATTCGTAGGTTTGAAACCAAGTAGAAAAATTAAACTTTTCAATGGTAAGCTAGAAGCACGCTTGGTTAAATACGAAATGTACGAAGGTAGTAAGAAAGGGAAATACATGAATACTGAAGAATAAGCTATTTTGTCATTCCTAACTCGTTTCAGAATCTGAAATGAATTTAGCTTAACAAAGAGTTTTTAATTTATCAAAACAGATAGTCAACAATTAAATAATAATAGAAATGAGCAAAAAATTAAAAGCATTTTTATATAATTTCTTAGGATTTGTGGTGATTTATTTACCAACATTATATTTAGTAGATATCTTCACTCATTTAAACGGATTATGGATTCCAATGACTGCTTTTATGGTAGCATTATTATTAGCTCCAAAATTCCAAGCGATTAAAACCCACAATGGAGAAAAAATCTACATGAAGTGGCTTTTTATAAAAGGTGTAAAAGAAATAGAATAAGATAATCCCGAGTGTGAACTCGGGATTTTTTTTACTGTAAAATCTGTAAGTTTTGATGAATATTATATAACATTTCTTTATTCGTTCTCAAATATCTTTACATGATTTAAAAGTATTCTCATGAAAAATTATCACACCTATAAAAGTTGTATTGAAGCATGTTTAAAATGTGCTGCAATATGCGATCATTGTGCCTCTTCCTGTTTGCAAGAGGACGATGTTAGAATGATGTCACGTTGTATTCAACTCGATATGGAATGTGCTGCAATGTGCTATTTAGCTGCTCAATTAATGAGTTTAGGAAGCGAAAAAGCTATTGAGGTTTGTAAAATTTGTGCTATTATGTGTGACGCTTGTGCTGCAGAATGTGCTCATCACAGTAATGAACACTGTTTAGAATGTTATAATGCTTGTAAACAATGTGCTGAGGAATGTAGAAGAATGGCTGCTTAATAAATTATAAACTTAGAGTAAATTTAAGTTTGATTTTCATTTTTTATTCTTAATATCACGAAATGTGGTATCATAAGCTTAAGTAATATTTTTTTTCTATTATAGTTAAATATTGATTTTCACTTAACACATGAATTTTAAAAGTTTAAATAAATTTATATGTCAGTTAGCCAATAAAGAAATTTAAAAATGTTTTGTTAATTATTTAACTTTTCAATTTTTCTTTCCCTTTTGATAATTTTATCTCGAATCTTTTTTTCATAAATAATGTTAATATAATTTGAAGAATCACTTTCATTAATTTTTTCTTCAGTTATAATTTCTGTGTACTTAAGTTTTCCTTTATTGGTAAAATGATGTTTTTTTTGTGTTGTAGATGAAAAAGTAAAAGAGCTTGTTATCAAGAATCTTTTTCTTTGGTTAATTGAATCAATACTCACATCTGTTAACTCTTCGGAATATTCAAATATTTTTTTCTTGTTATTAAAAATATAGATATTAGTACTACTAGTCATAGGCATACTTCCTTTAGAATAAATATTAAAGTCAAGAAATCCGTCAAAATTTAAATCTTTAAAAACATATGAATTAAAATTATCAATTGAATCGATATTTACAGCATAGTTATCATATACGTTGAAATCAACAGGCGCCTCTAATAATATTCTTTTGGTGGAATTATCTAACAAGTAAAAAATCGGAAAGTCTAAAGTGTCTATTTTCCAAGAGCAATTATATCCATTGATTGGGAAAGTTTTACTATACATAAATATTGAATCAATCGCTGTGCTTTTCTTCTTGGAAAATAAAATAGGCTTATAAGAATAACAAAACCAGAATGTTGAAATAAGTATGAGTAATCCGATTTTTTTCATAAAGATTTTACAAGGCTATTAAATTGTTATTAAAAGTATAGTATGATAATAATTAATTCGTTTACTTATATTCAAATTTTTTTTAAAGATTTACACTTAAACATATCAAGTTATATTTTTAATTTTTTCTGAAAAATAAAAAAATATTTACATTATTTAAAGTAACGCACCAAAAAAAAGCGCCACCCTCGTAACGCTTGTATCTTATTTTTTCTCTGTTATAGTTTTATTTTTCTTATAAATCGGGATGAAATAACTTAATGTATAATTAAATCCTGCTCCAAATTTTCCGTCGTAGGTTCGGTTGTAACCCGGAATAAAAAGATTGTCAAATCCATCTGGTTTTTTATTGGAAACTAAATAGTTTAATCGTACCGAAAAGCCTAAGAAAAGGTTATTGAACAATTCGGCTTTGATGCCTCCTACAAGTTCTAACCAACTCGCTGTTAAACCATCGTATTCTCTTCCCGAAATTACAATATTTTCACCGTAGTAATTACTTGGATCGTAAATTTTATAACTGTTTAACGTATGATTAAAACTGCTTACACCATAACGCATCCCCACATAAATCATGTTTTCCATATCGAGCCAATTTTCAAATGAATTGTAATCAAAACCAACTTTAAAATAGGTTCCTTTTGTGGTAAAGTTCAAACGGTCGTCGTCAACCGTTTTGTCTTCGTTACCAAGTTCTCCAGCTATGTAAAACTTTTTAGTTAAGCGGTAATCTCCTACTACTTCAAAACCTCTATAGTCTTTTTCGTAAAATGAACGCGCAATTTTGTGTAAATCAGTACCTAAACGTAATCCGTAGCGTTCTGGATACATAACTTTTGCGGTGTCTTTTGTTTGTGCATTTCCTAATAACGAAATACACATTAAGCTTAGACTAAAAATAAATCTTAACATGTACTTCATTTTCGTTTTCAATATTAGGTTGAATTACTTCAATATTTTGAATCCAGTTGTTGCCATCAGCAGTTAACACAATTGGATTAGTTTCATTTAAATAAAATAAGGTTTTAAAGCCACAAGCACGAGAAATATATTCTTCGATTCTATCATAATTTAAAGTGATTTCATCTGTATTATCATTTGAGGTATCAGTATCACTTCCGTTTTGAATAAAATTTAATGTTGTTACATCAGCATTCGTTCGAATAGGAACTTTAATTTTACTGATACCATTATAACCATATCCATTAACAAAAGTGGGTTCTGCTACAGCTAAATTCATTACATTTTTCAAAACAGTTGGATTAGCCGCATCGTAAAATTCAATAATTAATCGAGGTGTTACTGGCGTTCCTTCGGCACAAATATCATCTTTTTCGCAGTTCCAAAAAGAGAATGCTAAAAGCAAGGATAGAGTTGTAAAAACTATTTTTTTCATAATTTATCTTTTTTCTAAAAGAACCACGTTTTCCACATGATGCGTTTGTGGAAACATATCCACAGGACGTACGCGAACTACTTTGTATTTTTCGTCCATCAAAGCCAAATCACGTGCTTGTGTTGCCGAATTACAACTTACATACACAATTTTTGGCACATTGGTTTTCAATAACATTTCAACTACATCTTTATGCATCCCATCTCTTGGAGGATCGGTAATGATTACATCTGGTTGTCCGTGTTGTTTGATGAAATCGTCGTTGAACACGTTTTTCATATCACCCACATAAAACTCACAATTTGTAATGTTATTGCGTTCGGCATTCGCTTTTGCATCAATAATCGCTTCAGGAACAGCTTCAACACCAATCACTTTTTTCGCTTTTTTCGAAACGAATTGCGCAATAGTTCCTGTACCTGTATATAAATCGTAAACGGTTTCGTTTCCTGTTAAACCTGCAAATTCTCTAGTGATTTTATACAATTCATACGCTTGGTCTGAATTGGTTTGATAGAACGATTTTGCATTAATACTAAAATGCAAACCTTCCATTTCTTCTAAAATATAATCGCGACCTTTGAATAAAATAATATCTTGGTCATACAACGTATCATTCAATTTTTGATTGATGACATATTGTAACGACGTAATTTGAGGAAAACGCTCTGCCAGAAAATTCATCATCAATTCGATTCCGTTTTTATCGTTTTCAAAAAACTGAATCAACACCATAATTTCACCCGTTGAAGCGGTACGAATCATTAAGGTTCTTAGTAATCCTTCTGTAGCTCTTGCATTGAAGAATGTTAAACCATTTTCGTTTGCAAAACGTTTGATTTCGTTACGAATTTCATTGGATGGATCTTCTTGTAAATGACATTTCTCAATATCTAAAATCTTATCCCACATTCTTGGGATATGAAATCCTAAAGCATTTTTATTGTCAAATTCGGTTCCCGATTGAATTTCGGCATCGGTCATCCAACGCGCATTTGAGAAACCAAATTCCATTTTATTTCTATAAAACAATTGTTTTTCCGAACCTAAAATAGGCTCGAATTCTGGTAATTCAATTTTACCAATTCGTTTTAAATTATTATGAACTTCCTGATTTTTATAGAACAATTGTTGGCTGTATTTCATGTTTTGCCATTTGCAACCGCCACAAGCCCCAAAATGATCACAAACTGGGTCAATTCTATGTTCTGAAAATTCGTGAATTTTTATGGCTTTACCTTCGTAGTAGGCTTTTCTTTTCTTCATGGTTTGCACGTCTACCACATCGCCGGGTACTACATTTGGAAGAAATATTACTTTACCATCAGGAGCTTTGGCTACCGATACACCCTTTGCACCTGCATCAAGGATTTTTACGTTTTCGAATACGATTTTTTCTGTTCTCTTTTTTCCCATGAGGCAAAAATAAGAATTGTTGAGTGGATTTGATAGGTTTTTTTAGATTTCTATTATTTTTAAAATCGATTTCAAAGATTTCAAAGGTTTTAATCGTAAATTCGCTCAAATGTTTTTGATATGAGAAGCAATAAAAATTTTATAAGTGCCATTTCAAAGATAGAATTTCCAGAAAATCAAAGAGTTTTTGGAAAAACTATAAGAAATTCTATTTTTAGTTTGATTTTGGAAGATTATCCTGATTTTTCAGTAAATGATTCAATTTCAATGAGTGAACTTAATATTTACAGAGAAAAATACATTTCAAAATATTTACAAACAGAATTAAAATCACTTACTGAATTAGAAAAAAGTATGGTAAAAGAAGTAGGGACGGATTCTTCTTTAGTTGCCAAATTAGAAGATGAAGTCGATACGCGAACCTTTGGACAAAAAGTAGCAGATAGCGTGGCAGCTTTTGGAGGAAGTTGGACTTTTATTATCACTTTTTTTATATTCATAACTTTATGGATTGGCTCTAATGTTTTCATTTTTACGCATAGTGAATTTGACCCGTATCCCTTTATTTTATTGAATTTAATTTTATCATGTATTGCGGCTCTTCAGGCGCCTATTATTATGATGAGTCAAAATCGTCAGGAAGAAAAAGATAGAGAACGTTCTAAAAAAGATTTTATGATTAATTTAAAATCGGAATTAGAAATCAGGATGTTGCATGAAAAATTAGATCATTTAATTATGAACCAACAACAAGAGTTAATTGAAATTCAAAAGGTGCAAATTGAAATGATGAACGATATTTTAAACCGAATTAAGTAGGAAATTCTATTTTTGTACCAAATTAAATCAAATGAAAACCCACTTAGCTTTACTTCGCGGTATCAATGTTTCTGGTCATAACATGATTAAAATGGACGTTTTGAAAGCGGTTTTAGAAAACGCTGGATTTAAAAATGTGCATACTTATATTCAATCAGGAAATGTTTTTGTGGATTCGGAAGAAGAACACGGTGCGAGTATTGGGTTTAAAATCAAGCAAGAAATTTTCAAGGAATTAGGTTTGGAAGTTCCTGTCGTAGTTATTGGTAAAGAAGATTTGGAAGCGTGTTTAAAAAACAATTCGTTTTTTAAAGAAAAAGATTGTGATACTAAGAAACTATACGTAGCTTTTTTATCGAAAGAATTACAAGGAAGCGCTATTAACGATTTAAAAATAAGTCAATTCAAACCCGACGAAGCAACAATTGACAAAAATAAAATCTTTATTAAATATGCTGTTGGAGCAGGGAAAACAAGATTAGACCAAAAATACATAGAGAAAAAATTAAACGTTGTAGCTACGATTAGAAACTGGAATACGGTTACAACTTTGTTGGAAATGTTTGGGTAAGAGTCGGAAGCTTGAAGTAAGGAAGTGGGGAGTTTTTTCTTCCAGCATCCAACTTCCATCTTCCAACAAAATTTACTACTTTTGTAATCGGTTGATTTCTCACCATTAAGAAGGAATTGCGATGTAACAATCAATAACAAAATTTTATGTCAGTTTTAGAAAGAATGACTTCGGCTGAAGCAATTGCATTAGAAGACAAACACGGTGCACACAATTATCATCCACTACCAGTAGTTTTGAGTAGAGGAGAAGGAGTTTATGTTTGGGATGTGGAAGGAAAGAAATATTACGATTTTCTTTCGGCTTATTCTGCAGTAAATCAAGGACATTGTCATCCAAAAATTGTAGGAGCAATGGTAGAACAAGCACAAACCTTAACTTTAACTTCAAGAGCGTTTTACAACGATAAATTAGGGGTTTACGAACAATTTGTAACCAATTATTTTGGGTTTGATAAAGTATTACCCATGAACACAGGTGCAGAAGCTGTAGAAACTGCTTTAAAATTGTGTAGAAAATGGGCTTACGAGAAAAAAGGAATCAATGAAAATGATGCCCAAATTATCGTTTGTGATGGTAACTTCCACGGGAGAACTACTACAATTATTTCATTCTCAAACGACGAAAACGCAAGAAAGAACTTTGGCCCTTATACAGCAGGATTTATCAGTATTCCTTATGATGACATTGATGCTTTAGAAAAAGCGGTGAATTCATCAAAAAATATTGCAGGATTCTTAGTTGAACCTATTCAAGGAGAAGCTGGAGTTTATACACCTTCTGAAGACTTTATCAAAAAAGCAAAAGCAATTTGTGAAGCAAATAACGTTTTATTTATCGCAGACGAAGTACAAACCGGAATCGCAAGAACGGGTTCGTTATTAGCGGTATGTGGAAATTGTACTTGTGACGCTAAATGTGAAAAGCAAGCTACTTACACCCAACCTGATATTCTAATATTAGGAAAAGCGTTATCTGGTGGTGCTTATCCAGTTTCAGCGGTTTTGGCAAATGATAACATAATGAATGTTATTAAGCCAGGACAACATGGATCAACTTTTGGAGGTAATCCTGTTGCAGCGGCTGTTGCAATGGCAGCTTTAGAAGTTGTTGCTGAGGAAAACTTAGCTCAAAATGCTAGAAAATTAGGTAAAATCTTCCGCGAAGAATTAGGTAAATTTATCGAAACTTCAAACATTGCTACTTTAGTAAGAGGTAAAGGGTTATTAAACGCTGTTGTAATTAACGATACAGAAGAAAGCGATACGGCTTGGAATATTTGTGTTCGTTTAGCAGAAAATGGATTATTAGCAAAGCCAACACACGGAAACATTATTCGTTTTGCACCGCCATTAGTTATGAACGAAGAGCAATTGAGAGATTGTGTAGCTATTATTATTAATACTTTGAAAGAATTTGAAAAATAATATGGAACAAAATTTAGAATTAAATCAATTAGCAAAAGATGCTTTAAGAGAAGGGGCAAAATGGACTTTTTTCTTAGCGATTATGGGTTTTATAGGCATTGGTTTCATGGTGCTTGCTGGAATTTTTATGACAATAACACTTTCTGCAATTCCTGATCAAATGGGTGATTTAGGTTTTTTTGGAGCGATGAAAAATTTCATGTCATTGTTTTATTTGTTAATGGCAGTACTTTACTTTTTCCCAATTTATTATTTGTATAAATATTCTTCAAAAATAAAAACGGCACTTCAATTTAATGATACTAATTTGTTAGCCGATGCTTTTGTGAATTTAAAAGCACATCATAAGTTTTTAGGAATATCTGTTATAGTAATTCTTTCTTTGTATTTACTTATAATTGTAGGAACTGTAATTGCTTTATTTAATTCTGCTGCTTTTTAATTTTATTCTTAGTATAAATAAATCCCGATGAAAATCGGGATTTTTTGTTTATATACTTATTTATATTTTTTTGCGTTTTTAATAAAAAAAAATAATTATGCTTCGATTTTTACTTTATTGTTTTTTGATTTCTTCAACTGTTTTTTCACAAGAAAAATTCACAGTATATTTTGATACCGATTCACACCAATTACAACAATCTGAATTAAATAGATTGAACACCATTATATACAACAAAAACTTGAAGTTTATAAAATTAATTGGCTATTGCGATTATCGTGCATCAAATGGTTATAACGATACTTTGGCTTTAAATAGAGCAAATTTTGTGTTTGGAATTATTGAAAAAGTTACCAATCAAAAAGAAATTGAAGTTGAAAGTAAAGGAGAGAATTTCAAACAAAATTCAAGCTTAAAATTAAATCGAAAAGTTGAAATCTATTATGAAGAAATTCAAAATGAAAAAAAACTTCCAAAAGACGATAAAAAAGATTTATCTCAACAAGTTACAACCGCTAAAGTGGGTGATAAATTGGTCTTGAAAAATTTACATTTCTACAATCGTTCAGGGATTTTTGTTCCAGAATCGCGACCCATTTTAGAGGAATTATTGAAAATTATGTTGGTAAACCCTAATTTAAAAATTGAAATTCAAGGTCATATTTGTTGTCAAATAGGAACTGATGTAGAAGATACCGCAAAAGTTAGAGCATTAGCAGTTTATAATTATCTAATAAACAACGGAATTAATAAAAACAGATTAAGTTATAAAAGTTTTGGAAGTTCGAAACCTATTCATACAATTCCAGAAAATAATGAGGACGAACGTAATGAAAATAGAAGAGTAGAAATTCAAATTATAGCGAATTAGATTTTGTTTTTTAAGCGGTTGTAAATGAATTTGTTAAATAAAAATTAGAAGTTCTTTTTGTGAATAAGTTTTTTTAATACGTTTTATTTTTTATATTCGTTACATTAAAATTCCCCAAATGAAATATGTATTACTGCTGTTTGGGCTACTACTTTCAGCACAAGAAAAAGCGAGTTTTTATTTTGATTTTGATCAAGATACTTTTAATCCAAAACAAAACGAATTGTTTTTGTCTTGGTTAAATAAAAACGAAATTCGCGAAATTCTAGTAATTAACGGATATTGTGATTGGTATGGAACCTATGAATATAACGATACTTTAGCTTATAAGCGCATTCATACCGTTCATGAACAACTTAAAACAAAAAATAATGTAGCTATATTTTTTAGTGAAAATCTAAAAGTAAAAGGTTTTGGAGAAAGAGTTCAAACCAGAAAAGAAAGACGTTTCAATAGAAGAGTTGATGTTTTTTACAAAGTAATTCCAACTAAAAAAATTAAAGAAGAAACGATAGTTTATGATGATCCAGTGGTGTATACAGGACAAAAAATTTCGGAAAATCCGATTGCGTTAGAACAATTTAATTCTGAATTACAACCTGTAGACCCTGAAGATTTAGTACATTTGGAAGCGATACCAAATCGGTATGCTAATGCAAAAGTAGGAGATAAGTTGGTAATGAAAAACCTCTATTTTTATGATCGTTCAGGAATTTTCGTACCCGAGTCATTACCTGTTATGGAAGAACTTTTGGCGTTTATGGTGAGTAATCCTAAAGCAAAAATCGAAATTCAAGGTCATATATGTTGTCAGTTAGGTGAAGATCCTGAAGATATTGCTTTAATTCGAGCTATTGCAGTTCATAATTATTTGGTAGCTAATGATATTGATGATAGTAGATTGCAATATAAAAGTTTTGGAAGTACACAACCACTTCACAAAATACCAGAGAAAAATGAAAAAGAAAGAAACGAAAATCGTAGGGTAGAAATTCTTATCTTAGAGAATTAAGTTTGGCACAATTTTTTCAATTTCATAAGAAAGTAAAATTTCATGCATTTTTTATATAGTACTGCTTTTCTATTTCTGACTCTTTATGGATTTTCCCAAGAAACATTTTCCGTATATTTTGATACAGCCAAACATGAATTAACTTCTCAAGAAAGTAAACGATTGCAGGATTGGATGAATCAGAATTCAAAATCGAAAATTTTATCTATGGAGGGGTTCACAGATGAGGTGGGTTCGACTAGTTATAATGATACTTTGTCAATTAAAAGAGTAGCTTCCATATATAATCAAGTTCAGAATAAAGTTGCAATAAGAGCTGATTTTAAGACTAATGGTTATGGAGAATCACAGCAAATTTCAGACAATAAAGCCGAAAATAGACGAGTTACAATTTATTACCTTTCCGAATTAAAAATTGAATTAGAAGATTTTATTATAAATGATTTTCAAGTTCAAAAGCGTATCAACTTGTTAACTATCACAGATGTTGAAAAGTTCAATATTAATCCGAAATGGAAATTAGATGATGTTGTAAAAAAAGTGCCCGAAGGAACTCTGTTTACATTAGAAGATATTCAATTTCATTATGATTCAGCAGTTTTGATGTTGAATGCAAAACAAGAATTAGACAAGTGGTTCGTTGTGTTAAATAACAATCCGAATTTAAAAATTATTGTTCAAGGTCATATATGTTGTATCCCGAAAGATGATATTTTATTGTCTTCAAAACGAGCAAAAGCAGTCTTAGATTATTTGGTTTCAAAAGGAGTGGCGAAAGAAAGAATTCAATATATCGGTTATGGTTCTACCCGACCAAAATTTAAAATACCCGAAAAAAATGGGTATGAAGCGCTAATGAACCGAAGAGTTGAAATAGTAATTCAAGAAAAGTAAAGTGCTAAATTATTTTGCGTAATTTTGATAAAATTTAAAACATGAAATTTTTATATTCATTCCTAATATTCATTTTGTTTCAAATAACATTCGCGCAAGAACAAGCCGTTTTTTATTTTGACAACAATAAATTTGAATTGAACAAAACGGAAGCAGCCAAACTCCAAAAATGGATTTCCGAAAATACAACTTCTAAAATTCTTTCCATCACGGGTTCAACAGACGAAGTAGGAACTTCGGGTTACAACGATACCCTATCACAAAAAAGAGTGAGTCATATTTTTAATCAAATCAAAGGTAAAGTTAATATCAGACCCGATTTTAAAAGTATTTCTTTGGGAGAAAAAGGAGCTACTTCAAAAAATAAAGCTGAAAATAGAAAAGCCATTATTCATTATTTATTGGAAAAAGATTTAGATAAAGAAAATGAGGTTTTAGGAATAAAAGAACAAGATAAAGAAGTGGTAATTCCAGATGATGCGCCCTTGGCTGAAAAAGTTAAATTGGCAAAAGTGGGAACAAAAATTACTTTGAAAAATATAAATTATTTTCAAAATACATTTGCAACAACACCAGAATCACAAGGTGCTTTGTATGATTTGCTTTTTGTAATGCAAAGCAATCCCGATTTAAAAATTGAAGTACAAGGTCATATTTGTTGTGTTGATGTAGATAGAAGAAATTTATCACTCGATAGAGCCAGACAAGTAAAACGTTTTCTTGTTTACAATGGTATTCAAGAACATCGAGTAAAAACAAAAGGGTTTGGTGTTTCGCAACCTTTGCATCCTATTCCTGAGGCAACACCTGAACAAGCTGCTGAAAACAGAAGAGTTGAAATTGAAATTTTAAGTAAAAAATAATGAATAAGTTTTTAAACATATTTTTAATAGCGTTTGCAACTTTGTTAATAGGTTGTAATGATGATTGTGATGAAGGTAATAGACCTACTCCAGCTTCTTTCTTTGTTGAAATTGTAGATGAAACTTCAAATGAAAATGTTTTTGAAAATGAAACTTATACGGCACAACAAATAACTCTACTAGACGAGAATGAAGTAGCTATACCCTATAAATTTATTACTAATTCAAATTTGATTCAAATTTTCCCTCCAGTTAGTAATGCTACAGGAAATTCTTTACTTATCAAATTAAACAACGAAACGACTTCACAAACGGATGAAATTAACGTAAATTATGATGTTTCTTCAAGTGCTGGCGAATGTTTCACAACCTTTAAAATTGAGAATATTTTATTTCCAAACAACCCATCAGAAGTAGTTCAGGGTGTTTATGTGATAAAAATTTAACAAATTCTAAATTCACATTTCTAAATTCTAAATTTTAGAACTATCTTTGCGCCACAACAACAACACACTACATTCATGAGTTCTGATACGAGCAAACGCTACAATTTAAGAGGAGTTTCGGCTTCCAAAGAAGATGTGCACCAAGCTATCAAAAACATTGACAAAGGCTTATTTCCACAAGCATTTTGTAAAATTATCCCTGATTATTTAACCAATGACGACCAATATTGTATCATTATGCATGCGGATGGCGCAGGAACTAAGTCTTCATTAGCCTATATGTATTGGAAAGAAACAGGCGATATTTCAGTTTGGAAAGGTATTGCTCAAGATGCGTTAATCATGAATATTGATGATTTATTATGCGTTGGAGCAACGGATAACATTTTACTTTCATCAACCATTGGAAGAAATAAAAATCTAATTCCTGGCGAAGTTATTTCAGCCATCATCAACGGAACAGAAGAATTAATTTCGGAATTAAAAAATCACGGAGTTACCATTCATTCAACCGGTGGCGAAACTGCTGATGTGGGTGATTTAGTTCGAACTATCATCGTAGATTCTACTGTAACGGCTCGCATGAAACGTGCTGATGTAATTGATAACGCCAATATTCAAGCAGGAGATGTGATTGTTGGCTTGGCTTCTTTTGGTCAAGCAACTTACGAAAAAGAATATAATGGCGGAATGGGAAGCAACGGCTTAACTTCGGCTCGTCATGATGTTTTTGCGAAATATTTGGCTGAGAAATATCCAGAAAGTTTTGATGCTTCAGTTCCTAATGAATTAGTGTATTCAGGTCAGACCAAATTAACAGATAAAGTTGCAAATAGTCCAATTGACGCTGGAAAATTAGTGCTTTCTCCAACGAGAACCTATGCGCCAGTTATCAAAAAGATTTTATCAAAATACAATTCCAATCAAATTCACGGAATGGTGCATTGCAGTGGTGGTGCACAAACAAAAGTGCTTCACTTCGTAGACAACGTTCACGTGATTAAAGATAATTTATTTCCAGTACCACCTTTGTTCCAATTAATTCAAGAACAATCCAAAACCGATTGGAAAGAAATGTACCAAGTTTTCAACTGTGGTCATCGTATGGAATTATACGTTCCTGCCGAAGTAGCGCAAGACATCATCGAAATTTCAAAATCATTCAACATCGACGCACAAATCGTAGGAAGAGTAGAGAAATCAGATAGTAAGAAATTAACAATTACATCCGAATACGGAACGTTTGAATATTAAAATATTTGTTTCAAGTTTCAAGTTTTTTTTGTTTCAAGTTGAACAGAAATAACCTGAAACTTGGAACCTGAAACAAAAACACACAACAACAATAAAATGCAACACAACGTATTAATTTTAGATTTCGGTTCGCAATACACCCAATTAATTGCCCGAAGAGTAAGAGAATTAAACATTTTCTGCGAGATTTTTCCATTTGATAAAATTCCAGCAGATTTATCATCATACAAAGCCGTAATCTTAGGCGGAAGTCCATGTTCAGTGCGTTCAGAAGAAGCATTGCATCCAGATTTATCTCAAATTAGAGGTAAAATGCCATTATTAGCCGTTTGCTACGGAGCACAATATTTAGCGCATTTTTCAGGCGGAGAAGTAGCTGCTTCAAACACAAGAGAATACGGAAGAGCAAATCTATCATACATCAAAGAAAACGAAGTGTTTTTAGAAGGTGTTTCGGAAAACAGTCAAGTTTGGATGTCGCATTCGGATTCTATCAAGAAATTACCCACAAATGGTGTAATGATTGCAAGTACAAAAGACGTAGAAAACGCTGCCTATAAAATTGAAGGTGAAACGACTTATGCAATTCAATTCCACCCAGAAGTATATCATTCAGTGGATGGAAAAAAAATGTTGGAGAATTTCTTAGTGAAAATTGCAAAAGTGCCTCAAAATTTCACACCTAATGCTTTTGTAGAAGAAGTAGTTGCCGAAATGAAAGCTAAAATTGGAAACGATAAAGTAGTTTTAGGACTTTCGGGTGGTGTAGATTCAACAGTAGCGGCGGTTTTATTGAATAAAGCTATTGGCGAAAACTTATATTGTATTTTCGTAAACAACGGATTATTACGTAAAAACGAATTCCAAAACGTACTAAATCAGTATAAAGGAATGGGTTTAAATGTAAAAGGAGTTGATGCTTCGGCACGCTTTTTGGATGCGTTAGCTGGATTAGATGATCCAGAAGCAAAACGTAAAGCTATTGGAAAAGCGTTCATTGAAGTTTTTGATGATGAAGCGCACCAATTAACCGATGTAAAATGGTTAGGTCAAGGTACAATTTATCCTGATGTTATTGAATCAGTTTCAGCAACTGGGGGACCTTCGGCAACGATTAAATCGCATCATAACGTTGGTGGATTGCCTGATTTCATGAAATTACAAGTGGTAGAACCTTTACGAATGTTATTCAAAGATGAGGTTCGTAGAGTAGGTAGAAGTTTAGGAATCGATGAAGAATTATTAGGTCGTCATCCGTTCCCAGGACCGGGATTAGCAATTCGAATTTTAGGAGATATTACAGCTGAAAAAGTGGCTATATTACAAGAAGTAGACGCGGTTTTCATCAACGGATTAAAGGAACACGGTTTATATGATAAAGTTTGGCAAGCAGGAGCTATCTTGTTACCAGTGAATAGTGTTGGAGTAATGGGTGATGAGCGTACGTATGAAAAAGTTGTAGCTTTACGAGCTGTTGAATCTACTGATGGTATGACCGCCGATTGGGTACATTTACCGTATGAATTTTTAATGAAGATTTCTAATGAAATTATAAATAACGTGAGAGGGGTTAACCGAGTGGTGTATGACATCAGTTCGAAACCGCCTGCAACGATTGAATGGGAATAAAATAAATTTTTCAAATTCAACATATAAATTTCAATAGCAATTATTTTTATTCTATTTTTACGATATAAATTGCTATTGAAATTTTTGTTTAGTATTGTTTTAAATTAAGATTATGATAAAAAGAGTTGTTTTTCTTTTCAGTTTGATTTTTTTCTTTGCCCTACCAGTTAAATCTCAGATTAAGCATGTAGTAGCTAAAGGAGAAACCGTTTTTCAAATCGCAAAAAAATACGAGGTTACGCCTTTCGATATTTATCGATTAAATCCAGATGCGAAAAACGGCGTTCAGGAAAACACTACTTTATTAATTCCAAAAGCAACTTCAGGAAAAGCTGTTCTTCATGTGGTTGGTGAAAAAGAAACACTTTTCGGAATCGCTAAAAAATATAATGTTTCAGTTGCCGATTTGGAAACTTGGAACAAAGCTACGCTTCAAAACGGCTTGAAGAAAGGTCAAGAAATTTTTGTTTCAAAACCCTCTGCTTCCGATTTAAAATTGGTTGCTACTCCAGTTGTTTCTAAATCTACAGTTGTTTCAAATGCAACAACTCACTTAGTAGAAGCTAAAGAAACGAAATACGGAATCGCAACTAAATACGGCTTAACGGTTACGGAATTAGAACAACTAAATCCTCAAATCGTTGGCGGTTTAAATATTGGACAAACCTTAATTTTAAAACCAGGAGTTCAAATTAAAAAGACTACAAACGTAACTTTAGTAGATTACGAAGTGCAACCCAAAGAAACACTTTACAGTTTATCTAAGAAATTCGATATCGCTCAAGCGGATCTAATTACGCTAAATCCTGATTTACAAGATGGTTTGAAAATAGGAATGATCTTAAAAGTACCTTCAAATGGGACAGGAACTGTTGTTTCAAAAGCTAAAGATTCGGTTTTAGTTGCAAAAAATAAAGTGAATTTACTGGCTTCTGTAGATAAGTCGAAGCAAAAAAATATGGTATTGTTGTTGCCTTTTAATATCGCTAAAATTGAAACCGATTCGGTTAAAACCAAAACAGAGCAATTAAAAACGAATAAATTCTTAAACCTTACGTTAGATTTTTACGCAGGAGCACAAATGGCGATTGATTCGGCTAAAGTATTGGGATTACCTGTAAATGTTAAGGTTTACGATGTGGAAAGCACAAAATATTCATCGAATGTAGCTTCTATTATTTCTAAAAATAACTTTGAGAATGTTGATGTTGTGGTTGGACCTTTTCAAAATTCAGTTGTGGAGACAACAGCGCAATTGTTATCAAAATACAATGTTCCTGTAATTTCACCATTATCTAAAGAACGTGGTTTACCAATGAGTAATTTGTATTATTCTATCCCTTCTGAGGATTTGTTGAAAGTTTCGATGTTCAACTATTTTAAGGCGAAAAATGGAAATGTAGTAGCGATTATTAGTTCAAAGAAAACGACTTCTAAAGAATTTATTTCAGCAAATCATCCTGAAGTAAAACATGCGGTATTTAATGATAAAGGTGCTTTAGATGTAACACTTTTGAAAACGCAATTGGTTAAAGGACAAAAGAATTTTGTATTAATGGAAATTGAAAAAGCCAGCACTATTTTGAATATTACCAATATTTTAAAAGGATTACAAAAAGAATATGATATTCAATTGGCGGTGTTAGAATTGTATGATGCGTTGAATTTTGAGGAAATTCCAATGAAGAATTTAACCGATTTAAAATTGTTATTTCCATCTACAACCAAAGTAGCCGAAACACCAGAAGAAAAGATTTTTGAAAAACAATTCAAGAAAATCAACAATATTTATCCAAATGCTGCGGCTAAAAAAGGTTTTGATGTAACTTTTGATGCGATGTTGCGTATTTGCCAACCAGAAGGTTTTGTAAAATCGGCAGCTTCAACCAAAACAGAATATATTGAAAACGCGTTTGATTACAGTTCAAACAACGGAATGATTACCAATAACGCAACCTATTTATTGTATTACGACAGCGATTTAACGATTAAACAAGCACAATAATGGCAACTTCAAAAGTGACTTATTTAGGTGATTTACGTACCTCTTCGATACATTTACAATCAGGCTCTGAAATTATTTCGGATGCACCACTTGATAACAACGGAAAAGGAGAAGCTTTTTCTCCAACCGACACTATTGCCAATGGATTAGCCAGTTGCATGTTCACCGTTATGGGAATCAAAGCTCGCGATTTAGACGTAGATTTCTCAGGTTCAACAGCAGAAGTAACCAAAATTATGGGAACTGAACCAAGAAGAATTACAGAAATTCACGTAAACTTCAATTTTTCCATAAATCCCGACGAAAAAACAAAAACTATCCTAGAAAGAACCGCAATGACATGCCCAGTTTTTTACAGCTTGCATCCAGATATTAAAAAGGAGATTGTTTTTAATTGGAAGTAGTTTAATAGATAAAAGAACAAAGATGTAAGAGAAAAGAATATAGACGGTTTTAAACAATCTTACTTCTTTTCTTTTTTTTCTATCCTCACAAAAAAATGACCAACCACGAACTCCTCATCAAACTTGCACATACTAAAATGCCATTTGGTAAATATGAAGGCTATTACTTAATCGACCTTCCGGAGTATTATGTGGTTTGGTATGCCAATAAAGGTTTCCCAAAAGGGCAATTAGGCGAACAATTAAAATTGGTCCACGAACTCAAGCTAAACGGCTTAGAAGAACTGGTTCGAAACATCCGCAGAAACTTTCCAAAACAAAAATAAATTGTTTACAATTTAATTACAAAATTGATACATCGACTAATTGGCACATTGACTAATTAGTATTATCTTTGCACGATTTTATTACAGATAAAAGATATTTATCGCAACAACAACACAACAACAACACAATGAACCAAACTAAGTACATTTTTGTTACCGGAGGTGTGACTTCTTCATTAGGAAAAGGAATTATCGCAGCTTCGTTAGCCAAATTATTGCAAGCCAGAGGATACCGAACGACCATTCAAAAGTTTGATCCGTACATCAATGTGGATCCAGGAACATTAAATCCTTACGAACACGGAGAATGTTATGTAACAGACGATGGAGCTGAAACGGATTTGGATTTAGGTCACTATGAGCGTTTTTTAAACGTTCCTACCTCTCAAGCGAACAACGTAACTACAGGAAGAGTTTATCTTTCGGTTATTGAAAAAGAGCGTAGAGGAGAATTTTTAGGAAAAACGGTTCAAGTGGTGCCTCATATCACAAACGAAATCAAGGAGCGCATGCAGTTACTTGGAAAATCGGGTGATTATGACATTGTGATTACGGAGATTGGTGGAACTGTTGGAGATATTGAATCATTGCCTTACATCGAGTCGGTACGTCAATTGATTTGGGAATTAGGTGAAAATAACGGAATCGTAGTTCATTTAACGTTAGTGCCTTATTTAGCGGCAGCTGGTGAATTGAAAACGAAACCAACGCAACATTCAGTTAAAACATTAATGGAAAGCGGAATCAAAGCGGATATTTTAGTGTGTCGTACAGAACACGAATTATCACAAGATTTACGTCAGAAATTAGCGTTGTTCTGCAATGTGAAAAAAGAAGCGGTAATTCAATCGATTGATGCGTCTACTATTTATGAAGTTCCAAATTTAATGTTGGAAGAAGGATTAGATAGAGTTGCATTGAAAAAATTAGATTTGCCAGAAAAAAACACACCAGATTTAAACAATTGGAATGAGTTCTTATTTAGATTGAAAAATCCTAAGCACGAAGTAAACATTGGTTTGGTTGGAAAATATGTAGAATTACAAGATTCTTACAAATCAATTTTAGAAGCGTTTATTCATGCTGGAGCGGCAAATGAGACAAAAGTTAATGTCATTTCTATTCATTCGGAGTATTTAGATGCCAATTCGGCAGAAAGTCAGTTGAAAGATTTGGATGGTATACTTGTTGCACCAGGTTTTGGCGGTCGTGGAATTGAAGGTAAAATCGATACGGTTCGTTATGCAAGAGAAAATAATATTCCGTTTTTCGGAATTTGTTTAGGAATGCAAATGGCAGTAATTGAATATTCACGTAACATTTTAGGTTACGCTGATGCCAATTCAACCGAAATGAATGAAAACACCGCTCATCCAGTAATTAACTTAATGGAAGAGCAAAAAAATATTGAAAATAAAGGAGGAACTATGCGTTTGGGCGCATGGAAATGTAGCATAAAAGAAAACACGTTGGCACAAAAAATCTATGGTAAAACTGAGATTATGGAACGCCACCGTCACCGTTACGAATTCAATGGTGCGTATTTAAACGAATTAGAAAAAGCAGGATTAGTAGCTTCGGGAGTAAATCCAGATACGAAGTTGGTAGAAATTGTTGAAATTCCTACACATCCTTTCTTTATAGGCGTTCAATACCATCCTGAATATAAAAGTACAGTCGCTAATCCGCACCCACTTTTTGTGAGTTTTGTTGCGGCCGCTGTGCAACATAAGAATAAATAAGTTGTTAACTTAATACTCCCGATAACTATCGGGACTGAACACTAATAAGTAGATGGAAGAAAAAAAATTAGACCTTAATTCGATTATCGGATTTGTATTAATTTCTGGAATTTTAATTTGGATGCTTTGGTCAAACGCTCCAACACCAGAAGAATTAAAGGAAAAAGAGAGAAAAGAGCAAGTTGAAAAACAAGCTAAAGAAGTTAAAACTGAAGCTACAACTATAGCTGCAAATCCAGTAGCAGATTCTACAAAAACTGCTGAAGCGCAAGCACAACTAGGTTCGTTTGGATATTCTGCAACTCTTCCATCAGCAACAGATGCTGTTACCGAAATCAAAAATGAAGTTTTATCGCTTAAAATTTCTAATAAAGGAGGATACATCGTTGATGCAACGGTTTTAGGATTTGATCAATTTAAGAAAAACTCCAATAAAGCAGTTAAGATTATCAAAGATAACAATGCATCTTTAGATATTGCTTTAAACACTACAGATAACAGAACGTTGCACACAAAAGACATGTATTTTGAACCTAAGTTAACTACTGAAGGCAAAAATCAAGTCTTAACGTTACAATTAAAAGCAGGTCCAGATCAGTTTTTAGAATATCGTTATGTATTAAAGCCAAACGAATATATGTTAGATTTTGCTATTCGTTCTCAAGGTTTAGAAAAAGTTGTGAATACTTCAAAACCATTAGATTTAGAATGGCAATTAAAAACGTATAGAAACGAGAAAAGTGTTTCGTATGAAAATCGTTACACTGAAATTGTTTTCGAATATGAAGATGGAAAAGATGATTATTTAAATGCAGCTCGTGATTCAGAAGATGAAGCTAAAGATGTTTCTTATATTGCTTTTAAACAGCATTTATTTACATCTATTTTATTAACGGATACCAAATTCAAAACAGCTAAATTTAAATCAGATAATTTAGTTGATGATGAAAAAGTAGATACTGTTTTTACAAAACATTTTACGGCTCAAGTTCCTTTAGAATTTAAAAATGGTGCTTTAAACTATAATATGAATTGGTATTATGGTCCGGCGAAATATGAAATTTTGAATGGTTACGAAAGAAATCTAGACGAAATCATGCCATTAGGTTGGGGAATTTTTGGTTGGATTAACCGTTACATCTTTATTCCTGTTTTTGGATTAATTTCAAGTATTGGAGTTGGTTATGGTCTTGCCATTATTTTGTTCACGATTTTAGTTCGTATTGTAATGTCGCCAGTAACGTATAAGTCGTATTTGTCTCAAGCAAAAATGAAAGTGTTACGTCCGGAAATTGCAGAATTGAATGAAAAATTCAAAGATAATCCAATGAAGAAGCAACAAGAAACAATGAAGTTGTATTCTAAAGCCGGTGTAAATCCTATGGCAGGATGTTTACCAGCGTTGATGCAATTACCTGTTTTTTATGCTTTGTTTCAATTCTTCCCATCGATGTTTGACTTAAGACAGAAATCATTCTTATGGGCAGATGATTTATCTTCTTACGATAGCATTTATCAGTTACCTTTCCATATACCTTTTTATGGAAGCCACGTGAGTTTATTCCCAATTTTGGCTTCTGTTGCTATTTTCTTTTACATGAAGATGACTACAGGAGATCAAGCAATGAGCACACCACCACAAGAAGGTATGCCTGATATGGGTAAAATCATGAAAATTATGATTTACATTTCACCTTTAATGATGTTATTCTTCTTTAATAATTATGCATCAGGATTGAGTTTGTATTACTTCATTTCTAACTTAATTACAATTGGAATTATGTTGGTTATTAAGAATTACATTGTGAAAGAAGACAAAATCCATGCTCAAATTCAAGAGAATAAAACTAAGGAGAAAAAGGAAACTAAATTCCAAAGAAAAATGCGTGAAATGATGGAGCAAGCAGAAGCTCAAAAAGCCGCGCAACAAAAGAAAAAATAAAATTTATCTTTATATAAACCCTGTCTGCAAATGACAGGGTTTCTTTTTTATACAAGTAATGAAAATAGCAATTATAGGATTTGGTAATATGGGTCAAACCTATGCCAATAGTTTTATGAGTTCGGGCTTTGTAGGAGCATCGGATATTTTAGTTTTAAATAAAATAACAGTTGAAGAAAAAGATTCTTTCGGAATCAATCTAGCTAATTTTTATACTCAACCTAATCCTAAAATCTTCGAATCAGATATTTTAATATTAGCAGTAAAACCTCAAGACTTTAAACAATTAGCGTCAGTAATAAAACCTTTTTTGAATTCAGAACATGTTGTTTTATCCGTTATGGCTGGAATTTCAATTGAAACCATGCAGAAGAAATTAGGAGTTACCAAAATAGTTCGTTCAATGCCAAACATTCCAACACAAATTGGCGAAGGAATGACCGTTTTTTGCACTTCAAATGCTGTGGATAGAAAAGAACTTTTTATAGTTCAGAATTTAATTAACACTACTGGTAAATCGATTTACATCGAAAGAGAAGATATGCTAAATGCAGCAACTGCTGTTTCAGGAAGTGGGCCAGCTTATGTGTTTTATTTTATGCAAGCCATGATTGAATCGGCTATTAAATTAGGTTTTTCTCCATCTGAAGCTGAGTTTTTGGTGAGTCAGACTTTTTCTGGTTCGGTACAATTACAAAATAGAAGTAAATTCTCAAACGAAGCATGGATTCATCGTGTTGCTTCAAAAGGCGGAACAACCGAAGCAGCTTTATCAGTTTTTAATCAAAAAGAGCTTAAAGAAATTGTAGTAAAAGGAATTGAATCAGCAAATCTAAGAGCTATTGAATTAGGAGCGTAAAAAAACGCTTCCCTAAGAAAGCGTTTTTACATAGCAATTTTATTTATAGAAACGAATTAATTAAAGTTTGGTAGTATAACGTTATTAATTACATGAATCACGCCATTTGTAGCTTGAACATCTACTGCCACTATATTTGTTTGTCTTGATCTTTCATCAGTTATAGTAGTTCCATTGATAGTAAAAGTTCCTGTTTCAAAAGTTGTAATAGGTCCAGTAGGAATATTGTTTGATAACACATTCGCACCCGCAACTACATGATAACTCAAAACAGCTGTTAATTGAGCACTAGTCAAACTGCCAAGAACTCCAGGGTTTTGAGTTTCAAATGTGGTAAAAGCTGTATTTGAAGGAGCAAAAACAGTGAAAGGAGAATTAGTTGTTCCAGATAAAATTCCTACGAAGTTAGGTTGACCTGGACTAGTTAACGCTCCAACTAAAGTTGAAAAATTTGGGTTAGCAATTGCATGAGTTACAATTGTAGGTAATCCAATTACAGCATCAACTACATGAACAACTCCATTTGAGGCCATTACATCAGCAGCAATTACGTTTGCTACTCCATTAAGACGAACACCTGAAGCTGTATTAACAAACATGCTTAAAGTATTAGTTGACGAAGCGTTACCTTTGGCAAGAGTTTTGATATATCCTGTTGAAAGATCTGTTGACATGTTAACCCCTGTTACCATATGGTTTAAAAGAACTTGTCTTAATGTTGGAATAGGTACATCGTTTAAAGATTCAAAATTATTGTCATTCAAAAATTGAATAAAAGCGTCATTTGTGGGGGCAAAAACGGTGAACGATCCATTACGATCTAATGATAAATCAGCTCTTTCAAGAGCACTAACTAAAATAGATAAATTTGGGTTGTTTGATGCTACAGCTATTATAGTGTTGCCATCATTGTTGTTACTGTCATCATCAGAACACGAAAACATAATAGCAGAACTTACTACTATTAAAGTTAATTTGATTAATTTTGCATAGTTTTTCATAGGGATTTATTTTTTGTTTAATCAAAATTAAAAAAGATTAAACAAATAAAAAACTATTTTTTACCGTTATATAGCAGATTTAACTCACATTTATTTTTTGTTTAACTAATTAAAATAAAAAAAAGGTTATTATATTGGTTGTTGTTGGTAATGAAATAAGAAAATAATTAAACAATATTTAAAAATGAAACAAATATTTTTTCTGATTGTGCTTTTTAGTTCTTTAGTGTTAAATGCTCAAGATAAAATTAATCAAATGGATGACAAAGGTAATCGTCATGGTTTGTGGAAAGGAACTTATAAAGAATCGAATCGTTTACGTTATGAAGGAACTTTTAATCATGGAAAAGAAACGGGAATTTTTAAGTATTATGACGATACAAAAGCAGGAACAGTAATTGCAACTAGAGATTTTTCAAAGGGAGACGGTTCATGTTATGCTGTTTTTTTTGATCAAAAAGGAAATAAAGTGAGCGAAGGTATTTTGTTGAATAAACTTCCAGAAGGCGAATGGAAATATTATCATTTTGAATCGAAACAGTTAATGTCGCAAGAATTCTATAAAAATGGGAAATTAGATGGTGTTAGAAAAGTTTTTTACAAAGACGGAACTGTAGCAGAAGAAACCAATTATAAAAACGGTATAAAAGAAGGAAATTCGAAAACCTATTCTGAAAAAGGACAACTTTTAGAAGCTCATGTTTATAAAAACGGACAATATGAAGGCGTAGCTTCTTATTATGATGGTTTAGGAAATAAAATGTATGAAGGAAATTATGTTAATGGAAAGCGCGTAGGAACATGGAAATTTTTTGAAAAGAACAAAGTAATCAAAGAAGTAAAAGCGGCTAAATTTAGCCAAGAGTTAATAAAATACGAGCAACGAAATACTAAAGAAGTATCAAAAACGCTCGAACAATTGAAACAAGAAAAAGGAGGACAAGAATAAATGAAACGTGTAGTAGTAGGACTTTCAGGAGGGGTAGATTCAAGTGTAGCTGCTTATTTGTTGAAAGAACAAGGATACGAAGTCATTGGACTATTCATGAAAAATTGGCACGATGATTCCGTTACAATATCTAATGAGTGTCCGTGGTTAGAAGATAGTAATGATGCTTTATTAGTAGCCGAAAAATTGGGAATTCCTTTCCAAACAGTTGATTTATCAGAACAATATAAAGAGAAGATAGTTGATTACATGTTCAATGAATACGAAAAAGGAAGAACTCCAAATCCTGACGTATTGTGTAACCGAGAAATTAAGTTTGATGTTTTTATGAAAATTGCTATGTCATTAGGAGCTGATTATGTGGCAACTGGACATTATTGCAGAAAAGGAACCATCATAAAAGACGGAAAAGAAGTGTATCAATTGTTAGCAGGTAAAGACAACAATAAAGATCAATCGTATTTTCTTTGCCAATTATCACAAGAGCAACTTTCCAAAGCATTGTTTCCAATTGGTGAATTAACAAAGCCAGAAGTTCGGGAAATTGCAGCCAAATTAGATTTAATTACAGCAGAAAAGAAAGATTCGCAAGGGCTTTGCTTTATCGGAAAAGTACGTTTACCTGAATTTTTGCAACAAAAATTACAACCAAAAGAGGGTGTAATTATTGAAATTCCAGCCGAAGCTGATATATATAATCAAGAAAAACCTTCATTTACATCTGAAGAAGAAGAATTTGCATTCGAATCAAGAAGAATTGATTATTTAAAAGTGCCAGGAAAAGTTATGGGCAAACATCAAGGTGCTCATTACTTTACAAAAGGACAACGTAAAGGTTTAAATGTTGGAGGAACAAAAGAACCTTTATTTATTATTGAAATCGATGTTGAAAAGAATATTGTATATACAGGGCAAGGAAACCAACATCCAGGTTTGTTTAAAAAAGCACTATTTATTGCAAATGATGAAATACATTGGATAAGAGAAGATTTAGCCTTGAAAGAAGGTGAAAAAATGGAAGTAATGGCAAGAATTCGTTACCGTCAACCTTTACAAAAAGCGACTTTACATCAATTCAAAGACGGCATGTATGTAGTATTTGAGCACCCGCAATCTGCCATTACAGAAGGACAATTTGTGGCTTGGCATTGGAATGATGAAATTTTAGGAAGTGGTGTTATTGCGTAATATTTTGATTTCATGAATTTTTTCTACATCATTTCAGGATTAGCTTTATTAGTTTTAGGAGGAAACTGGTTATTAAAATCAGCAGTTGGTTTATCTCTTAAATTCAATATTTCAAAGATTATTGTTGGTTTAACAATAGTTTCTTTTGCCACATCTGCACCTGAAATGATTGTAAGTATCAAAGCGGCTCTAGCAGGTTATTCTGATATTGCTTTAGGGAATATTGTGGGTTCAAACATTGCTAATATTGGACTTGTTCTAGGAATCATACTACTAATAAATGCAATTAATTTAGAAAGTTCTTTTTTAAAATCAGATTGGCCAGTAGCTATGATAGCTACTATTTTGTTGTTTTTCTTTCTAATTATCGATGGCGTTTTAAGTAGAACCGAAGGATTTATTTTTGTCATAATTTTAATTCTTTATTTGCTTTATTTAATTAAAACAAATACTAAAATTGAAGTAGACGAAATTCACCCCGATTTAGAAAATGTCGAGAAACTATCTTATAAAACGATTTTTTTCTTTCTTATATTAGGGAGTGTTGGACTTTGGTTAGGTTCAGAATTATTAGTAAACGGAGCTGTTAATCTTGCAGAAAATTTAGGAGTAAGTAAACGAATTATAGCTATTACTGTAGTGTCTGTTGGAACAAGTATTCCAGAATTAGCATCTTCTGTAATAGCTTCACTGAAAAAAGAGAGTGCTATTTCGATTGGAAACATAATTGGATCTAATATATTTAATATTTTAAGTGTTTTAGGTTTAACTGTTCTAATCAAACCAATTGATAAAATTGATATTAGAATCTTAGATCAAGATATTTATTGGATGTTAGGGTTTGTATTTGTTTTACTACCGCTTGTTTTTTTACCTACGCGCAATAGTCTTAGTTTTAAAGAAGGAATTATTTTGTTATTAATGTATTGTGTCTTTGTTTATTCTACTATTTTTTAGAATATTCTATCATTTTTATTATATTTGAAATCATCATTATTAGAAAGTTATCTTAATCAAATACTAATTTTAGATTAGGTATTAACATACTCCTAAATGGGTAAGTTTTTAACTTTTTAATTAAAATTTTGCTTTTCAATTATGATAAAAAAAATACTTCTTCTTTTTGTTTTCCTAAATGTTTTTTTTGTTCAAGCACAAGAAGATGCTTGGGTATATTTTAATGATAAACCCGATGCTTCTTACTATTTAGCCAATCCTTTACAAATGTTGACTCAGAGAGCATTAGACAGGAGAACTTCACAAGGAATTTCGTTAGATAATTCAGATGTTCCCATAGCTCAAACATATATTAACCAGGTAGCCGCTTCCACTGGAATTACCGTTATGGCAAAATCAAAATGGTTGAATGCACTTCATGTAAGAGGAACTCAAGCTAATATTCAATTGCTAACCAATTTATCGTTTGTTAGCCATATACAGTTTGCAAATGCTAGTTTGAATTCTAGAAATAGTAACAATGCTAATAAATCAAAAGAACTTAAATCGGTAAATAAACAATTAGAAGCTTTAGTCAATTTTAATTATGGAGGTTCGGCAAATCAAATTCAAATGTTAAATGGTCATTTGTTACACCAACAAAATTTTACGGGTCAAGGTAAAATAGTAGCCATTATGGATGCTGGCTTTCCAGGAGTTAACACTGCCGCACCTTTTCAAAGATTACGAGATAATAACTTAATTTTAGGAGGTTATAATTTCCCCGACAGAAATACGTCGATATACACCAGAAATTCTCATGGAACTTCAGTTTTATCTTGTATGGCAGGTTATGTTGACAATCAATTAGTGGGAACCGCTCCAGATGCACAATACTATCTATTTATTACAGAAGATGTAAATTCAGAAAATCCTGTTGAAGAATCCTATTGGGTAGAAGCAGCTGAAATGGCTGATAGCTTAGGAGTTGACGTTATTAATACCTCTTTGGGTTACTTTGAATATGATAATCCTAATTATTCTTATTCGTATTCCGATATGAATGGTATCAAAACCTTTGCAGCAAGAGGTGCTGATAAAGCATTTTCAAAAGGAATGATTTGTGTTACAAGTGCCGGGAATTCAGGAAATTCGGCAAATCCTCATATTGCAACTCCTGCAGATGCAATAACAACATTGACTGTTGGTGCAGTAGATGCTTCTGAAAATTATGTTTCTTTTAGTTCAATTGGACCTTCTTTTGATGGAAGAGTTAAACCCGATGTTTGTGCAAAAGGTAGTGGAGCAACAGTTAGCACTTCATCAGGAACCATCACAACGGCTAACGGAACATCTTTTTCAAGTCCTATTTTAGCTGGAATGGTGACTACGTTTTGGTCAGCTGTTCCTAATATGACAAACACACAAATTGTTCAATTTGTGAAGCAATCAGCTGATTTGTATAATAATCCTACAATTTATAAAGGATATGGCGTGCCCGATTTTCAATTGGCTCTTACAAATGCTTTATCAACTAACAATTATGAAAATGATCTTGTTTTGTTATATCCAAATCCAGTGCAAGACAGACTTACGATTATAATTCCTAATTCAGAAACTCCAAGTCAATTTGTATTGTTCAATAATATTGGGCAACAAGTGGTATCGTTTTCAATTTCTGATACAAATTCAACAATATCGTTAGATAATTTGGCATCAGGGTTGTATTTTTACCAATTGAAAACTAAAAATAAAACATCTCAAGGAAAAGTACTGAAATTATAATGAATAAAATTACCCAACTCTTTAACATAAAATATCCTATTATTCAAGGCGGAATGATTTGGAACAGTGGTTACAAATTAGCAAGTGCGGTAAGTAACGCTGGTGGTTTAGGTTTAATTGGTGCTGGATCCATGTATCCAGAAGTGTTAAGAGAACACATTCAAAAATGTAAAAAAGCAACCGATAAACCTTTCGGAGTAAATGTTCCAATGTTATATCCGAACATTGAAGAAATCATGCAAATTCTAAAAGAAGAAGGTGTAAAAATTGTTTTTACATCAGCAGGAAATCCAAAAACTTGGACACCGTTTCTAAAAGAAAATGGCATAACAGTTGTACATGTAGTTAGTAGCTCAAAATTTGCTTTAAAAGCACAAGAAGCTGGAGTAGATGCTGTTGTAGCAGAAGGTTTTGAAGCTGGAGGTCATAATGGAAGAGAGGAAACCACAACTTTGACATTAATTCCAATGGTGCGCGAACAAATTTCGATACCATTAATTGCCGCTGGTGGAATTGCAACAGGTAGAGGTATGTTAGCAGCAATGACTTTAGGTGCTGATGGTGTTCAAATAGGAAGCCGTTTTGCTGCTTCAACTGAAAGTTCGGCTCATGATGAATTCAAAAGAACGATTGTAGAAACAGGTGAAGGTGATACGCAGTTAACATTAAAAGAATTAGCCCCTGTCCGTTTGATAAAAAATAAATTCTATCATGATGTTCAGGAATTATACACAAAATCTCCATCAAAAGAAGATTTAGAGAATTTGCTGGGAAAAAGAAGAGCAAAAAGAGGTATGTTTGAAGGCGATTTAGTTGAAGGCGAATTGGAAATTGGTCAAATCGCTGGATTAATCCACGATATTTTACCAGTTCAAACTATTGTTGATAACATCATTTCTGAATTTAACTTAGCTAAAAAAGAGGTAACAACCTTTGAATTTTAATCCAAAACAATACAAATGAAAATATTTAGATATTTACTATTAATTATATTTTTTGCTTCGGCAACTACTTACGCTCAAAAATACCGTTTTAAAACTTCGAGTTTTATGGTGAGCAATAAAGATAATAAAGGGAAATGGGGCGATTGGTCAAAACTCCAAAAAAGTGAAATGATTGTGCTTTTAGACATGGAAAACCATAGAATTGTGGTGTATTCTGAAGTAATTCAATTATTTTCTATTATGAAATATGGTGAACAAGTAGCTAAAGGTGACGATGATGTAGTTACTTTTAATTGTGTAGATAATAATGGAGTAGAGTGCATATTATCTATTTATACCCGAAAAAAACAAGGTAACCGAAATCAGTTATACATTACCTATCAAGATATGATTATTGCTTATAATATGACGGTGTTAGAAGATAAACCCACAAAGAAGAAATAATTTTCATATAAAATTTGAATGACTTTTTATTGAATGCAATAGAAAGTCATTTTTTTATTTATTAACATTCAATTTGCACCAAAAACGTACTTTTGTATAAAATAGTTTTAAAATGAAAAAAGTCTTAGCCTTATTAGTCATTCTAGTTTCTTTTTTAGGAACAGCACAAGATAAACCCAAATTAGTAGTAGGAATTGTTGTAGACCAAATGAAAATGGAATACTTGTATCGTTTTTCTAGCGATTTTTCAGAAAATGGTTTTAAACGATTAATGAAAGAAGGTTATACATTTCATAATGTTCATTATAACTACATGCCAACTTATACTGGTCCAGGACATGCTTCTATTTATACAGGAACAACGCCTGCAGTTCATGGAATTGTAGGTAACGAGTGGTTTAATAAAGCTACAGGAAAAGAAATGTATTGTACAGATGATGCAACGGTTTCAACAATTGGTGATGATTCTGAGAAAGAAGGAAAAATGTCACCTAGAAACTTGCAAAGTACAACTATAACAGATGAATTAAAGCTGTCAACTAACTTCAAAGGTAAAGTAATCGGAATCAGTATTAAAGACAGAGGAGCTATTTTGCCAGCAGGACATTTTGCAGATTGGGCATTTTGGTACAGTAAAACGGGAGCGTTTATCTCGAGTACCTATTATGGTGAAAAACTTCCCGATTGGGCAACGCAATTCAATGCTGAGAAAAATTATTTGAAGTATCTAAGTAAGAATTGGGAATTACTAAAACCAAAAGAAACCTACAACGAAAGTTTAACTGATAACAATCCATACGAAGGGAAATTGTACAAAAAAGCACCATTTATGCCGTACAATTTAAAAGACATGTACGATGCTAATGATGCTGGAGTATTACGTTCAACACCTTTTGGTAATAATTTGTTAGCTGATTTTGCTAAAAAAACTATCGAAAGTGAAAATTTAGGAAAAGACAATATCACCGATTTCTTAGCAGTAAGTTTTTCTTCAACAGATTACATCGGACATGTTTTAGGTCCTCGTTCTATCGAATTACAAGATACGTATTTGCGTTTAGACGAAACCATCGCTGATTTCTTGACTTATTTGGATAAAACAGTTGGAAAAGGAAATTACTTGGTTTTTTTAACGGCAGATCACGCTGGAGCGGAAAACGTTACGTATTTAAAAGATAATAAATACAAAGTTGATAACATCAATTACAAAAACATTCAAAAAGAGTTAAAAGAGTTTTCGGAAATGACATATGGCGAAGATTTGCTTTTGAATTACTCTAATTACAATGTGTTTTTTGATAAAACCAAAGTAAAAACAAAAGGCTTGAATTTACAAGAAGTAAAACAAACTTTCAAGGATTATTTACACAAACAAGACTACATCAAACGTGTTTATACCGAAGAAGAAATCACCAACGGAAATCCAAGTGATTATTATCTAGACTTCATTACAAAAGGCTATGACCCAACACAAAACGGAGAACTAATCATGATTTTAAAACCAGGCTATGTAGAATATTCTTCAACCGGAACAACACATGGCTCAGCTTATTCGTATGACACACACGTTCCGTTAATTTTCTTTGGTTGGAACATCAAAAAAGGACAAACCCACGATAGAAAAGAAATCACACAAATTGCTCCAACAGTTACCCAAATGCTGAAAATTACCATGCCAAATAGTTCTGATGGTAAGGTTTTGTTGGAGGTTTTGAGTAAGTAAACCATGGAGGCAAATTTAAATGGAACTTGGTTGTTTGTTAAAACTGGAAGTCATTACGGTAAAACAGATTTAATTGAATTTGATAATGATAATATTCTTCATTTTTCATTAGAGAAAAGTGATGATTTATTCCTTCATAAAGAGAGAAATCAGCTTTGGAATGAAAAGCTAGATGAAAAAGATTTTAAATTTCTGAATCTAAATAGAATTAGATTATTTAGAAAAGGAATTAAAAGAACTGTTAATAATTTTGATGAATCATCCACTTCAACAGAATGCATATTTGAATTAGATTATGAGAGATTGTTTCCAACTCAAACTGATTTATCAGAAGAAGAAATACAACTTTTAAAATTCGATTTTTCTTGGAATAATAATAAAAAAATTATTGTTTTTAATGAAATATTAGATTCACAAGTAATTCAAGAACTCAATAAAGACATGAATAGAACAGGAAGCAGAATTCTATTAGAGAGATTTAATGAAACACTATTTCTTTCATTTTATGATGATATTTATGTAGATATTCAAATACCAATTAAATATGTTGATTCTGAAATTATGATTCTTTACGGATTTCCAAATGAACCTTATGAAGTAACTTGTCAAGTAATAAAATAGAAAGCATCAAACTAAAATTTGATGCTTTTTTATTCGTGCTAATTCGTGAAATTCGTGTTTATACTTCAATCATCACTTGATTTCTCAAAATATCATCAAACGTTTCGCGTTCTCGGATTAACTGTCCTTTTCCGTCTTTCCAGAGCACTTCGGCTGGTTTTAGTCGTGAGTTGTAATTCGAAGCCATTGAAAAGCAATAAGCACCTGCGTTTCTAAAACATAAGATATCACCTTCGTGAATTTCAGTAATTCTACGATTGCTCGCAAAAGTGTCGGTTTCGCAGATATAGCCTACTACCGAGTAGTAACGCTCTTTTCCTTTTGGGTTAGATATATTTTCAATATGATGTTGCGCACCATATAACATTGGACGAATCAGATGGTTGAATCCTGAGTCAATTCCTGCAAAAACGGTTGAGGTGGTTTGTTTTACCACGTTTACTTTCGCTAAGAAATAACCAGCTTCGCTTACCAAGAATTTTCCAGGTTCAAAAGCTAAAGTTAATGGGCGACCATATTCTTTTTCGAAAGCTAAAAAGCGTTTCGTTAATTTTCTTCCAAATTCTTCTACATTAGTTTCGATATCTCCTTTTTTATATGGCACTTTGAATCCGCTTCCAAAATCGATAAAATCTAATTCGGGGAAATTTTTAGCCGTGTCGAATAAAATTTCGGCAGCGTATAAGAACACTTCCACATCTAAAATATCCGAACCCGTATGCATGTGAATTCCATTGATGTGCATTTTCGTGTTTTCAATAATTCTCAAAATATGAGGCAATTGATGAATCGAAATACCGAATTTACTATCAATATGTCCCACCGAAATATTCGCATTTCCGCCTGCCATTACATGAGGATTAATTCGAATACAAACAGGAACATTCGGATGTTTTGTTCCAAATTGCTCCAATATCGATAAATTATCAATGTTGATTTGAACCCCTAATTGCGCTACTTCTTCAATTTCTTCCATCGAAACGCCATTTGGTGTATAAATGATGTCTCTTGGTTCAACACCAGCATGTAAACCTAATTGCACTTCTTGTAAAGAAACCGTATCCAATCCAGAGCCTAAACTTTTTAAGTATTTCAAAACAGAAACATTCGATAAAGCTTTAACTGCATAATGTATTTTAAAACGTTCTACTTTGTTAAAGGCGTTTTGTAATCGATTGTATTGAATGGCAATTTTTTCCGCATCGTATACGTATAACGGACTCCCAAATTCTGTTGCTAATTGTTGTAATACCTCTGGTTTCATTATTTTTTAATTTGATGCAAAAGTAAATCAATATTTAAGCTTTACAATTTTTACAACAATTATTAACAAAAAATAACAAAATGTTTTATTTGCAACATTTGACTTTTTAGGGTTCAAAATACTATAAGAATATGTATATCAAATTCCCAAATAAAACGAAAAAAAGTTAGTCCATTAAAAATTACTTTGCTATTTTTGTGGCACTTTTTTAAACAAGATAAACGCATAACAATTATGAACATACACGAATATCAGGGTAAAGAAATCCTAGCTAGTTATGGAGTACGTGTTCAACGCGGTATTGTTGCAAACAATCCAGTTGAAGCGGTAGCTGCAGCAAAACAATTAACTGCTGAAACAGGTACAAGTTGGTACGTAGTAAAAGCGCAAATCCATGCTGGAGGTAGAGGAAAAGGTGGAGGAGTTAAGTTAGCTAAAAACTTAGACCAAGTAACTGAAATTTCTGAGCAAATCATCGGAATGCAGTTAGTTACACCACAAACTCCACCAGAAGGAAAAACAGTTCACAAAGTATTAATTGCTGAAGACGTATATTATCCTGGTGAAAGTGAAACTTCTGAATTTTATGTTTCTGTATTATTAAACAGAGCTACTGGTCGTAATATGATTATGTATTCTACTGAAGGTGGAATGGATATCGAAGAAGTGGCTGAGCATACACCACACTTAATCTTCACTGAAGAAATCGATCCTGCTTACGGATTACAAGGTTTCCAAGCTAGAAAAATTGCTTTTAATTTAGGTTTATCTGGTGAAGCTTTCAAAGAAATGGTGAAATTTATCGATGCTTTATACAAAGCGTATATCGGTTCTGATTCATCTATGTTTGAAATCAACCCAGTATTAAAAACATCTGACAATAAAATCTTAGCAGTTGATGCTAAAGTAAACATCGACGATAACGCTTTATTCAGACAACCAAAATATGCTGAAATGCGTGATGTAAGAGAAGAAAATCCAATTGAAGTTGAAGCTAAAGAAGTAGGATTAAACTACGTAGATTTAGATGGAACTGTAGGTTGTATGGTAAACGGAGCTGGTTTAGCAATGGCTACAATGGATTTAATTAAATATGCAGGTTTTGAACCAGCAAACTTCTTAGATGTAGGAGGAACTGCTGATGCGAAACGTGTTGAAACAGCTTTCCGTATTATCTTAAAAGATCCAAACGTAAAAGCTATTTTAATTAACATTTTTGGAGGTATCGTTCGTTGTGATCGTGTGGCTCAAGGTGTTGTAGATGCTTACAAAAACATGGGCGACGCTATTCAAGTGCCAATCATTGTACGTTTACAAGGAACAAATGCAGAAATTGCTAAAGAATTAATTGATAATTCAGGTATGCCAATTTTATCTGCAGTTCAATTCCAAGAAGCAGCTGATCAAGTAAAAGCAGCTTTATCTTAATCGAATTTAAAATTAAATCATAAAGGAACTCTCAGATTTGTCTGGGAGTTTTTTGTTTTTAAAGGCTCAATATTTTTTAAACTTCAAAGGATTTCTTACATTAGCAATTCAATTTATATACCATGATTTCAGAAGTTCAATTTCAAAAAGAATTAGAATTAATAATAAGTAATGCCATTCGTGAAGATGTGGGTGATGGCGATCATAGTTCGTTAGCTTGTATTCCATCATCAGCGCAAGGAAAAGCAAAGTTATTAGTTAAAGATGAAGGAATTATTGCGGGTGTAGCATTTGCCAAAATGATATTTAACTTTGTTGATAAAGAAATGAAAGTGGAAACGTTTATCAATGATGGTGAAAGAGTAAAACATGGTGATGTTGTTTTTCATGTTTCAGGAAGTTCGCAATCAATTTTGAAAGCAGAGCGTTTGGTTTTGAATTCAATGCAACGAATGAGTTCTATAGCAACAAAAACTAAAATGTTTGTTGATTTAGTTAATGGAACTAAAACTAAAGTTTTAGATACTAGAAAAACAACACCAGGTATTCGTGCTATTGAAAAGTGGGCTGTGAAAATTGGAGGTGGTGAAAATCATCGTTTTGCGTTGTACGATATGATTATGTTGAAAGATAATCATATTGACTTTGCTGGAGGAATTCCACAAGCAATTGCTAAAACTAAGCAATATTTAATAGACAATAATAAAGATTTAAAAATCATAGTTGAAGCCAGAAATTTAGACGAAGTACAACAAATATTAGATGCTGGTGGGGTTTACAGAATACTTTTAGATAATTTCGATTACGAAACTACTAAGAAAGCAGTGGCTATGATTGGAAACCAATGTTTAACGGAATCTTCGGGAAATATCAATGAAAAAACCATTCGTCATTATGCGGAATGTGGCGTTGATTTTATTTCATCTGGGGCTTTGACACATTCGGTTTATAATATGGATTTAAGTTTAAAAGCGATTTAATATATGTCGGAAGAAATAGAAAATAAACTCAATAAAATTCCTGTTGTAAAGCAAGTAGTTTCGCTTACAAAAGCCATAAAGTTGAAATCTTTAGAAGGGTTATCACTTTATGATATTTTGGAACTATATGTTTTAGGAATTTTTAAAGGTGCTTTTTCGTACAGAGCAAGTGCAATTGCGTTTAGTTTCTTCATGGCATTATTTCCCTTTGCTTTATTTATTTTGAATTTAATTCCTTTTATTCCATTAGAAAATTTTCAAGCCGACTTTTTAGAGTTTGTAGAAGAAGGAGTTCCACCGAATACCTATGATGCAATCGAAATGATATTAAAAGATATTATGGGAACTAGTCATCAAGGTTTGCTTTCTTCTGGTTTTATACTTTCTATTTTGTTAATGACTAATGGAGTTAATGCCATTTTAGGTGGATTTGAAATGTCTGCTCATATCACTATTACAAGAGGTTTTTTTAGACAATATTTTGTTTCTTTAGCTTTATCGTTAGTGTTGTCCATGATTTTATTAATTACTGTTGCAGCTATTGTTATTGCTGAGGTAATGATTCAAAAAATCAATATTCGAGGTTATGTAGCGGATGTTTCTGTGATTGAGTGGAGTAGATATGGGTTTATTCTTTTAATGATTTTAATTACAACCTCTATATTGTATAAATACGGAGCAAAAGAAACTTCAAGTATGGCTTTTATTAGCTATGGTGCGGTTTTTACAACTGTTTTAATTATTCTTTCTTCTTATATTTTCGGAATTTACGTAACTAAATTTGCTAAGTACAATGAATTGTATGGTTCAATTGGTACACTTCTTGTTTTAATGTTTTATATCTGGATAAATTGCATGGTGTTGTTATTAGGATTTGAACTAAATGCAACAATTTCCAAATTGAAAAGAAAAAATTTATATATTTAACCAAACTAAAAAATTAGATTATGAGAAAACAAGTGATTACATTTTTGATGCTTATGGTAACTGTTTTTACAGTAAATGCACAACAAACAGTTTCAGGAGTAAAAGTTGATTCTAAATTAAATTTAGAAGGTCAAAATTTAGTTCTTAACGGAGCTGGAACTCGTGTTAAAATGTTTATGGATATGTATGTTGGAGCATTGTACTTAGAGAAAAAGAGTTCAAATGCAAATGAGATTATCAACAGTAAAGATGCAGCAGCTATCAAATTAAACATTGTATCGGGTTTAATTACTTCTGATAAAATGGTTTCTGCTATTAACGAAGGTTTTGAAAATTCTACAGGAAAAAAGACAGCACCTTTAAAAGCAAAAATTGATAAATTTAAAGGTTTCTTCAAAGAAGAAATTAAAAAAGGGGATGTATTTGTTATCATTTACAATCCAGAAGATGGTGTAGTGGTTTATAAAAATGGAACTAAAAAAGGGAGTATTGACGGACACGATTTCAAAAAAGCCTTATTCGGAATTTGGTTATGCGACAAGCCAGCTGATAAAGGATTAAAAGATGAAATGTTAGGAAAATAATTCCAACTAAATAAAAAACTAAGCGTTCTCAATTGAGGACGCTTTTTTGTAAATAAAACTTCTATCTTCGAGTTTCCAAAATCCATCTTTCAAACATCTTTTCTCTTTTTTCTTTTCTCTATTCTCTTTTTCCAACTATATTTGTTCTATGCTGTATTTTATCGAAGTTGTTTTGCCGTTAGCAGTTTCCAAAACTTTTACCTATCAGGTTTCGGAAGCGGAATTTCACTACATTCAAATTGGAATGCGAGTGGCAGTTCCATTTGGTAAAACTAAGATTTATACTGCTTTGGTGTTAAATAAAACAAATACGCCACCTCAATTATACGAAGCCAAAGAAATTCATCAAATTTTAGATGAAAAACCTGTTGTAAATAAACATCAAATTGAGCATTGGAAATGGATTGCTTCCTATTATATGTGTTCGCTAGGCGAAGTGTTTAGGAGTGCATTGCCTTCAGGATACATTTTGGAAAGTGAAACGATTATTTCGGCAAAAGAAAATGTCGAAATCAATTCTGATGAACTCAAAGATGATGAATATCTAATTTTAGAAGCTTTAAAAAGTCAATCTTCAATATCAGTTCAAGAAGTAATAAAAATTTTAGGAAAGAAAACGGTTTTTCCAATCATCAATCGACTATTAGCAAAAGGCGCATTAGTATTGCAAGAAGAAATTTCGGAGCAATACAAACCAAAATTAGTTCGCTATATCAGATTGCAACAAGAATTTCTGCAACAAGAACGATTGGCTGAATTATTAGAAGTTTTGTTCAAAGCCAAAAAGCAACGCGAGTTAGTTCTGCATTATTTTCAATTACAGGCACGAGAAAAAACCCCAATTTCTGTAAAAAAACTAATTGAAACGTCAGGAAGTTCTGTAGCAATTGTAAAATCATTGGTAGATAAAACAATTTTTGAAGAGTATTACATTGCACAAGATAGAGTTACTTTCAATAAAGAAGACGATAGTCAGTTTACTTTAAGTGAAGCCCAACAAGTAGCATTCGATAGCATTCAAGAAAATTTTAAAACTTTTGATGTAAATTTATTACACGGAGTTACCGCTTCAGGTAAAACCGAAATTTATATCAAACTATTAGAGCAATATATTAAGGAAGGAAAGCAAGTATTGTTTTTATTGCCAGAAATCGCTCTAACCACTCAATTGGTGCAACGATTAACAGCTTATTTCGGAAATGAAGTGGCGGTTTTTCATTCGAAATATACTAATAACGAGCGTATTGAAGTTTGGAATCAAGTCTTAGAAAATTCGTCAAAAGCAAAAGTAGTTATTGGAGTTCGAAGCGCTTTGTTTCTTCCTTTTTCTAATTTAGGATGCATTATTGTAGATGAGGAACACGAGCAAACCTTTAAACAACAAGATCCAGCTCCAAGATATCACGCCCGTGATGCGGCTATAGTTTTAGCCAAACAACACGGAGCTAAAGTAGTTTTAGGAAGTGCTACGCCATCTTTGGAAACCTATTATAATGTGCAGTCAAAAAAATACGGTTTAACTGAATTGAAAGTACGCTTTGGGAATGTTGTTTTACCCGAAATTCAATTGGTCGATTTGAAAGATAAATATTTCAGAAAGAAAATGTCGGGACATTTTTCAGATGAATTATTAGAAGCAATTACGGAAACCTTATCAAAAGGCGAACAAGTTATTTTATTTCAAAACAGAAGAGGATTTTCTCCTTATGTGGAATGTATGACGTGTGGTCATGTGCCACATTGTCCAAGTTGCGATGTGAGCTTAACGTATTACAAATTCAAAAATCAATTGCGTTGTCATTATTGTGGTCATTCAATTGCAAATCCTACACATTGTCATAGTTGTCAATCAGTTGATTTAACTACTAAAGGTTTCGGAACTGAACAAATTGAAATGGAATTGAAAGCCCTTTTCCCAGAGAAAAATATTGGACGAATGGATCAAGATACGACTCGAGGAAAGTTTGGCTTCGAAAAAATTATCGATTCTTTCAAAAATAGAGAAATCGATGTTTTGGTAGGAACGCAAATGTTAGCCAAAGGTTTAGATTTTGATAATGTAACTTTGGTTGGAATTCTAAATGCTGATAATTTGTTGAATCAGCCCAATTTCAGGGCTTACGAAAGAGCGTATCAAATGATGATGCAAGTTTCGGGCAGGGCAGGACGTTCGGAGAAAAAAGGGAAAGTGGTTATTCAAACGTATAATCCATATCATAATACCATTCAACAAGTTTTAGGTAATGATTATATAGGAATGTATAGAGAGCAAATTTACGAACGCCAGAATTTTAAATATCCGCCATTCTTTAGATTGGTTAAACTTACATTAAAACATCGTGATTTTGATAAATTGAAAGAAGGTTCTATGTGGTTGTATAATGTGTTGTCTCAAAATTTAGATATGCCAGTTTTAGGACCAGAAGAGCCAGCGATTAATAGAATCCGAAATGAATATATTCGCACGATTATGGTTAAAATTCCGGTTCAGAAGCATTTGGGTAATACTAAAAAAAATATTGCGAAAGTGCTCATGAGTTTTGAAGCAGTTCCGCAATATCGTTCTATTAAGACCAAAGTGGATGTTGATGTATATTAAGCGTTTTCAATTGCTTTTACAATTTCTTCTTTTTTATTTCGACTCAAAGGAATTTTAGTATTTCCAATTTCGGCAAACTTACTATTGAATTTCTCCACTCGGTCTAAATTAATAATGTACGATTTGTGTACACGTATAAATTTACCTTCTGGAAGCTCTTTTTCAAAACCTTTCATGGTTGATAATACTAAATGACTTTCATCATCAGTTACTACTTTAATGTAATCGCCATATGCTTCAATCCATTTAATTTTAGAAACATATACCTTTAGTTTCTTTAAATTACTTTTGATTACAATACTTTCGCCATGTTCCTCATGGTTTTCGTAACGTAATGCGTGAAGTTCAGTTGCTTTTTTTACCGCTTTATTAAAACGTTCTTTTGAAATAGGTTTTTGAAGAAAATCAGTTGCTTCATAATCAAAGGCTTTTACTGCATAGTCCGCTTTTGAAGTAATGAATATAATTTGAGGTTTAGTTTTTAATCCGTCTAATAAGTCAAAACCATTTATTAGTGGCATTTCGATGTCTAAAAAGATAAGATCGATTGTATTGTTGTTAATGCAATTCTTTGCCTCTAGAGCATTGGCAAAATCTCCTACTAAGTTTAATAATGTTGATTCGTTAACTAATTTTGTGATGGTAATTCTTTGAATAGCACTATCATCAACAACGATACAATTCAACTTCATGGGCATATATTTTTTTATAGTTTGTTAAAAGTAGAACAATTATTACAAATACACAAGTTTTTTTAATAAAAATTAATAACATGTTATACTTGTTATTTTAAATAAAAGTATTATTTTTGCACCCAATTTTATAACAATAAATATAAAGATTATGAATCATTATGAAACTGTTTTCATCTTGAATCCCGTTTTATCTGAGCAACAGGTAAAGGAAACAGTAAGCAAGTTTGAAGATTTTCTTACTTCTAAAGGGGCTGAGATGGTATCGAAAGAAGATTGGGGCTTAAAAAAATTAGCTTACGAAATTCAACACAAGAAAAGTGGATTTTACCACTTATTCGAATTCAAAGCACCTGCTAACATTATTGCAGCATTTGAAACTGAATTCCGTCGTGACGAGCGTGTAATGCGTTTCTTAACTGTGACTTTAGACAAACACGCTGTAGCATGGGCAGAAAGAAGAAGAGCTAAATTAAAATCTAAAACTAACTAATTATGTCTACTTTAGAGCAATCTGCAAAAGGAAAAAAAGACGGAGATATCAGATATCTTACGCCTTTAAATATAGATACAAACAAAACTAAAAAATACTGTCGTTTCAAAAAATCAGGTATTAAATATATCGATTATAAAGACGCAGACTTTTTATTAAAATTCGTTAACGAGCAAGGTAAAATTTTACCAAGACGTTTAACAGGTACTTCGTTAAAATACCAAAGAAAAGTTTCTGTAGCTGTTAAAAGAGCTCGTCACTTAGCTTTAATGCCATACGTGGCCGATTTATTAAAATAATAATTAACAAATAGTTGTTGCCTCGCTTTGGGCGGGCTAACTTCTACTAAAAAGGACAACAACATGGAACTTATCTTAAAACAAGACGTTCAAAATTTAGGATTTAAAGACGATGTAGTAACTGTGAAAAACGGATACGGTCGTAACTATTTAATTCCACAAGGTTTTGCTATTTTAGCAACTCCTTCAGCTAAAAAAGTATTAGCTGAAAACTTAAAGCAAAAAGCTCACAAAGAAGCTAAAATTGTTGCAGATGCAAAATCGTTAGCTGAGGCTTTAAAAGCTTTAGAAATTAAAATTACTGCTAAAGCAGGTGGTGATAAATTGTTTGGTTCAGTTACTAGTGCTAACATCGTGGAAGCATTAGAAGCTAACGGACATTCTATCGATAAAAAATTCATCACTAGTGGTGTTGTTAAACGTGTAGGTAAATATACTGCTACAGTTAGATTACACAGAGATGTTATCGTAGAATTACCATATGAAATCGTAGGCGAAAAAGCTTAATTTTTCTAAAATAATAAATTAGCTCCGATTTTTTCGGGGCTTTTTTTTTATATTTACTTTATGAAATACGCAAGATTAACTAAAGAGCAATTAGAAGAATTGCATCCTGAATTTATTAACTTTTTAGCTACACAATCCATTGATAAAATCGAATGGGATGATATTAAAAAAAATCGCCCTCATGTAGCTGAACAAGAAATTGATGTTTTTTCCGATTTAATTTGGGAAAAAGCGTTGACTAATGTAACACACATTGATCATTTTTCTAAAAACTATATCTTCCTTTTCAAGTGTTTGCCAGAGGTTGTGTATTCCTTTGTGATTAAAACAAATAATCCAGAAATTGATTTTGTTTCCGCAGATGGGATTAATTGGTTATCAGAAAATCTTTTTTCTGATGATGTGGAGATTACACGTGGCAGAAAAGATATAGCAACTAACCGTAATGAATCATTGTTTGAGATTATTAAACAAGGAGGAATTATCAGCAAAGGAGAATTATTTACAAAATTAGAAAGCCTAATCAATCCATAATATATGAATGTTTTAGATACAATTAAAAGTTTAAGAGAAGAATTAAATCAACATAATTACAATTATTATGTTTTAGATAAACCTACTATTTCTGATTTTGAATTTGATCAAAAGCTAAAACAATTACAAGAGTTAGAAACGCAATATCCCGAGTTTTTCGATGAAAATTCACCCACTCAACGAGTAGGAGGAATGATAACGAAGAATTTTGAAACGGTAAAACATGAATATCGCATGTATTCGTTGGATAATTCCTATTCAATTGAAGATTTACAAGATTGGGAAACCCGAATTCAAAAAGTGTTAGGCGATGTTCCGTTAGAATATACTTGCGAATTAAAATATGATGGTGCTTCCATTAGCATTTCTTATGAGAATGGTCGTTTAGTACGTGCAGTTACTCGTGGCGATGGCTTTCAAGGTGATGACGTAACAAATAATATCAAAACTATAAAAGCAGTTCCAATTCATTTAAAAGGTGATTATCCTCAAAAATTTGACATACGTGGTGAAATTATATTACCGTTTGCCGGATTTGAAAAAATGAATCAAGAATTGATTGAAATAGGAGAAACGCCTTATTCAAATCCAAGAAATACTGCTTCTGGAAGTTTAAAATTACAAGACAGTGCCGAAGTTGCCAAGAGGGCATTAGATTGTTTGTTATATTTCGTAATTGGAAATAATTTACCATTTACAACCCAATTTGAAGGTTTACAAAAGGCTAGAGAATGGGGATTTAAAGTGCCAATACAATCTAAATTAGCTAAAAATCTAAACGAAGTTTTCGAATATATCAATTATTGGGACAAACACCGTCACGATTTGCCTTATGAAACCGATGGGGTAGTAATTAAAGTCAATAATTTACAACATCAAGAAGAATTAGGTTATACAGCAAAATCACCCCGTTGGGCAATGGCATATAAGTTTAAAGCCGAACAAGTAACCACCAAATTAAATTCGATTTCATATCAAGTGGGGCGTACTGGAGCTATTACGCCTGTTGCAAATTTAGAACCGGTACAATTGGCAGGAACAATTGTAAAACGTGCTTCATTGCATAATGCCGATCAAATTGAAAAATTAGATATAAGAATTGGAGACGAAGTTTTCGTGGAAAAAGGTGGCGAAATTATCCCTAAGATTATTGCAGTAGCCAAAAGAGGAAATCAATCAGCGCCTACAAAATACATAAAGCATTGTCCTGAATGCCAAACGGAATTGGTTAGAAGCGAAGGCGAAGCAAACCATTTTTGTCCAAATTTCTATGGTTGCCCACCGCAGATTATAGGAAGAATTCAGCATTTTATTACTAGAAAAGCTATGGATATTGATGGTTTGGGTGGTGAAACGGTTGCTTTGTTATATAATGCAGGATTGGTTACCAATTATGCTGATTTGTACGAATTGAAAAAAGAACAAATCATTCCGTTAGAACGAATGGCTGAAAAATCGGCAGAAAACTTAATTAACGGAATCGAAAAATCGAAATCAATCCCCTTTGAGCGTGTTTTGTATGCGTTAGGAATTAGATATGTAGGAGAAACAGTAGCTAAAAAGTTAGCCAAACACTACAAATCGATTGATGCAATTGCTCAAGCGAGTATTATGGATTTGATTTTGGTTGATGAGATTGGCGATAAAATCGCACAAAGTGTCGTGCAATTCTTTGAAAATCAAGAAAATATTCGTATTATTGATAGACTTAAACAATATGGTGTTCAATTAGAATCGGGTGATGAAGCAACTTTGGTTTCTGAAAAATTGAAAGGAAAAACCTTTGTTGTTTCAGGAGTTTTTGAAATTTATTCTAGAGATGAACTGAAAAAAGCCATAGAGGATAACGGTGGAAAAGTAGGAAGTTCCATTTCTTCTAAAACGGATTATGTGATTGCAGGAGACAATATGGGACCATCAAAATTAGAAAAAGCGAATCAATTAAAAATTACCATAATTTCTGAAAATGATTTTAAACAAATGATAGATGATTAAAATAAATTCGGCGTTACTACTTTATTTTGCTGCTTTTATTCTTTATATAATTGCAGTTTTTATAGGCAGTGATAATTTGGAACTATTTAGTAAACCTATTATCATTCCGTCGATTTATTATTTTTACTACATAAGTGTAAGAGGTAAAATTGATTATATATTCTCGTTTTCAATTTTATCTTTTTTTGTGGGTGAAATTTTGCATCTCATTAGTAGAGAAGATTTTTATATATCGGGTTTACTCTTTTTATTAGTTCCTTATTTTATCATCTTGATTTTTTTGACTCAAGATTTAATATATTATGTTAAGAAGAAGAAAGTTAAATTAAATACTTTTTCGTTTTACATTTTTCTAATGTTATTAGTTTATCTTTTTTTTAATGTTTTGATGCTTTTGTTTGAAGAAAGTAGATTGGATTTTATTATTTATGCTTTATATGGTATCATACTGTTGTTAATGGGTATAATGACATTTGTTATGCAAATTAACTATACAAATAAAACAGTATTGTTTGCTGGATTGATGGTGGGTTGCTTTATTGTTTCTGATTTGTTTTTTGTTTTTTATAAAAAAGCACCTGATTTAACCGCTTTAAAAATGATAAATGTTACTACCCAACAATTATCTTTTTTTTGCTACATAAGTTATTTTATTTACCGAACTAAATTTAAATTGTATGGTAAAACAAATATTTAAAATAGATAAAAAAATTGATGGAAGAGCCAGTATAGCGTTGTATGTGTATTTTATTTCCTATTTCTGCTTTTTGTTTTTCTATAGGATTAATGATGATGCTAACCTGGGCTTATTATTTAAACCTATTATTGTACCTAGTATTGCTTTTGCTTATTTTTTTATTACAAAATCGAAGAAAATTTATTGGAATTTAACATTATTTATCATCATTTTTTTTGCTGATAATTTAATTTTATTGGAAGAAAGGAATATAAAAGTATTTTCTACTTATCTATATTTAATTGCAATAGGAATATTATTTAGTTATGCGGTTTTTGATTCTAAAATCTTTAAGCGGAATCTTTTTTTAAATAAAAATTTTGATTATTTCATTGTAGCTTACTTAGCTTTAGTGGTTCTTTACAAATTAGTTAGCATATCTTCTGGATATGAGTTTAAAGAAATATTTATTGTAATTGGTTACGTAGTTATGTTTTTAATGGTTTTACTGTTAAGTATTTATAACGCTATTCGGTACAAATCCATTGCTTCTCGATTTCTGTTGTTAACCATTCTTTGTTTGTTTTTTTCTGATCTTTTTGTAGCTTTGAATAAGTATTATATGAAGAATGATTTTTTCATTTATTTGGCTTGTTTAATAGAAATTCCTGTCTATTATTTTCTTTTAAAATACTTACTTTACAGAGAAAAAAATTAAATAATGATGTTTTTTGTTTGATTGTGGTATAACTTCTCATTGCTTAAATAAAAATCAATTCTACCTAAATTTATTCCAAAACAACCTACTTGATTAATTAAAACCTCTTTTCCTTCGCTATTTTTTTCAATTACAGGTTTGTCTAAAAAAGTATGAGTGTGTCCGCCAATAATCAAATCGATATTTTTTGTTTTTTGAGCCAAAATAACATCACTAGGTTTTTCTGGTTCGTCTTTGTATTTAAAACCTAAATGCGATAAACAAATCACTAAATCACATTTTTTTTCTTCTTTTAAAGTACGAGTGACATCTTGTGCTACTTCAATAGGATTGTTGTAAACGGTTTCTTTATAAAGTTTTTTATCTACAAGTCCATCCAATTGAACTCCCAAGCCGAAAATCCCAATTTTAATTCCATCTTTAATGATGATTTTATATGGTTTTACAATATTATTCAAGACCGTATTTTTAAAATCATAATTGGCAGATACAAAATCAAATTTAGCATGCGGTAATTGAGCATAAAATCCATCAATTCCGTTATCAAAATCGTGATTTCCCATAGTGGCAACATCATATTGCATCATGCTCATCAATTTAAACTCCAATTCGCCACCATAATAATTGAAATACGGAGTTCCTTGAAAAATATCACCAGCATCTAACAAAAGCACATTTTTTTCTTCTTTTCGGATACTTTCAATTATTGCAGCTCTTCTGGCAGCGCCACCCATATTAGGATTTTTTGGATGGTCTGCGGGAAAGGGATCAATATGACTATGCGTATCATTGGTATGTAAAATGGTAATTTTTTTGGTGTTAACCGTAGAAAAACTGCTTAAACTCATTCCCGTTAAACCAAGTAAAGCCGAACTTGCAGCTGTTTTTTGGATAAAGTCTCTTCTTTTCATATGTTTAAGTATTATTCTAAAATTATTTTTTCGGTAGTAATATTAGGAATGGTATCTACTTTTTTGAAATAGTCAATCAGCATGTTTCTAAGTTTATAATCCATGTCGAACTTGATTGTACTATCTTTAAAAAAAGTCATGTTATCACCTCCGTTAGCCAAATAATCTGAAGTTGCTACATAATACAACCGATTATCTTCTAAAGGCTGATTGTTAATTTCTATCTTTTTAATGGCTAAACTATTTTTCTCAATGTAAATTTTCATTCCAAATAATGGGTGTGGCTTTTTATCCTTAATAAAATATTCGGCTAAGGTTTTGATTTCTTTTCCAGTTAACCCAACAATTACCAAGCTGTTTTCAAAAGGCATTACTTCAAAAGCAGTTCTGGTAGTAACATCCCCTTTAGCTATAACGGCTCTAATACCGCCATTGTTTAGTAAACAAATGTCAATATTTTTATTTTCTCTTTTTTGAAAAACTGGATTTCCCAATTCAAAAGTGATTTGAGCCAATAGATTGCCTATGTTAGTTTGCCAAGTACCTTTGCTTTTATCTTGTGTTTCAGGACAATAGGCTAAAACGCTGTTTAAATCTTTATTAATGTTGTCACTGTAAGGTTTTACATAATTGGCAATTGCTTTGTTTTCGCCTTTTGCCTCAGTAATACCAATTTTTTTTCCTTCAATTTTAATGGTTTGATAGGAAGAAGTGGATTTACAGGATATAAAGAGATTAAATGTTAATAATATAACAAAAAAACCAAAAGATATCGTATTCTTTTTTACATTTACAAACATAACAAAAGGTTAAATTTTTAATTTTGTCGAATAGGTAAAAATACTATGTTTTATAATATTATAAAGAACTTTTTTCTTAAAAAAAATGTTACTAAACGATTAGCAACGCAAAATTCGTTAGCATCTAATGATAAAGTGTTGACAGTTGGAATTTTAGTAGATGAAACGTATTTCTCAGAAACCAGTCAACTAGTAGAGCGAATTGTTTCGCAAGGAATTCAAGCTGGTAATATTTCGATTTTAGTTTACAAAGACAAAATCAAGAAAAAAGAAGTAATAAACGAGCCTTTTTTATCGTTGAAAAATATTTCAATCTCAGGAGAAATTGATAAAAAAGAAGTGAATGACTTTATTGATACTCCTTTTGATTTATTAATCAATTATTATGATGTAAATAAAAGTGCGCTCTTGCTCTTATCTACTAAATCAAAAGCTAAATTTAAAGTAGGGTTTGATACAGTTGATAAAAGAGTGAATCATTTTATCATAAAAACACTCGTTGAAGATTTTAATGAGTTTGTTTTAGAGCTGTTTAAGTATTTGAAAATTTTAAATAAACTATAAAAAATGCAATCATTTATTGGTACAGGTGTTGCTTTGGTTACACCTTTTAAAAAAGATTTTTCTGTTGATGTAGAAGCTTTAACGCGAATTGTAAATCATGTTATTGAGGGTGGAGTAGAATATTTAGTAGTTTTAGGAACTACTGCAGAATCAGCAACATTATCTCAAGAGGAAAAAGAATTAGTTATCGATACTGTTGTAAAAGCAAATGCAGGAAGATTGCCTCTAGTTTTAGGAGTTGGAGGAAATAATACACATAAAGTAGTTGAAGAATTGAAAACTAGAGATTTTTCTCATTTTTCAGCTATTTTATCCGTTTCGCCTTATTATAATAAACCAACGCAAGAAGGAATTTACCAGCATTTTAAAGCAGTTGCAGAAGCATCACCAATTCCGGTAATTTTATACAATGTTCCTGGAAGAACTGCTAGTAATATGTTACCATCAACTGTAATAAGAATTGCTAATGATTTCAAAAATGTAATTGGAATCAAAGAAGCGGCAGGTGATATTGTGCAAGCAATGAAGTTAATTCAAACAAAACCAGAAGGATTTTTAGTGATTTCGGGTGATGATATGATTACTTTGCCAATGGTTTTAGCAGGTGGAGCAGGGGTTATTTCTGTAATTGGTGAAGGTTTTCCAAAAGAATTCTCTGAAATGGTTCGTTTAGGTTTACAAAGAAAAGTTGATGAAGCATACAAATTACATTATTTACTAGCAGATAGTATCGATATGATTTTTGAGCAAGGAAACCCTGGTGGTATTAAAGAAGTCTTTAAAGCATTAGGATTATCTGAGAATACGGTACGATTACCACTTGTGAATGTATATGAAGATTTAGCCACTAGATTGCATAATTTCACAAGAAAATTAAGTTAAAAAAAAAGATTTTTGTAGTAATTAAATAATACCTAAATTTGCAGTTGCTTTTTTAGGTAACATCTTAATGGGTGTTTAAAAAGTAAAAACATAAAGCCAAATGAATAAAATTTTTAGTTTCCTTTTACTTTCCATTGTATTGGTATCATGTAGTCCTTATCAAAAGGCTTTAAAATCTGATGATGTTGAAATTAAAGCAGCAGTTGCCAATAGAATGTATGAAAGAAATAAATATGCAAAAGCAATTCGTTTATATGAACAGGTAGCACCTGCATACAAAGGTAAACCAACATCAGAAATTGTGTTTTATAATTATTCTAAAGCACTTTACAATACAAAACAATACTATTTAGCTGGTTATCAGTTTGAAAATTTTGCTGTTTCTTATCCAAGAAGTGATAAAAGAGAAGAGGCAAGTTATTTAGCAGCCGAATGTTTTTACAAGTTATCTCCTGTGTATAGTTTAGATCAAACAGATACGCAGAAGGCATTAGATAAAATGCAAAAATTTATTGATAATTATCCAGATTCTCAATATTTAGCTCAAGCTAATGAATGTGTAAAAGAATTGAGAGAAAAGCAGGAAAAAAAGGCATTTGAAATTGCTAAACAATACCATACAATTGCAGGTTATCGTTTAGAATACAATGCAGCTTTAAAAGCCTTAGATAATTTTATAGCTGATTATCCAGGAACGCCTTTTAAAGAAGAAGCCTTATTTTTAAAGTTTGATGCTTCTTATCAATTTGCAAAAAATAGTATTGATGCTAAAAAGGCAGAGCGCTATGCAACAGCGAAATCAGCATACAATGGTTTGATTAAATTTAAGCCAAACACAAAATTTAAAGAACAAGCCGATAAAATAATGGCTGATATAGATCAAGAATTAAAACAATTTTCTAAATAAAAGTAAATCATGGATTTAAAGAAAACAAATGCTCCAGTAAACACTATTACTTATAACAAAAGTAAATTAGAAGAGCCTACCGGAAACATTTATGAAGCGATTACTATCATGGCAAAACGTGCTAATCAAATCAATACTGAAATTAAAAAAGAATTGATTGAAAAATTAGAAGAATTTGCTACTTACAACGATAGTTTAGAGGAAGTTTTTGAAAACAAAGAGCAAATTGAAGTTTCAAAATTCTATGAAAAATTACCTAAACCACATGCTTTAGCAGTACAAGAGTGGGAAGAAGGTAAAATTTATTACAGAGACGCAAAATAAATCAATATGTCTGTTTTAAGCGGTAAAAAAATCTTGCTAGGTGTATCTGGTGGTATAGCTGCTTACAAAACAGCCAACTTGGTTAGACTATTCATAAAAGCAGGTGCACAAGTACAAGTTGTAATGTCGCCTGCTTCTTTGCATTTTATTACACCACTAACCTTAGCCACACTTTCTAAAAATCCTGTTTATTCTACTTTTTATAACGAAGAAGAAGCAACAGGCGAATGGAATAATCACGTAGAGCTAGGTTTATGGGCAGATTTAATGCTTGTGGCTCCTGCTACTGCCAATACGCTTTCAAAAATGGCAAATGGAAACTGCGATAATTTATTAATTGCAACCTATCTATCGGCAAAATGCCCCGTTTACTTTGCACCTGCAATGGATTTGGATATGTACAAGCATCCTTCTACCTTAGATAGTTTTCATAAGTTAAAATCATTTGGTAATATTATGATTCCGGCTGAAAACGGTGAATTAGCAAGTGGTTTATCTGGTGAAGGAAGAATGGCAGAACCTGAAAATATAGTTGCCTTTCTTGAAAATGATCTATTAGAAAAATTACCGCTCAAAGGAAAGAAAATTCTTGTCACAGCTGGTCCAACTTACGAAGTTATTGATCCTGTTCGTTTTATAGGAAATCATTCTTCAGGTAAAATGGGTTTTGACATTGCAAATGAAGCTGCAAATAAAGGCGCAGAAGTAATTTTAGTCTCTGGTCCAACCCATTTAAATGTACAAAACAATTCTATTCAGCTGATTCGAGTAACATCTGCTCAAGATATGTATGATGCTTGCCATGAATTTTATGACAAAGTTGATGTTGCTATCGCAGCCGCTGCAGTTGCAGATTATCGCCCAAAAAAAGTTGCTGAACAGAAAATAAAAAAGAATGAAACTACGTTCTCAATAGAGTTAGAAAAAACTAAAGACATTTTAGCATCTCTAGGTGAACAAAAGAAAAATCAATTCTTAATTGGATTTGCATTGGAAACAGAGAATGAAATTGAGCATGCAAAGCAAAAAATTCAGAAAAAAAACTTAGATTTGATAGTTTTAAACTCTTTAAATGATAAAGGAGCTGGTTTTGGAATGCCAACTAATAAAGTTACTTTTATCTCAAAAGATTTTACAATCGAACCTAAAGAGTTAAAGTCAAAAGAAGAAGTAGCTCAAGATATTATTAATAAAGTAATTCAATTTTATGATGCGTAAAATAGTAGTAGTGGTTTTTTTATTCTCTTTAGTTAATGTGTTTTCACAAGAACTAAAGGCTACAGTATCTGTTAATTACCAGCAAGTAGCAAATGGAAACCCACAACTTTTTAAAAATCTTGAAACTCAGGTTAAAGAATTTTTGAATACTACAAAATGGACTACTAAAGAATATACCGAAGTAGAAAAAATTGAATGTAACTTTTTTATCAATGTAACATCTTACGGATCAAACGTTTTTGAAGCCACTTTACAAGTGCAATCTTCAAGACCTGTTTATAATTCTACTTTATCAACTCCTATTTTAAATATAAACGACAAAAATTTCTCTTTTCGATTTATCGAATTTGAAACAATGGTTTACGATCAAAACTCGTTTAATTCTAACTTAATTTCGGTTTTAGCATTTTATTCTAATATTATTATTGGAATGGATATGGATTCTTTTGCTTTAAATGGAGGCTCAAAATATTTAGAAATTGCTTCAAATATTGTTAATGTAGCACAATCTAGTGGCTATAAAGGTTGGTCGCAATCAGAAGGGAATAATAACAATCGTAATTTCTTAATTTCAGATATGTTGGCAACTACTTTTGCTCCTTTTAGAAAAGCACTTTACGAATATCACAGATTAGGCTTAGATATTATGAGTGAAGATGTAAAAGGTGGAAAAGAAAATGTTGCCAAAGCAATTGAAACTTTAGCTGAAATTCAAAAAACAAGACCTAATTCGTTATTAGTTCGTACATTTTTTGATGCTAAAGGAGATGAGTTAGTTGCTATTTTTTCAGGAGGACCACAAACAAATAATGTTAAATTACTAGAAACTTTAAATAGAATTTCACCTCTTAATTCTCAAAAGTGGAATAAAATAAGATAGTTCAATCGCTTAATGAATATTTAACTTATGTTGCTTTCACTTTCCATAAAAAATTATGCGTTAATCGAATCGCTTGAAACTGATTTTTCCAATCAGTTTTCTGTTATTACAGGAGAAACGGGTGCAGGTAAATCTATTCTTTTAGGTGCTTTAGGTTTGGTTTTAGGTAATAGAGCTGATTTGACTTCATTAAAAGATAAAGAACAAAAATGCATAATTGAAGCACAATTTTCTATTTCTAATTATAATCTTCAGTCTTTCTTTGAGGAAAATGATATGGATTATGATGATAAAACCATTATTAGAAGAGAAATTTTACCTTCAGGAAAATCGCGTGCTTTTGTTAATGATAGTCCGGTTAATCTTCAAGAATTGCAAGAATTAGGTGAAATGTTATTAGACATTCATTCCCAACACCAAACGCATGAATTAACAGAAGAAAATTATCAACTTGATATTTTAGATGCCATTGCTAATAATGGAGAATGGGTTACATCTTACAAAAGCGCACTAACCGATTTTAAATCGACTCAAAAGGAGTTAAAACAATTAATTTCGGAAAAAGATGCTTTGATTAAAGAATATGAATACAACTCATTTTTATTAAACGAACTCTTGTCGGCTAATTTAATAGATGGAGAACAAGAAGAACTAGAGCATGAGCTTGAACAATTAAGTAATGTTGAATTTATTAAAGAACATTTCGAGCGAATTACAGCTATTGCCCATGAAGACCAAGTAGGAGCGTTAGTTAATCTAAAAGAAATTAAATTAGCACTTCAAAAACTAGCTGGTTTTTCAAATCAAAATGCACAATTATTAGAACGTTTAACGAGTAGTTTGCTTGAAATTGAAGATATTATTTCAGAATGCGAGCAAAGCAACGAGAAAATTCTTGCAGATCCCGAACGATTAGAATTAGTTAATACCAAACTTCAAACCATTTATAATTTACAGAAAAAGCATCAAGTACAAACGATTGCTGAATTGCTTACAATCCAAAATGAATTGGATGCTAAAGTTATTCGCGTTGATGATTTAGATGGTACCATTAGTAAATTACAATCAGAGTTAAATTCAAAACAAGCGAAACTCGATGAAATTGCCAATACTATTTTTGAAAATAGAAAGAAATCGGCTCCTGTCTTAATTGATAAAATCAAAACCATTTTATCACAATTAGGAATGGTAGAAGCCAATTTTAAATTTGAAATTAATCATACTGAATCGTATTATTCAAAAGGAAAAGATGAAGTGGTTTTACTATTTTCAGCCAATAGAGGAACCAATTTTGGATTATTGAAAAAAGTAGCTTCAGGAGGAGAAATGTCTCGTATCATGTTAGCGATTAAAGCTATTTTAGCAAACTATTCTAAATTACCAACTATCATATTTGATGAAATAGATACAGGAGTTTCTGGAGAAATTGCTATAAAAATGGGAGAAATCATGAAAGAAATGAGTGCTACTATGCAAGTTTTTGCCATTACACATTTGCCCCAAATTGCTGCGAAAGGGAATTCACATTATAAAGTTTCAAAACGTAATGTAGGAGAAACTACTATTTCAGAATTAAATCTTTTAACACCAGAGGAGAGAATTCAACAAATTGCCGAAATGTTATCTGGAAAAGATATTACAGATTCGGCTTTACAACACGCAAAAGCTTTGTTGAATTAATTTTTTAAAGTACTTTTGCTTACTATTTTAAACAATAACAAACCAATATTAAAAATAGACTATCATGATTATAGAACCAAGAATGAGAGGATTTATTTGTTTGACAGCTCACCCTAAAGGTTGCGAACAAAATGTAAAAAATCAAATTGAATATGTAAAATCTAAAGGAAAAATCAACGGACCAAAAAGAGTATTAGTTATTGGTGCATCTACAGGTTTTGGTTTGGCTTCAAGAATTACAAGTGCTTTTGGTTCTGATGCAGCAACTATTGGTGTGTTTTTTGAAAAAGCACCGGCTGAAGGAAAAACTGCTTCTCCAGGATGGTATAATTCAGCAGCTTTTGAAGTAGAAGCTACAAAAGCTGGGTTATATGCAAAAAGTATTAATGGAGATGCTTTCTCAAACGAAGTAAAGCAACAAACTATCGATATGATTAAAGCTGATTTAGGTCAGATTGATTTGGTCATTTATAGTTTAGCATCTCCAGTGCGTCAACACCCAGTAACAGGTGTTTTACATCGTTCTACATTAAAACCTATTGGAAGTACCTTTACTAATAAAACAGTAGATTTTCATACAGGAAATGTAACGAGTGTTTCTATTGAGCCTGCAAACGAAGAGGATATAGCCAATACTGTTGTGGTAATGGGTGGCGAAGATTGGTCCATGTGGATGGATGCTTTAAAAGGTGCTGGGGTTTTAGCAGAAGGAGCAACTACAATAGCTTATTCTTATATAGGTCCAGAAGTTACTGAAGCGGTTTACCGAAAAGGAACTATAGGTAGAGCAAAAGATCATTTAGAAGCAACAGCTTTCGAAATCACAGATAAATTAGCTGATATCAAAGGAAAGGCATATGTTTCAGTAAATAAAGCTTTGGTTACTCAAGCGAGTTCAGCCATTCCAGTAATTCCATTGTATATTTCATTATTATATAAAATTATGAAAGCAGAAGGTATTCACGAAGGTTGTATTGAGCAAATCCAACGTTTGTACGCGGATAGATTGTATACAGGTAATTCAGTTCCAACAGACGATAAAGGAAGAATTCGTATTGATGATTGGGAGATGAGAGCAGATGTTCAAGAGAAAATTGCTAAATTATGGGGTGAATCAACTACTGAAACTTTAGTAGAACTTGGTGATTTAGCGGGTTATAAACAAGATTTTCTAAATTTATTTGGTTTTGGATTTGATGGTGTAAATTATCAAGCAGATACAAATGAAATGGTCATGATTCCAAGTATAAAATAATTCACATTTACATATAAATATGTTATAAAACCTCGACATTTCGAGGTTTTTTGTTTTTTATCGATGATTTGTGCATTTCATCGATAATTTTCTTTTCTTCCTTTTTTCTTTTTTCTTTCCATGTGTTTATTCTGTGTAAATTAGCCATTACCAATCAATTAAATATTAACTAAATGAAAAAAATTACCTTATTATTACTTGTTTTTTTTATGTTTTGGAAAGTTGATGCCCAAGTGGGTATTATTCAAAGTTTTCCAAATACAACTACCCCGACAGGATGGGATATCGGTTCTGGCGGACTTTCTACTAGCCAAGCTTGTGCAACCGCTTCATGGAGAGGAAATGTTTATAATTCAACTGCCAGAATTCTTACTTCTGAAACGCAAATTTCAAATGGACAAGATTTGGCAATTTCTTTTGATTATAAAATTGTCGATTGGTCTGCAGGAACAGTAGCAACCACTCCTTATAATGGAACTATTACAACACAAGTTTCTATCGATAATGGTGCAACTTGGACTGTAACTGCAGGTGTTATTAATAATTCCAATCATATCGTTGGCAATACCTGTAGAACAGTAAGTTATGTGGTTCCAGGAGCAAGTGTTCCAAATGCTTCAAATGTTAAAGTGAGATGGAATTGTGTATATGGTACAACAGGCGATTATTATGTGTATATAGATAATATTTCGGCAACACAACCTACTTCAAATCCACCACTTTGTACAACTATAACATCTCCATCAAATGGAGCTATAGATGTAGCTAATCCTTTAATTGTTTGGAATTCTGCATCTGGAATACCTACAGGATATAGAATTAGTGTTGGTACTTCGCCAGGAGCAACAGATGTTTTAAATAATTTTGATGTAGGAAATGTTCTTTCTTATTATTTAGCAAATTTAGAAGGTGGAACTACATATTATGTTAGAGTTTTTCCATATAATGCAAATGGACAAGCGACAGGATGTTCAGAAAGTAATTTTTCTACTTGTGATGTAATAACTGTTCCTTATACTGAAGAATTTGAAGGAATTACTACAGGTGTTCCTTCATGTTGGGGGATTGCTGGTACTACAACTACAGCTGGATATCATTTTTCAAGTTTTGCTACTGGTAACACTGGTAGAGGATTACGTTTTGATTCCTATTTTAATGCCAATGGAAATACTTCTGAACTAACAACTCCTGTTATAGATGCTACATCTGTTTCAACATTACGTTTGAAATTTTATTACAAAAATCCAACAGGAGGAAATTTTGAAGTATCTGTGTCTACAAATGGAGGTTCAACATATACATTATTAGAAACGGGTTTAACAGGTGCAGCTAACTGGACTTTAAAGAGTTATGTGTTAACGAGTTATATAGGTGCTAATCTTAAAATCAAATTTAAAGGTACAAGTAACTATGGGAATGGTGATGCTTACATATATTTAGATGGCGTTGTTTTAGAAGAAATTCCTGTTACATTACCTTCATGTACAACTATTACTTCACCATCAAATGGAGCTCTGAATGTTTCAAACTCCACAGTAGCATGGCTAGCAAACGTAGATGCAACAGGTTACAGAATTAGTGTAGGTACTTCACCAGGAGCAACAGACGTTTTAAATAACTTTGATGTTGGAAATGTATTATCTTATTATTTAGCAAATTTAGTAGGAGGTTCTACTTATTATGTTCGTGTATTTCCTTACAATACTTTTGGTCAAGCAACAGGATGTGCTGAGATTAACTTTACAACTTGTGATGAAGTAGGTGACTTTTTTGAAAATTTTGATGCATTATCAGGTACAAATTTAATTCCTGAGTGTTGGAGTAGAGTTTTAAGTAATGGAGTTAGTTCTTTTGCAACTGTTGGAACATCAACAACTAATTTTAGCGCTCCATATAGTATTTCATTATACAATTCAGATTCACCATCTACATCAAATATAATGTTGGTTACTCCTTATATTAACAACTTAAGTGCAGGAACAAATAGACTACGTTTTGTAGCTAGAAATTCAACAGCTACACAAGATATTATTGTTGGTACTATGAGTAATCCAAGCGATGCTTCTACATTTACACCCTTTCAATCAGTAGATATCAATACGACTTTTGCTCAATATATTGTAGATTTTACTTCTTATGCAGGTACTGATAAGTATATAGCAATAAAAAGGTTGTCAACTTCAACTTATACATATGTTTATTTAGATAATGTAATTTGGGAAGCAATTCCAGCAACAGCTCCAGTTTGTGCTACGAATGTTGTGGCAACTCCAAATGCTACTTGTGGGAATTTTGCTAATACTATTACATGGAATGCTGTGGCAGGTGCTGATGGATATTATATTTCAGTTGGAACAACTCCGGGAGGAACTCAAGTAGCTAACAACGTTAATTTAGGAAATGTTTTAAACTATTCTTTCTCCGGAAATGCAGCTACTACTTATTATTTTACTGTTATTCCATTTAATGCGATAGGAAGTGCAACAGGTTGTACAGAATCATCTTTTACAACAAATGCTAACGGTTGTTATTGTGATTCAGTTCCCACTTCAAATGATGGTAACGGTATTACAAATGTTCAAATAGGTTCTACAAATTTCCCAACAGGTGATGTTATGTATTTTGATCATACTGCTACAGTAGTTGATTTAGCACAAGGAATTAACGCCAATGTACAAGTAACTTTTGCTACAGGATATACATATAATACAAATATTTGGATTGACTTTAATGATAATTATACTTTTGAACCTTCTGAATTGGTTTATCAAGGAGAATCTTTAGTTAATAATCCAACAACTTTGAATGCTTCGTTTGTTATGCCAGCAGGTGCAACTTTAGGTCAACATAGAATGAGAATTGGTACTGCTGATGACGGACAATTAATACCTAATCCATGTTATTCTGGTTCTTGGGGTGTTACTTTAGATTTTACAGTTAATATTACAACGGCTTCTTGTACACCTCCAACGGTTGCTTCTTCTACAATTGTTCCAAATTGCGTAAGTAATCAATATAGTGTGCAAGTAAATGTTACAGCGTTAGGTAATGGAACACCAGTAATCACTGATGGTACTACTAACTGGCCAGTATCTTCAACAGGTGTTATAACTGTGGGACCATTTACCAGTTCATCAACGGTATCATTAAACTTATTACATGGTTCAGACGCAACTTGTAATTTACCATTGGGTAATTTTGTTTACTATTGTCCTCCAACAAATGATACTTGTGCAACAGCAATCCCAGTAACTTGTGGTTCTGTTGTTACGGGGTCAACAGCTAATGGTGCATCGAATACAGGTGGTAATACTGCTGCCGATGTATGGTATTCTTATAGTGGAGCTGCTGGAGCTGTAACTGTTAGTTTGTGTAATAATACGTCTTATGATAGTTATTTAAGAGTTTATGATGCTTGTGGTGGTACTGAAATAGTATTTGATGATGATTTTTGTAATACACAATCTAGCGTAACTTTTACTGCAAATGGTACTTCTACTTATTATATCATGGTTGAAGGATATGGTAGCAATACAGGAACTTTTGAAATGGCAGTTAACTGTGTATTAAGTAATGAAAACTTCAATAATTCTAATTTCTTAGCTTATCCAAATCCAGTTAAAGATGTATTAAATTTATCTTATACTTCTGAAATTTCTTCGGTAAGAATTATTAATATGATTGGTCAAGAAGTAATTTCTAGAAATGTGAATGCAAATTCAACACAAATTGATATGTCTCATTTAAGTGCTGGTGCATATATTGTAAATGTAACAGTAGGAGATACGACTAAAACTTTGAAAGTTGTTAAGCAATAAATTTAAATTAAGTTAATAATTAAAGTCCCGATTATCGGGACTTTTCTTTTTATTGTATTTTTTTACTGATAATGTAAGCCTCATATAAATTAGCCAACTTCTATTTAAAATCTTTAAAATTTATGTAGGTTTGTAAAAAAATAATAAGATGTATTTTTCCTTTATTGTTCCTGTTTACAATCGACCCGATGAAATTGATGAATTGCTTGAAAGTTTAACTAAATTTTCATCATCAATTCCTTTTGAAGTAGTAATTGTAGAGGATGGTTCTACAATTCCCTGTCAGGAGATAATCGAAAAATATACTAATTCATTAACTATTTCCTATTATTTTAAACCTAATTCTGGACCCGGAGATTCTCGTAATTACGGGATGAAATTAGCTAAAGGAGATTATTTTATAATTCTTGATTCAGATTGTATTATTCCATCGGATTATTTATCACAAGTTGAGAAAAGTTTAAACGAAGAATATGTAGATTGTTTTGGAGGTCCAGATGCAGCATTGGATTCTTTTTCGGATATTCAAAAAGCAATTAACTTTACAATGACTTCATTCTTAACAACTGGTGGAATTAGAGGAGGTAGCGAAAAAGTAGATAAATTTCAACCACGAAGTTTTAACATGGGATTATCAAAAAAAGCTTTTGAAGCTTCACATGGTTTTGGTAATATTCACCCGGGAGAAGATCCAGATTTATCAATCCGATTATGGAATTTAGGATTTAAAACAAAGTTAATTAAAAACGCTTTCGTATATCATAAAAGAAGAATTAGTTGGGAAAAATTTCAAATACAAGTAAATAAGTTTGGGAAAGCTCGACCTATTTTAAATTCATGGTATCCAGAATATGCAAAAATCACTTTTTGGTTTCCAAGTTTATTTTTAATTGGTTTTGTTTTTTCTGTTCTATTTACAATTTTTAATTTTCCATTTTTTATAACTCTTTATGGGTTTTACTTTTTGCTTTTATTTGTAAGTTCCTTTTTATCCAATAAAAGCTTGAAAATTGCGTTATACTCTTTATTAGCTACTATAATTCAATTTTATGGTTATGGTAAAGGATTTTTACTTTCATATTATAAAGTTTCAATTTTAAAGCAAAAACCTGCTGAAGCATTTCCTGAGTTATTTTTTAAAAAATAGTCATGACAAAAATAATTGGTTTAACAGGCGGAATTGGAAGCGGAAAATCTACCGTTGCAAATTATATTGCTTCAAAAGGAATCCCAGTTTACATTGCCGATGAAGAGGCTAAAAAGGTAATGGAGCAAGAGGATGTAAAAAAGAAAATTCAAAATTTGTTTTCAGAATCTGTTCTTAATGAGGACAATACTCTTAATCGTAAAAAAATTGCCGATTTTGTTTTTAATGATCCAAAAAAGTTAAAAGAGTTAAATGCCGTTGTTCACCCCGAAGTACATCTTCATTTTAAAAATTGGTTAAATGAGCATAAAAATTATCCTTATGTAATTAAAGAAGTTGCTATTCTATTTGAAACCGGAGGGAATAAAGATTGTGATAAAGTTATTTTAATTACTGCTCCTGAGGAACTTAGAATTGAAAGAGCAATGAAACGCGATAATTTAACAAAAAAGGACATTTTAGTTAGAATTAATAATCAATTATCTGAGTCAAAAAAGAAAGAATTGAGCGATTTTGTTGTAGAAAATATAAATTTAAGCAATACTTTCTTAAAAATAGATGAAATTCTTAAAATATTAGCAAAAATATAATATTTTGTTCATATGTTAATCTTTGGTTAATACATTTTAACAATAAATGTTAAAATGTTAAATTTGTTTCGATGAATAAGTCAAGGTTTAGATTATTGGTCTTTTTAATGAGTTTGTCATTAATTGGAATCATTTTAGTCCAATTGTATTGGATTTCAACTTCGTTGGATAAAAATGAAGAAGAATTCAAGTACCACGTTCAACAAGTTTTAGGAAATGTTTCCAATACTATTAAAGAAAAGGAGCTAGTAGCTTTTTATAATCATTATAACAAAATTATTGATAGTACCGGGAAAATTCCAAAAGAAGAAGAACTAAAAGAAATTTATTTCTATGAGCGAAATAAAAAGACAAATGAAACCATAATTTACACCAATACTTTAGTTGCAGAAAACTATGGTATTAATGGTTCGTTCTTTGATAAAAATGCTAATTCAATAAATTTTGGAAATGTAGTTTCTAAGAGAAAAACCGAAATTTATAATGGTAACTCCATTAATGACGGGAGTTTACAAATGCGTTCTTTTCCAGATGTTACCATGAAAAAATCAGGTAGTGTTTCAAGTTTGGATAAAGCTAACTTTGAAGTAGCTTTTAAAGACGTAGTTTCTTTAAAACCTTTACAACAAAGAGTTTCAACAGAACAACTTGGTAAATATTTAAAAGAAGAACTTCATAAATACGGAGTAAAAACTCCTTTTGAATTCGGAATTTACAGTAATGGTTTGGCTACCAAAGTACGTTCGGAGAATTTTAAATATGATATCAATACCACTTACGGAATTCCCGTTTTTCAAGACAATGAAGGAATGTCTAAGTATCAATTATTAGTTAGTTTTCCACACAAAAATAAATTTGTTTTCTCTTCTTTAATAGGAATTTCAAGTTTGTCATTATTGTTTACGTTGGTCATTGTTTTAACTTATTCAAGTGCGTTAAATCAATTAATCAAGCAAAAGCAAATTTCTGAAATCAAAACAGATTTCATTAATAATATGACACATGAGTTTAAAACACCTATTGCAACCATTAACTTAGCTTTAGATGCTATTAAGAACCCAAAAATCATTGAAGATAAAGAAAAAGTACAGCGTTATCTTCAAATGATTAAAGAAGAAAATAAAAGAATGCACGCTCAAGTTGAAAATGTGTTGCGAATTTCGAAACTAGAACGAAATGAACTCGATATTTCAAAAGAGCCAAGAGACGTAACTGAAATTATTGAAGATGCAATCGAACACGTTAGTTTAATTGTAGAAGATAGAGAAGGAGTAATACATCAGCATTTTAATGCACAACGAAGTACAATTCTGTTAAACGAAGTGCATTTTACCAATGTATTAGTTAACGTGTTAGATAATGCTATAAAATATTCGCCAAACGCGCCTGTAATTAATGTTTTTACCGAGAATATCAAAGATTTTATTCTGATAAAAATTCAAGATCAAGGTGCTGGAATGAGTAAAGTAGCACAAAAAAGAGTTTTTGAAAAATTCTATCGTGAACACACGGGAGATTTACATAATGTAAAAGGGCATGGGTTAGGATTAGCCTATGTAAAACAAATAGTTGAAGACCATAACGGACAAATATTTGTAGAAAGTGAAAAAGGTAAAGGAAGTATCTTTATTATAAAAATGCCATTAATAAATTAAAAAAATATACACACAATTACTATGGAAGCAAAGAAAATATTATTAGTTGAAGATGATCCAAACTTTGGTGCGGTATTGAAAGATTATTTAATGATAAATGATTTTGAAGTTACGTTAGCTAAAAACGGAATGGAAGGTTTTGAAAAATTCAAAAAAGATACTTTCGATTTATGTATTTTAGACGTAATGATGCCATACAAAGACGGATATACTTTAGCAAGAGAAATTCGTGAGAAAAATCAAGAAGTGCCAATTATCTTTTTAACAGCAAAAACATTAAAAGAAGATGTTTTAAAAGGTTATAAAGTAGGTGCTGATGATTATCTAAATAAACCATTCGATTCAGAAGTTTTATTGGTAAAAATCAAGGCTATCATTCAAAGAAAGGCAACTGAAGTTAAGCCTGATACTACTAAATTTGAATTCGAAATAGGTAAATTCCACTTGAATTCTAAATTACGTTTCTTAACGTATCCAGGTCAAGAACCAATTAAATTATCACCAAAAGAATGCGAATTATTAAAAATGTTAGCCCTTCACGAGAACGATTTAATGCCAAGAGAATTAGCATTAACAAAAATTTGGAGAGACGATAACTACTTCACTTCAAGAAGTATGGACGTTTACATTGCTAAATTGAGAAAATTCTTAAAGCAAGATGAAAACGTAGAAATCTTAAACATTCACGGTGAAGGTTTTAGATTAGTAATCAAAAAATAGCAAAAAAAGTCCTGAACTACTTCAGGACTTTTTTTATTTAATAATTTCTAAAGCGTAACAAATCTTATCATCTTTAGAAATAATGTACGTATTTTCATTTTTCGAAATCACCGCTTCATCATTCCAATTCAATTCTTTTAAAAAATTCATTTCAAAACCTTTAATGTGTTGTTTTAAAACAAATTTTCTATCCATCGTGTTCAAACACCATTCTAAATATTTTACGTTGTTAGCGTGATTTACAATATCCAAATCGGATAATTGTACTTTATAATCCAACACTTTCTTAAACGGAACATCTAAATTAATACGCTGAACCGATTTTTCAGTTGCGCTATTTCCTGGATATTTTATAAAATGTTCGTGAGGCAAAGCTAAATTTTCAGGTCTTCTAATTTGCGTATTTAAAACGGCCCAATACGTTTCGCACCCAGCTAATTTTTCATCACCGCGATACAATTCTAAACAACGTGTCGAACGTGAATTTTCTAACGATTTTATCCAAGTTTTTACCGTAATTTTTTCTTTCCATTTCGGTAAGCTAATGACTTCTAAACGCATTTTACTCATTACCCAAGCTTGATGATGTTCTTGCATATCGCTAAAACTGATTCCGCCTAAATCAGCATGAATTCCCGCTGTGATTTGAAAAATATTACACAAATCAGTATATTTCAACAAACCATTTGGATAGCATTGCAGAAAATTGATTTCGTATTCTTGTTCTAAAATGGAAGTAAAGTTGGGTGAAATGGGCATTTTAATTTTTTTATTTTTGGGACACAGATTATAAAAGTTAGAGAAATTTTAATAATTTAAATTTTTTCAATCAATGTTCCTTTATTGTTAATTGTATTTTGTATTGATTTTATAATCTCTTTTTTATCTGTTAAATAATCAAACCAACTCACGTTTTCGGTTCGTTTAAACCAAGTGATTTGCCGTTTAGCAAAACGTCTGGTATTCATTTTAATTTGTTCGATGGCGAAATCCAAAGCGGTTTTTCCATCGAAAAAATCGAATAATTCTCGGTAACCAACGGTTTGTAATGCATTCAAATGTTTATTTGGATAAAGTGATTGTGCTTCGGCTAAAAGTCCTTCATTTAGCATAATATCAACACGCTTGTTAATTCTATCGTACATTATTTCTCTATTCGCTTCTAAGCCAATGATGATAGAAGTGAAGTTTCTCACATTTTTTCGTTTTCCAATAAAACTCGAATAAGGTTTTCCTGTTCCCAAGCAAACTTCTACAAAACGTTTCATTCTTTGAGGATTTTGTAAGGTTTGCGGATTTTCAGTTTGTAATTTTTGGTAATATTCAGAATCTGATTTTTGTAATTGTTCTTGCAAATATTCAATTCCTAACGCATCATATTTAGCATTAATTTCAGTCCGAACCGAATCCTCAATATCTGGAAAATCATCAAAACCTTTCAATACAGCATCCACATATAATCCCGAACCACCAACCATAATTTGAATATTATTTTTCTGAAATAATTCGTCCAATTTAGCCAAAGCGTCTTGTTCAAAATCACCTACCGAATAACTTTCAAAAATTGATTTATTTTGGATAAAATGATGCGTAGCTGCGGCCAACTCTTCATCACTTGGAACAGCAGTTCCAATTTTCATTTCTTTAAAAAACTGACGACTATCGCACGAAATAATATCGCACCCAAAATGTTTTGCTAAAGCAATGCTCAAAGCTGTTTTTCCAATAGCTGTTGGACCAATAATGGTGATGAGATAGTTCATTTTATAATTCGTTTCCGCAGTCCTGACAATATTTTGCATTAATTAGATGTTCGTGACTGCCACAATTTTGACATACTTTTTTGTCGCTTTCTCTAGTTTTAGTTGTGTTTTTTGCAATTTCTGCTGTAATAATTCCGGTAGGAACTGCAATAATTCCATAACCCATAATCATTACAAAAGAAGCAATAAATTGTCCTAACGGAGTTATTGGAGTAATATCACCAAATCCTACAGTAGTTAACGTTACAATACACCAATAAATTGAAACAGGAATACTAGTAAATCCTGCTTCTTCCCCTTCTACAACATACATAACAGCACCAATAATGATGCAACTAATCAAAATAAAGTACATGAAAACCAAAATTCTTCCGCGACTAGCAATTATCGATTCGCGTAAATGAACGGATTGACTAGAGAATTGAGGATGATTTAATATTTTAAATAATCGTAATAATCGTAAGGCTCTGATTACTGTAAATATACTTGTTCCCACAAAGAAAAAAGATAAATACATTGGTAAAATAGCTACTAAATCAATAATTCCGTAGAAACTAAAAATGTAATTGATAGGTTTTTTAATCGTGATAATTCGTAAAAAATATTCAATCGTAAAGAAAATCGTAATAATCCATTCTGATACTAAAATGAAAGCGTGATATTTTTCATTAAATTCTTTTACGGTTTCAAGCATCACTAATAAAACGCTCAGTAAAATTAAACCCAAAAGAATTAAATCAAACAATCTACCCGCAACTGTATTCGTTCCGTAAATGATGATATGAGCTTTCTGTTTAAAAATTTCGTATTTCGACTTAACTTCATTCATGAAAACAAAATTAAGCAATTAAAAACGAATTATTTTGTAAACCTTGTTTTTGCGTAAATAGGTCTGAATAATCGTTTTGGTATCGCGATTATGTTGCATTGGAATAATGATATTTTTCAAGATTTCAATGTTATTTACTTGATAATTCAAATCGTAAAAGCAATAGCCTTTGTAAATGCCATTTTCAATTAGTACCGCCGTTCTTTCATCGTAAGTTCGACCTCGATCTAAAATTACCATATTGTTATCTTCAAACGAATTTTCTTCTATAAATTCAAATACACGTTCATTATAACTTTCAGGATTTTCTTCACCTAAGCAAGCACCATTACATTCTTTAATTTTGTATTGAAAGCAACCATTTTGGGTTTCATATAAACCATTTATTTTTTGGCATAGATTGTATTTCTCGGTAATCTTAAACAATGCATTTTTTCCTTCTTGAAAAGAAGTAAAGGAAGTGATTTCTTTTTTTCTTCCATCAGCTTTTTCAACGGTTAAAGCGATGTATCCTTGTTCATTTTTATGCTGATACAACGCATATTGAAAAATACTTTTGCGTTGGGCTCTATTGTATATAGGTTTATTGATTTTGATTTCTTCACTTTCTTTTAAAAGCGCAATCAATTCGCTTCCCGTTTCTTCAAAAGTTACGGCATAAACATCACGTTGTATTTTTTTACATTTACTTGAAGTACCAGTAAAATGCTGGTTGACACGTTTTTTGATGTTTTTACTTTTCCCAATGTAAATCAAATCACCGTTTTCATTATGAATGTAGTAAATACCTGTTTTGGAAGGCAAATTCTCTACAATATCCAATAATTTTGGAGACATTCCTGATTTGATTTCGGTTTTGATGAAACTTTTTACAATTTCTTTTTCAATGTCTTTAACCAACAACATTTTGAATAATTTCACCGTAGCCAACGCATCGCCACTGGCACGATGTCTATCTGCCATAGGAATTCCTAGCGAACGCACAAGCTTACCTAAACTATATGATTCTTGGTCTGGAATTAACTTTTTTGCTAATTCCACCGTACAAAGCGTTTGTTTTTTAAAATCAAATCCTAAACGTCGGAATTCTGTTTTTAAAATTCGATAATCGAAAGATGCATTATGTGCTACAATAACACAGCCATCAGTAATTTCTATAATTCTTTTAGCAACTTCATAGAACTTTGGCGCACTTCGTAGCATAGCGTTATTAATCCCAGTTAACTTTACAACAAACGGTTGTATCGGTTTTTCGGGATTTACAAGGCTAATGAATTGATCAATTACCTCATGACCATCAAATTTATAAATGGCGATCTCGGTAATACCTTCTTCATTGTATTGCCCTCCAGTGGTTTCTATGTCGATGATTGCGTACAAAATAGTTTATAGTGTTCAGTCTCAGTTTTCAGTTAATTGGCACAACTTGTCCCGAATTTCGGGATTGACAAATTGCCTTATTGATAATTTCTCGTTCCAAAGATACTACTTCCAATTCGAACCATCGTGCTTCCACATGAAATTGCAAGTTGATAATCGCCCGACATACCCATTGATAAGATAGAGACGTGATTAATCGCGTCTTTACGAGTGGCAACATTATCAAAAATCGTTTTTAGATGTTTGAATTCTTTTTCGATTTGGTTTTGGTTTTCTGTGAAGGTTGCCATTCCCATTAAACCTACGATTTTGATGTTTTTATAGTTTTCCTTATTATGCTGAATTTCATTCAAAATCTCATATAATTCTTCTTTATCAAGACCAAATTTGCTTTCTTCTTCCGCAATGTAAACTTGTAACAAACAATCAATCACACGATTATTTTTTGCGGCTTGTTTGTTGATTTCTTGCAGTAATTTCAAACTATCAACACCGTGAATCAAACTCACATAAGGCGCCATGTATTTGACTTTATTGGTTTGCACGTGACCAATCATGTGCCATTCAATATCTTTTGGCATGACTTCCCATTTTTCGGTCATTTCTTGGATTTTGTTTTCTCCAAAAATACGTTGACCAGCATCGTAAGCTTCCATTAAATCCGCTACAGGTTTGGTTTTTGAAACCGCTACTAAGGTAACGTTTGCTGGAAGTTGGGATTTAATAGTATTGAGGTTCTTAGAGATTGACATTGTTTTATTTTTTTGGAACGCGGATTTAAGAAATTAATAAAATTTTTAAAATTATTTAAATCTGTGTTTCTAAGACTTGATTACTTATAATTATAGTTCATACACCACCAAACCACTTCTAAACTTCGGTTCGATATAGGTTGATTTTGGAGGCATTATTAAATTGTTATCGGCTAAGGCTTTGATTTCATTGATATCGGAAGGGTAGAGCATAAAGCCCACTTCAAATTCGCCTTCGTCGATTAAATCTTTTATCACGGATATCGATTGTTTTCCTGGAATGTAATCGATACGTTCGTCGTTGCGTAAATCTTCAATTCCTAATAATGGGAATAGCACTTTGTCGTATAAAATTTGGGCGTCTAAATTGTCTAAAATAGACTTCTCGACTTCGCTCGAAATGACATGACTGTTGTGTTTGTAGAATAGCGCGTAAAAACTACCATCTAAGTACATTCCAAATTCAAACTTATTTTGAGGTTTCCAAATTTCTTGATCTTTGGTAACAATAACGAAATGTTCCGATAATTTTTTAATGAAAATTTCTTTCGACAACCCATTTAAATCGCGAATCAATCGGTTGAATTCGTAAATTTTGACATTACTTTCGGCAATTAAGAAACTCATGAAATAATTCAGATTTTCGTTGCCCAAATGTTTGTCTTGCTCGAACAACAATTCCGCTGAAGCCGAACGATGATGTCCATCGGCAATGTATAAATTAGGAATGTTTTCGAAATGTTCTTGTAACCAATCGATTTCACTTTGGGTATCAATTTTCCAAAGTGTGTGTTTTTCTTTGTTGGTCGTCGAATATTCGTATACCGGTTTGCTCTGTTTTCGTAACGTAATAAAGGTGTTGATTTCTACACTGTCAGGATACGTTATTAAAACGGGTTCCGTGTTAAAATTAGTTTGATGCAAATAATCTTTGAACAATTCCACTCGGTATTGCAGCGTATCTTCGTGTTTTTTGATGACGTTATTTTGGTAATCTTTAACTGAAGTTCCCGCAATTATTCCAGTAAAAGTTTGTCCTTTTGACTGGATTTCATACAGATAAAAAACAGGATGTTCTTCTTCAATAAGAATTTGGTCGTGTTTGAAATCTTGATATTTATTAGCAACGGCTTTAAAACGCTTTTCCAATGACACTTTTTGCGCATTAGCATAAGCAGGATGAATCACATGCAAAAACGAATACGGATTGAAATCCAACCAAGCAGCAAGCTCAGCCGAACTGTAATCGTCATACGTTCTACAGGTTACCAAAGCCACTTTGTCTGGCGCTGGTCGTACTGCTTTGAAAGGTTTTATTTTAGCCATATTTTTAGTGAAAAGTGATAAGTGAAAAGTGATAAGCAAGCAAACTTTTTACTTATCACTTTTTACTTTTTACTTTGAAAATTGCTTTGCAACTTTTTCTGCTTTTTTACTTTCAGAGTAATCGTAGAAACCTTCTCCCGATTTAACTCCTAATTTCCCTGCCATTACCATGTTTACTAATAACGGACATGGAGCGTATTTTGGATTTTTGAATCCGTCGTACATAACGTTTAAGATGGACAAACAAACGTCTAATCCGATGAAGTCTGCTAATTGTAATGGTCCCATTGGGTGTGCCATTCCTAATTTCATAACTGTGTCGATTTCGTATACACCACCAACACCGTTGTATAACGTTTCGATAGCTTCGTTAATCATTGGCATTAAAATTCGGTTAGCAACGAAACCTGGATAATCATTAACTTCTGTTGGAACTTTTCCTAATTTCACCGATAAATCCATGATGATTTTCGTAACTTCATCTGAAGTATTGTAACCACGGATAATTTCTACCAATTTCATAATCGGCACTGGATTCATAAAGTGCATTCCAATTACGCGCTCTGGATGCACTACGTTAGCTGCGATTTGTGTAATTGAAATCGAAGAAGTATTCGTAGCTAAAATTACGTTATGATCACAAACTTCGCTTAATTGTTTGAAGATATTGAATTTCAATTGTACGTTTTCTGTAGCGGCTTCTACTACTAAATCACATCCTACAACGCCATCTTTAACATCGGTATACGTGATGATATTTCCAATAGTTTTGTGTTTGTCTTCTTCAGTGATACTTCCTTTTGCTACCATTCGGTCAAGGTTAGCGGCGATAGTTGCCATTCCTTTTTCTAATGATTTTTCTGAAATATCGATTAATTTTACGGTAAATCCGCTTTGCGCGAAAGTATGAGCAATTCCGTTACCCATAGTTCCTGCTCCGATTACTGCGATTGTGTTCATTTTGTTATTTTAGGTTTGTTTGGTTTTTATTTTCTTGTATTCATACACTCTATAATCTGATACGCCACTCTTAATGCTTCAGTACCATCTTCTAAAGTTACGATTGGAGTGGTATTATTGTTGATAGCATCTGCGAAAGTTTCTAATTCGTCTAAAATAGCGTTGTTAGCATCCACTTGCGGATTATCAAAATAGATTTGTTTTTTAACGCCTTCCGCATTTTGTAAAATCATGTCGAAATCACCTGGGACTTCTGGTGCGTCTTTCATACGAACTACTTCGCACACTTTATCCAAATAATCTACCGAAATGTAAGCGTCTTTTTGGAAGAAGCGCGATTTACGCATGTTCTTCATCGAAATTCGGCTCGAAGTAATATTAGCCACACAACCGTTTTCGAACTCAATTCGTGCATTTGAAATATCGGGTGAATCTGAAATTACAGCAACACCACTAGCATTTACTGATTTTACTTTTGATTTTACAACACTCAAAATAGCATCAATATCATGAATCATTAAATCCAAAACTACCGGAACATCCGTACCACGAGGATTGAATTCCGCCAAACGATGTGTTTCAATAAACATTGGATTGTTGATTTTATCTTTAACAGCAGTAAACGCAGGATTGAAACGCTCGACATGACCAACTTGTCCTTTTACGTTGTGTTTTTTGGCTAGGGCGATAATTTCTTCTGCTTCAGCAACGGTGTTTGAAATAGGTTTTTCAATAAAAATATGCTTTCCAGCTTTAATAACTTGTTTCGCACATTCAAAATGTTGCATCGTTGGTGTTACAATATCTACTACATCAACTGCAGCAATTAATTCGGCAATAGAATCGAATTTTTTATAACCAAATTCGGCTGCTACTTTGTTGGCATTTTCTTCAAAAGCGTCGTAAAAGCCAACTAATTCATATTTTTCAGATTGATTTAATAATCGCAAATGTATTTTCCCAAGGTGACCAGCACCTAAAACTCCCACTTTTAGCATAAAAAATTAATTTTATCAAAAGTACGATTTTAGTTGAAAGTGCAAAAAATTAAATTTGAAACTTCTGAAAAAAGTTAGTTTATTTTCTGATTTGTTTTTTGAGATTTTAAAGCTATTTTTACCCAAACAAAATCATCCCAAATTGAAAGATACTAATAAACATCAAGGACTTAGAAATCAGTTGGTAAAGCAATTGGAAGAAAAAGGAATTACCGATAAAAACGTGTTAGCGGCTATTGGAAAAATTCCACGTCATTTGTTTTTGGATTCGAGTTTTGAAGATTTTGCTTACCAAGATAAAGCTTTTCCTATAGAAGCAGGTCAAACTATTTCCCAACCTTATACTGTGGCGTTTCAATCTCAGTTATTGGAAGTGGAAAAAGATCACAAAATATTAGAAATTGGAACCGGAAGTGGTTATCAAACTGCTGTTTTGTGTATGATGGGAGCGAAAGTGTATTCAGTAGAAAGACAGAATAAATTGTTTAAAATTACTTCCAATTTATTACCAAAGTTGAATATTCGACCAAAGTATTTATCGTTTGGCGATGGTTACAAAGGTTTACCTGATTATGCACCTTTCGACGGAATTATTGTAACTGCTGGAGCTCCATTTATTCCACAACCTTTGATGGCACAATTAAAAATAGGAGGAAGGTTAGTAATTCCCGTAGGTGAAAAAGAGCAAATCATGACGTTGTTGATTCGTAAAAATGAAACGCAATTTGAGAAACACGAATTTGGTGATTTCAGATTTGTGCCGCTTTTAGAAAACAAGAACTAATTAGCGAAGATTCGTTAATTTTTGTTTTAAAATTTCCAATTCGTCTAAGATGGAAGTGATTTCTTTTTCTTTGGATGAATTACCAACTTCAATGCCTTTTTCTTGCAGAATTTCAGTAATAGCTTGAATGGCAAATGGATTTAAATCGAAATTATGGTCTAATTTTACTTTGTACCAAGCAACTAATAAAGGTTTTAAATCGATTTCTAAAATTTGGGCAAGAGTCTGAACTTGTTTTTTTGTGGGAATACGAAATCCGTTTTCAAACTTACTAATCAAAGCTTGATCGATTTTCGCAATTTCAGCTAACTTTCTAGTTGAAAGTTCTTTATCAATTCGAGCTTGTTTTAAAATTTCTTTCATGAAGGTATGATTAGAAACTTTTCTTAATTCTATCTAAATCACGTTTGGTATCTTGCTCTTTTAACGATTCGCGTTTGTCATAGTTTTTCTTACCTCTACATAAGGCAATTTCTAATTTTGCCAATCCTTTTTCATTGGTAAACAAACGAAGCGGAACAATAGTTAACCCTTTATTGTCGGAATCTTTATCGAGTTTTTTTAGTTCGCGTTTATTCAATAATAGTTTACGCTCACTCTTTGCTTTGTGATTGTAATGGGTTCCATATAAATATTCTTCAATATGCGAGTTAATTACAAACAATTCGCCATCATGAAATTCGCAAAAACTTTCTGCAATAGAAGCTTTTCCCAGACGAATCGATTTGATTTCTGTTCCAGTTAAAACGATTCCAGCGGTGTATTTGTCTAAAATTTCGTAATCGAATTTAGCTCTTTTATTGAGTATGTTAACTGTCTTCTGCATAAGGACCACAAATGTAAATCAAAATTATAGCATTTGAAAAAGATAATTACAGATTAATACTTTTTAATCTATGATTTATATCAGTTTTTATGTTTTTTCAACCAAATATCTTTGACTCATAATTTTAAACTAAATAAAAATGAGAAAAATAGTTTTTGCTTTAATGGCTTTGTCGTTAATGACCGTAAATTTTGTAAATGCACAGGATAAAGAAGAAAAATCAAATGAATTTAAAAGATGGCAAGTTCGTTTAAGAGCATTAGGTGTTGCGCCAGACGAGAGTGCTAAAATTGGAATTATTGGAGGTGATGTTGCTATTTCGAATACCATTGTTCCTGAGTTAGATTTTACTTACTTTTTTACAGAACATTTTGCTGCCGAATTAATTTTAGGAACAACTAAACATGATGTAAAAGCAATTAATACTGCTGCTGGAGATGTGAATTTAGGTAGCGTTTGGTTATTACCTCCAACGTTAACAGCTCAATATCACTTTTATACATCTGACAAAAAAGTATTTAAACCATATATTGGAGCTGGTGTTAATTATACTTTGTTTTACAATGTTAAATCGGGAGATGTTGCAGGAGTAGAATATGATAATGCACTAGGATACGCAGCACAAGTTGGTTTTGACTTAATGTTAAACGATAAATTTTTCATCAATGTTGATGCTAAACGTTTATTTTTAAGTACAGATGTAACGGTTGATGCTTCAAATTTAGCTCCAGGTTTAAGCATTCCAGCTGAAGTTGATATTAATCCTTGGTTAATTGGATTTGGTGTAGGAATGAAGTTTTAATTCTTTCCAACTTACTAATAATTAAAGATCACTTTTTAGTGGTCTTTTTTTTTGGTCTTTTAGAAGAAATTTTAGGTTAAAATAAAACTTAAAAAAAATAAATTTATATTGTTTTTTTTATAATTTTATAGAAATAACCTAACTAATAATATTATGGACACAACATTTAATTTGATTGATAAAGAATTAATCCCAACTTTAAATTTTCCAAAAGGAGATGTTTTAGAAGATAAAGATGCAATTTCAGCTCGCAAAAATGATTTAGATAGAGCTTTATCACTAGGAAACCTAGAACATGTTAAAATTAAAATTTATTTTGAAGATGATGCTTCAAAGAAAATGGTAGAAACCACAATTTGGGGTGTTACAGATGAACGTGTTATATTAAAACAGGGAGTTGTAATTCCTGTAAAAAGAATTCATAAAATTGTTTAATTTAATTTGATTACGTATGAAAAAAATCACTCTTTTAGGATTGTCCCTATTATTTGCTTTGTCTTCTTTTGCTCAAGAAATTAAAACTACCAAAGAAGTTAAAAAAGTTACTACTGAACAAGCAGAGCAAAACAAGAAAGAAGCAGAAAAGAAAAAGAAAGAAGCAGAACAAAAAGCTGAATCTGTAAAAAAAGATGCAAAATCAAAAGCAGATGAAGCTGCTGCAAAAGGTAAAACTACAGCTGCAGATGCGAAAGCAAAAGCAACAGCCAAACAAGAGGTAACCAAAGAAAAAGTGGAAGCTAAAAAAGCTGATGCAAAAGCTAAGAAAACGGAAGCTGAAGAAAAAGAAGATTTAAAAGAAACGGCAGCATCAAGAGCCGCTGAGAAAAAAGTTACTGATAAAGTAACAGGAAAATACAAAGGTAAAAAAGTATACACTGGCCCAAGAGGTGGTAAATATTATATCAATCAAAACGGAAATAAAACGTATATTGATTAATTAAGAAGTCCCGAGAAATCGGGACTTTTTTTACAATGTTATTTGTATTGTTCTAGAAAAAAAACATTTGGGTTGTAATAGATTAATCCCTTCTTTTTCTAAAATATTTCCGTTATGATTTACATTGTCGGCTAAACCACACCAAGGTTCAATACATAAAAAAGGAGCATTCGATTTGGTCCAAATTCCCAAATATGGAAATCCTTCAAATTGAACTGTAAGAACGGGTTTATTTTTTTTTAAAAGTGTAAGTTCATTTGATTTTAAGTGTTTAAAAACCAATGCATCTTTTTCAAAAAGAACATAATCTAAAGCAATAATTCCGTTATGAGAATCGATTTCGTTATATGAATTGTTGAATTGTTCCTTCTCAAGTTCGTAAGATTGTAAAGGCTCTACTTGATTAAATTTCAAGGAATAATCGGAAAATGGATTTTCAATTGCAAATGCTGGATGTGCTCCAATAGAAAAAGGCATTGATACTTCAGATTTATTTTCAACGGAATACTTCATTTTTAAGCTATTTTCTTCAATAACATATTCCAATTGCAATTCAAATTCAAACGGATATTTTTTCAAGGTTTCGAAATTACTTTCCAATACAAAAACAACTGAATTTTCTGTTTGATTCAGAATTTTAAATTCGAAATTTCTGGCAAAACCATGTCTGGGCATTTCATACGTTTTCCCGTTAAAACTATAAACATCATTTTTTAATCGACCTACAATCGGAAATAAAATAGGAGAAGTTTTATTCCAGTAGGTTTCATCAACTGTCCAAATGTAATTTTGGTTGTCTTTTTTTAATCGAATTAATTCGGCACCTAATGAATCAATGGATGCAGAAATTGTACTGTTTGAAATTGTAATAATCATTTAAAATTTCGTTTTAAAAGGCTGTAAATTACGGTATCGGTAAATTCATTATTATAAAAAAAGTTCTCCTTAAAATGTGCTTCTTTTTCAAAACCATTTTTTTGTAAAACACGCTCTGAAGCAATATGTCTGGAATCGATTACCGCTTCAATAGAATGAAAATTCAAGGTGTTAAAAGCAAAATCCAGGAGCGTTTTAACGGCCTCTGTTACGTAACCTTTTCCTTTGTGTTCTGGTGAAATCATGTAACCTAATTCAGTTCTGAAATTCTCAGGTTGGGTTCTATAGAAACCCATCAATCCTATACATTTATCATTTCCTTTTTCAGTTACAGCCCAATTGATATCTATGTTTTCGTCAATTTTTTCGTTAATCAATTTGATATGAGCTAAAGCATCTTCAATAGTGGTAGCCAGTGGTCGTGGAATATATTTCATGATTTCAGGATTGCTTCGAAGTGCAAAGATCTCTGGTGCATCAGCATCTGTTAATCTTCTAAATTGCAAACGCTCTGATTCTAGTATCGGAAAAGGAGAGAAGTTGAGTTGTAGCATTATTTTTATGATTTGAATCTTGTTATTGATTTTGAAATTCCTTTTGAATTGCTTTATCTTGTTTTTTGCTGAAGAAAATCAACATACAAATTGCGCCAATGGTAGCATACAACATATCCGATTGCGTGTCCCAAATGTAACCTTGAGTTCCTAAGAATGCATCACCGCCTTCTCCAGTACATAGAGAAACTCCCCATTCTAGCCATTCGTAAGCCGCACTGATTGCCAAACAAATTGAAACAATAATGAAATTGAAAAAATTTTTATTAGAAATTACATTTCTACGAATAAATAATTCTCTTACAATCATGGCTGGAACAAATCCTTGAGCAAAATGTCCTACTTTATCGTAGTTATTTCGGGTTTGATTAAACGTTTCTTTTATCCATTCAAATGGTGGTACTTCGGCATACGTGTAATGTCCTCCAAGGAATAAAATGTAGCAATGAATCAAAATAAAGAAATACGTAAAATTGGTAAATTGAAAGCGTTTAAAGGTGAAAGCTAAAATTGCAAATCCTATTATTGCAGGCAATACTTCTAAAAACCAAGTAAAATATTCTTTTGGCTGAATACCAGAAATTAGTAATCCTACAAAGAATATCAGGATATAAAGTTGTAATTTTTTCATTTAGTTAATTTGCCTTTTCTTTAAAATTAAAGCACTAACTAATGAAAATACAATTCCTAATGGTAAAATTTCCATATAAGTTAAAAGGATAACCATTACGGGATTTTTATACATTTCTTTATAGGTATTCATTTCTTCGGTCACTTTTGCAACTTCATCCGGACTTGCTTTTTCAATAGCCATATTTGCATAATGTTCCATGAAATTTGGAAAAAAGTTATAAAGAATAATCAACCAAACTAAGACATAAATAGTTGATATAATAAATGTAATCCAAAATCCAGTTAAGAAAGCTTTGCCAAAAGAAATAACTCCATTATTCGCTTCTCTTTCTTGTTTAATTCCTGCTACTACAAAGAAAAAAGCAAGAAGCATTACTGCAAATCCAATCATCATACTTACTTCTTTTTCTGGATTGGCTTTCATGTACATTGTCATGATAACAAGCATTGCTGAAACAATACTGCTACCCAATAATCCGTTTTTTACGATAATGTTGTTCATGATATTCAGTTTTTGGTTAGTTAATCAAATGTAACGAAATTATTCGATGAAATCTAGATCTTTATTATGCGTTTCTGAAATTGTTAAAGTAGAGTAGATGCCTAAGGTAAAAGCAAAGAAGCCAACAATTGTAGCAGCTGCAATAACGCCATGATTTACTTTTAATCCATCAAATGCAAATAACATTAAAGGAACTAATCCTCGAACCATATTTGGAATAGTGGTTGTTGCCGTGCTTCTGATGTTTGTTCCAAATTGTTCTGCACCAACAGTAACAAACATTGCCCAATAGCCTGTTCCTAAGCCTAGCCAAGCACAATAGAAGTAATACATGTTTTCCGATTTAGTCCCACCAAAAAGCATTAAAACTACTCCTATAATAGTGAACAACATCATATAAACAATGGCTTTTTTGCGAGAATGTAGCCAATGCGAAATAAAACCACTTGCAAAATCACCAACTGAAATTCCTACATAAGCCCACATAATCGCTTTTCCAGGTTGAATATTTTCAATACTCATAACAACGGCGAACTGATTTGCCATTACGGCTAAAATTCCAATGCAAAACCAAGTTGGTAATCCAATAGCAATACATTTCATGTATTTTACAAAACGATTCCAATTAGTAAAAAATGAAAAGAAATTTCCTTTTTTAATATCGGAATCATGTTTGATATCATTATATATTCCAGATTCCGCTACACTAATTCGTAATACTAAAAGCATTAAACCTAAAGCACCACCAATGTAGTAAGCAATCGTCCAATCGCCCGCTAATTCTACTGTTAATTGCGCTACAACAGCACCAAGTAAACCAAATCCAGCCACAATGGAAGTTCCTATAGCACGTAATTGCTTTGGTAGTGATTCAGAAACTAAAGTAATTCCAGCTCCTAATTCTCCAGCTAAACCAATTCCGGCAATGAATCGCAACCAAGCGTATAACATGGTTTTGTCTTCAACTGGAAAATGAGGTAAAAATCCGCAAGCGATATTTGCTAAAGAATACACTAAAATTGAACCGAATAAAACAGAAAGTCTTCCTTTTTTGTCTCCTAAAACACCCCAAAGAATTCCACCAAGAAGCAATCCTACCATTTGATAATTTAGGATTAATGTTCCTGCAGTGTCAACATCTAAATTCAAATCTTTCAAGCTAGGAACACGAACAATGCCAAAAAGAAGTAAGTCATAAATATCTACAAAGTAACCTAAAGCAGCTACAATTACAGGAAATGAGAGTAGGTGTTTTAGTTTTTCTTGAGTTGTAAATTCTTTCATTGGGTTACATTTGTTTCAAAAATAGAAAAATATTGTTTACCAAATAAAAAAAGAAACACCGATTCGAAATTGAATCGGTGTTTCCCAAACTAAAACAAACTTAACCCATTATAAGCCCATGGATTACGGGATATTTTCATGCGTTGATTTTTATTTTACCAACTCACTTTGATTTCTGAACACTAATTGACCATCAAAACTATCTAGTAGAATAATGCTATCGGTAGTTACTTTTCCCGCTAATATTTCTTTCGAAAGTTGGTTCAGTACTTCACGTTGAATAACACGTTTTACAGGTCTTGCTCCAAATTGAGGATCGTATCCTTTTTCTGCTAAATACGCTACTGCTTCTGGAGTTGCATCCATCGTAATGTGTTGCTGTGCCAACATTTTAATAACACTCTTTAATTGTAATCCTACAATTTCTTTAATGTTTTTATCGGTTAACGGAGTGAACATTACGATTTCATCGATACGGTTTATAAACTCTGGTCTAACGGTTTGTTTTAATAAACCAAGAACTTCTGTTTTTGCCGCTTCGGTTGCTGCTTCAATTCCGCCTTTTAATCCCGAAACTTCGGGATCAAATTTCTCTTGGATGATATGGCTTCCCATATTTGAAGTCATAATGATAATCGTATTTTTGAAATCTGCAACACGACCTTTATTATCCGTTAATCGCCCTTCGTCTAAAACTTGTAATAAAATATTAAATGTATCCGGATGTGCTTTTTCAATCTCATCAAGCAATACTACCGAATATGGTTTTCTTCTTACGGCTTCTGTTAATTGTCCACCTTCATCATAACCTACATATCCTGGAGGCGCTCCAACCAATCTACTAACAGCATGACGTTCTTGATATTCACTCATGTCAATTCGGGTCATCGCATTTTCATCGTCGAATAAATATTCGGCAAGTGCTTTAGCTAATTCGGTTTTACCAACACCTGTTGTTCCTAAGAATAAGAACGAACCGATTGGCTTTTTAGCATCTTGTAAACCAGCACGACTTCTTCTAACGGCATCACTAATAGCTTCAATTGCTTCTTCTTGCCCAACTACTCTACGATGTAATTCATCTTCTAATTTAAGTAATTTTTCTCTTTCACTTTGAAGCATTTTAGTAACGGGAATTCCGGTCCATTTGGCTACAACTTCAGCTATATCATCGTGCGTAACTTCTTCCTTGATTAAAGAATTGCCAGCTTGATTTTCTGCTAATTGAATTTGCAAAGCTTCTAATCGTTCTTGTGCTTCTTTTATTTTTCCGTAACGAATTTCTGCTACTTTTCCATAATCGCCATCGCGTTCAGCTCGTTCAGCTTCTAATTTGAAATCTTCAATCTCCAGTTTTACCGCTTGAATGTTATCTACAACTTCTTTCTCTGATTTCCATTTGGTAAAAATTTCGTTGCGTTCTTCTTTTAAGTTCGCTAAATCTAACCCAAGAGATTTCAATTTGGTTTCGTCATTCTCACGTTTAATTGCCTCAATTTCAATTTCTAATTGCATAATCTTTCTATCCAAAACGTCTAATTCTTCTGGTTTTGAATTGATTTCCATACGCAATTTAGAAGCCGCTTCATCCATCAAGTCAATAGCTTTATCTGGAAGAAAACGATTGGTAATATATCGTTGCGATAATTCTACAGCAGCAATAATTGCATCGTCTTTGATACGAACTTTATGATGTGCTTCATATTTTTCCTTGATACCGCGTAAAATCGAAATGGCACTTTCGGTATCGGGTTCATCAATATTTACTTTTTGGAAACGTCTTTCTAACGCTTTGTCTTTTTCAAAATATTTTTGGTATTCGTCTAAAGTTGTTGCTCCAATTGCACGTAATTCACCACGAGCTAAAGCTGGTTTTAAGATATTGGCTGCATCCATTGCGCCTTCGCCACCACCAGCACCAACAAGTGTGTGAATTTCATCAATGAAAAGTACAATATCACCTTCTGCAGAAGTTACTTCTTTAACCACTGCTTTTAATCGTTCTTCAAATTCCCCTTTGTATTTGGCTCCAGCAATTAACGCACCCATGTCTAAAGAGTAAACAATTTTATCTTTTAGATTTTCTGGAACGTCGCCATCTACAATTCGATGTGCTAAACCTTCAGCGATAGCTGTTTTACCGACACCCGGTTCTCCGATTAACATCGGATTATTTTTGGTACGACGCGTTAGGATTTGGAGCACTCTACGAATTTCCTCATCACGACCGATTACAGGGTCAAGTTTTCCAGAGCGTGCTAACTCGTTGAGGTTTTTCGCATATTTATTTAGCGAATTATAAGTCTCTTCTGCCGATGCTGATGTAACTCTTTCACCTTTTCTAATTTCAGCAATGGCTGTTTCTAAACCTTTTTCGGTTACACCTTGATCTTTTAAAATTTGTGCAACTTTACTTTTCGATTTGAAAATGGCTATGATTAAATGTTCGATTGAAACATATTCATCGTTCATTTTTTTAGCAATGATATTAGCTTCATTCAAAGCGGTTCCTGCTTCTCGAGAAAGCATGATTTCACCTCCTGATACTTTTGGAAAATTTTGTAAAGTACTATCCAGTACTTTTTTAAATAACTCCACATTTACATTCAATTTTTTTAGAATGAATGGCGTTACATTTTCGTCAACTTCCAATATACCTTTGAAAATGTGCTCATTTTCTAGTTGTTGGTGTCCGAATTCTTGTGCAAGTTGTTGTGCTTGTTGTAAAGCTTCTTGCGATTTAATAGTTAAATTTTTTAAGTTCATTTTTTTAATAGTTGTTGTTGAAATGGGGTTTTGTTTTTGATTTTATATGTTGTTAACAATATGTATTCCAATGCTTAAATTAAGACAAAATGACTGGTTTAACTTGTAAATTCACATAAAATTACGACATAATGTCTTAAAATTATGTAAAAGTTGTGATTTTTTGATAAAATGTCGTAAAAAATCGATGAAGGAAATATGTGATAAAGACACAAAAAAACTCCGAAATTTAATTTCGGAGTTTCAGTTATTTTATTGGTTTAATTTTAAAATTTCAAATCCACAGCAGGTAACAATTTACTAGAAACTTCTCCAAAACCAATTCTTAAATTTCCTTTTTGACAATAACCTCTAATGATTACTGTATCGTTGTCATTTATAAATTTACGTTCTGAACCATCTTTCATTTTTAATGGTTTTTGTCCTCCCCAAGTTAACTCTAACATAGAGCCGAAAGAATCTTCTGTTGGACCTGAAATCGTTCCACTTCCCATCATATCGCCTGAGTTTACTCTACAGCCATTAATGGTATGATGTGCCAATTGTTGCGCCATCGACCAATACATATATTTGAAATTTGAACGTGAAACTACAGTTTCTTCCGAATTTTCAGGTTTGATTAAAACTTCTAAATTGATGTCAAACGCTTTTTCTCCTTTTTGTTGTAGATAAGGTAATGGTTCTGGAGATTGCTCTGGGCCTTTTGTTCTAAAAGGTTCTAAAGCATCCATTGTTACAATCCAAGGTGAAATTGATGAAGCAAAGTTTTTCGCTAAGAATGGACCAAGTGGCACATATTCCCATTTTTGGATATCACGAGCACTCCAGTCGTTAAATAACACCATTCCAAAGATATGTTCTTCTGCTTCTTCAACAGGAATTGGTTCACCCATTAAATTGGCATCAGTAGTAATAAAAGCAGTTTCTAATTCAAAATCCACTAATCTTGAAGGACCAAAAACAGGAGTAGTTTCTCCGTTTGGTAACGTTTGTCCGTAAGGTCTGTGAACAGGAATACCAGAAGGTACAATCGTAGAACTTCTTCCATGATAGCCTACTGGAATATGTAGCCAGTTTGGTAATAAAGCATTTTCTGGATCACGGAACATTTTTCCTACATTCGTAGCATGTTCTTTTGAACTATAAAAATCGGTATAATCACCAATTTGAACAGGTAAAAGCATTTCAATATCTTCCACATCGAAGATAATAACATCTCTATGTTCTTTGTTATCTCTTAATTTTGGATTGTTCTCATCGAAAATTTCCGCTAAACGATTTCTTACCAAGCGCCATGTTTTTTTTCCGTCAGAAATAAAATCATTTAAGGTGTCTTGCATGAACATATCATCAGTAAGTTCAATCCCTTCAAAATAACCAAGCTGTTGTAAAGCTCCCATATCTATAGCGCTATTTCCAATTCTTGTTCCAATAGTAATTACATCTTCTTTTGTAATGAAAACTCCAAACGGAATATTTTGAATGGGAAAGTCACTATTTTCAGGCACATTAATCCACGATTTTCTATTAGGGTTGTTTGCTATATTTGGCATATTTATATTGTTAGTTTGTTGTTGAAAAATTATGAATCAAATATAAAATTATCTATCAATGTAACAAACCTTTTTCGTAATTTTGACCTAATTTTAACGAATATTTATTGCAATGCTACGCGACGAACAAATTTTTGACCTAATTCTTGATGAACAAGATAGACAAATTCACGGAATTGAATTGATTGCTTCTGAAAACTTTGTTAGCGACCAAGTAATGGAAGCTGCAGGTTCCTGTTTAACCAACAAATATGCTGAAGGATATCCTGGTAAAAGATACTACGGAGGATGTGAAGTAGTAGATATTGTAGAACAAATTGCAATTGACAGAGCAAAAGCTTTGTTTGGTGCGGAATATGTAAACGTTCAACCTCATTCTGGTTCACAAGCAAATACTGCAGTTTTTGCAGCATGTTTAAAACCAGGTGATACCATTTTAGGATTTGATTTATCTCATGGTGGTCACCTAACTCATGGTTCTCCAGTTAACTTTTCTGGAAAATTATATCGTCCTGTTTTTTATGGAGTAGAAGAGGAAACAGGTGTTTTAAACTATGATAAAATCCAAGAAATTGCTTTAAAAGAAAAGCCAAAAATGATTATCGCTGGAGCTTCTGCTTATTCTCGTGATATGGATTTTAAACGTTTCAGAGAAATTGCAGATAGCGTTGGTGCTTTATTATTAGCCGATATTTCTCATCCAGCAGGTTTAATTGCAAAAGGATTATTGAATGATCCAATTCCACATTGTCATATTGTAACTACCACTACTCACAAAACTTTAAGAGGTCCGAGAGGAGGAATGATTATGATGGGGAAAGATTTCGAAAATCCATGGGGATTAACTACTCCAAAAGGTGAAATCAGAATGATGTCTCACGTTTTAGATATGTCAGTTTTCCCAGGAAATCAAGGTGGACCTTTAATGCATATTATTGCCGCTAAAGCAGTTGCTTTTGGTGAAGCATTAACAGATGAGTTTTTCCGTTATGCTATGCAAGTGAAGAAAAATGCACAAGCAATGGCAGAAGCTTTCAACAAACGAGGATACAAATTAATTTCAGGTGGTACTGATAATCACATGATGTTAATTGATTTAAGAAACAAAGGAATTTCTGGAAAAGATGCGGAAAATGCTTTAGTGAAAGCTGAAATTACGGTTAATAAAAACATGGTGCCCTTTGATGATAAATCTCCGTTTGTTACTTCAGGAATCCGTGTAGGAACTCCAGCTATAACAACTCGTGGTTTGGTAGAAGAAGATATGGAAACGGTTGTAGCTTTAATAGATAAAGTATTAATGAATCATACTGACGAAGCTGTTTTAGAACAAGTGGCTGAAGAGGTAAATGATTTAATGAGCGAAAGAGCAATGTTTGTTTTTTAATACCAAACATTATCTAATAAAAAAACTCCTGATTAAATTATCAGGAGTTTTTTGTTTTTGTAAAGTTTGAATTTATTTTCCGTCTCTATCTACTTTTATTCTTTCAGGACGATTAGCTAATTCCCATGCTAAAGCAAAAGCTAATTGAGCGCGTTTTGCTAAAGCATCATATTCAATTTTATCTGGTGTATCACTTGGTAAGTGGTAATCAGCGTGGATTCCGTTAAAGAAGAAAATTGCTGGAATACCTTTTTTTGCAAAGTTATAATGGTCAGAACGGTAGTAAATTCTTTCTGGATCTTTTCTATCGTTGTATTTATAGTCTAATTCTAGTTTGGTGTATTTGGTATTGGCTTCTTCATTAATTGTATGAAGTTCACTACTTAATCTGTCTGAGCCAATAACATACACATAATTATTTGTTGCAGGATGAAGTGTATCTCTTCTACCAATCATATCAATATTAATATTTGCTATGGTGTTGGCAATTGGAAACAATGGATTTTCAGAATAATATCTCGATCCATGTAAACCATGTTCTTCCCCTGTTACGTGTAAAAATAAGATAGAACGTTTAGGTCCATGACCTTTTTTCTCAGCTTCTTTAAAAGCTTGAGCAATTTCTAATAAAGCTACAGTTCCAGAGCCATCATCATCAGCACCATTATAAATTTCTCCATTTTTCATTCCTACATGGTCATAATGGGCAGAAATAACTAAAATTTCATCTGGTTTTTCTGAACCTTTTATGAAAGCCCAAATATTTTCAGAATCATTTAATTTAGGAGCAAATCCTTTTTTCATGAATTCAGAAGGTACCTTTTGATAAAAATCAGTTGCTCCAGGAGGAAAACTAATTCCCATTTTTTTGTATTCATTTATTAAATATTCTCCTGCTTTTTTTTGACCAGGTTCGCCTGTATTTCTTCCTTGCATTTCATCACCTGCCACAATATACAAATGTTTGCTCAGTTCAGGAGCAGAAATTGTAGTAATGTAAGTGCCCGCATCTGCTGGTTTTTTGTTTGCATTTTGAGCTGATGAACAACTAGCAAGTAGCAACATTAAAACGGCACCTGAAAACAATATTTTTTTCATAGATAGAAGTTTGTTATGTTATTAGATTAAACAAATATAGTAGTTAGTAGTTAAATATGATTTTTTATTACAGTTGTCTTAATAATTTTAACAAAAAATATGAAATTTTGATTGTTTACATCAATATTGCAATGATTATCTTTGTAACATTACGATATTAAATAGAATGAAACTAAACCTCCACGATACCTTTAATACACAATTATCTGCCGATTCGGATATTTCTAATACCCGAAGACAAGTGTATGAAGCTTGTTTTTCTTATGTAAAGCCACGTGTTCCGAGTAACCCAAAGTTAATACATGTTGCTGATGAGGTGTTGGAATTAATTGGTTTAACAAAAAAAGATGTTGCTTCACAGGAGTTTTTATCCCTAATTTCAGGAAGCAAAGTGTATCCTGAAACCCAACCTTATGCAATGGCATATGCTGGACATCAGTTTGGAAATTGGGCTGGACAACTAGGCGATGGTAGGGCAATTAATTTGTTTGAAGTTTTGCACCATAATCATCGCTGGACATTACAATTAAAAGGAGCAGGAGAAACGCCTTATTCTCGAAATGCGGATGGTTTGGCAGTGTTGCGTTCGTCTATTCGAGAGCATTTGTGTAGTGAAGCGATGTTTTATTTAGGTGTGCCCACAACACGTTCTTTATCTTTAGTAACAACAGGTGATAAAGTACTGCGCGATATTTTATACAATGGAAATCCTGCATATGAAGAAGGTGCTGTAGTGTGTAGAGTGGCGCCCACTTTTATTCGTTTTGGGAATTTTCAATTATTTGCTGCACGTAAGGATTTTAAAAATTTAAAAGCTTTAACGGATTATACAATTAAATATTTCTATCCTGAAATTCGAGAAAACGGCAAAGAAAAATATTTACAATTTTATCAAGAAGTAGTCAATCGAACGGTTGAAATGGTATTGCATTGGCAGCGTGTAGGCTTTGTTCATGGTGTGATGAATACCGATAATATGTCTATTTTAGGATTAACAATCGACTATGGTCCGTATGGATGGCTTGAAGATTATAATCCAGATTGGACACCCAATACTACAGATGCAGAAGGTAGAAGATATCGTTTTAGAAATCAGCCAGATATTGCTCTTTGGAACTTAGTTCAACTGGGTAATGCCTTATATCCACTTATTGAAGATATTACAGCAATGGAAGCTGTTTTAAATAGTTATAGCCGTCGTTTTGATGAAAAATTTCCCATCATGATGCAAGAGAAATTAGGATTAACATCGGAATACGATACCGATTTTCAAGATGAATTAACAACGCTATTAACTGCTTCAGAAACCGATATGACTATTTTCTATCGCAATTTGGCTAATGTGTTAAAGTCAGATATGCCTAGTGAAGCATTGACAAAAGTTGATATTGCTTTTTATCAGCCAGAGAATATAGTGACTACTTTAAAAACGAGTTGGTTAAATTGGATGGAATTGTATTTAGAAAAAATTAATGCTGAAACTATTTCAGATGGAGAAAGGATGTTGAAAATGAATACTGTAAATCCGAAATATGTTTTACGAAATTATATGGCACAATTGGCAATTGAAGCAGCTGAAAAAGAAGATTATTCTCTTCTAGATGAATTATATCACCTTTTGAAAAATCCATACGATGAACAACCACAATATGAAAAATGGTTTGCTAAAAGACCCGACTGGGCAAAAAATAAAATAGGTTGTTCAATGCTCTCTTGTAGCTCTTAGTTAAACCTTTTGAACGACTGTTTTAAAAAAAAATGCGAATAATTTAATATTTATTTTGTTAATTCAAAAAAACGTTGTTTATTTGCAGCCTATTCCCCCTACTTTTTTTGAAATAAAATGTAACATAAATTTTTTTATGATTGACATTGTACCCCTACAGAATAATTTCAATAAATTTAGGGATTTAGTCCATGATAGTGCCATTAAAGAACAACTAGATTCTACTTTAAGCTATTTAGTTGACTATCTTGATATTCCTTATGCTTATATTCTTATATCCACTCAAGAATTTTATTTTCAAATTACAAAAGGAGGTTTCGATATAACTTTTATTCCCAATGTATTTGAGGAGTTCAATGAGAAAATTGTCAATAATAACAATAACATCATTGTATCTAATTTAAATGAAAATTTAAGTTTAGAAAATAGTTCAAGTTTATCAATTTCTTTTTTTGCGGGTTTTCCTATATCAATTTCTAATGAAATTTCCATTGGAACGATTTGTTTTTTTGATGAAAATCATAAAGAATTATCAACAAAAGATATAAAAACCATTCAATTTACAATTCAAAATTTAGCTTCATTAATACAACTTCAACTTACCAATACTAACTTTCAGAAAGCTATTAAAAAGAGTAATGAGCGTTTTGATTTATTTATAGAAAATTCAAAAGAGATTTTTTATGAATTGGAGTCAGACGGTACTGTTTTATTTGTTTCAGAGAGTTGGACTGATAATGTAGGTCACGAAGTAAATGAAATAATTGGCAAAAACACGGCGAGTCTCATTCACCCAGATGATGTGGCGAAGGTTCATGAGTTCCTGAGCAAATTAGTTGTTAATCAAAAAAGCACACAAGAAATTGTTTATCGATTGCTTCACAAAGATGGACATTATGTATGGCATTCTTCAGATGTGAAATTAATTGAAAGAGACGGACAGTTTTATTATATTGGAAATTGTAGAGATATTACCGATTTTATAAAAGTTCAACAAAAAATTTCTAATCAGAAAGAGTTTTATGAAAAAATATTAGATCGTTTACCAATCGATTTAGGTGTTTGGGACATTCATCATAGATATATGTATTTGAATCAGGCGGCAATAAAGAATGATGAACTTAGAGAATATATAATTGGTAAAGACGATTTTGATTATGCAAAGCATACGGGAAGAGATGATAGTTTTGCAAAAATTCGCCGAGAACGTTTTTTAAAAGCATTAAACTCAGGTGAAATAGTGGAATGGGAAGATGTTATCATAGGATTATCTGGAGAACAATTTTTTCATACACGCAAATTTGTTCCTATTTTTAATGAAGATGGTTCTTTTGAAATGATGACCGGTTATGGAATTGATATAACAGAAAGCAAAAGAATTAATGAAGAAATTTTAAGAAGCCGACAATTAATTAATAGTGTAATTCAAAATGCAGCTGTTGGTATTATCGTTCAAGGTCCTCAATCTGAATTTTTAGAGTATAACAGGGCGGCTTGTGAAATGTTAGGATTAACAGAAGACCAAATGTTAGGAAAATCATCTTTTGATCCGCACTGGAAAGTGGTTCATTTAGATGGTTCTGAATTTAAACCAGAAGAACATCCTGTTCCGCAAGCGATAAAAAGTAAACTTCCTGTAAATAATGTTACCATGGGTGTTCATAGACCTCTAACTAACGATTTAGTGTGGTTGTTGGTTGATGCAATTCCGGTACTAGGGGACTCTAATGAATTACTCTATGTTATTTGTTCATTTAATGATATAACAGCAAGAAAAAAAGCCGAAGATGCTTTAAAAATTAGTAATGAGCGATTTACTTATGCGAGTGAAGCTACATCTGATGCTCTATGGGATTGGGACATTATAAATAATGAGATTTTTGTAGGTGAAAGTTATTCTTCTTTATTTGGTTATTATTTTAAAAATAATCTAATTCCAGGAGAAATATGTGAAAGTTTTGTTCATCCTGAAGATAAAGAATTATATGAAGATTCTATAGATAAAGCAATAGAAGCGGGTAATACAAAGTGGTCGCATGAGTATCGTTATTTAAAAGCTGATGGTACTTATGCTTATGTAAGTGACAAAGCTATTATTATACGAGATGAAAAAGGAAATCCTATTCGTATGATTGGCGCTATGCAAAATATTACAGAGCAAAAAATACTCAATGACAAGTTATTACAAAGCGAAGAGCGTTTTAAAGGTGCTTTCTTCCATTCCTCATTAGGTATGGCAATTGTTAATTTAGATGGATATTGGATAGAAGTTAACGATAGATTATGTCAGATATTAGGTTACAGTAAAGAAGAATTTAAAAAGTTAACATTTTACGATATCACCTATTATGAAGACTTAGAGGAAGATTTTGCAAACAAAGAAAAATTAGTAAGAGGTGAGCAACCCGGATTTAGTATGGAAAAGCGATATATCCATAAAGATAAATCGTTAGTTTGGGTACTTTTATCTGTTTCTTTAGTTCGAAATTCTCAAGGCGAAATTCAGCATTATGTTTCTCAAATTATCGATATTTCGGAGAGAAAGAAAATGGAGGAGGAGAACCGAATATTGATTGAAGAAAATAATAGAAACAAAGCCATGCAGCTTAATGAAGTAAAAAACATGTATCGATTATTAGCTGATAATATAATCGATTTGGTTTGTTTACATAGTTTAGATTCTACTTTTCAATATGTTTCCCCATCCGTAAAAACATTATTAGGCTACAATCCTGAGGATTTAATTGGAACATTGCCTGAATTATTAGTACATCCAGAGGACTTGGAAAAATTCAGAAAACAATCAAAAAAAATGTTGTCTAGAAAAGGTAGCTTTTCTGAACAAGTTCGTTTGAGAAATAGTTCAGGAGAATATTTTTGGTTTGAAACAAATGCTACTTTAGTTATAGAAAATGGTGAGCCAGTTAGTTTTCAATCGAGTACTCGTGATATTACCCAACGTAAAAAAGCAGAAAAAATTATTGAAGATACTTTAATTCAAGAGCGCCAGTTAAATGAATTAAGAACCAATTTAGTTTCAACCATTTCTCATGAGTTTAGAACCCCAATGACAACTATTCGAACTAGTGCAGAGTTGATTACCATGTACTTAGAAGGATTGGATTTTAATTTTAATACTCAAGTTGAAAAAAGAGTTCAAACGATTACCAAGGAAATTGATCGTATAGTAGAATTGATGGATGCCGTTTTAACGATTTCAAAAGATGATGCTGGTAAAACTAGTTTTAATCCAATTTACTGTGATCTCAAAGAAATTTGTCAAGATGTAGTTGATACTAGTTATGAACATTTAAAAGATAATAGAAAAGTAGAGACTTATTATGAAGTGGAAAATGCAGTTGTTTTTGCTGATGTTAACTTAATCAAATATTCGTTGTTTAATGTTTTAAGTAATGCTTTTAAGTATTCTCAGGGCTCTTCACAAAACGTAAAATTAAATTTATTTGTAAAAGACAATAAAGTAGTAATAGAGGTTATTGATTATGGAATTGGAATCCCTGAAGAAGATCAATCAAAACTATTTAATACATTTTATAGAGCTAGCAATTCAAATGGTATTCAAGGAACTGGATTAGGTTTATATATTATAAAAATGTTTACCAAGAAAAATTCAGGAAAAGTAAAATTAGAAAGTAAATTAGGTGAAGGTACAAAGGTAACTTTGAAATTTCCTTTAGCCAACTCATAACACTAAAGTATGTCAAAAATATTAATTATAGATGATGAATTAAATCTTAGAGAAACCATTGCTGAGATGCTTACCTATTTAGGATATGAGATTTATTTATCAAACGATGGCAAAGACGGTTTAGAAAAAGTTCAATCAGTACTTCCTAATCTGATTATTTGTGATATTATGATGCCGGTATTAGATGGATATGGTTTTATGGAGCAACATCAAGCTTCCATTTACCGTGATATTCCTGTTTTGTTTCTTTCAGCAAAAGTAGAGCAGAAAGACAAAGAAAAAGGAATTGCGCTTGGTGTTAAAGATTATATTACAAAACCATTTGCGTTTAAAGATTTAAAAGCAATTATTGATTTACATTTAAAAAAATAGCATTAAATTTTCATGTAAATAAAGAATTTTAAGTTTGTATTTTTTTTAAATCATCACTTTTTTTTATTTACATATACGTTCTTATTTCATTTAGCAAAAAAAATAAATTTCTTTTGCAATTCCCCTACAGAAATAGAAGAGTAAACAGTTTTTAAACTGTTTGTTTTTTATTGAAATTCTTTTATAAAAAAAGATTAATAAAATCGAAATTTTTATGAAAATATCAATTACTTCTATTCGCTGCCTAATTTTATTTTTATTTTTTTCCATTCATGGTAATTCACAAATTGATAATTCAGGATGTGTAATTGGAAATTTTGGAATTGATGCGGATTTATATTCCGGTGCTTTACCTTTTGGAAATCATTCTCCTGCCACACCTTTTGGCACAGATGATTGGTTTGCAGGTACAAGTGGTTCTGGGGTTATTAATGTATCAAACGCGGCTGCAATTCAAAGTTCATTACAAGGAACAGCAGATGTAGCTTTTGCAAATCGAATGAATGGTTTGTTTGGAACTGTTGTAAACGGAAGAACTTGGTTTGATGCTGTATACGCTAGAGACAACTTTGGAGGTACAGGATTTGTTGATCCAACCGCTTTTCCAGTTTCAAGTAAAAATAGTATGCCACCTTCTTCGTGGTCAGCTGGTCCAGCAAATGTTTTGGGTAAAAACGATTTACTTGATGTGGCTGCTCATTTAAGAAGAAATGGCACCGCTCAAAATTCACCCTTAATATTAAACGCTCTCATTGCAAGAGCTGAACCAGGTGGTGCTGCCTATATGGATATGGAGTTTTTCATTGAGAATGTTAAATATATCGCAGGTACTGGTTTTACTTATTCTGGACCCGATTTAGGACATACCGCTTTTCGATTTGATGGTGCTGGAAATTTAATAAAAATGGGAGATATGTTATTAAACATAAGTCTCTCTAATGGAGGTACTGAAGCAGGTTTAGAAATTAGAATTTGGGTAAGAAGAGCCGATAGAATGTCGGTTACTCCAGTTGGATTTTCTTGGGGACCTAATTATGATGGACCTTCACCTTCTTCGGAATTTGTTTATGCTTCAATAATCCCTTTAACCACAGGAAATGCGTGTGGTTATGTAAATGTTGTAGGGCAATTACCAACAGCTCCGCCTTGGGGACATAGAGGAACAAAAGATAATGCTTTTGTAACTAGTTTTTCTGAATATTCATTGGCCGAATTTGGTATTAATTTAACTGCTTTTGGTTTAGACCCAGCTTTTTTACCAAATTATAATCCATGTAAATACCCACATAAATCTTTCTGTGTAAAAACTAGATCTTCTGAAGCATTTACAGCTGCTTTAAAAGATTTTTCCGGTCCGTATGAATGGTGTCAAACCAATCAAGTTATTACAACTGGTGGTCCTTTATCGTGTTTAAATACTACCACTACTTTAAGTGCAACACCATCACGAACCGATGTAATTTATCAATGGTCAACAACTAACGGTAATATTATTTCAGGGGCTAATACTGCTACAATAACGGTAAATCAGCCAGGTGATTATTTATTAATTGTTACACTTCCAAATGGATGTCAATTAGATCCATCATCTTTCACGGTTACTTATGATCCTACAAAACCATTCTTTAACACAACTAATGTTTCCACAACATTATCTTGTAGCGGAAGTAATGGTGCAATTAATATAACTCCTAGTGGAGGTACAACTCCCTTTACATTTTCTTGGACTGGACCGAATGGTTTTACAGCCACCACAGAAGACCTTACAAATTTAGCTCCAGGAACTTATAATGTTACCATTTCTGATGTTAATGGATGTTCAACAACTGCTACTGCAATTGTAGGCGCAGGAACTCCAATAGTTTTTAATCCTTCCATTACAAATGTATCGTGTGCCGGGAGACGTGATGGTGCAATATCAATAAATCCAACAGGAGCTACGCCTTTTACTTTTTCATGGTCTAATGGACAAACGGTTCAAAATTTACAAAACATAGGAGTTGGAAGTTATACCGTTACTGCTACTGATGCCAATGGTTGTATTTGGACAGCTACTTATACAATAACCCAACCAAGCACTTTAACTTCTTCTCTTGTGAAAATTGATGATACGGATGCCGATGTTAATATTGGCAATGGTTCTATCGATTTAACGGTTTCGGGAGGAGCATCTCCTTATACGTATTCATGGACAGGTCCAAATGGTTTTACCGCGACTACCCAAGACTTAACAGCATTAAAATATGGTCGTTATGATGTAGTGATTACTGATGCCAATGGATGTTCAATAACCAATTCGGTTTTTATTTTCGAACCTGAAATTTGTGGCGACGGAATAGACAATAATGGGAATGGTTTTACGGATTGTAACGATCCAATTTGTAAACCAACAAATCCATCACCAATAGTGCCTTCGGTAAATCCTCCATGTTTAGGACAAACCGTTACGATGACTATTATCAATAATCCTTCATACACCTATAATTGGACAGTCCCATCAGGCTCAACCATAATTTCGGGGCAAGGAACTAATCAAATTACTATGGTATTTAATTCTTTACAAGGTGGAAATGTTTGTGTGAGAGCAAACAATTCAGGTTGTTTGAGCGAAGCGGTTTGTATATTGATTTCGCCCATAGACGCTCCAGTACGACCGATTCCAGTTAACATCATAAACAATTAGTAAAAGTAAACTCCTACAAATTAAGTCGATGAATTTATTTAATTATATACAGAAAAATAAGAGAGTAGTAGTTTTTATTGCTTTTCTTTTAGTTAGCTCTTTAAGCTCTTTTGGACAAACAGTTAATAAACGTTTGTATCTATCAGATCCAGCACAAGCTTTAGACCGAATAGATCCTGTTGCTACTTCCGATTTAACAACAAGTCAAACAGCTACATTATATAAAAATGCTGCAACATTAGTAACTTCAGGGACAGTAAGTACAGCGAATGGAGGAACGGCATCCTCTATATCAACATCTTACACAGTAGCTACTGGAACTAATAGATTATTAGTTGTGGGTATTGGTTCAGTGCCAGTTTCTCCAGTTACGAGTGTAACTTTTAATGGAGTTGCATTAACTAAACTTTCCCAAATTGCAAACGCTACAACTTCTAAGGCGGAAATATGGTATTTAATTGCGCCGCCTCAAGTTACAGCTAATGTTGTAGTGAATTGGACAGGTACGGTAGAAGCTTCTGTGGGTATTGCTAATTTTGTAAATGTAGATCAAATTAATCCTTTTGGAACAGTTGCTACTTCAACACAAAATGTTACTTCCCCTTTTAATTATACTGTTGCTTCCAATATTGGAGATATTATTTTTGATGTTGTAGCTAAAAACGGAAATTCACCTGCAGTTACTACTGGACAAACGTTGATTTTTGGTTCAGGAACAAATAGTGTTAAAGTAGCGTCTAGTTACAAAACTGCAACTGCAGGGACTACTGCAATGAGTTGGACATCATCTGGTTCAAGTGCTGCTTGGAGTGGAATAGGTGTTGCAGTAAAAGGTTTTTCTAACGATGATGCCATTTTTACTCAAACCCCTAATTTTTGTTCTAATTTTATTGTAAAGAGTGGTTCTACAATTACAGTTAGAGCTTTTGCTTCAGTTGTAACAGGTTCAATAACGAGTCCGGCACCCGTTACGGCACGATTAAGTTATAATGGTATTTTATTTTTCAATTCAAATTCTGCAACATGGAATAGTACTAATAACACATTTACTTGGACAGGAACAGTGCCCTCTGATGTAACTATACCTTCAGGCCAAGCAGTAACCTTAGCTATTGAAAGTGATTTAACTTCAGCAACTTTTAAGATAGATTACGATAGCAACACAAAACCTTCTTATGTAGAGTTACCTACTAGTACTTATATTAATGTTTCCAATATTGCGGTTTACAATGCTCCTTATCCAGGAGGTAGTATAGTTACTAGCGGTTCTGCTAACCAAACTTATTATGTGAGAACTACAGTAACAGACCCTTTTGGTTCAAGTGATATTACTGGAGAAAGTGTTGCTATTACTGGACCTTCTTCTTATAGTAATTCTGGTTCAGCAACAGTAGTAAATACAGCCACTTGTTCAAAAATATATGAATATTCATGGACAACACCATCACCTTCAGGTTCTTATTCAATAACTGCTACTGCTAATGAAGGAACAGAAGGAATAACTCATGCTGCAAATACAACGTTTTCTATTTTAGCTCCTGGCTTAAGTGTTTCAAAAGTTTTGACTACACCTGCATCAGGTCCTTATCAAATAAATAATAATCTTGTCTACACTATAACAGTTACAAATACAGGAACCATAAATTATACTTCAGTTCCCTTAAGTGATACCTTCAATCCTTCATGTCTTCAATTTGTTTCGGCTACAGTAACACCAACATCTACAACAAGCGGACAATTAAATTGGACTAATTTAGGAGCTTTAGCTGTTGGAAATTCACATACCATACAAGTGACAATGAAAGTATTGGCTAATTGTGATCCTGCTAGTAATACAGCTACGGTTTCTGGGGCAATTGATGCTTTAAGTAATGTTTCTGGAACTTTTTCATCAACGGTTAATACCAATATTGATGTTCCACCAGTTGCTAATAATGATACTTATTCGTGTGTTAGTGGCTCAACAGCTTTAAATGTATTGGCAAATGATACAGATGGTGATAATCATGAAAATACGTTTACAGTTTCAATTGTATCAGCACCAGCAGCTTCAATAGCCACTTTATCGATAAACCCAGATAAAACCATTCAGTTTGTTCCTGGTCCATCAATTGTTGAAAATAGTACAATAACTTTTATTTACAGAGTTTGTGATGTTACCAACTTATGTAATCAAGCAACTGTTACATTGTTTTATTCAAGTGTAAACAATCCACCTGTTGTACTGAATCAAAACTTAAATTTAAGTCCAGATTTACCACATATTATTTCTGTTTTAAGTGGTGCTACTGATGCAGATGGGACTATTAATATTTCATCCTTAACGATTTCACAACCTCCAACTAATGGTGTTGCTTATGTTAATTCAAACGGAACAGTAACCTATGTACCTAATCCAGGTTTTGAAGGTTCAGATGTATTTAAATATAAGGTTTACGATACAGGTTGCCCCGGAGCACCAACATTTAGTGAAGGAACGATAACAATTAATGTTTTTTCAGCATTTTATGCTTGTGTATCAAGTGTAAGCACAGTAACAGTTCCCTTTAATCCTGAAGCGGATAATTATATTTGGACATTACCATCGGGAGCAACAATTTTATCAGGTAATAACACAAATTCTATTCAAGTCAATTGGAGTGGAGTGCCAGCTGGAGAACATCAAGTATGTGCACAAACTTCAAATGAATGCGGGCTTTCAGCTACTGAATGTGTTACAATTATTTTAGGGCAAATTTCATTATCAGCAACACCTACAAATGTGGGGTGTTTTGGAACAAGTACAGGAGCTATTGATTTAACGGTTTCTGGTGGATTTGCTCCATATACTTATAGTTGGTCCAATGGTGCTCAAGTACAAGATCCAAATAATCTTAGTGCTGGTAGTTATACCGTAACAGTGACTGATTATAAAGGATGTACAGCAACATTAACTCAAGTCATAACTGCACCTGCTAGTGCAATCTCGGCTACTGCTGTAATAACAGATCAAAATTTAAATACTTCTACTTTTGGAGCAATAGATTTAACAGTTACTGGCGGAACTTCTGGTTATACTTATGCATGGAGTGGTCCAAGTGGATTTACTGCTAGTACTCAAGATATAACAGGACTTGTAGGTGGTACTTATACCGTTATAATTACAGACGCAAATGGTTGTAAGATAACTAAATATTACACTGTAAATAGTATTGGAGCACCATTGTCAATTGCAGCAATTATTCCAACAAATGTTAACTGTTTTAATGGGACAGATGGAAGTGTAAACTTAGAAATTATAGGAGGTACAGCGCCATTTACTTATAGTTGGACAGGGCCTTCATCTTTCACTGCTAATACACAAGATATTTCTAATTTACCTATTGGAACTTATAATGTAACGGTTACTGATGCTACTCTTGCTTATGTTACTTCAAGTGTTCAAGTTACGGGGCCGGTTTCAGCTCTTGTTGCTACTTTAGTTCCAACCAATCCTTCATGTTCTGGTATTAAGAATGGTGCTATTGATTTACAAGTTTCAGGTGGAACTGCTCCATATTCTTATACATGGTCAAATGGAGCCTCAATTGAAGATTTAAGTAACTTACAAGCAGGAACTTATACAATTGTGATTCGTGATACAAACGGTTGTACCTTAAATAGAAATGTAACTTTAACCGCACCAGCTCCTTTAGCAATTAATTCGGTTATAGTTGATAATAAATGTGGTACTTCAAACTCAGGTAGTATAAATGTAACAGTTTCTGGAGGTACTGCGCCCTATTCATTCTCTTGGACAGGTTCAAATGCCTATACAGCTTCTACAGAAGATCTTACGAGTTTACCAAGCGGAATATATTCTTTAATTGTAACAGATGCTTCAGGTTGTCAAATAGGAACAACTTTAGTGGTTGATACTGTATGTATTGGAGTTTCCAAAATAATTGAAGGAACTCCTATTAACAATGGAAATGGTACTTATACTTTACAATATGTTATAAAGGTTCAAAATTATGGCACAACTGATTTGCAGGATGTACAAATTACTGAGAATTTAAATAGTACTTTTTCTGGCGCTACGCAATATTCAGTTGCTAGTATATTTTCATCTACATTACCAGTAAATACATCTTTTAATGGTAATTCTAATCAAAACCTATTACAAAGTGGTTTTACACTATTCCAAAATCAATATGGTTTAATATTATTAACAGTAACAGTAACACCAGGTTCAAATTTAGGAGCTTATAACAACAATGTTACTGCTACAGGTAATAACGGTAGTGGTGTAAATGTTTCAGATATTTCTACAAATAATAGCAATCCTGATCCAGATAACGATGGTCCTGGAAATGATAGTACTGCAACTCCAGTAACCTTTACAGAAAACCCATTAATTGGAGTTGCTAAAGCACTTACTTCTGGACCAATTAATAATGGAAACGGAACTTATGATATTTCCTTTACAATTTTAGTTTCTAACCTTGGAGATGTACCGTTGACTAACGTTCAGGTAACAGATAATTTAACTACTGCTTTTGCAGGTTCAACGGTTCAAGTTTTAGGATTAACATCAACTACATTGTCAGTTAATAGTTCTTATAACGGAACTTCAAATATAAACTTATTAAGTTCTGGTAATAACTTAGCTATTAATTCAAATGGAACTATCGTTTTAAATGTAAGAGTAACTCCAAACGCTAGTGGAACATTTGAAAATACAGCAGTTGCATCAGGAACTTCTCCAAGTGGCAACACAGTTTCAGATAATTCGCAAAATGGTAATAATCCAGATTCAGATAATGATGGTATTGCAACAGATAACAATGATCCAACTCCAATTACCTTCCCTGAAAATCCTTCAATAGGTATAGCTAAAGCTGTTACTTCTGGACCAACAAATAACGGAGACGGAAGCTATACTTTAACATATACTATTAAAGTTAAAAATACTGGAGATGTTCAATTAAATAACGTTCAAGTTACAGATAATTTAGCATCAACATTTTCAGGAGCTACTTTTAGTGTTACTTCTTTAACCTCTGCTGGACTTTCAGTAAATACATCATATAATGGTTCTTCAAATATTAATTTATTAACAGGTTCTAATACTTTAGCAATTGGATCAGAGCAAACAATTGTATTAACTGTTACAGTTACTCCTGCTACTAACTTAGGGTCATTCAATAATACGGCTATCGGTAATGCTCAAAGTACTAGTGGTACATCAGTGTCAGATAATTCGACTAATGGTAATGATGTAGATCCAGAGAACAATGGACCAACAGATAATAGTGATGTAACACCAGTTTCATTTACTGAAAATCCTTCAATTGGTGTAGCCAAAGAGGTAACTTCAACAGTAAACAACGGAAATGGAACACACACTGTTGTATATTCAATCAAAGTAGAAAATACTGGAGATGTAAGGTTAAATAATGTAAACATTACAGAAAATTTAAGTACTGTATTTTCTGGAGCTACTGCATTTAGTGTTACAGGATTAACATCTTCAACATTAACAGTTAATCCTTCATTCAACGGAACTTCAAATACTCTTTTATTAGCAACAGGTAATTCGTTATTTGTTAATCAATCAGGTACGATTACATTAACATTACTTGTTACTCCGGGTACTAATTTAGGTACTTATAATAATTCAGTTGTTGCAACAGGAACTTCTCCTGGTGGTTCATCGGTTACTGATAATTCGAATAACGGGAACGATGTTGATCCAAATAATGATGGTGATCCAACAAACGATACTTCTGTTACTCCATTACTATTTACAGAATCTCCATCCTTAGGAATTGCAAAAGCTATGACAGGTTTTGTTGATAATGGAAATGGTTCTTATAATGTAACGTATCAAATTACGGTAAGTAATACTGGAGATGTTCAATTGCATAACTTAACTCTTGATGATAATTTAGGAGATACTTTTGCTAATGCCACTTCTTTCAATTTTGTTTCTTTAACAAGTGCTAACTTTAGTGTAAATACTTCATACAATGGAACAACTAATACTGCCCTTTTAAATGGTTCAGATAGTTTGAATGTGGGACAAACTGGTACTTTAACATTAGTAGTGAACGTAACGCCTAGCGATTATAACTCACCTTATGAAAACTCAGTATTTGGTACGGCTGTTTCACCTACTGGTAATCTTATATTTGATGTGTCTCAAGACGGTTTAGATGTGGATCCAGATAATGATGGTCCTGAAGACAATAATGTACCAACACCATTGATTTTACCACGTTTGGTAATTGCATCAACAAAACAAGTAACCTCTTGTATACTTCCAATGGGTGATGGAACTTATACAGTTAATTATTCAACAGTAGTTTCAAATATTGGTGAGGTTAATCTAGTAGATGTTCAATTAGAAGATAATTTAACTATTGCTTTTGGAACTTACACTAATGGAACCCCAACAGCTGCTGGCCAGTATACGATTTCAACTCCACCTCAAATTGTTTCGATAGGAGCGGGATCAATATTACATACTAACTCTTCTTATTCTGGTTCAGGAGGACAAATTGGATTGTTAAATTTAACTTCTGGAGATCATATAGCTCCTGGACAATCAGCTACCGTTACTTTTACGGTTCAGTTTATTCCAGCAGTTGGAGTTACAACTTTTGCTAACCAAATTACGGCAAAAGGAGATAAATATGAAAATGGTGTTGCCAATGGAATGTCTGTAGATTTATCAAATAATGGCACAATTGCAGACCCAGATAATGATGGCATTGCGAATCAAAGTTTAGATCCAGATAATAATATTTTTATAGAAAACAATGCGGTTACAACTTTTGAAGTGCTTCCATGTGATACGAATACAGATCCTGCATGTAAGCCACAAACACCAGGCCCAATTACCGCATCAAGTAATAATACATGTAATGTTACCCAAATTACTTATTCCATTGCTCCTGTTTTAGGTGCAACCTCTTACCAATGGACAATTCCTGCTGGAGGTACTATAACTTCGGGTCAAGGAACAACCTCTATAACAGTTGATTTAGCTTCAACTTATTTTAATGGTAATGTATGTGTTGAAGGTGTTAATAATACTTGTGTTAGCCCAGCGCCTTCATGCTTAACTGCAAATATTTTTGCTTGTATTGTTGCAGTTGATGATACTTATGGACCTTTTAATGGTTACACAGGAGGTACAACAGCTTCTGTATTAGTTAATGATACAATAAATGGTGTTGTGGTTAATCCTTCTGATGTTACAGTATCTGGCGTAACAATTCCTTCTGGCTTTACTTTAAATTCTGACGGTACGATAACTATAGCTTCAGGTACAACTTCGGGAACTTATACACTTTCATATCAAATTTGTGAAGTTGTAAATCCTACCAACTGTGATACAGCTGATGTTACTATTACAATTGCAAATGTAATTGATGCTGTGGATGATGCTTATGGTTCAATCAATGGTTATACAGGAGCAACAACCGCTTCGGTACTAACAAACGATACGTTAAACGGAGTACAAGTAAACCCATCTGAGATTACCTTAACACCAAATACGGTTCCAACAGGATTGACTTTAAATGCAAATGGTACTATTACCATTGCACCAGGCACTCCAGCAGGAACCTATACAGTTACTTACACGATTTGTGAGGTATTAAATCCAAGCAACTGTGATACAGCAGATG
>NZ_DAIPZK010000009.1:0-23896 GCF_036782315.1 Flavobacterium sp.
TTTTTATGTTTTTGTAAATTGTTTTGAGAAAATGGTAGTTGTGCAACAGTTACCGTTGTTGTGCGTTCGTTTTTTTTACCATTGTTTGTTTGTAATAATGGTTTTCTTAAGTCTATGTTTATCGGTTATGTAAATTTTATTTTTACGAATCTTTAATTTATAATCAACTAAATATTCTGGAATTACACCAGTTTGTGGATCTTTAACTATTATGTGAATTTCATCTAAATTCTTGTTCTCGACTAAAATTTTCTCTTTTACCCCCAAACTTATTACAGAAATAGTATTTATTTCACTTTCATTAAATTCAACAAATCCATTAATATCTGTTTCTTTCCATTTGTTGTCATCATTTATAGAAACACTTGCAAGTATTATCGGACCATACTTGTCGGAAATTTTTACTTTTTTTACTGAGCTTCCATTTTCGATTCCAGTATATGAAGTTTTTGGATTAGTTGGTTGTTCAAATGTATTTAGTGAAATAGAGTCATTTGATATCTTTTTCCAATTCCCTTTTAAAATATTTACGCCACCAACATCATAAAAAATAAAATATTCAAAAGTGTTATCAGATTTCAGCTCAATTTGAGTACAAGCAAAGTAACTTTTTTCACATTCTCCATATAATCCAACTACTGATTTATTAGTTGAACACGAACTTAAAAAAAGTAAAATTAATATCAGTTTAATGTATTTCATGTGTTGTTTTTAAATGACGCACAACGTTTGGTGGCTTAGCGATGGTGCAAGCAAATGAAATGCAATTTTTGATATTAATTTTATGTTTCTTTAGAAACGTGATAATTCAAATATTTGCACTATTGCTAAACCACTGTTGTAAAATCGGTTTTAATAAGGTTTAACTTGTCCGCCTTTTTTAAGTGTCAAGTAATTTTAAATAATTCAGTTATGAATTTTAATTATTTTTTTGTTTTAGTAATTCGTTTTCTTTCTCCAAAGTTCGCACTTGATTCTGAAGGTCAAGTAAATAATTGGACATACTTGATACTTCTTCAGTTAGTTTTGATTGGCTTTCAGTTAATCGGATTATGGTTTCGTTATAGTTAGGTTTTTCGATTAAAAATTCCGTAGCTATTGGAACTAAACTAATAAAAATAGCAGTTATAGTTAAGAATATAGAAATCTTATATTGTTTGTCTGATGTTTTTGATTGATTTTCAGAAGTTTTTAATTGTTCATAAATTAAATTACGAATATCAATTTGTAATTCTGTTTTTGGGTCAATTATATTAAACATTGGTGCTTTCATATTCTCATTTCTAAACTGTTTTACAACTAGTTTATATGCGAAACTCTCGAACTACTTTCATGCCGTTTTGGCAAGATTGGCGAAAGTTTTGACTGTTTTTATTTGGCTTATTTTTATATTTTCAAAAATAATAAAAAAATCTTACAATTTCACCCAACAAAAAATCCGCTTTTCAGCGGATTCATTTATGTTAAGCGTTTTAATTTATTCTTATCTAAAAGTTTGATTTTCTTTCCAATCAACTCAATATATTCTGATTTATTTAATTCGGAAAGCAAGCGAATACAACTTTCAGTTGCAGTTCCAATCATTCCTGCTAATTCTTCTCTAGACAACTGAATGTGTAAGGTACCATCTTCGTTTTTACCAAAAGTATCTTCTAAGTAAATTAGAGTTTCAGCTAAACGTTGGCGAACGGTTTTCTGCGCCATGTTTACCATGTGATCATCGGCATCCTTTAAATCATCGCAAATAGTGCGCATCACATTCATAGAAAACTGATTGTTTTGCGTAAAAAACTGCATGATTTCACTTCTCGGAATAAAACAAACTTCCATGTCTTCCAGCGCTACAGCACTCAAATTAGCGGGCTCATCACTAATCATTGAACGTTGACCTAATAATTCGCCTGGTTTTACCAATTTTACAATTTGATCTTTTCCATTATCGCTAAGTTTCGACAATTTACAAACACCGTCTTTAACACAATAAATTCCATTGGTAACTTCACCTTCTTCAAAGATAGGTTCGCCTTTTTTTATAGTGTAAGAAGTTTTACAATCGGCCATTCTAAGAAGTTCTTCTTTGTTTAAGGCCTTTAACGAACTAAACTGTCTTACGATACACTGTTCGCATTTACTCATTTTAAGAAATGTTTAGAGTTTGAATACAAAGATAATCAAAGTATGATAAATATCATATTTTGTTTTAAGGTTATGTTGGAAATTTGTTCACAGGTAAAATGAGCAAATTTATGGACACAGAAAATTGTTTCCATTGTGGTAATGAAATTATTAAAAAAGACGAGATTGTATTTGACGAAAAAAAGTTTTGTTGCAATGGTTGCAAAACCGTGTACGAAATTTTTAGTCAAAACGACTTAACGTGTTATTACGATTTTCAGGCAGCACCCGGCGCCACACCACAAGACATTCAGGGCAAATATGACTTTTTAGACAATGAAGAAATTGTTACAAAATTATTGGAATTCCAAGAGCGTACAACACATATTGTTTCACTCTACATTCCTCATATACACTGTAGTTCGTGTATTTGGATTTTGGAAAATCTACAAAAACTTCAACCAGGAATAAACGCATCACAAGTTAATTTTGGCGAAAAGAAAGTCCGAGTTACGTTCAATCCCGAACAAACTTCTTTAAAAGATATTGTCTATTTATTGAGTTCGATTGGTTATGAACCTTATATTTCTTTAGAAAATTTTGATGAAGGCAAGAAAAAAGTCGACCGAACTTTAATCTATAAAATAGGAGTTGCGTTTTTCTGTTTTGGAAATATCATGTTGCTTTCGTTTCCCGAATATTTTGAAGTAGAAGAATATTGGATTGATCAATATCGCGGATTTTTCCGTTGGTTGATTTTTGGATTATCGCTTCCAACTTTTATTTATTCGGCTTCTGGTTATTATGTTTCCGCTTGGAAAAGCATAAAATCAGGTTTGTTGAATATTGATATTCCGATTGCTTTAGGAATTGTAGTGATGTTCGTAAGAAGTACGGTTGATATCGTTTTCGATTACGGACAAGGTTTCTTCGATAGTATGGCAGGATTAATTTTCTTCATGTTATTAGGAAAACTGTTCCAACAAAAAACCTACGATTTTCTTTCGTTTGAGCGCGATTATAAATCGTATTTTCCAATAGCAATTACAAAAGTGTTGCCAAACGGAGAAGAAGAATCGGTTCAAGTATATGATATTCAAAAAGGCGATCGATTATTGATTCGTAACCAAGAGTTAATTCCGGTAGATGGCATTTTAATTTCCGAAAAAGCATCAATTGATTACAGTTTTGTTACAGGTGAAGCGGTTCCGATTGAGAAAAAATCAGGAGATAAAGTCTTCGCAGGTGGAAAACAAATGGGGAAAGTTATCGAAATGGAAGTATTGTTTTCGGTTTCCCAAAGTTACTTAACGCAATTGTGGAGCAACGATGTTTTCCAAAAACGCGTAGAACAACAGCACAAAAACATTACCGATAGAATTAGTCGTTATTTCACACCAGCATTATTAGTTTTAGCGGTAGTTTCTTTTACGTATTGGATTTTCATTGATGTACAAACAGCTTTTAATGTTTTCACTGCAATTTTGATTGTCGCTTGTCCGTGTGCATTAGCTTTAACGGCTCCGTTTACATTAGGAAATGTGTTGCGAATTCTAGGCAAGCGAAAATTATACTTGAAAAATGCGTTGGTAGTCGAACAATTAGCCAAAGTAGATACAATCGTTTTCGATAAAACAGGAACGATTACAACCAATAAAAAAACAGCCATTACTTACGAAGGAACGGAATTAAACGCTTCCGAACTAAGATTATTGAAGAACGTTTTACGAGGTTCAAACCACCCTTTGAGTAGAAGATTGTATGATTTCATTCCGAACCAAGAAAAGTTAGAAACTTCAAGCTTTGAAGAAATCATTGGAAAAGGAATTTTTGCTGAAATTGAAGGAAATACAGTAAAATTAGGTTCGTCACAATTTTTGAAAACCATGACTGAAAACACGCATAAGAAAACCAAAGTACATGTTGAAATCAATGGAATTTACAAAGGAAGTTACGTGTTCAATAATCAATACAGAAAAGGATTAGAGGAATTGTTTAATGATTTATCGAAACATTACAATTTAGTAGTTCTATCTGGTGATAATGATGGGGAAAGAAGAATTTTAGAAAAAATGTTGCCTGCTAAAACCACTTTAGTTTTCAATCAAAAACCTGAACAAAAATTGCAATACATTGAACAATTACAAAAAGAAGGGAAAAACGTCATGATGGTAGGAGATGGGTTGAACGATGCTGGAGCATTAGCACAAAGTAATCTAGGATTATCTATTTCTGAAAATGTAAATGTATTCTCACCAGCCTGTGATGGTATTTTAGATGCAACCCAATTTGATAAAATTGCCTTTTTTATGCGCTATTCTAAGAATGCTATGATGACCATTTATATGAGTTTTGGTTTGTCTTTACTTTATAATGTGGTAGGACTAAGTTATGCCGTAACAGGAAAATTAGATCCTATTGTAGCAGCCATTATTATGCCGTTGAGTACCATAACTATTGTAAGTTTTGTAACTATAATGACTAATTTATTTGCTTATAAGAAGTAATTATTTAAGAAAATTTTAATACATGATAAAAGTCATGTTTTATAAAAATGTGTGGAAGTAACTTTGTTAACACAAATTAAGGTATGAGTGTCATTTATTTATTAATCACAATCAGTATAGTAGTTGCAATCGCATTTTTAGTTGCTTTTATAAAAGCAGTTAAGAGTGGGCAATACGATGATGATTATACACCATCTGTCAGAATGCTTTTTGACGATGAAGTAGTGAAAAAAGAAAATCCTAACAAATTAATACAAACAGAAAAACAAAAATCAATCTAATTATGGAGAAGCAACAATTTTATTACGACAACAAAATTGTAAGGAATTTCCTCTACGCTAGTATAGTCTTTGGTGTAGTGGGGATGTTAGTGGGGCTTATATTAGCTTTCCTATTTTTGTTTCCAAACTTAACCAGCGGTATATCGTTTTTAAGTTTTGGACGCTTAAGACCTTTACATACCAATGCGGTAATCTTTGCCTTCGTTGGTAACGCCATGTTTGCAGGAGTTTATTACTCAATGCAACGTTTATTAAAGACTAGAATGATGAGTGACTTTTTAAGTAAAGTTCACTTTTGGGGTTGGCAATTAATCATTGTTGCTGCAGCTATAACACTACCTTTAGGGTATACAACATCAAAAGAGTATGCTGAATTAGAATGGCCAATTGATATTGCAATTGCACTTATTTGGGTGGTATTTGGTATCAACATGATTGGAACCATTATTAAAAGAAGAGAGCGTCATATTTATGTAGCTATTTGGTTTTACATTGCTACGTTTGTAACAGTTGCAGTACTTCACATTTTCAACAGTTTAGAATTACCAGTTTCGTTATCAGGAATGAAATCATATTCTGTTTATGCTGGTGTTCAAGATGCTTTAGTACAATGGTGGTACGGACACAATGCGGTTGCATTCTTCTTAACAACTCCATTCTTAGGTATGATGTATTACTTTGTTCCTAAAGTAGCAAATCGTCCTGTGTATTCCTATAGATTATCTATTATTCACTTTTGGTCGTTAATCTTCATTTATATTTGGGCTGGACCTCACCACTTATTGTATTCTGCTTTACCAGATTGGGCTCAAAACTTAGGAGTTGTTTTCTCTGTAATGTTAATTGCACCATCTTGGGGAGGTATGATCAATGGTTTATTAACCTTAAGAGGTGTTTGGGATAAAGTTCGTACTGATGCCGTATTAAAATTCTTTGTTGTAGCAATTACAGGTTATGGTATGGCAACTTTTGAAGGTCCAATGTTATCATTGAAAAACGTTAATGCTATTGCCCACTTTACAGACTGGATTATTGCTCACGTTCACGTTGGAGCTTTAGCTTGGAATGGTTTCTTATCATTTGGTATGATTTATTGGTTAATTCCAAGAATGACTAAAACAAAATTATTCTCTGAAAAATTAGCGAATTTCCATTTCTGGATTGGTACTTTAGGTATTATTTTATATGCGCTTCCAATGTATGTTGCTGGATTTACTCAGGCTTCTATGTGGAAACAATTTAAACCAGATGGAGGTGCTTTACAATATGGTAACTTCCTTGAAACAGTGACCGAATTAATGCCAATGTATTGGATGCGTGCTGTGGGTGGAACATTGTATTTAGTTGGTGTAATTGTATTGGTTTACAATATCATTAGAACAGTAAAACAAGGTGCTCCAGTTGAAAATGAATTAGCAGAAGCTCCAGCTTTAGCGGTAATTTCTCCAAACCGTTTAAAAGGTGAAAAATTACACTCTTGGTTAGAAAGAAAACCAGTTCAATTCATGATTTTAACTACAGTTGCTATTTTAATTGGAGGTTTGATTCAAATTTTACCAACGATTTTAGTAAAATCTAATATTCCAACTATATCGTCAGTAAAACCATATACACCGCTTGAATTAGAAGGAAGAGATTTATACATTCGAGAAGGTTGTGTGGGATGTCACTCTCAAATGGTTCGTCCGTTCCGTTCCGAAGTAGAGCGTTATGGTGATTATTCAAAAGCGGGTGAATTTGTTTATGACCATCCATTCTTGTGGGGTTCAAAACGTACAGGTCCCGACTTAGCTCGTGAAGGTGTTAAAGGAAAACCTTTCAATGGAGGTAGAGATGATGTATGGCATTTTAACCACATGTACGATCCTCAAGGGTTAAATGAAAAATCAATCATGCCAAGATATCAATGGTTAATTAAAAATGAGTTAGACAAATCATCAACTCAAGATAAAATGAGAACTATGGTAACTTTAGGAGTTCCTTATTCTGAAGCCGATATTAATAATGCTCTTAAACATATGGAGGAACAAGCTACTAAAATTGAAACTAATTTATTAGCAAATCCTGAAATTAAGAAATCATTTGGAAAAGAAACAGCTTCTCCATTAAAAGATAGAGAAATTGTAGCGTTGATTGCTTACTTACAAAGATTAGGTACTGATACTCAAGTTAAAAAATAAAAGTTATGCTAAAGTTCATTAAACATAATTTGGAAACTATTGCAGGAGTAGATATTTATCCAATCATTTCGTTGACGATTTTCTTTACTGCTTTTGTATTGTTCACTATTTGGGCATTTACATATAGCAAAGAAAAAATCAAAGAAATTAGTGAAATGCCTTTAAACGACGAATAGTTATAATTATAATTTGCGAGAAACTGATACAACCATGATGTTTTGTAATTTTTGGGTAGTATCGTGGTTGTTCAGGTTCTCATAACATCAAAATTTTCAACAAATGAAAAAATTAATTCCATCATACGTAAGAGTTCCATTACTGTTTGCAGTAGTATTTGCAGCTTTGGAATATTTTATCGATTCAGGAGACAGGCCAGCATTTATAAAGTTTCCAATGGTAGCTTTGTTTTTAGGAGTGTTCCTATTTTTATTAATTGCAATCGAAATTGTAATCGATGCAGTTGATAAAGTAACGTATCATCTTTTAACAGATGAACAAAAGAAACAATTAGCAGAAGCGCAATCTGTTTCTTTTACTGAAAGTAAATGGTACCAAAATATCGTTAGTAAATTAACTCGTTCTAAAGAAATAGAAAGAGAAGAAGATATCATGTTAGATCATGATTACGATGGTATCAAAGAGTTAGACAATGTATTACCACCATGGTGGGTGTATTTGTTCTATGGAACCATTATTTTCGCTGCGGTATATTTAGTACGATTCCATATTGTTGGAGATTATACGCAAGCTGAAGAATTTAACAAAGAAGTTGAATTAGCAGAATTAGAAAAATCTAAATTACCAAAAGATCCTGCTGATGAAGTAAGTTACGAAACAGTAGTAGCTTTAACAGATGCTGCAAGTTTAGCTAAAGGAAAAGAAATTTTTACGAATGCTTGTGCAGCTTGTCATAAAGCAGACGGTGGAGGTTTAGTAGGACCAAATTTAACCGATGATCATTGGATTAATGGTGGAGGTATTAAAAACATCTTCAAATTAATTTCTGAAGGAAGTAAAAACAATCCTTCAATGGTGGCTTGGAAATCTAATTTATCTTCAAAAGATATTCAAAGTATTGCAAGTTATATCTTAACCTTAAAAGGTACTAATCCAGCAGGAGCAAAAGCTCCAGAAGGAGAAATTTGGAAAGAAACTGCAGAGCCTGCAGCAGCAACTGTTGTAGATTCTACTAAAGTAGATACACCTGCAAAATAATAACTAGTGCATAAAAAGGTTTTGAGAATTTCTCAAAACCTTTTTTAAACTAAAAATTGCATAATTATGTCAAATTTACCAGACGAAAGTTTTAGAGATACCATTGCAACAATTAATGCAGAAGGGAAAAGAAATTTTATTTATCCTAAAAAACCTTCTGGCCCTTTTTATGATAAAAGAAAATTGCTAAGTTATTTTCTTTTGGTTTTTTTAATTGCTTCGCCTTTTATTAAAGTTAATGGAAATCAGTTTTTGATGTTTAATGTACTCGAAAGACGTTTTAGTATTTTCGGATTTGCATTTTGGCCTCAAGACTTTCATTTGTTTGTTATTTCAATGATTGTTGGAGTAGTAGGGCTGACTTTATTTACGGTGGCTTTCGGACGTATTTTTTGTGGTTGGTTTTGTCCGCAAACTATTTTCATGGAAATGGTTTTCAGACGTATCGAATATTGGATTGATGGTGACAGAGGGGCTCAAATGCGATTAGCAAAACAAAAATGGGATGCTGAAAAAATAAGAAAAAGAGTTACAAAATGGACTATCTTTTTTATTTTTTCATTCTTCATTGCCAATGTTTTTCTAGCTTATTTGATTAGCAGTGACGAACTTATCAAGATGATTACCGAAGGACCAACAAGTAATTTAAGTACGCTAATTGCTTTATTAATTTTTACCGGTGTATTCTATTTTGTATTCGCTTGGTTTAGAGAGCAAGTTTGTATCATAGCCTGTCCTTACGGAAGAATGCAAGGGGTTCTATTGGATAACAAATCCATTAATGTAACTTATGACCATGTAAGAGGAGAAGGAACCAACGGAAGAAAAAAATGGAGAAATGGTGAAGACAGAACTGCATTAGGTCACGGAGATTGTATCGATTGTAACCAATGCGTGGTGGTTTGTCCAACTGGAATTGACATCCGAAACGGTACTCAGTTAGAATGTATCAACTGTACGGCTTGCATTGATGAATGTGATGTTATAATGGAAAAAGTAGGATTACCAAAAGGATTGATCCGCTATGCAAGTGAAGATGAAATCGTTAAGAAAGAAAAGTTTAAGTTAACACTTCGAATGAAAGGTTATATCGCCGTTTTAACTTTGTTAGTAGGCGTTTTAATCGGAATGTTGTTCTTACGAAATGATGTAGAAGCCAATTTCTTACCAATGTCTGGACAATTATTCCAACACAATGGTGAAAACATTCGAAACTTCTACACTTATAAAATTGTCAATAAAACAGAACAAGAATTTGATAATGTTACTGTTAAAATTGTCAATTATAAAGGAGAAATAAAATTAGTGGGAAGTCCAGTTATTAAAATTCCAAAACAAGGTTTAGCTAGTGGAACATTATACATTGATATTCCAGAAAGTTTGCTAAAAGAAGAAAAAGTACATTTAAAATTAGAATTATATAATGGAGAAAAGTTGATTGAAGAAACAACAACTAATTTCCAAGGACCAAGAAACTTTAATTAAAAATAGAATTAATATATGAAATTTAATTGGGGAACCGGAATCGTTATTGCTTTTGCGCTTTTTATGACATTTATTTTGTCTTATGTTTTTAAAGTGCAATCCAATGATAAATATGATCACGAATTAGTTGTGGAAGATTATTACAAAAAAGAAGCAACAGTTCAAGAAGATATTGACAGACAACAAAATGCTAGCGCATTAGTAAACAAAGTAATTATTGAAAAAACAACAGAAGGCATAAAAATTAACTTTCCTACAGATTTTGATTATTCTAAAATAAATGGAAAAGTGTCCTTATATAGACCGTCTAGTCAGAAATTAGATTTTGAAATTCCGATTTCATTATCTAGTCCACATTTGCTCATACCTAAAAGTAATTTGGCTGACGGTCTTTGGGACATTTCTATTGATTGGGAATATGATGGTGTGAAATTTTTAAATAAAGATTCATTTAGAATGGAATAATTTCTTTCTTTTGAATTTGAACTTATCTCGTAGCTTCGGGATTGAATTTGAAATTTATAATTGATGTTATACTCGGCTTTGATATTTGGTTTAATCAGTAGTTTTCACTGCATAGGAATGTGCGGTCCAATTGCTATGATGTTACCTGTAGATAGAAGCAATGAAGCTAAAAAAGTAACTCAAATTATTACATATCACATTGGTAAATTAACGGCTTACGGAACTTTAGGTTTAATATTCGGACTTTTAGGTAGAAGTTTCTATTTAGCCGGAATACAACAACAACTTTCTATAATCGTTGGAATTTTAATGATTATGGTAGCGGTAATACCAGAACGAGTATTTGCCAAGTACAATTTTTCAAAACCAATTTATAGAATCATTACAAAAGTAAAATCGAGTTTAGGCCAACAGTTTAAAAACAAAAGCTACAAATCGTTATTTACTATTGGATTATTAAATGGTTTTTTACCTTGCGGAATGGTATATGTTGCGCTTTTTGGAGCTATTGCCATGCAAAGTATTTCATTAAGTGTTTTGTATATGATTTTGTTTGGGATTGGAACTATACCTATGCTATCAGCTGTAGTATATGTTTCTAATTTACTTTCTTTTTCATTTAGAGGAACCATTCAAAAAGCAATACCAGTAGTTGCAGTTATTATTGGAATGTTATTTATTATAAGAGGTTTAGGATTAGATATTCCATATTTATCACCAAGTAATATGAGTTTATTTGTACAATCAGAAGCCAATTGTCATTAAATATTTTTAGTTAATAGGGTAAAAGAGTGCTAAAGTTAATCTTCAGTACTCTTTTTTATTGCATAAAAAAAGTCCCATCAAATAAATGAAGAGACTTTTATATTTTTTTATAATGTAATTTTTAGTTTACAATGACTTTCTTAGTAGCTACAGCATTTTCTGATGCCATTTGAACTAAATAAAATCCGCTAGGTAAATTAGTTACTTTATATGTATTGTCAACACGAGTTGGATTTTTTATCTCTTGAATAATTTGTCCATTAATGTTAAATAATAAAATCGATTTCAATTCTTTTTCAGAAGAAATTGTAACTTCATTATTAATAGCAGGATTTGGATAAATAGAAACCGTATTTTCTAATACAAAATTTTCAGACGCTAAAGCAGCACATTGCGTTGACCAAATTTGACAAACATATGCAGGAGTATCAATAAAAGGATTTCTATTGTTTTGACGTGCGTAAATAGCATTATTTCTGTCAATTTCTTTTTGACTTACAGGATCTTGGATATGCCAAGTAAGAAAGATATTTAAAAAAGTATCACTAAAAGATTTTCCAGTTGAACCATCAAACATCACTTTTGAAGTAGATGAACTTGTAGTAAAAAAAGAACTTAACTGACTTTCGTAACGTGTTACAAAGTAAAACATAATTCTTGCAATATCACCTTTATATTCGTCGATAGGTTCAAAAACTGTTAATGCATATCCTGCTGAATATCCAGAATTTAAGTTATTTCCTTTTTTAGAACCATTACCAGAAGTGTAAGTTGCAGTTCCAACTCTTCCATAAGGAAAATCATCACGAGTTGCATTTACAATTTTATCTGAAGGTATTACAAAGTGAGCATCTGAATACATCGGAACAACTCCATTACCAAAATAACTTTGTGGAATTGTATGCTCTCTATTAAAAAGTTGACATTCTCCACTCGGATTTGTTCCATTATCTTGTTGACCTCCATTCGCTACCGTTCCAAAGATAAAATCACAATTAGAATACATATCCCAAACTCTACCATTTGGTTTTACATCAGATGTTTGATAAGTCGTATATAAAGCAGCATAACCTGGATCAATAGATAAACGTTCGTTTGTTAAACCATCATTTACATCATCAATAATCTTTCTTAATTGAGTTTTCAATGCATATCCTGAACCAGTTGCAGAACTATAATATCCAGTAGGAATTTGTGCCCAACCTATTATTGAACTCAATAAAAGCGTTAGTAAGTAATGTTTTTTCATATAATTTTATTTTTTTCTTTCCAATAGCGCCATGTAAAACCCGTCAAATCCACTTTCACTGGCCAATACTTTTTTATCTTCTACAAAAGTAAATTCTTTTCCAATCTCTGTGCTTAAGAATTGCTTAATTTGTTCTTGATTTTCAGAAGGTAACACAGAACAAGTAGCATACACTAATTTTCCGCCCGGTTTTACAATTTTTGAATAATTTTCTAACACTTCAGCCTGAACTTTACGAATATTATCAACAAATTCAGGTTGTAATTTCCATTTACTATCAGGATTCCTTTTTAAAACTCCTAAACCACTACATGGAGCATCAATTAAGACTCTGTCTGCTTTTTCGTGTAATTTTTTAATTGTTTTTGTACTTTCGATAACTCTAGGTTCGATGTTAAAAGCGCCGTTTCTTTTAGCTCTGATTTTTAATTGCTTTAATTTACTTTCATATAAATCCATTGCAATTAATTGTCCTTTATTTTCCATCAATGAAGCCAAATGCAAAGTTTTTCCACCTGCTCCCGCACAAGTATCAACAACTCGCATTCCTGGCTGAACATCTAAAAAATAAGCTACTAATTGTGATGAAGCATCTTGAACTTCAAATAAACCATCTTTAAAAGCATCGGTTAAAAAAACATTGGCTCTCTCTTTTAAAATTAATGCATCTGGATAATCATTGTGAAACTCGGTTTCAATATTCAAATCCATTAAGATAGCCCTTAATTTTTCTTTGGTTGTTTTTAAACGATTGACTCTCAAAATTACTTTTGCTTGTTCATTTTGAGCGGCAATTTCTTTGGTCCATTTCTCTTCGCCTAATTCTTTAACGCCTAAATCATCCATCCAATCAGGAATGGATTCTCTGTATTTTCTAATTTTAGATAATTCGTCAAATTTTCCTTTTATTCTTCTTACAGGGGTATCTTCAAAATATTTCCAATCGGGTAGTGTATAGCCACGCAATACAGCCCAAACAGCAAATATTCTCCAAATTTTATCTCGATCAAAAGGTTCTTTAACTTCAGCAATTTCAGCATATAAACGTTTCCATCTTACGATTTCATAAATGGTTTCGGCTACGAATTTTCTATCGTGACTTCCCCAACGTTTGTCTTTCTTAAGTGCTCTAGCAACCACTTTATCAGCGTATTCCTCTTCATTAAAAATCGCCATTAGCGAATCTATAGTTGTGAATACTAAATTTCTGTGTAATCTCATTATTTATTTTAAATCATTCCGAGAATTCGGGAGGCAAAGATACGAATTAAAATAAAAAAGCTGTCAAATTTGACAGCTTTAATATTTATCCTCTTCCGTTACCTCTTCCTTCGGAACTTCTTGAATTAGAATTGCCTCTAGGTGCGCTACTTCTTGGTTGTGAGTTTCCTCTTGATGGACTATTTCTTACTTCAGAATTACCTCTATTTCCTGAATTAGAAACAGAACCACTTTCTCTTGGTGAATTATTTGATCTTTCTGAAAATTCTCTTCCACTGTTGGCTCTTGTACTTTCATTTCGACCTCTATTATCATTGGCTACCCTTGGCGAATTACCTCTATTATCAGTAGTAACTCTTGTGCCTGAATTAGCTCTATTTCCATTATTTCTTGGTGTAGTAGCTTCTGTTCTTGTTCTTGGAGTGTTGCCTTGTGTAGCTCGAGTTTCACGATTTCCTCTGGTAGAATTTGAAGATATTTCGCTTCTACTTCTTGGTGAATTGGTATTTCTTCGAGAGTCTAATTCATATCGGTTTGAGTAACCTGCATTTCGTTGTGCAAACGAACGGTTTGGATATCTTCGTTCATATCCATTTCCTCTTCTTCCATAATAATTGTTATATACTACAGCACATCTTCTGTGTGTAACATAATGGTAAGTATGACCAAAATTAATATGTACATGAATATGATTTCTATATCTAAAAATTGGGAACGGATTCCAATAATAGTAATAACTTGGATAATAACCCCAATACCATGATGAGTAATAAGGATGATAATTGCTTACCCAAAAAGTTGTATAAATTACGGGTGTATAAACATATACAGGTTCATAAATGTAATTAGCTCCATACATATAAACATCACCTACAACTTGTACTTGTACTTTGTTATTACTATCGCGCTCTACCTCAATTGTAGCCACATCTTGATAAACATCTTTATCTAAAACAGCCTGAACTACTATTAAATGTACGTTTCCTTCAACTGTTTCAATAACTCTCAAATAATCAACATAATTATCATTATTCAAATCCAAATTTGAAATTTGAGTTTTAGGATCATTCAAGCGTCTTTCAAAGTCTTCTAAGTCTTTGGCATCACCAAAAACAGTTGCAACCGCTCTTAAATCTAAATTATCACTAATGTCTGAATTTTTTGCAGTCACTGTAGTTTTTTCTTGTGCAAAAATTGAACTTATCGTCAATAATGTCACTAAGCTCAGATGTATGAATTTCGTTTTCATAATATATTCATTTTAGGGATTCTAATATTTTATATTTATAAACCAATTACTATGCCAAAGTTTATTAATTTAATTTAATGTGTTGATAATTAAAATGTTGCAAAATATATTTTTTCATTGAAACATTTCAAACTATATTTGAAAATAAAACATCACTAATGAAAAAACATCTATTTTTTTTACTAATAACTATTTCTGCATTTGCTCAAAGCAAAAAAATTCAATCGACTTTACTTTTGGATACAAAAATGAGTTGTAGAGCTATTTATGTGGATAATGAAAAGATATGGATGGGAATGGATAAAGGCAGATATGGCTTTTATGATAAGAGAAAAGATACAACCATTATAAAAGAAATCGCTTCAGTTGCTCGCCCAACTGAATTTAGAAGTATAGCCGGAACAAAAGAAGCCATTTTTATATTGGCTGTTGGAAATCCGGCTATGTTGATTCGTATTGATAAGAAAACGTTAATCGAAACTATTGTTTACAAAGAAGAACACGAAAAAGTTTTTTATGATAGTATGCAGTTTGTTGATGATTTAAACGGTTTTGCTATGGGTGATCCTATTGAAAATTGTTTAGCATTTATAAAAACTAATGATGGAGGAAAAACGTGGCAAAAAATAAATTGTGATGTTTTACCAAAAATTGCCGAAGGTGAAGCTGCTTTTGCAACAAGTAATACTAATTTAATAATTAGAGGAAAATCTATCTTTATGGTTTCGGGTGGAAAGAAATCACGTGTTTTTGTTTCTAATGATTTTGGTAAAGTTTGGAAAGTTTATGAAACGCCCATTGTACAAGGTGAAACCATGACTGGAATTTTTACAGCTGATTTTTACAATGAAAAAATTGGGATAATTACCGGTGGAAATTACGAAAAACAAAACCAAAATTGGGCCAACAAAGCTCTTACTAAAGATGGTGGAAAAACTTGGAATTTAATTGCAGAAAAAGAAGCTTTTGGGTATGCTTCATGTATACAATTTGTGCCCAATAGCAAAGGGAAAAAAATATTTTCGGTAGGAGGAACCGGTATGTTTTACTCGGATAATTTTGGCAAAAGTTGGATTAAATTCTCAGATGATAAAGATTTTTTTACATTTCGATTTGAATCAGAGAAAGTGTTTTATGCTACTGGAAGAAATAAGTTGGTTCGATTTGAAATAAAATAAAATAGAATAAAATAAAATAAAATAAAAAAGCGCTCAATAGAAGTATTAAGCGCTTTTTTAAATGTTATGCTAATTAATCTCGTCTTCTTTCTCGCATTTGTTTTAATAATTCTCTATTAAAATCTTCTTCTGCTTTTTTTAGTTTGATTATTTTTTTTGCGCTGATAACACCTTGCAAATCTTTAATAAATTTTTTCCTTAAATTGAATAGATTTTCTTCCAGGCTTTCCATTTGAATTAACAAATTTGAAGCTTCTTTTTCACTCAATTTATCTACACTACCAGGTCTAAAACGATCTAAAATCGCACGCATTTTTTCATGGCGTAATTCGGCTTGGTTTTCATCAAAAGCATTGTAAATAGGCCAAAATTTTTGAGCTTCTTCGGTAGTTAATTCTAATTGTTCAGTAATATAAGCTACTTTTAAAGCTTTAACCTTTTCTCTTTTTTCTTTAAAATCTTGTGCAAAAGATAAAGAGGAAATCAGCAATAGTATAATTGGGAAAATTAATTTCGTTTTCATGTTTGTAAATTTATTCATTAATATAGTAATCTAAGTTTTCGGCTTCTAACAAATAATCTTCAACGGCATCAGAATGCGATTCGTTAAGAGATAAATTATTTCGCAAAGCTACAATATCTTCATCAGTTAAATGTTTTGAAAGTTCGGTAATACCAACACCTTGTTGTTGAATTAAATAATTTTCAATTGTGATAGCATCTAAACTTCTTTCATTTGCCATATTGAAATAAACCGGAATAGCAATTGCAATTAAAAATACAGCAGCAATAGCACTTATCCATACTTGTTTTCTATAAAATAAAGAAACAATTTTTGGTTGGCTTTCGGTCGAAATTTGATCCATCATTTTAGCTTCAAATTGCTCAAAGTAATTATCTGGAACTTTAAATCCCGATTTTATTTCGTTTTTATTTTCTAAATTAAAAGGTTTCATATCTATTGGACAAAAATTATATGTAAAGGTTTAATGTGTATGTAAAAATTCTTCTATTTTCTTAACTGCTATGTGATAACTTGCTTTTAAAGCTCCGACAGAAGTTTCCAGAATTTCTGACATCTCTTCATATTTTAACTCTTCAAAATACCTCATTTTAAATACTATTTGTTGTTTTTCTGGTAAAATAGCAATAGCTTTTTGTAATTTTAATTGAATTTCATCACCCTCAAAAAAAACATCACTTTCTAATTTATTAATTGCTTTTTGTTGCGCTTCTTCGTTAGAAATTCCTTGCTTTTTTGCTCGTTGTTGCATAAAAGTAATGGTTTCATTTGTTGCAATTCGATACATCCAAGAATACAACTTACTATCGCCTTTAAAATTTTTTAGATTGCCAAATACTTTTATAAACGTGTTTTGAAGTACATCATCGGCATCATCATGATTCAACACCATGTTTCGGATATGATAATACAATGGTTTTTGATACAATTGCAATAGCTTTCGAAACGCTTCATTCTGCGTTTTTGGGTTTAGTAATTCGGAAATGAAAGCTTTTTCGTCTTGCAAAATGCGATATTTGTTTATAAGACTAAAGATATTCAAAAAGGTTTAATTTTAATTTTTGTTTTAGTAAAAAAACAAGTTTCCCTTTGTAACTTTGCTTTGTTGAAATTAACACCATTATGAAAGATTTAAGCAATTATAGAAAATCATACGAGAAAAGCGAATTATTAGAAACTCAAATTCCAGAAGATCCCATTAATTTATTTCATCGTTGGTTTTACGAAGCAGAAGATTTGAATGCTGCTGAAGAAGTGAATGCGATGACTGTTACTACCATAGGTTTAGATGGTTTCCCGAAAGCTCGAGTAGTATTGCTTAAAAAATTTAATGAGGAAGGTTTTATCTTTTACACCAATTACAATTCGGAGAAAGGAAAAGCCATTTTAAATAATCCGAATGTATGTTTATCTTTCTTCTGGCCTATGGTAGAACGCCAAGTTATTATTAAAGGAATTGCTGAAAAAACGCCAGAAAAAATATCTGATAATTATTTTGCATCACGACCAGATGGTAGTAAACTAGGTGCAATAGTTTCGCCTCAAAGTGAAGTGATACCAAATCGTGAGTTTTTAGAGGAAAATTTAAAGCAATTAGAAAAAGAGTGGGAGGGAAAAGAAATTTTGCGTCCAGCGCATTGGGGTGGCTTTTTAGTGCGTCCTGTTGAAGTGGAGTTTTGGCAAGGAAGACCTAACCGTTTACATGATAGAATTCGTTATCAATTAACCAACAATTACGATTGGAAAATAGAAAGATTATCTCCTTGATAATCAATATTTTAATTATATAATACAAAATCCTAAGTTTTTTAACTTAGGATTTTTTTATTACTGTAAGTAAAGTTTTAAGTAATTGATATTCAAATGTTTAAAATGTTAAAATTTGATGTGTTTCATCGATTTTATTTGCCCCTCGTCGTTCTTTTTGTACATTTGTCCTGTTAATCAATCACTTAATCGATTTTTTATGATTTATTAACACAACAACTAATAAAAAAACTCTCTACACATGAAAAAATTAATGATCAACTCTCTAGCTCTTATTTTTACCATTGTTTCATTAACCTCTTGTTCATCAGACAGTGAAAGTGCTGCCAACCCTACTAACGAATCAGCAAAAAGTTATACCCATTCAGCCGCAGAATTAGAATTACTAGACGAAGTAAATGCATATCGTGTTTCTATAGGCTTAAACCCATTAGCAATTATAGAACATATTTCATACAAATCTTCTGAGCATAACGATTATATGTTAGCTACTAGAACCGTTACTCATGAAGGTTTTAATGAAAGAAAAACAAACTTACAAGCAGTGCTAGGTGCTTACCGAGTAGGAGAGAACGTAGCCTATGCTTATTCTACTGCTAGAGCAACTGTTAATGCTTGGATAAACAGTCCAAGTCATAAAGCAAATTTAGAAGGAGATTATACTCACTTTGGAGCTGCTATTAAAGTAGATGAAGAAGGCAAAAGATACTATACTAATATGTTTATTAAGAAATAAGGATTTCATGTTTGTTTATAAAAAAAGCAGCTGTTTTGAGAGAAATAGCTGCTTTTTTGTTGGTATTAATGTTTTGTGGATTTCTTTTGAAACAACCGCTGTTAGAAAAAGTATTAATTATAGTCTTCTATTTTAATTTCAGCAACTTCTAATATCAGTTGTATTGTTTCAATAAAGTTCTTAAGATTACTGTTAATTTGGTTTTTATGAACACTCCATAATTCAAACTTTATAGAATTAAATAAAAACATTCCAAATTCAAGTTCTGAAGTTGAACCGTCCAAACCTGAAACAAAATTTTCAACTAAATCTGAATTATTTATTTTGCATATAGATTGTATAATTTTATTAAAATCTTCTTCACTTATCTCAATTTTCTTTTTCTTTTTTTTGGTATGTTCAAAATATTTGGCTTCTAATTTATATGTTGTTTTATTATATGTTCGGTCTTCATAAATTGAAATTTCAACTCCAGAAAAAGCTCTAATAGAAACATTATATTTAAAATTGACGAAATCTATATTTCTGCTTTTTTGAGCAATAGAACTAAATGATATAAATAATATTGATAAAAAAATTTTTAGTTTCATAGTTGTTGATTTGTAGATAGTTTTAAAATATTATTGCTAAATAGCGTTAGCATATATCATCAAATATATATAACTTTTACTACATAAAAAAAGCAGCAATTGAAATTCAACCACTGCTTTTCCTCAAAACGTATAGATATGTGTGTAGGTTACATTTTTAAAACGATAAACTCACTTCGTCTATTTTTTTGATGTTCAGCTTCGCTACACGGAACGTCGTCAGCACAATTGTTTACTAATTGCGTTTCTCCAAATCCTTTAGCTGTTAATCGGTTTCGTTTTATTCCATTTTTAACCATAAATTCTAAGGTAGATTTTGCTCTTCTGTCTGATAACAATTCGTTGTATTTGTGCGTTTGTCGGCTATCAGTATGAGAGCGAATAGCAATTGTCATATTAGGATATTTTTCCATTACAGCAATAATTTTTTCTAAATCTTCTGCAGCATCTGGACGAATGTTCCATTTGTCTAAATCAAAATAAATAATACTAACATCTAATATTTTAGCCAAATCAGTTCCTACTTCAACTGGGAAAATATTTCGTTTTAATTCGATATCTAATTTAGATTCTCCAGTTTTTGTGACAGGTCCAAAAGATTTTTCATTTGTTTCATATTCTTCTTTTGAAGCTCTAATATAATATTTTTTATTGCATTCAATTTTAAATGAATAACTACCTTTTTCTGAAGTAATAGTTTCAGTAATTTTATTCATTTTATCATCAAACAATATTACTTTTGCGTTAGGAAGAATTTCTTTAGTATCAATGTCAGTGATAAATCCCGTTAAAGTATGCATACAAACATTAAAAGTATAAATGTCATCAAAACCATTTCCTCCATCTCTATTTGAAGAGAAAAAACCTAAACCATCTTTATTGGTTACATAACCAAAATCATCCATAGAACTGTTTAACGGTTTACCTATGTTAACGGGTTTTTCAAATGTATTATTAGTATATTTTGCTTCAAAAATATCTAATCCCCCTAAGCCAGGATGACCATCAGATGCAAAAAATAAATTATTGTTTGCATCTACAAATGGAAAAGTTTCTCTTCCTTCTGTATTGATAGTTGGACCCAAATTCTCTGGTTTTCCAAAATTACCTTTTGAATCTATTGATACTTTGTATAAATCAGAATTTCCAAAACTTCCGGGCATATCAGACGCAAAATATAGTGTTTTTTCATCTGGACTTAAAGCAGGGTGTGCCGTTTTGTAATTATCATTTGAAAAAGGAAGTTCTTTAATGTTTGTCCATTCCCCATTGATTAGTTCTGCTTTGTAAATTTTCTCCATGACAACTTTTGTGTCACTTTTTCTTTTTTTACCATCGTTATAATTATTTCGGGTAAAATACATGATTTTTCCATCTTTGGTAAAAACGGGTGAGGATTCATTAAATTTGGTATTAACGTTTTTCGAAAAATTTTCTACACTTCCTAATTTTCCTTCGTTATCTAAAGTAGCTACGAATAAATCAGTGAAATTTTGTTTTGTCCAATCATGAATTTTTGAATATAAATTACCTTCACTTCTCGATGAAGTAAAAACAATTTGATTGCCTAAAAAGGAGGGACCATAATCATAAAACTCGGAATTAATAGCTGTTTTATCCATGGTGTATTTTCCTGAATTGGCTTCAATATTTTTTAAATAATTTTTATTCTCCTCGAATAACTTTCCCCTAGAATCATCTGTTTTTTGAGCAAATAATTCCATGTACTGATTCGATTTTTCATAGTTTCCATCAGCTTTTAGAGCTTGGGCATATCTAAAATAGTATTCTGGATCCACTTCTTGATTTAAAGTAAATAATTCGCCATACCATCTGGAAGCTTTATCTAATTCACCATTGAAATAATAAGCATTCCCTAATTTTTGAAACAAATCAACCGATTTATATCCTTTTTCAGCAACTTTTTCATATATCTCAATGGCATCTATATAAGAATATTTATCATATTTTTTGTCTGCTTTATTTAGCTTAGCTCCTTGTCCGAAAGCACCAATTGCGATACTCAAGGCGAATACGATTGTGTAAATTGTTTTCATAATCAGATAATTTAAAAGAATCTAGGTGCTGAAACTCTACTTCTGTTGAAAAATTCATAGCGCAGAAATATTTCATGTGATCCCGAGTTATAATTAGATAGTTTAGAGGTTTCCATATCATATCCATATCCAATAAACCACGAATCTGAAATTTGAAATCCAGCCAAAGCACTTATAGAGGCATCCCATCGATAAGCAGCTCCAAGAGTAAGTTTGTCAAAAAACAGAAAATTGGCAGTTATATCGGTTTGTAATGGTGCTCCTTCAACAGCTTTAGTTAATAAAGCAGGTTTAAAATCGATATTTTCACTTAGGGTAAATACATGTCCCGCAATAAAGTAAAAGTGCATTTTTTCTTTTGTAATTTGTACGTTATTGTCGTTGTATCGATATGATTCAAAGAAAGTAGGAACTGATAAACCAAAATATGTTTTATCGGAGAATAAATACATTCCAGCCCCTACATTAGGAGAAAATTCGGTATCAACATTTTGAAATTGAGGATCTAGCGGATCGTAAATTCGTAATTTATTCACATCTAAATTAAAAAGATTAGCCGTCCCTTTTAGTCCTACTGATAATTTATAATTTTCTGAAATTTGAATAAAGTAAGCTAAATCAACTGAAATTTCATTTTCAGTTACAGGACCAATTTTATCATTCACAAAATTTAATCCAACTCCAAAGTTTGAATCGCCTAATGGTGAACTTGCTGAAAAATTATTCGTAACTGGAGCGCCATCTAATCCAACCCACTGATTTCTGTAAAGTAAAAAAGCAGTTAGTGTTTCTCTAGAACCCGCATAAGCAGGGTTTACTAAAGTTGTATTATACATATATTGTGTGTATTGAGAATCTTGTTGTGAATAGCTAAAACTAAACAACATGGATGCACAAATTATTGTTAGTATCGTTTTCATCTTGTTTGTATTTAAGTTACATTAATCTATTAACGGTTAAGGTATAAATATCCTGATCGGTCGTGATTTTTATTTTCTGTATCGGTATATTTCAGAATATAAAAATAGGTTCCATCTGGTAAAAGTTCATTTTTATTAATGGTATTTTTACCTTCAGATACGCCTTTGAATGATTTAAGATTATTATCATAACCTTGTACGTCATAGACTAAAATTCCCCATCTATTATAAATTTCTACTGTATTATTTGGATAACATTCAAGTCCGTCAATGAAAAAAATGTCATTTGAGTTATCAGCATTTGGTGAAACTGCATTATAAACAGTTATGTCACAAGCTGCTAAAACAACACAATCGGCGTTAACATTTAAGTATATTTCATAAATCATTGGACATGTATTGTCTTCTAATTCAACTATATACTGTAATGTGTAATATCCTAAAGTTACATTCGAAGGATCAAAAATATTTCCTGTTAATCCACCTGAATTAGTAACTTCATGCCATTCTCCATTTGTAGGAATTGAATTGTCTAATATAGTAAATAAATCGATAGGTTCTTCTTCTATACAAATTGCAAACGGAATTGCATCAAAAGGTTCTTCAACACTTACGTTAATTGTTTGTGTGAAATTGGCTTCATTTCCGCAATTATCAGAGATTGTCCATTCTCTTACAATAACATATGCATAAATTGAAATTATAGTTGAAGTTTCATTAAAAACTACACCTTGAATTCCTGAACAATTATCTGTAAAACCTAATTCGGGTACTGGAGGTATTTCAGAACATGATACGCTAATTTCTGATGCAATAGGAGTTGTTAGCAATGGAGGAGTAGTATCAAATACTGTAATAACTTGTGTATAACTCGAACTGTTATTGCAGCTATCAGTTATGGTCCAAGTTCTGTTAATGATATATTCTCCTTCACAATCAAACCCTTCTCTATTAATAGCATCTAAAACTGTTATTGTAACGGCTCCACAATTATCCGAACCTGTCATATTTGCTGGATTCGGAATCGCATCACAAGAAACACTAATATTTTGTGGTAATTCGCTTGTGAAAAACGGATTAGTGTTGTCAATAATGGTAAATGTTGCTGATGTAGAAGATGAATTTCCACAATTATCAGTAGCGGTGAACGTCACAGTTGCTGCACCTGTTGCCCCACAAGTATCAGAAACGGAAGTAAAATTATTACTCCAAGTCACCGCTGAACAAACATCAGTTGCTGAAGCACCACCATTAGAAGCCAACCACGCGTTTAGAGCAGCGGTATTTCCAGCGCCATCACATTGCACTTCCAAATTAGAAGCTTGAGTTGTGATTGTTGGATTAGTATTATCAATAATGGTAAATGTTGCTGATGTAGAAGATGAATTTCCAC
>NZ_DAIPZK010000009.1:23996-128316 GCF_036782315.1 Flavobacterium sp.
TTAGAGCAGCGGTATTTCCAGCGCCATCACATTGCACTTCCAAATTAGAAGCTTGAGTTGTGATTGTTGGGTTAGTGGTATCATTAATATTAAAAATTTGATTACAAGTTACAACGTTTAATATTGTATTCTCTCCTGCATCTCGAATTCCGTTATTATTTGCGTCTAAATATTCAGTAATAGTGTATGTTCGGGTTACTTGAGAATTGCATCCCAAATAAGCGCTGTTTGAAGCAGTTATTTGGATTACACCACAAGGATTATTTCCTATTATACCCGTACCGTTTCCAAGAGCTTCAAATTCTAATTCGGTTAATGAAGTTGCTTGAGGTAATAAATCATAACATTGTAAAGTTATGGGTGAAAAAGTTGGACAAGTAACTAAAAATTCACAGCATACCACAGGAGATATTGTTGTAGAATAATTTTTTACGCATCCAACTGCGTCTGTAATTGTAGCTGAGTATGTTCCAATTCCTAAATTAGAGATATTTGGTGTTGTGGCTCCAGTATTCCATAAAATATTGTAAGGTCCAGTTCCACCACTAATTGATAAATTAATCGAAGCGGTAGAACCTGCAATACAAGACAAACCTTGAACATTCGGATTAATAATAACTTCACTAGGATAATTAATTAATACAGAAAAAGTATTTGTTAATCCTAAGGCATCAGTTACAGTTAATGTCGCTGTATTAGAAGTGGTAGTATTGTAGTTGAAAATAGGATTTTCTTCAGTGGAATCAATAGTTCCATTTGAGTCAAAATCCCAAGCGAAACTGTAGGGGGGAGTTCCACCATTAGTTGTAGAATCAAAATGGATTGAAGCTGTAGTTCCAGTTGTACAACCTGTATATGTAAATTGAACTGCTAGTGGTTTTTTTATTACTACACTAGGAGGAAATTCGCATTGCGATCTGTTGTAGGTACTACATGTGTATGGAATTAATTCTGTATTGTTTCCAGAAGTTCTCCATACAATTAATATTCTACTTAGAATCATTTCTTGTCCACAAACCCATGTAAATGGGCCATAGAGTAGGCGTTGTCCAGCTCCTGGAGCAACTGTTCCTAAGTTAACATTAAGTGGAGTGCTAACTCCATCAATTTCTAAGTCAGCAAACATTCTTGCATGATAAATATTGCTATTAGAATTAGAAGTATAATTTAACATCACATACATGGTTTGAGACACACCAGGTGTACATGTTGTATTGTTTAGTGGAACTCCATTAACATCTGTTAAACTTAAAAAGACATCATCTAATGTATAATTATTTGATGTACAATTATAATAATCTAGATAATAATTAGGAGCTGAACCACATAATCTTAAGTCGGGTTTTGAAGTTGTAAATTGTGAATGAACAAAATTAAACCCAAGACAGATAAGAAATATCGAAATGGTAATTTTTGTTTTCATGAACGTTTTGATTTAATTTAACAATAATTGAAAAATAAGACCAAAAACGAGTAGTGAATAACTAATAGTTGAGGGGAAAAAGACGAAATGTAATTTTTGGAAAAATGATTTAAAAAAAAATATTTTAACACATATCTATTACTTGTAAAAAGTAATTAAAGCTCTAGTTAGGGCAACTATTGTAGAAATTTCTTAATGCTAAATTACTCAAAAACTTATAGTTACCTAAAATTCACCCCTTGTTTTCGATAAAATGTTCAAAAAAATCTATTAACTAACTTAAAATTGGCAAAAACTTTAACTTTTAATTCAAAAAAAAGTAGTAATTTGAATCTCTAAACTAATAACTATGAAAAATTTAATACTTATTAGACATTCAAAATCAAGTTGGGATGCGCCAGTACAAGATATTGATAGATCAATTTCTCAACGTGGTGTTAGAGATGCACATTTAATTGCTTCTAAGACTTCAACTATTTTGCCTTCATCTTACATTGTTTGGAGCAGTAAAGCAAAACGTACACAAGAAACCGCTTACATCTTTTCGCAATATTTATCTATTCCTATTGAAACGATTCTTTTTTCAGAAGAATTATACACTTTTGATGTAAAGAAGTTAGAAAAATGCATAAATAAATGTGAAAATTCATATGATAGTCTAATTCTTTTTGGGCATAATGAAGCTATTACAAAATTTGTTAATAAATTTGGAGACCTTTACATTGAAAATGTTCCCACATCTGGAGTTGTTGCCTTGCAATTTAACACTAATGATTGGAATAATTTATCTGAAGGAAAAACTATAGCAACATTATTTCCAAGCCAGTTTAAAAATGAGTAATACTATTAATAACTATATAGATAGAGAAAAAAGTTGGTTAACCTTTAATGCAAGAGTACTTCAAGAAGCAAATGATGAGAATGTACCTTTATTAGATCGATTTCGATTTCTTGGGATTTTTTCCAATAACCTTGATGAATTTTTTAGGGTTCGATATGCTGCTATTCGAAGATTAAGTCATGAAAATTTGGAAACCGAAAAAATTTTAGGTTTACCAGCCGAACAATTGCTTAAAGAAATTACTGACATTGTTATTGAACAACAATCCGAGAGTTTACGTATTTTAAGTGAAATCGAAAAAAAACTTGAAAAAGAGAATATCTATATCATCAACGAAAAACAAGTTACCAAAGAACAAGAGATTTTTATTCATGATTACTTTATTCAAAAAGTAAGTCCGGCTGTTGTAACTATTATGTTAAATGACTTGGAAGAATTTCCTTTATTAAAAGATACTTCTGGTTACTTAGCTATTAAGTTAGTCATGAAATCTGATAATGCTGAAAAAGAAATTCGTTATGCCGTTATCGAAATTCCGCACACCATAAATAGATTTGTAGTACTTCCTTCAAATTCTGAAAAACAGTATATTATTCTATTAGATGATGTTATCCGTCTTAACTTAAATAGTATCTTTAATATATTTGATTATGAGAGTATTTCGGCACATATGATTAAAATTACTCGTGATGCTCAGCTGGAATTTGATAGTGATTTAAGTAAAAGTTTAATTGAAAAGATTTCTTCTTCTGTTAAAGAAAGAAGAGTTGGAGAACCTGTTCGTTTTGTATACGATCAGGCCATTGGAAAAGATACTTTAGATTTCTTTCTAAAACGAATGAATATTTTAAGTTCTGAAAGTATTATTCCAGGAGGAAGATATCACAATCGTAGAGATTATATGAACTTCCCCAATTTAGGTCGATACGATTTATTATATAGAGAAAATCTTCCATTACCTGTTCCAGGTTTATCACTAGAAGGAAGTATTTTAGAGCGAATCAAAAAGAAAGATTATTTGCTTTATGCGCCTTATCAATCTTTTTCTTACATCATTAAATTTTTGCGTGAAGCCGCTTTAGATCCAAAAGTAGCGTCAATTAAAATTACATTGTACCGATTGGCTAAGAACTCTCAAATTGTAAGTTCCTTAATCAACGCTGCAAAAAACGGAAAAAAAGTAACTGTCCAAATAGAATTACAAGCGCGTTTTGATGAAGAAAGTAATATTTCATATTCCGAACAAATGCAAACCGAAGGTATCGAATTGATTTTTGGAGTAAAAGGCTTAAAAGTACATAGTAAAATATGTGTTATTGAACGTATTGAAGAAGGAAGAGTAAAACGCTATGGCTTTATTTCAACAGGAAACTTCAATGAAAATTCTGCAAAAGTCTATACAGATGTAACTTTATTTACAAGTAATACAGAAATTTTAAAAGATGCGGCTAAAATTTTCGATTTCTTTGATGTGAATTACAGAGTACATCGTTATAAGCACTTAATAGTATCACCACATTACACTAGAAGTCGTTTTAACAAATTAATTGATAGAGAAATTTTAAATGCACTTTCTGGAAAAGAAGCTTATATTAAGTTGAAAATGAATAGTTTGTCAGATTTTAAAATGACTGATAAATTATATGAAGCAAGTAAAGCGGGAGTTAAAATTCAATTGATTATTAGAGGAATCTGCTGTTTGATTCCGGGTGTAAAGGGGTTAAGTGAAAATATTGAAGCCATTAGCATTGTAGACAATTATTTGGAACATTCACGAATTTATATTTTCGCAAATTCGGGTAATCCTGAAGTGTATATTTCTTCAGCTGATTTTATGACCCGAAATCTAGACGCTAGAGTAGAAGTTACCTGCCCAATTTATGATCCAGAAATCAAACAAGAGTTAATCGATACATTTGAAATTGGTTGGAAAGCTAATGTAAAAGCCCGAATTCATTCAGCTGATTTACTAAATCGTTACAGAAAAAAAGGAGATGAGAAACCTTTTAGAGCCCAACAAGAAATGTACAATTATTACCAAAATAAATTAGATGTAATTGCAGAAAACGTGCAATAAATTAAATACATGATTACAATTAAAAAATATGCAGCTATTGATATTGGTTCCAATGCCATGCGATTATTGGTTACTAATATTGTAGAGCAAGAAGGTCAAACGCCACAATTCAATAAAAGTTCATTAGTTCGTGTTCCCATTCGTTTAGGACAAGATGCCTTTACTGTGGGCGAAATTACGGATGAAAACATCGATAGAATGATTGACGCCATGAAAGCCTTTAAATTATTAATGAAAGTGCACAAAGTAGAAAAATATCAAGCTTGTGCTACATCGGCCATGCGTGAAGCTTATAATGGAAAAGAAGTAGTTGAAATCATCAAAAAGAAAGCTGATATAAAAATTGATATCATCGATGGTAAAAAAGAAGCCGCTATCATTGCTGCATCCGATTTAAAACAATTTATTAGTACTGATAAGGCATATTTATACGTTGATGTTGGAGGAGGAAGCACCGAATTTTCATTATTCTACGAAGGTAAAATCATAGCATCTAAATCTTTTAAAAATGGAACGGTTCGTTTATTAAACAATATGGTAAACGAAGTTGTTTGGCAAGAAATTGAAAAATGGATTAAAACCAATACCGAACCTTTTGAAGATATTACACTAATTGGTTCTGGTGGAAATATTAATAAATTATTCAAATTGTCCGAAAAACAACAAGATAAACCGCTTTCGTATGTGTATGTGAGTTCGCAATATCAAAAATTGAATAGTATGACTTACGAACAAAGAATAGCCGAAATTGGTTTAAATCCAGACCGCGCCGATGTAATTATTCCAGCTACAAGAATCTATCTTAATGCCATGAAATGGAGTGGAGCCCGTCATATTTACGTACCAAAAATCGGATTATCCGATGGTATCGTGAAAGCAATGTATTATGGTAGGATTTGATATTATTCTCAGATTCATTTAGTCTCGTAGGGACGCCATTTCGGTAGAAAAAACAGTCGGTATTCAGAGTCCCATCGGGACGACATATTGGTAGAAAAATTTAATTGTAATAATTAATTAATCCCGTCGGGATGGCAAAACGGTAATGGCAAACACATATACACAGATTCATATTCAATTTGTTTTTGCGGTAAAATACCGAGACGGATTAATTCATTCGTCCTTCAAAGAGGAATTGTATCAATATATTTCTGGAATAATTAAAGCCAATAATCATAAATTATTAGCGATAAACGGAATGTCAGACCACATTCATATTTTAATAGGAATGCGTCCAACACAGTCAATTTCCGAATTGATGCAAACCATTAAAGCCAATTCCTCCAAATGGATTAACGAGAAAAAGTTTTTGAAAGTAAAATTTGAATGGCAAGAAGGTTATGGAGCTTTTTCGTATTCTAAATCCCACGTTGAAAATGTTATTAAATATATTCAGAATCAAGAACAACGTCATAAAATAAAAACATTTCAAGAGGAATATTTAGAATTTTTAGAGGCTTTTGAAGTGGAGTATGATGAGCGTTACATTTTTAAAGAACCGATTTAATGTCATCCCTACGGGATTATAAGTCCCTGTCTGCTTTACGTTACCAAAATTTCATCCCTAACGGGATTTATAAAATTTGTTTTTATGAATAAAATACTATTTTTCAAATTTCTTATAATAATAACATCTTTATTTCTATATAGTTGTGATAAACGTTAGATTAATAGAATTTCTGAATCAAATAAAAGAAAAAATATAATTGAAGATTTTGATAGATTTTATGATAAATTCCATAAAGATTCTATTTTCCAAATATCAAGAATTAAATTTCCTTTGGATGGTGCTAAATTTGATTCAGGTGAGGAAATGAAATGGTCGAAAAACAATTGGACTATGTTAAAAACAAGAATATTTGATGTAGATACAACCGAATTTAAAATTGAATTTAAAAAAAATAATGATTCCTTTTATCAGAAGTACTGGATTGAAAATTCAGGTTTTTGGGGAGAATATAAGTTTAAATTGATAGAGAATAAATGGTATCTAGTCTATGCTGTTGATCATAATTTATTAGGAGAATTTGGGTATTTCCTTTCTTAAAGGATTCATTAACTAAACATCCAAATCAAAAGTCTTTCTCAACAAGTCTAAAGCCGGATTAATTTGTTTTAAACGTTCAAATTTTTCTTGAGGGGTGAACGCATATTTGTTTTCGGTAGTTTCATTTACTACAACTTCGATGGTAATATCATGGTTGTGTAATTTGCCTCTTAAATACCCTAATAATTCAATCGAACCAGATAAAAACTCTTCTTTTGTACTTTGGTTAGGAAGTTCTAAAGTAATTTTCGTTCCGTTTAATGTTGGATCGTTCATTTGCATGTATGTCGCCATTAAACGTTTTCCAGTGTCTGCCATTTTTTGGGCAAACTTATTCCATTGCAACAACATATCGGTTTCGTTAAAGGCTTCTGAAGGCAATTCTTCGCGATGTCTTTGAACGGTTTGTTGTTGGGCTTCTAACTCTTTTTTAGCTTTAATACTCGCTAATGAAAGTGCCGAAACTTTAGTTCCTGTCGGATTTAAATTGGTTAAAACAGGTTTTGGTATTTCAGGAACAATTGGAGTAATTACTTCATTTTGAACTTCTGGAATTGAAGATAAGATTGACTCATTTACCACTGGTTCTGTTTTTTCAACAGTTTTAATTTCCTCAGTTGGAACTTGAGTTTTTAATGAAGAAACTTCCGAAATAGAGTAGGAGTTGTTCTTGTAATACGTAGCCGGAATGATAAATTTAGCTACTTTTTTTTTTCTCCATCAAAAGTGATAGAGGCTAATTGCATCAAACAAAGCTCAACTAAAAGTCGTTGATTTTGACTGACTTTATATTTCAAATCGCATTCATTAGCTAATTCAATTCCTTTTAATAAGAAATCGTGCATCGCTTTGTGAGATTGTGCTGCATACAAACTTTGTGCATGTTCACCAGCTTCCAATAAAGATAAGGTTGCAGGATTTTTACAAACTAATAAATCTCTAAAATGCGAAGCCAAACCAGCAATAAAATGATGTCCATCAAAACCTTTTGCTAAAATGTCATTGTAAGCTAAAAGTAAATCTGGAATCTTATTTTCTAAAATTAAATCGGTGATTTTGATGTAATATTCAAAATCTAAAACATTTAAGTTTTCGGTAACCGCTTGTCTGGTTAAATTATTTCCGCAATACGAAACAACTCTGTCAAAAATTGATAAAGCATCACGCATAGCACCATCAGCTTTTTGGGCAATAATGTGCAATGCGTCGTCTTCAAACGTAATTCCTTGTTCTTTAGCGATTTCTGCTAAATGCTCTTTCGCATCTTTAACCGTAATTCTTTTGAAATCAAAAATCTGACAACGCGATAAAATCGTTGGGATAATTTTATGTTTTTCAGTAGTAGCTAAAATGAAAATAGCATGTTTAGGAGGTTCTTCTAATGTTTTCAGGAAAGCATTAAAAGCAGCTTGTGACAGCATGTGTACCTCGTCAATGATGTAAACTTTGTATTTTCCCGTTTGAGGTGGTATTCTAACTTGGTCGATAATGCTTCTGATATCATCAACACCATTATTAGAAGCAGCGTCTAATTCAAAAACATTAAAAGAGAAATCTTCGTAAGGATCATCATAACCTTCCTGATTGATTTTTCGGGCTAGAATTCGGGCACAAGTTGTTTTACCCACACCACGTGGTCCAGTAAACAATAAGGCTTGTGCTAGATGGTTGGTTTCAATAGCATTCAACAAAGTATTAGTAATAGCTTGTTGGCCCACAACATCTTTAAATGTTTGCGGACGATATTTACGAGCTGATACAATAAATTGTTCCATAAATTCTATTGAAATACAAATATAGAGGGAAAATATCCAAAAGTCAAATCTGTGTTTCTAAAATCTATGAAATGTTACTAAAAGTTATTCACAATTAAAAAATAGCAATTAAAGGGAAGATTTATTTTCTGTTTTAACTCCTAATTTAGAAATTATTTCAGCATCTTCATCAAAAGAATTAGCTGATGTACCCGTTACAAAAACTCCTTTTAAACCAAATTTTGAAACTATTCCGTAAACGGTTGCTTCATCATCAGGATTTGAGTTTCCTTCATAGTGATACACATAATTGATAATATAATTTTCAGGATGAACAATAAGATCTTCTCTATTCAAATTAAAATCGAAGGTAAAACCTTTCTCTCTTAGTTTTGTTAATGCTTCTGAAACTGAAGCATAATGATAAATACCTGACATAGTTGTATATTTTAAAAGATTTGCGACCTATAAATTTACAACTTAAATAACGGATTAGGACAAAACATTATGTTAAACTATATATTAAAATTTCTTTAAAGAACTTTATTTATTGTAAGTTTGCACCGCAGACCGCCTTATCGTTCCCGATTTATCGGGAGAGGAAAGTCCGGACACCACAGAGTAGCATAGTGGGTAACGCCCATCCACCGAAAGGTGAGGACAAGTGCAACAGAAAGTATGTACAGGTAATGCTGTAGTGAAACCAGGTAAACTCTATGCGGTGAAATGCCAAGTATATCAGCAGTTTCTGAGCAATCAGAATAAGGGCTACTCGTCCGATGTTGAAGGGTAGGCAGCTTGAGTTATGTAGTAATACATAATCTAGATAAATGATAAGGCTCCATTCATTGGAGACAGAATCCGGCTTATAGGTCTGCTTTTTTATTTTGTGACGATTTTATCCTTCATCTTCATTTTCAAATTCTTCTTCATCTTCACTTTCAAATTCATAAAATGAAAATACTGAACCTCCATAGCTTTTAGAAAATGAAAAATTCGTTAAATGATCTAATTTGGTATGTTTTGAATGCTCTACAATTAACATTCCTTCTTCATCCAAAAGTTCGTTTTCAAAGATAAGTTGAATAATTTTTTCAAAATTCTCTTGACTCAAATCATAGGGTGGATCAGCGAAAATAATATCATAGTTAGCTTTACTTTTTTCTAAAAACTTGAAAACATCGCTTTTGATTACACTAATATCTAAATCTAGTTCGGTAGAAGTTTTTTTTATGAAATTTACGCAACCCATATCACCATCAACACTGGTAATAGGACCAGCGCCTCGAGATGCAAATTCGTAGCTTATGTTTCCTGTTCCTGCAAACAAATCCAAAACTTTTAATCCGTGAAAATTAAAGTAATTATTCAAAATATTGAATAACGATTCTTTACACATATCGGTTGTGGGACGAACAGGCAAATTTTTTGGAGCAACTAAACGACGTCCTTTGTGTTTTCCAGATATAATTCTCATGAATGATAAAGTATAAAGTGATTTCTCAACTCGGCAGACGAAACATCTAACATTGAAGCTTTGTTTGTAACATCTAACAAAGTACAATTTCTGATGTATTTATAGGCAATTTTATATAAGGCATCTTCTTCTAAGCAATTTCCTAAAAGTTGTACTGAAATAGTCTCTGGATTTAATTGCAATTGTTCACAAGTGAATAAGATGAAATAAATAAAATCTTCGGGAGTATGATATTGAAAAGAATTAAAAAGTAATAATTGTTGATTTTTAACCACAACAATTTCAAAATGCTCTTTTTGTATGTGAACAAAAACTTGTTTTTCTTCTTTGTTTTTTGATAAATCGAGTAATTGTTTTACTAATATAGAATTTGAGTTTTGATATTCAAACGTTTCGTATTGATCTAACAGGAAATTGTTAATATTTACAAAAGGCACATAAACGTTATTCATCTCATATGGAAAAATAACATCATGTGTAAAAAAATCGGTTTCAAAAACTTTGGTATTGTATTGCAAGTAACTTGCTAAAAAATGAACATCAAATAAGGAAGTAGGAACAAAAGTATTCAAGTTATTGTCATGAATTACCATTACTTCATCAAATGATTTTGTTAGAATAGGATAGTCAACAAAAGTTCTCCAAAGTTGTTCTTCAATAACTTTGTTTTTTTCAAAGTAAATAGACATGGTATTGACTACCTTGTTGCTAAGTAAATCAAATACACAAAAAGAAAGTCCACTCAAGGAAACCTGAATGGACAACTTTTTGTATGTTTTTTGAGTAATGTCGTTATTCGTTATTACCATATTTCTTTGGCCAGTTTCCTGTAAGAGTAACTTCTTCTAATGAACCTAAGATAATTTTATCACCATTGATTTCATCAATAGATTCTACTTTGTTTTCTTGTTTTACCAATTCTTGATCTAAATCTTTTAGTAAAGCATTTTTATCTATTGTAGCTTGGAAAACAGAAATATTCATATCGTTTCTAGGAACTACAGCAGTTTTCATAAGAACTGGTACTTCAAAGTTACCAACTTTTACAACATTTAATCTTTTGTAACGATCAGAATTTTTAAATAATGAATCTTTTACTTTAACAGTACCTAATTTAGTAATGATAACTTCGTCTTTAAAGAAACCACCTACACCATCAGCACCTACTTTAATACCAAAAGCAGCATTTTTAGCATGATCGATTACAGCAGTATCTCTTCTTGAAATAATTTCAAATTCACCAGTTTCTACAAACTTTACTAATTCTTCAAAAGTATCTGCGTATTTTCCATGAACAGATTTGTAACCTGTTTGTAGTTTTTTAATGTCAAGCATCTTTTTAACAGCAATTTCATAGCGAGCTTCTTTTTCTTGTTTAAACTCAATTGGTTTCATTACTGAAGCATAGATTAAGTATGCTAATGCAAAACAAATAATCCATAAAGCAGCTGATACGGCTACTCTAGCTTTAGCTGGTAAAAATTTATCTATTAGTTTTACTAAAACCACTGCAACAACGCAAGTGATTACAACGTACAATAATAATAATAACATTAGATTTATATTTTTTTAGTTAAATAGGTACGCAAATCTACAATTTTTTTTTCTACACAAAAGAATTTCTTGTAAAAATCATCAGTATATTTGAAAAATTAATATTGGCCTAAACCATTTTTATGACTTACAAGCTGTTTTACAATTTATTACATCGAAATTTTCCGCATCAACCCACTTTAAAACAGGATATTTTTTTTCAAAAAATTGCCGATTTCATTTTGAATTCGACTTCCGATGATATTTTTATCCTCAAAGGTTATGCCGGAACTGGTAAAACAACAATAATTTCTACAGTAATTAATAATTTGGTTGATGTTAATATGAAAGTAGTGCTGCTTGCACCCACCGGTAGAGCTGCAAAAGTAATCAGCAATTATTCTGGAAAACCAGCTTATACAATACACAAGAGAATTTATTTTCCTAAAAAAAACAAAGCAGGTGGAGTTAGTTTTACTTTACAACAAAATAAATTTAAAAATACTCTTTTTATTGTTGATGAATCTTCTATGATTTCAGATACCAATCAAGATTCCAAAATGTATGAAAATGGTTCGTTGTTAGATGATTTATTTTTTTATGTTGATGCAGGTAAAAATTGCAAACTTTTATTAATTGGAGATACTGCACAGCTACCACCTGTTAATATGAGTGTGAGTCCTGCCTTAGATATTGATTCGCTTTCACTTCATTATCAAAAAAATGTGCATCACATTGAATTGGATGAAGTCATGCGCCAAGCAGAACATTCTGGAATTTTATACAATGCAACCCAATTACGAGAATTATTACACTCGCATTTTTTGGATACTTTCCAATTCAAATTGAAAGGTTTTAAAGATATTGTTCGCTTGCAAGATGGATATGATATTCAAGATGCTATTCATCAAGCGTATGATAGTTATAGTATAGAAGACACGGTTTTTATTTTACGATCCAATAAAAGAGCGAATCAATACAACCAACAAATTAGAGCTTCCATATTGTCTAAAGAAAGTGAAATTTCAACTGGAGATTATTTAATGGTTGTGAAGAACAATTATTTTTGGTTACCCGAAAATTCAGAGGCAGGTTTCATTGCTAATGGTGATATTGTCGAAATTCTAGAAATCAGAAAAATTCAAGAACTGTACGGATTCAAATTCGCCACGGTTAAAATCAGAATGGTCGATTATCCAAATCAAATACCGTTTGACACTGTGATTATGTTAGATACGATTATGAGTGAATCGCCTTCGTTGACATACGAAGAATCAAATAAATTGTATCAAGAAGTGTTGTTGGATTATGAAGAAGAACGCCAACAATATAAAAAACTTCAAAAAGTTAAAGAAAATCCTTATTTCAATGCACTTCAGGTGAAATTTTCTTACGCCATAACCTGTCATAAATCACAAGGTGGCCAATGGAAAACTGTTTTTGTAGAACAACCATATTTACCAGATGGAATTGACATCGATTATGTACGTTGGTTATATACTGCCATCACCCGTGCCGAAGAAAAATTATATTTAATCGGATTTAAGGATGAGTTTTTTGAAAATTAATACTTTTGTAAACAAACATAGTTAACCATGAAAATAATAGCTGTAATTCCCGCTCGATATGCTTCTACACGTTTCCCAGCAAAATTAATGCAAGATTTGGGAGGCAAAACAGTAATTCTTAGAACCTATGAAGCAGCTATTTCAACCAATCTGTTTCATGATGTTTTTGTTGTGACGGATTCTGATTTAATTTACAATGAAATTATTTCGAATGGAGGAAAAGCCATTATGTCAATAAAAGAACACGAAAGTGGAAGCGACAGAATTGCAGAAGCTGTTGAAAACATGGAGGTTGACGTTGTAATTAATGTTCAAGGCGATGAACCTTTTATCAATAAAAAACCTTTAGAAGAATTAATCGAAGTTTTTAAAAACGATACAGAAAAGAAAGTCGATTTAGGTTCTTTAATGTTTCAAATTACTGATAAAGAAGAAATTAATAATCCAAACAACGTAAAAGTAATTACAGATCAACAAGGCTTTGCCTTATACTTTTCGCGTTCTGTAATTCCTTTTCCAAGAGAAGAAAATGTTGGTGTTCGTTATATGAAACATATTGGAATTTATGCTTTTAGAAAAGAAGCACTAATGGATTTTTATCGCTTACCTATGTTATCTTTAGAAGCTTCTGAAAAACTAGAACAACTCCGATACTTAGAATATGGGAAACGTATCAAAATGGTAGAAACTTCTCACGGAAGCATCGGAATTGATACTCCAGAAGATTTAGAAAAAGCTAGAAAACTACTTTAAAAATCTGATTTATCATTAAAATAACCTTTGGTCTTGATTTTTGAAGAGAAGAAATTCATAAATAAAATCACAAAAAATAAAAATAGAAATACCTGCATAATCGTAAAAATTTTTCCTTGTGTGGCTACAGGATAATAATCGCCATAACCAATAGTCGAAGAAGTTACAAAGCTATAATAAACAGCATCAAACCAGTTATTTAAAGGCTCATTCAAATAATCACCAGTTCTATAAAAAACAGCAAAAGACAAAACCGATTCTAGATAATTGAAAAACAATAACAACATTGATCTTTTATAAGAACGTGGTTGTGAAAACACATCGGAAGCAAAGATTAATGTTGGGATATACAAAACTGTTTCTAACAAAACATATATCAAGATATATATCACATAGTTATAGTTTTGCCAGTCATTTGTTAAAATTAGAACCGGGAAAATAACTTTAGCTAAAATATAAAAATCCATAGCTAGGTCTTTATATTCGTGACCAAATTTATTTGCATAATGCTTAATGTAAATACCTGGAAATAATAATTGAGATGAAGAAAGAAATAATCGAACAATTTTTTCTATTCCGTTATCTTCTTCATGGTCATTATTCCAAATAGCTCTGATATTTAGAATCGTTTTTTTAATAGGACTAATATTGTGATGATTGATTTTATTTACTTTTCCAACCAATAACTTTTTTATTACGCTCATCATGCTAATTTTTTTATAGTAAACAATTCATTATGAACTTCGATTTTTGGATACAGTCGCACTGAATAATTAGAATCAAATTTATTCTTATAATTAACATTTCGTCTTCTGTCTTGATAATCTAAAACCATAGTATTAAATAAGATAAAACCATTTACATTAAGTAAAAAATTAATACGATTTATGAAGAAATCTTCAAATAAAAAATTAGGCATTATTGTATCTTGAAAGATATCAATAATAATTAAATCGTATTTTTCTTTGGTTTTTAAAACAAATTCAAAAGCATCATCAATCACAATGGAAACGTTGTTGTAATTTTCTAAGCCAAAATATTTTGTTGCTAATTCTACAACTGCTGCATCAATTTCTACTCCCGTAATTTTACCTTCAAATTTAATTTCTTTTTTGAGAGTTTCAATAACACTCCCTCCAGCAACACCTAGCACTAATATTGATTGAAAATTCTGAATTCGTTCATAACCAATATATTTCAATCCTTTTTTAAGTACACGTTGTAAACTTCCAAAAGAATAGTTGGTGTTTTCAGAGTCTAAAACCAAATAACCGTTATTCCATGTAACTTCAAGATTTTTACTGTAAACCGATTTTCGTTGGTGAACTTTTATAGGGAATAAAAAACTAAGTAATTGCTTAATCATGTAATTTTGTTTGTAATCGTAAATATAATTTTATTTTTGTCTCAAAATAGCGCTAATGAAACAAATTTTATACAAATTCATTTTCTTCAAAATTTTAGGCTGGAAAATTGTAGGAACAATTGATCCTAAACTTAAAAAATGTGTTATGATTGTTGTTCCACATACCAGTTGGTTTGATTTTTTTGTTGGAGTATTTACCCGTGGGATTGTACAATTAGAAATGAATTTTGTAGCTAAAAAAGAACTATTTGTTTTTCCTTTTAATTTTTATTTTAAATGGATGGGAGGAACCCCATTGAACCGTCAAAAGAACGAAAATAAAGTAGATGCCATTGCTTCAATATTTGATAAGAAAGAGGTTTTTAGATTAGCTATTGCTCCAGAGGGAACTCGAAAAAAAGTTGAAGAATGGAAAACTGGATTTTATTTTATTGCCCAAAAAGCAAATGTTCCCATCATACCAGTAGCATTTGATTATGGAAAAAAAGAAGTTAGAATTCATGAACCATATAAAACTACTAATGATATTCAACATGATTTTAAAGTGCTAAAATCTTACTACAATGGGGTTTTAGGTAAGTTTCCTGAAAAAAGTTTCACAAATATTTAATTTTTTAAAACCATAAAGAATTGTTTTTCGTAAATAGGAGAAAACAAAATTCTTATTCATGAAAAACTATATGGTTTAGTTTTCTTAACCGTATTGCAAGCACTTTGTAAATACAGTAGTTTTTTTATGTCTAAGATTTTCATAATAAGGTAGTTAAAAATAAATGTTCCCCCTAGAATATGCTGAATTTTTTCAGTCCTAAAAGCGCCGACAGTGGTTTGATAAAGTGTTTAAAAATATTTCTGATACAAAAGAGACAGAAATTTCGAGAATGATTGCTATGAAAATCAAACTTTATGTGTACAACTTAACATTTTAAAAACCCTGTCGTTGTTGCTTTTTGAATATTGTACCTGAAGATTTTAATATATCTTACTCTAAAATATATTTATTATATCAATGAACTGATATTAAATCGTGTTAGTTGTTTAAAATTCTATTGAGAATGTGCTCTGAAGAAATTCAGAGCATTTTTTATGGCTTGTAATTTTTAAAAGTTCCATTTTTAAAGAAAATAACAATTCTTTCAATTTCTTCTGAATCTACATTGTCATTTTGAAGCATATCAGAATTTTTTCTTTCAGAAGAAATAATTGAAGTAGTTTTTTCTACTGATGAAAATAAGTCAGGCGTCAAGTTAGTATTTGATTCAATAGATGGAGGTATGACTTCATTTTCTGATTCTGAAAGAGTAGGAGATGTAGTTTCAGATTTAGGAAAATTTCCTTTTCCATTTAATATCCAATATAAATCTACTTCAGGAAAAACTTCAATAACTTTAATGATGAAATCTAAACTTGGCTTATTTCGACCTGAGAGTAGGTGAGACAAACTAGAACGCTGCACATTGATTTTATCTGCAAATGCAGATGCAGATAAATTATAATATTCAAGTATAATTTCAAGCCGTTTAATAAAATCATCTATGTTCACCATTGTAAATAGTTGTTTTGAATTACAAAGTTACAAATGTAAACAAAGTAAATAAAACACGCAAGTTTACATATGTAAATAATAATTTTAAAATTAAAATATAACTTTATTTAATTGGATATAATGCATTGATTTAAAACTAAATATGTGTTTGAATATTTGTCTATTCAATTTTGTAAATTAATACACTATAGTTAACTATATACAATAATTGAAATCGTTTACAAAAGTAAATTATATAGTTATTTACCGTGTTTACAATTGTAAAATTAAAGTTGTTTACATTTGTAAATCAAAATAAAAGCATGGATTATTTACAATTAGCAACTCAATTTTTAGAGCCGAAATTAAAAGGAAAGTATATTCATTTAGATTCTATTTTTCCACTATTACAATCGTTAAATTCTGATTTTGAAATTTCACAAATTGGTAAATCCGTTCAAGGAAGAGCAATTCATCAAGTTAAAATTGGAACCGGGAAAACCAAAGTTTTGATGTGGTCACAAATGCATGGGAATGAATCAACCACAACAAAAGGACTATTAGATTTCTTTAATTTCTTACAATCAGATAATGAATTCGCAAAAAGAATTAAATTGAATTATACATTATTATGCATTCCTATGCTAAATCCAGATGGAGCTTATTTGTACACAAGAGAAAATGCTAATAAAGTGGACTTAAATAGAGATGCTTTTAATGCTACTCAGCCTGAAATGCAGCTTTTAAGAAAGATTTATACGGATTTTCAACCTGATTATTGTTATAATTTACACGATCAACGCACGATATTTGGTACAGAAGGATACAATCTACCTGCAACGGTATCTTTTTTATCACCTGCATTTAATGAATTAAGAGAGTATAATTCGGTGCGATTAAAATCAATTAGTATAATAAATAAGATGAATAATGCGTTACAAGTTTATATTCCAAATCAAGTAGGGCGTTTTGATGATAGTTATAATGTGAATTGTACGGGAGATTATTTTACAACACAAAATACACCTACTATATTATTTGAAGCAGGACATTATGAAAAGGATTATGATAGAGATCAAGTTCGAAAATACATTTTTGTAGCGCTTTTGAGTTCATTTGATGCTAGTTACGAAAACGTTATAGTTGATAATGAATTGAGTAAATATTTAAATATTCCTCAAAATAACAAATGTTTTTATGATTTTATTTATAAAAATGTCAAAATTATCGATAATAATGAAGAAAAAATAATTAACTTTGCAGCTCAATATACTGAAGTAATAGAACAAGGAGAATTAAAATTCATAGCAATTATTGATAAGATTAATAATTTGCAAGATTTTAAAGGACATGTAGAATATGATTGTAAAAATGGATTATTTTCTTCAAAAACGTCTAATTTTCCAAAAATAGGAGATAATTCTAGTTTTTTTATCAATAATTTAACAAAATTTAACAATGGTGTAAAAATTATTTGATAAATTTGCTTCGGATTTGAATAAAAATCAAAAATTTAACAATTATTATAAGCACTTATGAGTAAGTTTCGTTTAGATGAAGTAGATCATCAAATTTTGGACATGTTGATTGATAACACGAGAGTTCCTTTTACAGATATTGCAAAAAAATTATTAATTTCTGCAGGGACTGTTCATGTTAGGGTAAAGAAAATGGAAGACGCAGGAATCATTCAAGGTTCTTCATTAACATTAGACTATGAGAAATTAGGATATTCTTTCATCGCTTATGTTGGGGTTTTCTTACACAATACGTCTCAAACTAAATTCGTTTTAGAGCGAATTAATCAAATACCATTCGTAACAGTTGCTCACGTAACTACAGGGAAATTCAATATTTTCTGTAAAATTAGAGCTAAAGATACTAAACACGCAAAAGAAGTAATCTTTATGATAGACGATATCGAAGGTGTTTACAGAACAGAAACGATGATTTCTTTAGAAGAAAGCATTAACGATAAGAAACGATTAATGCATACGATTTTTAAAGAATTGTAAAATACGGAAGCCTCTTATTGAGGCTTTTTTTATATCTTTAAATTATGAAAAATTTAAAACCAAACGAATTTGCTCCTTATTATGAGAATTATATCAAACTAGTTCCTGAGCAAGATATAGTGAAAGGACTTCTTAAACAAAGAGAAGAAATCTTGCATTTCTTTAAATCAATACCTGTTTTTAAACATGAATTTCGATATGCCGATGGGAAGTGGACAATAAAAGATATTATATTGCATTTGATTGATGCTGAAAGAATTTTTACCTATAGAGCTTTGCGAATTGCTAGAAATGACGAAACTGCATTACCTGGATTTGAGGAAAATGATTATGTAAATACAGCTAATGCTAATAATAGAGAATACGAAAGTTTGTTGGCAGAGTATGAAACGGTAAGAAATGCTACAATAAGTTTGTTTGAAACTTTTACTAGTGAAGATTTACTTCGATTGGGCACTGCTTCTAATAACTCCGTTTCTGTTAGAGCTATAGGGTATATAACATTAGGACATGAATTACATCATAAAAATATAATTCTAGAAAGATATTTATAAAAAAAGGGATTCAAACTGAATCCCTTTTTTTTATATGTTAATATTCATCTTCTTCGTCCGCATCATCATCACCATCTTCAGAATCTTCAATATCATCAGAATCATTTGAAATATCATCATCGTCATCGTCGTCTTCAATATCTAAGTCTTTCAGAGCTCCGATTTTTTCATCTGGTACTACTACCACATCATCTTCGATAATGTCATCTTCGTCGTAATTTTCTATTCTGTCAGCTAGTTTAGTACTTACTTTTACCAAGTAAATAGTATCTTCTGTACGAACTTCTACAGCTTCAACTGTTTCATTCTTAGCATTTTTAAAACGAATAACATCCGAATCATCATATCCATCGGGGAACTTCTCAACTAATAAGGTTAAGATTTCATTTGTTAATTTTGCGTAATCAACAATAACTCTTTTCATTGGGTAGGTTTTAATCTTGTAATTTTTTCAAAAGTACTATCCTTTGCTTATATTTTCAAGTAAAATTTAATATTTTTTTTAAAAAAATTACCAACCTAAAACGTAAGCAAACATTAATGGTGCAACTATCGTAGCATCAGACTCTACGATAAATTTAGGTGTGGTAATATCTAATTTACCCCAGGTAATTTTTTCGTTTGGAACAGCTCCAGAATAAGATCCGTAACTAGTTGTAGAGTCAGAAATCTGGCAAAAATAGCTCCAAAATGGTACATCATGCATTTCCATATCTTGATATAACATAGGAACTACACAGATAGGAAAGTCTCCTGCAATACCACCACCAATTTGGAAAAAACCAATTCCTTTTCCTTCACAATTTTTCGTGTACCAATCTGCTAACCACATCATGTATTCAACACCACTTTTCATAGTTGTAGCTTTGAATTCCCCTTTGATACAGTAAGAAGCAAAAATATTACCCATTGTACTATCTTCCCATCCTGGAACAACAATTGGTAAATTCTTTTCTGCAGCAGCTACCATCCAAGAATCTTTTGGATCGATTTCGTAGTATTGCTCTAATACACCTGAATTAATCATTTGGTACATGAATTCATGTGGAAAATAGCGTTCTCCTTTTGAATCGGCATTGTTCCAAATGTCAAATAAATGTTGTTGTAATCTTCTGAAAGCCTCTTCTTCAGGAATACAAGTATCCGTTACACGATTATAATGGTTTTCTAATAAATCCCATTCTTCTTGTGGTGATAAATCTCTGTAATTTGGAACTCTTTTGTATGAATTATGAGCTACCAAGTTCATGATGTCTTCTTCTAAATTAGCACCAGTACAAGAAATAATATGTACTTTATCTTGACGAATCATCTCGGCTAATGATTTCCCTAACTCAGCTGTACTCATAGCACCAGCTAATGTAATCATCATTTTTCCGTTGTCTAATAAATGTTCTTCATATCCTTTTGCAGCATCTACTAAAGCAGCAGAATTAAAGTGAAGATAATGTTTCTCGATAAACTGACTAATTGGTCCTTTGCTCATTACTTTTTATTTTATTGTTCTTTTTTCTTGTTGTATCCTAAAATTTCTAAAACGTCCTCGGCTTTTTGTTGCTCTGAAAAAACTTCAGTGGCAATTATTCCGTTTTTGTCTTTATCTATTAAAATATGCTTTGGTTGTGGTAAAATACAGTGACTCAATCCGCCAAAACCTCCAATGGTTTCCTGATAAGCTCCTGTGTTAAAGAAACCGATGTATAATGGTTTTTCTTTATTGTATTTTGGTAAATAAACGGCATTCATGTGCTGCTCAGAATTATAATAATCATCACCATCACATGTTAATCCTCCTAAAAGAACTCTTTCATATGTATCATTCCAACGATTAACAGCTAGCATTACAAAACGCTTGTTAATTGCCCAAGTATCAGGTAGTGTAGTGATAAAAGAGGAATCTATCATATTCCAATTCTCTCTATCGTTTTGTTTCTTTTGATATAACACTTGGTATAATGCACCTCCTGATTCACCAACAGTAAACGAACCAAATTCTGTGAAAATATGTGGAACAGCAACCTCTGCATCATCACAAGCAATTTTGATTTGGTTTAAAATTTCATCTACCATGTATTGATAATCGTAATCAAAAGCTAGTGAATTTTTAATTGGGAATCCGCCACCGATGTTTAAGCTATCTAATGATGGACATTCCTTTTTTAATGCAATGTATACTTTCATACATTTTAATAATTCGTTCCAATAGTAAGCTGTGTCACGAATACCTGCATTAATAAAGAAGTGAAGCATTTTTAATTCTACTTTCTTGTTTTCAGCAATTTGTTTTCTGTAGAAAGGAACAATATCTTTATATCCAATTCCTAAACGTGAAGTATAAAACTCAAATTTTGGTTCTTCTTCAGCAGCAATACGAATTCCAATTTTAAATTTCCCTTCAATTTCTTCTTGAAGTAAATCTAATTCTTCAAAATTATCAATTACCGGAATGGTATTTTTATGTCCGTTATTAATCAAACGAGCAATATTTGTTACATATTGATCGCGTTTAAATCCGTTACATACAACGAATGTATTTTTATTTATTTTTCCTTGCTCCATTAAGCTTTCAACAATGTTGATATCAAAAGCTGATGAAGTTTCAATATGAATATTGTTTTTTAAAGCTTCGTTTAAAATAAACTCAAAATGAGAGCTTTTTGTGCAATAACAATAGAAATACTTTGCATCATAATCATGCTTTTCCATTGCATTTCTAAACCACATTTTGGCTTTATTAATATTTTGAGAAATTTTAGGTAAATAAGTGAATTTTAATGGTGTACCATATTCTTCAACCAATTTCATTAAATCGATACCATGAAACTGAAGATTGTCTTTGTTTAAAGTAAATTCTTCTTGAGGAAAGTAAAAAGTCTGATTAATTAAGTCGTAATATTTAGTGTTCATTTTGAAAAATAAGATTAAAATTAAAAAAGCTTAAGTATACTTGATTTTAATCTTAATTTTCAAACCCTTATATTCGCAAATCGAATTAATAGTTTTTCACTAAAAGTTTTCGATAATGCAAATAAATCAATTATGTGAAAACAAAAAACAGAAAAGAACAATCTTTCAATAATGGATAAGTCAGCATTCCTATTATCAAGAATCCTGTTGTAATTATTAGTATTGTTGTTCTCTTTCATTGGTGCAAAGTTAAAAAATAAAATGGCTATTATTTAAAGAAAAATTAAAAAAATAATTAGAGAGCATAATCTTTAAAAGCCTTGAAAATCAATTCATTGTTAGCTTCTTGATTAATTTTAATTTTTCCAATTCCATCAAGTAATGCAAATTGTACTTTTCCAAATTCATTTTTTTTGTCGAAAATTAATAGTTCAATAATTTGATTAATGTCGTTTTCATTAAATTCAATTCGTTCAAAAATATCGTTTATAATGTATTTAATTTCTTGATATTCTTCATTTGATAATAATTTTTTTTCTTTAGAAATGTAGCTCTCTAGAATCATTCCAGCTGCAATTGCTTCGCCATGAAGTAAGTTAGTTTTATTTTCATTGTCTAAAAAATAACTTTCGATTGCATGACCTAGAGTATGTCCAAAATTCAAGGCTTTTCTAATTCCGTTTTCAGTTAAATCTTCACAAACAATTGTGTTCTTTATTTCAATTGATTGATGAATTAGTTCATTTAAATCATCTGTATTTAAGTTATTTAGACTTTTAAATTTATCCCAATATTTTTTATCAAAAATTAATCCGTGTTTAAGCATTTCTGCTAATCCGGAACGCATTTCTTTTTGCGATAATGTACTTAAGAATTCCGTATCCACAATAACTGCTTTAGGTTCACGGATTATCCCGATTTGATTTTTTAAATTACCTAAATCGACACCGTTTTTTCCTCCAATTGAAGCATCAACCATAGAAAGTAAAGTAGTAGGAATATTAATAAAATCTATACCTCTTTTAAATGTACAAGCTACAAATCCGCCCAAATCAGAGATTACACCCCCACCTAAATTTATGATGATACTTTTTCTATCAGCTCCTAATTCTGACAATGCTGCCCAAACTTCAGTACAAGTCGCAATATTTTTATGAACTTCACCAGATTCCAATTCAATGATTTCAATTTCTATTTCGGTAGCCAAATTGTTTAATAAATGAGGTAAACAATGCTGAGAGGTATTATCATCAACTAAAATAAAAATTCTTGAATAGCTTGAAGGAATAAGATATGAAGCTAGTTTTTCATAGCCTTTTTCATTAAAAAATACGGAATAATTAGTCGCTTGTATGGTTTGCATGAATATGTGTAAAATTAGGCTGCAAAATACGTTATTTTTTATTTATTATTCGATAACTGTAGCGTATATTTGTATCACTTTATTTTAAAACATAATGAACACACTATTTAATAATACAGAAGTTGCTTTTGCATTAAAAAGTGACACCGAATTAGAAAGAGCTTATTTTTTATTCAAATTAATAGACAGTCAGCCTTTAGTTAAAATTGGAACAGCGGTAACAAATTTTGCTTTAAAAGCTCATTTGCCAGTTGAGGGTTTAATTCGTTCAACTGTTTTTGATCATTTTTGTGGTGGTGTTAACGAAACGGATTGTCTTCGAGTGGTAGATAAAATGTACACAAAAGGAGTTTCTTCGGTTTTAGATTATTCTGTTGAAGGAAAAGAAGAAGAAGCGCAATTTGACGCTGCTTTGAACATGACTTTAAAAACAATTGAATTTGCTAGAGAAAGAGAAGCAATTCCGTTTGCAGTATTTAAACCAACTGGATTCGGGCGTTTAGCATTGTATGAAAAAATAGGAGAGAAGGCTTATTTAACAGAAAACGAACAAAAGGAATGGAACAGAGTAATTGAACGCTTTGATATTGCTTGTAAAACAGCATTTGAAAAAGATGTTTTATTATTGATTGATGCTGAAGAAAGTTGGATGCAAGATGCTGCTGATGCAATTGTAACTGACATGATGCGCAAATACAACAAACAAAAAGCTATTGTTTTTAACACATTACAAATGTATCGTTGGGATCGATTAGATTATTTAAAAAATCTTCATGAACAAGCAAAAGCTGAAGGTTTTTACATTGGAATGAAATTAGTTCGTGGCGCCTACATGGAAAAAGAAAATGATAGAGCGGCTGAACGTGGACAAAAATCGCCAATTTGTGAATCTAAAGAAGCTACCGATATCAATTACGATGCAGCTGTTTTGTTTATGGTTGAAAATATTGATAGAATGGCAATTTTTGCGGGTACACACAATGAAAATAGTTCTTACAAATTAATGGAATTGATGGAAGAAAAAGGAATTGCAAAGAATGACAAACGTATTTTCTTTGGTCAATTATTAGGAATGAGTGATAACATTAGTTTCAATTTGGCGGCTGAAGGTTATAATGTTGCAAAATACTTGCCTTTTGGTCCAGTGAGAGATGTGATGCCTTATCTGATAAGAAGGGCAGAGGAAAATACTTCGGTAGCTGGACAAACTAGTAGAGAGTTAACGTTGATTAAGAAAGAAAAAGAACGTAGAAAGTTATAATTAGAATCCCACATTAGTGGGATTTTTACTTTTTAGAGTATAAAAACAAAAATCCTACATTCCCGTAGGGTTTAAATTTGGTGGGCAATAAGGGATTCGAACCCCTGACCCTCCCGATAAATTCGGGATGCACTGAAATAACTGAGCTAATAATTATTTTGTTGAATTAATTCTTTAATTTTGATTTTACTTTTCCAGTTTTTGATTTGCTTTTCTCTCTGAATAGCTTCGCTTTGTGAGTTAAATTCTTCTTGGTAAACTAAAATCCAATCATTTGTAGAACCAGTAAAACCTTTACTTTTTTGATTATGTCGAATAATTCGTTCTGATAAATTTGTTGTACATCCAATATAGAATTTGTCTTCAGTATGACTGTGGAGAATGTAAACAGTGTATGGTATATAAATTAATTTTTGACGTATAAAAAAATCCTACATTTCTGTAGGATTTAAATTTGGTGGGCAATAAGGGATTCGAACCCCTGACCCCCTCGGTGTAAACGAGGTGCTCTGAACCAGCTGAGCTAATTGCCCCAATAAAGTGCTTTACTATTTCTGTATTGCGAGTGCAAATATACAAGTATTATTTGTATCTGCAAGAAATTTTGAATAAAAATTACTTTTTTTCTATCTTTTCCAACAAGACTTTATTGGTATAATTAACCATGGTTATGGTAATCTCTTCATTATTAGAAGTTTTACCTTCAATTACATAAATTTTCCCTTTTCTGTAGGCTTCATTACTTTTTGAAAAATCAACATCTCCATAGCGCATACTATTACGAATATCTTCTAGGGTAACCCATTTAGCATCTAAAGATTTTTGTGCAAGTGAATCAATTTCTAATGATTTACTACGTAAATCTTTCAGAACTCTACAATTTGGAAAATAACAAAATTCTACACCTTTATCAGTAGCTTTCGATTTTAAAAACCACATTACAAAAACTGCTCCTAATAATAACCCAAATAAATAATATGCTAATCTAAACTGGAACTTCATAAATTAATAATTTCTGCAAATTTAGTTTAAATTATACATATAGTCTATAGATTTTGATTTTAAAAAACAATCAGATTGATATCGCGATATTCTAAGTTAAACCAATCGGCAATCGCCTTGTTAGTAAGTAAGCCATGATAGCTGTAAATTCCGTTTTTTAAACCTCTGTTACAACGAATAGCACTTTCAATTCCACCATCTTCGGCAATATGTAATAAGAAAGGAGTAATAATGTTACTAATTGACATTGAAGCTGTTTTTGAATAACGGGAGGGAATATTTGGTACACAATAATGAATAACGCCATTTTTAATGAAGGTTGGTTTTTCATGAGTAGTGACTTCCGAAGTTTCAAAACAACCACCCGTATCAATGCTCACATCTACAATAACAGCACCTTTTTTCATGTGTTCTACCATGGTTTCAGTAACTACCACTGGGGCTCTATTTTTACCTTTCATAGCGCCAATTGCAACATCGCAACGTCTTAATGCTTTTAAAAGTGATTTGTCTTGTATAGTTGAAGTAAAAATCCTTTGATTTAACGTATTTTGTAAACGACGTAACTTAGTAATAGAATTATCAAAAACTTTTACATGAGCACCTAAACCAAGTGCAGTTCTTGCTGCATATTCAGCTACTGTTCCAGCACCAATGATAACAACTTTTGTTGGAGGAACACCAGTAATATTACCAAAAAGTAAACCTTTTCCAATTTTTTCACCAATCATTAATTCTGAAGCGATTAAAATAGAAGCAGTTCCTGCAATTTCTGATAGTGATTTTACGGCTGGATATGAACCGTCTTCATCCTTAATAAATTCGAAAGCTAAAGCTGTAATCCTTTTATTGGCTAATGCTTCAAAATATTCTTTTTTTTGTGTTTTTAATTGAATGGCAGAAATGACAATCGTTTGTGGATTCATCATTTCAATTTCGGCAAGCGTAGGTGGTTCTACTTTCAAAATCATGGGGCAACCCAATACTTTTTTTGTGTCTTGCGTAATTTCTGCGCCAGCATCACTGTATTCTTTGTCGGTATAACTAGAACTTTCACCTGCACCTGCTTCTAGCATTACGCGATGTCCGTGAGAAACTAATGAAGAAACCGCATCAGGCGTTAAGCAAATTCTTCTTTCCTGATAGGATGTTTCTTTAGGAATTCCTATAAATAATTCGCTTTTATGACGCGCTACCTCGAGTTTTTCTTCTTGTGGAAGCAATTGTGAAGCAGAAAAAGGACTATATATCGACATTACTTTTGATTTTGAGGTTCTAAATTAGGAATAATTTTAGACTTGAGAAATAGAATCATAAAAAAAGAGAATAGCATCTAATTTTCTATTCTCTTAATATTTAATTTTTAAGCGTTAATTCACGTTTACCATTTGGTAAAATTTTTATAGAAATACTTGCATGATCTATTGGGATTAAATTTGGCGTTTTTTCAGGCCATTCAATAAAACACCAATTATCAGAATAAAAATATTCGTCTAATCCCATGTCATAACCTTCTTCTTCTGAATTTAAACGATACAAATCGAAGTGATACACGATTTCGTCTTCATGAGTTCTATATTCGTTCACTAAAGAAAATGTTGGGCTACTTGAATTATCTTTAACCCCCAACTCTTTAACTAATTCTTTAATTAAAGTGGTTTTTCCGGCACCCATTGGCGCATGAAACGTTATGATTTTCTTTAAATATGGTGTAGCAAGAATTTGTTTTGCAATGGCATTTATTTCTTCTAAACTGTAAATTACGGTCATAATAAATTTTCCTTTTACTGAACACTATTACCTTGGCTCTAAAACTAAAAACGGAATTACCATTTCTTCTAATGAAATTCCTCCGTGTTGATAGGTGTTTCGGTAATAACTCACATAATGATTGTAGTTATTCACATAAGCCAAAAATAAGTCGTTTTTTGCAAATATAAAAGAGCTACTCATATTTAGTGCTGGCAATCCAATTTTCTTAGGGTCTTTAACAGCATAAACGTCTTTATCTTCATAAGTTAAACTTCTACCTGTTTTATAACGAAGGTTTAAACTCGTGTTTTTATCACCAATTACTTTTGAAGGATTTTTACAATTAATTGTTCCATGATCAGTTGTTAAAATTAATCGAAATCCTTGTTTTTGCGCTTGCTGAATGATATCTAATAAAGGTGAATTTTTAAACCAACTTACCGTTAATGAACGATAGGCTTTATCATCAGAAGCTAATTCTTTAACAACTTCCATTTCTGTTTTAGCGTGCGAAAGCATGTCAACAAAATTGTAAACAATGGTTGTTAAATCATTGTTTTTTAAAGCTTTAAAATTCTCGGCTAATTTTTTACCATCTTTAAAGTTGGTGATTTTATAATATTCTTGCTTAATGTTTAATCCTAATCGTTTTAATTGCTCTGTAAGAAATTCGCCTTCATACAGGTTTTTTCCGCCATCATCAATATCGTTTTTCCAATATTGTGGAAATTTTTTCTCCATATCCAAAGGCAATAATCCAGAAAAAATAGCATTTCTTGCGTATTGAGTTGCAGTTGGAAGGATAGAATAGTAGCTTACTTCTTTTTCTAATTTGTAATAATTATTAACTATGTTTTCAAAAGCTTTCCATTGATCATATCGTAAATTATCAATTACAACAAATAAAATAGGTCTGTCTTTTTTACGAATCTCTGGCGCAACATATTGTCCAAAAACTTGATGTGATAGAACAGGCGCATCATCTGGATTTTGAATCCAATCTTCATAATTACGTTCGATGAATTTTCCAAATTGAACATTCGCCTCGGTTTTCTGACTCTCTAAAATTTCGACCATGCTTTGGTCTTCGATATTTTCCAGCTCTAATTCCCAAAACAATAGTTTTTTATACAATTCAACCCAATCTTCATAAGAATTCACCATAGCCAAATCCATAGCTATTTTTCTGAATTCTTTTTGATAATCCAAAGTTGTTTTTTCGGAAATTAAACGAGAATGATCTAAATTCTTCTTTAAACTCAATAAAATTTGATTAGGATTTACGGGCTTTATCAAATAATCAGCAATTTTAGATCCTATCGCTTCTTCCATGATATATTCTTCTTCACTTTTAGTGATCATAATCACTGGAACAGAAGATTTTTTTTCTTTTAATTCAGATAACGTTTCTAAGCCACTCAAACCAGGCATATTTTCATCTAAGAAAACAATATCAAAATTATTTTCTTCGAATAAATCAATAGCATCTTGTCCGTTATTGCAAGTGGTTACGTGATAATTTTTCTTTTCTAGAAAGAGGATATGGGGTTTTAATAAATCAATTTCATCGTCTACCCAAAGTATTTTTATCTGACTCATATTTCTTAATTTGTGTGCAAGTTACTATTTATTAAACGAGGTTTGTATTAAATATTGTATAAAATTTTGAATACTTTTTAACGATTTCATTTTGTAAAAAATCGCTACATTTGTTACTAAAATTATCAAATTGTGAGCCAAACCAACAAACTCAAAATATTCAACGATCCTATTTATGGTTTTATTACCATTCCCAACAGTTTAATTTACGATTTAATTCAGCATCCTTACTTTCAGCGTTTACGAAGAATTTCTCAAATGGGAATGTCGTATTTGGTGTATCCAGGAGCTCATCATACACGTTTTCATCATGCTTTGGGTTGTATGCATATCATGCAAAAAGCGGTTCAAACCTTGCAATTTAAAGGTGTTTCAATTTCAGAAGAAGAAGAAAATGCGCTGTATATTGCGATTTTATTACACGATATTGGTCACGGCCCATATAGTCATGCAATGGAACATAGTATTGTAGAAGAAGTGCATCATGAAGAATTATCGTTGTTGTTTATGGAGCAATTAGATAAGGAGTTTGATGGTAAACTAAGTTTAGCAATTCAAGTTTTTAAAGGCGAATATCACAGAAAATTCATGTTGCAATTGATTTCAAGTCAATTGGATATGGATCGCATGGATTATCTAAAACGCGATAGTTTTTACAGCGGTGTCGCCGAAGGAAACATAAATAGTGAGCGTTTAATTCAAATGATGAACGTGCAGGATGATTATTTGGTTATCGAGGAAAAAGGAATTTATTCTGTAGAAAAATTTTTGGTTGCCAGAAGATTGATGTATTGGCAAGCATATTTACACAAAACTAGTGTGGTGGCAGAATTGATTTTAACTAAAATTCTAAAAAGAGCCAAAGAATTAACTCAAAAAGGGATAATTTTACCTTGTAGCGAATCGTTACAATTTTTCTTGCAGAATAAAATCTCTTTAGAAAATTTTGATAAAAATGTTTTAGATAAATTTTCCTATTTGGATGATTACGATGTTTTAGGCGCAATAAAATCATGGCAATTTCATGATGATTATGTATTACAATCACTTAGTAAAATGATATTAAATCGTGATTTACTAAAGATTCAAATGAGTGATGATAATCCAAACAAAGAGAACTTATTAGAAATTAAAAATAAATACATTTCTATATCTGGTATTTCTGAAAAAGAAGCAGATTATTTTGTATTCAAAGGCAAGTTAAAAAATCAAGCTTATAGTAAATCCAGTGAGCCTATTCGCATTTTGAAAAAAGATAAAACCATTGAAGATGTGGTGGAAGCTTCAGATCAATTGCATTTGAAAGCTTTATCAAAACCTGTAACAAAATACTTTATTTGTTTTCCAAAAGTGGTATTAGAAGCATAGCTTTTTAATTTAATTTTATATTTTTGCCAAGTTGAAGAGGAATCAATACTTGGTATTAAATGAAAATGAGTATTTTTATATTCCAAAGTCTATCTTAACAGATAGTAATAAAATTTTTAAATGAAGTTTACAGCAGCACAAATAGCAGGCATTTTAGAAGGCGAAGTAGTGGGTAATCCAGATGCAGAAGTATTTAAATTGTCTAAAATAGAAGAAGGGACCGAAGGTTCATTGACGTTTTTGGCCAACCCAAAATATATCAATTACATTTATTCTACTCAAGCAACTGTTACGATTGTTAACAATACTTTTGAGCCAGAGCAAGAAATAACAACTACTTTAATTAAAGTAGATGATGCTTATAAATCATTTTCAAAGTTGTTAGAATACTACAATCAAGTAAAATTGATGAAATCAGGAATTGAGCAACCTTCTGTAATTTCAGACGGCGTAACTTATGGTTCTGATTTATATTTAGGAAGTTTTTGTTATGTAGGTAAAAATGTAACTATTGGAAATAACGTTAAAATTTATCCGAATAGTTTTATTGGTGATAACGTTACCATTGGCGATAATTGTGTTTTCTTTGCTGGCGTTAGAATATACTCTGAAAGTGTAATTGGAAATAATTGCATTATTCATTCAGGAACTATTATCGGATCTGATGGATTTGGTTTTGCCCCTCAAGAAGACGGAACATATACGAAAGTCCCTCAAATAGGTAATGTAATTATTGAAGATAATGTTGAAATTGGCGCTTGCACTACAGTTGATAGAGCAACATTAGGCTCTACAATAATAAGAAAAGGAGTAAAACTTGATAATCATGTTCAAGTAGCTCACAACGTTGAAATTGGAGAAAATACTGTAATTGCAGCTCAAACTGGTATTGCAGGAACAACCAAAATAGGGAAAAACTGCTTAATAGGTGGTCAAGTAGGTTTTGCAGGACATTTAGTAATTGGGGATGGTGTAAAGATCCAAGCACAATCAGGAATTGGAAAAAATTTAGAAGCTGGTGAAGTGGTTCAAGGAAGCCCAGCATTTAATTACGGAGATTTTGCAAAATCATTCGTGCATTTTAGAAATTTACCAAAGATTGTTACCGATTTAGAAGAATTAAGAAATAAAATAAAATAATTAAAAATTTTTATCATGGCTAAGCAAACAACAATTGCTGCAGAAATATCATTAAAAGGTGTAGGATTACATACAGGACAAGAAGTTACGATGACTTTTAAACCAGCTCCTGTAAACAATGGATTTACATTTGTACGTGTAGATTTAGAAGGTCAACCTATTATTGAAGCTGATGCAAATTATGTTGTAAATACGCAACGAGGAACAAATTTAGAAAAATTAGGAGTAATGATTCAAACTCCTGAACATGTTTTAGCGGCGCTTGTAGGTTGTGATTTAGATAACGTTATTATAGAATTAAATGCTTCTGAACTTCCGATTATGGATGGTTCTTCAAAATATTTTGTAGAAGCTATTGAAAAAGTAGGTATAGTTGAACAAGAAGCGGAGCGAAAAGTTTATGTTGTAAAAGAAGTAATTTCATTTTTAGATGAAGCTACTGGAAGTGAAATTACAGTTATTCCGTCTGAAGAATATTGTGTTACCGCTATGGTTGATTTTGGTACTAAAGTTTTAGGAACTCAAAATGCTACCATGAAAAACATAAAAGAATTTAAAGCAGAAATTGCAGATTGTAGAACATTTAGTTTTTTACATGAATTAGAATCTCTTTTAAATAATGGATTAATCAAGGGTGGCGATTTGAATAACGCTATTGTTTATGTTGATAAAGAAATTTCATCTGAAACTATGGAAAATTTAAAGAAGGCTTTTAATAAAGATTCTATTTCCGTAAAATCAAATGGAATTTTAGATAATCTAACCTTACATTTTCCTAATGAAGCGGCTCGTCATAAATTGTTGGATATAGTTGGTGATTTATCTTTAATTGGAACAAGAATTCAAGGAAAAGTTATTGCTAATAAGCCTGGACATTATGTAAATACACAGTTTGCCAAGAAAATTGCTAAAATTATTAAATTAGAAGAGCGCAATAATGTACCTAGTTATGATATCAACAAAGAACCTGTAATGGATATTCATGGTATTATGAATTTATTACCTCATAGACCACCATTTTTATTAGTAGATAAAATTTTAGAATTATCAGATTCTCATGTTGTTGGATTAAAGAATGTTACAATGAATGAAGATTTCTTCGTTGGACATTTTCCAGGAGCTCCAGTAATGCCAGGAGTTTTACAAATTGAAGCAATGGCGCAAACAGGAGGGATTTTAATTTTAAGCACAGTTCCAGATCCAGAAAATTATTTAACCTATTTCATGAAAATTGATAATGTTAAGTTCAAAAATAAAGTATTACCTGGTGATACCTTATTCTTCAAATGCGATTTAATTTCTCCAATAAGAAGAGGAATTTGTCACATGCAAGCGTATGCGTATGCTAATGGTAAATTAGTTTCAGAAGCCGAATTGATGGCTCAAATTGTTAAAGTAAAATAAAGATATATGAAATCGCCACTAAAAAAACTTTGCGTAAGCAAAAACAAAAATGAAAGGCGATACCATATTTTACCATAAAAATAAAATTTTAAAATATGAATCAACCATTAGCTTATGTGCATCCAGGTGCCAAAATAGCAAGAAACGTAGTAATTGATCCTTTTACTACTATTCATAACAATGTTGAAATAGGTGAGGGAACTTGGATTGGCTCCAATGTTACCATTATGGAAGGTGCTCGAATCGGAAAAAATTGTAATATTTTCCCTGGTGCTGTTATTGCAGCAGTACCACAAGATTTAAAATTTGGAGGTGAAGATTCTTTAGCAATTATTGGTGATAATACCACTGTTAGAGAATGTGTAACTATTAATAGAGGAACTATTGCTTCTGGTCAAACAAAAATTGGAAAAAACTGTTTGATAATGGCTACAGCTCACATTGCACATGATTGTCACATTGGTGATAACGCAATTATTGTAAATGGAGTAGCGCTTGCCGGACATGTTTCTGTGGGTAATTTTGCGATTATTGGAGGTTTAGCTGCGGTTCATCAATTTATTTCAATTGGAGATCATGCTATGATTTCTGGTGGTTCGTTAGTTCGTAAAGATGTTCCTCCATTCACAAAAGCTGCAAAAGAACCACTTTCTTATGTGGGTATTAATTCTGTTGGATTAAGGAGAAGAGGATTTACAACTGAAAAAATTAGAGAAATTCAAGATATTTACCGAATTTTATATCAAAAAAATTATAATACTTCTCAAGCAGTAAGTATTATTGAAGCTGAAATGGAAGCAACTCCAGAAAGAGATGAAATTTTAGATTTCATAAGAAACTCATCGCGTGGAATTATGAAAGGATATACAAGTTCAATTTAAAAATAATAATAGTAAACAAACATAAATAATTACAATGGCAACAACTGCAGATATTAGAAACGGATTATGTATTAAATATAATAATGATATTTACAAAATCATTGAGTTTTTACACGTTAAACCTGGTAAAGGTCCAGCTTTCGTAAGAACAAAGTTAAAATCATTAACAAACGGTAAAGTGTTAGATAATACGTTTTCAGCAGGACATAAAATCGAAGAAGTTCGTGTAGAAACACATACTTTTCAATATTTATATGCAGAAGGAAACGATTTTCACTTTATGAATAACGAAACATTTGAACAAATTACATTAAACAAAAATGTTTTAGATGCTCCAGATTTATTAAAAGAAGGAACAAACGTAATGATTCAAATTAATGCTGAAACAGAAGCACCTTTATCAGTAGATATGCCTGCTTCAATTGTTTTAGAAGTGACTTATGCTGAGCCAGGAGTTAAAGGAAATACAGCTACAAATGCTACAAAACCAGCAACTGTTGAAACTGGAGCTACAGTAAACGTTCCGTTATTTATCAATGAAGGTGATAAAATCAAAATTGATACTGCAACTGGTAACTATATGGAAAGAGTAAAAGAATAATTACAAAGTGTTCGGTTAACAATGAGTTTTCCGAACACTTTTTTTATATTCTTTTTAATCTAATTTTTATCTAATGAAATTTCCAAAAGTTTATCCTCTAAAAGAAATTGCCCAAATTATCAATTGTAATTTTGTGGGTAACGCTGATTTTCCAGTTCACGGTATGAATGAAATTCATGTAGTAGAACCTGGCGATATTGTATTTGTAGATCATCCCAAATATTATGACAAAGCACTTCAATCGGCTGCTACTATTGTTTTAATTAACAAAGAAGTGGTATGTCCAGAAGGAAAAGCATTGTTAATTTCAGATGATCCATTTAGAGATTTCAATAAACTTACAAAACATTTCAGACCTTTTCAAGCTTCTAATAGTGCAATTTCAGATTCTGCCAAAATCGGTGAAGGTACGGTTATTCAGCCTAATTGTTTTATTGGACACAACGTTCAAATTGGTAAAAATTGTTTGATTCATGCCAATGTTACCATTTATGATAACACCGTAATTGGTGATAACGTAATGATTCATGCCGGAACCATTTTAGGAGCTGATGCTTTTTATTACAAAAAACGTCCTGAAGGATTTGACCAATTATTATCAGGTGGGCGAGTAGTAATTGAAGATAATGTAGGAATCGGTGCACTTTGTACAATTGATAAAGGAGTTACTGGCGATACAACTATTGGAGCTGGGACTAAAATAGATAATCAAGTTCATGTTGGTCACGACACTGTGATTGGCAAAAAATGTTTAATTGCTTCACAAACTGGAATTGCAGGATGTGTTGTTATAGAGGATGAAGTAACTCTTTGGGGACAAGTTGGTACAACAAGTGGAATTACTATTGGTTCAAAAGCTGTGGTAATGGGACAAACTGGTGTTACCAAATCCATTGAAGGTGGTAAAACTTATTTTGGTACTCCTATTGAAGAATCGCGAGAAAAATTGAAGCAGTTAGCCAATGTGAAACGTATTCCAGAAATCATTGAAAAATTGAAACAAAATGACAAATAGAGAGAAATTAGAATTTTTGTACAAAGAAGATGGAATAAGAGATAAGCAGTTTTTAGATGCTTTAATCCATGAAGATTTTAAATTAGAATGGGATAGTTCTTCTGGGAATTCTATTTTAGATAAAAATTTTATTTTGAATCTGAGTGAAGTTATTAATTTGAATTTCGAGATTTCTTATTTTGAAATATCGCATTTAATCGAAGAAAATAATCAAATAGCAGTAAAATATAATCATAAAGTGGCTACTATTGAAAACCCAAAAGAGATTATGTTAATTGCCAAAGTTGTTGCGATTTGGACTTTTGAAGATGGCAAAATTATTAATGGATACCTAATTAGCAAACCTAATTAAAAAAATATAATAAAAATTACTGATTTGTTGGTAAAAAACTTACTTTTGCATCACAAATTTAAACACAATTTAATTCATATATCATGAGCGTTTTAGTAAATAAAAATTCAAAAATAATTGTACAAGGATTTACAGGTAGTGAAGGAACTTTTCACGCTTCTCAAATGATTGAGTACGGAACTAATGTTGTAGGTGGTGTAACTCCTGGAAAAGGTGGTTCAACACATTTAGACCGACCAGTTTTTAATACAGTAAAAGATGCTGTTGAAAAAGCGGGTGCAGATACTTCAATTATCTTTGTTCCGCCAGCATTTGCTGCTGATGCAATTATGGAAGCTGCTGAGGCTGGTATCAAAGTAATCATTTGTATTACAGAAGGTATTCCAGTTGCAGATATGATTAAAGCGTATGATTACATTAAAGGTAAAGATTGCCGTTTAGTGGGTCCAAATTGTCCAGGAGTAATTACTCCAGAAGAAGCTAAAGTGGGTATTATGCCAGGTTTCGTTTTCAAAAAAGGTTCAGTTGGAATTGTATCTAAATCTGGTACTTTAACTTACGAAGCTGCTGACCAAGTAGTAAAACAAGGTTTAGGAATTACTACAGCAATTGGAATTGGTGGTGACCCAATCATCGGGACAACAACTAAAGAAGCTGTTGAATTATTAATGAACGACCCAGAAACTGAAATCATCATCATGATTGGTGAAATTGGAGGTCAATTAGAAGCAGATGCTGCACGTTGGATTAAAGCTGACGGAAACCGTAAACCAGTTGTTGGATTCATCGCAGGTGAAACGGCTCCAAAAGGAAGAACAATGGGTCACGCAGGTGCAATCGTAGGTGGAGCTGATGATACAGCAGAAGCTAAAAAACGCATCATGAGAGAAAACGGAATTCACGTAGTTGATTCTCCAGCTGAAATTGGTAAAAAAGTAAAAGAAGTTTTAGGATAATCCTCAAAACCATATAATAAAAAAAGTCCCGATGTAAATCGGGACTTTTTATTTTATATTACTTTTAATTAAAAGGATTCGACCATTTAGAATTCGTATAAACATCTGTTCCAGAGAGTGTTCTTAAAAATGCAATTACTGCATTTACTTCTGTAGCTGTTAAATTTAATTGTTGACCAACACCTCCAGGTCTTAGTCGTGGATCTAAATTATTATTACCAGGAGCAATATTGATAGTTCCGTAATGACCAATAGCTGCTTGTAAAGTGGTAATTACTCCAGTATGCATCATAGGACCATTTGTAGTTCCATCAGTTTTTACTAAATCGCGAAGGGAAGGAGCTCTTGTATTCCCTGTATCAATTCCAGTTCCAGCAATTGTTCCAATAATTCCATTGTTCAAAGTATTAGGATCTATATCGAATTCTGGTGCTCTATGACATCCTGCACATCCTAAACCTCCACTAGTTCTTACACCATTTGCATTAAAAACGGGTGGCGATAAAAATAAGTTTTTGCCTTGATTTTCTTGTGGTGTAAAATTTGAAAAGGGTTGTCCATCATTAGCAGCTAAAGCTCTTCCAGCATCATATTTGGAATCAAAAGATTGAATACTTCTAATGAATTGAGCTAATGCACTTTGTATTTTTGCTTCTGTTATTTCTTCAGAGCCATATACAAATTTAAAAAGTTCTTTATAATAACCTATTGCACTTAATTTGGTAATTAAATCATTAAAAGATAAATCACCATTTTCGCCACTAAATCCCATTTCCCCATGATCTTTAATTGGCATAGTAGTTTGAGTTTCTAAATTTAAAGCGCGTTCATTCCAAAAGAATTTGGTTTCAGTTGCAAATCTCGAATTAATTAGACGCATCGAATGTCTTCCAGTTGTTCCATTAACACCTGTACTTGCCACGTTAGTATCACTAAATGCAAATTCTTGTTTGTGACAACTTGCACAAGAAATAGTATTATTAGATGAAAGATTTTTATCATAAAATAATACTCTACCTAATGTTGCACCTTTATCGGTAATTAAATTTCCTTGCGAGTTATCTTTAATTATATAACTTGGAATATTTTGATTTGCATAGTTAGCCAAGTTATTTAAATCTAAAGATGATCCAAATTCTGCTTGTACAAAGGGATAAGAAGGAATTTCTTCATAATTTTCATCTGAGTTGTTACTACAAGAAGTCAATCCACAAATTGCAAAAAGACCTAAAATAATCTGGTTTTTCATATAGGTTGGTTTTAGGATTATTTTTGTAAGACTACATTTAATAAAAAAGGTTTAATTGAAGTGGTACATTTTTTATACTTTAAAATATTCCTATATTTGAACTTTATTACGAAAACAAACTAATACGAATCTTTATTATGAAATTATTAGAAGGAAAAGTTGCTATTATTACAGGTGCCAGTAGAGGAATTGGTAGTGGAATAGCAAAAGTTTTTGCAGAACAAGGAGCAAATGTTGCTTTTACTTACAGTTCATCTGTTGAATCTGCAATGGCTTTAGAAACAGAATTAAATGCTTTAGGAATTAAAGCAAAAGGATACAAGTCAAACGCAGCCGATTTTAATGAAGCTCAAAAATTAGTTGATGATGTAATTGCTGAATTTGGAACAATTGATGTTTTAATCAACAATGCTGGAATCACAAAAGACAATTTGTTAATGAGAATGTCAGAAGAAGATTTTGATAAAGTAATCGAAATCAACTTAAAATCAGTTTTCAACATGACTAAAGCGGTACAAAAAATCATGTTGAAAAATCGCAAAGGTTCTATTGTAAACATGAGTAGTGTAGTAGGAGTAAAAGGAAATGCTGGTCAAGCTAATTACGCTGCATCAAAAGCAGGTATGAACGGATTTACAAAATCTATCGCATTAGAATTAGGTTCAAGAAATATTCGTTGCAACGCTATCGCTCCGGGTTTTATTGAAACTGAAATGACAGCTAAATTAAATGAAGATGTAGTGAAAGGTTGGAGAGATGCTATTCCATTAAAAAGAGGAGGAACTCCTGAAGATGTAGCTAACGTTTGTGTTTTCTTAGCATCTGATATGAGTGCATATGTCACTGGTCAAGTTATTAATGTTGACGGTGGAATGCTTACATAGAAGTTTAAAAGGTTGACGTTTATAAGTTTAAAAGTTAAGAAATGAGAGTTTTTAGTTTTGAAAAATTAATTGCTTGGCAAAAAGGTAGAGAATTAGCTTTAATGATTTATAAGACTACGAAACAATTTCCTAAAGATGAAATTTTTGGTTTAACCAGTCAAATGAGACGATGTTCAATATCAATTGCATCGAATTTAGTAGAAGGTTCTGGAAGAAATTCATACAAAGACAAAGCAAGATTTTCTGAAATAGCTTATGGTTCTTCATTAGAACTATTAAACCAAGTTATTTTATGTCATGATTTTGAATATATAAATGAAAATGAATATTTATTGCTTCGAGAAAAAATAACAGAAGTCAATATGCTTATAGATGGTTTGTACAAATCTCAAATGATTAAAGCAAATCAACCCTCTTAAACTTTTAAACTTTATAAACTTTTAAACTTATAAATGACAACAAACACAATTTTACTTCTTATCTTATCAGTAATTCTTGCTGTGGGATTGTCATTTTATCAATATTTATACAAAGTCAAAAATCAGTCAAAATTCTACTGGTTTTTGGCTTTTTTACGTTTTATTAGTTTGTTTTCAATATTTTTATTGTTGATTAACCCAATTATCAGCAGAAAAATAACAGAAATCAAGAAAACGCCCTTACCCATAGTTGTAGATAATTCCAAATCAATTTCAGAATTAAAAGCAACGAAAGATGCATCAGAACTATATCTGAAAATTTCTGAAAATAAAGCGATTACCGAAAAATATGATGTTCAATTATTTTCGTTTTCCGAAGAATTTCAATCCTTAGAAAACTTAAATTTTGAAGGAAAACAATCTCATATTGATGGTATAGCTAAAAATTTAAAACAGTTATACCGAAACACAAATTATCCTGTAGTTTTATTTACTGATGGAAATCAAACCATGGGTAATGATTATGTGTTTAGTTTTCAGGAAAATACAAGTGTTTTGCCAGTTATTTTAGGTGATACAACAACGGTTTTTGATTTGAAAATCAATCAAATAAACGTTAATAAGTATGCTTTTTTAAAGAACAAGTTTCCTGTTGAAGTCTTTTTGCAATACAATGGTAATCAAACAATTTCAACTACTTTTACTATTCAAAATGGAAATCAAAATGTACACAAACAAACCGTTACATTTTCTAAAGACAAAAAAGCGCAATCTGTTGTTGTATTATTGAATGCCGATAAAGTTGGGATTGCAAAATATAAAGCTGTAATTTCTTCGAATATCAAAGAGAAAAACATAATTAATAATACTAAGAATTTTGCGGTTGAAGTAATTGATCAACGTAGCGAAATCGCTTTAATTTCAGCTATTAATCATCCCGATTTAGGTGCTTTAAAAAGAAGTATTGAAATTAATCAACAACGTAAAGTAACTATAGTAAAGCCAAACGAAATCAATTCATTACAAAATTATAATGTTTTGATTTTATATCAACCAAATACTACTTTTAAATCCATATTTGAGCAAAATAAAACAGCTCTAATTAATACCTTAATAGTTACAGGAACGGCAACTGATTTTGGATTTTTAAATCAAGTACAAGACGATTTATTTTTTAAAATGTCTGCGCCAAAAGAAGATTATTTAGCAACGTTTGAACCCGATTTTAATTTATTCGCTCAAACCAATATCGGTTTTGAAAATTTTCCACCATTAGAAAATAATTTTGGGGTTATTACGGCCAAAAATAATGTAAACACACTACTTTCTGCAAGAGTAAGAAATGTTCCATTGCAAAATCCTATTTTAACTTTTACTGAAAATGGAAGTAAAAGAAAAGCTTATTTGTTAGGTGAGAACATTTGGAAATGGCGTTTGCAAAACCACTTGAAAAAGAAATCTTTTGACGATTTTGACCTATTTACTGACAAAATCATTCAATTTTTGGTTTCAAATGCTTCAAAAAAGAATTTGAATGTTACTTATGAAAGTTTTTATAATTCTGGAGAAAGCATCGAAATTACAGCAGAATATTTCAATAAGAATTATGAATTTGATGATAAGGCTCAATTAACTATTCAAGTAGTAAATTCTAAAACAAAAGCTTCTAAGAAATACGATTTATTAAAAGCCAATAATTCATTCAAAGTAAATTTAGATGGCTTGGAAGCTGGTAATTATACTTTTAAAGTAACAGAAAAAAAGTCGAATAGCAGTTTTACAGGAACATTTGAAGTTTTAGATTTCGAGATCGAAAAACAATTTGTAAATCCAGATAAAAACAGATTAGAACAATTAGCTCAAAATACAAAAGGTAAAGTTTATTATCCAAATCAAATTGAGAATTTAATTCAAAATTTAATTGATAATAAAGACTACATCCCAACACAAAAAGAGACTATTAAGAAATCACCAATAATTGATTGGATATGGTTGCTTCTTATAGCTGTTAGCACACTTACTGCAGAATGGTTTATCAGAAAATACAATGGTTTGTTATAAATTAAGCTAATCTTAATTTTTATTTAAGTTACCCTTAAGCTATTCTTTTTATTTAAAACTCAATTTTGACAAAAATTTGAGTTTTATGATAGTAACAAATTTTATTTCAAAACGATATAGATTACTGTTAGGTTTTTCAGTTTGGTATATATTGTTTTCATTCTTATTAAGAATTGTACTTTTATTTTGGCAAATCAGTGAAATTGATATTTCGTTGATAAATTTACCCCGAATTTTATTAACAGGATTGTTATTTGATTTTGGAGTTCTATCTTTTTTAGCAGTAATTAGTACAATATATATATTGTTAATTCCAAGAAAATTAATTGGAAGTAAATTAGATAAAATATTAATTTACAGTGGTTTCGGATTAACGTTACTAATTTTTGTATTTACTTTTTTTGCCGAAATTACTTTTTGGGAAGAATTCAAATGTCGTTTTAATTTTGTCGCTGTTGATTACTTAATTTACACATTTGAAGTAGTTCAAAACATTCATGAATCGTATCCTTTGTACATATTAATTCCTTCAATGTTATTAATTACGGGTGTCATTTTTTACTATTTCATCAGAAATGAATTTTTCAAGAATACTTTTTCAACTAAAATTTCATTTAAAAACAGAGTTTTACCATTTATACTATCAACTATAATAATGAGTTTATATCTGTTTTTTATTTCCAATACTAATGCAGAATGGTCTAAAAATCGATACAATAATGAAATATCAAAAGCTGGAATTTATTCTTTTTTTGCAGAATTAAGAAATAACAAGTTAGATTTTAAAACTTTTTATAATACAATTTCTGATAAAGAGGCATTTCAGATTATCCGTAAAGATTTAAGTGATGACAATGTAAAATTTTTAGAAAATGATTACGCTTTAAAACGAAATATCACAGATAGTTTAGATAGCAATAAAAAACCAAATATAGTTTTCATTCTTATCGAAAGTATGAGCGCGAGTTTTATGAGCGAATTTGGAAACGAAAATAAAATTACACCATTTTTAGACAGTATTGCTAATCAAAGTTTATTTTTTAAAAACTTACAAGCAACAGGAAATCGTACTGTAAGAGGAATGGAAGCGGTTACTTTATCAATTCCGCCAACACCAGGGCAAAGTATTGTGAAACGCCCGAATAATTCTAATTTATATACGATTTCAAATGTTTTCAAAAGTAAAAACTATCAATGCAATTTCTTTTATGGAGGCGATGGTTACTTTGATAACATGAATGCTTTTTATGGTGGAAATGGTTTTGATATCTACGATAGAGGTAGAGGAAGTGTATTAAATGATGACATAAAAACAACTCGCCATAATATTGACGATAATGAAGTTACTTTTGAAAATGCATGGGGAATTTGCGATGAAGATATTTATAATAAAATGATAAAAGTGGCAGATGAATACCATAAAAAAAAGAAACCTTTTTTAAATTTTGTGATGACAACTTCTAATCACAGACCTTATACTTATCCTGAAAATAAAATTGATATTCCTTCTGGCTTTGGAAGAGATGGTGCTGTTAAATATTCAGATTATGCTTTACAAAAAATGTTTAAAAAAGCGAAAAATAAACCTTGGTTTAAGAACACTATTTTTGTTTTTATAGCAGATCATTGTGCTAGCAGTGCTGGTAAAGATGAAATTGATGTGGCGAATTATCATATTCCAGCAATTATTTACGGACAAAACTTTATTCAGACTCAAAAAGTAACAAAATTATGTAGTCAAATTGATGTTTTTCCTACTTTATTTGGTCAATTACATTGGAGTTATACCTCTAACTTTTTTGGATTGGATGTATTCTCAAAAAAATATAAAGAAAGAGCATTGATTGGAACTTATCTAAAACTTGCATTAAAAAGAGATAATAATGTAACTATTTTATCAAACAAAAGAACAAGTACAAATTATTTTTGGAATGAAAAAACAAACAAACTAAATGTATTACCAGTTAGTAAGCCTGAATTAGACGAGACAATTTCTTGGTATCAAACAGCTGATTATTTATATTTGAATAACAAACTCAAATAAACTTAATTTTTGCTTAATGTAATACTCTCAATATAATTATTTGATAGAATTAAAGTTAATTTGTATAGTAATTGATTGGATATAAAAGTTATTAAAACATTTGTATTCAGTAATTAACAAAAAAATAAAATGAAAAAAATAGTTATTACCCTTATCCTTTTTGTTACAACATTAGGATTCTCTCAAGATTGGAACTACAATTTTGAAGAAGCAAAAAAAATAGCCGCTGAACAAGATAAAAATATTATAATAGTTTTTTCTGGTTCAGATTGGTGCGCGCCATGTATCAAATTAGATAAAAACATTTGGCAGTCAGATACTTTTAAAAAAGAAGCAGCAAAACAATGGATAATTGTTAGAGCTGATTTTCCAAGAAAAAAAGCCAATGAATTACCAAAAGAACAAATGGATCGCAACAGAAAATTAGCGGATAAATTTAATCCAGATGGAAGTTTTCCATTAGTTGTAATTTTAGACAATAATGGAAAAGTACTAGGAAAAATGGGCTTTAAAAATGTTTCTCCGGAAGAGTATATTAAAATGATTCATGCATTCGAGAAAAAATGAAAAAGCTATTCATTCTTTTGCTTTTAGCAACACAATCTATTTCATTTGGACAACAAATTTTTAAGAAAAAAGAAAATTTGTTAGGAAGTCCATTTGAAATTACTGTTGTAGCAAAAGATTCCTTACAAGGAAACGAGTTTACAAGTTTAGCAATTCAAGAAGTAAAACGAATTGAAAATTTAATATCGGATTGGATACCTACAAGTCAAATTTCAAAAGTAAATCAGAATGCAGGAATTAGTCCTATTAAAGTAAATCAAGAAGTTTTTGATTTAGTGGATAGAGCAACCAAAATTTCCAAATTAACTTCTGGAGCATTTGATATTAGCTATGCTTCAATGGATAAAATTTGGAAATTTGATGGGAGTATGAAAGAAATGCCATCTGCAGAAGCTATAAAAAAATCAGTTGAAAAAGTTGGGTATCAAAATATTATTTTAAACTCAAAAGACAGCACAATCTTCCTTAAAAACAAAGGGATGAAATTAGGTCTTGGCGGAATAGGACAAGGTTACATTGCCGATAAAATTAAAATTCTATTACAAGAAAAAGGCTGTAAATCGGGTTTAGTAAATGTTTCGGGTGATATTAATACTTGGGGTACACAACCTAATGGCGCTCCTTGGACTGTTGGTATTGTTAATCCAATGAACAAAAATAAAGTTTTTGCAACTTTTCCTTTAGATGATAGTGCGGTAGAAACTTCAGGTAGTTACGAGAAATATGTTACTTTCAATGGAAAACGTTATTCTCACATCATTGATCCCAGAACAGGTTATCCTGCAACTGGAATTGTTAGTGTTTCCGTTTTTGCAAAACAAACTGAAATAGCGGATGCATTAGCTACAGGAATTTTTGTACTGGGTGTAGAAGTTGGATTAGATTTAGTAAATCAGTTAAATGGAATAGAATGTATTATTGTTGATGATAAAGGCGGTATACATGTTTCAAAAAATATAGACATCAAAAAGTATCAATAAAATGAAAAAAGTATTGGCATTAGCATTAATAATAGTTGGAATTACATCTTGTAATTCGGTAAAGGAATACGATAAACAATACATTAACGATCCTGATATGAAACTCTCAGCAAGATCTTCAGAACGTTTTGAAACCACTTTTCAAGTATATAGAGAAGCAGCTTCTGGAGCAAATGGTGGAAAAACGGGTGGTGGTTGTGGTTGCAATTAAATAAGAATATGAAAAATAAATTCACCCTACTAGTTATACTCTTTTCGCTAATTGGTTTTGCTCAAGAGAAAGATTCAACTGATGTAACGTATAAAAAACGTGTTTTAGAAACTATCGAAGTTGACTTTCTTATGAGTTATTACAAACAGGATGGTGTTCACTCAGCGGTTTCTGGAGGAAAAGGAATGGAAAAGTTAACGAATATTACACCTACTATTGTAGTTGCAATTCCTTTGAATGATGATGATGTATTAACAGTGGATGCTGGTTTATCGGCATATTCTTCAGCTTCGTCTGGAAATATTAATCCGTTTGATAGTAATACACCAAGTCCGTGGCAAGCAAGTTCTGGTGCTTCTGCTCAAGATGTTTTAACTTCTTTGGTTTTAAATTACAGTCATAGTTCTGATGATAGAAACACCATTTGGAACGGACATATATCGGGTTCGGTAGAATACGATTATTCTTCTATTGGTTTTGGTGGTGGTGTATCTAGATTATTTAACGGGAAAAATTCAGAAGTTTCTGTAAATGCAAACGTATATTTAGATACCTGGAAACCTATTTACCCTAAAGAATTACAAGATTTTGCTGATAATAATGGAATGAATGGAGGTATCTACAATCATTTCACAGTTATACCTGAACCTGGACAAATATCATCTGAAGTATATAATCCATCTAATTTTAAATTTCACGACCAAAAAAATCGAAATTCATTTGCTTTAAGTTTGGCTTTTTCACAAGTAGTTACCAAAAAAATACAAGGTTCTGTTTTTATGGATGTTTTGTATCAAAATGGTTTGCTTTCTACACCTTATCAACGTGTTTATTTTGCAGACAAAGGCAACTTCTATATAAATGAATTTCAACTAGCTGATGATATTGAACGTTTACCCAATTCAAGATTCAAATTACCTATTGGAACAAGGTGGAATTTTTATCTGAATGAAAAATTTACTTTAAGAACTTATTACCGCTATTATTTTGATAATTGGGATATTACATCTCATACTTTTAATATCGAAATCCCTTATAAGATAACTGATAAGTTTACTGTTTTCCCAATGTATCGCTACTATACACAACAGAAAACCAAATATTTTGCGCCATATGACATGCATTTGTCTACTGAAAAATATTACACCTCAGATTACGATTTATCAACGTTCAATGCCAGTCAATATGGGTTTGGTATCAACTATACTGATATTTTTACGAATGCTAAAATTTGGAGATTTGGTTTAAAAAACATAGATTTAAGGTTTAATCATTACGATAGAAATGATGGTTTGAATGCTAACATTGTATCATTTGGAATTAAATTTGTTGAACAATAATCCACACCTAACTATGCATATTTTAATTGTTGAAGACGAAAGAGGAATAGTTGACTTCTTAAAACAAGGTTTAGAAGAAGAAGGTTATACTATTTCAACTGCTTCCGATGGCGAAGAAGGTTTAAAAAAAGCAGTTACGCTTCCCGTGGATTTGGTTTTATTAGATTGGATGTTACCTAAAATACAAGGAATTGATGTTTGTAAATTCATTCGTAAAGAGAAAACAAATCTTCCTATTATCTTTCTAACAGCTAAAGATACAGTTCAAGAAACAATTGAAGGATTAAAAGCAGGAGCGAATGATTACATAAAAAAACCTTTTTCTTTTGATGAATTATTAGAAAGAATCAAAATTCACTTCCGAACAAAAGATGAAGTTAAAGTTTTAACCTTAGGAAATATCAAAATCGATAAATCAAAATTTCAGGTTTTTGTTGATAATAAAGAAGTATCTTTGACCCAACGAGAATTTGAATTACTTGAATATCTAATTAAAAATAAAGGTCAGGTATGCACCCGAACAAACATAATTGAAGACGTTTGGGATATTCATTTCGAATATGATACTGGTGTTATTGATGTTTTTATGAACTCTATTCGAAAGAAACTAAATCTTACTAAAGACCAAGAATTAATTAAAACTATTAGAGGAGTAGGGTATATCGCAAACGAAATTTAGCATGCCAAACACTGAAAAAGCTATCAAAGCCACTTATTTTAGTATCATAGGAAATACGTTATTAGCTTTAATAAAAGGTATTTCGGGTTATTTTGGTAATTCTTATGCAATGATTGCTGATGCTATTGAATCAACTGCAGATATTTTTTCTTCTTTTTTAGTACTTTTTGGAATTAAATATTCAAACAAACCTGCCGATGAAAATCATCCTTATGGTCATGGAAGAGCAGAACCTTTGATTACTTTTTTAGTTGTTGGGTTTTTAATTACTTCGGCTACTATTATTGCTTACGAAAGTATTCAAAACATTGGAACACCACACGAACTGCCAAAACCTTTTACGCTTTTTATTCTGGGTGCAATCATTCTTTGGAAAGAAATTTCGTTTCAAATTGTAATGAGAAAAAGTATCGAAACAAAAAGTAGTTCTTTAAAAGCAGATGCTTGGCACCATAGAAGCGATGCTATTACTTCGGTTGCTGCATTTATTGGAATTTCAATTGCTTTGTATTTTGGAAAAGGTTATGAAGCAGCTGATGATTGGGCTGCTTTATTAGCTTCTGGATTTATATTGTACAATTGTTATAAAATTTTCCGTCCAGCATTAGGTGAAATTATGGATGAACATTTATATCATGACTTAGAAGCTGATATTAAAAAGATTTCTCTTCAAGTTGATGGAGTAATTTGCATCGAAAAATGCTTCATTAGAAAAGCTGGAATGAAATATCATGTTGATTTACATGCTATGGTAGACGGAAATAAATCAGTAAAAGAAGGACATGATATTGCTCACAAACTGAAAGATACCTTACGAAAAGAACTTATTGAATTAGGTCACGTTTTAATTCATATAGAGCCAAATTTTGAATCCATAACTCGTTAACTTATGTTTTCACTTTCGTTTAAAAATAGAATTGCGTTTAACTACATTGTAAGTGGTTCTTTTCTTATTGCAATTGTATTTTTATTCATCTATAACATTGTAAAGTATAGCGTAAACAAACACGTTAATGAAGAAATTCAAGAAGAATTATACAAACATTTAGATGACGTTTCTACAGATTCAAATGATACCTATTTAATTCATGTAGATCAATGGCGAGCTCGCGAACATAATTCTATTAGAGTAAATCCTGTGTTTGTTGAGTTTTATGATAACAACAAAGAAATTATTGATAAATCGCCAAATCTTAAAAATTCTGATTTGATATTATTCTCAAAAAACAACACCTTCATTGATACAAAATTAAATCTAATTCCAATTCGACAAATTCAAACTGAAATTATTAATAACGGAAAGGTTGTTGGATATTTAGTTGTTGCCATGTCTTTAGAAGATTTTGAAATCGTTTTAATTTTAAAGAATATTCTTTTAATTACATTTCCGTTAATTTTAATTTTATTATTCTTAATTGCCCGTTTTTTTGCAGGAAGAAGTATAAAACCAGTTCGAACTATCATTGATACTTCAAGTCAAATTACAAAAGACAATTTACAAACACGAATTCCATTACCGCAAAATAAAGATGAATTATATCTTCTTTCTAAAAACATAAATAATCTATTAAACCGTATTGAAAGTGCTATTGATAGAGAAAAACAATTCACGTCTGATGCTTCTCATGAATTAAGAACACCTTTGGCAGTTATTAAAGGAACTATGGAAGTTCTTATTAGAAAGCCAAGAAATCAACAAGAATACGAAGAGAAAATTCAATTCTGTATTTCAGAAGTGGACCGACTAAATCATATGGTTGACCAATTGTTATTGTTAGCTCGATTCGAGAATCAAAAGCAAAACGTTAAACAAGAATCTATCTATCTTAACGCATTAATACTTGATAATTTAGCTCGTTTTTCAGAAAAAACAGAAAGTAAAAAACTCAAAATAAAAGCGAACTTTACCGAAGATTATTATATCCTTTCTGACAATTATTTGTTATCCATAATCATAAGTAATTTGATTTCTAATGCTATTAAGTATTCTAACAACAATGGTGAAATTTCTTTAGAATTAGAAAAAAATCAAGAAGAAATTATTTTTTCTATAATTGATAATGGAATTGGGATTGCTGAAAATGATTTAGATAAAATTTTCAATTCCTTTTATCGTTCAGATGTCTCAAGTCATCCTAATATAAAAGGGACTGGTTTAGGTTTGTCAATCGTAAAAAGACTTTGCGATTTATTAAAAATTGAAATAAAAGTAAAAAGCAAGTTAAATGAAACAACAAAATTCATTTTAATTTTTCCTTTGGCCAAACTTAAGTAGTTCTTAAGTAATTATGTACTTTTATTAATTATCTTTGTAAGGTATTTTCATAATTCGGTTATAATGAAAAAACTAATTGTCATATTTTTAATTTCAGTATTTATGTGTGCCAACACATCAATCGGGCAATTATTGAAAATTCCGAATTTAATTGAACATTACATTGAGCATAAAAACGAATTAACAACTGCTTCCATTTCTTTTATTGATTTTCTGGAATCACATTACTCAAAAAATGCCGAAAATAATAAAGAAGAACACCAAGATTTACCTTTTAAAACCTTTGAAATTGCATCAACTGTTTTTTTATTAACTAACAATGCAAATTTTCAAATTCAACCTATTAAAGTCTTAATTCCAAACAAGCAGAAGTTTTTTTACCACAAAAATTTCAAATCGCATTTGATTGCTTCTATTTGGTTGCCTCCTAAAATAGCCTAACATTTTTCGTAAATAATCATTTTTAATGATTCAAGCGTATTTATCCATATTGCCGATAAATGCTATTCGTTTATTTTAAATCTATTAAAATGTTAGAAAAAATAATTGCTTTTAGTTTACGCAACAAACTCATTATTTTACTTTTTACTTTAGGAGTATTTGGTTTTGGTTTGTTTTCTGTTTTCCAAATTTCAATTGGTGCCGTTCCAGATGTAACTAATAATCAGGTACAAGTTATTACAACATCTCGAAATCTATCCACTCAAGATATTGAGCAATACATCACGTATCCAGTAGAAATAGAAATGGCTAATTTGCCTAGTGTAAAAGAAATTCGTTCCATTTCAAAATTTGGTTTATCAGTAGTTACTATTGTTTTTGAGGATGAAATAGGTACTTATTTACCAAGACAACTTATTGCTGAAAAAATTAAAGCAGCTTCAGAAAAAATTCCAGAAGGATTTGGAACTCCAGAGATGGGACCAATTACCACTGGTTTGGGAGAAATTTATCAATATACATTAGAAGTAAAACCAGAATTCAAAAATCAATATTCGGTTACCGATTTAAGAACGATTCAAGATTGGGTAGTAAAACGTCAATTATCAGGAATAAAAGGAGTTGTTGAAATTAATACTTGGGGTGGTTATTTAAAACAGTATGAAGTTGCTATCAATTCCGCAAGTTTAAAAGCTATGAATATCTCAACTTCTGATGTATTTACGGCTTTAGAAAAAAATAATAGCATTGCAGGAGGTTCGTATATTGAAAAAACAAATGAGAGTTATTTTATTCGTGGTGAAGGAAAAGTTAACTCTATCGAAGATATTGAAAATATAGTCGTTAAAAATGATTCTGGAACACCTATTTATATCAAAAATGTAGCAAAAGTACAATTTGGTCATGCCAATCGTTTTGGAGCCATTACCGGAAATGGAGAAGGTGAGAAGGTTTTAGGACAAGTAATGATGCTTAAAGATGGTAACTCTAAAAAAGTTATTGAAGATGTAAAACACCGAGTAGCCGAAATTGAAAAAACATTACCAGATGGAATTTATATCAACGGATTTTTAGAAAGAAGTGAATTAGTTGGAAAAACCACATTTACAGTTGCTGAAAACTTAATATTAGGCTGTTTAATCGTAATTTTCGTTGTAGTTCTTTTATTAGGAAATTGGCGTTCTGGTTTGGTGGTAGCTTCTGTTATTCCACTTTGTCTGTTGTTTGCCATTTCGTTCATGAATGTTTTCAAAATTGATGCTAACTTAATGAGTTTAGGTGCAATCGATTTTGGGATAATTATTGACGGAGCCGTTATCATTGTTGAATTTATCGCGTTTCAAATTGCAAGTAAATCAGCTCATTTAATAGGCTTAGATAAGAAAGAACGTCAGGATGAAATTGATCAAATCACCTATAAAAGTGCTTCAAAAATGATGAATTCGGCCATATTTGGTCAGTTGATTATTTTGATTGTATTTATTCCTATTTTATCACTTTCTGGTGTAGAAGGAAAGATGTTCAAGCCCATGGCTATGACATTCAGTTTTGCCTTATTAGGCGCTATGTTGTTTTGTTTTACTTATGTTCCTGTAATAGCTTCATTGTTTTTAAAACCAAAAGAAGAAAACCCAAATTCATTTTCACGCAAATTAATTAATAAGCTAAATTCTTGGTATTTACCTGTAATTAAATGGGCTTTACAAAATACTAAAAAAGTTTTGTTTGGAGCTGTTGCTTTACTTTTCACAGCTATTGCTTTATTTTCAACTATGGGTGGCGAATTTATTCCGCAATTAGATGAAGGAGATTTTGTAATTCAACCCGTATTGAAAACTGGAACTTCGTTAAGTAAAACAATAGAAACCACAACTAAAATTGAGAAAATCATCTTAAAAAACTTTCCAGAAGTCGAACAAGTGGTAAGTAGGATTGGTGCTGCCGAAGTTCCTACAGATCCAATGAGTATGGAGGAAAGCGATGTGATTGTCAAACTAAAACCAAAATCGGAATGGGTTTCTGCCGATTCTAAAGATGAATTAGCAGATAAAATTAAAGCCGCTTTAGAAAAACAAATTCCAAACATGGAAATCGAGTTTACACAACCTATCGAAATGCGTTTTAACGAACTTATTTCAGGTTCTCGTTCTGACGTTGCGATTAAAATATTTGGTGAAGATTTAGATGTATTAGCCAAAAAAGCGCATGAAGTGGAAAAAGCCATTCGTAATGTAGCAGGCGCTTCGGATATCATTATTGAAAAAACAGAAGGTTTACCCCAAATGTTTGTGCAATACGACAGAAGTAAAATTGCTCGCTACGGCTTAAACATTGCTGATTTAAACGATATGATTTCACTTGGATTTGCAGGTAAAGTAGTTGGTAATGTATTTGAAGGAGAAAAACGTTTTGATATGGTAATTCGCTTAGATAAAACCAACAGAACGGATATTGAAGATTTGAGAAATTTATATGTCTCTGTACCAAATGGCGAACAAATTCCATTACGAGAACTTGCAACTATTGAATACACAGAAGGCCCAGCAAAAATTTCCAGAGATAATACCAATAGAAGAATTGTGGTTGGAATCAACGTAAGAAACCGCGATTTACAAAGTGTTGTAGATGATGTTAAGAAAATTATTGAAGCAAAAATCGATTTGCCTCCTGGATATCGCGTTACGTATGGCGGACAATTTGAAAATTTAGAAAGTGCTAAAGCCAGATTATTGATAGCTGTTCCAATTGCATTATTTTTAATTTTTATCTTATTGCATTTTGCTTTTGGTTCTATTAAAGAAGCTATGATGGTTTATACCGCAATTCCACTTTCTGCAGTAGGAGGAATTTTATTTCTATGGTTGCGCGATTTACCGTTTAGTATTTCAGCTGGTGTTGGATTCATTGCTCTTTTCGGAATCGCCGTTTTAAACGGAATTGTATTAATTGAACATTTCAAAGAATTAAAACACAGTGGAATGAAAGACATGAACGAACTAATTTTAAAAGGAACAACAGATAGACTTCGACCCGTTTTATTGACTGCAGCAGCAGCTGCTTTAGGATTTTTACCTATGGCTATTTCTACAGGAGCAGGAGCAGAGGTGCAACGTCCATTAGCAACCGTTGTAATTGGTGGTTTATTAACTGCAACTCTTTTAACTTTAATTGTTTTACCTGTTTTATTCAAGATATATGACGAAAAAGAAGAGAAAAAACTAAAATTCAAAAAAATGAAAAATAATAACATTATCATCTTTTTGTTATTTAGTTCATTATTGGGCTTTAGCCAACAAAGTAATCCTGAATTGGATAGTTTGGTATCAAAAGCAATTGCTAATAATAAAAATATAAGATCAGGACAATTACAGGTTGATAAAGCAAAAGAAGCTATAAAATTGGCGTATGATTTTGAGAAAACGAATGTTTATTACAGTTATGATCAAAATAATTTAGCGTTAAATAATTTACCTTTAAAAGTATTTGGCGCCCAACAATCATTTGCTTTTCCAACGGTTTATGGAGCACAAAGAAAAGTATATGTTGCTGAATATGAAAAGGAAAAATCAGGTTTTGAAATACAGAAAAATAAACTTACGCTGGAAGTTTCAAAAGTATATCATGAAATCGTTTACTTGAAACACCAAGAAAAATTGTATCAGTATTTAGATAGTTTATACCAAAATTTTTCGAAAGCAAGTAATCGCAGATTTGAATTAGGTGAAACTAATTATTTAGAAAAAATTACTGCCGAAGCAAAATTTAGACAAATAAGAACTAAGTTATCTCAAATTGATAAAGCAAAATCAGCTCAGTTTGAATTGTTACAATCATTGGTTCAAAGTGATGAAAAAATAGCGATTAACTTATCAGAAATCAAACCATTAAATAATTTAAAAATCACTTCAAGTAAAGAATTATATATTACTTATTTAGAAAGTATTACAAAAAAATATAAATCAAGTGAGAGTTTACAAAAACAAAATTGGTTACCCGATTTAAATCTAGAATATTTTCAAGGTAAGAACACCGGACTTTCTCAATCTTTATATGGATTTCAAGTTGGATTATCTGTCCCGATTTTATTTAATGGCAACATTACTAAATCAAAAGTAGCAAAATTAGAAACTCAAGCTTGGGAAGAACAAAAGCAAAACGAACAAACAAAAATTGAGGCTTATATTAAGCAAAAAAACAATGAATTAAATCAATATCAACAAGCCATCGATTACTACAATCAATATGGTAAAAAAGTGTTTGAAGAAATCATTAAAGTTGCCAATAGTAGTTATAAACATGGAGAAATTGATTTTTTCCAATATATCTTAAGTTTAGAAAATGCAACAACTATTCAGGTTGAATATTTAGATGCAGTTATTCAATACAATAAAACTCAATTAGATTTACAATACATCAATTTATAAAAAACAATGAAAAAGATTTTATACATACTAACACTAGCTTTCTTTACAGTTTCATGTAAAAAAGAAGCAGTAGAAGAAACCGTTAAAGATGATGGACTAATAACCGTTACTGCTGAGCAATTCAAATCTTCAGGAATGATTATAGGCACTCCAACAGAAGAAGATTTTAATATAACTGTAAAAGCATCAGGAAAAATTGATGTTCCGCCACAATATCGCGCAAAAATAACACCATTTATTGGAGGTTATGTAAAAGCAACCAAATTGTTGGTAGGTGATAAAGTTTTAAAAGGTCAAGCTTTAATAACATTAGAAAATACCGAATATTTAGACATTCAAAAAGACTATGTAGAAGTTGCCGAGCAAATCAATTATTTAAAATCCGAATTTGAACGTCAGAAAACATTGTATAATGAAAAAATTACATCACAAAAGAATTATTTGAAAGCAGAAAGCGATTATCGACAAGCAAAAGGAATGTATTTAGGTTTACGTGAAAAACTATTGTTACTTAATATCAATCCAGCGAATGTTGAAAAAGGAAAATTCACATCGGTTATTACCTTAACCTCGCCAATTTCAGGAGATATTACGGTTATGAATGCAAATGTTGGAATGTTCATGTCGCCATCTGATGTAATTTTAGAAGTTGTAGATACCAATTATTTACATTTAAATTTGAGTATATTCGAAAGAGATATCCTCCACGTTAAAGAAGGTCAAAAAATTAATTTTACAATTCCCGAATCAAGCAAAGATATTTTTACATCAAAAGTACAAGTGGTAGGAAAATCGATTGAAAATAAAGATAGAACCATTGCTGTTTTTGGTACTTTAAATCCAAATGACAAAATCAAATTACTATCTGGAATGTTTGTAGAAGCTGAAATTATAATCGATTCAAAAAAAGGATTAGGAATTCCAATTGATGCATTAATTAGTGAAAACAATAAAAATTTCGTACTTTTATTACAAGAAAATAAAAGCAATTATGTTTTTAAGAAAATATTGGTTTCAATTGGTGAAAAATCAAGTCAATTTGTAGAAATTTTACCAAACAAAACCATTAATGAAAACTCAAAAATAGTAACTAAAGGAGTTTTCGATCTAACCAATTAAAAAAACAAAAGTTATGAATCAAGCACATTTACACATGGTTTTAAACCATTTCCCTATTATCGGATTAATGTTTGGTATTGGAGTTTTAATTTATGGCATTATAAAGAAACATACGATTTTAGTTAATACAGCTTATGTAATCTTTATCATTTGTATGATTATGGGAAAAGCCACTATGATGACTGGTGAAGGAGCGGAAGAAATTACTGAAGAATTAGGAATTTCTCATGACCTAATTCACGAGCATGAAGAAATGGCAGAAACTTTCATGAAATTACTTTATGTTTTGGGCATTTTATCTGTTGCAGGATTAGTAGTTAATACAAAAAAACATGCAAAAGCATTTATTTTATCTCTGATAATATTAATTTTAGCAATTAGTACTTCTATTTTGTCTATCAAAGTAGGAAATTCAGGTGGCGAAATTCGTCATACTGAAATCAGAGAAAATATCACCAATAGCAATACATCAGAGTCTAATTTAGAAGAAGAATCAACAAATGATGATCACTAAACAAAATATAAAATTTCAAAAACATTTTGTTTATTCGAAAAATTAGTTGTTACATTTGCAATGTTAAATAATAACAGAAATTATGTTTTTAAATCAATTACATCATCATCATCATATCTCCGCTCAAGCGAAGTAATGATGTTATGTAATTAATTCATATAAATCAGAAACCCGTTTGAGTACATCAAGCGGGTTTTTTATTGTTCAGTATTTTTAAAATCTTCTTGGTGTACTCATTTTAAACAAATTAAATTTAAAATGAACACTTTAAAAATTGCTATTCAAAAATCAGGTCGATTACACGACGAAAGTATCCAAATTCTTCGAGATTGTGGAATTTCAATCTACAATGGAAATGACCAACTTAAAGTTACGGCTTCTAATTTTCCTTTAGAAGTATATTATTTGCGCAATTCTGATATTCCACAATATTTGATTGATGGAGTAGTAGATATTGCTATTGTTGGCGATAATTTATTGGTTGAAAAAGGACAAAACATTCAAATTGCCGAGAAATTAGGTTTCTCCAAATGTAAAGTTTCAGTAGCCGTTCCAAAAAATTTCAACTACAAATCAACCGAAGATTTAAACGGATTACGTGTGGCCACTTCTTATCCAAAAACCGTTTTAGATTACTTTTCTTCCAAAGGAATTTCCGTAGATATTCACCAAATTTCAGGTTCGGTTGAAATTGCCCCAAACATTGGACTTTCAGATGCGATTGTTGATATCGTTTCTAGTGGAAGTACTTTGTTTAAAAACGGATTAAAAGAAGTAGAAGTCATTCTAAAAAGTGAAGCTGTTCTTGCTGTTTCACCACAAATTTCAGAAGAAGCCAAACAAGTTTTAACCAAACTTAAATTCCGAATTCAATCCGTTTTGCGTTCTAGAAAATCGAAATATATTTTAATGAATGTTCCCAATAATAAGATTTCAGAAATCAGTAAAATTCTTCCCGTTTTAAAAAGTCCAACAGTTATGCCGTTAGCCGAAGAAGGTTGGAGTAGCGTACATTCTGTAATTGATGAAGATAAATTTTGGGAAGTCATCGACCAATTAAAAGAAGCTGGAGCCGAAGGAATTTTGGTTTGCCCAATTGAGAAAATGGTGCTGTAAGAAGTTAGAAATTAGATATTAGAAGTTAGACATATGAAAAAAATATATAACCCAAAACCCGAAACTTGGTCAGAAATTTGCAAAAGACCAACTCAAACGTTCTCTGATGTAGAAGAAACGGTAAAGCAAATCTTCAAAGAAGTACAACAAAAAGGCGATAAAGCCATTGCCAAGTATTCCTCTTTCTTTGATGGCGTAACATTGGACAATATTCAAGTCACTACAGAAGAGATTGAATCGGCTAAAAAGGAAGTTGCTGCCGAATTAAAAGAAGCCATTCAATTAGCAAAATCAAATATCGAACAATTTCACACAGCTCAAAAAACAGATAAAATTGTAGTTGAAACTACCATCGGAGTAACTTGTTGGCAAGAAAAACGTCCGATTCAAAAAGTTGGTTTATACATTCCAGGTGGAACGGCTCCTTTGTTTTCAACGGTTTTGATGTTGGCTGTTCCTGCAAAACTAGCAGGTTGTCAAGAAATTGTTTTGTGTTCGCCACCGGATAAAAATGGAAAAATTAATGCTGCAATTCTTTATGCTGCTGATTTATGTGGCGTAACAAAAATCTATAAAGTAGGCGGAATTCAAGCGATTGCTGGAATGACATTCGGAACAGAAACGATTCCACAAGTCTATAAAATCTTCGGACCAGGAAATCAATTTGTAACGATTGCTAAACAATTTGCTTCTCAAAACGGTGTAGCTATAGATATGCCAGCTGGTCCAAGTGAATTATTAGTTTACGCTGATGAAACCGCTATTCCAAGTTTCGTAGCTTCCGATTTATTGAGTCAAGCCGAACATGGTAAAGACAGCCAAGTAATTTTGGTTACTACCAATAAAAACATCTTGAATGACGTAGAAGAAGAAGTATACAAGCAACTAAAAGAATTGCCAAGACAAGAAATTGCGCAAGTTGCCACCAATAATTCCAAATTAATCTTCGTGGAAACCGAAAAAACTGCTTTATCATTAATCAATGAATATGGTCCAGAACATTTTATTGTATGTTCTAAAAACGAAGACTATTTCGTTGATGGTATTCAAAATGCAGGTTCAATTTTCATTGGAAATTATACGCCTGAAAGCGCTGGTGATTATGCTTCTGGAACCAATCACACATTACCAACAAACGGTTATTCAAAAAGTTACAGTGGGGTGAATTTGGATAGTTTCATGAAAGCGATGACGTTCCAAAAAATATCCAATATTGGTATTCAAAACATTGGAAAAGCAATTGAAACTATGGCAGAAGCTGAAGGTTTACAAGCACACAAAAATGCAGTTACATTACGATTAAAATAAAAGCTATGAATTTAGAAAACTTAATCCGGGAAAACGTTAAAAAAATGAGTCCGTACTCTTCAGCTCGAGATGAATTTGAACAGTTTAAAAAACCAATGATCTATTTGGATGCTAATGAAAATCCATTTTCGAATGGAATTAACCGCTATCCAGATCCGCAGCAAAGAGAATTAAAAGCTATAATTGCTGAAAAAAATAATGTTCCAAAAGACACTATTTTATTAGGAAATGGCAGCGATGAAGTTTTAGATTTAGTTTTCAGAGCGTTTTGTGAACCCAATCGAGATAACATCATCACTTTGCCACCAACTTACGGAATGTACGGTGTTTTAGCGAATGTGAACGCCATTGAAAATCGTGAAGTATTACTAAATGAGGAGTTTCAACCTAATGTGGATGCTATTTTAAACGCCGTTGATAAAAACACCAAAATTATCTTTTTGTGTTCGCCTAACAACCCAACAGGGAATTCCTTCAACGATGCCTCAGTGATTAAAATTTTGGACCAATTCAAAGGTTTAGTAGTGCTAGATGAAGCGTATATCGATTTTTCGGAAGATGAAAGTTGGTTGAGTGTTTTGAAAGATTTTCCAAATCTCATTATCACACAAACGCTTTCAAAAGCTTATGCAATGGCTGGTTTACGCATTGGAATTTTGTATGCTTCCAAAGAAATCATTTCGGTATTAAACAAGATTAAACCGCCTTACAATATCAACGAAGTATCTCAAGAAACCGCCATTAAGAAACTAAATCAAAGCACTATGCCAGCGCAAGTGAAAAAGATTTTAGTCGAGAAAAAACGATTAGAAACTGCTCTTTCCAAATGTAGTTTTGTAGAGAAAGTTTATCCTTCTGATGCAAATTTTATTCTTTTTAAAGTAGACGATGCTAATTTTAGATACCAACAATTCATAGATAATGGAGTAGTGGTGCGTAACAGAAGTAACCAACCTTTATGCGAAAATTGTTTGCGAATTAGTATTGGAACTAAAGAAGAAACCGAACAAATTATTCAATTATTAAAAACTTTCAACAATGCCGAAAAAAGTGCTATTTATAGATAGAGATGGAACTCTGGTTTTAGAACCAGAAAATTACCAATTAGACAATTTAACCAAATTAGAATTTTACCCAAAAGTGTTTCAATTCTTGAGTAAAATAGCCAATGAACTGGACTTCGAATTGGCAATGGTGACCAATCAAGATGGTTTAGGAACTGAAAGTTTTCCAGAAAATACATTTTGGCCAACCCAAAATTTCATCTTAAGAGCATTTGAAAATGAAGGTGTAACATTTGATGAAATTTTTATCGACAGAAGTTTTCCAGAAGACAATGCGCCAACCAGAAAACCAAGAACTGGAATGTTAACCAAGTATTCGGATAATTCAGAATATGATTTGGAAAACTCTTTTGTAATTGGCGATAGAATTACCGATGTGGAATTGGCTAAAAACTTAGGTTCAAAAGCGATTTTTATTAAAAACGAAGCCAATTTGGGTGGAAATGAAATCGCCTCGTCATTGGAAGAATTACAAAATGTAATCGCTTTACAAACAACGGATTGGCAACAAATTTATGAGTTCTTAAAATTAGAACAAAGAGCCGCTACCATCAAAAGAACTACCAATGAAACCGATATTGACATCACATTAAACTTAGACGGAACAGGAAAAAGCAACATCAATACAGGAATTTCCTTTTTTGACCACATGTTAGACCAAATTGCTCGCCACGGTCAAATGGATTTAGAAATTCAAGTCAAAGGTGATTTAGAAGTTGATGAACACCACACAATTGAGGATACAGCGATTGCATTAGGAGAAGTTTTTGCAAAAGCTTTAGGCAGCAAATTAGGTATTGAACGTTACGGATTTTGTTTACCAATGGACGATTGTTTAGCACAAGTAGCCATTGATTTTGGCGGAAGAAATTGGCTAGTTTGGGAAACTGAATTTAAACGTGAAATGATTGGTCAAATGCCAACGGAAATGTTTTTCCACTTCTTCAAATCGTTCACTGATGGCGCAAAAGCGAATTTAAACATCAAAGCAGAAGGCACAAACGAACACCACAAAATTGAAGCAATTTTCAAAGCCTTCGCTAAAGCCATAAAAGTCGCTGTGAAAAGAGATACAGAGAAAATGATTTTACCCTCAACCAAAGGAATGTTGTAAATGAATTAACCACATAGAAACATAGTTACTTATTTTGAAAGTAATTCATAGCATTACATTTAAACAGAGCGCTATGTAAACTATAAAAAGTGTAACGCTTTTCAAAGTATTAAAGAAATCTATGTTTCTATGTGGTAAAAAAACTAAAAAGTTTATTTATTCAAACAAAAATATGAAAATAGCTATAATAGATTACGGAGCTGGAAATGTACAAAGCGTTTTATTCGCTTTGGAACGACTCGGATTTGAGGGAATTGTCACTAGCGATTGGAATACCATAAAATCTACTGATAAAGTCATTTTTCCAGGAGTAGGCGAGGCGAGTAGTGCTATGAAAATGTTGGTGGATAACGGATTAGATGTATTAATTCCAACGTTAAAGCAACCCGTTTTAGGTATTTGTTTGGGCATGCAATTGATGTGCAAACATTCCGAAGAAGGAAATACCAATGGATTAGGAATTTTTGATGTTAATGTAGTGAAGTTTTCAAACGAAGTAAAAGTACCGCAAATGGGTTGGAATACGATTTACAATCTGAAATCGTCATTATTTACTAGCATTAAAGAAAACGAATTTATGTATTTGGTTCACAGTTTTTATGCGTCATTATCTGAAAATACGATTGCTACAACCAATTACGAACAAGAATACAGCACTGCTTTACAACGTGATAATTTTTACGGTGTACAATTCCATCCAGAGAAAAGTGGCGTGTTTGGAGAACAAATTTTGAAAAACTTTTTGAACTTTTAATTTAAAAATAGGAACACTGATTTAAAAAATACAAGAAATTTCAAAAATTTAAACTTGACCAATTGGAAGATTTTAAAGATTTCTCAAATTATTACAATCTGTGTTCCAAAAAAAAAATATAAAAATGAGAATAATCCCAGCCATAGACATCATCGAAGGAAAATGCGTCCGACTTTCCAAAGGCGATTATGAAACTAAGAAAATATACAACGAAAATCCATTGGAAGTTGCCAAATCCTTTGAAGCACACGGAATTCAGTATTTGCATTTGGTTGACTTAGACGGTGCAAAATCAAGCCGAATTGTGAATTACAAAGTGTTGGAACAAATTGCTTCAAAAACGAGTCTAAAAATCGACTTTGGTGGCGGTTTAAAATCTGATGCCGATTTGAAAATTGCTTTCGAAAATGGCGCCAATCAAATCACAGGTGGAAGTATTGCCATCAAACAACCTGAAGTTTTCAAGAATTGGATTCAACAATACGGAGCCGATAAAATCATTTTAGGAGCCGATGCAATGAATGAAAAAATAGCGATTTCGGGTTGGTTAGAAGAATCAAAAGAAGAAGTCATTCCGTTCATCCAAAGCTACCAACAAGAAGGAATACAATACGTAATTTGCACCGATATTTCAAAAGACGGTATGCTAGAAGGTCCAAGTTTTGATTTGTACCAAAGAATTTTAGAACAAACTAAAGATTTGAAAATCATCGCTTCTGGAGGCATTTCCACATTTGATGAATTACCAAAACTAGCCAAATTAGGCTGTGAAGGAACCATCATCGGAAAAGCCATTTATGAAGGAAGAATTACCCTGAAACAATTAGAAAATTACATACTAAACCTGACAGGTTTTTGAAACCTGTCAGGTTTGAAACAAAAAAAATATGCTCACAAAAAGAATTATTCCCTGCTTAGACATCAAAAACGGTCGAACTGTTAAAGGTGTCAATTTTGTGGATTTAAAAGATGCTGGTGATCCAGTAGAATTGGCAAAAAAATATGCCGAAACTGGCGCAGATGAACTAGTTTTTCTTGATATTTCTGCAACAGAAGAACGTCGTGCTACTTTAATCGATTTGGTTCGAAAAGTAGCTACTGCGATAAATATTCCATTTACTGTTGGTGGTGGTATTTCTTCCGTTGCCGATGTAGATGTGTTGCTTCGCAATGGTGCCGATAAAATTTCAATTAATTCATCAGCAGTTAAAAATCCAAATTTGATAAACGAAATTGCTGCAAAATATGGAAGTCAGTGCGTAGTTGTGGCTATTGATGCCAAACAAATTGATGGTGATTGGATAGTTCATTTAGTTGGTGGAAAAGTACCAACGAAATTAAATTTATTCGATTGGGCTAAAGAAGTCGAGCAACGTGGTGCTGGAGAAATTTTGTTCACTTCCATGAATAATGACGGAACTAAAAATGGTTTTGCCAATGAAGCATTATCCAAATTATCTGAAATTGTAAATATTCCTATCATCGCTTCGGGTGGTGCAGGAACAATGGAGCATTTTGCAGAAACATTTATCAACGGAAAAGCTGATGCCGCTTTAGCAGCCAGTGTTTTTCACTATCAAGAAATCGAAATTCCAGAATTGAAACAGTTTTTAAAAAATCAAAATATAGCGATAAGATTGTAATAAGAATAAAGATTAAACCACATAGAAACATAAAAATCATTTCATGAGTCAATCATAGCATTATATTTAGACATAGCTATGAAAACTCTGAAAAGTACAACGACCAAAAACTATATAGTTAAAACCTATGTTTCTATGTGGTCAAAAAAAAAAATCAAACCACATAGAAACATAGAAAATCATTATATGAGTCAATCATAGCATTATATATAGACATAGCTATGAAAACTATGAAAAGTAAAACGACTAATAATTTTTAATATAAAACCTATGTTTCTATGTGGTCAAAAAATAACTAAATATGAAAGTAAATTTTAATAAAACTCCAGACGGTTTAATCCCAGCCATTATTCAAGACAATGAAACTAAAAATGTTTTAATGTTAGGCTACATGAACCAAGAAGCTCTTGACCAAACCTTGGCTACTAAAAAAGTAACATTCTTTAGTCGTACTAAAAACCGATTATGGACAAAAGGCGAGGAGAGCGGTAACTTTTTAGAACTGGTTTCTATTAAAGAAGATTGTGATAACGATACGCTTTTAGTAAAAGTAAAACCTGCTGGCCCAACATGCCACACAGGTTTAGATACATGTTGGCAAGAATCTAATAATCAAGAATTTGGGTTTTTATCAAAATTAGAAAATACCATTGCAAAACGTAAAGAAAATGCCGATGCTGAAAAGAGTTATGTAGCCTCACTATTTGCAAAAGGCATTAACAAAATTGCACAAAAAGTTGGAGAAGAAGCCGTTGAAGTTGTTATTGAAGCCAAAGACAATAACAACGATTTGTTCTTATCTGAAAGTGCCGATTTATTGTTTCACTATTTGATTTTATTGCAAGCGAAAGGTTTTGAATTGAAAGATGTAGTGGAGGTTTTGAAGGGAAGGGAGAAATAATCTATTGGTTGTTTCGATTTCCAGTTTCACGTTCGTATTGTTTTGCTTTGTATTCTTCGATTTCTTTTTGAATGGATTCGTCTTGAGGGTTTTCTTGTTGTCTTAAATATAACTCTTTTAATTCGGGTTGGGTAGAGTAATAGTGATTGATTAATACACTATTGGGTAAAATTAAACAAATCATTGCTAAAACAAATATGACAACAGTTCTTGTAAATAAGTTTTTGTGATAATTTTTTAAATCTTCATCTGATTTTTTTAATAATGAAAAACTAGCTAATAGTAAAACTGCTGCTGACATACAACCCACTAGCAACATTACTTGTGATCCTGGCCAAAACATCAGTTTAAATTCAATACCAATTATAGCTATAGACAACAACCATCCAAATAATATTGAAATACCAATTTTTTGATTTTTAAAATTTTTGTCACTAAAAAAATAAAATCCAAAAGGAAAATAACACAAAGCTAAAAATGTTAACGATAAAACCATTAAAACTCCAGCTCCAGGCCAATGCATTAGCTTGAAAATTAGCGAAATAATAAATACGATTGATAATACTTTTTCTGTTTTCATGGATATTATTTTTTTAGACTATTTTTAATTATTTGGACAATCTCTTGATGATTTGCATTATATTCATTTAGCCTTACAATAAACAGACCTCTTGTTAGGGTAAAAATCATTAAATCAAATTGAGTGGATTTACCGGGTATAATATAAATCCCAAATCTATAAATTTCATTCCAAAAGATTTTATTTTCTTTTATTGTTATTCCTTCATTATCGATTTCAATCTTTTTAATTACTTTTTTTGAAAAAAAAATAATATAAGGAACAATTACAATAAGGATTATCATTGAAATTTTTAAATTAAAATCATCGCTAAAGCTTTTAACTAGATTATAAATAAGAGCAATAAATAAAATACTAATTAAGAAATAATGATCATTAAAATTTGATTTATAAATTTTACTATCTTGATAATTTATCATGCAATTATCAAACTTTTCAGATTCTTTAAAATATGGATTTCCAATAAAATCATTAAATTCTTCACTTAACTTACTAGTATATTCATATTCAATACTAAAATCAATTTGTTTTTGAAGTTTTTCTTTTTGATTAATATCAATTATAAAATCACTACAAGTTTCTTTAAAATCTGCTATTTCATTTGATAAATCACAAATCAAGCCTTTGTTTATATCAAAACTTCTATTTTTGCAAACTAAACAATATGATAGATGAAAATTTCTATAATATCCTGATTTCATATTTAAATTGAGTGTAAATTATTTCAAATATATCCAAATTTCTCCAAAAATTCTTACCTTTAAAATAAAAATTCAAGATGCGATTTCATACGAGAAAATGGGTAAAACCAGAAGATTTGAATGCCAACGGAACGTTATTCGGTGGTAAATTATTGGCTTGGATAGACGAAGAAGCCGCTTTGTATTCCATCGTACAATTGGAAAATCCGAAAGTAGTGACCAAGTTTATGAGTGAAATTAATTTTATGAGTGCTGCTAAACAAGGCGATATCGTAGAAATTGGTTTGGATGTGGTACAATTTGGAAAATCATCGTTAGTTTTAAAATGTGAAGTTCGTAATATGATGACACGCGAAAAAATCATCACCATTGATAACATAACTATGGTGAATTTAGGCGAAGATGGAAAACCAAAACCACACGGCAAAACTCAAATCGAATTTATTGAAGATCGATTAAAAAAATAATATCATTTTGCCAAGGATTAAAAAGATTAAAAGGATTAAAACAATTTTAAAAGTAAATAATCCGTGCTAATCTGTGTAATCAGTGGCTAAATAAATTAAAAAAATATGCTACAAAAATCAACTTTAGAATTTCTAACAAAACTTAAAGAAAACAATGACCGCGACTGGTTTGCGGCAAATAAAATAGCCTTTGAAACCGAACAAAAATTAGCCAAAACGTTTTTTACATCCGTAGGCGAGCAGTTGGGAAAAATAGACAGCATCGAACGCATACAAATTTTTAGAATTTATCGTGATGTGCGTTTTTCTAAGGATAAAGCGCCTTACAAAAATCATTTCAGCGTTGGGTTCACTCGAACAAAACCGATGCTTCGTGGTGGTTATTATTTACACATTGAACCAGGAGGAAGTTTTATAGGTGGTGGTTTTTGGGAACCTAATGCAGCTGATTTGCATCGCATTCGAAAAGAATTTGAAATGGATGATGAAGAAATCAGAAACATTATTGCTGATGAAACGTTCAAAAAATTCTTTGGTGAACTAAAAGGCGAAGAATTAAAAACGGCTCCAAAAGGTTTCGACAAAACCCATCCAGCCATTGATTTGATTCGTAAAAAACAATATTTAGTAACTCGAAGTTTTTCTGACAAAGAAGTTTTGGCTCCTAATTTTCAAGAAGAAGTTTTAGCAACATTTCAAGCGATGCGCCCTTTCTTCGATTATATGAGTGAAGTATTGAGTACCGATTTGAATGGAGAATCTTTGTATAATTAGCCAATTTTTCAATGTGCCGATGTGTCAATTATTTTTCTACCATTGGCACATTGACTAATTGTCTCATTGCCAAATTAAATAATCTGAATTTGGCTTTTCAAACGTTCAATTAATAAATTCATCATGCGCTTGTTTAAGTTAGATGAATTTTGAATATAATCTTTGTATTCAGTAACGGTAAACATTCCGATTACTATTCCTTTCAACGAATTTCGGAACTTGATATCGCGTTGAATAGCGTTCTCAATGTAACTTTCTTTTTTTTCTGGAGAAAGTGTGAAATAAACTCCTTTTTGTTTGACAGCGTAATTTCTAAAAACTTCAATAAATAATTCATTTTGGAATTTCAAAATAGGTCGTAAAGTCTGATTTTGAAACCTTTCTTCAGAACTTGATTGTTCTGTAATAACACCAATACTTGCACCTCTAATTTCTAAAAGCGATTCGTCTTTCGTTTTCATAGTCGTGTGAATTAGTTTGTATTAAATTTAAAAAAAATAACCTCCAATATTTTGAAGGTTACCTTAAGTTATTAAGAATCAGTTGTTAATTACTTTGCTTACTTGGTGTACTGATAGATTCGAAAATTTCCAAATCAAAATAAGGCATAGAAGCAATGATATGATCAAAAATATCGGCCATAATGTGTTCGTAATTCAACCATGTTTTATCTTTAGAAAAACAGTAGATTTCTAATGGAATTCCTTTTTCTGTGGGTTGTAAATGACGTACCATCAAATGCATATCTTTGTTAATTCCAGGATGCGATAAAATGTATTGATTAATGTACTTTCGAAACAAACCCAAATTGGTTAAATTTCTTCCGTTAACAATCACACTTTTATCAATTCCATTATTGGCATTATACTTATCAATATCAGCTTGACGATGTTCAATATAGGCTGTTAAATGTTGGATTTTTTTGAATTTTTCTAATTCTGCAGTTTGAATAAATCGCACCGAATTCGCTTTAATCAAAATATGTCGTTTAATACGTCTTCCATCCGAGTCTAACATACCGCGCCAGTTTTTAAAGCTATCCGATATTAAACTATAGGTTGGAATAGTAGTAGTTGTATTATCAAAATTTCGAACTTTTACCGTTGCCAAATTAATTTCGATTACATCACCATCTGCACCAAATTTCTCCATTGTAATCCAATCGCCAATGCGAACCATATCGTTCACAGAAACAGAAATACTGGCCACAAACCCTAAAATCGTATCTCTAAATATTAATATGATGATAGCTGAAATCGATCCAAATGTCGTTAACAAAGCTGTTTTGCTAACATCAAATAGTATCAATACAAAAGAGACAATTCCAAATAACCATAAAAACAACATGATTACTTGAATATAACTATCAATAGGTTTATCACTAAAACGTGGCTTTTGTTTTAAATAATCACGAAGCGAATTAAAAATACTTCGCGTAATCCAAAGTGATAAAATGATAATATAGATTTTAATTCCTTTTTCAAAAATATATTCCCAATAAGTAAATCCTTTTAAAATTACGGGAACTGTTTTATAAATGAAAAGTAACGGAACTAAATGAGCTAAATATTTGGCTGTTTTATTTGCCACTAAGAAATCATCAAATGACGATTTTGTTCGAGCAGCAACTATAGCCAAGAAAATAATGAAAAGTTTCTTAAAAAGATAATCTAAAACATAAGCTACAATAATAAGAACAACAATATTAATGGCTAAATTCAAATAAGAAGCTAGCGCATCGCTAAAGTCGAAACTTTTAAAAATATCGTATGCCCAATTAAATATTTTCATTATTAATTTTGAAGATATTTTTTTTCAATGTAAAAGGTTCCAAAAGGAACAATTGATGCTAAACAAACAATCGTGAAAGTTTTAAAATTCCATTGTTGTTCGTTTTTGATTAAAATAGCAAAAGCAATGTACAAAATAAAAAGGATTCCATGAGCCATTCCTATGTTTTTTACATAAATAGGATCGCCTGCAAAATACTTCATTGGCATTGCAAAAAACAATAACGCAAGCAAAGAAAGTCCTTCTAAAAGCGCTATTGAACGAAAAGATTTTATCATGATAAAGCAGAATAAATTAAAAATCCATAAATAATAAAGCGTCCAAAGCGAAGCAAACCAAACAAAAAGAAATGTTTTCTTGAATAGTTAATCATTCCAGCAGCCAAACAAGCAATCGCAAAAGGCAATGGTAATAATGCACCAACAGCAATTAAGAATCCGCCCCATTTTTGCATGTTGATAATATGTTTTGACATTTTACCATATAAATACTTATTGATAGATGGAATTGCTACAATTGCCATTCCCATAAAATAAGCAATAACTCCACCTAAATAGGATAAAAACGCTAAAATAGCCAAGTAGAGTAGTGGACTTTCGGTATTTTTTGTCCAAGCAATAAAAATATCAGGCGGAATTAATCCCAAAATACTTTCTGAGGCCAGAAATATTGAGAAAATAAAGAAATCACTGAAGTTTTGAGTTATGTAAAGTAATGCATCATTTAGATTGATTACTTTGTAATTCACATAAAAAAGTATAGCAACAATAATAGCTGTAGGCAAAATAGCGCCTTTAACACCTTGCCAAATAAAGGAATAAAATCCTGTATATTTATAGTATTGATGAAGTAGTTTAGCTCTAGATTTTTTTGGCTTTGACATTGTTAGTAAATTTTATACAAAATTAGAGAGTTTAGGGGTAATAAAGCGTTAAGAAAAAACAAAAAAATCGGTAATTGTTGGCTACCGATTTATATTATGTAAAATAGAAATTTAAATTAATACGATAAAAATGCTTTATTGTATTCTTTTAAATCTAATACATTATTCTTTTTATCTAAATCAGTAAATAATGAAATAAAGTAATTAAAACTCTCTACGTTATTCTCATCTGAAATATTAGCTTCAACGTGAACATCTTTGCTATCAACCGGTTCATCATCTGGTATACCTATGAAAAATCCATTATTATTTTCTAAATGTTCGTAAGCTAAACGTAAAGCTTTAGTAACAACAGGATTATTTAATTCTAAAGTAATTTCTCTAAGTTTTTTTAAATCGGCTACAATTTCTGAAACTTCAAAATTATCTTTAAATAATTCTTTCTGAATTTTCTCTATTAATTTAAGGGCTTGTTTGTTTTCCATGATTCTTGTAATAAGGATTGCAAACTTAAACTTTCTTGTAATTTTACACAAACGTTTTGAGCAGTATTTTAACCTATTTAAAAATGTTTTACATTTGAATTATAATATACATTATGTAAAATAGAATTTTTAAGCATTTGTTTTAATAACACATCAAAACTTCTTATCTTCGTTTATATAATTATATGTCATAATGAAAAACCCTATTGCCGAACGCATCACCGATTTTTTAAAGCATTATCCGCCTTTTTCTAGTTTAGAATATGCTAAACTTTTAGAAATATCAAAATCGTGTCAGGTTTTATATTTAGAAAAAAATCAAACATTATTTAAAATAAATGATCCAACGCATGCCTTTTTCTATGTGGTGGCTTCTGGAGCTATAGGTTTATCTGTAACTTCTGATACTGATGACGTTTTAATTGATAAATGTGATGAAGGCGATATTTTAGGATTACGTCCGTTCTTTGCAAAAAACAATTATTTAATGACAGCAAAAGCTCGTGAGGAAAGTATTGTTTATGCAATTCCTATTGAAACTTTTAAACCTTATGTGGCTGCAAACCCTGATGTGTTGAGTTTTCTTTTAGAAAGTTTTGCTTCAAACACACGAAATCCTTACGATAAATCTCACAAAGGAAAATTAGTTTCTGAAAATGTAATTTATAACGATCAGAATGCTGAAATTCAATATTATCAACCTATAAAATACACCGAAAATCCCATTACTGCTTCTCCCACAGATATTGTAAAATTTGTGGCACAAACTATGGCGAGTAGTAAAATTGGTAGCATGATAATTCACGAAAATCGTAAGCCTATCGGAATTGTAACGGATAAAGATTTGCGTTCTAAAATCGCAACCGGACTCTATTCTATTGATGTTACGATTGACAAAATAATGTCTTCCCCAGTAATTACAGTTGCTGACAATCTTTCTATTGCAGAAGCTCAAATTATGATGTTAAAACACAATGTATCCCATTTGTGTGTAACTAAAGACGGCACCAATGATTCTGAAATCACGGGTATTATTACTGAACATGACATTGTGGTTGCCCAAGCCAACAATCCAGGAGTACTTTTAAAACAATCAAAACGTGCTCAAAAATCTGCTGATTTAAAAGATGTTCGAGAAAAATTAACCGATTTAATTCAACATTCCTTAGATAAAAATGTTCCTATAAATCATATTACCTCAATTGTTGGGGAAATTAATTTAGCAATTACCAAACGTGCAATTGAATTAGCCATTGAAAAAATAGGAACTCCTCCTCCAGCCCAATTTGCTTGGATGAACATAGGAAGTCAAGGCAGAAAAGAACAACTTTTACTTACAGATCAAGACAATGCTATTGTTTTTGAAGATGTTCCAGAAGATAAACACGATGCTGTAAAAAAATATTTCTTAGAATTAGCGGAAAAAGTAACCAAAACATTAAATAAAGTAGGTTATGAATATTGCCCCGCTCAAATGATGGCAAGCAATCCGTTGTGGTGTAAATCGGTAACCGATTGGCAACAACAATTCAAAGGATGGATTAACGCTCCTGGCGAAAAAGGAATTTTAATGTGTACGATTTTCTTTGATTATGATTTTGTTTATGGAAATGAAGATTTAGTAGATATAATAAGCAATACAATTCATGAAGAAACCAAAGACAACCAATTGTTTTTAGCTTATTTAGGCGCTGATGCTTTGAAAAATCCTCCACCATTAGGCTTTTTCCGTCAGTTTTTAGTAGAAAGTGATGGCGAACACAAAGATACTTTCGATTTAAAAGGAAGAGCCTTGATGCCATTGATTGATGCCGCTCGAATTCTGTCATTAAGTAAAGGAATTAAAAATGTTGCTAATACGATTTCTAGGTTTTCAAAATTAGCCGAATTAGAACCTCAAAACGCACCCGTTTATGAAGCTTGTGCCGATGCTTTTGCTGAATTATTGAAGTTTAGAACTGAAGAAGGTTTGAAAAACGAAAATGATGGTAGATATTTGAATTTAAGTGAGTTATCGAAATTAGATAAAGTAAAACTTAAGAATGATTTTCAACCGATTAACGACATTCAAGAAGTGATTAAAAATCGTTTCCAATTAACTTATTTTACATAACATGAAGTTCAATTGGTTTAAAAAAATAGTGAAGGATTACCCTAAATTTTGGGAAACCTATTTGTCTTATTTTGATGAAAATCAGAGTAAAGACAAACGCTATGTGGTTTTTGATTGCGAGACAACTGGTTTAGATTACAAATCAGACAGAATTCTTTCTATTGGCGCCGTTGCTATTCAAAATAATAAAGTAATTGTTGGCGATTTTATGGAAGTCTTTCTTCAACAAGATATTTTTAAACCCGAATCTGTGCCTATTCACGGAATTTTAAGAGAGGGAAAAGAAGAAAAAATTGTTGAAGCGGAAGCTGTAATTCGTTTTTTAGATTTCATCAAAGATGCAACGCTTGTTGGTCATCACGTAGATTTTGACATTGAAATGATCAATCAAGCTTTAGACCGTTTGAATGTTGGTACACTGAAAAATCAGGCAATGGATACTGATGTTATGTATCAAAAATTGAAATATTTACCTTATGAACAACATACTTCATTAGATGAATTATGTGATATTTACAAAATAAAAAAATCAGACCGTCATACGGCCAGTGGTGATGCCTTTATTACGGCTTTACTATTTTTAAAATTAAAAAAGAAATTAGAAATTTAATGCTTTGAAAATAAATCAATTAATTAATTTAGGTTTGCTGCTAACTTTTCAATTTTGCTATTTGGAATGGCCAAATAACGCTTCATTTATATTCCAAGCAACGTATGAAATCTTCACTAAAACCGACCAATTAGCTCAAAATTTCACTCATCCAATTATTTTAGTAGGATTTATCTCTCAAATTTTAATTTTATTATCTGTTATTTTTAAAAAATTCAATCCAAAATGGAACTTAATTGGAGTAATTGCTATAACTCCAATTGTACTTTTATTTTTTATAGTTGGGATTTTAGGATTTAATCTTAAAATAATAATTTCAACAATTCCTTATTTAATTTTTTGCTTTTTATTTTTTAAATTCAGGAGAGTATAATTTTTACACTTTATCAAAAAGCTAATTTTTACTTGGAGGCGTTATCGTTTCATAAACAATTTCTTGTTTTACCCAACGCCTGTTTTTACTATCCCAAAGTGATTTATTATTCATATGTTCTTCTAAGGTTGACGGTGTTTTTTCATCAATCTTGTATCGTGGTTCATTTCTCTCATCGAAATGAATAACTGAACTATACATATACATACTTGCTCCTGGATTTAAATTAGAAATAACCTTTTCAACCGAACCATTTTTTCTAAAAACCAACTCATTATAACAAGAATAGCTTAAACGAATATTTTCTAATTCATAAATTACTTCACCATTGGGTAAATAAATCCATATTTTTTGTCGGTCTGCTCTTGGTGCTATTTTAACCGAAAGTCTTCCGTCGGAAAAATAATGGTATGTAGTATCATTACTTGGATTATTTAGCTTTGTTGGTTTCTCTTTTTTTGTAATTTGAAGCTTTTCCTTTGATTGAATAGGAATCTGTTTTTTCATTTCAATCGGTTTTTGAATTGTATCTTTTGAAATGGAATCTGTTTGGGTTTTTGATTCTTTTTTTAATTCTTCTAATTGAAATGAAATGCTATCTAATTTACTTTGTAAAATTTTCATATCAGAATCATCTTTTTTACATGAAAAAAGACTAGAAATAAAAACAATTAAAACTATAGTATATTTCATAAAAAGTAATTTAATTGATTACAATCAAAATACGTTCCAAAAAAAAACTGCTTCATTTTTGAAGCAGTTTCTTAACCAATAAAACTAAAAACTAGAGCTTGCCGTCTTTAATTTCGTCCACAATTTCTGGATTTAATAAAGTTGAGATATCTCCAAAGTTTGAAAAATCTCCTTCAGCAATCTTTCTTAATATTCTTCGCATGATTTTACCTGAACGAGTTTTTGGTAAACCACTTACAAATTGTATCTTATCTAATTTTGCAATCGGACCAATTTGATCTGAAATCAATTGATTAATCTCTTTTGCTAAGTTAGCTCTATCACGACCTTCACCTGTTTCTTTCAAAATAATAAAACCATATAATGCATTTCCTTTGATATCATGAGGGAAACCTACAATTGCACTTTCTGCAACAGCTGGATGCTCATTGATAGCATCTTCAATCGGTGCTGTTCCTAAATTATGACCCGAAACAATAATAACATCATCTACTCTACCGGTAATTCTGTAATACCCAACTTCATCGCGTAAAGCACCGTCACCAGTGAAATATTTACCTGGGAATGCAGTAAAATACGTTTCTTTATAACGTTGATGATCACCCCAAATCGTTCTTGCCATCGATGGCCATGGGAATTTAATACACAAACTTCCCGTTACTTGATTTCCTTCAATTTCATTACGTAATTCGTCCATTAAAACAGGTTGAATACCAGGTAATGGTAATGAGGCATAAGTAGGTTTTGTAGGAGTTACGAATGGAATCGGCGAAATCATAATTCCTCCCGTTTCGGTTTGCCACCATGTATCTACTAATGGACAACGCTTCCCTCCTACGTGGTCGTTATACCAATGCCAAGCTTCTTCGTTGATTGGTTCACCAACAGAACCTATTACTTTCAATGAATCCAGTTGAAATCTTTGCACATAATCGATACTTTCTTTTGCTAAAGCACGAATAGCTGTAGGTGCTGTATAAAACTGATTAACTTTATGTTTTTCAATCACTTCCCAAAAACGACTAAAATCAGGATAAGATGGAACGCCTTCGAAAATAACCGTAGTAGCTCCGTTTAAAAGCGGACCGTACAAAATATAAGAGTGACCTGTAATCCATCCGATATCAGCAGTACACCAATACACATCATTTTCTTCATAATTGAAAACATTTTTGAAGGTATAAGCAGTATAAACCATATAACCTGCTGTCGAATGCACCATTCCTTTAGGTTTTCCAGTTGAACCAGAAGTATATAGAATAAATAATGGATCTTCAGCATCCATAATTTCAGCTACATTGTTTCCAATAGCAGCATCCATTAAAGGTTGCAACCATAAATCTCTGCCTTCTTTCATGTTGACATCAGTATTAGTTCTCTTAACCACTAATACCTTTTCAACTGATGGGCATTTCTCTAAAGCTTCATCCACAATTCCTTTTAAATCGATAGCTTTATTTCCGCGGTAACTACCGTCAGAAGTAATAACCATTTTACATTCGCTATCATTAATACGAGCAGCAACAGCAGAAGAAGAAAATCCGGCAAAAACCACCGAATGAATAGCTCCAATACGAGCACAAGCTAAAACAGCTACAGCTAATTCAGGAATCATGGGTAAATAAATACAAACTCTATCGCCTTTTTTGATACCTTGTTCACGTAAAACATTAGCTAATTTTGAAACTCTAACATACAATTCGTTATACGTAATATGTTGTGCTGCTTCACTTGGATCATTTGGTTCAAAAATAATGGCAGTTTTATCTCCACGTTTTGCTAAATGTCTGTCGATACAGTTTTTAGTGATGTTTACTTTTGCATTCAAAAACCATTTAAACTGCGCTTCTTGCATATCAAATTCGAAAACTTTGTCCCATTTTTGATACCAAGTAAAATTTTCATCGGCTATACGATCCCAAAATTTTCTTGGTTCGCGCACCGATTTTTTATACATTTTAAAGTAATTCTCTAAATCTTTAATTTTATAATAACTCATTTTTTAGCTTTATTTTTAATTGATAATGTAAAGATAACCAATCTGTTCTAAGAATTTTATAATTTCTTGCTAAATAGATATAGTTAAGTAATTAGTAAAAAGTGATAAGTGATTAGCAGTAAATCTATTTAAAACAACCAATTTTAGCATGTTCTAAAACTTCTCTAATTTCATCGATAATTGCTTCATCATCAATAGTTGATGGGATTTGAAATTGTTCTCCATCAGCTATGCTTCGCATCATTTTTCTGAGAATTTTTCCTGAACGTGTTTTGGGTAAACGTTGCACAATAACTACATCACGCAATGAAGCAACTGCACCTATTTGCTCACGAACTAAATGCACTACCTCATGTTGTAATTGGAAATGCTCAATTTCTTCACCTGATTTTGCGACAACTAATGCTAATGGAATTTGACCTTTTAACTCATCATTAATACCAATAACAGCACATTCAGCAACAGAATGATGAGACGCTACAATTTCTTCCATTTCAGCAGTTGAAAGTCGGTGACCCGCTACATTGATGACATCATCTACTCTACCCGTGATGTAAATGTAATCGTCAGTATCTTTAAATCCGCCATCACCAGAGAAATAATATCCTGGGAATTTATTTAAATATCCTGCTTTAAAACGTTCGTTATCTTTCCATAAATCCAATAATGTTCCAGGAGGTAATGGCAATTTGATTACTACATAACCTTCTTCATTTGGTCCTAATTCTTGTCCGTTTTCACCAAAAATTCGTATATCGTAACCCGTAACAGCTTTTCCTGCTGACCCAGGTTTTATAGGTAAATACTCCACTCCCATCATATTGGCAATCATAGGCCAACCTGATTCTGTTTGCCACCAATGGTCGATAGCAGGAATTGGTATATGTTCACGATACCATTCTAATGTCGCAACATCACAACGTTCACCTGCTAAGAATTGAATTCTCAAGCTACTTAAATCGTATTGTTTGATGAAGTCGCCATTAGGATCTTCTTTTTTAATAGCACGAATGGCTGTTGGAGCCGTAAACATTATATTTACTTTATGTTCGGCAATTACTCTCCAAAAAGTACTCGCATCAGGAGTTCGAATCGGTTTTCCTTCAAAAAGAACTGTTGTGTTTCTGTTGATTAAAGGACCATAAACGATATAACTATGACCTACAACCCACCCCACATCGGAAGCAGCCCAAAAAACATCACCTTCTTTTGCATCGTAAATATGTTGCATTGAAAATTTAAGTGCCGTAGCATAACCTCCTGTATCTCTGACAATTCCTTTTGGTTTTCCTGTTGTGCCTGAAGTGTATAAAATATATAAAGGATGCGTTGAATTTACAGGAACACATGGCGTTTCTTCTGACCCGTAAACTAGAGCATCATAATCAACATCGTATTTTTTAAATGGAACTCTAGCGCCTAATTTTCTATTGAAAACGACTACTTTTTCAGGTTTGTGATTCGCTAATTCGATAGCTTCATCTACTAAAGGTTTGTAGGCGATTAATCTATCAATTTCAATGCCTGATGATGCTGTAATAATAGCTTTTGGTTCGCAATCGTCAATTCGAATGGCTAGTTCATGCGGTGCGAAACCTCCAAAAACTACCGAATGCGTTACTCCTATTCTAGCGCAAGCTAACATAGCAAATGCAGCTTGAGGGATCATAGGCATGTAAATGACAGCTGTGTCGCCTTTTTCTAAACCAAGTGATAATAAACCGCCAGCTAATTTGGCAACTTCGGTTTTAACTTCGTTAAATGTATACTTTTTTACAGTTTGTGTAACAGGTGAATCGTAGATGATAGCGACTTGTTCGCCATAGCCATCTTGAATGTGTTTATCAACTGCAAGGTAGCAAGCGTTTAAATTTCCATCAGCAAACCATAATGGATAACCATTTTTATCAGTTGATAAAATGTTGGAAGGTTGATTATACCATTCTAATTGATTAGCTTGTTCTGTCCAGAATTCTTCAGAAGAAGTTATACTTTTATTGTAAATATCGCAATAATTCATTTGTATTAATCCATTTATGTTATTTATTTTCTTTAGTAAATGTAGAAAATAAAATCATGCTAAATGAATTAATCTTGCTAAATAGGTATAGATGAAAGAGGATAGAAATTAGAAGTTAGAAATGAGACGAAACAGAATTTCTAATTGAATTCAGGTTTGCGTTAGGGATTGAAGCAATTGTTTGAGCTCTTAATTAAAATACCTAAGGATTTTAATTAAAGCGAGTGCGGAAAGCCCGACCCTTGTGGTAACGCCCAAATTTTATGATAACAACTCCTCAACTTTTTCCACCACTTTCTTAATCGAAAAAGGCTTTGTCAAATAAGCATCAGCACCAAGTGCTAATCCTTTTTCAATATCACTTTCTTTGTTTTTTGCGGATAAGAACATGACTTTAGTGTGTTGTAAATTAGCGTCTTTTCTGATTTGTTCTAAAGTAGCAAAACCATCAACCATAGGCATCATAATATCCAAAATGATAACATCTGGAAAATTGGTTTTTAAAATATCTAAAGCTTCTTGTCCGTCGCGTGCTATAAAAACTTCGTAATTACTTTTCTTGAAAGTATATTCAAGTGTCATTACGATGTTAGGTTCGTCGTCTACTATTAAAATCTTTTTCATGGCCTTTTAATTTTCAATATTTTTTATCGGTAAAGTGAATACAATGCAAGCGCCTTTAACACTTGGTTCTACCCAAATTTTACCTTTATGATGTTCTATAATTTGTTTGCAAATCGCTAATCCTAATCCGCTACCAACGGGTTTTTTGAAATTCTGATTGGAAGCTTGATAAAATTTGTCAAATATAACGTCAAAATCGTTAGGATTGATACCTTTTCCGTTGTCTTGAACCGAAGTTTCTATAAAATTATCTTTTTTTCTCACTTGAATGGTGATTAAACCATCGGTTTCGGGACAGAATTTAATGGCGTTTGATAATAAATTAGTCACTACTTGCACAATTCTATCTTCATCATAATAAGCAAAAACCGTGTCTTTACTTTCAACATAAACACTAATATTTCGGTTCTTAATTAACTGATTTAAAGGTTCAATCGAATGTTCAATTGTAGCAATTAAGTTATTCTGACTCGGATGAATGGTTTGTTTACCCGTTTCGAATTTTTCTAAATCTAAAATTTTATCAATCAAACGATTCAATCTGTCGGATTCTGAAATGATATTTTGCAAAAACTGTTTTCTTAATTCTTCTGGAATTTCGTCATCGTCGTGCAAAATCTCACTCGCAGCCCGAATAGCCGTAATTGGTGTACGAAGTTCGTGGGTTACGGTGTCTAAAAATTCATCTTTTTGAATATCTTTTCGCACCAAAGTTTCATTGGCCTTTTGTAATTCAGAAGTTATTTTTTGAAGTTGGTTTGAGGTTTCCGTCAATTTTTTATTGATAGAAATATTTTCTTTAGACTCTTCAAGAATTTTTAATACTTCTGGAAGTGTAATTTTTTCTTCTTTAACCACACTTGAAATCAGAATCCGTGCCGAAGCTGTTCCAATATGACCTGTTAATAAATTCTCTGCAAATTTTACTAAACGTGCATCTGCTAACTCTTGATCTTTATCAACATTGTATTTGACATTGAAAATATTCATGGCACGTTTGGTGCGCTCTTCGCCTAAAAATCGGATTAAGACTTTTTCGATATCGCGAGTATAAGCGGTTCCTTTCCAAACAAAGGCATTTTCATGATTGTTGCTGTATTTATCAATATCTACATACATTTCGGCATAATTGCGTTCACGGTAATTACCTTTAAAACTAACTGAAACAGCGAAATAAGTTATCATATTAAACAACATACTCCAAAACAAAGCATGAGGAACTGGTTGCAAATAATTTAATCCAAAAAGCTGGAAGGGTTTTAAAAGTCCAATTTTCATAAAGCCTTCAGTTACAAACGAACTTTCATTATTGGTTAAACCAACGGCATACGGTAATAATAACGTATAAATGCATATCAAAAAACCGATTAAAATTCCGTAAATAGCACCTAATCTTGAACCTCTTCTCCAAAAAATAGCTCCGAAAAAAGCTGGTGCTAATTGTGCAATAATCACAAATGAAATCAATCCTATAGAAACCAGACTGTAATCCAATGCAAAAAATCGATATATAAAATAGGCCGTTATAATTAGCGAAAAGATTCCGATTTTACGAATGTTGACAATCTTTTTGTTGTTAATGATTTGTTCTTCGTTTTTTAATTTTCCTAAGAAAGTATACGGAATTAATAAGTTGTTACTCAACATCGTAGATAAACTAATACTCGAAACCACAATCATAGAAATGGCAGCAGAAAATCCACCAAGGAAAACCAAAACTGTCAAAGTTTGATTATTGAAAAATTGAGGAATTAAAAGCGAATATGTATCGGCATTGACATTTTTTCCATCAAACAGAACATTTCCGCCCCAAGCAATTGGGTAAACAAAAATATTAAACAACAACAAATACAGTGGAAACAACCAAATTGCGGTTTTAATATGACGTTCTCTGTTATTTTCCACAACCGACATTTGAAATTGTCTGGGCAATAAGAAAATAGCAAAAAGCGAAACCATACTCAAAAAGAACCAGTTTAACCCTTGTTCTAATCCGCCGATGGTGTTTTTTTCTTTGAAGCTTTCTAAAAGAGAAGCTTTTGCATAAATATCATCATAACCATCAAAAACAAAAAAAGTAACGTAAACTCCAATGATGATGAAAAAGACTAATTTTAAAACACTTTCTAAAGCAACTGCGGTGACAATTCCTTTTCGCTTTTCAGATGCATCTACATAACGTGTTCCGTAATAAGAAGCAAATAAAGCTAAAGCAATAGCAACATAAGTTGTGGTATCATCAAAAATGTATGAACTTGAATTGGTTTGCGTTACGATGTGAAATGTTTCCGAAATTGCCTTTAATTGTAATGCGATGTAGGGAATAATTCCAGCCAAACAAACAACAGTTACAATTGCACCTAAAAAACGACTATTACCATAACGAAGAGAGATAAAATCAGCTATACTTGAGATTTTATTCACTCGAGAAATGCGAATGATTTTCTTTAAAACAATAATCCAAGCTGGAATGATGATAATGGGACCAATATAAATAGGCAAATAACCCAAACCAGATTTTGCTGCTACTCCAATACTTCCGTAATACGTCCAAGCGGTGCAGTATACTGCTAATGACAAGGAGTAGATATATGAATTGTTCGTCCATTTGATGTTTTCTTTTTTTTCTGCCCAATGCGCGATAAAAAAAAGAATACCCAAATAACCCAATAAAATAAGTAATAAAACTGCACTATTCATAATATCGTTGTACTACAATCCAAGACATTAAAACTGAAAATAACCAAACTGAAAAAATATAAATGTATACCACTGGAAATCCCATAACATTATCAGCGCTATCAAATAGCAAAACGATTGGTAAATTCAATACCAATAGCAATAACAGCGATAAAACTACCAATTTTTGTTGATGTCTTTTTTTCATTTCGAAGGACTAATTTTCATTAGAATTTTTAAAAATACAAACTCTGCTCTCGAAAAACAAGAACAGAGTTGTAAAATAATATCGAAAGCTAAAAATTAGTGAGCAGCTCCTGCTTCACCGGCTCCAGAAGGAATACGGATATTTTCAACAATATCTTGTACTTCTTGAGGTGGCGCTGGTGTAAATTTACTTACTACTAAAGCCACAATGAAGTTTGCTACCATGGCAACAGTACCAAATCCTTCAGGAGAAATTCCAAACCACCATTCTGATTTGTCTGGTAAATCACCAATCCATCCTAATTTGTATTTTGCCATATAGAATAACATTAACAACATCCCTACAATCATACCTGCAACAGCTCCTTCTTTATTCATTCGCTTATAGAAAATACCTAAAATAATAGCTGGGAAGAAAGAGGCAGCAGCTAATCCGAAGGCTAAAGCAACCACAGCCGCAACGAATCCTGGTGGATTAATCCCGAAATAACCAGCAACTACTACCGCAACAGCAGCAGAAATACGAGCCGACCATAATTCTCCTTTTTCAGAGATATTTGGATTTACCATTTTCTTAATTAAATCGTGAGAAACAGCAGCCGAAATTACTAATAATAAACCAGCAGCAGTTGATAAAGCAGCAGCTAACGCTCCAGCTGCAACTAATGCAATAACCCAGTTTGGTAATTTAGCAATTTCTGGATTTGCTAATACCATGATATCGTTATCAATGTACAATTCATTTGCACTTTCTGGGTTTGGCTGATCTTTCTGAGGTTTTCCATCTTTCAATACAAAAGCATCGCCTTTAACGTATTGAATTTTTCCATCAGCATTTTTATCATTGTAAATTAATAAACCAGTTTTTTCCCAGTTTTTAAACCACTGAGGCATTTCTGTATAGTTTTTATTACTTACAGTTTCGATTAAGTTAGTTCTTGCAAAAACAGCAATTGCAGGAGCAGTTGTGTAAAGAATAGCAATAAAAACTAATGCTAATCCAGCAGATTTACGTGCGTCTTTAACATTTTTAACTGTGAAGAAACGAACAATTACGTGAGGTAATCCAGCTGTTCCCACCATTAAAGCTAATGTAATTGCAAATACATCTAACATTGACTTAGAACCATCTGTATATTCAGTAAAACCTAATTCTTTTGATAAACCATTTAATTTATCTAATAAATAAACATCTTCTCCAGCTACCGTACTTCCCATTCCTAATTGTGGAATTGGATTTCCTGTCATTTGGATTGAAATGAAAATTGCTGGAACCATGAAAGCGAAAATCAAAACACAATATTGTGCTACTTGTGTGTAGGTAATTCCTTTCATTCCACCCAAAACAGCGTAGAAAAGAACGATTATCATACCTATGATTACACCCGTATTAATTTCAACTTCTAAAAATCTAGAAAATACAACTCCTACTCCACGCATTTGACCTGCTACATAAGTAAAAGATACAATTAGAGCACAGAAAACAGCTACAGAACGTGCAGTTTTTGAGTAATAACGATCACCAATAAAATCAGGCACCGTGAATTTTCCAAACTTTCTTAAATAAGGCGCTAAGAGTAATGCTAAAAGTACATAACCTCCAGTCCAACCCATCAAATAAACGGCTCCATCGTAACCTGCAAATGAAATAATTCCTGCCATTGAAATAAATGATGCGGCAGACATCCAATCGGCAGCAGTTGCCATACCATTTGCTAAAGGAGAAACACCTCCACCAGCAACATAAAATTCTTTAGTAGAACCAGCTCTACTCCAAATTGCAATTCCAATATATATAGCAAACGTAATTCCTACGATAATATAGGTCCAAATTTTTACATCCATGATTTTAATATTTTAAAGTTAAATTAATCGTTATCAAAACCATATTTTTTATCTAATTTGTTCATTAAACGAACATAGACAAAAATTAAGATTACGAAAACATACATTGATCCTTGTTGCGCAAACCAAAATCCTAATGGAAATCCGCCTAATTTAATGGTGTTTAATTGGTCTACAAATAGAATTCCAGCTCCATACGAACTTAGAAACCAGATGCTTAATAAAATCAGAAGGTATTTTAAATTTTCCTTCCAATATGCCGTAGCGTGTTTTTGATCACTCATAATGAATAGTTTTATAGTTTGTTATAAATAGATTTGTAATTGTATGATGAATTCACCTTTATACGTATCAATTTTATCAACAGCCGTATAAACAGGTCGAGTTGAATATTGAGTAGTAATTTTAGCATGATGTCCATCTAAGAAAAAGTTAGCTCCCAGATCAAATTGGTTACTTGCTTTCTCTAAAGCGTCAAAGTTTTTGTAGGTATACGCTCCAAAAGGTTGAATTCTTACTTTTGGTTTTTCGCTTTTTGTTGGTAATAAAACGCCTGCTTGTGTATACCAAATATTTCCTGTTCCAATCATAGGTTGTAAATTTCCTACACCTGCAAGAGCTGGAGAACCAGAGAAAGATGGATCTGCAATACTTTCATTCATAATTCCAAGATTTCTTAAATAATTAGGTCCGAAATCATAATTATAGAAGACACTGTAAGCCGTGATTGCCATTTTTTTCTCTTTTGCTCCAATTGGCATATCTAAGAAAACATCACCAGCAAATAAATTAATTGGATGTTCTTTAATTACACCATTTACGGAAGTTTGTGTTCCTTTTGGCGCATTATAAAAACCAGCTCCAATGTTGAACATTTTTTTAGTTCCTAAGTAAGTACCTACTTTGTAAGGTAAAAAGTTAGCCTCCTTATCAAAGAATTGATATTCTACATAACCTGCTTTTGACCATTGTGTAGAGTTGTTATTATCAACTGCTTTAGCAATGCTCGCATCAGTAACGTTTGTTGGTGTTTGATTTGTAGCAAAAGGTTTGTTGATACTGAAACGATATTCGAATTTGTTATACTTTCCTTTTGCGAAAATTCCTATTTGTCTTGCAAACTGATCTGAATTTTCAATTAACGGCCAATTGAAAATTGGAGCATCAACTGTTAAGTAGTTTAAAGTAGAAGACATTGTCATACGAGATAATCCCATGTAATAATGTAATCCTGCTCCAACAGATAAACTAAAAGGTTTTGATTCTTGTGGAAGCACTACAGCATATTCGTTCCATGCATCGTGGAAAAAAATTCCTGGTTTTTTTCCAGCTCCATATCCACCGGTTCCTGAAGAACCTGAAGCTCCACCATTGATAAAAGTTTGATTGTTAATCCCCATATGAGTCAAAATCATATAACGAGGAGAAATTTGTGCATAAGCTAACAATCGTAAACGACGTAAACCTGCATCTTCATGAGTAGAAACCGATTCGTCACCTATCATAGAACCTGGATTCAAATCAGTTGAACGAAGCCAAACTTGATTCCACGCAATAAAACGCATGTATTTGCTTCCTTCTGGATTTAAGTTGAATTTTAAACCTCCACCATAATCAGGTGAACCCTGAGCGGATACTAGCAGAGATAAAAGCAATCCTGAAATAGTTAGTAATTTTTTCATAATTATAATTTGGTTAGTTGGCATTTCTGCATGACCAAATTCTAAAATTATGTTAACGGAAAAAATTACAATATATATTTTTGTTAAAAAGTATAGTTAGTCCTTAAAACGCTCCCATTTTATAAGCATAAATTTATCCCCAAGTTCTGTTATAATCATTCCTGCTCCTGACAATTGGTCTTTGTTTTGAAGGAATTCTACCAACTCATTATGCTTAAAAATCTTATAAGTAGGATGATAATTAGGATGAGGCGGTTTCTTAATTTTAAATTCTTTTACCCAATTACTAATAGAAACATGAGAAACCCCAATAATACGCTCGATTTCTCTAAAACTTAAGCCTTCTAAATACAACTGTAAAGCTTTCGTTACATAATAATCATCAATCTTTTTTCCTAATTTATTGACAGTGAAATAATAATTACACGATTTACATAAATAACGCTGTCTGTCTTTAATTATTCCACTTTTTACAATATTGTCGCTTTGGCACTTTGGACAGGATAAAATCTCCATATATATAATTTTTGCATAAATATACTAATTTTGCAAAATATACAAAAAATAATATGATAAAAATTTCAATTCATTTTTTTATTTCTTTCAAATTTTAAGATTTAAAATTGTGAATAGTATAATTTTAGCATAAAATCACTACATTTTTAATTTTGATAGATTGAAAAAAAATGCATTTTTGTTGTGAAAAAGTATAGTTATTTTATTTAATTTGTAGAAACAACACAAAACCATGCAATTCGATATAAAAAACACAGAATCTTCAGCTTTATATAAGCTATTAACAGGTACTGTTATTCCAAGACCTATTGGCTGGGTTTCTACAGTTGATGCTCATGGAATTAACAACCTTGCTCCTTTTTCATTTTTTAACGTAGTAAGCGAAGATCCACCACATGTGATGTTTTCCACCGTGAGAACTGGAAATAAAAACAAAGACACCTTAAATAATATATTAGATAACAAACAATTTGTTGTCAATTTAGTCACAGAAGAAGTTGTCGAACAAATGAATACCACTTCGCAAAGTGTTGCTTCTGATGTTGATGAATTCAAATTGGCTGGCGTTACTCCTATTGATGCTGTTTTTGTCAAACCAAAACGTGTCAAAGAGAGTTTAGTGCATTTTGAATGTGAAATGGTACATCATTATTTTATAGAAAATCATCAAAATGGTGGTGCTTGTATTATCATTGGCAAAATCATTACGATGCACATTGATGATTCTATTCTAATGGAAAATCATAGAATTAACTTAGATAAATACAAACCTGTGGCACGTTTAGCAGGTTCAAACTACAGTAAATTGGGAGAAATTTTCTCCATAAAAAGAGGCTAAAATGAATTCTGATAGATTAGAAATAAATTGTGCTATGCAAATTCAGAAACCCATTCATGAAGTTTTTGATGCTATAGTAAATCCAGAAAAAATGACCAATTATTTCATTGCAACTAGCACAGGAACAATAGAAGAAGGAAAAAATCTCATTTGGAAATTTCCCGAATTTGATATTGAATGCCCAGTTAAAGTAGGAAAAGTAGAAAATAACAAGTACGTTTCTTTTTACTGGGATAATGATGGATTTGAATTGTTGGTAGAAATTACCCTTTCAGAAAAAGAAAACAATTCAACTCTAGTCACAATTACAGAGAAAAGCATGGAAAATAACGAAGCAGGTTTAAAATGGCTTTCTGGAAATTCCTTCGGTTGGTCTAATTTTCTTGCATGTTTAAAAGCCTATTTAGAATATGGAATCAATTTGCGTAAAGGTGCTTTTGATTTCATGAAACAATAATTAAAACAATTAACATAGTAAAGAATGCATCTTTGCGTCTTTGCGTCTTTGCGAGCAAAAAATGAAAATAACAGTTATAGGTGGTGGTCCAGGCGGACTTTACTTTTCGATATTAACCAAAAAAGCAATGCCTCATTGCCAAATTGATATTTACGAACGCAACAAACCCGATGATAGTTTTGGTTTTGGTGTCGTATTTTCAGATGAAACGCTAGGAGAATTTTTAAAACGCGACATGCAGTCGTATGAATTAATTCGTAGCAAATTCGCGTATTGGGATGATATTATCATCGCTCGTGATGGTGAAGAAGTAAGTATTGCTGGTAATGGCTTTTGCGGTTGTTCTAGAAAAACATTGTTACAATTATTACAACAACGTTGTATTGAAGAAGGCGTAAATCTACATTTCGAACAGAATGTTGATGATTTATCGCAATTTTCAGATTCAGATATAATTTTAGCTTCTGATGGAATTGCAAGTGCTATTCGTACCCAATACCAAAAAGAATTCGGAACTAAAATCGAATTAAAGAAAAACCGTTTTGTTTGGTTGGGTTCTACAAAACCATTAGATGCTTTTACTTATTTCTTTAGAAGCACCCCGCATGGAACCATTGTGGCTCACACCTATCAATATGAAGAAGGTATGAGTACATGGATTTTTGAATGTTCAGATGAAACCTGGCAAAAACACGGTTTTGAAGTGACTAACGAAGAAGATACGATGGCAAAAATCGCGGAAATCTTCAAAGAAGAATTAGACGGACATCCATTAATTTCCAACAAATCACATTGGCGTCAATTTCCACATGTAACAAATCAAAATTGGTATCATAACAATATTGTTTTATTAGGAGATGCCAAAGCAACAGCCCACTACTCTATTGGTTCAGGAACCAAATTAGCTATGGATTGCGCCATCGGATTATCAGATGCTGTAATTGCAAATCCAAATAACGTGCAAGCCGCTTTCGAACAATACGATAAAACCCGAAGAAATACGGTAGAAATGATTCAGTATGCCGCAGTAGTTTCTTTAGATTGGTTCGAAAATATGGATCGTCATATGCAACATCCTTTCCAACAATTTGCATTTGGATGTATGACCCGTTCGAAAAAAGTAACGTATGAAAATTTACGTTTGAGAGATAGTTCGTTTACAGATAAAGTTTTGAAAGAATTTAACGAGAATCTTGTCAAATCGAGCGAAGTCGAGATTGTTTCGGCTGCATTTACACCATTTAAAATTAGAGCATTAGAACTCCCAAATCGCATCGTAATGGCACCTATGGGACAATATTCCGCAACTGATGGCTTAGTTTCCGACTGGCATTTAGTGCATTACGGAAGTCGTGCTACTGGTGGCGTAGGATTAATTATCACCGAAATGACCGCTATTTCCGAAACAGGAAGAATCACAGAAGGTTGTGCAGGAATTTACAATTTCGAACAATTGAACCAATGGAAAAAAATTACCGATTTCATCCATGATAATACTTCTACTAAAATAGGAATTCAATTAGGACATTCAGGAAGAAAAGGTGCTACTAAAAAACCTTGGGAAGGTAACGGACCAATGGAAACACCTTGGAATTTAATTTCCGCTTCTCCTATTCCATTCAATGAAAATTTTGCGACTCCAAAAGAAATGACTTTGGAAGATATGGCGGAAATCAAAGCACAATTCGTTCAAGCGACAAAAAACGCAGACGAAGCTGGATTTGATATGATTGAATTACAAGCACATCATGGCTTTTTATTGGCTTCATTCTTATCACCATTAACTAATATTCGTACTGATGAATTTGGGGGAAGTATCGAAAATCGTTTAAAATATCCATTAGAAGTATTCAAAGCTATTCGCGAAGTATTCCCAACGGATAAACCAATTTCAGTGCGAATTTCAGCTACCGATTGGACAGAAAACGGAATTTCAGAACAAGAAGTAATTACTATTGCAACTGCTTTTAAAAATGCTGGAGCAGATATCATTAATGTTTCAACAGGAAATACAGTCGCAGGTCAAAAACCATTAACGGGAAGAATGTGGCAAACGCCTTTTTCAGATGCTGTTCGAAATACCGTTCATATTCCAACCATAACCGCTGGATATATTCAAGATATCGACCAAATCAATACGATTCTTTTAAACGGAAGAGCTGATTTAGTTGCACTAGGAAGACCATTATTGTTGGATGCTAATTTCGTGAGAAACGCACAAGCTTACGAACAATTTCAAGCGAATGACATTCCAAATCCATATAAAATGGGCGTTTCACATTTGTATCCGCTTAAAGCTTCGGAAAGAAAACAAATGGAAAGTATGAAAAAAGCATTAAAACCGAAAAGTAATAAGAAGTAATTAGGAATTATGAAACATTACGAAGATAATTTCGCTCACAATAGCTTACCAGCTCTGGAATTACAACCAGAATATACCTTTTTGGATTTACCTCAATTCCAACAACCTGAAATACTGAATTGCGTTGATAAACTATTGGATAGCCATATTCGTGAAGGACGTGGAAATAGTATTTGCATTCGTACGTTTGAAGAAACTTGGACATACAATGATCTATTTGAAAAAGCGAATCAAATTGCACATGTTTTGGTAGATGATTTAGGATTGAAATCAGGTAATCGTGTTTTAATTCGTTCGGCTAATAATCCGATGATGGTTGCGTGTTGGTTCGCTATTTTAAAAGCGGGCGGAATTGTAGTAGCGACCATGCCATTGCTTCGTTCCAAAGAATTGACTACGATTATCGATTGTGCCGAAATCTCGCATGTATTCTGTGACAAGGAATTAGAAGAAGAAATGCAATTGGTTAAGTCTGATTTCCTAAAACAAACGTGTTTTTATGGCAATTCACAATTGGAAGAATTAATGGCTTCTAAACCGAAAACGTTCGACAATTATCATTCAAAATCCGATTCGGTTGCTTTAATTGGATTTACTTCTGGAACAACGGGCTTACCCAAAATGACAGCACATTATCACAGAGATATTTTGAATATTTGCGAAGCGTTTCCACAATATTCGCTCCAACCCACACCAAATGACATTTTCACAGGAAGTCCACCATTAGGATTTACCTTTGGTTTAGGTGGATTGGTGTTGTTTCCAATGTATTTCGGAGCTTCAACATTTTTAATCGAAAAACCGAGTCCAGATTTGTTATTGAAAGCGATTCAAGATTTTAAAATTACAATTTGTTTTACTGCACCAACCGCTTGGCGTATCATCACTACAAAAGTTCAGGATTACGATATTTCAAGTTTGAGAAAATGTGTTTCTGCTGGGGAAACCTTGCCTTTGAAAGTTTGGCAAGATTGGTACGATGCTACAGGTTTAAAAATCATAGACGGCATTGGCGCTACCGAAATGTTGCATATTTTTATTTCATCCAACGAAGAAAACATGAAACCTGGCGCTACAGGAAAAGCGATTACAGGTTACGAAGCTAAAATCATAGACAAACAAGGCAACGAATTACCAAGAAACGAAGCTGGAAGATTAGCGGTTCGAGGAATTACAGGTTGTAAATACCTAAACCGAGAAGAAAAACAAAGAGAATACGTAGAAAACGGTTGGAACATCACAGGCGATATTTTCCGTCAAGATGAAGAAGGCTATTTTCATTTTGTGGCTCGTGGCGATGATATGATTATTTCTTCCGGCTATAATATTGCGGCAATTGAAGTAGAATCCGTACTTTTAACGCACGAAGATATTTTGGAATGTGCCGTAGTAGGTTTACCTGATGAAGAACGAGGTATGCTAGTTTGTGCGCATATTGTGTTACATGATTCATCTAAAGCATCAGATGCAATGAAGAATCGTATTCAACACTGGTTTAAAGAAGTAGCAGCTCCTTACAAATATCCAAGAGTCATTAATTTCGTGGAATATTTGCCGAAAACGGAGACTGGGAAAATACAACGATTTAAGTTAAAATAAGTTTAAAGATTTTAGTATTAAGTATCAAGACATATATAATGAGTGAATTCATAAAACAAGAAAAAGTACGTTTCCAACATGTCGATTATGCTGGAATTGTCTTCTATCCCCGATTTTTAGAAATGCTAAACTGTTTAGTAGAAGATTGGTTTGAAGAAGCCTTAGATCGTCCTTTTTCAAAAATGCACGAAACCAATGGGATTCCAACGGTTGATTTAAAAATTCAATTTAAGAATGCTGCTCGTTTAGGTGAAATTCTAACCAAAAAGCTTTGGGTAAAGGAATTAAAAAACTCATCCATACTTTGTGGATTTCAGTTTGTAAATGAATTAGAAAATACGGTTTTAGAAGGTGAAGTTACTTTAGTAAACGTAGCGTTCAATCCAGAAAGAAACGGCATCAAAACAGAACCTTTCACAGAAGAAATGAAACAAAAAATAAAACAATACGAATTATAAAACTAGGAACACAGATTCAATAAATTATGTAAATTTTAAAAATTTCTACAATCTGTGTTCCAAAAAAACAATTCACAAATGGAATTCAAAAAATTCAAAGCCGCAACCGTTCAAACTTCACCTGTATTTCTAAATGTAGAGAAAACAGTAGATAAAGCCATTTCTTTCATTAAAGAAGCTAGCAATAACGGAGCCAAATTAATCGCTTTTCCAGAGGTTTTTATTGCTGGATATCCCTATTGGAATTGGATTATGACACCGGTTCAAGGCAGTAAATGGTATGAAGAATTGTATAAAAATTCGGTTGACGTAGCAGGTCCTGAAATCAAAAAACTTTGCTTAACTGCCAAAGACAATGACATTCATATTGTGATGGGAATCAACGAGCGAGGCAAAAGCTATGGAGAAATTTACAATACCAATTTAATCATTGATAACAAAGGCGTAATCATTGGAAAACATAGAAAGTTAGTCCCAACATGGGCTGAAAAACTAACTTGGTCTTCTGGTGATGGTTCTTCTTTAAAAGTCTACAATACAGAAATTGGTCCTATTGGAACCTTAGCTTGTGGCGAAAATACAAATACGTTAGCCCGTTTTACGCTACTTTCTCAAGGCGAATTGATTCATATTGCCAATTATATTTCATTACCAGTAGCACCACCCGATTATGATATGGCTGAAGCAATTAAAATTCGTGCCGCTGCGCATTCATTTGAAGGAAAATTGTTTACGATTGTTTCGTGTTCGACCGTTTCGCAAGAAATTAAAGATGCTTTACGTGCCGATGTTCCTAATGTAGATGAATTATTAGACAGAAAAAGTTCCGCTTTCTCTGGATTTATAGGTCCAAATGGCGCTGTTATTGGGCAACCACTAATCGATGAAGAAGGTATGGTATATGCCGAAATTGATTTGGCAAAATGCATCCAACCAAAACAAATGCACGATATTTTGGGACATTACAATAGATTTGATATTTTCGATTTGCGTGTAAACACTGCACCTACAAGAAAAATTACGTTTATTGATAATCACGAAGAATTTAATAAGAGATAAATAATTGGTGTCTGAGATTCTCGAAGTCATCAATTTAAAACATAAGATTATGGAAGAAAATAACTATTCAGACGACGTTTACGGAAGAGCTCGCGTTCAAGACTCTGATGAACTTAAGGCATATTATAAAGAATTAGAAACCCTAGGCGCTGGCGCTTTATGGACAGTGGCCAATGACATAGAACCTTGGGAGCCACGTTCTTCTTCTGTTCCTATGTTATGGAAATATGACGATTTACGTGATTTAGTGCTAAAATCATCCGAACTAGTAACACCTGAACAAGCTGGAAGACGTGTTGTTTATTTGGTAAACGACAAACGTAAAGATGTATCTGCAGCTGTGGGTTGGTTGTATACTGGAATTCAAGTTACACGTCCTGGAGAAAGTACTTCGGCGCATCGTCATCGTGCTTCTGCCCTACGTTTTATTATGGAAGGCGAAAAAGGATATACCGTTGTAGATGGCAATAAAATCATGTTGGAAGTTAATGATTTTGTCATTACTCCTAATTCTACATGGCACGAACACGGTGTTGAAGAAGGCGGAAAAACCTGCATTTGGCAAGACGGCTTGGATATTCCTTTGGTAAATGCTTTAGAAGCCAATGATTACGCGGTTTATGATGGAAAACAACTATTAACTGCTCCGCTGAATTTTTCTCCAATGACATATGGTGGCGCAGGATTAATTCCAGCTGATAAAACTTGGGACAAACCTTATTCTCCGCTATTCAAATATTCTTGGAAAAATGTGTATCCAGCGTTATTGGAAGCGCAAAAAGTGAATGAAGTCAATCCGTTTGATGGGATTTTTATGCAATATTCTAATCCGTTAACTGGTGGACACGTGATGCAAACTATGGGAGCAGCGATGCAATTATTACCAGCAGGATTCAAAGGAAAAGCGCACAAACACACAGGCTCATTCGTTTACCAATGCGCCAAAGGAAAAGGCTACACCATCATCAACGGAAAACGTTTTGACTGGAAAGAAAGAGACATTTTCTGTGTTCCGAGTTGGGCTTGGCACGAACACCACAACTTATCCGAAACTGAAGATGCTTGCTTATTCAATTTCAATGATTTACCAGTAATTGAAGGATTAGGTTTATTCCAAGAAAGAGAATACACAGAAAACAATGGACATCAATTGATATAGTACAGACAAGGCATTGCCTTGTCTCAACGTTTAAGCCTTTTAAAATAAAAAAAAATGAAATTACTTACTTACAAAACACAAAACACCGAGCCACGTTTAGGCTTCATTCATAACAATCAAGTAATCGACATGCAGGATTTTGGGGATGTTTCCAATTTTCCGTTACCTAATGACATGTTGGAATTAATTGATATGGGATTCGAAATTATTCCAGAAATCACAGAAATGATTGCAGAGACTCCTGAGAATTTCTTTGAAGAAATTGCCTACGAAATGGACGAAGTAACCATTTTAGCTCCCATCGAAAAACCAAGAAAAAACATCATCGGAATTGGTTTGAATTATACCGAACACGTCGCTGAAAGTGCTCGTACGTTAGATACAACTGGAAAGCTTCCAACCAAACCAATTATTTTCTCAAAACCACCAACAACGGTTACGGCAACAAATACCGAAATTATTAAAAATACGAAGTTAACTTCGCAATTAGATTGGGAATGTGAATTAGCCGTAATTATCTCAAAAAAAGGAAAATATGTTCCAAAATCTGAAGCATTAGATTATGTATTTGGTTATACAGTTATTAACGATATTTCAGCACGTGATTGTCGTCGTGAAGGACAATGGATTGTTTCAAAAGGTCAAGATACTTTCGCACCAATGGGACCAGTAATCGTTACAAAAGACGAAATCGAAAATCCACACAACTTGAATTTATCATTAAAAGTTAATGGAGTTGAAAAACAAAATTCGAATACCAAATTCATGCTGTTTAACATCAACGATTTAATTGAAGATTTAAGTACCGTTTTCACATTAGAAGCAGGCGACATCATCGCAACCGGAACTCCAGCAGGCGTTGGCGCAGGTCGCAATCCACAAGAATGGATGTATGATGGAGATGTGGTGGAAGCTACAGTTGAAGGAATTGGTACAATAGTAAATACGATTAAAGAAATATAATAAAAGTAAACAGTCGCGGTTTTCAGTATTCAGACTGTTAACTGTGACTGAGACTGTAAACTAATAAACATGAAATACAGAATAGGCCAAATAGTTCCATCCTCAAACGTAACGATGGAAACCGAAATACCAGCAATCTTCCGTTCGCGTGAAACCATTTTACCAGAACGTTTTACGTTTCACAGCAGTAGAATGCGCATGAAAAAAGTAACCAAAGAAGAATTGGAAGCTATGGATAAAATGAGCTTAAAATGTGCTCAAGAATTATCTGATGCTCACGTAGACGTAATGGGTTATGCTTGCTTAGTTGCTATAATGAGTATGGGTCGCGGTTATCATTGCGTATCAGAAGTAAATTTACACCAAGAAACGGTGGCAAATGACTTCCCTACTCCAATTGTTACTTCGGCTGGTGCTTTGATTAATGGTTTGAAAGTTTTAGGAGCCAAACAAATTTCGATTATTACGCCTTATATGCGTCCTTTAACAGACAAAGTGGTAGATTATATCGAACATCAAGGTATAAAAGTAAAAGAAAGTATTGCATTGGAAATTCCTGATAACTTAGAAGTAGCAGCTCAAAACCCGATGAATTTATTAGAAATCTACAAACAATTGGATTTAACCGATGTGGATGTTTTAGTAGCTTCCGCTTGTGTACAAATGCCTTCTTTAGAAGCTATCGATTTAATTCAAGCAGAATGCGGTATTCCAGTAACATCAGCAGCAGTTTGCACGACGTACGAAATGATGAAAAAATTAGGAATCGAAGCCAAATCAGCTATTGGTGGTGAATTGTTGAGTGGGAAGTATTAATATTTAATCTTTTAGATGTCAAAAATAATTCAACCGAAAGATATTTATAAACAAGCTTTAGCATTTGAGAAATGTGCTAAAATTTTACATGATCATTATGATTTTTGGGATAACTCAACAAAAATTGGGGAGTTTATGAATGAATCTCTTTCGGTTGAACTCTATTTAAAAGCAATTTTACTTTTTGAAAAAAACGAAATTAAAAGAACTCATCATTTTGATGAACTTTTTAAATTACTATCTAAAGAATCTCAAGATGAAATAATTAAGTTTTTCAACAATAGTATTGACGTAGAAAAAGTTCAATTAAAATCATCAATAGAATCAATTTATAATTCAGAATTTACAAATGAATTAATTGAAATTTTGCCACATTATAAGAATCTTTTTGTGGATGTTAGATATAAATTTGAAAAAGAACTAACTTATCCAATTATTTATTTACCAGAAATTAGAGAAGCCTTAAAAAGGAGATGTAATAATTTAGGTATTTCCTAAAGGCTAATTCAATTGCGCTTTACATTTCTCACACAACGCCAATTTAGCATTATCAATTGTTTTTACACTTTCTACAGCATCTGTCATAACACAAGTTTTATCAGGACAATGGGGTAATCCTAAATTATGTCCAAATTCATGAACCGCAACTTTTTTAAAACGTGTAAAATGTGTTTTTGGATTAGAGTGTTGAATGCGAAAAGTAGAAACAATGCAACTATTTCCTGGGCAATACGCCAAACCCATAATTCCCCAATCAGCATATTTGTAGGTTGGGGTTTTTATTTTTCCCCACTTGTCTTTCTTTGTTACCGAAATATCTTTAGTGGTTAATCCTAAAACAAAATCTAACGAATCTACTTTATTCTTTTTCTGTAGATTAATCATTTTATCTGCGCGATATCTAGGAGACTTAACTTCTGTAAAAGCTTCTTTATACAATTCTTTTGCTGGAAGTATAACTGTTTTAATTTGATAGAATTCAGCAATTGTTTTAGCGATGGTATCGGTTTTATCTTCTGGAAATATACCATAAGGTTGAATACCAACGGTTAACTTTTGGGTTTCGTTGGATTGGCAAGAAAAAAGAAATAAACTAAATACAAGTAAAACTAATCGCATAAAATATCATTTGCTTTAAAACGTAAAACCCTGAAATTTAGTATTTCAGGGTTTTACATATAAATTGAAAATCAATTATTTTCTACTCATTAATATTCTTAAAATATACCAGAACAATAACATAATAGAAGCGAACAATTGCAATGAAGCTCCCACGTATTGATCCGTACTGAACTGGTCTTTAATTTGACTGGTTTGGTATAAGATACTTGCCGAAGCTAATACCACCATTCCAACAGAAAACCATAATCCTAAATTAAATCCGAAAATAGCTCCTACAACGATAACTCCTAAAGCCACAAAACCACCAATAGTGATTGCTGTTCTTAAGAATGAGAAATCAGTTTTTGTCATAAAAACTACTGCGGTTAATCCTGAAAACATGAATAAGGTGATAATAGCAGCTTGCATAATCATTTCACCACCAGAGTATAACACGGCAAAGGCAATCATTGGTAAGAAGATAATAGCTTCTAATAACACATATAAACCTAAACCTAAATATTGTTTATCTCTATCAGGATGGAAAACCAAACGGTCTGACAAAGTAGAACCTAACCAAAATAATCCTAAAATAAATAACCATACAAATTTTCCACCCATCATCATTAAAATCCATTCCATAGGAACAATTCGCAATAAAATAGCTTCCACTAACATAAAAGCTAAAATAGCATACGCTACGTGACTATACGTCTTTTTAAAAAAAGTAGCTCTATCTGCATCGGTTGCATAAGAAACCACTACATTGTTTTCTGAGTTCATAAAATTTCGTTTAAAGTTTATCGAATTTACTATTTTCAATCGAATAAAAAAACTTTAAAGACATTTTAAAAACCAATTTTTTATTAAACATTTAAAAATCAAATCTATTGAATTTTAAAAATGTTGCACAATGTAAAAGTAAATCGGCATTCCTATCGTAATATTAACTGGGAACGTGATTGCTAATGCCATGGGTAGAAATAACCCTGGATTTGCTTTCGGAACCGTTATTTTCATAGCTGCCGGAACTGCTATATAAGAAGCACTTGCTGCAAGAATGGCAAAAATGAAGCGATTAGAAACATCATCTGTAACAAAACCACTTAACCAAGCAAATATAGAACCGTTCACTAAAGGAATCAATAAGGCAAAAGCAAACGGAAACCAACCATGGGCAAAGAAGGATTTTAATTTTTTTCCACTTGTGATTCCCATATCCAATAAGAAAATGGCTAAAAACCCTTTGAATAAATCATTTGTAAAAGGTTGAATTCCTTGGGCTTCTTTGGCGCTGGTTAAATATCCAATAACCAAACTTCCTAAAATCAACAACACACTTCCATTGGTAAAAGAATGACGAAGAATTTCAGTTTTATTAATTTTTTGCGTTTTCTCTTTATTAAAAATGGAAATTAATACCAATCCTACAATAATTGCAGGTGATTCCATAAGTGCCATTATGGCTACCATATAACCATGCAATGTTAGTTGATGCGATTCTAAATAGGATACTGCTGTTACAAAAGTAACCGCACTTATCGACCCATAAGCCGCAGCAATAGCTCCAGCATCATAAACATTTAACTTGCGTTTTAAAATAAAGAAGGTATATAACGGAATCACTATAGCAATCGAAATTCCGAATAACATAGACCAAATAATTTCACTATTAATCGTTTCATGTGATAATTCTTGACCTCCTTTGAATCCTATGGCAAATAGTAAGTATAAGGAAATGAATTTTGATGAATTATTAGGAATTTCCAAATCGCTTTTTAAATATACTGCAATAATTCCTAAGATAAAATAAAGTAAGGCTGGGTTAGTTAAGTTTTCTAATAATAAATTTAAATCCATTTTGTGTAGTTATGATGTTAATTGTGTGTCCTTTTTTGAAGCGCGTTCTAATCTATCGTTGATAGAGATTCCTAAACCATATTCAGGTAATCGTTCCGCAATAATTATATCCAAATTCATTTTGTCTAATTGATGCATGGCATTATACAACTTGGAGGCCGCTAGTTTTAAATCGCTTTCCTCTGATAGAATGATTTGATATTTTTTCTCGATTTGAGGCAAATAAGAATTAAAGAGAAGCAATCCAATTTTCTTTCCCGAATACCATTCTAACTTTTCATGAACATTTCGCGTTAGGATAAAATCAGTTTTTGGAGCGTAATGTTTTAGTAACATTCCTGGCGCGATTGGTTTTTTATCTTCTTTATTTAATAATGTAACACTTCCAGAAACTTTTTCAATTTCTTCCAGCGCTAATGCTCCTAAACGGTACACTACTACTCTATCATTTTCAAATCCTACAATAGTTGATTCAATTCCCGCTTCACATTCGCCACCATCTAACACCATACCGATTTGATTTCCAAAATAATTTTCTACATGTTCAGCTCTAGTAGGACTTATACTTGTAAAAGGATTCGCACTTGGAGCTACCAAAGGAAAATCTAACTGATTTAAAAGTGATAAAGCAATTGGATGATTAGGTACACGAACAGCAACTGTATCTTGATTTGCAGTTACCAAATCGGGAATATGAGTTTGCTTTTTTAATATGAATGTTAATGGTCCCGGCCAAAAAGCATTTGCCAATTCATAAGCTATTGGTGGGATTTCTGTAGCTACTTTATCTAAATCTTCAATCCCTTTAATATGAACAATCAAGGGATTAAAAGTAGGACGTTTTTTTACTTCAAATATTTTATGAATAGCTTCGGTTTCAAATGCATTTCCAGCCAATCCATAAACAGTTTCAGTAGGTAAACCTATGATACCATTATGGTTTAGATGCTGAACTGCTAAATTAATGTCTTTACTTATCATTTTTTATGGGTTACAAAAATCGCAATACATCGGATCTTCAAATTTTTTTCCGTTTGGGTACAACACTTTTGACTGATACATACAATGTTGGCATTGATAGTTGTGTGCTGACGTTGATCGTGTAGGCATACCACAACTGCTACATAACAAACCGGCTTCAGCACCAATCACGCCAAAGCCGGGGTACAAGCATTCGGGACAAACCGAGTGCAATTTGTTAATTAACTTTAAACTAACCTCCTTTATAATTTTCATTCGAGTTGGATTGTACATAGCTCGCATATCCGTTTCTATGAAACATGGTTGACCAGTTGCATTTAATTCGTGAAATATTTTTTCGATAGTTTCAAAATCACAAATTCCCTTTTCAATTCGGGTCCAATCTTTTTCTGCATTTTTTATAATGACAGCATGCGAAGGAAATTGAACTTTATCTAAAAATGCTTTTAAATCTTCTTTTGTATGTAGTACTGAACTATCGTAATTAGTCTCCAAACTCAATACTCTTTCAATAATTTCCAAATTATTTTTTTTATCCAATAACATGATAAACTCATCATTTGCTGGAGCAAAAAACACTGTTGGATGATTTCCAAACGAGCCTTCAGTTGCAATAGCCAAATCAAAATCTTCGGATTGCATCCCTTCCAAACATTTTTTTCTGAGTGTCGTTAACGCATCATCTTTTCTAGTAATTTCTCCCGAAAAAGTACCAAGAGTATCTGTATCAAACTTTTTTGACAAATGACATTTTACTCCTAACTCTCTTTCAAATAAAGGTGATATAACTTCCTCCTTATGATGTTTAGTTACAACAAGTAAACGACGACCAGAAAAAAAATCAGGACTAGTCTTCATACTCAATTTCAATGAACGATTTTATTCTTAGTTTTTTATTTTGAACTTTAGCTTCTTCTAAAATTTCCGTGATATTACTTACACTTTCTTTAAGTTGTGCAATTCGATGTAAAGCTTTTTCGTCATCTTCGCCAAAACGAATTTGAGAGCTAAAATTTTGAACCTTATTAAAATTGATATTTTTGTTGCACATATCTAATAAGATTTCTCGTGCCTCAAACGAATCAAATTCGCCGTTAATCAAATTAATTTTCTTCAGGGTTTCCATAAGTGATGTTTGTTAAATTATTTATTAAACGAATTATGGTTAGTAAAACCAAAATGGCTAAACCAGCATACAGTTCTTGACAGATAATATCAGATGAAGCCATCATTCTAAAAATCAGCACCGATTCTACAATAACACACAAAATCAAAGCGAGTTGAATTGTTATTTTTTTCATAGTGTTTAAATTTATTGCCCTTGTCCCATTGAGTATGCTTTAACACCATTGAATTGATACAGATTCTCAGTTTTTATAACATCAATTCCTAAATCAATGGCTTTGCCTAAAAGCGTAACGACAACCTTATTTTCAAGTGGTTGGTTAGACTGAAAGCGACATCTCCAATGGTCGGTACAAAACGTTTCCGAAAATCCGTTTGGCCAAACTTTCACACCTCGGTTAGAAATCATAACCAAATCCATGGTTTCAGTTGTCAAAACTTTTAGTTTTTCAGCTAAAATATTGGCATCTACTCCATTCCAATGCACAAATAAATCTACACCCAATAAATCTTTTTGAGACGCTTCTTTTCTTTTGTATTCTGGTAAATGAATCACTGAATTTTTTGGAGGTGTTACTGCTTTTAAAATACTTGGGATTTTATCGAAATTAGCAATTACAGCATCAGCAAATTCAGAAGTTCCTACCAATTGCTTACTCACTACATCATTGTAAATATCTGCTGTATGTATTCCATCTTCTAATGTTTTCAACCAAGCATTTTGGATTCGAGTAGCTTCTGTGGCATACCCCAAGTGATATAACATAGCAATAGCTGCTTGTAATAATCCTGATGGATTGGCAATGTTTTGTCCCGCAATATCTGGAGCTGAACCATGAATCGCTTCAAACATCGAACATTCATTCCCAATATTTACAGAACCCGCTAATCCTACTGAACCTGCAATTTGTGCCGCTACATCCGAAATAATGTCACCATACAAATTCGACGTTACAATCACATCAAATTTCTCTGGGTGATCTGCTAAATAAGCCGTTCCGATATCAATAATCATGTGATTTGCTTCAATATTCGGGTATTCCATTGCAATTTCTTTGAAAACTTGATGGAATAAACCATCTGTTTGCTTCATAATATTGTCTTTACTAAAACATGTCACTTTTTTACGACCGTAGTTTTGTGCATATTCAAAGGCATAACGAATGATTTTTTCGCAACCTGGGCGACTAATCAATTTTAAACATTGTACTACTTCATCGGTTTGTTGGTGCTCAATTCCTGCGTATAAATCTTCTTCATTTTCTCGAACAATTACCACATCCAATTTAGGGAAGTTAGTAGCTACAAAAGGATGTAACGATACACAAGGACGGATATTAGCAAATAAACCTAAAGCTTTTCGCATGGTAACATTTAAGCTTTTGTATCCACCGCCTTGAGGAGTTGTAATAGGTGCTTTTAATAGCACTTTGTTTTTTCTTATAATATCCCACGATGTATCTGAAATACCTGAAGTATTACCAGCCAAATACACTTTTTCTCCGATTTCAATTTCTTCAAAGTCAATTGGAGTATTCGATTTTTTAATAATCTTTAGAACTGCTTCCATGATTTCTGGACCAATTCCATCTCCTTTAGCAATCGTTACTTTTTTCATGTTTTGATTATTTTTATGCAAATCTCTGTACTTTATTTCATATATTTTTATTTATATTTGCTATACATTATATAAAATATTTTTATGAATTATACATTAAACCAGTTACGAATATTTCTTAAAGTAGTACAAAATCAGAGTGTTACTAAGGCTTCAGAAGAGTTGCATCTAACCCAACCTGCGGTGTCAATTCAATTAAAAAACTTTCAAGATCAATTTGAAATTCCTTTAACCGAAGTGGTTGGAAGAAAGATTTATGTAACCGATTTTGGTAAAGAAATTGCCGAAGCCGCTGAACAGATATTGCAACAAGTTAGCACAATTGATTATAAAACATTAGCCTATAAAGGACAACTTTTTGGGAAGATAAAGATTTCTGTGGTTTCAACGGGAAAATATGTAATGCCTTACTTCTTAGCGGATTTTCTTAAAATGCATCCTGGTGTTGAATTAGAGATGGATGTGACCAATAAAAATAAAGTGGTAAAAAGTTTGCAAAATAATGAAGTTGATTTCGCATTAGTTTCGATTCTTCCAGAAAAAATGAAAGTAGAAAAAATCGATTTAATGCAAAATAAGTTGTTTTTAGTTGGGAATATGGAAGAAGATTTTACCAAGAAGAAGAAAATTGAAGATATTCTAGAAAATCGTCCTTTGTTGTTTAGAGAAAATGGTTCAGGAACACGTCAAATCATGGAACGTTTTATTGTACAACAAGATTTGAAGATTAGCAAAAGAATGGAATTAACTTCAAATGAAGCAGTAAAACAAGCTATTTTAGCAGGTTTAGGATATTCAATTATGCCTTTAATTGGGATTCGTAAAGAAATACAAAACAAAGACTTACAAATTATTCCTTTAAAAGGATTACCTATCAAAACCGATTGGAGTTTGATTTGGGTAAAAGGCAAAAATCATAACCCAGCTGCCCTAGCCTATTTGGATTATTTAAAAAAGGAAAAAGAAGCCATTATTCATTCAAAATTTAGTTGGTATGAAACGATGTAAAAAAAGACACCCGAAAGTGTCTTTTAAATAATTTATAATATAATGAATTAATAAGCCAATAGCTCTTTTAATTCCTTTTCAAATCTACCTTTAGGTAAATATTGATCTTCTAATGTTTTCATGAAAGGAATAGCTGATTCTAAACTTCCAACTCTTCTTACCGGAGCGTCTAAGTATTCAAAACAGTTTTCCATAATCATGGCTGAAATATCACTTGCTACACCACCAAACAAAGTATCTTCTTGTAAAATGATTACTTTATTCGTTTTCTTAACCGAAGCGTAAATCGCATCCCAATCCATTGGTTGTAACGTTCTTAAATCCAATAAATCTGCTTTAATTTCTGGATTTTTTGCCAAAGTTTCTAGTGCCCAATGAACGCCTGCTCCAAACGAAATAATCGTAACATCAGTTCCTTCTTTAATCAATGACGCTTTTCCGAAAGGTAACGTATAGTAATCTTTTGGAACATCTTGATAAACCGAACGATATAATAATTTATGTTCAAAGAACAATACAGGATTTGGATCGTTAATTGCCGTATTCAATAATCCTTTTGCATCGTAAGGAAACGCTGGATACACTACTTTTAATCCTGGCGTTTTGGTAAACCAAGCTTCATTTGTTTGTGAGTGGAAAGGTCCGGCTTGAGTTCCGCCACCGCAAGGCATACGCACCACAACATCCGACTTTTCTTGCCATCTGTAATGTTGCTTTGCTAATAAGTTTACGATTGGATTAAATCCGGTTGAAACGAAATCCGCAAATTGCATTTCCATTACCGCTTTGAATCCGTTTATTGATAATCCGTTAGCTGCTGAAACGACAGCACTTTCACAGATTGGTGTATTTCTAACTCTTTCTTTTCCAAATTGCGCTACAAATCCATCCGTAATTTTGAAAGCACCTCCATATTCGGCGATATCTTGTCCCATGATAACTAAATTCTCATGGCGTTCCATCGACTGACGTAAACCATTTGAAATTGCATCAATCACACGAATGTTTTCTACTTCTGAAGATGGATTAAACTCTTCAAATTCGTAAGGTGCATAAACATCACCCAATTCTTCTTCTAAAGAGGCAACAATAGGTGGCTCTTCTTGAACTTTTGCCCAATCCGTATCGATTTCTTTCTTAATTTCAGCACGAATCGCTTCATCTTCTTCCTCTGATAAAACCGCTGTAGCTTTTAGGTAATTTCTATAATTTTCAACTGGATCTTTTACCGCCCACATGTCCATCAACTCTTGCGGAACATATTTCGTACCACTCGCCTCTTCATGTCCACGCATTCTAAATGTTTTGAACTCCAATAAAACGGGGCGCGGATTTTCAACCATAGAAGTTTTCAATTCCTTAATTAAATGATACACTTCTAATAAATTGTTACCATCTACAACATGGCTTTCCATTCCATAACCAACCCCTTTATCAGCTAAGTTTTCACAACGGTATTGCTCATTGGTTGGAGTTGATAATCCGTAACCGTTATTTTCAATAACGAACAAAACCGGTAATTCCCAAACAGCAGCAATATTCAATGCTTCGTGAAAATCACCTTCTGAAGTTGCGCCTTCACCTGTAAATACAGCAGTTACTTTTCCGTTCTTTCTTAATTTATTGGCTAAAGCGATTCCGTCTGCAATTCCTAATTGTGGACCCAAATGCGAAATCATTCCAATAATTTTATATTCTTGTGTTCCAAAGTGGAAACTTCTATCACGTCCTTTAGTGAATCCGTTTTTCTTACCTTGCCATTGTGAAAACAAACGGTGCAACGGAATATCACGAGTAGTAAAAACACCTAAATTACGGTGCATAGGTAAAATATATTCATCTTTATCCAAAACTGAAGTTATTCCAACAGAAATAGCTTCTTGTCCAATTCCTGAGAACCATTTCGATACTTTTCCTTGACGGATTAGAATCAACATTTTCTCTTCAATTAAGCGTGGTTTTAAGATTTTCTTGTATAAATCAAGTAGTTGCGAATTCGATAAATCTTTTCTTTCAAAGTTCATGATAATGGAACAATTAAATTTTGCTCAAAAGTAATAAAAATAACATTTTGAAAGCGAATTGTTATAAAAAAAGATGAATCAAATTTCAAGGTCAAGAACAACGTCAAGTTCAAATTAAAACCCACCTCCCAATCTCCTCATCACCATATCACCCCATCATCCATCACCCATCACCCATCACCCATCATCCATCATCCATCACCCATCAC
>NZ_DAIPZK010000010.1:0-22557 GCF_036782315.1 Flavobacterium sp.
AGCCTGCTGTGCAGGAGATTCCTACTTCGGCGGAATGACAACTCGCAGGTGCGAGGGAAATTCTTTCTATGAGGCATTCGTTTATTTAAAATTTAGAAGTTTTATATACTATATGTAAGTATAGTTTCAGAATTTCTTATTGAAATTGACATATTCAAAAACTCTTAGAAGGAATTGTCCCCTTGAGGGGACTTTAGGGGTGTTGCTCGCTTGGCGAGCCAATGGAATAGTTATATGGAATACTACACCCCTTGTCTAGCCCCGATGGTAGCGGCATCCTTTTACAAACCTGACAGGTTTGTAAAAGATATAGCGGACAGCGGGACGAAAAGTCTTTATGGAATGCGAAATGCGTGCTCCTAATCTTTTTTAACATTATACCTTATATATATTGTATGGATTTTATTATTCGTTTATATTTGCACCTTATAAATTTTAAACAATGATAAAAGTTACTTTACCCGACGGGTCGGTTAAGGAGATGGCTCAAGGAGTTACTCCAATGGATGTTGCGAAAAGCATTAGTGAAGGTTTGGCTAGAAACGTGATTTCGGCTTCCTATAATGGTACCACTATTGAAACGACGACGACCTTAACGACGGACGGTACACTTATATTATATACATGGAATGACAAAGAAGGTAAAAAAGCTTTTTGGCATTCGACTTCGCACGTGATGGCGCAAGCGCTTCAGGAAATGTATCCTGGAATTAAATTAACGCTTGGACCTGCGATTGATAATGGTTTTTATTACGACGTAGATTTTGGTGATAAAAAAATTACGGATGCCGATTTCAAAAAGATTGAAGATCGTGTGTTAGAAATTTCGAGAGAGAAACATGAATTTAAAATGCGTTCGGTTTCGAAAGCGGAAGCATTGGAGGTTTATAAAGATAATGAGTACAAAACAGAGTTGATTTCGAATTTAGAAGACGGAACGATTACGTTCTGCGATCATTCAAACTTCTTTGATTTGTGTCGTGGTGGTCATATTCCGAATACGGGTATTATCAAAGCGATGAAAATTTTATCGGTGGCGGGTGCTTATTGGAGAGGTGATGAAAAGAATAAGCAGTTAACTCGTGTTTATGGAATTTCATTCCCAAAACAAAAAGACTTAACAGATTACCTTGAATTATTAGAAGAAGCAAAACGCAGAGACCACAGAAAATTAGGAAAAGAATTAGAATTATTCCATTTTTCACAAAAAGTAGGTCAAGGTTTACCTTTATGGTTACCAAAAGGTGCTGCTTTGCGCGATAGATTAGAGCAATTCTTGAAAAAAGCACAGAAAAAAGCAGGTTACGAGCAAGTAGTTACGCCTCACATTGGAATGAAAGACTTGTATGTAACTTCTGGACACTATGCTAAATATGGTGCGGATAGTTTCCAACCGATTAACACTCCTGCGGAAGGCGAAGAGTTCTTGCTAAAACCAATGAACTGCCCACACCACTGTGAGATTTACAATGCAAGACCTTGGTCGTACAAAGATTTACCAAAGCGTTATGCTGAATTTGGAACGGTTTATCGTTATGAGCAATCGGGTGAATTGCATGGATTGACTCGTGTTAGAGGATTTACTCAGGATGATGCACATATTTTCTGTACGCCTGATCAATTGGATGCTGAATTTAAAAATGTAATCGACCTAGTATTATATGTATTTGGTTCGTTAGGATTTGAAAACTTTACGGCTCAGGTTTCAGTTCGTGATTTAGACAATCCGGATAAATATATAGGTAGCGTTGAAAACTGGGAAAAAGCAGAAAATGCAATTATCAGTGCAGCGAAAGATAAAGGATTGAATTATGTGATTGAAGCTGGTGAAGCGGCTTTCTATGGACCGAAATTGGATTTCATGGTAAAAGATGCTTTAGGTAGAAGTTGGCAATTAGGAACGATTCAGGTAGATTACAACTTACCAGAGCGTTTTGAATTGTCTTATAAAGGTGCAGATGACAAGTTACATCGACCAGTTATGATTCACCGAGCGCCTTTTGGATCGATGGAACGTTTTATCGCTATTTTATTGGAACACACAGCAGGAAATTTCCCAATTTGGTTGATGCCAGAGCAGGCTATAATCTTGTCTTTGAGTGAGAAATATGAAAATTATGCTAAAAAAGTTTTAGATTTGCTAGAAAATCACGAAATTCGCGCCCTAATTGACAACCGAAATGAAACAATCGGTAAGAAAATTAGAGAAGCGGAGATGAACAAATATCCGTTTATGCTGATTGTTGGCGAGGAAGAAGAGAAAAACGGAACGATTTCAGTAAGACAACGCGGACAAGAAGGAAAAGGAAATGTATCGGTTACTATTGAGCAATTTGCAGCAATGATAAACGAAGAAATCAATAAAACATTAAAACAATTTTAAGTTTAACTAAAATCTTAAAGCCATAGCAATTAGAAACAACAGAGGTTTTCAACCTCGCGAAGAGAAAAAAGCAGCGCACCGTATCAACAATTTGATTCGTGTACCTGAAGTACGTTTAGTAGGCGAAAATATTGAGCCTGGAGTTTACAAAATAGCAGAAGCCCTTCGCTTAGCTGAAGAGCAAGAAGTTGATTTGGTAGAGATTTCTCCAAATGCTGAACCGCCCGTTTGTAAATTGATGGATTATGGTAAGTTTTTGTACCAACAAAAGAAGAGAGAAAAAGAGCTTAAAGCAAAATCTACTCAGATTGTAATTAAGGAGATCCGTTTTGGACCTCAAACAGATGAGCATGATTATGAGTTTAAGAAAAAGAATGCCATCAAATTTTTACAAGACGGTGCTAAATTAAAAGCATTTGTATTCTTTAAAGGACGTTCGATTATCTATAAAGAGCAAGGACAAATTTTATTATTACGTTTGGCTCAAGAATTGGAAGAGTTTGGAAAAGTTGAAGCGATGCCAGTTTTAGAAGGAAAACGTATGATTATGTACATTGCTCCGAAGAAAAAAAAGTAAACAGTTAACAGTCGCAGTGTTCAGTAGTTAATCTGAAAACCAAGACTGAAAACTAAAAAATAATAAGTAAGATAGATTATAAATACAGGAAGAAAATGCCTAAAATGAAAACTAAATCTAGTGCTAAGAAACGTTTCAAAGTTACTGGCTCTGGAAAAATCAAAAGAAAGCACGCTTTTAAAAGTCACATTTTGACTAAAAAATCTAAAAAGCGTAAATTAGCTTTAACTCACTCAACTTTGGTACACCCAACAGATGAGAGAAGTATTAAACAACAATTGAATATTATTTAAGCCCCACCCCATCCCTCCCCAAAAGAGAGGGTGACTAAAGGAAAAATATTTCAACATGTTGTTGGTTAAAATCAATTAATAACCCTGGAGTGGGCTGTTTTGAACTCAGAAAATAGAATTCAGAATTTAGAAGTATCGAAAGATCGCCTTACTACAAAAAAACATTTAAAATTATGCCAAGATCAGTAAATGCTGTAGCATCAAAAGCTAGAAAAAAAAGAGTATTAAAACAAGCCAAAGGTTTCTTTGGAAGACGTAAAAACGTTTGGACTGTAGCTAAAAACGCGGTAGAAAAAGCAATGGCTTATGCTTACCGTGATAGAAAACAAAACAAAAGAAACTTCCGTGCATTATGGATTATGCGTATTAACGCTGGTGCTCGTTTACACGGAATGAGTTATTCTCAGTTTATGGGGAAATTAAAAGCTAACAATATCGAATTGAACCGTAAAGTTCTTGCTGATTTAGCTATGAATCACCCAGCAGCTTTCGCAGCTATCGTTAATAAAATTAAATAATTACGTCTAACTCAGTTTATCTTACTTATATATTAAACCCCGATGAAAATCGGGGTTTTTTATTTGTATCATTTAATCTTTCCAAATATTAAATTGAGTTCTAATTAAATTCAATAAACTACAATATGAATTTAACTCATCGACATCTGGAAAATACTTTATATATGACTCTGCATTTGAAAAACTATAACGATTAACTTTATTATAGTTTCTAATAAATGCTGTATAACCGATACCATCTGTAAAAGCTATTTTTTCATTACTTCCATAATTATCGGTATCAGATTCAAAAATAGTTTTCCCTTTCAATTTATAATCTATCGTTTTTATATCAGGCAAAAACTCTGCATGTGTATCTAAAATTCTTGCCCAAAAATGATTTAAATTGGAATCAGAATGTAAATATTCCAAAGTAAATTTAGGTTTTACATTTGGTGAAATTGCATCATAAAATTTATATAATTCAATCTTCCAAGTCTTATCTTTCAATTGATAAATTCTAAATACTTCACTTCCATTGGTTGTACTGAAGTTTTTATATATTCTTAACTCTTTTGTAAATGTTAAACTGTCAGAAATATTAATAACCTTATTGATTTTTTTATAGTCTTGAGAATACAAATTACAAATGAAGAATACTAAAATTATAATAAATCTTTTTTTCATGATTATGTTTTGATTGTGGGCACGGAATGCAATTCCGTGCTATAAGACTTGTGGACTCGGAGTGTAATTTTGCTCTAATAGGTATACTTTATTTTCCAGTTTTACTTTTTAAATTTATTAGTTCGATTGCTGCTTTTTTGGCTTCTTCTATTATTTTTTCTTCGGATAATTTCCTTATCAGTTCGGCTTCGGATAAATTTTTAAATTGATTTTTAAAAAATTCTATTTTTCTATTTTTTTGCATTTCAATTTCTTCCTCGCTTTCAGAAAACCATTTTTCTTTTAAGTCCAAAATTTCATTACGCCTTTTGTAAATTAAAACTATTAGAAGTACAGAATTTGGTATACTTACTATTCCAAAATTCAAACCAAAAGCAAGATTGAATTTTATAAAATTAAAACTTGATAAAATTAAAATAATGATGAAAATTGATAAACTAATTTCATAATATTTTTTATATGTAATTGTAACAATTGCTAATCCAATTATTCCAAATATTAAGAATATGTCAAATTTATAATTTAGATGTAAAGATGAAATTATGCTCAACCAAAGTATAAAAATTATTATTATTTCTGTTTTTGATTTATTCATAAATTAATTTTTCTGAATGTGATTTTGGGCTATCGGGTATTTATTATGTTAAAGATGGTGGATTCATAATAGCTTTTTTAACTACTTCTGCAACTGTTTCTTTTGTAATTCCTTTACTTTTACAATATTGTCCATCTAACCAATCCTCAAGTAATTTAGCACCTTTACTTGCATTACAAGAAGTACAAATAATAGCTATATTATTAATTGTTGAAATACAAATATCATTAACGATATGTTCCCAAGATGGCTTTGTTTTTCTTGATTGGTGATTAATTGAAAAATCAACTCCACAATAAACACAAAATAAATCTCTTCTTAAAACAAACTCTTCAACTTCCTTAGGAATTCCCCACTTATTTGCCATTTTAAATTTTAATTTTACTTGACTAGTTTAGATTAATCACTTACTTAATGTCTATATGTTGATATGTTTTATTTAAATAAAAAATACCAAAGTTTTTTTAATACATGTAACAATTCAAATATAAGAAATTTAATTCAAAATACTAAAAACCTTCCTAAAGCACAATCATTCATTATTCCCCAGAATTCAATACCTTTACACTTTAAAAATATTACTTTGAATACGACCAAAACCATAACCGGCTTTCATCCGAAAAACAAACATCACGGCAAATACGATTTCAAAACTTTAATTGCGGCTAATCCTGATTTAGCGCCCTTTGTTGCGGTAAATGAATACGGAACCGAAACGATTGATTTTGCGAATCCTGATGCGGTGAAAATGTTGAACAAAGCGTTGTTGTTGCAGTATTATGGTTTGAAAAATTGGGATATTCCAAAAGGATTTCTTTGTCCGCCTATTCCTGGACGAGCAGAGTATATTCATCAAGCAGCGGATATTTTAGAAGATACATATGGTACACTTCAAACAAAGCATAAAATTCGCATTTTAGATGTCGGAATTGGAGCAAATTGTATTTATCCGATTATTGGTGTTTCAGAATACGATTGGCGTTTTGTAGGGAGCGAAGTTGACAAACAAGCTTTTGAAGCGGCTCAGGAAAATATCAATTCGAATCAGAAATTAAAAGAAAACGTTACGTTGCGATTGCAAACTTCAAAACGTAATATCTTTAAAAATATCATTCTTCCTGAAGATAAATTTGACATGACGATTTGTAATCCGCCTTTTCATAGTTCTAAAGAAGAAGCGAATAAAGGCACGATTCGAAAAAATAAAAACTTAGGTATTGAAGATTCTAAGAAACCTACGTTAAACTTTGGCGGAGTGAATTCCGAACTTTGGTGCGAAGGTGGCGAATTGACGTTCATAAGCAATATGATTTATGAAAGTGTGCATTTTAAATCGCAGTGCAAATGGTTTTCGTCGTTAGTTTCTAAAAAAGATAATTTGAAAACGTTGCTTTCGCATCTTAAAAAAGTAAAAGCTACGTACCAAATTACAGAAATGAAGCACGGGAATAAAGTGAGTCGTATTTTATTTTGGAAGTTTTAAAAGGTGATGGATTATGAGTGATGGATGATGGGTGATGGGTGATGGATGATGGATGATGGTGATGGGTAACGGATGTTTTTCTCAATATATTTTGTATTTATAAATCTAAAGATTTACAAACACAAAACACTCGAAATGACGTAAGAGTAATACAGTAACAACTAACATTATGCAAGAATTACATAAGCTTTTAGATCAATTAGAATCGGATATTGCGTCTTTTGATAAAGTGAATTTAGCGATTTCTTCGGGAAGTGTGGGTTGGCATATTGCGCATAGTTTAAAAACGATTGACCAAATTGTAACGGCTTGTAAACATTCAAATCCTTCGGAATATCAATGGCATTTTAATTTTAAGCGTTTTTTAATTATGTCAGTAGCGAAAAAGATTCCAAGAGGAAAAGCAAAAGCTCCAAAAATCGTTAGACCTGAAGGTGATATTTCTCCTGAAACTTTGAATTTAAGTTTAGAAATAGTGAGAGAAAATATTAAGGATTGGAAAACTTTGGATAAAAATGTTCATTTTCCGCATCCATTTTTTGGGGTTTTAAACAAGAGGGAAACAGAGAAATTCTTGATATTACATACGAAACATCATTGGATGATTATTAAGGATATTTTGAAATAAACTATGTTTTTAATTTTTTCTTTCTCGCAGCAGGAAACAATACGTTGTTTAAAATCAAGCGATAGCCTGGTGAATTTGGATGTAGATCTAAAACCGTTGGTGCATCTCCTACTCTATGTTGGTAATCTTCTGGATCGTGACCGCCATAAAATGTGAACATTCCTTTTCCTTTTGTTCCGTGAATGTAGCGCGCTTCTCCGTTAATTTTACATTCGCCCATTACTAAGACATTCGATTTTATTTTTTCTGCCTCAAAAGCAGTGGTTTGTCCCATGAATCCTTTTACTAATTGCGTGTGATTTTGGCACAACATGGTTGGTATTGGATCCCATTTTGCAGAATATTCCATCAATGTGAAATAGTCTTTATCCATAGTAAATGCTCCCTTTCCATGCTGCTCAGTAGTATCTATATCTGAAAATTCGTATACCATTGGATTACGAACTAAGGTATAATCTTTAAAAGCAAATGTATTGGAATAGTCAATTCGAGTTTGGTAATTGGCATCGGAATCGTCGCCATCAAACATAGGTTCGCAAATATCAACTCCTTCTGCGGAAAGTGCTATATCAAAACTATCAGTAGCCGAACACATAGCAAACATGAATCCGCCACCAATTACAAAGTCTCTGATTTTTTTTGCCACAGCTAACTTTGCTTGAGAAACTTTATTGTAGCCTAACTTCTTTGCCAAAGCTTCCGCATCTGCTTTTTGCTGAATATACCATGGTGTGCTTCTGTAATTTCCAAAAAACTTACCATATTGACCTGTGAAATCTTCATGATGTAAATGCAACCAATCATACAACAATAATTGGTCTGACAACACTTCTTCATCGTAAACTTTTGCAAAAGGAATTTCGGCATAGGTTAACACCATAGTTACAGCATCATCCCAAGGTTGTTTTCCTTTTGGAGTATAAACCGCTATTTTAGGTGCTTTTTCTAGCACAACGGTTTCCATATTTTGTGATGGCGAACTAATTTCGTCTAGAATAGAATTTGTAGTAGCGTCAGATAATACTTCAAAAGTTACACCACGAATTTGACATTCTTTTCTAATTTCTGGAGCATCGGGCAATAAAAAAGAACCACCACGATAATTTAATAACCAACTTACTTTGTAGTTTTTGTCTAAAGCCCAATAGGTAATCCCGTACGCTTTCAAATGATTTTGTTGGCCTCCGGTTTCCATAGGTAATAAAACAAAAGATGCTTTACTCGAAAAAGAGCAAAGTAAAAACAACAGTATAAATAAGTTAAAGCCTTTAAATTTCATGGATTATAAAAATATTTCGACTAATTTATAACTTTTCTAGGAATTATCTTTTACAGAAATGTTAAAGTCGCACCCCCGTAAAATTACCTGGTTACCCCCGTAAAATTACCTGGTTTAAAAATCAGGTATTTTTACTCTTACACAGAACATTTTTTTGTTCTAGTTTTGAAAAATCTAAACAAAAGAAAAGATGAGCACGAACAGTAGAAATTTATCGCTAATTAATTCGAGAGAAATGAAATTGTTAAAAAAAATTGGATATGTTGTACTTATAATAACTATCCTAGTATATTTTGTTTTGGTTTTTCAATTCTGTAAAAACTATTAATTTAATTGTATACTAAATTATTTAAGATTCAATAGCATCACTGGAATCATCCAAATTAATAATTTTGTTTTGAATGGCAAAGATTACCAATCCTGCCATGTTTTTTGAGTTGGTTTTAAGTAAAAGGTTGTTTCTATGACCATCAACTGTGCGTGCGCTCAAGCTAAGCATTTCTCCAATTTCAGCCGAACTATATTGTTTACATATTAATTCTAACACTTCTTTTTCTCTATCTGTCAAGAAATCTTCATCTAAAACAGTTTTTGAAGAAGCGTTTGAAATCATATTTTGATGAATTACTTCCATCACAATTTCGTTATAGTAAAATCCTTTTTGGGCAACTTCATTAACGGTCTTAATCATATCAATTGGAGAAGCATTTTTTACTAAATACGATGCAGCTCCTACATGAATCATATTAGCTATAAACGATTTAGTGTTATAACTTGTTAATGCTATAATTCTAATTCTCGGAAAATCTTTGTGAATAAGTTTAGTGGCTTCTACACCATTTAACAATGGCATTTTTAAATCCATCATAATGATATCAGGAAGTTCGGAAGTAGTTTTTAGATGATCTACTAACTCACTTCCGTTAGAAGCTTCGAAAATAATTTCAAAATTAGGTTCACGTTGAAGCAAAAAATAAATTCCTTTGCGGAACAATTCTTCGTCGTCGGCTAAAATTATTTTGATTTTGTTTTCCATTAATTGAAATTAAATACCATTTTTACTCCTTCATTTGGTTTTGAAGTAAAGGTAAAATCACCTCCTAAAAAATTAATTCTACTTTCTATATTCTTCATTCCCAAACCTTTTTGATTTTCTTCACTAAAACTATCAAAACCTAAGCCATTATCGATATAGGTACAAGTTTTTCTATTTTCGAAAGTAGTAAATTGAATTGAAATTTTAGTAGCTTTTCCGTGTCGAAGTGAATTATTTAACAATTCTTGTAGAATGCGAAATATATGTAGGTGTTTTTCAACTGGATAGCTTTCAAAATCGATTTGGTTTTCGTATGAAACTTTAACAGTTTTGGTACTATTGAACTCTTCTACGAGTTCTTCAATCCCGGCATTAAGTCCGAATTTCTCTAAAACAGGCGGTAACAAATCATGTGCAATACGTCTGGAATTCTCTAACGCTTTTTGCGTTAATTCAATTATATTATTAGTGATTTCTAATTGTTCGTTTTCATTGAGATTGGGCGTTTTTAATAAATGACTGTTAAGTGAAACCACATTAAGTTTCGAACTAATATCATCATGTAAATCTTGAGCAATACGTTTACGTTCTTCTTCCTGAGTAATTAAAACGGACTTCAATAATTCTTTTTGGTGGTCGATTTCTAAATTTTTCTTGTCTACTTCAATTTGGACTATTTTTTTTCTTGAAAAATAGAAAAATAAAATCAATACCAAAAACATAGATAAAAAGGCCAAGAGTATAAAAAATACAGCTTTAGTAAGTTCTTTATTTTCGATATTAATTGTTTCCATCTTTGTTAAAATAAATTAGTTTCCATTGGTAAAAGAAAAACCCAAATTTTACGTATTGAAGTGTGATATTAATAGTTGATATATTTTTATAGAAAATATTATTTCGATCTAAAATTGAATTTAATTCATAAAAGAGAAAAATAAAAGTACTTCCAAATAAATATAATAAAATTCCAAGATTAACATAATAAAACTCTGTTCTTTGTCCTAAATTATTATATAAATGCATCGTAGCGTAAATAATAATTGGCATTGTAGTTAAATAAGTTTCTAACAAACTATACTCAAAAAACATTTGAGGATTAAAAATATATCTCGACAATAAAAAAATAGGAAGTAAAATTAATAAGATATAAACTGTAAGAAACTGTTTTTTAGTCTGTAAAAGAGTAGCGTAAAAATAACTCAATATTACAAATTGAAACAAGTCATAAAAATGGGATGTAAAAATATTATAAATTTTGAACCATTTCCAAAGATTAGAAGCTGTAAAATCTATTAATAAGACACCCGTAATATATAATGTAAAAATTTTATAGGTTTTTCCAAACTTGAAAAAACCTATAAAATAAAGCAAACATAAGATTGCAGAGGTACCAAATAAGTAATATTGAGATTGCACTATTATAAATTAAGTAAAACACTTTCAACACCACAATCTGGAGGACAAGGATAAGATTTATCAACCAAAATATGATTATCATCTGTTAAATCTTGTCCATTAGCATCTACTCCTACTAATATTACTTTTTGAACTCCTTTATCATCAATTGCCATGTATGCTCTAACTGCCACAACATCGTCTGGAGCCATAACATCTAACAATGCTTGTTTTTGAATTAAGTGAGCCTTAGCTGGTTCTTGTGGAAGATTAGTTCTCCAATTTTTAATCCATTTAAGAGCTTCTTCGAGAGTAATTTTGAAATCTGACATAGGGATATTTTTTTATAATTGAATTATAAATGTAGTAAAAAAATTAATAAAAAAAACAGGCTTATGACCTGTTTTTAACATTTTATCAATTTTTTTTTTAAAAAGGAACATCTGAATCATCATCGAAGTTATTCATCGTACTACCAAAAGCTTCATTAGGAGTTGGTAAATTTGGCGTAATAAAAGGGTTTTGATCATCTAAATTCATCTTAGACGGAAGTGAATCAAAAGGCGAACTAAAGTCATCTAAGTTATCAAACTTACCTAAACTTCCTACGAATTTTAATCGAATATTATCTAAACCACCATTACGATGTTTTGCTACAATAAACTCGGCTTGACCCTGTGTTGGAGAACGTTCTTCGTCATCCCATTCGTCAATTTTATAATATTCTGGACGGTAAATAAACGATACGATATCGGCATCTTGCTCAATTGCTCCAGATTCCCTCAAATCGGAAAGTAATGGTCGTTTACTAGAGCCACGCGTTTCCACGGCACGCGATAACTGAGAAAGTGCAATTACTGGGACGTTCAACTCTTTTGCTAATGCTTTTAAGTTTCGAGAAATAGTTGAAATTTCTTGTTCACGATTTCCGCCTCCTTTTCCATTTCCACCAGCTGTCATCAACTGAAGGTAATCGATTACAATCATTTTGATGCCATATTGAGAAGAAAGTCGCCTTGCTTTAGCACGTAAATCGAAAATCGATAACGATGGTGTATCATCAATATATAAAGGTGCTTTTTCCAAGTCTTTTACTTTGATAGACAATTGCTCCCACTCGTGTTTTTCTAATTTTCCTGTTCTTAATTTTTCAGATGACAATCCTGTTTCAGACGAAATCAAACGTGTAATTAACTGAACAGATGACATCTCTAATGAGAAAAAGGCAACTGGCGCACCATAATCAATGGCCATATTTCGAGCCATCGATAAAGTAAAAGCCGTTTTACCCATACCTGGACGAGCCGCCACAATAATTAAATCAGATGGTTGCCAACCTGACGTTAATTTATCTAATTCATGAAATCCTGTTGGAATTCCACTTAATCCTTCTTTACCTGCAATTTCTTCAATTCGCTTTTTAGCTTGAATTACTAAACTTTGCGCAGTTTCGGAACTACGTTTGATGTTTCCTTGTGTAACTTCGTACAGTTTTGACTCCGCTTTGTCAAGTAAATCAAATACATCAGTTGATTCGTCATACGATTCTTCAATAATTTCACTTGAAATTTTGATCAAACTTCTTTGAATGTATTTTTGAAGAATAATACGCGAGTGAAACTCAATATGGGCTGAAGAAGAAATCTTTTGAGTTAATTGAATTAAGTAAAAATCACCACCTGAAAGTTCTAATTTTCCGTTTTTCTTTAATTGTGCCGAAACGGTTAATAAGTCAATAGGTTGGGTTTCATTAAACAATTGCACAATAGCCTCAAAAATGTACTTATGAGCGTCTTTATAGAAGGCATCGGGTTGTAAAATATCAATTACTTCATCTACCCCTTTTTTATCAATCATCATAGCACCAAGTACAGCTTCTTCAAGGTCTAACGCTTGAGGAGGCAACTTTCCTTTTTCTAAATTGATAATGGTAGTTTTATCTACTTTTATCGGGTTTACATTTCTGACATTTTCCATATTGCGAAGTTAACCAAATTTTACAAAAAAACATTTTGAGTTCTTAATACCCAACTGTTAATAACTTAAAAATATTGTTGATAAGCCAAAAAAAATCCGAAACTTATGGCTTCGGATTTTTATTTATAATTGTAAACAAGTGATTACTCTTTGAATTCACCCATCTTACTATATTTATCCATTCGTTTTGCCACCAAATCAGTTGTTGATAAATCTTTTAATTCGTTATATGCTTTAGTAACATATTCTGCAACTGTTTTAAAAGTAGTTTCTTTGTCATAGTGAGCGCCACCAAGTGGTTCAGGGATAATATCGTCAATTAACTTCTGTTTTTTCATATCAAAAGAAGTTAATTTTAAAGCTTCAGCAGCTTGCTCTTTGTATTCCCAACTTCTCCATAAGATAGACGAACAAGATTCTGGAGAAATTACAGAATACCAAGTATTCTCTAGCATATAAACTCTATCTCCTACTCCAATTCCTAATGCTCCACCAGAAGCCCCTTCTCCAATAATAATTGAAATAATAGGGGTTTTTAAACGAGCCATTTCAAAAATGTTTCTAGCGATAGCTTCACCTTGCCCTCTTTCTTCAGCTTCTAAACCAGGATAAGCACCCGGGGTGTCGATTAATGTTAATACAGGAATATTGAATTTCTCTGCCATTTTCATTAAACGTAATGCTTTGCGATATCCTTCTGGATTTGCCATTCCGAAGTTTCTATATTGGCGCATTTTAGTATTAATTCCTTTTTGCTGTCCAATAATCATGAAAGACTGACCGTTTATTTGACCTAGTCCTCCAATCATCGCTTTATCATCTTTGAAATTTCTATCTCCAAAAAGTTCTAAAAACGTTCCATTCGTAATATTAGTAATATGCTCTAATGTATACGGACGATTTGGATGTCGCGATAATTGAACGCGTTGCCAAGCGGTAAGGTTTTTATATATTTTTTTCTTGGTTTCTTCTAATTTCTTCTCAATTTGTTTGCATGTGTTAGACACATCAACATCTGACTCTTGACCGATAATTTGACATTTATCTAATTGGTCTTCAAGCTCTTTAATAGGTAATTCAAAATCTAAATATTCCATAATCGGTTTATTAGGGTTTGTGTTTGTTGTGACAAAGATAAAATTTTCAATTAACTTTAGTAAACTAATCGTTAATTAGTTGTTACTTTTTTATAACTTTTTACAATTCCGTTAGCAATTACAGTGGCTAAAATTATAAGAGCGCCCACGTAAAAAAGAGGCTTCATTTCTTCACCGTCTTTAAATATTAATAACGCTAAAATGATTCCGTAAATTGGTTCTAAATTGATGGTTAACATTACTGTAAAAGGACTTAAAAATTTCATAACCTTTACCGATGCTGAAAATGCATAAGCTGTACAAATAGAGGATAACAAGAACAACCAAATCAAATCATTTACTGAAATTGCAAAAAATGCGGGTGTAAAACTTCCTGCAAAAAACAAGTAGATACTTAAAAAGAAAACACCGCTTGATAATTCATACAATGAAATTACATTTGGATCGAATTCTTTTGCATATTTTCCATTGATAACCGAAAAGAGTGCGGATAAAAAAGCGGAAGAAACAGCTAGATAAATTCCGGTAGTATATTTGGTTTCTACGTTAAATATAATCCCTAATCCTACTATTACAATGACTCCAAAAAGCAATTCGTACCAAATAATCTTTCTTTTATAAAAAATAGGCTCTAAAATGGAAGCAAAAAAAGCACCTGTGGACAAACAAGCTAAAGTTATAGAAACATTTGAAACTTTAATAGCTTGATAAAAGGTTAGCCAATGAGCCGCAATAATTATTCCTGCAACAATAAACCCTATAAAAATATGAAATGGTACTTTTACTTTTTCCTTGCTTAATAACACAACAACCGTCATAATTGAAGAAGCAAACAGCATACGATACCAAACCAAATCTAAGGCTTCTAATGAAATTAGTTTTCCTAAAATAGCAGTAAATCCCCAAATAAATACAATTACATGAAGATGTAAATAACTTTTTAAATTATCGTTTTGCATTGCGAAGTAAATAAGCAGCTAAAATTCCGAAAACTAGATTAGGAAACCATACTGCAATAAATGGAGGAATACTCGATTTTTCAGCTAAGGTTCCAAATACTTTATCAAAGAAAATAAACGTAAAGGCAATAACAATTCCGATGGCTAGATTAATTCCCATTCCACCTCTTCGTTTCATAGACGATACAGCAACAGCAATAATCGTTAAAATGAAAGCCGAAATTGGTAAACTAAATTTTTTATAAAAAACCACCAAATAAGTATTAATATTGGCGTTACCTCTTTCTCGTTCTTTATTAATAAAAGCATTTAATTGCCCTATAGTCATAGTTTCAGCAACATACACTACAGGTGTTAAATCATCGGGTTCAAAATTATAGGCTTTTGTGATTTTTTCACTAGTAATTATTTGATCATTAGTTTCACCTACTATTCTTTGATTATAACCAAATAATATGTATCGTTTAGTTACTTCATTATAACGGATTCGTGTAGCCGTAACTTTTTCGACCAATACATTATCCTGAAATTTTTCAAAAGTAAAATTAAAACCTGTTTGCGATAAATAATTATAGTTGCTCACATAAATATTTTCTTCAATCTTTCCTTCTTTTTTGATTTGTCTAAAAATATCAGAAGTTTCTCTGGTTTTGTTATTCCCTTTTAAATTTTCATATCTAAAATCATTGAATCCTTTACTTGCTTTTGGAACTAAGAAAAACCCCATTAATAAAGCAAAAATGGAAACAATGACAGCGCCGTAAATAAAAGGTCGTAAAAATCTTGAAAACGAAATACCCGAACTTAAAATAGCAATAATCTCTGTATTATTAGCTAATTTAGAAGTAAACCAAATGATAGATAAAAACAAAAAAATAGGAAATAATAGGTTGGCAAAATAAATTGTAAAATCACCATAATAAACCAAAATATCCTTTAATGGGATTTTCTTTTCAATCATTTTGTTTACTTTTTCAGAAACATCGATTGTAATTCCAATAGGAATAAACATAATCAACATCACCGAAAAAGTGACCAAATAACGTTTTAAAATGTATTTATCTATTATTTTCATATTTTTAGTTTCAAGTTTCAGGTTTCAAGTTTCAAACCAACATTAAACTTGAAACCTGAAACCAATTTTAAAGTCGTTGACTCATCTGAATCACCATTTTGTCTTTCCATTCACGGAATGTTCCTGCGATAATTTGCCTTCTTGCTTCGCGCACTAACCACATATAAAAACCTAAATTGTGAATGGTTGCAATTTGTTTTCCTAGAAATTCATCAGCGGCAAATAAATGTCTTAAATATGCTTTTGAGTACTCTGTATCTACCCAAGTATGCCCCATTTCATCAATTGGCGAGAAATCATCCGCCCATTTTTTATTTTTGATATTGATTGAACCATGAGCTGTAAACAACATTCCGTTTCTAGCGTTACGTGTTGGCATAACACAATCAAACATATCAATTCCTAACGCTATATTTTCTAAAATATTGATTGGTGTTCCCACTCCCATCAAATATCTTGGCTTGTCTTCTGGAAGAATTGCGGTAACTACTTCTGTCATTTCGTACATTTCTTCCGCTGGTTCACCTACTGATAATCCACCTATAGCATTCCCTTGAGCGCCTACATTTGCAATATATTCTGCCGATTGTGCTCTCAAATCTTTATAAGTACTTCCTTGAACAATAGGAAAAAACGTTTGTTCGTAACCATATTTAAATGGTAATTTTTCTAGATGTGTGATACATCTATCTAACCAACGATGTGTCATGTGCATCGAGCGTTTTGCATAACGATAATCGCATGGATAGGGTGTACATTCGTCGAAAGCCATAATAATATCAGCTCCAATTGTACGTTGAATTTCCATTACATTTTCTGGCGAAAAGAAATGATACGAACCATCAATATGCGATTTAAATTTTACCCCTTCTTCTTTAATCTTTCTTCTTCCTGATAAAGAATATACTTGATAACCTCCAGAATCGGTTAAAATATTTCTATCCCAATTCATGAATTTATGCAAACCTCCAGCTGCTTCTAAAATTTTAGTTTGAGGTCTTAAATATAAATGATAGGTGTTTCCTAAAATAATATCGGGATTAATATCGTTTCTAAGCTCACGCTGGTGTACTCCTTTAACAGAAGCAACAGTTCCTACGGGCATAAAAATTGGGGTTTCAATAACACCGTGGTCAGTTGTTATTTTTCCTGCTCTGGCTTTACTTTTAGGATCTTTGGTAATTAAATCAAACTTCATATTGTGCTTTTACGAATCGCAAAGATAAATTAATTTCAATTGTAGTTTTAGAATTTAGGATAAAATTAGAAAATTCAAGTTCAAGTTTAAGTTTAAAAATCAAATTATACTCAACACAACCAATCTCCCATCACCCATCACCCCTCGCCCATCATCCATCATCTACCAAAAAAACCAATTCTTAATAACTTCTAACAAAATGATTTGTACCACCAAAAAAATAAAATTACTTTTGCATGCAATTAACATATATATCCTTTATAATGTCTAACACACAACAACTACAAGATTTTACAACACAAGTTCGAAGAGATATTCTTCGTATGGTTCATGCCGTAAATTCAGGTCACCCAGGAGGTTCATTGGGATGTGCTGAATTTTTGGTAACCCTTTATCAAGACGTTATGAAACGCAAAGAAGGTTTTGATATGAACGGAATTGGTGAAGATATTTTCTTCTTATCAAACGGACATATTTCACCTGTGTTTTATAGTGTTTTAGCAAGAAGTGGTTACTTTCCTGTAGCAGAATTAGCAACTTTTAGAAAATTAAATTCAAGATTGCAAGGTCATCCAACCACTCACGAAGGTTTACCTGGAGTTCGTATGGCATCGGGTTCGTTAGGACAAGGCTTATCAGTTGCCATTGGTGCTGCTCAAGCAAAAAAATTGAACAATGATAATCATTTAGTGTTTGCTCTTTTAGGTGATGGAGAATTACAAGAAGGACAAAACTGGGAAGCAATTATGTATGCTTCAGCAAAAAAAGTAGACAACCTAATTGCAACAATCGACTTAAACGGGAAACAAATTGACGGAACAACGGATGAAGTTTTGGCAATGGGAAGCGTTAAAGCTAAATTTGAAGCTTTTGATTGGATTGTTTTAGAAATCAAAGAGGGAAATAATATAGATGCCATAAAATTAGGATTGGCAGAAGCAAAAGCGAAATCAGGAAACGGAAAACCAGTTTGTATTTTATTACACACCGAAATGGGTAATGGAGTAGATTTCATGATGCACACACACGCTTGGCACGGTAAAGCACCAAATGATGAGCAATTAGCAAAAGCGTTAGAACAAAACTATAACACAGGAGGAGAAAAAGATTATTAATAATTTTAGAATCTTTCAATTTCTAATCTTTGAATTTAAAACAAATGAAAAAATATACAAATCAAGGCAGTAAAGATACCCGATCAGGTTTTGGAGCTGGTATGACCGAATTAGGTCAAAAAAACGAAAATGTAGTAGCACTTTGTGCAGATTTAATTGGGTCATTAAAATTTGATGATTTTAAGAAAAACCACCCTGAGCGTTTTTTTCAAATTGGTATTGCAGAAGCAAACATGATTGGAATTGCAGCTGGATTAACGATTGGTGGAAAAATTCCTTTCACGGGAACTTTCGCTAACTTTTCTACAGGAAGAGTTTATGACCAAATTCGTCAATCAGTAGCGTATTCAGATAAAAATGTAAAAATTTGTGCTTCTCACGCAGGATTAACGCTTGGAGAAGATGGAGCAACACACCAAATCTTAGAAGACATTGGTTTGATGAAAATGTTGCCTGGAATGACAGTTATCAACACCTGCGATTACAACCAAACGAAAGCAGCAACTATTGCTTTAGCAGATCATCATGGGCCAGCTTATTTACGCTTTGGTCGTCCAGTGGTACCTAACTTCATGCCTGCTGATGAGCCTTTCGTAATTGGAAAAGCCATTATGTTAAACGAAGGTACTGATGTTACGATTATTGCTACTGGACATTTAGTTTGGGAAGCTTTAGTAGCTGCAGAAGCTTTAGAAGCTAAAGGAATTTCAGCAGAAGTAATTAACATTCACACAATTAAACCTTTAGACGAAGAAGCAATTTTAAAATCGGTAAAGAAAACAGGTTGTGTAGTTACGGCAGAAGAACATAATATTATTGGTGGTTTAGGAGAAAGCGTTTCTAGAACGTTAATTCAAAACCATTTAGTACCACAAGAATTTGTAGCGGTTAACGACAGCTTCGGAGAAAGTGGAACACCAGACCAATTAATGGAAAAATATGGTTTAAACAGCGCTGCAATAATTGAAAAAGTTGAAAAAGTACTAAAGAGAAAGTAATTTACTTTTCTTTTTACAAAAAAATCCCGATTTCAATTGAAATCGGGATTTTTGTTACATATTTTTTTACTAATTTGAATAAGGAGGTTTACATGTCTTATCTAAATGTCTTCTTAATCTATTTGGATCAGTAAAGTCTGATTCCAAAGCAGAAGGTAAAGTAGAAGGTGGTACAATTGGACCAGTGAATTTTCTTGGAATACCTCTTCTTTCATCATAAGGTGTTACAGGATTATCTATAGTCGCCCCGTTATAAGGATAATAGCCAGTTTTTTCAACTCCTCCATCCATGTAAGTAAATTTAATCTCTTTTTTTGTTAAAGTACCATCACCGTCATCATCAACATCAATATAATCGGGCAAACCGTCATTGTCAGTATCAATTGCTTCAGCATTAAAATCAGAACCATATTCATATTTTGAAAGAATTCTATCTCTATCATGGTCTCTAAATTGCAGATTGTATAATTTAAAATTAAAGATTAAAGGAGAATAAGAAGGTATATTACCAGTAGCTGTATTAAAATACCCTAAACCAGATGGTAAAAACATAACACCTGCACCATAATTATCAAAAGTAATTGTACCATCAGGATTAGCAGTGTGAGTTCCTGTTTTAAATTGTGGGATAATTTCTCCCCAACCTCTTATTACATCCTCTAGAGCAAACCATACGGGCGTTGAAGATTGATCAAAAGTAACTGAAACATCAGACATTAAATTTCCTTTATATGAAACAAAAGACGAATCAATACGAGTAGGGCTTTCACCAACTCCTTCTCTAAGTTTTAAATAATAAATTTTATATGAAATGTTGTGTATATTTCTATTTATTGATTCTAACTCTGTCATTGCAGAAATAGGAGTTTGAGTTCCTCCTTCTGGTATTTCAAAAAATTCTGTATTATAATTGGCATCAACAGTTACATAATGTGTATCTAAAAACTCTTCAATTTTTGCTAAATCTTCTTGGTATACTTCGGCATATGGTCTGGCAGGAGTTGCTTGTGGCCCAATGTCATCTTGAGGACAAGCATAAAAAGTAAAAGCAACTGTGAATAAAAGGGCTATTTTTAAAAGACTTCTCATTATTATAAAATTTATAGGGCGCAAGATACAATTTTCATTTATTTTTGTAGAAATATTAACATGGTTTTTTGATTTATATTATGCGAATAGATAAACTTTTATGGTGTTTACGTTATTATAAAACCCGAAGCATTGCTGCTGAAGCTGTTAAAAAAGGCCATGTAACCGTTAATGGACAAGTAGCAAAAGCTTCAAGAGAAATTTTTCCTACCGATAAGATTACACTTCGTAAAGATCAAATTAACTACAAATTAACTATTTTAGATATTCCTCAAAATCGTTTAGGCGCTAAATTAGTTGATATGTATCGAAAAGACGAAACCCCTAAAGAAGCTTTTGAACATTTGGAATTATTAAAACTATCTAAAGAGCATTATCGAGCTCATGGAACGGGTCGCCCCACTAAGAAAGAGCGAAGAGATATTGATGACTACTTAGACGATAACAACGAAACCGAAGATTTTGAATAAAATGAATTACTGGGAAGAACGCTATCAAAAAGGAGAAACGGGTTGGGACGCGGGTTCGATTACAACACCCCTAAAAGAATACATTGACCAATTGACTAATAAGAATATCAAAATTTTAATTCCAGGTGCCGGGAATGGTTATGAATTTGATTATTTAATTGAAAAAGGATTCTCAAATGTTTATGTGATTGATATTGCAGAAACTCCATTAGAAAATATTAAAAAAAGAAAGCCAGAATACACCTCACATTTGATACATTCTGATTTTTTTAAATTGAATGATACTTTCGACTTAATTCTAGAACAAACGTTTTTCTGCGCTTTACCACCAGAAATGCGTTCGAAATATGTTGAAAAAATGACTTCACTTTTAAACTCGAAAGGGAAATTAGCTGGATTATTATTCGACTTTCCTTTAACAGCTGAAGGTCCACCATTTGGAGGTTCAAAAACAGAATATTTGAATCTGTTTTCGGATAAATTCAACATAAAAACACTAGAAAAAGCACATAATTCGATAAAGCCTCGAGAAAATAAAGAACTCTTTTTTATCTTTGAGGTCAAATAACAACACACATGGAAAATATTATTTTAACGCACGAAGAAATTAAACACAAAACAAAACGAATTGCATACCAAATTTACGAAACCTTCGTTAATGAAGAGGAAGTAATCTTGGCTGGAATTGCTAACAACGGATTTATTTTTGCTGAAAAAATAGCTGCAGAATTAGCTTTAATTTCGGATTTGAATGTAACGCTTTGTGAAGTTAAAATCAATAAACAACAACCACAAGATACTGTAACAACAACTATAACTCAAGAAGATTATAAAAACAAAGCCTTAGTCTTAATTGACGATGTCTTGAGTTCTGGAACTACCTTAATTTATGGTGTAAAACACTTTTTAGAAGTCCCTCTTAGCAAATTTAAAACCGCTGTTTTAGTAGATAGAAATCATAAAAAATATCCGGTAAAGGCTGATTTTAAAGGATTATCATTATCAACATCTCTACAAGAACATATTCAAGTTGTTTTTGAAGAAGACAACTCCTATGCTTACTTAAGCTAATAAAGTATTTATCTCATTTGCAATTTGCTCTACCGACTTATCATCAACGTTAACTGTTTTAGTAGCCTGATGATAATAAAAGTTTCGGTCGAATAAATGCTTATTGATAAAATCTTTCAAAGAAACTTCATCTTGATTATGAAGTAACGGACGTTGGTTTTTTTCTTTAATTAAACGATTTACTAAAGTATCTACTGAAGCTTTTAAATAAATTGAAAACACTTCATTTTGTTGTAGCAATTCATGGTTATCGTAATAACACGGTGTTCCACCACCTAAACTTAAAACGAAATTTTCTTCTTTTGCCAAAAATTGTTTCAAGATTTCGTTCTCAATTTTTCTAAAATAAATTTCTCCTTTACTTTGAAACAATACAGTAATGGATTGTTTGGTTGCCTTTTCAATTTCTTGGTCTAAATCATAGAATGAAAATTGCAACTTTTTTGCCAAAAAAGCTCCTACTACCGACTTACCGCAACCCATGTAACCTAACAAAACAATTTTCATAAATAAATAATTCCCTATAAACTAAAGGGTTAAGAAATTAATTGCAAAAAAAGACAAATTTATAATAAATTCCCATTGCAAAATAAATAAATGTTTATATATTTGCACCCGCATTCAAGGAAATAAAATGACTTGGTAGCTCAGCTGG
>NZ_DAIPZK010000010.1:22657-57884 GCF_036782315.1 Flavobacterium sp.
TAGAGCACATCACTTTTAATGATGGGGTCCTGGGTTCGAATCCCAGCCAGGTCACTACATAAAACTTATTTCTTGAACGCACCGACTTGGTAGCTCAGCTGGTAGAGCACATCACTTTTAATGATGGGGTCCTGGGTTCGAATCCCAGCCAGGTCACGAAAAAATTAAAGACGTTGCAATGCAACGTCTTTGTTGTTTAAGGCCAAGTGGAGAAACGGTAGACTCGCCATCTTGAGGGGGTGGTGCTCGTAAGGGCGTGAGGGTTCAAATCCCTCCTTGGTCACTTTTATTTTGATTTTACTTTTAATTTACCCTTTTACATCTAATTTGTTTAACCAAAACTAAAATATCGTTAAACATTTTTTTTGAAATAATTTTTTTGTTCATATTTTTTATTACATTTGTTAAACAAAATGAAATGAGAAATGAACAACGTTAAAAATGTTTTCAGTATCAAAGATTTAGAAAATCTTTCAGGAATTAAAGCACATACAATTCGTATTTGGGAAAAACGCTACAATGTTTTAGAACCTATGCGTTCTGATACTAATATACGTTCCTATGATATTAAAAATTTACAAAAACTTTTAAATATTGTTTTGCTTCACAATTACGGGTATAAAATATCTAAAATTGGAGCTTTAACTCAAGAACAAATCAACAAACTTGCTAACGATATCATTTCTGAAAAAAGTGCAAAAAATCATGCCATAAGCACTTTCAAAATGGCAATGATGAATTTTGATCAATCTTTATTCTTTAAAACTTATAATCAATTATTAAGTGAAAAATCATTTCGTGAAGTATTTTATACTGTCTTCATACCACTAATGCAAGAAATTGGATTTCTATGGCAAACAGAAACCATATCACCTGCACATGAACATTTCATTAGCTACTTAATTAAACAAAAACTTTTAATAAATACCGAAAAAGTTCAAATACTAGAACCAACAAGAACAGACAAAGTATTTGTTTTATTTCTTCCTTTAAACGAAGTACACGAACTTGGATTAATGTATTTAAACTACGAAATCCTACTTAAAGGCTACCAAACCATCTACTTAGGTGAAAGCATTCCAACTGAAAGTCTACTAGACCTTGTCAATTCATATGAAAAAATATCTTTTGTGAGTTATTTAACTGTAGAACCAAATCAAGAAGAAATTGATAATTACATTAATGAGATACAAACCAAATTAATTGAAAATACAAATCATGAATTGTTTTTATTAGGCAGAATGACACAATTTATACAAACCAAAACTCTAAATAAGAACGTACATATATTTAATAGTATAGAAGAACTTTCAAATACTTTATAAAAAAAGATTTGTTTTGTTTAATTTTTTACTATTTTTGTTAAACAAAATTTAAAACAAGTGAGTAAAAAAATCGCTATAATCGGTTCAGGATTTTCTTCATTAGCAGCTGCTTGCTATTTAGCGAAAAAAGGCAATGAAGTTACTGTATATGAAAAAAATAGTACTATAGGAGGAAGAGCACGTCAACTTAAAAAAGAAGGTTTCACCTTCGACATTGGACCAACATGGTATTGGATGCCTGATGTATTTGAACGATTTTTTGCTGATTTCAACAAGAAACCGTCAGATTATTACGAGTTAATCAAGCTTTCTCCAGCGTATCAAGTTTATTTTGGACACTTGGATTTTGTAACCATTGCTGATAATCTCCCTGAAATTGTAAAAACTTTCGAATCTATTGAAAAAGGAAGCGGAAAACAATTAGAGCAATTCATGGCTGAGGCTAAAAGTAATTATGACATTGCCATTAAGGATTTAGTTTATCGTCCGGGTGAATCACCATTAGAACTAATTACGTTAGAAACCGCTAAAAAAGTGAATCAATTCTTCAGTAACATCAAAAAAGATGTTCGTAAAAGATTCAAAAACATAAAACTAGTTCAAATTTTAGAATTTCCTGTTTTATTTTTAGGTGCTAAACCTAGTGATACGCCATCGTTTTATAATTTCATGAACTTTGCCGACTTTGGGTTAGGAACATGGCATCCAAAAAACGGAATGTACTCGGTAATTTTAGCCATGGAAGCATTAGCAAAAGAATTAGGCGTCAAAATTGAAACGAATTCAAATGTTCAAAAAATTGATGTTACTAATGGAAAAGCTACCGATTTATTAGTAAACAACAAAATCATTTCAGCTGATATAATTCTGAGCGGAGCCGATTATCATCATTCAGAAACATTATTGGACGAAAAATACCGTCAGTATTCAGAAAAATATTGGGAAAACAAAACATTTGCTCCTTCTTCGCTCCTATTTTATGTAGGATTTGATAAAAAAATAGAAAACGTAGAACATCATTCTTTGTTTTTTGATGTAGATTTTGATGTGCATGCAGAAGCAATTTACGATCATCCAAAATGGCCACAAGAACCGTTGTTTTATGCAAGCTTTCCATCAAAAACCGATACTAATTCTGCTCCTGAAGGAAAAGAAGCAGGAATCTTTTTAATTCCGTTAGCACCAGGATTAGAAGATACAAATGAATTGAGAGAATTGTATTTCGAAAAAATAATTTCTCGTCTTGAAAGATTAACGAATCAAGATGTTAAAAATAATATTATATTTAAAGAATCATTTTGTGTTAATGATTTTATCAAAGAATATAATTCGTACAAAGGGAATGCATATGGTATGGCAAATACTTTACTGCAAACTGCTTTTTTAAGACCTAAATTGAAAAGTAAAAAAGTACAAAACTTATATTTTACTGGACAATTAACTGTGCCAGGACCTGGTGTTCCACCGTCTTTAATTTCAGGAAAATTAGTTGCCGATTTAATAAAAAAGTATCAATAGTATGAAGTCCATTTTTGATAACGTTTCCTTTGATTGTAGCGTAAAAGTTACAAAAGCTTACAGTACGTCTTTTTCATCTGCTGTAAAAATGTTAGCTCCAAGTATCCGTCAAGACATTTATAATATTTACGGATTTGTTCGCTTTGCTGACGAAATTGTTGACACTTTTCATGATTACGATAAAGAAGCTTTGTTTTCTCAATTTGAAAAAGAATTAAGTTTAGCGCTTTCTCAAAAGATAAGTTTAAATCCTATTTTAAATTCATTTCAACATACCGTAAATAAATACAACATTCCAATGGAATTAATTGATGCTTTTATGCATAGTATGAAATTAGATTTACATAAATCGGTTTATACTACTGTGGAAGAATACAATCAATATATTTATGGGTCGGCTGACGTTGTAGGCTTGATGTGTTTGAAAGTTTTCGTAAATGGAGATGATGAAAAATACCAAGAATTAAAAGATTCGGCTATGCGATTAGGCTCTGCATTTCAAAAAGTGAATTTCTTGCGTGATTTAAAAGCCGATTTTGAAGAACTTAGTAGAACTTATTTTCCAAATACCGATTTAAATCATTTAGATGAAAAATCGAAACAAGAAATTATTGCCGATATTGAAAGTGATTTTGAAGCTGCATTTGAAGGAATAAAAAACTTACCTTTAGAAGCTAAATTTGGAGTTTATACGGCTTACAGATATTACAAGAAATTACTAAGTAAATTAAAAAACACTCCTTCTTTTGAAATTAAAAACACTAGAATTCGTGTTCCAGATTACGAAAAAGTAGGTTTGTTAGCGAAATGCTATTTGAATTATAGATTGAACATTTTGTAAGGTTATGGAAGATGAAAGTTGAATTTGCTCTAAAATTTGAACTTATCCAGAAGCTTCAAGATTGAATTTGAAATTAATTATTGAAATTTAAAATATTATGTGGATACATATCTTAGTTTTTTTTACTACTTTTTGCTTTATGGAATTTATGGCATGGTTTAGTCATAAATACATTATGCACGGATTTTTATGGAATTTACATGCAGATCATCACAAAAAAGATCACGATTCATGGTTTGAACGTAACGATGCTTTCTTTATTTTTTATGCTTTAGTGAGTATCGGTTGTTTTTTGCTGTGGAAATACAATATTTTAGAAATAGGTTTAGCTATTGGAATTGGGATTTTTGCTTACGGATTGGCTTATTTTTTAGTTCACGATATTTTCATTCACCAACGATTTAAGTTGTTTAGAAATGCAAACAATCGCTATGCAAAAGCTGTTAGAAGAGCGCATAAAATGCATCATAAACACATTGGTAAAGAAGATGGAGAATGTTTTGGAATGTTAATAGTTCCTTTAAAATACTTTAAAAACTAAAAAATCCCGCAGGTGCGGGATTTTTTTATTTCATAAGTTGTTGTAAGGGTTTCAATTGCTCCATATCTACTTGAGATTTTTGTAGTAAACTCAGCATATTCATAATATGGGTCGGATTCATATCGTTTCCTAAAACGCGAACTATAGCAAAACCCTTTTCTTTCTTACCCGCTAAAACTACAAACTCTTCAATATGTTCGTCATCATTTCCAACGAAGTAAATTGCGGCACCATCATTTCCTGAACCTGCTTTCATTAATTGCTGGTAGCTTTCGTCTTTCAAAATAGCTTTCACTTCTTTGATTTCGTTATCATATCCAGTAATATCTGTAGAATCTGTTCTAAAAGCTAAGATATTCATTTTCTCAAACGATTCTAAAGCAGCTTTTTCTGTTTCAGATAAGGTTATTTTATCTGTTTTAATAATGCTTGGTGCTAAATCTAATGCAATAAACTTAGGCGATTCTGTATTTTTTACAAAATATTTTTGAAGTGTAGGTTTATCTTCACAACTCCATAATAAAATCACACATGAAACAAATACTAATAACTTCTTCATCGTTTATTTTTTAGATGCTTTCTTTAAATCATCACCACCTGGAATACTCATTTTATCTGTTAACATGGATATTTCATCTAAACTAAAGTTTCCTGTTAATGACAAAACAACTGTATTAGCATCTTTCATGTTAGCTCCTTCAATAAACATTAAAAGTTCTTTAACTATATTTTCATTAGCACCCGATTTAACGTAAATTTTTACCGTTTTACCATCACCATTCACACGCATTAACTCATCTAATGGATTCGATTTTAAGTAACTATTTACAGTAGCTTTCATGTCGGCACTAATTTTCGCATTACTTGTTGTAAACACTTTTAAGTTATCTAATTTTTTTAACAAGCTCATGTATTGTTGCGTTTCTTTATCTTTAGCATCCACTTTTACTTTGCTCATCATTTCAAACATTTTCTTGTTCACCACAACTGATGCTACACCTTCTTTATCTTCAAATTTATCAAAAACGCCTTGAGCAAAAGATACTGTTGATGCCATTAAAAATGCAATAACTACTACTAAATTTTTCATTTTTCTATTATTTAAAAATTGTTTTTTTTGTTTTTTCATATTCTTCTAAATATACTACACTTTCCATGCCAACATTTACTTGTTCTGAAACTAGTAATAAAGCTTTTTGTGTAGCGGCAAAGGCTTCTTCTGGATTATCATACGTTCCTAAATCTTCATGTTTAGGTTCAGATGAATTAAAATAGAAGGTTGCCAATCCAAAAAGTACAACAAAACTTGCTGCTATACCTATCCATTTTACAATATTTTGTTTTCTAGGTTGTAATGGAAGTTTTTGCTCGAATTGCGTTCCTTTTTGGGTTTCAAAGTAACCAAATAGCGATTGATATTTTACCAAATGCGGTGCCACATCATGGGAAGAAAAATAGGCCTTTAATTGTTTTTCTTCTGCTATTGTAGTTTCTCCTTGAAAGTATTTTTCCAATAATTGTTCAACTAACTTGAGTTCCATAATTATGTGTTTTTTCAATTTGTTCTCTTAAGGTTTTTCGCGCTCTTGATAAAGCTACTCGAACCGCTGTTTCATTCATTTCTAATACTTGAGCTATTTCTGAAAATTCGTATTCTTCAATTTCTCTTAGTTGTAATATTAATCTTTGTTGTTCAGGTAAATCGTTTATTAACTTTTCTGCCCATTGCAACGTATTTTGATGTTCAATTTGTGCTTCAACACTAGCTTGCTTGTCTTGATAATTGTTATGCACAATTTGTAAATTCGTAGCTCTTTTGCTTTTGAGTTGATCCAAACAATAATTCTTGGTCATCGTCATCGCTAAAGCTTCTACACTATTATATTGCTCTAAAGCACTGTTTTTATTCCATAATCTCACCAAAACTTCTTGAGTAGCATCTTCTGCTTCCTCTGTACTCACGAGCATTCGCTTCGCTAAACGAAATAACTTATCCTTAAAAGGAGTAATTATTTGTACAAACTCGTTTTGGTTCATTTTAATTAATTGATTTATAATGAAGACGAATGTAATTCAATTTTGTTACAAAAAGAAAAAAGGTTTTGATAAAAAACATCAAAACCTTTCAAAATCAAACAATTAACTTTATTTAAAACATAAAATTTAAACCTAATTTATAATTTCTTCCTCTTGTGTTGTATCCAATTACTTCTTGAAAATCATCATTTAAAATATTAGTTACTGCTCCAAAAATTTGCAAACGATTTGGTAGTAACTCATACGAAACATTAGAATTCACTAATTGATACGACGGTAAAGTAACAGCTTGCGTTGCAAAAATATTCATATCATAAAAAGCGTCACTTCTTTTATCTACATATTGATAATTGATACCGAATGTTCCTCTTTTAAATTTATAGCTCAAATCAACATTTGCTTTATGTTTTGGAATCAATCGGTTTAATTGTCTTTCTACTTCAGTAAAAGTATAATTTCCACCAATATTAAATCGCTCTGATAATGCATAGCGAATGCTAGCTTCTACACCTTTTGCATTATTAATACCTTCGTTATTGATATAAAAAGATTCAAAAGTGGATGAATCATAATAAAATCCGAATGTATTTTCTTCTTCCCTGTAAAAACCAACTGCGTTGATCGTTAATTTTTTATCTAACAATTGCGATTCAAAACCTAATTCTGCGGTTGCATTTTCTTCTGGAGTTAAATTTAAATTTCCGTAAGGTCCGTATAATTGATATAAACTTGGTGTTATGAAAGCCGTACTGTAGGAAGCTAACACTTTCAATGGTAAATTTTCAAACGAATAACTCGGATTGAAATTATAAACTGCTTGATTTCCGTATTCGCTATGTGTGTTAAAACGAGCACCAGCATTAATGTTTAAACCAAAATCAGAATTATAAACAAGTGTTGCATACGGATCTAATAAATTGAACTTCGCTCCTTCTCTTGCAACATCAGTATATGCATCTTTTTGTGTCATATCGAAATATTGATATTGTGCACCTAATACTAAATATACTTGGTTACTAAAGTTGTATTTGTTGAAAGCATCAATTGAAGCTGTTCTACCTGTATAATTATAAGTATCGATTGCACCTGACCAGCTGTTTGACATATTAATAGTTCTATCAATAGTTGAAGCACCAGCATTAATTGCAAATTCTCCTTTATTGTATTTGTATTTTGGTAAAAATCCGATTCTGAACTGTTCCGAAAAACTATTGTTGTTCAAATCGTCAGAATTGGCAATGAAACCATCAAACGAATTATCAAATGTATTTTTGATTCGGTCATAATTCCCGAAAAACTCAAAACTTAATTTATCATTCGCTTTGAATCCAATTTTTTGCAACACATTCACTCTCGAAAAGGTATCTTCTTCGAAATTTTCTCCAGCGGCTTCCGACATTCCTTTAGTTTCGGTACTATTTAAAGTCGTCATGTACGAAACTTTATTGATTGTACCGTTTACTGATAAACCCTGATTGAAATCTTGCGCACTTGTCTTTGAAGTTTCCGAAGTATTTTGCGTTCCCATATTGATATACGCATTTCCAGAAATTTCTTTTTTAGCCGATTTTTTCAACGTAATATTGATAACTCCAGTTGCCGCTCCAGTTCCGTATAGCGTACTCGAAGCGCCTTTCATAACTTCAATTTTCTCGATTTGTTCTACTGGAATTAAACGCAAATCGTATTCAATATTAATTCCCGATGCATCAGAAACCGGAACACCATCAATATAAATAGCAACTTGACGATTACGGCCTCCACGAATGTAATAACCTAAGTTTTTCCCATTAAAGGATTGATTTCCGTTGATTTCCACTCCTGCAACCTGACTCAAAACATTAGCCAAATTTTGACCTTTTTTAGCTTCTAGGTCTTGTGCAGTAATCACTTCAATAATTTTACCTGATTTTTCTTTGCTCTGCGCAAATTTTGTGTCCGAAATAACAACTTCTTTTAAGTTGTTAACTTTTAACGTATCTGAATCTTGAGCATACGCAAAAGCAGTAGCCAGTGTAAATACACTTAAGCCAATAAACTTTTTGTTCATTTTAGGGTTAATAAAAATTTTAATAAATCTGGGAGAAAAGCACAGAATTTACCCATACTCAAACTTTTTTTCCCGAAAGTTTGTTACTCAATGAATATGGCAGGTCTCCTGGCTTGCGTCTTGTTATCAACCTTCCCATCGAAAGTTAGAAATTAGAAATTAGAAGTTAGAAATTTTCTAAATTCAGAATTCTTAATTCTAAATTAACAACAGTGGTAATGTAGATAATAACAAGCTTTATAGCTTACAGTTGCGGGTACAGCTTAGGTCTTACACCTAATTCCCTTTTAATGTTGGTTTGAAAAATTCAGAAACAACAACCAAAATTCGGGTGCAAATTTACATTAATTTCAATAGAATGCAATTTTTAAAAAACATTCTTCAACAAATAACAATCTACTTCTTCTTATTCAGTTTACGCCACAACCAAATAAAACCAATTACAAAGTGTGCAATTACAATCGTGGCTACTGCATAAATAAACTCGTTAGAATCTGTTCTCATGTTTTTTTTTACAAATTTAGTGGTTTTGTTAATTGCTTTCTGTCTTATTTGTTACACAAAGTTACATGAAAAAACCTTTGCATATTTGCGTCTTTGTGAGCAAAAAATAAAAAACTACTTTTGCAAAAAACAATTTCATGCGCCACTATTTCATTTTAGTCGTTTTATTTTTAGGATTTATCCAATGTAAAAAATCAGAAAATTCTATAAATCAGAATACTTCCGTTAAAAGTAGTATTGAATATGCTCAAGGCTTTTCTATTGAAAAATACAATGGTTTTTCGGTGGTAAAAGTTTCGAATGCGTATCCAGAAGCAAAAGATAATTACACTTATGTACTTCATAAAAAAGGCGTTCAAATTCCAGATAGCTTACAACAATTTACTGCAATTGAAGTGCCAATTAAAAAAGTAATCGTTACTTCAACAACACATATTCCTGCATTAGAATCATTAGGAGTTGAAACCACCTTAATTGGTTTTCCAACTACCCAATATATTTCATCTGAAAAAACAAGAACTTTAATCGATGCTGGAAAAGTGAGAGATTTAGGTTCCAATCAAGGCTTAAATACCGAAGTTATTTTAGACATTCAACCTGATGTAATTGTTGGTTTTAGCGTTGATGGCGATTTAAAAACCTACAAAAACTTAGAAAAAAATGGTCAAAAAATCATCTTCAACGGAGATTGGACTGAAAAAACACCTTTAGGAAAAGCCGAATGGATTAAGTTTTTTGGTGCTTTGTATGATTTAGATGAAAAAGCAACAGAAATCTTCAACTCAATTGAAAAAGAATACAATTCGGTATTAGCTTTAGCTAAAAATGCAAAATCTCAGCCAACAATTTTTGCTGGTGCCATCTATGAAGACCAATGGTTTTTACCACAAGGCGATAGTTGGGCTGCCTATTTCTTAAAAGAAGCCAATGGCAATTATCTATGGAAAGATTCCAAAGGAACAGGAAGCTTAGCTTTATCGTTCGAAAGTGTTTTAGACATAGCCAAAGACGCTGATTTTTGGATTGGTCCTGGCCAATTTACATCGATTCAACAAATTTTGGATAACAATCCAAATTACATTCATTTTAAAGCGGTTAAGAACAAAAACGTGTATTCGTTTAGCACAAAAAAAGGCAAAACAGGAGGCATTATTTATTACGAATTAGCACAAAATCGTCCAGATTTGGTTTTGAAAGATATCGTGAAAATTTTACATCCTGAAGTGTTGCCAAATTATGAGTTGTACTTTTTTGAGAAGTTGAAATAATTTTTGCTCGCAAAGACGCTAAGTCGCTAAGTTTTTTTTATGAAACTTTGTGAAAACTTCGTATAACTTTGTGCTATACAACTAAAATATATTCTAAAAACGTAATTTAGCCAAAAATTCAACGCATGCCATTAACCAAAAAACAAAATCTTCTTTTCATCCTCTTGCTCATGGCAATGGTGTTTTTGTTTTTGGTTGATATTAGTTTAGGTTCCGTTTCTATCCCTTTGAAAGAAGTCGTTAAAGGACTTTTATCTCAAGAAATGAGTAAGGAAAGTTGGGAAATTATTCTATGGAATTTCCGTTTTCCAAAAGCCATAACCGCTATTTTAGTAGGAATCGGATTGTCAATGAGCGGACTTTTGATGCAAACCTTATTCCGAAATCCGTTGGCTGGACCTTATGTTTTAGGATTGAGTTCGGGTGCTAGTTTAGGAGTGGCGTTTATCATTTTAGGAACTGGGTTTTTACCAACATTCATTTCCTCTTTCTTCTTATCGAATTACGGATTGGTTTTGGCCTCTAGTTTAGGTAGCTTTTTAGTTTTGATGGCGGTTTTATTGGTATCGCAAAAATTAAAAGACACCATGGCCATTCTGATTGTCGGATTGATGTTTGGAAGTTTTACGAGTGCGATAGTATCGGTTTTATCTTATTTTACTTCGGCTGAAAAATTGCAGAAATTCACCTTTTGGTCCATGGGAAGCATTTCAAATTTATCATGGAATGAAATTTCGCTTTTGTCCTTTTTTGTTATCATCGGAATTGGAATTAGTTTCATGGTTATCAAACCTTTGAACGCTTTATTATTAGGAGAAAAATACGCCCAAAGCATCGGAATCAATTATAAAAAAACCCGATTTTTAATTATTTTGGCCACCAGTATTTTAGCAGGAAGTATTACTGCATTTGCTGGACCAATTGCTTTTATTGGTTTGGCAGTTCCGCACATGGCTAAATTGTTATTTCAAACAAGTAATCATTTTGTGTTGTTTTGGAGTACGCTTTTACTTGGCGCAATTGTGATGCTTTGTTGTGATACGATTGCGCAAGTTCCAGGAAATGATATTACCTTACCAATAAATGCAATAACTTCTGTAATGGGAGCACCAGTAGTAATTTGGTTGTTAGTGAGAAAGAAACGTTTTTAGTTAAAACTTAAATTAAGATAAAACCACATAGAAACATAGGTTTATTGTTTTTGAGACATACATAGAAAACTAGTTTTTTTATCATAGAGAAAATGAAATAATATTGATCTATTTTTCTATTTGGTAAATAAAAAAAATATGACGCAGAAATATTTAGACGAACTCACATTTAATGTTATTGGAGCTGCTATTGAAGTACATAAAAACATGGGTAGTGGATTATTAGAAAGTGTTTATCAACAATGTATGATTGAGGAATTAACCAACAGAAATATAAATTTTGTTTCCGAATTTAAAGTTCCTGTTGTTTACAAAGGAAAAGAACTAGATATTGAATTTCGTTGTGATTTATTCGTAGAAAATTGTTTAATAGTTGAATTGAAATCAGTTTCAGAAATAAAACCAATTCATGATGCTCAAGTTTTAAATTATATGAACTTATTAAAGGTTCCGAAGGGAATTATAATCAACTTTAATTGTTTCAATATTTTCAGAGAAGGTCAAAAAACATTTGTAAACGAGTATTTCAAAAAATTAGAAAAAGAATAAACCTATATAAAACTTTAGTTTCTAGATAAAACTCATAAAAAAACTATGTTTCTATGTGGTAAAACCTATTTCAAAAAATTAGAAAAAGAATAAACCTTATATAAAACTTTAGTTTCTAAACAAAACTCAAAAAAAAAACTATGTTTCTATGTGGTAAACCCTATTTTTGTATTTCACAATGACCAAACAAAATTTCACCATACAAACTCAAAACCTTTCGATTGGCTACAAATCCAAATCGGAAACGATTACTATTGCTCAAAACATCAATCTTAGTTTAGATAAAGGGAAATTAATCGCTTTAATTGGTGAAAACGGAATTGGGAAATCCACTTTATTAAAGACATTAACTGGAATCATTCCACCTTTACAAGGCGAAGTAACTTTACTAAACAAATCACTTCAAAACTACAAACCACTCGATTTGGCGCAAGAATTAAGCATCGTTTTAACCGAAAAATTGCCACCAAGTAACTTAACCGTTTACGAAATCATCGCGTTAGGAAGACAGCCATATACCAATTGGTTAGGAACATTATCAGAAGAAGACAAAACTAAAATTGAAGAAGCGATTGCCTTAACCGAGATCCAACATTTGGTTCACAAAAAACATGACGAAATCAGTGATGGTCAGTTGCAAATTGCTTTGATTGCACGTGCTTTGGCGCAAGATACTTCGATTATCATTTTGGATGAACCTACAACTCATTTAGATTTGGTTCACAAAGCAACTTTATTAAAATTGTTGCAAAAACTCACGCACGAAACTGGCAAAACTATCCTCTACTCTACGCATGATATTGATTTAGCGATTCAAATGACAGACGAAATGATTGTGTTTACACCAACTCAAATTGTTCAAGACCAACCTTGTAATTTAATTCAAACAGGGATTTTCAATACGTTGTTTGATACCGAACATTTAACTTTTGATGCTTCCATTGGCAAGTTTAAAATCAAATAATTTATCCCAATTTTACCTTTTGTTTAACTATTTCTGTTATCGATTTTCATAATTTTACTAAAAAAAGTTATGATGTACCTTTACATTACCTTACTCTTAGCAACAATGAATAGCTTCGGACAATTAGTAAAAGTAGATTACGCCGATGGTAATCAAAAATTAGAAGGCTTTTTTGCTAAAGCACAAAAAGCAAATCCAAAAAAAATTGGCATAATCGTTTTACCAGCTTGGATGGGCGTTGATGCACACGCTAAAGAATCCGCAGAAGCTTTAGCTAAATTAGGCTATCATGCTTTTGTAGCGGATATTTATGGCGTTGGAAATAATCCAAAAAATACAGGTGAAGCCGGAAAAAATGCAGGTTTCTACAAAAACAATCCTGCGGAATATCAAAAAAGAATTCAATTAGCGATTGACCAATTAGTAAAAGCGGGTGCTGATAAAAACCAAATTGCAGTTATTGGATATTGTTTTGGAGGAACTGGTGCTATTGAAGCGGCTCGTGGCAACTTAAATGTAAAAGGAGTAGTTTCTTTTCATGGCGGTTTAGGAAAAGCTGCGAATAGTCCAACAAATGAAATTAAAGCAAAAGTTTTAGTGTTACATGGTGCAGATGATCCTTTTGTTCCTGCAAAAGAAGTTGAAGCTTTCCAAAATGAAATGCGCGAAACTAAAGCCGATTGGCAAATGATTTATTATGCAAATTCAGTTCATGCTTTTACACATAAAGATGCCGGAAGCGATAACAGCAAAGGCGCTGCTTACAACGAATTAGCGGATAAAAGAAGTTGGGAGGCGATGAAAACGTTTCTTACAGAAATTTTCAAATAATCGTTAAAGTAATTCAAAAACAGAAAACAGTTATTTCACCTGAAATAGCTGTTTTTTTTATACATCAAAACCACTCACTTCTAAAACTTCACCGGCTTTTAAATCATTTAAGTGAATGTTTCCCACACGTACACGAACCAATCGCAACGTAGGAAAACCTACCGCTGATGTCATTTTTCGCACTTGACGAAATTTGCCTTCGGTTAAAGTTATCGAAATCCAAGACGTTGGTCCGTGACGTTCATCGCGAATCTTTTTTCCGCGTTCGCCTAAATTGGGATCAGATTCTAATTTAAAAGCTTTACATTTTTTGGTTTTGTATTTTTTGCCGTGTAAACCAATCTCAATCCCGTTTTGTAATAGTTCAACAGCTTCTTCGGTAATCAATCCATCGACTTGTGCGTAATACTCTTTTTCTACCTTTTTGCTTCTTACAATTTCGCTCATCATGCCGTCAGTAGTTAGCAAAAGTAAGCCTTCAGAATCTTCGTCTAAACGACCAATTGCCATGGTGTTTTCGGGAAAATCATATAATTCGCCTAACAATTTTTTCTTGCGTTTTAATTGGTAAATAAACTGCGATAAATATCCGTAAGGTTTGTGAACAAGAAAATGATGATGCATTTAGTAATTCCGTTTAGGTGTTGCGAAGATAATAAAAACCATTAGAGTGAAACAAAAAAATAAGGAGGCCTTGCTATAAGACCTCCCTGTTTGGATTTTGATTTATTACGTTTTTCTGATCTACTATAACTTGAGAAGAATAAACGACTGAATCTCTTATTAGATATGTAACTAACGATATATTCAATAACTAATCAAAATCGTATGATAAAGTTAATGATTATTTTCATGCAAACTGATGATTTTTAATTATTTAACAGTATTTTATAATAACAATTCGATGAACATAAAATAACATCGATCAGTTTCATAATTTTCATCTAAAAAAAATAATAACAATAAAATTTAACAGTTATCTACGTAACATTTGTAATTTTATGCCACTTATTAAGCCAAAACCATCCCGATGAAAAAACAGTCTTTTATTTTATTCTTTTTTATTTCCATCATTTCTTATTCTCAAATAGTTAAAGGCAAAATCACTACTTCAGATGGTATTGCAGTTTCAGATGTTTATGTTCAAAATATCCAAAATAAATCACATGCACATTCTAATTATAAAGGGGAATTTAATTTAGAAAATTCAAAAATTGGAGATAGTATTAGTTTATCACACAAAAATTATGATGAATTAAGAACTATTTTAACCGAAGCTAATAAGTATGTTTTAAATCCTAAAGCTGTAAATTTAAAAGAAGTAGTTATTACCAATGAATTAAATCATTTACACGAAATTTCAAAGGTGGATTTGAAAATAAATCCTGTAAATTCTCCTCAAGAATTATTACGAATCGTTCCTGGATTATTCATTGGGCAACACGTTGGTGGAGGAAAAGCGGAACAAATATTCTTACGTGGTTTTGATATAGATCACGGAACTGATATTGCTATAAATGTTGATGGCGTTCCCGTAAACATGATTTCTCACGGACACGGTCAAGGATATGCTGATTTGCACTTTTTACAACCCGAAACCGTTGATAATGTTGATTTTGACAAAGGGTCGTATTTTGCCAATAAAGGCAATTTAGCCACAGCTGGTTATGTAGATTTTAATACAAAAGATCGAATTAAGAATGATGAAGTGGCGATGGAAATTGGACAATTTAATACGCAACGTATTCGAGGAATGTTCAATTTATTGTCTTCTGATAAAGAAAGTTTGTATTTCTCTGGCTCTTATTTGCAAACCGATAGCTATTTTGATTCGCCACAGAATTTTAATCGAATCAATCTTTTTTCGAAATATACCTTATATAATGAAACTTCGAAATTATCATTTTCGGTTTTTCATTTTGATAGTAAATGGAATGCTTCGGGACAAATTCCGCAAAGAGCAGTTGATCAAAGTTTAATTGGAAGATTTGGTGCTATTGATGATACTGAAGGTGGTAATACTAGTCGAACCATTTTAAACATGAAACACGAAAAACAATTGTCTGAAAACTCGAGTTTGAAAACTAATGCTTATGTTTCGTTATATGATTTCGAATTGTATTCTAACTTTACTTTTTTCTTGGAAGATCCAGTTAATGGTGATCAAATTAGACAAAAAGAAAAGCGGACTACTTTTGGATTAAATTCTGAATTTGACAAACATACTTTAATTAAAAATACACCTTTTGGTTACCAATTTGGGATTGGTTTACGTCAAGATAAAATTGATGATATTGAACTTTCACACACTGTTAATCGTGTTACAACATTAGAAAATATAATGTTAGGCGACATCAACGAAAGTAATTTATCAGGTTATGGAAACACAGAATTCAAATTCAACAAATTAATTGTAAATGCAGGAATTCGTTATGATTTTTTCAAATTTGACTACTATGACAAATTAAGTCCAACCTATTCAAACGAAACCGTAAATAAAGGAATTTTAAGTCCAAAATTGAATTTCTTATACCAATACAACAGTAACTTGCAATTATTTTTAAAATCGGGAAAAGGATTTCACAGCAACGATACTCGTGTAAATGTCGCGAATAACGGAAAGAAAACATTACCTGCTTCTTATGGTTCTGATTTAGGATTTGTATGGAAACCTTTTTCAAAATTAATTCTTAATTCAGCGGCTTGGTATTTATTTTTAGAGCAAGAATTTGTTTATGTTGGCGATGCTGGAATTGTTGAACCAAGTGGAAAAACCGCAAGAAAAGGAATAGATTTAGGCTTACGTTACCAATTAACCGATTGGTTATTCTTAAATGCAGACTATACTTATACAGATGCCAAAAGTACTGAAGAGTCTAGTGGAAATGATTATATTCCGTTAGCGCCAAAAAGTACTTTTATGGGAAGTTTGAGTGTGATTAAGAATCGTTTTTCGGGTTCATTTAAAAGTCGTTATTTAGGAGATAGACCTGCGAATGAAGATTATTCGTTAACGGCAAAAGGTTATTTTGTTTCCGATTTGAATTTGAATTATTCCTATAAAAATTTCACTGCAGGAATTTTAATTGAAAACGTTTTTAATGCCGAATGGAATGAAACCCAATTTGAAACTGAATCGCAATTGCAAGGCGAAACATCATCTGTAACAGAAATCCATTTTACACCTGGAACGCCTTTCAATTTAAGAGCAGTTTTGAGTTATAAGTTTTAAATAATTCGAAAAATAGTAGTACATTTAACTTCAATTAATATTTTTTTATGCCAGAATCCATGCTTATTTTAATCACTTTCATTGTAGCACTTGCCGTTGGAATCTTCCTTGGAAAGTTGTTTTTTAGCGCCAAATCACAATCCGAAAAATCAGGTTTAGAAGAACGAATTAACGGACTTTTAAATCAAATGGAACAATTGAAAGTACAATTTCAAACAGAAAGAAATCAGTTTGAAAAAGCTCTTGCCCAACTTTCATTCGAAAAAGAAAATCTTCAAAAAGAAAAGGAATCTTTAGCGATTCATTTGGCTAAAAAAGAAAATGATTTCGATAATTTATTAGAACGAAATAAAGAACAAAAGCAAGAAGTAGAACAACTTCAAGAAAAATTCACAAAAGAATTTGAAAATTTAGCTAATAAAATTCTGGAAGAGAAAACCGTAAAATTTACAGAGCAAAACAAGGAGAATTTGAAAAATATTTTGTCGCCTTTGCAAGACAAAATCCAACTTTTTGAAAAGAAAGTCGAAGATACTCACAAAGAAAGTATCGATTATCATGCCGCTTTACGCCAACAAATTTTGGGACTTCGCGAAATGAACGAACAAATGAGCAAGGAAACCATCAATTTAACAAAAGCGTTAAAAGGTGATAGCAAAATGCAAGGAAATTGGGGCGAATTAGTGTTAGAACGCGTGTTAGAAAAATCAGGATTAGAGAAAGATAGAGAGTATTTTGTGCAACAAAGTCACGTTACAGAAGATGGTAATCGTGTATTTCCAGACGTTATCATCAATCTTCCTGATGGCAAGAAAATGATTATCGATTCGAAAGTAACCTTAACCGCTTACGAACGTTATATCAACGAAGAAGATTCAGAAGTAAAAAATCAGTATTTAAAAGAACATATTATTTCGATTAATCGTCATGTGGAACAATTGGGCAGTAAAAATTACCACGATTTGTACCACATGGAAAGTCCAGATTTTGTGTTGTTGTTCATTCCAATTGAATCGGCTTTTGCAGTAGCTTTGAATGAAGATACAAGTTTATATAACAAAGCTTTTGAGAAAAATATTGTAATCGTAACACCTTCTACACTTTTGGCAACTTTACGTACGATTGACAGTATGTGGACGAACCAAAAACAACAAGAAAATGCAATTGAAATAGCGCGTCAAGCTGGTGCTTTATATGATAAATTTGAAGGTTTTGTTTCAGATTTGATTAAAATTGGGAAGAAAATGGACGAAGCTAAAATTGAATACGGCAACGCTATGAACAAGCTAGTTGACGGAAAAGGAAACCTAATTACAAGTGTTGAGAAATTGAAAAAAATGGGTGCTAAAGCCAAAAAAGCACTTCCGGAAGCTGTTTTAAAAAGAGCAAATGAAACCGATGAAATTTCATTACTTTCTGAAAACGATAACGAATAAAAAAGAAAATTATGGTACGAAAAATAATTCTTTACATAGCTTTATCCCTTTCTTTAATTACTGTGGGATATTTTAGTTTTATTTATTATGTACCTTATAGCGAAGGAGTTCGATCGGGCGAATTAATTAAAATTAGTCACAAAGGATTTTTAGTAAAAACTTGGGAAGGAGAATTGAGTCAAGGAATTTCAGGAGCTCAAATTTTTTCTTTTTCCGTTATGGAAGATGAAGTTATTATCATTGAAGATTTAAAAAAGTGGCAAGGAAAAAAGGTAACATTAGAATACGAAGAACGTTATAAAACATTCTTTTGGTGGGGCGATACGCGCTATTTTGTAACCAAAGTTTCACTCGAAAAATAATTAAATTATGGAAACGGCCAACACTGTTGAAGCTTCAAAAATTACTCTTTCAGAATTAATGCTTCCATCCCACTCTAACTTTAGTGGAAAAATTCACGGTGGGTATTTATTAAAACTAATGGACCAAATTGCGTTTGCTTGTGCTTCGAAATATTCGGGTTGCTATTGTGTTACGGCTTCGGTGGATACGGTTGATTTTTTGAATCCGGTTGATGTAGGCGAATTGGTTACTTTAAAAGCCTCAGTAAATTATGTTGGAAATACTTCAATGATTGTAGGGATTCGAGTGACTTCAGAAGACATTCGAACTGGAATCGTTAAACATTGTAATTCCAGCTATTTTACAATGGTTGCAAAAGACGATCAAGGAAATAATGTAAAAGTACCTCGTTTAATTTTATCAAACATGAATGAAGTTAGGCGCTTTTACGATGGAATTAACCGCATCAATAATAAAAAGAAACATAAAGAATTAGAACATAATTTTGATTATAAATCAAAAGAAGCATTGAAAAATTTGAAAAATTTTAATGTGGTACTTTCAGAAAAACTATTATAATTTAATTAAAAAATCAACAGTGTTTTGAAAAAAAAGTTATATTTGTTTTAAACAAAACAAACAAAATATAACTAAATGATAAAAAAATACTCTATTTACCTTATTATTATCAGCATCTCTCTTCTTATTTATGCGTGTACAGACGAAAATGATGAAGAATACACTCCCGTTTCACCGGTAACTGTTGATTTAACCCAAGTTCCTTATACTAACCTATCGCAATATCATTTTTTTGAAGGAGAAATGAAAAATCAAATTCCTTCATTAAATGTTATTCCTTATGAGCCTATTTCTTCTCTTTTTACCGATTATGCCCATAAAAAAAGATTTGTATGGATGCCAAACGGAACAAAAGCTACCTTTAATGGTGATGATGAAATTTTAGATTTACCTGTGGGTTCGGCTATAATAAAAACTTTTTATTATGATAATGTACAACCATCCAATACAACAAAAATAATCGAAACTCGAGTTATGATTCGAAAATCTGACGGTTGGATTTTTGCTGATTATGTATGGAACGATAGTCAAACTGAAGCAGTTCTTGACATGAATGGAAGTACAAAAAATATCACATTTAAAGATGACAATAATATTACTAGAAATGTAGATTACAGAATTCCTAACGAAGTACAATGTATCGTTTGTCATAAAACTAAAAACTATGAAAACGGAAATTATGTACAAAAAAACATTCCTATTGGTATAAAGCCACAAAATCTGAATAAAAATTTCAATTATGGTATCGAAACCAAAAACCAACTAACCAAGTGGATAGAATTAGGTAAACTGACTAATAATTTTTCGTTGCCAACAGAGGCAAATACTATTGTAAACTACAACGATAATACCCAACCGCTGGAAAAAAGAGTTCGTTCTTATTTTGATATTAATTGTGCTCATTGTCATAAAGAACACGGCCATTGTGATTATAGACCCATGCGTTTTGCCTTTTCTGAAACCAATAATAACCGTACAAATATGGGAGTTTGTGTTGATACTCAAGATATGCAAAATTTTGAACCCGCACTTTCAAAGATTGTAACTCCTGGTAATATCTATCGTTCAATGTTATATTATAGACTAAATACGATGGATGAAACTTATAGAATGCCTTTACATGGAAGAACTTTAATTCATGATGAAGGGGTACAACTAGTGGAAGAATGGATTAATTCCTTAACACCTTGTAACTAATACGAACTACTAATTTAAACAATACGATTATGAAAAAAATTACTCAATACACCTTGTTTTTGCTATTTTTTTCAGTTATAACGCTAGCGCAAGATACCTGTAGTGGTGCTTCACCTATAACTACTCCTGGAATTTATGCTGTTGGAATTATAAATGGAACCGCACCCACCACTTTTTGTGCTCCTAATGGCGCTATCCCATCAGCAAATATACCTGCCGGAGAATGGTTTTCTTATACCCCTACTCAAAATTTCTCTATCACTATAACATCTGATATTGCTGCAAATACACCAAGAAAAGACACAAGAGTTCATATTTACACTGGTAATTGCTCATCGCTAACCTGTGTTGCTGGTGATGACGATTCAGGTTCTGGATATTCTTCTGTTGTAAATTTAAATGTTACAGCAGGTACAACTTATTATATCGTTTGGGACAACAGATGGTTAAATACAACCAACAACACAGGTTTTAGTTTTCAACTTTCTGAAAGTACAATTATTATTCCAACTACTCCTATAACTTATACAACACAAACTGTTTCTACAATTAACAGCCAATACAACATTTGTGTAGTGGATATGAATGGAGATTATAAAGATGATATTGTAGGAATTAGTGCATCAAACATGAGAGTTCATTACCAAACCAATACACCCGGCACCTATACCATTACAGATTACCCATTATCTGGGACAGTTTTATTACCGAACTGGAGTATGGCAGCAGGAGATTACAACAAAGACGGATTTAACGATATTGTCTTAGGTAACGGAAGTGGAGCAACCATTCTAACTTCAAATAGTACTGGCACCGCTTATACAGTAAATACTCCCGGACAATATATTTTCTCACAAAGAACAAACTTTTCTGATTTAAATAATGATGGAAATTTAGATATTTTCGTTTGTCACGATATTGCTCCTAGTTGTTATTATCTAAATAATGGAAGTGAAGGATTAACATTCTATCAATCAACCGTAACTCCAGGAGCAATGAATATAGCTACCTCAACAGGAAATTACGCCACACTATTCACAGATTTTGATAACGATGGAGATACTGATGTTTTTGTTTCAAAATGTTCAGGACCTCCATGTGAATTATATCGTAATGATGGAAATGGTGTATATACTAATATCTCAGCAATTGCAGGTATAAACATCACGCCTATTCAAACTTGGTCATCTGCTATAGCCGATTTTGATAATGATGGTGATATGGATATTATAATTACAGCAAGTTCAGGAACACACAAATTTTTCAGAAATAATTTAGACACTTCTAACAATACCGAAGAAGCCTATTCAAATATTACCGTTGGTTCTGGTTGGGATACTAATACTTCAACAAATACAGACAATATAGCTTATGATTTTGATAACGATGGTAAAGTAGATGTTTTAGGAGGAGGAAATAAAATTATGTTCAATCAAGGAAATAATGTTTTTGCTCCCGTTACTTATACTGGATTAACAGTTTCAGGAGTGGGTGATTTAAACAATGATGGTTTTTTAGATTTTCAAAGCGGTACAACAATAAGATATGCGGTTCCAAATGGAAACAATTGGATTAAATTTAATTTGCAAGGAATTCAAAGTAACCGAAATGGTATTGGGGCTAGAGTTGAAATCTATGGTTCATTTGGCAAACAAATTAGAGATATAAGAAGTGGTGAAGGATTTAGACATATGAGTACCTTAAATGCCCATTTCGGGTTAGGAACAGCTACTTCTATTAATCAAGTAGTAGTAATTTGGCCTTCAGGAGTTGTAGATGTTATTAACAATCCTAATATAAATCAAGCATTAACAGTTATTGAAGGTTCTAGCCCATTAAGTGTTGCTGATAATAGTTCAAACACTATTATGTTATATCCAAATCCTGCAAGTGATATGATAACACTTTCAAATACCGAAATGTTCGAAATTAAAAATATAACTATTATATCCACATTAGGAAAAACAGTAAAAGAAGTACAACTTTCTAATTCTAGTTTTTCAGTTTCAGAATTAGCGCAAGGTGTTTATATTTTATCGGTTGAAACCACTGATGGAAAAAAATATTTGAAAAATTTCATTAAAAAATAATTTTCCTAAATATAAAAAAAGCTGATTCAGAATATTGAATCAGCTTTTTTTATGAAGACAAATTTAGGTTTAAAAAACTCTTACCAAATTAAATCCGAAACCAAATTCTCCTTTTGTCCAATCACCGACAGTTTGTCCTAAATACCCTGTTTCATGCATAGCGGTAGCGTTTGTAAAATGCATTTGAAAAACGTGACCTCCTGTTTCTAAATCAAAGCCTATTGATAAGGGATTTTTATAAATCGATTCACTTGCTCTATTTAAATGTGCAGCATAATCAATATTAAACGACCAACGTTTAGTTAGTTTATAACGTCCACCTAATCCAATAGCGTATTGTGTATTGTCTTGTGGATTTGGAGAAATCACCATATTATTTTCATCTAAAATATCACGTAAAGTATTTTCATGGAAAATAGTTGGAGCCAATTCTAAAGACAATTTTTCTGAAAATTTTCGAGAAATTAAGAGTTGAGTCACATAACTCAATCGATTTTCAAACTTCAATTTCGGATAATCTTTTTCTTTTAGCTCAGTATTAATAGCAATACTATTGAATCCGACAATTGTAACCGGAAAATCATTTTCACCTTGAGAAAACAATCGATACTTCCCTGCAAGATCATAAGTTTCTTGAAACCCACTTCTCGACACATGAACAGTTAACCAATCGTTTACTCCATATAAAAATTTTAATTGAGTATTGGCATTATCCAAACCAAAAAAATCGTCAAAACCATTTTCCACAAATCCAAAACGATGAGCTACTATAAAATAAAAATCACCTTTAGCTGCAAGCTTTGTAGATTCTAAATTCACTATTTTTAATGATTTAAATGCTGATTCAACTTTTTGATTTTTAGGAACTGAATCAATTTCGTTTAATAAATCATCTTGTGCATAAAATGCATAAGGGAAAATAAATAATGATAAAATTTTAATGTAATTTTTCTTTTTCAATAGCATACTTAATCAATTTTTAGTAACAAATCATCAGTTTACAATTACTTTTTTCCAAGACTTATCTGTATCATTTTGAAGTTCAAGCAAGTAAACTCCAGTTTGTAATCCAGTTATGTTTACGAATACATTTTCTGCAAAATCAGTTACTTCAATTGTCTTGATAAAAGCACCTGTATGACTATATACGTTTATTTTAGTCAAATAGGTTTTCGTTGCAATTGTAAAATCTCCATTACTTGGGTTAGGAAACAATTTGGAGTCATTCAAAGAAAAAGTTTCTGTTCCAAGAGTGAATGCTGTATCTAAAGCAAGTCCTCTATTTGCAGCTCCATGATAGCTCAAGGCAAACGAAGCCGAACCATGTCGTGCCCAGGCCAAATCAATATTCGTATTGGCGAAATTAAAAGTGTAATCATTAGCGTCACCAGTACTAAAAGCTCGTGTAGCTACAATTGTTCTTAGCCCAGCACTTGGCGAATTATTTGTATTTGAAGTTATTGTCCAATTGTTAACCCCGTCATCTGTAGGTGTACTTCCAATACCATTATGTCTTGCATCTACTAAAGTTGTATTATTCCAATAAACTAAATCAGACCCTGCTTCCATTCCTCCGGTAAAAGAACCAAATTGCAATGAAAACCATCTGTCATTAGGTCCTGTAAGTGTTAAAGTAACTAAAGATGTTCCACTATCTAAGGTTAAATTTGCTTTAACATTTGTAGATAAATCAAGTAAACCAGTAGTTTTTTGTTGGGAAAAGAGGGACACAAACCCCAACAGAAGTAAAAATGTAATTTTGTTTTTCATAGCTAATTATTTTAAAAGATTAATAATTTCATCATTTTTTGATAAAACGGCATATTCAAAAGCCGTTTTTCCTTCTGCATCAATAATTAATTTATTTGCCCCGTAGCGTAATAATAAATTAACGATTTTAGCATTTTTAAATTGAACAGCATACATTAAGGCGGTTATTCCTTTTTCATTCGTTAAATTTGGATCAGCTTTAAGCTTTAACAACTTCTCAACCAATTTATCATTTCCTTTTACTGTTGCTGCCATCAATACTGTTCCTTCTGGCGATATGTAATTAATTTCTGCATTGTTATTTAACAAAAAGTTAACCATGTCTTCATTTCCATTGTAACAAGCTAAAATTAATGGTGAAAACTTATATTGATTCACTTCATTGATGCAATTAGGATGTGTTTGCAAATAAGTTTGAGCATCAACTATAGAACCTTTTCTTGCAATAGAAAAAAATGGTGACTCTTGAGAAAAGCTCAACATACAAAAAAGTCCTAAAAAGAATAAAAAATAGTATCTCATAATCTAACAGGTGTACATTCATCCATTTTAAACTCTTCTAACAAATCATCGTATCCAATAAATCTTCCTTTTAATTGTATAGAATCATTAACTTTTAATCCCATAGGTTTTTCTTTTAGTATTGCAGAAACAGAACCATCAATATAAATACAATTTGTTATTAAATCTATACTTGAAATTTTTCCGTATATAACAATAGTTTTATCTAAATACTTTGCATTTGAGAGACTATCATTTTGAGAAAAATCTGATTTTAAATTATCAACAGAAAGCACATAAGATTCCTTTTCATCAGCTATGTTTCTATGCTTTTTATAAATAAAATTATACATCAAAAGAGCTCCTAGTATAAAAAAAATTAAAAATATTAACAACTTTTTTTTCATATTAAAACTTTATAAACAAATTTAATAAAAATTATCTAACTTTACTTATATTTTTCACACAAGCTATGAAAAACAGAATTTACATTTTATCAATTTTAAGTTGTATAACTTTTAATAGTTGCACAACTGATAGTGTTTCTGACTTAGAAGACACTCAAAATGAAGGTGCTATAACTTATACTACAAGAGTTAAAGCTATAATTGACAACAATTGTGTTCGCTGTCATGCCTCTGTTCCTGTAAATGGAGCACCCATGTCATTAACTACATACGAAAATGTTAAAGATGCAGTTTTAAATCGAAATTTAATAGATCGAATTTCAAGAGCAGAAGGGAGTTCAGGAGCTATGCCATTAGGTGGTCCACGACTCACTCAAAACAATATTGATGCAATAAACGAATGGGCAAATACAAACTTTCCCCGTTAAATAAACTATCATATTATGAAAACTAAAATTATTACCATCTTACTGTTTATTAGCTATATTTCAATAGCTCAAGATAAAATACTAACTAAAACAGGCACCATTACTTTTGAAGCTTCAGTACCTTCGTTTGAAGAAGTAAAAGCAACAAATTCCGGTGCTTCTTGTGTTGTAAATACTAAAACAGGTGAAATTGCTTCATTAGCCTTAATGAAAGGTTTTCGGTTTAAAGTAGCTTTAATGGAGGAACATTTTAATGAAAATTATGTAGAAAGTGATAAATTTCCGAAAGCAACTTTTAAAGGAAAAATTGAAGATTTTGATATTACTAAAATTTCTACTACTCCCAACAATTACAACATCAAAGGAAAATTAGAACTACACGGAAAATTGAAAGACATTTCAATAACTGCTAAAATTAAAAAAGTAAAAGATGGTATAGAAATTGTTTCTGATTTCATACTAAATTCAGATGACTTCGACATTGAAATCCCGAGTGTTGTTAGCAAAAAAGTAACCAAAAAAGTAAATGTACGATTTGAATTTGTATTGAAATAGTATTTTATTATATTTACACTATTAACAAACAAAAAATAAAATGAAAAAAATCACACAAATTGCATTAACTGCCTTGTTATTTGTAGGAATTACAGCCAATGCACAAACACAATTAAAAAAAGGGTCTGTAACGTATAGCATGACATTGCCAGATGCTGGTGAAGAAATGGCTGCAATGGGAGAAAGCACTATTACTGTTCATTTTAACGAAACTATGCAAGCTACTGATATGAGTATGATGGGCGGCATGATGCTAATGAAAACTATTATTCCAGTTGCAAATAAAAAAGATACTAAAATGACAATGGAAGTAATGGGCATGAAATATGAAATTACAGACATAGGAGAAGAAGCATCAAAAAATGCTAGTGGACTAAGTAATTTAGATGAAGCAAAAGAGATTGTTTACGATAAAAAAGATACTAAAGAAATTGCAGGATTTAAATGCTACAAAGCCACTATAACCATGAACGATGGATCAAAAAGTATTTTCTATGTTACGGATGCCATTGCACCACAAGCAGGAACAGCTGCTGAGGCAAAAGTAAAACTTACTGGTTATCCATTACAAATGACAGTTCCTACACAGCAAGGAAATATGGTCATGACAGCAACAAAATTTTCAAAAGATATTCCTGCCGATGCTTTTAAAGTAGGTGAAGGTTTTACAAAAATAACTAAAGAAGAGTTTCAAAAACAAATGGGTGGTATGTAATACCTTCTATTTTTAAGATATAAAAGTACTGCGAAAGCGAGGAATTACATTCCATGTCTAAAATAAAAAAAATCCCAATCTTTCGATTGGGATTTTCTTTATTACTTTGTTAAGTACATTTTTCTTCTTGAGTACAAATCGTAGAATTGATCGTCTTTTAAATCATCGATAAACAAGATGCTTTCTCCGGTTGACTTCATTTCTGGCCCTAATGCTTTATTTACATTAGGAAATTTACTGAAAGAGAAAACGGGTTGTTTTATTGCATATCCGTTTAATTTCGGATTAAAAGTAAAATCAGTTACTTTGTTGTGACCTAACATTACTTTTGTTGCGTAATTTACATACGGTTCGCCATACGCTTTTGCAATAAATGGAACCGTACGAGATGCTCTTGGATTCGCTTCAATGATATAAACCGTATCGTCTTTTATAGCAAACTGAATGTTGATTAACCCAACCGTTTTTAAAGCTACCGCAATTTTCTTTGTATGATCTTTGATTTGTTGCATCACAAACTCACCTAAGTTAAAAGGAGGCAAAGTTGCGTTACTATCTCCCGAGTGAACTCCACAAGGCTCAATGTGTTCCATAATTCCTATGATGTACACATTGCCATCAGCATCGCAAATCGCATCTGCTTCAGCTTCGATAGCGCCATCTAAATAATGGTCTAACAACAATTTATTATTTGGAATATGTTTTAAAATTTCGATAACGTGCTCTTCTAACTCTTGTTTGTTGATGACAATTTTCATGCCTTGACCTCCTAATACATACGATGGTCTTACTAAAAGTGGAAAATCTAAAGTGTCGGCTAGTTTTACAGCTTCTTCAGCATTTTCTGCTACTCCAAATCTTGGAAAAGGAATATTTAATTCAGTTAACAATTCTGAGAATCTTCCTCTATCTTCTGCTAAATCTAGAGCATCAAAAGAAGTTCCGATGATTTTGATTCCGTATTTAGCTAATTTTTCTGCTAATTTTAAAGCAGTTTGTCCACCTAACTGAACAATTACACCTTCTGGTTTTTCGTGTTGGATGATATCGTAAATATGTTCCCAAAAAACAGGTTCGAAATATAATTTATCTGCCGTATCAAAATCGGTTGAAACCGTTTCTGGATTACAGTTGATCATAATGGTTTCGTAACCACATTCTTTGGCAGCCAGAACTCCGTGAACACATGAATAATCGAACTCAATTCCTTGCCCAATTCTATTTGGTCCTGAACCTAAAACCACTACTTTTTTCTTATCGGTAACAATACTTTCGTTATGAACATATTTGGTTCCGTCAGCTTTTTCAATTTCGGCTTCAAAAGTCGAGTAGAAATAAGGTGTTACCGCTTTGAATTCGGCAGCACAAGTATCTACTAATTTGTAAACACGTTTGATGTTTTGCTCTTCACGCAATTTATGTACTTGACTTTCCAAACAACCCATCATGTGGGCAATTTGACGGTCTCCGTATCCTTTCTGTTTTGCTTCTAACAGCAATTCTCTTGGTAAAGTATCAATTTTATAATTCGAAATTTCTTTCTCTAAATGGAATAATTCTTCGTATTGTTTCAAGAACCACATATCGATTTTAGTAATCTCGTGAATTCTACTCAACGGAATTCCCATTGCAATGGCATCATAGATTACGAAAACTCTATCCCAACTCGCGAAAGTTAATTTCTCGATGATTTGTTCGTAGTTTTTATAACCTTTTCCGTCTGCTCCTAATCCGTTACGTTTGATTTCAAGCGACTGAGTAGCCTTGTGAAGCGCTTCTTGGAACGAACGTCCAATTCCCATAACTTCTCCAACCGATTTCATTTGAAGCCCTAACGTTCTATCAGACCCTTCAAATTTATCGAAGTTCCATCTTGGTATTTTTACGATTACATAATCTAACGTTGGTTCAAATAAAGCCGAAGTTGATTTTGTAATTTGATTTTGTAATTCATCTAAGTTATATCCTAAAGCTAATTTCGTTGCGATTTTTGCAATTGGATAACCTGTTGCTTTTGACGCTAATGCCGAAGAACGTGATACACGAGGATTGATTTCAATCGCCACGATATCTTCCTTATCATCAGGAGAAACTGCAAATTGTACGTTACAACCTCCAGCAAAATTTCCGATAGAGCGCATCATTAAAATCGCCATATCACGCATTTTTTGGAAAGTTGTATCTGATAATGTCATCGCAGGCGCCACTGTAATCGAATCTCCAGTATGAATTCCCATTGGGTCCATATTTTCAATGGTACAGATGATTACCACGTTATCGTTTTTATCGCGAAGCAACTCTAATTCATATTCTTTCCAACCTAACAAAGCTTTATCAATCAATACTTCGTGAATTGGAGAAGCTTCTAAACCACGTGTCAATAAATCGTCGAAATCTTCTTTCTTGTGTACGAAAGCAGCACCTGTTCCTCCAAGAGTAAACGAAGGGCGAATAACCAAGGGAAAACCAAACTCTTGTGCAATTTCTTTTCCTTTTAAGAATGAATTAGCTGTTTTAGCAGGCGCTTGAGGAATTCCAATTTGATTTAAAAGTACTTTAAACTTTTCTCTATCTTCAGTAATGTTGATGGCATTGATATCAACACCTATTAATTGCACTCCAAAATCTTTCCAAATTCCTTTTTCATCAGCTTCAATTGCTAAGTTAAGCGCTGTTTGCCCACCCATTGTTGGTAAAACTGCATCAATTTGTGGATGCGCTTTTAAAATTTCAATGATTGATTTTGTGGTTAGTGGTTTTAAATAAACATGATCCGCCATTGATGGGTCGGTCATGATAGTTGCCGGGTTTGAGTTAATTAAGATAACTTCAATTCCTTCTTCCTTTAATGAACGAGCAGATTGAGAACCTGCATAGTCAAATTCGCAAGCTTGACCAATAACAATAGGTCCAGATCCAATAATTAAAACCGATTTGATTGTGGTGTCTTTAGGCATTGTGTGTTGTTTTGTTGTTGTGGGTTGTAGTTATATTGCGATTATAAAATTACTAATTTTCAAAGGTTTGCACTCAATCGAACTTCAAAACTTATCAAATTTTATAAACAGTTTAAAAAAAAGCCGCTACTAATAAAAGTAACGGCTGATATATTGTTTTAAGCTAAAACATTATTTTTTGTGTCTTGGTTCACAAGAAACAGTTAATTTATGTCTTCCTTTAGCTCTTCTACGAGCAAGCACTTTTCTTCCATTTGCAGAAGCCATTCTATCCATGAAACCGTGCTTATTTCTTCTTTTTCTTTTTGATGGTTGAAACGTTCTCTTACTCATTGTAGTATCTTTTAAAATCTATAAATAAAAATCTTTTTAAACTCATAGGTTTCCTTTCCTGAAAACCGAGTGCAAATATACAAAGACTTTTTTCATTCGCAAGTACTTTTTTAAAAATATTTTTAATTGATTTTATTACCTTTGCATCAAACAAAAAATAACAATATGTTTCACAAAAATATCAAATTAGTTTTAGCAGCCTTAGTTATAGCCTTCGGGATTTATCAATTCACAGAAAATAATATTGGTAATGGTATCTTTTTATTATTATTTTCTACTATTTTTATTTTCTTATACTTTAAAAATGAATTTATTTTATTAGCGTTTTTAAAATTAAGAAAACAAGATTTTCCAGGAGCTCAGAAATGGTTATCTTACATTAAGAATCCAGAAGGAGCGTTAGTAAAAAAGCAACAAGGTTATTTTAATTATTTGCATGGATTAATGGTTTCACAAACTAATTTAATTGAAGCTGAAAAATATTTCAAAAAAGCAATTTCACTTGGTTTATCTATGGATCAAGATTTAGCTTTAGCAAAATTACAATTGGCAGGTATTGCAATGACCAGAAGAAGAAAAATGGAAGCTACCAATTTATTGAACGAAGCTAAAAAATTAGACAAACAAAATATGTTGAAAGATCAAATAAAAATGATGAAAGAACAAATGAAAAAAATGTAATTCATTCGTTTGCAAAAAACAAAAGCACCTTTCTTGGGTGCTTTTTTTATTTTCCTAATAACATTTTTCCTGCAATTAATAGTAAAATAAACCCAAATACTTTTTTTAGCATTTTTTGGTCTAAACCAACCGCAATTTTACTTCCAAAATAACCTCCTATAACAAAAAATAAAGCGATAATTCCGACGTAACGCCAGTCTATAAATCCTTCTTTGTGATAGGTATAAACCGCAACCGCTGTAACAGGAACCACTAAAACAGCTAAACTTGTTCCTTGTGCTTGATGTTGATTAAATCCTAAAAACAACACTAATAAGGGCACCATAACAACACCTCCACCTACTCCAACTAGTCCGCTAAGAATACCTGCTAAAACACCAATTAATACTAAAGACAAAACTACTTGAATATCCATTGAACGTTTATTGTTTGTGATATCCTGAAGTTGGAATTTCGATTTCATATTTTTTTCCTGTTGTAACTGTTAATTTTTTATCGCGTAACCAAGGATTGTGAATTTTTAAAATTTTGTAATTCACACCTTGCGTTTTGGCAAACTTTGCTAAATCAGTTATCGTTGTATCAATCATAATCTTTTTTGTTGGAATAGGATAATACAAAGCTTCATTTGGGATTTTAAATCCATATCTTTCTGATTTTGACATGATTTCTTTCAAAGCTAAAATTCGGAATACATAACGTGAAGTTTCTTCGGTTAACAATAAATCATAATAATTATCCACGCCTTGTTCTTCCATTTTCTTTGTAATTCCATTCATTCCACCATTATAAGATGCTGCCGCCAAAGTCCAAGAACCAAATTTTTCTTTCGCGCTTAATAAATATTTACAAGCTGCTTCGGTAGATTTTTCTAAATGATAACGCTCATCTACCTCATCACTAACTTCCATTCCTTTTTCTTTGGCAGTTGCTGGCATAAATTGCCAAACACCTCTAGCTCCAGCTGGAGAAACTGCATTTACCAAACTACTTTCAATAACCGCTAAATATTTGAAATCATCTGGAACTCCATATTTTGCTAAAATGGGTTCAATAACTGGAAAAACTTTATTTGCACGTTTTATGACCAAAGTAGTATTGGTATGATAATTCATATTGGTAATCATTTCTTTGTCTAAACGTTCTTGAACATCAGCCATAAATGTAGGCACTTCTTCTCCTGCAAAGTCCATCTTTAAACTATATCCAACAGGTGAATATTTGGTATCATTTGACACCACACCATAAATAAAAAAACTTCCTAAAATGGCAGTTAATGCTATAATTGCCACTTTTCTTGTCATAAACTTTTTCATCATTTCTTTATTTTAATATTAATTGAGGTAAATTTTCATTCAACCACTTGAACTTATTAATTATCATTATATGAGTTCCTCCTTTTACCACGATACACTTTTCAATGTTCTTAATCGGAAAAACCTCATCTGCATCTCCATGAATATGAATTACTGACTCATTAATGTCTTTTTGTTTCCAACATAATATGGTTTCTATTGCCCAATCCAAATATTGTTTATCACGAACTGACAAATATTTTTCATATAACTTCAATCGCTTAGCAACAATATTATCTCCAAATGCATATTTAACCAATTTTTCAATATCTGCCAAAAGTTGGGTTGGAATTAATTTGTACGCTTTTGTTGTCTTTGCAACTTTAAAACGTTGAGGAAATTCGGTATTCGATTTAACACTTGAAATAATAATCACTTTTCGAACTTTTATTTGCTTTGCTATTTCTTGAACCAAAACTCCACCAAAAGAAACTCCCACTAAGACTGGATTTTCATGTTGAATTTTCTCTGTCATGCGATAGGCATAACTTTCAATACTTTCTTTATTATTGGGCAAAAACCATTCCAAAAAATACATTTCAAACTGGTCTTCTGGTAATTGTATGTTTTCAAAAATTGTAGGGCTTGCTGCCAAACCAGGCATAAAATAAACTGGAATCTTACTCATTACCATTATTTTAAAAAAATTTCGTAATTTTGCACCATATATTGAAAGGCATCATGGAAATCAAAGATAATGAACTTTTAAGACAATTTGAAATTATTACAGAAACTGGGCTAGTTGCAATTGAGTACTCAATACAAGAACGCAAACTATTTTTAACTAAATTTTGCAATAACAATAATGAAGATGAAGAGTTGCACACAGAATTTATTAAAAATGTATTAGAAATTGCCGAGGAACGAAAACTAAAAGTAGTTCCTACACACTCAAAATTCATAAGCTTTTTTAGAAAAAATAGAAGATTTCAAGAAATGTTACCTCCGGGTATTAAAATTTAAATCTAAGAAAAATCCCAAGTTTAAAAACTTGGGATTTTTTTATGCTACAACATTAATAAATTCCATTCTTACACTACCATCTTCATCAATTTTTGTTAATTGAATATCGTGTAAAGTATTTATTAATTCTGGATTCCAAGGTGTTTTTACTTTTACGTAATTTTCGGTAAAACCGTGAATATAACCCTCTTTATTTTCGCTTTCAAATAAAACAGTTCGGTGAGTTCCAATTTGACTTTCGTAAAAAGCTCGTCTTTTCTTAACTGAAAGTCCGCGTAACATTTTACTTCTTTTTGAACGCACGTTCATTGGCACTACCCCATTCATTTCAACTGCTTCGGTATTATCTCTTTCTGAATAAGTAAAAACGTGTAAATAGGAAATATCTAAATCATTTAAGAAATGATAGGTTTCTAAGAAATGTTCGTCGGTTTCACCCGGAAATCCTACAATCACATCAACTCCAATGCAAGCATGAGGCATTACTTCACGAATTTTTGCCACTCTATCTGCATATAATTCACGCATATAACGGCGTTTCATTTTCTTTAAAATATCATTAGACCCTGATTGTAGTGGAATATGAAAATGCGGTACAAATGTTCGACTTTGCGATACAAATTCAATTGTTTCGTTTTTCAATAAATTAGGTTCGATAGAAGAAATTCGCAAACGCTCGATACCTTCTACTTCGTCTAATGCTTTCACTAAATCCAAGAAAGTATGTTCGTGCTTTTTATTTCCGAATTCTCCTTTTCCGTAATCGCCAATATTTACACCTGTTAAAACGATTTCTTTGATACCTTGCTCTGAAATTTCTTTGGCATTTTTTAATACATTTTCTAAGGCATCACTACGAGAAATTCCTCTTGCTAAAGGAATTGTACAATAAGTACATTTATAATCGCAACCATCTTGAACTTTTAAAAACGCACGAGTTCTATCGCCAATTGAATAACTTCCAACATAAAAATCAGCTTCTTCGATCTCGCAGGAATGCACTTCACCCATGTCGTTTTTCGACAAATCGTTTATATAGTCAGTGATTTTGAATTTTTCTGTTGCTCCTAAAACCAAATCCACACCATCAACTGCGGCTAATTCTTCTGGTTTTAATTGAGCATAACAACCTACAGCGGCTACAAATGCTTTATCATTCAGCTTCATCGCTTTTTTAACAATCTGCTTGAATTGTTTATCCGCATTATCAGTAACCGAACAAGTATTAATTACATAAATATCTGCAATTTCTTCGAAATCTACACGTTCAAAACCTTCATTTTGAAAATCACGTGCAATAGTAGACGTTTCTGAGAAGTTCAATTTGCATCCTAAAGTATAGAACGCGACTTTTTTCTTGTTTTCCATATATAAAACTCAATTAATGAAATCGTTGTCAAAAAATTGAGACTGCAAATTTAAAAACAATATTTTATTTATTGGTTTACAAATAAAAAATATACAAATAAAAAAGGCCTAATTTGAAATTAGACCTTTTTACAAAAACTTTAATTTCCCCCTACAGAAATAAAATCTTTTATTATTTGATTCAAAAGTAGAAAAGTTAATACAATCACAACTGTTGAAAGTAATAACTGTAGTTTATTTATTAATAAGTGTTACTTTAATTTCGTATTTGATTTTACAATTTAAAAAAAAATAAAAAAGTCTAGCATTACTGCTAGACCTTCACATGAAAATTATATTATCCCCCAACAGATATATAAAAATTATTTATTACTCAACTAAGGTAAATATCAAAGGATTAGCCACCTAATTAAAAGCTATAAGTGAAATTTTTTTACTTATAACTTCAAAAAAATGATTTTAAAACATAAAAAAGGTCTAACATAGCTGTTAGACCTTAATGAAAAAAATCTTTATTGTCCCCCTACAGAAATAAAAATTCTTATTATTACATGAACGAAATTAATCTACCGAATTCAATCAACCAAATTAATAGTTATAAGTAAAAATATTTTCCGAATAATTTTAAAAACACCAGAAAATGAACTAAATATTTCAAAAAAGAAATAAAAAAGGTCTAACATTGCTGTTAGACCTTAATGAAAAAAATCTTTATTGTCCCCCTACAGAAATAAAAATT
>NZ_DAIPZK010000010.1:57984-109976 GCF_036782315.1 Flavobacterium sp.
CTTATTATTACAATAGCGAATTTAAAAGAGATAATTTAGGTTGCCAAATTATAAGCTATTAGTAAAAATATTTTCCTGATAATTAAAAAAACAGGTTGAAATAAAGGTTTTATTAAATTGAAAAGGCCTAACATTGCTGTTAGGCCTTTGTGAAAAAATCTTTATTGTCCCCCTACAGAAATAAAAATTCTTATTATAGCTTGAACGAAATTAGGAAAGGCTTTCCTACTTGCCAAATTAAAAGTGATAAGTAAAAATATTTTACGATATAATTAAAAAAACATACATTTAGTGCACTAATCTAAGTAAAATGGCAGGAGAAGGCTCAATGATGCAAGCAATAAAAAGCTTAGCATACAATAAATCTTTAAGAGATAATCGTAATCGAACTAATTGGAAAAATTATAAAACCAAAGATTTATCTCCTGGTTATGATCCAATAAAATCTACACCAGAACAATTAGAAACTATAAGGCATCGCTTACAAGCTGAAAACAAAAAAAGAAAGAAGCATCAAATTATATTGGCACTTCTTTCTATTATTATAGCAATTCTAGCAATATATTTAGTTACGAAAATAATTTAACTGAAACATTGACTTATTGTCTTATCAACACATTAACTATTCTTTTCTATACTTTTTTGTTTCTTCAAAAACGTGTTCTAAAATTTTAGCATCTTGTTCAGTGAATTCTACATTACGGCGACTCATAACAATTTTAGCTGTTTCAAATGCTTTTTTTGTAACATATGTGGTAAATCCGGAAGCGCCTCCCCATGAAAAACTTGGCACAAAATTTCTTGGAAATCCAGATCCAAAAATATTGGTTGAAACCCCTACAACGGTTCCTGTGTTAAACATGGTATTGATGCCACATTTACTGTGATCGCCCATCATTAATCCGCAAAATTGTAATCCTGTGCGTGCAAAACCTTCCGTTTCATAACTCCATAAACGCACTTCTTCATAGTTATTTTTCAAATTAGAATTATTCGAATCAGCACCAATGTTACACCATTCTCCTAAAACAGAATTTCCTAAAAACCCATCATGGCCTTTGTTAGAATACCCGAATAAAACTGAATTATTCACTTCGCCACCTACTCTACAATGCGGTCCAACAGTAGTAGCACCATAAATTTTAGTCGCCAATTTCACTTGCGCTTCTTCACACAATGCAAATGGTCCACGAATAACCGAACCTTCCATGATTTCAGTATTTTTTCCTATATAAATTGGCCCCGTAGAAGCGTTTAAAGTAACAAATTCTAGCTTTGCGCCTTCTTCTATAAAGATGTTTTCTGGAGCAATTACGTTCACGCTTTTTGGAATTGGTTGCGAAAATCGATCTTCAGTAAGTAATTCAAAATCTTCCCGAATAGCGGCATCATTCTTAGCAAAAATATCCCAAGTGTTTTCGATTCGTAAAACGTCACCTTCGTACTCAATTAATTCATATTCATCAAAATCGATATCTTCTTGTGTATCATGGGTATGAAAAGCGATAATTTCTTCTCCGAAAAGTATAGCTTCCTTTGGATTCAAATTTTGAACCATATCAATTAAAATCGGATTTGGTAAAAAAGAAGCATTAATCATAACGTTCTCCTCCATTTCTACCATTGGATATTTCTCCATCAAATATTCTTCAGTAAGCGTTGTGGTAGTATATCCTAAATATTTTTCCCATTTTTCACGTATGGTTAAAATTCCGACACGAATATCAGCCACAGGACGCGTAAAAGTAAATGGAAGTAAGGCATTGCGAACAGTTCCGTCAAAAAGTATATAGTTCATATTTTAGTATTTTGTTGAGACAAGTCAATGACTTTATCTGTACGATAGACTTTATTAGATTATAAATTCAAAAATACAATTTATTCCACAAAAAAAGCTTCACAAAATGTGAAGCTTTCTTATTATTTTGAAAAAGCGAAAAATTATTTAGCTTTTTTAGCGTATTTACTGTTGAATTTATCGATACGACCTGCAGTATCAATAAGTTTAGATTTACCTGTATAGAACGGGTGAGATGTTCTAGAAATCTCCATTTTATACACAGGATATTCAACTCCTTCGTGAACAATTGTTTCTTTTGTTTCTACTGTAGATTTTGTAATAAATACATCCTCATTTGACATGTCTTTGAAAGCTACTAATCTGTAATTTTCTGGGTGAATACCTTTTTTCATTTTGTAAATCTTTTTATTAAGCGATTATAATTTGTTTCGCGGCTTTAAAACTATAAAGGTGTAAACAACTTATAACCTTTTGGTTTATAAACTTTTTAATTTGAGAGTGCAAAATTACATTTAATTTTTAATTTACCAATGTTTCTGTAACTTTTTTTTATTTATCAACTCTAATTCTACAACGATTAGAATTCTTATATTTGTAAATTAATTAAACCAAAACAAACTATGAACGAAATTATTAAGAAAAACGGAATTAACTTTGGTGTTATCACTGGGGTATTAAGTGTATTGATTACAACTTCAATTTACATTGTAGATTTATCTTTAATGACAAAATGGTGGTTAGGTATACTCATTTTAGTTGTTTACATTATCATTGGTTGTGTTTTACTGGTTAAAACTAAAAAAGATTTAGGAGGCTATATGAGTTTTAAAGAAGGTTTTACAACCTATTTTATCTCAGCTCTAATTGGAATTGCAATTTCTATTGTATATAATATATTACTTTTTAATGTTATTGATCCTGATGCGGCAATTCGTTTAAAAGAACTTACGCTTGAATCAACTGTTCAGATGTTAGAAAAATTTGGAACACCTACTTCTGCTATCAAAGAAACTGTTGATAAAATGAGTGAATACAACCAGTTTTCTCCAGCAGAACAATTAAAAGGAAGTATCTGGAGTATTGTAGGTTCTGCAATTTTCGGTGCTATTTTAGCCGCTATATTTAAAAAAGACAAACCTGTATTCTAAATCAATGAATCTATCCATAGTTATCCCATTATTAAACGAGCAAGAATCGTTACCCGAATTACACAATTGGATTGTGAAAGTAATGCAAGCGCATAACTATTCCTATGAAATCCTTTTTATTGATGATGGTAGTACCGATGCTTCTTGGAATGTTATCGAAAAATTATCTCACGAAAATCCGAATGTAAAAGGAATCCGTTTTCTTAGAAATTACGGAAAATCGCAAGCTTTACATGCCGGTTTTGCCAAAGCAAAAGGTGATGTTGTAATTACCATGGATGCCGATTTACAGGATAGTCCAGATGAAATTCCAGAATTATTCCGTTTAATTACTGAAGATAATTATGATTTGATTTCTGGATGGAAGAAAAAGCGTTATGATTCGGTTGTAGCGAAAAACATTCCATCTAAATTATTTAATTGGGCCGCTCGAAAAACTTCAGGTGTTAAATTGAATGATTTCAACTGCGGATTAAAAGCTTATAAAAATATCGTTATTAAAAACATAGAAGTTTCAGGCGAAATGCACCGTTACATTCCTGTTTTAGCTAAGAATGCTGGATTTGGAAAAATAGGTGAAAAAGTTGTGATTCATCAAGCAAGAAAATACGGAAGTTCTAAATTTGGAATGAGCCGTTTTATCAATGGTTTCTTGGATTTGATTACAATTTGGTTTCTTTCTACATTTGGAAAACGACCGATGCATCTTTTTGGATTATTAGGTTCTATTATGTTTGTGATTGGATTTTTGTTCGCCCTATACTTAGGAATTGATAAATTATTCATCAACACATCTGGAAGATTAATCACAGAAAGACCGCAGTTTTATTTGTCGTTAACCGCAATGTTAATTGGAACCCAATTATTCTTGGCTGGATTTTTAGGTGAAATTATCCTTCGGACAAAAAATAACGAAGAACGCTATAAGATTAGTGAAGAGTTGGGAGCTGAGAGTTGAGAGAAAAAAATTAGTAACCATTTAAATTATATACGCCATGCAAAAATTAGAGATTATTACACAAAAAATTTATGAAATTAGAGGTTATAAAATAATGTTAGATTTTGATCTTGCAGAACTTTATGAAACTGAAACAAGAATTTTAAAACAAGCTGTAAGAAGAAATATTGAAAGATTTCCAAAAGATTTCATGTTTGAATTAACTGAAAGCGAAATTATTTTATTGGTGTCACAATCTGTGATACCATCAAAAAGTAAACTTGGAGGTGCAAAACCTTATGCCTTTACAGAACAAGGTGTTGCAATGCTTTCAAGTGTTTTAAATAATGAAAAAGCTATAGAAATAAATATAGCTATAATGAGAAGTTTTGTTTCATTAAGAAAATTTGCTTTAACCTATGAAGAGCTGACCAAAAGGCTTACAGAAATTGAACAACAGTTTCCTGAAATATACAAAGCTTTAAATTATCTGATGGACACCCATCAGAAAAATGTAGAACAAAAAGAAAGAAGCAAAATTGGCTTCAAAAAGAAATAAGAATATGCATATCGAACAAAGTATTTTAAATAAAGTAAACGAGTGGTTAACCCCAACCTTTGACGAAGCAACTCAAGAAGCTATCAAAGAAATGATGACTTCGGCTCCAAAGGAATTAGAAGAAAGTTTCTATAAAAACCTAGAGTTTGGAACGGGCGGAATGCGTGGTGTTATGGGTATTGGAACCAATCGTATCAACAAATATACTCTTGGAAAAAACACACAAGGTTTATCCGACTATCTAAACAAATCGTTTCCAAACGAACAGCTAAAAGTAGCCATTGCTTACGATTGTCGTCATAATAGTGATACATTAGCTAAAGTTGTGGCTGATGTGTTTTCGGCTAACGGAATTAAAGTGTATTTGTTTTCCGATATGCGTCCAACTCCTGAATTATCATTTGCTGTTCGTTATTTGAATTGTCATGCTGGAATTGTGTTAACAGCTTCTCACAATCCACCAGAATACAACGGATACAAAGTATATTGGCAAGATGGCGGTCAATTAGTTCCACCTCAAGATGCTGAAATTATCAAAGTAATCGAAGATTTAAAATACAGCGACATCAAATTCGAAGCGAACAACGATTTAATTGAATATATCGACAATGAAGTTGACGAAGCTTTTGCAAAATCAACCGTTGAAAATGCAAGTTTCAATACTCCAACTGAAGCTAAAGCGAATTTAAAAATCGTTTATACCTCTTTGCACGGAACTTCTATTAAAGCTATTCCAAATGTGTTAGCAAAAGCAGGTTATACCGATGTTAACATCGTTTCGGAACAAGCGGAACCTAATGGTGATTTCCCAACCGTAGTTTCTCCAAATCCTGAAGAACCAGAAGCGTTGTCTATGGCAATTGCTTTGGCAGAGAAAATTGGGGCAGATATGGTAGTAGGAACCGATCCTGATTCTGACCGTTTAGGCGTTGCCGTTCGTGATTTAGACGGAAACATCAAATTATTGAATGGAAACCAAACGATGGTTATCATGACGGCTTTCTTATTAGAACAATGGAAACGCGCCGATAAATTCCAAGGAAACGAATTCATTGGCTCAACCATAGTTTCTACTCCAATGATGTTAGAATTAGCAGCAGCTTATGACGTAGAATGCAAAGTAGGATTAACCGGATTCAAATGGATTGCGAAATTCATTAAAGATTTCCCAAATCAGAAATTCATCGGTGGTGGTGAAGAAAGTTTTGGTTTTATGGTAGGCGATGCGGTTCGTGATAAAGATGCAGTTGCCGCTATTTTATTGGTAAGTGAAATTGCAGCTCAAGCAAAAGCTTCAGGAAGTTCGTTATATCAAGAATTATTGAATTTATATATCGATTTTGGCTTCTATAAAGAGCATTTGATTTCGATTACCAAAAAAGGAATTGAAGGTGCAAATGAAATAAAGCAAATGATGATTGATTTACGCGAAAATCCTATGAAAGAAATCAACGGACAACGTGTAATTTGTATCGAGGACTACCAAGCTTCAAAAGGAAAAGACTTCATGAACAATGAAGAATTTGAAATTCATATTCCAAAATCAAACGTATTAATTTACTATTTGGAGGATGGAAGTAAAATCTGTGCACGACCAAGTGGAACTGAACCAAAAATCAAATTCTATTTCAGCGTAAATGGAGTTTTGGACTCGATTGAAAACGCAAAATCAGTAGAAAAAGAATTAGACAACAAAATTGCAGGAATTATTTCGGCAATGAAATTAAACTAAATGGACGAAAATTTTAAAAAGCTTATTCCTTTTGCTAAAAAGTACAAGTACAATGTGGCGGGTAACATATCGTTCAACATTTTGTATGCTTTATTTGGAACATTAGGAATGGTCTTTATTATGCCAGTTCTTTCTGTTTTATTTGACGAAAGAAAAACAAGTAAAGTTGAACTCCCAAAATACGATGGAATCATTAATGCTTTAAGTAATTGGCAAGAATATATTGCTTATTATGTAAATCAATATTCCAATGATTATGGTATTCAATATGGACTAATGCTAACTGTGGCTTTAGTTTTAGTTACATTTTTACTTAAAAATCTATCTAATTATCTAGCGTTACAACATTTAACAAAAGTAAAAACAGGAGTGCTACGTGATTTACGTGAAAAGATGTTCAACAAAATTGTTTCGTTACCTGTTTCCTATTATTCTGAAAAAAGAAAAGGTGATGTAATGGCTAGAATGCTTGGTGATGTAAATGAAGTTCAAAATTCGTTTTTTATGGTTTTAGAACTCATTATTAAAGAACCACTAACTATTTTGTTTTCTTTAATTGCAATGATTTCAATTAGTTGGAAATTAACTGTTTTCGTATTTATTTTTATTCCCGTTTCCGGATTTGTTATTTCTAAAATTGGGAAAAGTTTGAAATCAAAATCAAGTAAAGCCCAACAAGAAAATGGTTATTTGATTTCAATTGTTGAAGAAAGTTTAGGTGGTTTGAAAGTGGTAAAAAGTTACAATGCTGAAAAATATTTTGCCAAAACTTTCAACGATTCCATTAATCGTTTGTACCAATTAACAATCTCGATTGGAAAGAAAAATAATTTAGCCTCACCTATGAGTGAATTTATGGGGATTCTAGTTATTGGCGTGTTATTGGTTTACGGTGGTAACCTAGTTTTAGTTGAAGGTTCTTTAAAAGGTTCAAATTTTATTACTTATATTGGATTAGCGTATAACATTCTGACTCCAGCAAAAGCCATTTCAAAAGCTTCTTATGCTGTTAAAAATGGATTAGCAGCTGCAGAACGTGTGTTTGAAGTTTTAGAAGTGGAAAACACCATTACCAATAAAGAAAATGCAATCGTAAAAGAGACTTTCACAGAAAAAATTAGCATTGAAAACATTAACTTCGGATACGCTGAAGAAAATGTATTGAAGAACTTCTCTTTGGAGATTCCAAAAGGAAAAACGGTGGCATTAGTGGGACAATCTGGTTCTGGGAAAAGTACGATTGCGAATTTATTGACTCGTTTTTATGATGTGCAAGAAGGAACCGTAAAAATTGACGGAATCGATATCAAAGATATGACGTTAGAATCGCTTCGTGATCTAATGGGATTGGTTACTCAGGATTCGATTTTATTCAATGACACCATTAAAAATAATATTCGTTTAGGGAAAGAAGATGCAACCGATGAAGAAATTATTGCAGCTTTAAAAGTGGCCAATGCTTACGAATTCGTAAAAGATTTACCTAATGGAATTGAAACCAATATTGGTGATGCAGGAGGGAAACTTTCAGGAGGACAAAAACAACGTTTATCGATTGCAAGAGCCGTTTTGAAAAATCCACCAATCATGATTTTAGATGAAGCAACTTCGGCTTTAGATACCGAAAGTGAAAAATTCGTTCAAGTAGCGTTAGAGAATATGATGCAAAATAGAACATCAATTGTAATTGCGCACCGATTATCTACGATTCAAAAAGCAGATAAGATTGTCGTAATGCAAAAAGGCGAAATCGTAGAACAAGGAACACATGACGAATTATTAGCTTTGAATGGAACATATTCGAAGTTAGTGATGATGCAAAGTTTCGAATAAAAGTGAAGAGTTGGGAGATGGAAGTTAGGAGTTTAGCAAAATAAATTAATCTCATTTTCAAGATTTTTTAGATTATGTAAATTTCTTAAATCTGTGTTCCAAAACTTGAATTTTGAACTTGAATTTGATTTTTGAACTTAAACAATTATGTACGTAAAACATCCAAATATCACTTTACCCGATGACAATGACACCGTTGTTTGGAAGTATTTGGACTTGTCTAAGTTTTTAGACATGCTGTTATCGCAACAGTTGTTTATGTCGCGTTCGGATAAGTTTGAAGATCAATACGAAGGTACATTTTCGGAACCTACTTTTGAGGAAATCAAGAAAATTGCTGCTAACAATCCAAAATTTTTAGATTACTATAAATCACATCGCGAAAAAGTAGTGATTAGCAGTTGGCATATTAACGAATATGAATCGTTTGCCATGTGGCAGATTTTCACTCAAAACACCGAAGGTTTAGCGATTCAAACTACAATTGGCAGACTAAAAGAAGCCTTACAACCTGAAAGACAAACCGAACAATATATTGGTGCGGTTAATTACATTGATTACAAAAAAGAGTTTATTCCGTTTGAAGATACTTTTTTCCCTTTTTTGTTTAAACGTAAAAGTTTTCAGTATGAAAGAGAAATTCGCATTATTTCTGACGTTTCTAATAACGGAATGAAAATAGATAATGGCTTAAAAGTAGATATTAACTTAAATCAGCTGATTGAAAAAATCTATATTCACCCTAAAAGTGAAAACTGGTATAAGAATTTGGTAATTCAGCTGGTTTCTAAACTGGGATTTGATTTTGAAATTGAAAAATCAGATTTAGAGAGCGATATTTTGATTTAGGATTGGAACGCGGATGAAACGGATGCTTAGCAACGCGGGTTAAAACCAATTTTTTTATATCGTCCCAACGGGACTTGTCTGTTCATGCTAGAGTTACTTTTACCCAAATTTCGTTCCTACGGAACTAATAAATTTATGTATAAATATTTCTGAAATTTGAATAATGCCGTTAGGCATGAAATTAAGATTAATTCGGATTATAAACTTCCACTTTCCAATCGTTATCTAGAAGATTTACATAATGGTAATGTACTTTGTCATTTTTATCAAAAGCGCCGTTTTTATTGATATCTTCAATACATCTGAAATACAAACGATTTTGTGCTTCGATGATGTTCCAATCGATTAATTCTTGAAATTCTTCAGAAATCTTAATGAATTTACTTCCACTTATCGTACTTAAGTATAAAGATTTAATATCATTTTGATTTACTTTTCCGTCTTGATTTGTATCGCTGTCCACTAAAGTATACACTATAATTTGCTTTTTAGTTTTAGCAGCAATGGTATTTAAGTAGGTTGCTGTTTGAATTTGGATTTTCTTATCAGTCAATGGTTTTACTGAAGTAGAATCTACATGTTGAAAGTTCAAATTATCAAAGAATCCCGTAATTTCAAATCGGTTGTAATTTGAAATCGCGTAACTTACTTGATTCGTTTTACTACTTCCGTATACTTTACTATCGGTATCATACACTCGAACATCGCCCACAGGATGAATCAGATATTGTGTTCCTTCCATTAAAATCGGTAAATCGGCTACTTTTATTGAACCACTATCTCTTACCACAACTTCAGCTTTAGCTTTACCTTCTTCGTAAATTACTTTTGGAGTTGGTTCTTCTTTTTTACAACTTAACAAAGTCGTAAATGCAACTAATGAAAAAAGGATACGTTTCATTCTGAAAATTTTATAGTCAAATATACTAAAATAATTCTTGGCTTACAATCGGGCAACCAATTTGATATTGAAAACACGTGTTGTCATGTAATTAGGAATACCATATTGTGATTTTGTGTACACATCGCGAACCCAAGTATTCGTAATCGAATTTTGATTGTTAAACAAATTGAAAATCTCTAAACCTAATGAAAACTCATTAAAAGGTTTTAACCATATTTTACTCGATTTAATACCTTCGTCTTTAAACACATAAGAAAACCCAACATCAGCTCTACGATAATCATTTAAACGCAATTGATACGCATACGGATCAGCGTATGAAGGTGAACCTCCTGGCAATCCCGTATTGTAAACCAAATTCAGATATAATTTTAAGTTGGGTATATTAGGCATATAATCTTGAAATAGCATTCCAAATTTCAGTCTTTGGTCGGTTGGACGAGCAATATAGCCTTTACCATCTTGATTTTCTTCAGTTTTTAAATAACCAAAACTAAACCATGATTCGGTTCCAGGAACAAATTCACCGTTTAAACGAGCGTCAAATCCGTATGCGTAAGCTTCTGCATCGTTATTAGCTCTGTATCGAATTCTAACATTATCAATAGTATAGGTATTAACATCTGTAATATTTTTATAATAGGCTTCCGAAACCAACTTGAAGGGTCGGGACCACATTTTAAAACTATAATCATTACTTAAAACCACATGAATCGATTGTTGCGCTTTTACATTGGTTTGTACGACCCCATTTTTATCCCGAAGTTCTCTATAAAATGGTGGCTGATGATACAAACCTCCAGACAATCGGAACATCATATCTTTATTCCAATCGGGCTTAAAGGCAAATTGAGCTCTAGGTGAAAAAGTTATTTGACTCTCACCATCAGGTCTTCTCTCAGCCGTAACTTGCCATTGGTGTGCTCTTACCCCTGCATTTAACCAATACTCATGTGTTCCGATTTTCCCTCTGTAATTCCATTGTGCATATCCTGAAAGACGATTAATTTTCGTGTAATTTGTTGCTCTAATATTTTGATAAGGGGCTAATGGTCCAACATATGGATTATAAGGTTGATCATTAACATACTCTAAAATAGGATTTGGTAAAGAAAAACCAGCAGAATCAACCACCTCCCACTCTACTAAACGATCTCTAATATCTTCTAGAGTATACTTTGCACCCCATTCAATTTGTGATTTCTCATTTAATTCATGAAAACCTTTTACTTCAGTATTGACAATCAAAGCATCTAAATCGTTACGGGCATGATTTAATTGCGAACCTATGCCGCGAGAAAAAACAACGTCTCCAAACGTTTCTGAACCAATATTGGAATCGACTTCACCCAAACGATATTCGGCTAAAATATCATAATATTCTTGTTCTTGAGTATGGTAAGCAGAAGCAATAAACTTCAACTTATTTTTATCATTATATTGATATACCGCTTTTCCTGCTCCAAAAAAAGTAAGATATTTATCTTTTTCTTGACCTTGATAATACACTAAAAGTGCAATTGGTTCATCTATTGTTCCAAAGTTGGTTTGACGCGTTAAAGGCTGATAATTGTATTTATTTTGAGAAATGTTACCCAAAAAACTATATTGCCATTTAGCAGATGCATTAAAATTTAATAAACTTTGTACATCAAAAAATGTTGGTCTAAAATTAGTTTGTGTTTCCTGACTATTGACTAAAAGGCTGTTATCACGATAACGAATTCCTGTTATATTACTCCACTTTTGATTTTTAGAAACACCTTCAACTGTTAAACTTCCTCCTAAGAAACTGGCTTCTAAACTTGCTCCAAAACGTTTTGGATTTCGATAGGTAATATCTAAAACGGATGATAATTTATCACCATATTTTGATTGAAATCCACCAGCAGAAAAATCTACGTTTTGAACCATATCGGTATTGGTAAAACTTAATCCTTCTTGTTGCCCTGAGCGGATTAAAAATGGACGATAGACTTCAATTTCGTTTACATAAACCAAGTTTTCATCATAATTCCCACCTCTTACAGCATAAGATGTACTTAATTCATTATTAGAATAAACTCCTGGTAATGTTTTGATTATATTCTCAATTCCAGGGTTAGCGCCAGGAATTTTACGAATTACTACAGGATCAATGGTGGTTACACCTTCAATGCGTTTTTTACTATTTCCTGTAATAAAAACTTCTCCAAATTCTTCTACTTTAGAATTCATAACAGGATTTAATTCGAAATCTTCATTAGCTTTCAAATTAACTTCGATAGTTATTTTCTTTAGGGAAACGTGAGAAAAAACAATAGTTACTTTTTTGTTTGCTTCAATTTCTAAAATATAAAAACCGTTTTCATTGGTTACCGTTCCTTTGTCACCCGCTTTTACGGTTACATTTTCAACTGGATTATTAAATTCATCTAAAATAATACCTTTAACTCTAGCCTTTTGTGCTGAAACCGTTAAAGAAAATATGCCTATAAAGAATACAAAAATTATATTTTTCAAGAGAAATTGTTTTAATTATCTAAAAAAGTAAGATTCAAAGGTACTAGAATTTTGCAAATTATCCGTCACAACAATCTTTAAATCGTTTCTACCTTGAACGCAAATATTATCATCTAAATTGTGTACCAGCTTTTTTGTCTTATAATCGTATTCCATTAAAATCCATTTTCCATTCAAATAACCGTTGTATGTGTTAATATCCGATTGTAAATCACTAATAGAAACACTAATTATTTTTTGCTCTTTTAGCGTGCTTCCTTCTACAAAATTTACGTTATAAATTCTAGGAGGCGTTACATCTTGTGCCAATTTATACTTCCCTAACGTTTTAGTTTTAATGGAGAATGTATTTCCTTTTCGATACGTTTTATTGTATTCTAATTTATAACCATCTAAAGTAGCAATATAGGTTTTGGCTAATTGTTCTTCTGTTAATCCTTGTACGTTACTAAATGTAATTGTTATGTTTTTATGTACTGGAACACTATCATCATGTAAAGTTAATATATCTTTATTTACATCAAAATTCAAATAGAAATTCGAATAAAAAGCATTTTCTGGGATTTGAACCGATACATTTTCTTTCTCAAAAATCGACTCATTTTTAGCTTTTACGAAGTAAGGTGTTTTTTGAATTACCTTTTTAATCGTAGGTTCTGTAGTCGAAAATTCTATTGGAATAACTAATTCTACTTTATTGCCATGGAAATCATACAATTCTACTCGATAAGTATAATTAGCACCCGGCTGCACTTTTATTGTGCCATCTTTTTTATTTCCTGCTACAACAGACAAAGGATAATCGGACAATTGAAATAATTTTTGCACACGTTGTCCCATCAAATGAAAACGTTCATAATCGATAAAATTATTAATGTAACGCGTTTCATCAAAAGCAAAGCCATCAAAACCATATTGGTAATACAAAACGCCATTTAAATAGGCCTTTACTTTATATAAACCATTTTTATTGTAGGCATTTGTACAATAATCAAAAGCATTAATACCTATTCCTATTTTACCATTGGCTTGAATTTTAGTACCTAAATAATTCCCATCAGCTTGTTTAGAAAAGTTAATAGCAATTGGCTTTTGCGATTTATTAACCACGGTAGAATCTAACGGATAAGCAACAACGCCTTGAATTACGGGTTTTCTATCATCGTTAATAATTTTTTTGAAACCAAAATGCATTGGGTTTAAAATTTCTTCTGATTTAGTGTTTCGAAATTCAAAATGCAAGTGAGGTGCCCCACTTCCTCCCGTATTACCAGTAAAAGCAATAATATCACCTTTTTTTACAGGTAATTCTGTTGGATACAAATACATTTCTACTTCGTATGATTGCTCTTTATATTGCTTTGATTTGATGTAAGTCTCAATGGCTCCATTAGCTTTTTGTAAATGACCATAAACCGAAGTATAGCCGTTTGGATGTGTAATGTAAATTGCTTTTCCGTATCCAAAAGTTGAAATTTTGATACGCGAAACATAACCATCACCAGCAGCATAAACTGGTAAACCTTCTACTCCTTTTGTTTTAAAATCTAATCCCGAATGAAAATGATTACTTCTTAGTTCTCCAAATGAACCAGAAACATCAAGAGGAATATCTAACGGCGATTGAAAATAATCTTGAGGAAAATCCTGACTAAAAACAAAAAGTGGGGCAATTAAAATGGCTAATACAAATTTCATGAAGCTTGTGTTTGTTGCTAAAATAGTAAAAATAATTTTATATAAAGTAATCAAAAACCATACCCTGAATAATTATTTAATTATCAAACAGTTAGATGTAATAAAAATTAATTCAGAAAATTTAATAAAAAGTATTGCTATTTTTGAATACTAATGTTAACTTTGTGAAATATTGAAATGAATTCTATCATTAATGAATGGATTATCTGAATTAATTGATTCTCTCGAAGTTAAATTTTTTAAGCTCAATCAAAAAGTGGTTATGCTTGAAAAGAAAAACCAAGAGTTGCAAGACGAATTGTTGCTTTCTAAAAAAAATCAACAACAGCAATCAAGCGAAATTGAAGCTTTGAAGAGTCAATTGGATACTCTAAAAATGGTAAATTCATTACTAGGCAGTGAAGAAAACAAACGAGAAACAAAACTCAAAATAAATTCATTAATCAGAGAAATCGATTATTGTATAGCCCAACTTTCGGATTAGAAAGCTCATGAGTGAAAAGCTGAAAATTAAAATATCTATAGCAGATCGCGTTTATCCATTAACCGTGGATCCATCGCAGGAAGAGGGACTAAGAAGTGCTTCAAAAAAAATTGATGCTATGATTAAACAGTTTGAACAAAGCTATGCAGTAAGAGACAAACAAGATGTTTTAGCTATGTGTGCTTTACAATTTGCTGCACAGGTTGAGCAAAAACAAATTAATAAATCTCAAGATAATGAAACCAATATTACCAGATTACAGAATTTGGATAAAAAATTGAGTGAGTTACTCTCAAAATAATACGTTCTTACAAAAATAAATACGATACTGCCTACATTAGTATATATTTGATAAACTCAACACTAACAAATTAAACGAGTGAATCTTTGCAACTATAACAGGCCCTTAAGTGGGAAGTTTGAACTGCATGTTAGCTCAAATCTTGTATAACAGAGTTTATACAAACCCCTAATGTAGGCTTTTTTTATATAATTTTTTTTACACATATCATGATACTAAACATAATAATAGGTATTTTAATTGGTCTTGCTGGAGGTTTTGGAGTTGCTAAATTTTTAGAAAAAAGCAACGTTTCTAATTTAATTAAAAATGCAAAAAAAGAAGCAGCTTCAATTTTAAAAGATGCAAAAACAGAAGCTGAAGCAGCAAAAAAAGATAAAATTCTTCAAGCTAAAGAGAAGTTTTTAGAATTAAAAGCCGAACATGAACAAGTAATTTTAGCTCGTGACAAGAAAATTGCTGAAGCCGAAAAAAGAACACGAGACAAAGAATCTCAAGTTTCTAATGAATTAGCTAGAGCAAAAAAAGCGGCTGATGAAGCTGAAGCTAAAATTGCAGATTACAACAACAAAATAGAGTATTTAGACAAGAAACAACAAGAGATTGACAAGCTTCACAGAAGTCAAGTGGAACAACTAGAAGCTATTTCTGGATTATCTGCCGAAGATGCCAAAAATCAATTAGTAGAAAGCTTAAAGGCGGAAGCTAAAACAAATGCTATGTCATTTATCCAAGATACTGTGGAAGAAGCTAAAATGACAGCACAACAAGAAGCTAAGAAAATCATCATCAACACTATTCAACGTGTAGGTACAGAAGAAGCAGTTGAAAACTGCGTATCGGTATTCAACATTGAATCAGATGATGTAAAAGGTAGAATCATTGGTCGTGAAGGACGTAACATTAGAGCTCTAGAAGCAGCAACGGGAGTTGAAATCATTGTGGACGATACTCCAGAAGCTATCATTCTTTCTTGTTTTGATCCTGTGAGAAGAGAAATCGCACGTTTAGCATTACATAAATTAGTAACTGATGGGCGTATCCACCCTGCTCGTATCGAAGAAGTTGTGGCAAAAACTGCAAAACAAATTGACGAAGAAATTATCGAAACTGGAAAACGTACGGTTATCGATTTAGGAATCCACGGATTACACCCTGAATTAATTAAAGTGGTAGGTAGAATGAAATACCGTTCATCTTACGGACAAAACTTACTACAACACTCAAGAGAAGTAGCTAAGTTATGTGGTATCATGGCGGCTGAATTAGGCTTAAACGTTAAACTAGCCAAAAGAGCTGGTTTATTACACGATATTGGAAAAGTACCAGATACCGAGAGTGAATTACCTCACGCAATCTTAGGTATGCAATGGGCTGAGAAATATGGTGAAAAAGAAGAAGTTTGTAACGCTATTGGAGCGCACCACGATGAAATTGAAATGAAATCATTAATTTCTCCTATTATTCAAGTTTGTGATGCTATTTCTGGAGCACGCCCTGGAGCAAGAAGACAAGTTTTAGATTCTTACATCCAACGTTTGAAAGACTTAGAAGATATTGCTTTTGGATTCAACGGAGTGAAAAACGCTTATGCAATTCAGGCTGGTAGAGAATTACGTGTAATTGTTGAAAGCGAAAAAGTATCTGATGATGCAGCAGTGAATTTATCATTTGATATTTCTCAAAAAATTCAAACTGAAATGACATATCCAGGTCAGGTGAAAATTACGGTTATCCGTGAAACTAGAGCTGTGAATATCGCTAAGTAATATTAATAAAATAAACATTAAAAGACCTGTTAAGTAATTTAATAGGTCTTTTTTTTTTAATCAATTTATACTTTTTGGCATCATTTTTTCGTTTTAAATGTGTAATCATAAAACTAAAAGATATGAAAAAAGTAATTTTATCAGTACTAGTTTTTATCGGTACACAAACTTTATTGGGACAAGAAACATCAAAAAATGATAGTAATTTTGGAATCAAAGGTGGGTTAAATTATTCTACTGTAACCAAAGGTGATTTCGACGAAGGCCCAGATCCAAGAACAAGTTTTTACATTGGTTTCTATGGTGAAATTCCGCTTGTAGAAAAAGTATTTTCCATTCAGCCTGAATTTATTTATTCTCGACAAGGTTTTGAAAATAACTTTACGATTTTAGGAAATAATTACAAATCCACTTACAAAATTGACTACATTAACGTGCCCATTTTAGCCAAAATCTATCTGGGAAAAACATTTGCTATTGAAGCAGGACCTCAATTTGGTGTAAAAATTAATGAAAATATAGAAACCAATAATTCATCGAGTGACAGGAATGAAGTAAATTCTTTTGATACAGCCTTAGCTGCGGGTGTATCTTTAAATTTTGATTCGATGTTTATTTCTGGAAGATATACATACAGTTTGAATGAAGTTGTTAAAGATTCTGATGCTAAAAATTCTGTTTTTCAAGTTGGAATAGGCTTTAAATTTTAAATCTATTATTTTAGAATATCCATTTTTTTGTCCCTTCGAGCGAAGTAGGATACTTATTATAATTAATAAAATCTCGACTTCGCTCGATTTGACAACAAATACAAGTACAATTACAATTTCAAAAATTAACTTAGACCTTAAAACCTGTACAACTACAACATCCGAAACTTTGAACTCGGTTTAACTCTCTCAACACAGTACGTTTAAAAAAACTCAATTTAATTCTGTGAAAAAACAAACACTACTTCCTCGGATGATAATTATTCAAAACTTCTGACAAGAATTTTCTATCCAAATGCATATATACTTCTGTAGTTGTAATCGATTCGTGGCCAAGCATTAATTGAATAGAACGTAAATCGGCACCATTTTCAAGTAAATGTGTAGCAAATGAATGACGAAATGTGTGTGGGCTGATGGTTTTATTCAAACCAATTTTTACGGCTAAATCTTTTATAATAGTAAAAATCATTGCTCGAGTCAATTGTTTGCCTCTTCTGTTTAGAAAAAGTGTATCCTCGTGCCCTTTTTGCACCGGATAATGAACTCGAATTAAATTTACATAAGTAGTAATATATTTGATTGTAGATGTTCCTATGGGTACAAATCGTTGCTTATTACCCTTTCCGGTAATTTTAATAAAACCTTCTTCAAAATATAAATCGGAAAGTTTTAAACCGACTAATTCAGAAACACGCAAACCACAACTATATAAAGTTTCTAAAATAGCTCTATTGCGCTCTCCTTCAGGAGAAGATAAATCGATAGCAGCAATAAGTGCATCTATTTCAGAAGTTGCCAAAGTATCAGGCAACTTCCTTCCTGTCTTGGGAACTTCTATTAATTCTAGCGGAGTATCTTTCCGATAATCTTCAAAAACTAAATAATTAAAAAAGCTTTTAAGTCCAGAGATTATTCGTGATTGACTTCTAGCATTTACTTTTGAAGCAACTTCGTAAATAAATTGTTGAATGGTTTCCTCTGTAATTGTAATTGGAGAAACTTGAATATTATATTGATTTAAAAACAACACTAACTTTTCAATATCAAACGTATAATTTTCAATGGTGTTTTTAGAAAGCCCACGTTCTAAACGCAGATAATTTTGATATTCTTTAATATAGGATTGCCAAGTACTCATATTTCAAATGTAGGCAAATTACAGCAATAAAAAAATCCCGCAGAAGCGGGATTTTTGACTTATTTGTTTTTTACAAATTAGAATTTGTAAGTTAAACCAAATTGAGCAGTTGTAAAGAAGTTATTGAAAACATTTACGTTTGCATTGAATTCAGATACATTCTCAGCACCATCCCATTTTTGAGAAGAGTAAGATAAAACATCTGTTAAAGCGAAGTTGATAGCAAAACTATCAGAAACGAAATAGTTCATTCCTAATCCTGCACCAAATCCAAATCCAGAATACTTAGCATCTCCTAAACCAGCTTTTCCTGATTCCATACCTAAACCAGCTTCAGCATAAGTTTTGAATCTTTTTCCTAAATCTAAGAAATAATAACGACCAAAAACACCTGCATCAAAATTTGAATTTTTGTCAGTTTCTGTTCCTGCTACTTCTTCTTTGTCTGAACCAACACCTAATTCAACTCCAACAACAAATTTGTCAGTTAAAAAGTAACCAACTTTTGGATTGAATTGAAAACTGTTAGTTTTTTCTTCAGTGTTTTTGTCATTAGTAGATGAAAAACCTAAGTTACCTTCTACAATAACATCACCTTTAGCGAAACCAAATGCTTTTTCTTCTTCTTGTGCGTTAGCAAAACCGAAAGCCAATAATGCTACAGCAGATAATAAAACTTTTTTCATGTTTAGTTTAAATTTAAAGTTAATAGAGCAAATTTATAGTATTTTTATTTACGAAATAACAAATTTTGTTATGTTATTAACAATTTTATTAACAAGAAAATTCAAAACCACTCAATATCAAATAGTTAAAAATACCAAAATTGAAAAAATTAAAGTTTTTTTAATAAAATTAAACAAACCCTAATAGATTAAAAAAATCACAAATAACTGAAAACCAACAAGTTCCTAAAAACGTTAAAACGTGCATTTCGTCGATGATTATACTAAAAAGCGCTAACAAGCGTTACAACAATAAAACATTTTAATATGAATAGAATAATTGCAACGATGATTTTACTAGTTCTAGGAACTGGTTTTTCACAGGCTCAAATGCTAAAATTTGGCGTAAAAGGTGGTGTTAACTTTGCTAATTATACTGGCGGCGACATTTCGGGAGTTGATTTTAAAACCATAACAAGTTACCATATGGGTGCGGTTATGGAGCTAAAAGTATTTGAAAACTTTGCTATTCAACCTGAACTTTTGTATTCTACTCAAGGCTCCGAATTGGAAGGCTTTGGTGAACAAGTTAAAAATGAATTGGGTTATCTTTCTTTACCTGTTTTGGCTAAGTTTTATTTAACAACTAATAAACTAAGTTTAGAGTTAGGTCCACAAGCTTCGGTATTAGTAAGTGAACGAAATGAAGTAGATGCCAACGACAGCAATTCGTTCGATTTTGGTTTAGCGGGTGGATTAAGTTACAAGATAACCGATGGTTTATTTATTTCAGGCCGTTACGTAGCTGGATTAACCGAAGCTAAAAAAGATGCTGATGTGAAAAATTCGGTAATCCAATTTTCTATAGGTTATATGTTTTAACACTAAAAGTTATAATATTTTGCTAAAACCATTCTCAAAAAGAATGGTTTTTTTACTTTTACAAAAACAATTCTCATGAAGATTATCATTATAAATGGTCCAAACCTTAACCTATTAGGCAAAAGAGAACCCGAAGTTTATGGCAATGAAACTTTTGAATCGTACTTTGAAAAACTTCAACTTCAATTTCCAACTATCACATTAGAATACTTTCAAAGTAATATTGAAGGCGAAATTATTACGAAAATTCAAGAAGTGGGTTTTACTTATGATGGTATTGTTTTAAATGCTGGAGCTTATACGCATACTTCTATAGGAATTGGCGATGCGGTTAAAGCGATTACAACTCCTGTTGTTGAAGTTCATATTTCAAATACATTTTCTAGAGAGTCTTTCCGCCATCAATCTTATATTTCCCCTAATGCAAAAGGAATTATTATTGGTTTTGGTTTGCAGAGTTATGAATTAGCGTTAAAATCATTTACATAATGCAACCTTTTGAAAATAATATCCGTCTATAAAATAAACTCTTATGAATAAAATTTTATTTGCCTTTTTGTTTTTAACTTCTTTCTCTTTTTCACAAATAAAAGGAACTATAAAAGATAAAGAAGGTAATCCATTGCCTTTTGTAAATATTTATATTGAGAACACTTACATAGGTACAACTTCAAATGAACTTGGAAAATATGAATTAAATACTACTGAAAAAGTGAATGTTCATTTGATTTTTCAATACTTAGGATTTAAAACGCAAAAACATATTTTAAACATCACGAGTTTCCCTTACGAGTTTGATGTTACTTTATATGAAGAAGATTTTCAATTAAGAGAAGTTGTAGTTGTAAATGGCGAAAATCCTGCAAACGAAATTATTAGAAATGCTATCAAATCTAAAAAGAAGAACGCTGCGAAAACCGATAAATTTGAAGCCGATTTTTACTCAAGAGGAATTTTTAAAGCTAAAGACATTCCTAAAAAATTCATGGGCGTAGAAATTGGTGATTTAGAAGGTAATTTAGATTCTACGAGAAGTGGTATTATTTACCAATCGGAAACGGTTTCTAAAATTAAATTTCAAAAACCTGATAATTTAAAAGAAGAAATTATTGCCTCTAAAATTGCGGGTGATGATAACGGATTTAGTTACAACACAGCATTAAATACCAATTATGATTTTTATGATAATTATGTTGATTTTGGAATCAATTTAGTCTCTCCTATTGCTGATAATGGTTTCAATTACTATAAATATAAACTAGAAAGCACATTTTACGATGACAAAAATCAGTTAATCAATAAAATATTGGTTACTCCTAAACGCGATAAAGAACCTGTTTTTGAAGGTTATATTTATATTGTAGAAGATTCGTGGGCTATTTATGGGATAAATTTAGATATCAAAGGGTATCGTATGCAACAACCTATTTTAGAAACTATGAAATTGACACAAAATTTCAGCTACAATAGTGAAAATAAAATTTGGGCTAAAAACATACAAACACTTGATTTTAATGCGGGAATTTTCGGAATGAAATTTACCGGGAAATTCACCCATGTTTTTACCAACTATAACTTCAAAGATATATTTGATAAGAAAACTTTTGGTAAAGAAATAGTTACGTTTGCAGAAAATGCTAATAAAAAAGAAGCAAGTTATTGGGAAACTTACCGTCCTGTACCTCTTACAGAGGAAGAAATTACTAATTATAGTAAGAAAGATAGTATTCAAACCATCAGGAAATCACAAGTATATTTAGATTCTATTGATGCAAAAGGAAATAAATTTAAATTACTGAAAATTATTACAGGTTACAGCTACAAAAACACCTTTGAAAAATGGAATTTTAACTATCAAGGAATTACCAATATCGGTTCGTTGAGTTTTAATACCGTACAAGGGTATAATTTGAATAGTGGCTTTTCTTTTAGAAAATGGAATGATGAAACGGGAAAAGTAACTTCAATTTCATCGACCTTTAACTATGGTTTTGCTGAAGATCGACTTAGAGTAAACGGTCGTTATTATCACCGATTTAATAACCGAAATAACGCTTACATTAGTTTAAGTGGCGGAAGTACTATTAGTCAGTTTAATCCAAATGAACCTATTAGCAATATGGTTAATACAATAGCAACCTTATTTTTTAAGAACAATTACATGAAATTGTACAATAAAGAATTTGCTGAAATTAACTATGGAAAAGAAGTTACTAATGGTATTTTTGCTAATGGAAAATTATTGTATGAAAACCGCCGTGCTTTATTCAACAATACTGATTATAGCACCATTAAGAGTGATGATTTGTATTTTTCAAATAATCCATTACAGCCATTTAATTATACTTCGGTACCGTTTGAACAGCATCATATTATGAAAGCGAGTTTAGGAACGCGCATTCGTTTTGGTCAAAAATACATTTCGCGACCAGATGGAAAAATCAATATTCAAAATGATGATTATCCAATATTGAGTTTGTATTACGAAAAAGCATTTGGTGCTTCAAATAGTAATTATCATTATGATTTTGTTACTGCAACTGTAGATTATAATAAAACGATAGGAAACAAAGGTGATTTTGGCTTACGTTTTAAAGCTGGAAAATTCTTTAATGCCGACAATATTTCATTTGTAGATTATAAACACTTCAACGGAAATCAAACACATGTAAATTTGTTGAACAATTCGTTAAATGCTTTTAATTTACTTCCCTACTATACCCATTCTACGAATGATGCGTATTTGGAAACCCATATTGAGCATAATTTCAAAGGTTACATTATGAATAAGATTCCATTGTTAAATAAACTTCAATGGAATTTAATTGGTGGATTTCATCAATTGAACATTCCAAATATGAAACCGTATCAAGAATTTACTGTGGGATTTGATAATATTGGTTGGGGTAAATTTAGATTTTTACGAGTAGATTATGTTAGAAGTTACCAAAATGGTTATCAAGGCGATGGCGTGATGTTTGGTTTGAAATTCTAAATAATAATAAGAAAGCACTTCAATAAAAGAAGTGCTTTTTACTTCAAAAACACATCATAACCAAAGCGAAGCAACGCTAATCCTACCACAATTAAAAAAAAGATTCGAATAAATCCGTTGCCTTTTGATATAGCTAACCTTGCCCCTAACCATGAACCGGTAATGTTACAAATTGCCATAGGAATAGCTAAGGTCCAAATGATTTTGCCTTTTAAAACAAACAGCGTAATGGAACCAATATTGGTAGCTAGGTTGACTAATTTTGCATAAATATTTGCTTTTAAAAAATCAAAACCTAGAATCGCAATAAAAGCCATGATTAACAAACTTCCAGTTCCCGGACCGATAAACCCATCATAAAAACCTAAGAAAATACAAATAACACTTCCGTAAATGTAGGTTTGCTTTTTTGTTAATTTATCAATTTGAAATTGACCAAAATCTTTTTTGAAATAGGTGTACAGTAACAATAAAATTAAAACCACAAAAAGTAAAGGTTTCATAAAATCGTTTTGCATTACATTAAGCAAACTCGAACCCAAATAAGCAAATGTAAAAGAAACTATTGCCATAACAACAAATAATTTCCAATTCACCTTAGCCGATTTCAAATAATGATACGTTGCCATACTGGTGCCGCTAAAACCGGGAATTTTTAATGTACCAATGATAGAAGAAACAGGTACATTTGGTAATAAAATTAAAGCTACTGGAGTTTGAATTAAGCCACCGCCACCCACAATAGCATCGATGAAACCCGCTAAGAAGGATGCAATACAAAGAAAAAGAATGATGTAGGTTTCCATTTTTAGTAATCAGTCTCAGTGTTCAGTCTTAGTAATACTGCTTACTGCGACTGAATACTGAATACTAAATTATACTCTTACGATATTAGCTCCGATAGCGCGTAGCCTTTCATCTATACGCTCGTAACCTCTGTCGATTTGTTCGATATTTTGGATGGTAGACGTTCCTTTTGCTGTTAGAGCGGCAATTAACAAGGAGATTCCGGCTCTAATGTCGGGAGAACTCATCGTAGTAGCTTTTAATTGCGATTGGAAATTATGTCCCATAACTACGGCTCTGTGCGGATCACATAACATAATTTTGGCTCCCATATCAATTAATTTATCTACGAAGAACAAACGGCTTTCAAACATTTTTTGGTGGATTAATACATCGCCTTTTGCTTGTGTACAAACTACTAAAACGATACTCAATAAATCTGGTGTAAATCCAGGCCATGGTGCATCAGAAACCGTTAAGATAGAACCGTCAATATCCGTTTTGATTTCGTATCCATCTTTGTGGGCTGGAATGTAGATATCGTCACCTCTTCTTTCTAAAGTAATTCCTAATTTTCTAAACACGTTGGGAATTTGTCCTAAATTATCCCAACTCACATTTTTAATCGTAATTTCACTTCTTGTCATGGCTGCAAGTCCAATCCAAGAACCAATTTCAATCATGTCTGGTAAGATTCTGTGTTCGCAACCGCCTAAACTTTCTACTCCTTCAATGGTTAATAAGTTTGACCCTACACCTGTGATTTTCGCACCCATAGAGTTTAACATTTTACACAATTGTTGCAAATAAGGTTCGCAGGCTGCGTTATAAATTGTTGTTGTTCCCTCAGCCAAAACCGCTGCCATAACAATATTAGCAGTTCCGGTTACTGAAGCTTCGTCTAACAACATGTAGTTTCCTTGCAATCTTCCGTCGATTTCCACACCGTAGAAATGGTCTTCTCTTTCGTATCTGAATTTTGCTCCAAGATTAATAAAACCTTCAAAGTGTGTATCTAAACGACGACGCCCAATTTTATCACCTCCCGGTTTTGGAATGTACCCACAACCAAAACGCGCTAATAAAGGTCCCACAATCATAATAGAACCTCTTAAACTTCCTCCTTCTTTCTTGAAAGCTTCTGTTTTTAAGTAATTTACATTTACCTCATCGGCTTGAAACGTGTAATCGCCAGGTCCATTTTTTTGGATTTTAACGCCTAAATTTCCTAAAAGCGTAATCAATTTGTTAACGTCGATGATATCTGGAATATTTGTTACTCTAACTTTTTCAGAAGTCAACAAAACTGGACATAACACTTGTAACGCTTCGTTTTTAGCGCCTTGAGGTGTAATTTCTCCTTTTAATGCTTTTCCTCCTTCAATTTTAAATGTTCCCATGCAACTACCTATTTTTTAAATGTATTTTTATTTTGATTGTTTTTATTCATATGCCCTTTGTTGTTATTATTTTTCTTAACAATTCCAGGTTTTCCAGAGCTAAATTGAGTTTTATTTGAAACTTTCTTATTCACCTTCATCAAATCATGTGTATTAGAAAGTTCTTCATTAGACTTGGAAAGATTTAATTTTCCTCCCGAAAGTTCTAATAAATGTTCGAAAATTACTTCATCGGTTACTGTGTCTTTGTTCCAACTCAAGTAACATTTTTTCATGTGATTTGCGATTACTAGAACTAAAGCGTTTTTTAATTCACTTTCTTCCCAACTGTTTGCTACATCAATCATGTATTTGATGTTGTTTCCGTAAAAACGATATTTCGGGAAATTTTGTGGATATTTTAATCGTTCTGGCTTTTGCGTCAAAATATCTTTTGATGGAATCGGATAAGGCGAATCTACATCCAATTTAAAATCAGACATGATAAACAATTGATCCCACAATTTATGTTGAAAATCTAACACATCTCGTAAGTGAGGATTCAAAGATCCCATAACTGAAATGATGTATTTTGCCGCTTTGTTTCGCTCTTCACGATCTTCAATAGCAGTAGCTTGATCGATTAATTTTTGCAAATGTCTTCCGTATTCAGGAATGATTAAATGTGGACGTTGCGAATTATATTCTAAATAACTTACTTCTTCTTGCATGTTTATTTTATAATGAAATGATGCCTTCTATATCAGATACTTCTATATATTTATCAATCACACTCTGCGGATTTGGCATGTTAACACTCACAGAAACACTTGTAAATTTACCCGTTTTCGATTGTTGGGTAGAAATAACCGCTCCCATATTGTTAAAAGCCGCTTCTACTTTTGCAATACTGTGAATATCCGAAGGCATAATAAATTTATATAAATACTCTGAAGGCCAAAGTGTTGAATTGGTTAATTCTTCTTTTAATCGAATGTAAAATTCTTCTGTTTTCTTATCCATCATCATTTCGTATTAGGAAAAGCAAATATACTTTATTCTCTTTAGAATTGTATTGTAGTAACTTATAATTTTTAATATTGATTAGATTTTTAAAAAAACTTACTTTTGCGCCTTAGAATTTCCAATATGAACAAAGAAATTGTGGTTTTAATTGGTGGACCAAGCTCTGGAAAAACCACCTTAATCGAAGCGTTAAAAGCAAAAGGACACACTTGTTATCCTGAGATTTCACGTGAAGTTATACGTGAAGCACAAGAACAAGGAATTGAACAATTGTTTCTTGAAAAACCACTTTTATTTAGCGAATTACTTTTAGAAGGAAGAAAAAGACAATACAAAGAAGCTTTAAATGAAGAAGCGAATATCGTTTTTTTAGATAGAGGTATTCCCGATGTTTTGGCATACATGCATTACATAGGGGATTCGTATCCGTCTTTTTTTGAAAAAGCTTGTCAAGAGCACAAATATTCGGCTATTTTTGTTTTACCACCTTGGAAAGAAATTTATGTAAGTGATGCAGAACGTTATGAAAACTACGAACAAGCCGTTTTGATTCATGAACATTTAATGGAAACTTACAAAAAATATGGCTATTCAATTACAGAAGTTCCTAAAGACACTGTAGAAAACCGCGTTGAATTTATTATGAAACATCTTGTTAAATAATATTTTTTGTAACTTAGTGTTTCTAAAAGCCAATTCACATGTCGGAAGCCTTACAAATTCTTCAAAAATACTGGAAACACGATAGTTTTAGAGCGCCTCAAGAAGCCATTATTCAATCGGTTTTAGAGGGAAATGATACGTTTGCGCTTTTACCAACTGGTGGCGGGAAATCGGTTTGTTTTCAGATTCCGGCAATGATGTTGAATGGGATTTGCTTGGTAATTTCACCTTTGATTGCTTTAATGAAAGACCAAGTTCAGAATTTACAAAGCAAAAACATCAAAGCGATTGCTTTAACAGGTGGCGTTTCTCAAGACGACATTATTGATATTTTAGACAATTGCCAATTCGGAAATTATAAGTTTTTATATCTTTCCCCAGAACGTTTGCAACACGATTGGATTGTAGAACGTTTGAAACAATTACCCATCAATCTAATCGCAATCGATGAAGCGCATTGTGTGAGTCAATGGGGACATGATTTTAGACCGGCTTATTTGAAAATTTCGGCTTTAAAAACGCACTTCCCCTCTACTCCATTTTTAGCTTTGACGGCAACGGCTAATAAAAGAGTTCAAGAAGATATTTGTACCCATTTGGCTTTGGTTAACCCAAAAGTTTTCACTAAATCGTTTACTAGAGAAAACTTAGCGTATCATGTCATTAAAACTGAAGATAAATTATTCAAGATTCAGCAGATATTGACAAAAAATCCGCAATCTTCAATAATTTATGTTCGTAATCGCAAGTCTTGTATTGAAACATCGCAACAGTTGAATCAATTGGGATTTACTTGTACTTTTTACCATGGTGGCTTACCTGCTAAGGAGAAAGAAAAGAACATGCAATTATGGTTGGAAAACAAATCGCAAGTTATTGTTGCCACAAACGCTTTTGGAATGGGAATTGACAAACCCGATGTTAAAACGGTAATTCATATTCAATTACCAGAAAATATAGAGAATTACTATCAAGAAGCTGGAAGAGCTGGAAGAAATGGCGAAAAAGCCTTCGGAATTATTGTTACCAATCCATATGATATTGCTTATACCAAAGCGCAATTTATCGATGTTTTACCCGATAAAAAATTCGTAAAAGACGTTTATATCAAACTAAATAATTACTTTCAAATTGCTTATGGCGAGGGTTACAATGAAAGTTTTGCCTTCAATTTGAATCAATTTTGTGCGCATTATCGATTTCCTGTAATTAAAGCGTTTAACAGTTTGCAATTTTTAGATCGTCAAGGCATTATTACATTTCAAAGTGAATCAACCGAGAAAATAAGTTTACAATTTATTATTCCGAGTAAAGAAGTGATTCGCTACATTAGTTTACACCCACACGATGAACCTGTTATTACAGCAATTTTAAGAACTTATTCGGGAATTTTTGATGTAGAAACCACTATTAATCCGCATTTGGTTGCCAAAAAAGCCCATACTTCAGAAACACAAGTAGAAGAAGTGATTGATAAATTATCGGAAAATCAGTGTATTATTTTACATGCCAAAAACAATGATAGTTCAATTACATTCAATGAAGCTCGGGAAGATGATTTAACGATTAATCGGGTGGCGAAGTTTTTAGAGCATCAAAACAAATTGAAAGAAGAGCAATTTCAAAGCGTAGTAAACTATATAACGAACGAAGATACTTGTAAAAACAGAATGCTTTTGGCTTATTTTGATGAAATTGCAAAAGAAGATTGCGGCATTTGTTCTTATTGTACCAATAAAAAAAAAGCACATCCTAAAGAAATAACGCAATCGGTCATTCAATTATTAGAAAAAAGCCCGTTAACTTCAAGAGAAATTGAAAACCAACTTCACATTTCTTCAGAAGCGACTATCTTTGCGATTCAATTATTACTGGAGAATAATCGAATCAAAATTAATTCAAACAATCAATATTACCTTATATAATGGAAAAATTACGAATTGTATTCATGGGAACACCCGATTTTGCTGTTGGGATTTTGGATACTATTTACAAAAACAACTATGAAATTGTTGGTGTTATAACCGCTCCAGACAAGCCAGCTGGTCGCGGTCAAAAAGTAAGCATGAGTGCCGTAAAAGAATATGCATTAGAAAAAAACCTACGCTTATTACAACCTACCAATTTAAAATCAGAGGAATTTTTAACCGAATTAAGGAGTTTGGAGGCTAATTTACAAGTAGTCGTAGCCTTTAGAATGTTACCTGAAGTGGTTTGGAAAATGCCAAAATTAGGAACATTTAATCTTCACGCTTCATTGTTACCAGAATACCGTGGAGCTGCTCCTATTAATTGGGCTATCATAAACGGAGAAACCAAAACAGGTGTTACTACTTTCTTTATTGATGATAAAATTGATACTGGTGCGATGATTTTAAGCAAGGAAACAGAAATAGGGGCAAATGAAACTGCTGGTGAGTTACATGATCGTTTGATGCATTTAGGAAGTGAAACCGTTTTAGAAACTTTACAATTAATTGAATTAGGAAAAGCTACTACTACTTTACAAGAAAATAATCCAGATGTTAAAACGGCATACAAACTAAACAAAGACAATTGTAAAATTGATTGGTCGCAATCAGGAAAGTCAATTTTTAATTTAATTAGAGGTTTATCGCCATATCCTGCTGCTTGGACTTATATAAAGGATGGCGAAAACGAATGGAATGTAAAAATTTACTTGGCAAGTTTTGAAGAAAAAGCACATTCAAATGCTATTGGAAAAATAACTACAACTAAAAAAGAGATTTTTATTGCGGTAAAAGATGGTGTTTTAAAAATTGATAGTTTACAATTTCCTGGAAAGAAAAGAATGTTAGCACACGAATTGTTAAATGGAATTTCTTTTTCTGAAAATGCTATGGCGCTTTAAGCCTTGAAAACACTATATTTAAGGGTAAAAACCAAAAAAACAAACAATGTTATTAACATTTAATCCAATTTATTAACATTTTAGTCGAAAAACAAGTCGAATACTTGCGTAGTTCAACAATACCGCTAAATTTGCTATAAATAATTAAGTTTAACCAATTATAAATAACTTTAATCATGAACAAATCAGAATTAATCGATGCAATGGCAGCTTCTGCTGGCATTACAAAAGCAGCTGCTAAATTAGCTTTAGAATCATTTTTAAGCAATGTAGAAGGAACTCTTAAAAAAGGTGGAAGAGTATCTTTAGTAGGTTTTGGTTCTTGGTCAGTATCTAAAAGAGCTGCAAGAGATGGAAGAAACCCACAAACTGGTAAAACTATCAAAATTGCTGCTAAAAACGTAGTAAAATTCAAAGCTGGTGCTGAATTAGAAGGTGCAGTAAACAAATAATATTTTTGTTACATAAAAATAGGAAGTCTCGATGCAAATCGGGACTTTTTTTTACAGTTTATCGAGTTTTTTTTGAATTTTATAAGTTTTTTATTAACTTTAAAATTATAAACCTGCAGAAATATGATATCAATCTTACCAAAAAAAGGACATCTGCTAGTAGCAGAACCTTCCATTTTAGGCGATGTTTCTTTTAATCGCTCTGTGGTTTTATTGGCAGAGCATAACGATGAAGGTTCAATTGGTTTTATCTTAAATAAACCTTTAAATTATACCATTAATGACTTGTTGCCAGAGATTGAAGCCTCTTTTAAAATTTATAATGGCGGTCCTGTTGAACAAGATAATTTGTATTTCATTCACAACATTCCAGATATTATTCCTAACAGCGTTGAAATTTCAAACGGAATATATTGGGGTGGTGATTTTGAAACTACCAAGCAACTTATAAATGAAGGAAAGATAACAAAAAACCACATTCGTTTTTTCTTAGGTTACAGTGGCTGGAGTGTTAATCAGTTGGAAATGGAACTACAAGAAAATGCTTGGATTGTTGCAGAAAATACCCTTAAAAACAAGTTACTATCAAAAGCTAGTACTCTTTTTTGGAAAGAAAAGATTATTGAACAAGGCGGAGAATATATTTTATTTTCAAATGCTCCCGAAAATCCCATACTTAACTAAGTCTGATTTTTGCATTTAATCTTTTTAACACTTCAGATGCAAATGATATTGTATATTCTTTTTTACGATATTTTGTAATGGGCTGAATTCCAGAAATCACATTTGTTAAAAACAACTCATCTGCTTTTTGCAAATCAAAAGGAGAAATAGAAGTTTCTTTCACTTCAATTCCCTCCATTTTTTTCAAGATTTCAAGCACTTGTTTGCGCATTATTCCGTTCAAGCAACCATCAGAAACTGGTGGAGTAACAAGTACATTACCCGTTTTCATGAATACGTTACTTTGCAAAGCTTCTACCACATTCTTTTCATCATTCAACACCAAACAATTATCATAACCGTTTTCATCGGCAAAAATACTTCCTGTAATTTGAAGCATCTTATTATTTGTTTTCAAAGTAGTTAGCAGTTGTTTAGAAATGTAAAAATCTTTGTACAATTCAACTTCATAATTTTCTTTACCAAAAACATACAAATCAGAATTCAATGGAAAAGCAGTTACAATGAATTGCACATTTCGCGTTTTTGGCAAATAAAAACCTTCCGCCTCTCTGTAAACCGAAAAACGAACGCGGAATGAATTAGATGCTGGAAGTGTTTGAACTAAATTTACAATTTGTTCTTCAAAATATTCCATGGTAAAATTCATCGGAATTTCCATACGACAAATGCGCATAGAAGCCATTAATCTAAAATAGTGATCTTCAAGAAATAACACTTTATTATCCAACACTTTAATTGTTTCAAAAATGCTATCACCAAATAAAAAACCTCTATTATTTTCAATAGAAATTGAACTGTTTTTCTGAATATTTCCGTTATAATTTACCATAAAAAATCCCGACATTTAAATCGGGACAAATATAGTTGATATAATTGAGTTTTTACACTGAACCCAATACATGTTTTAGATCGGAAATTTGATTTTCCCACAATAATTTAGACTCTTCTAATTCATCTGCATGAGCAAAATCTGAAACTACAATAGAAACATCTTTAGTAATTTCATCTTCTAGTATCTTCATTTCAAAGAAATAATCGGTTTCATTACCATCTTCATCAAGCCATTTGAATTTTATTCTTTCCCCTGATTTTTTTGATGCCAATTTTGCTTTTTCTTCGGAGTCATCCCAAATGAAGGTAAAAAATTCACCTCTTGAATTCACGTTGTCAGCAAACCACTCTGATAATCCGGAAGGTGTTGATATATATTGATATAATAATTGCGGCGAAGATTGAATAGGAAATTCTAATTCATACTTTACTTTTACACTCATAGTTTTTCATTTTTCAGTTTGGAAATATATAGAGAATAAATCTAATTAACAAAAAAATATTTTAATTTATTTTAATCAAAAAAATATTTGCAAACAAAAGAATTAGTTTTATATTTGCACCCGCATTCAGCAAGGATGTAAGACCAACATTTGGCGAGGTAGCTCAGTTGGTTAGAGCGCAGGATTCATAACCCTGAGGTCACGGGTTCAACTCCCGTCTTCGCTACGAAAAACCCGAATTTTACTTATTGTAAATTCGGGTTTTATTTTTTAATTCCCTAACCCATTGATAATGAAATTAAAACATCTATTTCCATCTTTATTTATATTCATTTATTCCTTTAGTTTTTCCCAACTAAAACCGGTAAAGAATAAAACCACTTATCCTTTTTGGATTAATATTCCCGAAAAAGAGAGTAGCGAAAAGCAACCTGTTTTGATTTTTCTTCACGGAAAAAGTTTATCAGGAACTAATTTGAATCGCGTTAGACGTTATGGTGTTTTGTATGCTATGGACAAAGGAAAAAAAATTCCGGGTATTGTGGTAGCACCCCAATTAGCAAAAGGAAATTGGAATCCTGATAAAGTCTTAGAAGTTTTAGAATATGTAAAGAAAAATTACAATGTAGATGAATCTAGAATTTATGTTTGTGGCATGAGCTTAGGTGGATATGGGACATTACATTTTGCTGGAAAACATGCCGATAAAATTACTGCTGCAGTTGCTATTTGTGGTGGCGGAAATGTTAGTGATGGCTGCAAATTAGCTACTATTCCTCTTTGGATTCAACATGGCGATGTAGATTATATTGTTCCAATGTCGGAATCAAAAAAAGTAGTAGATGCTATAAAAAAATGTAATGAAAATGCCGATGTTACTTTTACCATAATAAAAGGTGGAAATCATGGTAATGTGGAACGCCTTTTCCATGAGGACGCTATATATGATTGGTTATTTAAACAGAAAAGAAACTAATCAGATTCTTTGGCTTATCTTTGTCGCATGAGTATTACATTATTATCTTCACCTTTACAAGGATTTACCGATTTTAGATTTCGAAATGCTTTTCACAAATATTTTGGCGGAATTGATACGTTTTATTCCCCTTATATTAAGTTGAACGGGAAATTAGTCGTAAAAGGGTCGTATGAACGTGATATTCTTCCAGAAAATAACAATACTTTAGAAGTTATTCCGCAAATTATTACCAATGATGCAGAAGAATTTTTATTCGTCGCAAAATATGTGCAGCAATTTGGTTATAAAGAATTAAATTGGAACTTAGGTTGTCCCTATCCTATGGTTGCAAAATGCGGAATGGGTTCAGGATTAATTAGCAATACTTCACAAATTGAACATATTTTAAAACGCGTTCACAATGAAACGGATATAATTGTTTCGATGAAAATGCGGATGGGTTATGAAAATCCAACTGAAATTCTAGATGTTTTCCCAATCTTAGAACAATACCCAATTAAAAACATTGCGATTCATGCCCGAATTGGAAAACAGTTATACAAAGGTGGTGTGGATTTAGATTCGTTTCAAAAATGTTTAGACTCTTCTAGACAGAAAATTTATTATAACGGCGATATTACATCTGTAGCGAAATTTAAAGAATTAAAAGAACGTTTCCCATCTATTGATCATTGGATGATTGGAAGAGGCTTAATTGCAGACCCTTTTTTACCATCCATGATAAAAAACAACACAACGGATTATCCTAAAAATCGATTTGAAATTTTCGAAGCTTTTCATGATGAAATTTATCGCGAATACGATGCTTATTTGCAAGGCCCTACTCCCATTCGAATGAAAATGTTAGGTTTTTGGGAATATTTTTCAGAATCATTTTCTAATCCTCAAAAAACTTATAAAAAAATTAAAAAAGCGGGAAACAGCAAGAATTATGAAGCTGCTGTGAAAGAGATTTTTAAAAATGGATGATTCATTTTTTTAAAAAATAACCCAACACTTAGTCTACACACTTATTAATAAAATCTATACAGTTATTCTTTTTCATTTTTTATTTCGAGTTAACAACTTCAAATTTGTATCTATTTTAATGAGCAATAATGCTGTTAAAATTGCAATGTCTTAAATTATTATCTAATAATTCTATTTGCCAAAGCTTACCATTTCTTCCCCCAATAAAAGATATTAAGACAAGTTCTTAATTCAAAGAAATAAAATTATGAAAAAAAAACACCCCAAAAAGTTTTCGAATTTCCTTATCATTTTTGTGTGCCTTTTTAGTTCGATAATGGTAAATTCACAACGATTAATTAACTACCAAGGTTTTGACGAATCGTCAATTGACACTTGGAATTACACAACTACACTGAATACAGGAACTATTGAAACGAATACCTCAACTTACGTTTCATCTCCTAATTCATTAAGACTTGGAGGTTCTAATACTGTTTTAGCTCTTTCTTTACTTGACGATCCTTATATTACCTTTAATAATGTGGACATTAGTGGATATACCAATGTATCAGTTAATATCTACTTTTCCACAAACGGAACTCCCGATGATAATGACGATTTATTTTTAGATATTTCCTACAATAATGGATTAACCTATCCAACTTCAATAAAATTAATCGACGGAAAAAATAGTACAACCTCTGATGTTTATGGGTTTACTCATAGTGCAAGTGCAGGAAATACCGTTGGTTCTCCTTATACTTTTTCAGTTCCTAATGGAAATTCACAAATAAGAGTTAGAGTACGATTTGATGAAGCTGACGGATTAAACAATACTGCCGACTACTATTTTATTGATAACGTTAGTTTACATGGAACTCCAATTGGAAATCATTTAGAAGTTTTAGGCACCAATAACACTAACATTGCTTACAATTCTTCTGCAAATTCATCAAATGGAACCGATTTTGGCGAAACGCAAATAATAACCGATCCTGTTACAAGAACTTTCTCCATAAAAAACATTGGTACAACTACAATTAATTTAACTGGTTCTCCTTTAATTCAGTTAACTGGAAGTAGTGATTTTACAGTTGTTCAAAACCCAAGTAGTTCAATAAATACAAGCAATTCTAGCAGTTTTCAAATAAGATTTAATCCAAGTTCTATAGGAATTAAAACGGCTCAAGTTTCTATCGCAAGTAATAGCGATGATGTGAGTCCGTTTATATTTACCATTACAGGTAAAGGAATTCAAACCTTTTTTGATAGTGATGGCGATGGAATTTTTGATAATGTTGATATCGATGATGATAATGATGGAATTAGAGATAGCATGGAAGAAGCAAACTGTAATTCCCTCAATGGTAACAAAGTAAATTATAAGTTTTTGTACGAAACATTTGGTGCTGGAACACGTACTACTATAAACACTACATACAATGCCTTAACCACATATTGTTATGAAGACGGGACAGTTGGTGTAAATACTCCTGAATGTCCTAACTTGAATTTAACCGATTTAAATGACGGAAAATATACGGTTGGTCCATCGGCACAAATTGCTTCTTGGGCACCAACATATTGGCACATGGGAGGCGATCACACAGGTAATCCTAACGGTAGAATGGCTATTTTTAATGCTTCGTATACACCAGGAATTTTCTATACTGCAACCATAACGGGTGCTTTACCAAACATTCCCATTACGTATAGCTTTTGGGTATTAAATTTAGACCGTACAGATGCTCCAGGGATAGCTACGCGCTTAAGACCGAATGTTAGAGTAGAATTTAGAGACATGAGTAATAATTTAATCACTTATGTAGAAACGGGTAATATTCCTCCAACAACTGCGGGAAATTTAGCGGGAAATTGGCAACATTTTACAGCCAACCTAAACTTAAACGTGAGTTCATTTAGAGTAATTTTTATAAATAACGAAACAGGAGGAACTGGAAATGACCTAGCTTTAGATGACATCCTAATTTCACAAACCTTATGCGATTTAGATAATGATGGAATTGCTGACGTATTTGATTTAGATTCTGATAATGATGGTATTCCAGATGTGGTTGAAGTAGGTTTAGGTAATTTATCAAACGGAAAAGCGTATTTACATAATTGGGTTGATATAAATCAAAATGGTATGCATGATACAGCTGAATCGCATATTATCCCTGACAATGATGGAGATGGAGTTCCAAATTACCTAGATTTAGATAGTGATAATGACAGTATTTTTGATGTTGATGAATCATGGGCTGGAAACATAAATGCCTATTTAGGTTATGAAAATGGTGATGGTGATATTAATGGAGACGGCGTTGGAGATGGACCAGAATCAGAAACTTTCAGAAATAAAGATACCAACGGTGATGGAATTCTTGAAGGTTTTGGAGATGGAATTTTAGATATTTACGATTATGCTTTCAATATTTACGGAAATAACAATCAAGGAACAAATGTAGCTCCATTTAATAATTATGTTAAAGATACTGATGGTGATGGAATTCCTGATTATTTAGATGTAATGTCTGATGGAGTAACTTTTGATATTTCTAAAACACTTTATGCGCATTTAGACACAAATAATGATGGTATAATTGATGGAAACTCAGATATTGATGGTGACGGAATTTTAGATGCGTTTGACACAAACAATGCGGTTTTTGGTTCGCCAAGAAATTTAGAAAGAAAACTATTTATTGCATTTGACGGTAGAAACGATTATGGCTCAGACACTTCCATTATAAGCAATTGGCAAAATGCTTCTTTAATGGCTTGGATAAACATCAATAATGCTTTTACATCACAAGGTGTGATTGTTGGGCAAGAAAAATTTCAAATTCGAATAAACAATTCTAAACAAGTAGAAGTAGTTGCAAATGGTAATACATTAAATTACAGCACTCCATTAAATACTTCGCAATGGATTCATGTAGGAGCTGTTTATGATGGTAATAACGGAGTATTAAAGCTTTATGTGAACGGCCAAATGATAAATAGCACTTCTATTTCAGGAAGCATTACTTCGGATTCTTCTTTATTCACTATTGCTAAAAATCCAATTGCAAACAATCAATATTTTAAAGGAAAAATAGACGAAGTGAGATTATTTAATATCGCTTTAACCGATGCGCAATTTCAAAAAATAGTGTATCAAGAAATTGAAAATAATAGCGGTCAAATTCGCGGAGCAATTATACCGAAAAATGTTCCAAGTTTACCTTGGGCTAACCTTGTGCGTTATTTTAAAATGGACAATTATAAAGATGATATTATTGATAATCACACAACAATAACAATCGATACCAATGCGGGAGCTAAAATTTACAATGTAAAAACAATAGCTATACAAGAAGCTCCTATGCCATTTATTACAGAGCAAATTGGAGATTTCCCTATAGCTGTAAATTCCATAGGTAAAGAAATTAGAGGATTAGATATCTCTGATTATGATTGGTCTATTGTACATGTTAAACACAATATCATTTCAACTGCAAATCAAATTGATTTAGGAATGATCGTGGATTCCAATGTTCAAATAAATGTGACAAGCGACTCAAAACTTCAAAACGATTGGTATTTAAAACTAAATGGAAAAATCGATTTAGAAGGATATTCACAATTGTTACAAACAACTGATAGTGATTTAGATGTGGCAAGTAGTGGAAGTATCGAAAAAGACCAAAAAGGAACAGGAAATTTATACAATTATAACTATTGGTCATCACCTGTTAGTACCGTTTCCAGCTTTGTTGAAAACAATACTGGTTTCACAGTTGGTGGTGTACTAAGAGATGGAACAAATCCAGCTTCTCCGCAGTCAATTACATGGATTTCTGGACTTAATGGATCTGCAAATCCAATGAAATTAGCGCGATATTGGTTGTATAAATTTGCTAATTTAACATCTGATTATTCAAATTGGCAGCAAATTAATGAAAATACCATTCTAAAAACAGGACAAGGTTTTACAATGAAAGGAAATGGAATTGCAACTGCTCCTAATGTTGTAACTCAAAATTATGTTTTCACAGGAAAACCAAACAATGGACTAATAAATAATTCTACTATTCAAATTGGAGCTAATAACATTAATTTAACTGGAAATCCTTATCCTTCAGCCATTGATGCAAATGAGTTCATTAACAATAACTTGAGCGCTATAACAGGAACTCTTTATTTTTGGGAACACTATGCATCAAATAGTACGCATGTTTTATCGGCTTATCAAGGTGGATATGCTGCACGTAATTTAGTTGGTGGTGTTGCACCTGTAACTCCAATTTTAATTAGTGGTTTAGGCTCAAGTTCTAGAATTCCTGGCAGGTATATTCCAGTGGCACAAGGATATTTTGTGAAAGGAAATTCAAATGGCGGTCAAATTATCTATCAAAATAGCCAACGTAAATTTATTAAAGAAACAAATATCAACTCTAATGAAATGTTTAGAGCGGATAATAATTTCACTCATTCCAACAATAATAGTGATGATGAAGAAGCGCCTGATACATTTGCAAAAATAAGATTAGGTTACACTGGAAGCACCAATTTTCATCGTCAACTCTTATTAGGCTTTATGAACGAAAATGCTGATGATAATTACAATTTAGGCTACGATGGTGAAATTATTGACATTCAACCAAATGACATTTATTTTCAATCGGGAACTTATAAATTAGTTATTCAAGGAGTAGGTTATTTCAATACAAACGCATCCTATGCTTTAAATATAAAATCAAGTCAAACCGGAATTGTAAATTTCATGATTGATGGTTTAGAAAACTTTGATGTAAATCAGCCTATTTATATTCATGATAATTTTGACAATAGCTACCATAACATAAGATTGATGAATTATAGCGTATCAATTCCAGCAGGTGAAATCACAAATCGATTTTCACTTCGATTTTCTAATGGAACACTTTCTTCTGGTAATTTTGAATCCTATTCTACCCTTGTCTTTTTTAATTCCAATGAGAAAGAAATTGAAATTGCAAACCATAAAAACTTACAAATTGAGGAAGCGACTTTGTTCTCCATTTTAGGACAAAAAATTAATCATTGGAAAATAAATAGTTTTGAAAGTAGCATTAAATTACCAGTTAAAAATATTGAAACTGGAGTTTATATTGTGAAAGTAAAAACTAATGATGGTAATTATTTAAGCGAAAAAATTATCATTAAATAATTATATTTTGAATCTATCGCCTATTTTTTTTCCAATAAGATAGGCGATAGCTATTCCTAAAATTAAAATCCAAAGATTCATTAAAATATAAAACGTATATGCAATTGGATTTTCTGTTGAATTGAAGCAGTAAGTATCAATCAAAAAACAAAATTGCGTAGTTTCTTTAGAAAATAACGACAACGCAAAACTCATCAAAAAAGTAATTACTAAAGCAGAAAGAATATAAACCAAGTTTTTATTCATAGGTTTTTTACCTGTTGGTTTAAAAGCATTACGTTCTTCTTCAGTACGTTTATTGTTCTGAAGAGACCAAATTACTTTTTTAGCTTCGTCGTCTACCATATCAAAAATCAATTACAAGTTCAAGGGCAAAAAATTAAATTTAAGCTCAAGTACAAAACTCAAATGCAATTTCAAACTCAAATAGGTGAAACGCTCTGTGTATGTCTACTCAACCCAATCCATTCCGAAACTTCGGGACAAAAAACTCAGAGAATCTCTGTGTAAATTACTTATTTCAACAAAGAAACTAAAGTCTCAAAATTCACTTTCTGTTGCTCACCAGTAGTCAAGTTTTTCAATCCAAATTCTTCACGCTCCATTTCCGATTCTCCTACAATTACTGCAAATGGAATTCCTCTTCTATCCGCGTGTTTGAATTGCTTATCAATTTTTGATTTATCTGGATATAATTCAACTTTGATTCCTTTTTGACGTAATTTCCCAATGGCTTTCATCGCATACAAAGCTTCTTTATCACCAAAGTTTAAGAACAAGGCTTTTGATGTTGCTAAAACCGCTTCTGGAAATAAACCAACTTCTTCCATTACCAAAGCAATTCGGTCTAAACCAAACGAAATTCCAACTCCCGACATATTTTTCAATCCGAAAATACCTGTCAAGTCATCATAGCGGCCTCCACCACCAATTGAACCCATTGCGACACCTTTTGGCGCTGCAACTTCAAAAATGGCGCCAGTGTAATAATTTAAACCACGCGCTAACGTAACATCTAAATCCAAGAAAGCAGTTTGTAAACCTAAAGTTGTAACGTTATCACAAATGAATTGCAACTCGTTAACACCTTTCATTCCTTCTTCTGAATTAGCTAATAATTTCGCTAATTTTTCTATTTTTTCGTTGATGGTTCCTGTGAAATTGAACAACGGTTGTACTTTTTCAATCGCTGTTTCCGAAATGCCTTTTTCCAACATTTCTTTTTTCACGCCGTCTTCTCCTATTTTGTCTAATTTATCTAATGCTACCGTAAAATCAATCAATTTATCCGAAGCACCTATAACTTCAGCAATTCCAGATAATATTTTACGATTGTTAATTTTAATGGTAACGCCACCTAAACCTAACTGACTAAAAACCGAATCATACAATTGCACCAACTCCACTTCTTGCCAAAGCGAATTAGAACCCACCACATCCGCATCACATTGATAAAACTCTCTAAAACGCCCTCTTTGAGGTCTATCCGCACGCCAAACAGGTTGAATTTGGTAACGCTTGAACGGAAACTCTATTTCGTTTTGATGTTGCACTACATAACGCGCAAAAGGAACGGTTAAATCGTAACGAAGTGCTTTTTCAGAGATTTTTGAGGTTAGTTGTTTATAGTTTATAGTTTGTAGTTCTTCCATTGGAACTTTATCCAAGTAATCTCCCGAATTCAAAATCTTAAAAATCAATCGATCACCTTCTTCGCCATATTTTCCCATTAAAGTTTCTGAGTTTTCAAACGAAGGTGTTTCAATAGGTTGAAAACCAAATTTCTCAAAATTAGTTTTTATCGTATTGAAAATATAATTTCGTTTCGCCACTTCTGCTGGTGAAAAATCTCGAGTTCCTTTTGGTATGCTTGGTTTTTGTGCCATTTTTCTAATGTGTCAATTTGAAAATGTGTCAATAAGACAATTCTAATTTTTGTAGTGCAAATATCGGATATATTGTGGAGTTTAAAAAATCAAATCAAAAATTTAAAAAATTCAAGTTGCTGCTATATGATTATCAAGTCGAGCGAAGTCGAGATTCATTCATTAAACGTTCTCGACTTCGCTCGAACTGACAAATTTCTCACTTTAAAAATGTAACAAAAAACAAATTCTTTAGTCTTATAGTCATGGTAGGATTATTTAAGGAAAATACAAAAATTGCGCTTGATTCCATTAGAAGTCAGGCTTTGCGTACTTCGTTAACGGTTATGATTATTGCTATCGGAATTACGGCTTTGGTTGGAATTCTAACTGTTGTTTCGGCGTTACAAAACACTATTTTAAAAGATTTTGCTTCTATGGGAGCGAATACTTTTTCGATAAGCCAATATGATTTTTCTTCTGAAATCAATCAAAACGATACCGATCAACGTGTAAATCCTATAATTAGTTATCCTGAAGCAAAGACTTTTCAAGACAAATTTAATTTTCCGTTTACTACTACTTCCCTATCGTTTACAGCTGGTTCGTCCATTGAAGTAAAGTATGGAGAAAAGAAAACGGATCCAGAAATTTCGGTTGTAGGAGTAGATGAAAATTATTGCCCAAATAAAGGTTTAGAAGTTACAAAAGGAAGAAATTTTAATTCATTTGACATATCTAACAATAATTACGTTTGTATTTTAGGTTCTGATTTTGAAAAAGGATTGTTTGAAAATATCAATCCCTTGGATAAAACGATTTCGATTCGTGGAGCTAAATTTAAGGTAATTGGTGTTTTAAAAGAGAAAGGTTCTACTTTTGGAAACAGTCAAGATTTACGTGTTTTGATTCCAACACAAGTAGCGCGTTCATTATTCTCTGCACCAAATATCAATTATGATTTAGATGTGATGGTTACCAATGAAGGTTTATTAGACGAAGCGGTTGATGATGCGATAATTACCATGCGACGAGTTCGTAAATTAAATCCAATTGAGAAAAACAACTTCGGAATTGAAAGAAGTGATGATTTAATTCAAACTTTACTTTCTAATACAGAAGTATTATCGATTTCGGCTTGGGTAATTGGAATTATTACCATTTTTGGTTCTTCTATTGCCTTGATGAACATCATGTTAGTTTCCGTTACCGAAAGAACACGTGAAATTGGCGTTAGAAAATCGCTTGGTGCAAAACGTAGCACCATTGCATGGCAGTTTTTTACCGAAACATTAGTAATTGGTCAATTAGGAGGAATTGTTGGAATCATTTTAGGAATTTTAATAGGATTTGGAATTGCCTCTGCAATTGGTTTTTCTTTTACAATTCCTTGGATGGCGATTATTGCAGCTTTTATTACAACATTCATAGTTACCATTGTGTCTGGATTATATCCTGCGATAAAAGCATCGAAATTAGATCCTGTAGAAGCGTTGCGTTATGAATAAAAAGTTAACCACAAGGAACACAAAGAAGGCACGAGGTTCACAAGGTTTTTAAATTATAACTTTGTGGGACTTTGTGAAAAAACTTTGTAAAACTTTGTGCTACAAACCTAAATCGTACACCTAATCATTCGATCATTACCATACATATCTTTTTTCAATTCAATATTTTTGAAACCTAGATTTTCAAGTAACTCAACCGTTTCTTTTCCTAAATATTGATTGATTTCAAAGAATAATAATCCGTTTGAAGCTAAATTTTTCAATGCTAATTGTGCAATTTTTCTATAAAAAAGTAAGGCATCAGTATCTTCAACAAACAAAGCCAAATGCGGTTCGTAATCCAAGACATTTTTCTTGATTTCTTCTTTTTCCAAATTACGAACATAAGGCGGATTGGAAACGATTATGTTGTAGGGTGATGGATGATGGATGATGGATGATGGAAGTTGGGATAAATCTTCAACTTCTAATATATTTGCCTGAATGAAATTGATTTCAACCTTATTTGATTGAGCATTTCGTTTAGCTACTTCTAAAGCTTTTTCAGAAACGTCAATCGCTGAAACATTAGCTTGCGGTAAATTTACTTTTATCGAAATAGGAATACAACCCGTACCGGTGCCGATATCCAAAATTTCCAACTTTTGACTTTGAACTTTTGACTTTTGACTTTCAATAACCCATTCTACTAACTCTTCTGTTTCTGGTCTAGGAATTAAAGTATTCTCATTGACTTCAAATCGCAAGCCATAAAACCAAGCTTCTCCCGTTATGTATTGAATTGGTTTTTCTTGTTGTAAATCCGCTAAAATAGCATTCCACTTTTCAACATCATCTTCTGAAAGTTCAAAATTTGGATTCAAAGCTACATCTACTCGCTTCAAATTATGCAAATATTCCGTTAGAATGAAAAAGAAACTTTCGATTTCTTGTTCATCTTGAATGTTTTTTAAAGAATCGAAAAAGTGTGTTTTGTATTGTTTTAGTAGCATTAGATTCCGTATTTCTTTTTTATAAGTTCTAAAATATCTTTTCTTAATTGCCACGGAGGCAAGCCCACAGCTATTCTTCGTTTATCTAAGTTTTCAAAATCGTCTATTTTATCTGGCCCTAGGTTATTATAAATACCATACAGATAAACACCATTACTTCTTAAATTACTATCTATCAAACTTCCATAAATTTCAGCAGGTGCTCTTCCTCTTCTAATTAAATCTAAGAAAATAGGTTTCCAATATTCTGCTCTTTCTCTATTGATATGAAAAACGAAAGTCGTTGCATGGAAAAATTTATCATCAATTGTATAATTTCCAAACTGAGTAAACATTTCATCGGGAAAACAATCACAGTCGGCAACTATTTTCTTAAACTTTAAATGATTTATGCTGTCCACTCTTTTCAATCCTTCATAATCTTTATTGATTCTCACAGTTTGGTCTTCCTCCATCATTTTTAAAATCTGATTTCTCAAATCCAAATCCACTTGTTTTAAATAAGCATCAAGGTATTTTTTAGCTTTTCGCTCTAATTTTTTCCAATATTTTGTGTTTTGAATATCCTTATAAAGAGGAGTGTTTTTAAAACCCTTAAAATCAGCACCATAATCTCTAACTAAAATTTCAATATAATGAACAGCTTCTTCTGGTTTATTCAATCGCATCGCACATTCAGCTAAAATTCTTGGTTCATTAATTTCCATTTGTTTTAATAACGGGCAATTCTTTTCAGCTGTTTTTAATAAATCAAAGGCTTTTTGATAATCCTCTTTCAAATATTCATAATATGCCTGATAAACAAACTGATAATAATTGTTGATGTAATCATATTCTTCATTTATTTTTTTCTTTTGAGAAAAACCAACTACTGATATCAATAAAAAAAATAAAATCTTAATCTTCATAAACTTTGTCTTAATACTTAATACTCAAATCTTATTTCTACAACTTCTTCGTCATCCAAACTTCACAACTATTATGACCTGTGTTTCCCATTGGGCCACAAATATTTTCAAAACCTATTCGTTTGTATAATTTTTGAGCCGCCGTCATGAAAGATAAGGTTTCCAAATAACAGATTTCGAATCCTTGAGTTTTGGCATATTCTAAGCATTTTTCAATTATTTTTTCGGCATAACCTGTTCCTCTGATTTCGGGAGCAAAATACATTTTTTGCAACTCACATACCGAAATATCTGCATTCTCTAAAGGAGCAATACCGCAACCACCAACTACTTTTCCATCTTTTTCTACCACATAGTAAACAGAACGCGGTGCTTGATATACTTCATACAAGGTGTCTAAAATTGGATCTGCATAAGCTGTACCTACTTTTGGCGCATCGAGTTCATGAAAAATATCGCGAATTACCTTAGCAATCGGCTCATTATCTTTTTGTTGGATTTCTCTAATTAACATAGCATTTTTATTGTTGGGTAAAAGTACGTAAATTGAAAGAATCGATTATTAAATTTGTCTTAAAAACATTACTTTTGTATTATGACGACGCACGAATTTTACATGAAACGCTGTATTGAACTTGCTAAAAATGGTCTGGGAACCACTTATCCCAATCCGTTGGTGGGAAGTGTGATTGTGCACGAAGGTAAAATTATCGGAGAAGGTTGGCACAAAAAAGCCGGCGAACCTCATGCAGAAGTCAATGCCGTGAATTCTGTAAAAGACAAATCGCTGTTAAAGGAAGCTTCTATTTACGTGAGTTTAGAACCATGTAGTCACTTTGGAAAAACACCTCCTTGTTGTGATTTAATTATTGCAAATGAAATTCCGAATGTTATAATTGGAACCGTTGACCCATTTGCAAAAGTAGCAGGAAATGGCATCAAAAAATTGGTAGAAAATGGCAAAAATGTAACCGTTGGTATTTTAGAAGACGAATGCAACGAACTCAACAAACGCTTTTTCACCTTTCATCAAAAGAAAAGACCTTATATTATTTTAAAATGGGCTGAAACGGAAGATGGTTTTATTGCTCCTGAGATGTTGAAACCTGTTCAGCATGACAAGTTGAAACCTGTTTGGATTACCAATCCATATTCAAGACAATTGGTTCATAAATGGCGAACAGAAGAACAAGCTATTTTAGTTGGAACTAATACCGTTTTAGACGATAATCCCAAATTAGACGCACGTGATTTTTCTGGAAATAATCCTATTCGTATTGTACTCGATAAATCAGGTAAAATTTCTGAAAACTTTCATGTTAAAGACAATTTGCAAAAAACAATTTTTATTACGGAGAGCGAAAATTTCATTTCTACTGAAAATTGTATCTATGAAAATGTTATCTTTGATACTCGCCTAATTTCTTCAATTTGTTCGATTTTATACCAAAACGATATACAATCCGTTATAGTTGAAGGAGGAAGCAAAACAATTCAATCTTTCATAGATGCAAATTTATGGGATGAAGCAAGAGTTTTTACTGGAAAAGCAGCATTTCAAAACGGCACATTAGCCCCACAGATTTCAAAAAATCCGGTTGCTAGTTTTGACATAATGAATGACGAACTTAAAATTTTCAAGAATTATGATTGAAGCAATTATTTTTGATTTTGGCGATGTTTTCATCAATTTGAACAAACAAGCAATTGATACCGAATTTAGAAAATTAGGCTTAACCGCTTGGCATGATGACTTAGATGATTTAAATAAAAAGTATGAAATTGGTAAAATTGACGAATTTGAATTCATGCAAGGATTTCAAAAGTATTTACCAAATGCTGAATTAACAGAAATCAGAGCCGCTTGGAATTCAATTTTAGGGGATTTCCCATTATACCGTTTGGAATTTTTACAAATGATTGCTTCTAAATATCGTTTATTCCTTTTAAGTAATACCGATCATACACACATTGAAAAATTTGAACATAAAGAAGGCCAAACTTTTGCTCGTGATTTTTACAGTTGTTTTGAAAAAGTCTATTTTTCATACGAAATAGGAATTAGAAAACCCGATGAAAATGCTTTTAAGTGCGTTATTAACAATCATAATTTAAATCCAAAAAAGACGTTATTCATTGATGATAAAAAAGAAAATACTGATGCTGCTGAAAAATTAGGTTTAAATGTTTGGAATTTAAAACCTGGCATCGATGATGTAACCGAAATTTTTGATAAAAAAATAATATATTAATACGTGACTTACTTACTACTAAGCATTTTATTTAACTCTGTACTTTTTGTAATCATTAAGCTTTTTGCAAAATACAACATTGACGCATTGCAAGCTCTCGTGGTTAATTATTTAGTTGCTTTTTTAGTAGGACTGCTTTTCATAGACCAAAAAATTGAGTCTTTTGAAATTATCCATCACAATTGGTTCAAAGGAAGCTTATTTTTGGGTTTTATTTTTATTTCTACTTTTTATGTTACCACATTAACTTCTCAACTTAACGGACTTTCTGTTGCTTCTGTTGCTTCAAAAATGTCTGTTATTATTCCTATTACATTAGGAGTTATTTTGTACAATGAAAATCTTGGTGCTATTAAAATTTTTGGAATTTTATTGGCACTAATAGCGGTATATTTTACTTCAAAAAAAGAAACTGGAGAATTTCAAAAAACACCAAGTTTATTTTATCCCATTATGGTATTTATTGGAGCTGGAACTATTGATTCAAGTTTAAAATATTTACAAACCTATCATGTTCCGGCCAATCAAATTGGTCTATTTTCAACGGTAACTTTTTTTTGTGCTTTTAGTGTTGGCGTTTTAACCATTCTTTTTTTAACTATCAGAGGGCAAATTAAATTTTCGGGAAGAAACATTTTAGGAGGAATTGCTTTGGGATTACCCAATTATTTTTCGTTGTACTTTTTAGTCAAAATGTTAGAAGCAAAAGCCTTTGAAAGCGCCACTCTATTTACCATTCACAATATTGCTATTGTAATTGTTTCTACCTTTGCAGGTATCCTTTTCTTTAAAGAACGAATTTCACTGCGAAATGCGTTCGGAATCGGATTAGCTTTATTTGCTTTATTTTTAGTTACCTATTAAAATGGATTTTCCAGAAAAAGACACGTACAAAACCATTGCTGCTCCTTCAGAAGAAGTATTGTATAAAGAAAAGAATAGCAAATTCTTTGGTTATGCATTTCCAGTAACCACCGAAGAAGAAATCAAAGAAATTTTAGAACGTTTACGAAAAGAGCATTTTTCGGCGCGTCATTGGTGTTATGCGTATCAAATTGGAACTGAGAAAATTCAGTACCGTGCTAATGACGATGGCGAACCTAATAATAGCGCAGGAATGCCTATTTACGGACAAATTCAGTCATTTGAAGTTACAAATGTACTGGTGGTAGTAGTTCGTTATTTTGGTGGTGTAAAGCTTGGTGTTGGGGGTTTGATTTCAGCATACAAAATTGCAGCCCAAATGGCATTAGAAAATTCTGAAATTGTTGAATGCACCATTGATAAACATTTCATTATTACTTTTGGATATGCCAATATGAATAAAGTAATGCGAATCATTAAAGAAAAAAACTTACAAATCGTTTCTCAAAAAATGGAAATGGATTGCGAAATTGAAATTGCTACACGAAAAAAAAATGTCCAAAACGTATTGGACACTTTTGAAAATTTATATGAAATAAAACTAACCGAAATTTAAACTTTTAAGAAAGAGTCTATTTTCTCCGAAACATATTTTGGAGGCAAAATTGGACGTCCTGTTTTCATATCTACAAACACCAACATTGAATATCCCGTTGTTAATAACTCATTTTGCTCATTATAAATTTCGTAGTCAAATTCTATCTTCACCGACGTCTGATTTTTTAATATTGTCTTAACAGTTAACAAGTCATCATAACGAGCGGGTTTTTTATAATTCATGGTTAATGAAACTACAGGTAGCATAACACCGTTTTCTTCCATCCATTTGTACGAAACCCCCAGATTTCTTAGCCATTCCACGCGTCCCATCTCAAAATACTGCGCATAATTTCCGTGATAAACGACTCCCATTTGATCCGTTTCTGCATAACGCACACGAACTTGGTAAACATATTCTCTCATGTTAAAATAATATTAATACAATCTTAAAGAAATATAATTTTCACTACAAAATTTTTTTTATTAAATCAATAGGAAAAAATTTTTTTTTACAATTTTTTGTTCACATATTTGCTATCCCAAATCATTTGAACAGAATATTCATTCTGATCCTTTTTGTAACCTTACAAAATATAAAAATAACTAGTAATAATTAATTGAATTTATGACAAAAACTGCGCAATCGGTATGGAACAACTGTCTGTCTTTTATAAAAGACAATATTCAAGATCAAGCATACAAAACTTGGTTTGAACCTATACAGTCAGTTGAGCTAAACGATAACGCGTTATCAATTCAAGTACCTAGTAAATTTTTCTACGAATGGTTAGAAGAACACTACGTTAAATTATTAAAAGTTGCCTTAACTAAAGAATTAGGACCAGGCGCAAAGTTATTGTATAAAATTAAAATGGAAAACACTTATGGCAATAAACTTCCATTTACTGAGCAAATTCCAAGTTATAATAGAACAGCGGTAAAACCTCAGGAAGTAGATGTGCCAATTGTGAATAAAAATCCAGAATTAAAAAACCCGTTCATCATTCCTGGAATTCGTAATTTAAAAATCGAATCACAATTAAATGCTAATTATAGTTTTGACAATTTCCTTGAAGGAGATTCAAACCGTTTAGCAAGAAGTGCTGGTATGGCGGTAGCAAACAAACCTGGCGGAACCTCATTCAATCCATTATTGATTTTTGGTGGAGTTGGATTAGGAAAAACGCACTTAGCTCACGCTATTGGGGTTGAAATCAAAGATAAATATCCAGAAAAAACCGTGTTGTATATTTCGGCTGAAATATTCACACAACAATATATTGATTCAGTTAAGAAAAACACACGTAACGACTTCATTCACTTCTATCAATTAATTGATGTTTTGATTATCGACGATGTTCAATTCTTATCGGGTAAATCTGGAACGCAAGATGTATTTTTCCACATCTTCAATCACTTACACCAAAACGGAAAACAAGTCATTCTTACTTCTGACAAAGCACCTGTTGACATGCAAGATATTGAGCAACGCTTATTATCTCGTTTCAAATGGGGATTATCAGCAGAATTACACCAACCTGATTACGAAACGCGTATTTCAATTTTGAAAAACATTTTATTCCGTGATGGAGTTGAAATGCCAGAAGAAATTATCGAATACGTTGCTAAGAATATCAAATCTAACGTTCGTGAATTAGAAGGTGCTATCATTTCTTTGATTGCTCAATCTTCTTTCAACAAACGTGAAGTTACAATTGATTTAGCCAAACAAGTAGTTGAGAAATTCGTTAAAAACGTTAAGCGTGAAATTTCAATTGATTACATTCAGAAAATTGTTTCGGATTATTTCCAATTGGATGTTGAAACGTTACAGTCTAAAACTAGAAAACGTCACGTTGTACAAGCAAGACAATTAGCTATGTTCTTTGCTAAGAAATTTACTAAAGCTTCTTTAGCCAACATTGGTTCGCAAATTGGAGACAGAGACCACGCAACGGTTCTTCACGCTTGTAAAACAGTTGACAATTTAGTGACTACTGACAAACAATTCCGTAAATTCGTTGACGATATCAATAAGAAGTTATCGCTGTAATTGATGGCTACAAAAATCTTAATGGTTTGCTTAGGAAATATTTGCCGTTCTCCTTTGGCAGAAGGTATTATGCGCTCTAAACTTTCCGATGATTTCATTGTAGATTCAGCAGGAACTGGCGGTTGGCACGCAGGAGAATTACCCGACAAACGTTCGATTGCTACAGCAAAAAATAGAGGTTTAGACATTACCAATCAAAGAGCTAGAAAGTTTACAAAAAACGACTTTGAAACTTTTGATTATATCTTTGTAATGGATAATTCGAATTACAAAGACGTTTTGGCTTTGGCTCCTAATGAAGAAGCAAAATCAAAAGTCAAGCTGATTCTAAACGAAATTTTTCCCAATGAAAACGTCGATGTTCCCGACCCATATTATGGTGGTCAAGACGGATTTGAAAACGTTTTTGATATGTTAGATAAAGCTTGTGAAGAAATTGCAAGGAAACTAATTCAAACAAAAAATCAATAAAAAAGGCAATCTAGAATAGATTGCCTTTTTTTGAATATAATTATTTATCTACTCTCTTTTAATTATTTTAAATGCACCCATTGTGTCATCAGCAAATACTTTTACAATATAAACTGAAGCAGCTACATCTGACATATCAACATTAACTTCATTGTTATTTGTTTTCATGTTTTTAACTAATCTTCCATTGATATCATATACTTGGATTGATGTAATCGCTCTTGTATATGTTACTGTGAAATTACTAATCACAGGGTTTGGATAATAAGTTAATTGAGTTAAGTTAAATGAATTATTTGATAATGTAGTAACATCAAAACATGTACTCATAGTGGTACAACCATTTTTAGTCACCTCTACTGCATAACTTCCAATAGCTGTTACTACATATGATTGAGAAGTTGCACCAGATATTATTGTATAAACTGGACCTGCACTACAAGTGTACCATTGATAAGTTGCTCCTGATTCTGTAGCTGTTAATGTATCTCCCGTACGTGTAATTGTAGCATTTGGTAATGCATTAACCGTAATAGTTCCTGTTGCATTTACTGTACCACAACCTCCTGTTAATGGAATACTATAATTAAATGTTCCTGCTACAGATGGTGTACCTGAAATCGTTATCGTATTTGATGCCCAAGCTGCCGTTACTCCCGTTGGTAATCCTGTAGCAACTCCAATTCCTGTAGCTCCTGTTGTGGTATGCGTGATATTTGTTATCGATGTATTGATACAAACCGTAGGACTTGATGAGGCTGCACTTACCGTATTAGCTGCAGTTACCGTAATAGTGCCTGTTGCATTTACTGTTCCACAACCTCCTGTCAATGGAATACTGTAGTTGAATGTACCTGCAGCTGATGGTGTTCCTGAAATCGTTATCGTATTCGATGCCCATGTAGCTGTCACTCCTGTTGGCAAACCTGTTGCAGTTTCAATTCCTGTTGCTCCTGTTGTTGTATGAGTTATATCCGTTATAGCGGTATTAATACATACTGTTTCAGTTGACGATGCAGCTCCAACAGTGTTAGCAGCTGTTACCGTAATTGTTCCTGTTGCATTCACTGTTCCACAGCCTCCTGTCAATGGAATACTGTAGTTGAATGTTCCTGCAGCTGATGGTGTACCTGAAATCGTTATCGTATTAGATGCCCAAGCTGCTGTCACTCCTGTTGGCAAACCTGTTGCAGTTCCAATTCCTGTTGCGCCAGTTGTTGTATGAGTTATATCCGTTATAGCGGTATCAATACATACTGTTTCAGTTGACGATGCAGCTCCAACAGTGTTAGCAGCTGTTACC
>NZ_DAIPZK010000011.1:0-98523 GCF_036782315.1 Flavobacterium sp.
GGGTGCAAAAGTAGAAATCTTTTCGCTAATCGCAAGCCTTTTGCAATCTTTTTTTCCTCTTTTTTTTCATGTTTTTCTTAACTCTCTGATAACAAGGATTTAATATAGAATAATTTTTTTTAGGGTTTAACCACTAAGGACACAAGGGAAGCACTAAGCGCACAAAAGAAGAGTGTTTGAATATTGAATGAGGATTAACGAATTTTGAATGGGGAAGTTTTCAAATATTGCGGTTACATCCCCCTACCCCCCCCTTCAAAGGGGAATTCTTATACATATATAGTGTAATTACGTATTCAGTTGTGATGGCTTAACTGCGTTAAGCAAAAGCCTGCTCCGCAGGAGATTCCTACTTCGGCGGAATGACAACTCGCAGGCGCGAGGAAAATTCTTTACTTATATAAAAGTGGGTTGTTAAACATATAAGTCATGGAAGTGTTTTGTTACTTATATATAGTATAGGTAAAGTTCATAAAAGTGGGTTGGCGGGTAAATAAATTAGATGCAACATCCCCCTAGCCCCCTTCAAAGGGGGAATTTTTATACATATATAGTGTAATTACGTATTCAGTTGTGATGACTTAACTTCGTTAAGCAGTAGCCTGCTGCGCAGGAGATTCCTACTTCGGCGGAATGACAACTCGCAGGTGCGAGGAAGGATGGCTCGCGGTGCGAGCCAATGGGATGGTTATATGGAATACTATACACCTTGTCTAGCCCCGATGGTAGCAGCATCCTTTTATGAACCTGACAGGTTTTTGAAAACCTGTCAGGTTTGTAAAAGATATAGCGGACAGCGGGACTATTAGTCTTTATGGAGTGCGAAATGCCTGCTTCTCAATTTAATCTTTTGGCTGAGGCTTTTGGATTTTGATTTTATTGATCCAGTGATCGTTTAGTTTGTCGAAGTCTATGGCTTTTTTAGCATCTTGTTTGCTTAGTTGCCCTTGATTGAAAGCGGCATTTAAGATGCCTTCTATATGATAGTCTTCTTTAATGTCGTAAGGTTTGTACTCGGTTTTGAGGTTGATATCGAACATATACGCTGTGGAGTTAGCCCAAAAGGCTTTCCATCCGCTTTTGTATTCTTTGATTAAATCGTAAGTGGTGCTTCCGGTTTGACGATAAATGAGTTTGACTAGGATTTGACCGTCTTTACGCGATAACTTTTTTAAACGGGGTTCGAATTCTTCCTCTAAATACTTTTCTACGATTTTAAAATATTTCTTTTTTTCGCGACTGGTTTTCAGTTTTGCCATGGTGGCGTTTAACTGCGTTAGTTTATCTGCCGTTAATTTGGCATACGGATAGACTTTAAAGATTCTTCTCTTTAATATTAACTTGGCTTTTTTGTCTTCGTCGGTGGTGTAAACGTTATCAGGCGTGAAGATAATTTCCTTTAATTCGATAGAATATATAATTGACGAATCTTGTGCCGTCATTTTTAAGGTATCGGTTTCGGTTTGGGCGAACGAGAAAGTAGCGATGAACAAGAAAAAACTACTTAATAATGATTTGTACATGATGATTGATTTTAACTTTTTAACTTACTGCAAAAAGTAAACCAAAAATATTGAAATATTGTGAAACTCTACTTACTTATTTTTATTTTAGCAAAAAATTATAGTTACCATGAGCACAAAATCGATATTAAAGAAGTCGTCGATGACTTTTTTGGAAAATTATTTGAATAATGCCTCGCCAACGGGACATGAAGCGGAAGGGCAAAAAATTTGGATGGACTACCTAAAACCGTATGTGGATACTTTTATTACCGATACCTACGGAAGTGCGGTGGGTGTTATTAATCCAGATGCGCCTTATAAAGTGGTGATTGAAGGTCATGCCGATGAAATTTCGTGGTATGTGAATTACATTACCGATGACGGATTAATCTACGTGATTAGAAACGGAGGTTCGGATCATCAGATTGCGCCATCGAAGCGTGTGAACATTCATACGAAGAAAGGCATTGTGCGTGGTGTTTTTGGTTGGCCAGCGATTCACACTAGAGGAAGAAGCGGAAAAGCAGAAGAAACAGCAAAAATTGAAAACATATTTATCGATTGCGGTTGCTCAACGAAAGCCGAAGTTGAAGCTTTAGGCGTTCATGTGGGTTGTGTGATTACGTATCCAGATACTTTTGAGATTTTAAACCACGATAAATTTGTATGTAGAGCCATTGATAACCGCATGGGTGGTTTTATGATTGCCGAAGTAGCGCGTTTATTAAAGGAGAACAAAAAGAAATTACCTTTCGGATTGTACATTGTGAACTCGGTGCAGGAGGAAATTGGTTTGCGTGGTGCCGAAATGATTACCCAACGCATTAAACCCAACGTTGCCATAGTAACCGATGTTTGCCACGACACCACTACGCCAATGATTGACAAAAAAATTGAAGGTGATTTAAAAATGGGACGCGGACCTGTGATTGCCTACGCTCCTGCGACACAAAACATTTTACGTGAAATGATTGTGGACACAGCAGTAGAAAACAAAATACCTTTCCAACGCCATGCGACTTCTCGCGTTACGGGAACCGATACCGATGCTTTTGCATATAGCAATGGCGGTGTTGCCTCGGCTTTGATTTCGTTACCGTTGCGCTATATGCACACAACCGTAGAAATGGTTCACCGCGACGACGTAGAAAATGTAATTAAATTGATTTACGAAACGTTATTGAAAATTGAAAATAACGAAACGTTTAGTTATTTTAAATAATAAAAATGTCAGTTCGAGCGAAGTCGAGAATTGTTTTTTTATAAAACCTAAAGTCCTCATTTTTTGAGGACTTTTTTTTTGCTCTTTTTTGAAATTTTAACATAAACTGCAGAAAAACTACAGCAAATTATTTGTGGGAATTTTGTTATATCGCAGGAGGAATTAACTTTATAAGAAAGTTAAATCTAAAATTTGGTAAATAAGTTTGATTTTATGTGACTTATAAACTAGTTGTGAACAAATTTAAATACAACAACCCATAAATATATTAAGTGAATGAAGAATAGTTTAAGACAACTGATAAACAATACAATCATCTTAGAATATAAGTTGTCAAACTTAGATTTAGGTATCGATAAAACCTGTATAACACATAAAGATTTAAATGACGACTGTTACAAATGTGGAAATACAGATGATTTGAACAGAATTATTTACGAAAGTATTCTTTACTATGCTTATGATGAATTTCAACTTTTGGATGGCGACCATCAAAAAATGTTCGTAAAAGCTTTTAATACAAAGTTTAAGTACAACCATTCTGCATCTGACCTTGCCAAAAGACGATTAGGAATATATGGGGAATCATTGCTTTACACAGTCCTTAATCAATTATATAATGCAAATACTTTAGTATCTCGTGGATACTTTTATGATATCCAGAAAAAGTCAGAAGTAACAGGTTATGATTCTTTTCAATTAATACAAAGAGGAAATGAAATCGAATTGTGGTTTGGCGAAACCAAATTTTATGAAGATGGCATAGCCGCCATCGAAAAAGTATTCAGTAATATTGAAAAGGCTATCTCTGATGATTATTTAGTAAACACTAATTTCACAACAATACTACAGAAGAAAGGAAATATAATTGACAAAGAATCAAAGTTATATGAGATACTCGACAAATGGGATAAATGCATAATTGAATCATTAGAAGCTGAATTAAGAGATAATCAAATTAAATTGGTATATCCTGTTTTGGTTACTTTCAACACTGTTGAGAACGACTATAATGAAACAATTAGAGCTGTAATTAAGCATATAAATGATAATTACAGCCATTTGAAATTTGACAAGATTAGCATTGAGTATTCTATATTTTTTATTCTTATGCCAATTGAAGATGTAAAAAAATCAAAAGAAACAATTATTGAATGGATAGACAAGAAAGAACCCTTGATGTCGTAAAGGCTTTAAACTCGTTCAATGACGGAAATTTAGCTTCTCATGATTTTCTTGACAAAGTTTGTGACTTTTTTGACTTTATCAAAGATGAAGAACTTGATGATTCTGATAAACGGTTTTTACTTTATTTATCAAATAAAGTAGGAGTTCCACATTATTATGATATACTTGAAAAGTTCAATCCCCAATACAACTCATCTATAGATGATGAGAATATTGGTTTGAATACCCTTTCCTCTTTATTGTATGAATCTTCATTATATACAGATGACAACTCAAAGCTTCATCAGTATCAAATGGAAATTCTTAATCTATTTTTTGAAGGTCAAAGAAATAGATTTTTCCTTTCAGCTTCAACTTCTTTTGGCAAGACACACCTAGTTTATGAGGTAATAAAGAAAATGCAGTATAAAAATATTGCGCTCATTTTCCCTAGCATAGCCTTGTTGACTGAGAATTTATCTAAAATCAAAGAAGGAAAAATAAAGTTTCAATTAGAATATAAAATACATACTCTTAGTGATATAGACAATGATTATGGTGAGACAAATATTTTCATTTTTACACCAGAAAGATTCCTATCATTTCTTGACAAAACGAATTTAGACCTAAAACTTGATTTCATATTTATAGATGAAGTTTATAAGATAGATAACGGCTATATAATTGACGATGAAGCAAAAGAGAACGAAAGAGATGTTGCCTATAGAATGGCAATATTTTATGGAATGTCAAGATTCACAGATGTAGACTTGCTTTTAGCGGGTCCATATATTGAAATTTTTGAGCCTGAATCACAAAATTACAATCCTTCTTTTGACTTATTCTTGTCAGACTTTCAGATTATTAAACTTTTAAGAAACCAATACGAAATAGTCAAGGTCAGTAAAAATGAAATTGAATCAGAAAAGGGGAAAATAAACATTGATGGAATTGAATTTGACTTTAGTAGAAAAACAACCAAAAAGGCCAAGATTCAAGAAATTATTGATCGACTTCTTCTAAAAGAAGAAAACGTAATAGTTTACTGTAACACACAAGCAAATGCTGAAAAAGTAGCAACAGAATATGACAGAGCAAATATAGACTCAAATTATTTTTCATCTTTTTTGGAACACTTAAAAAGTAGATATGATAACGATTGGGTTGTAATAAAATCTCTTAAAAAAGGAATTGGCGTTCATCACGGAGTAGTTCCAAAATATATCCAAAAGGAAATAGTTGGCCTTTTCAATACACATCAATCAGGAGTTAACATTCTTACATCAACCACAACAATTACTGAGGGTGTTAATACGACTGCTAAAAATATGATTGTTTATAAAAGTGAAAAGGGAGCGGGTAAAAACGGAAAGCCTTTGTTAACATTTGATGCAAAAAATATTGCTGGCAGAGCTGGTCGCTTTATGGAACATTACAAAGGCAGAGTAATATCATTAGACAAGGAATTTATAGATGTAATAACCCAAACTGGAAACCAAATAGAGCATAAAAATTATCAAACATCTGACAACAGAAAAGAAATTGATGATGAAATGACTCCTTCTCAATTTTTAGACGATAGGAGCAAACAAAGGCTAGAAGAAATAAAAAAGCTTCAAAATGAAAGAGGTATCCCAGATGAGATTATTTCTCAATTTAAAGTAATTAGCAAAAGAGATAAAATTAAAATATATGATCTAATCAACAAACTTTCAAAAGAATCACAAATAAAAATTAGAGACTTAATAGCTGGACTCAACTCCGAACCCTTTTTAATTTTAGATAAATCAGGCTTCCAAATTATATTAGAACTGGTAAAAGAATTTACAACGGAAAATAAATTCTTATACTTTTTAATCGACAGAAAATACAAAGATAAAGATGGTGTTGAGTCATCAATATTAACAGCATCTCTTTTGAGTTACCTATATAATGGATTTTCTGGAGTTTACGATTATAATTACGAAAGGTTGATGAATAGCGTTAGAGAAAAAGTTAAAGAAGCAGAACAAAAAAATAAAAAGATTGATATTAACAGACTAACTGAAAATGCTGTTAATTCAGCTATGCGACTAAGCTCGACTTTGATTTTCAACACGTTTAAATACCAACTCGTAAAATATCTAGGAGTTTTTAATTTGATGTACAAGTTCAGAGTTTCACAGCATTTAAAGCAAGATTTTGACACAATTACAGGCATCGATAAATTATTAATAAAACTTGAATACAATGCATTCACCCCCGAAGCAAGAATTGCAAGTGACTATGGCGTGCCACAAAAAATTATAGACTATTACGATGCGAAAAATAATACTGAAAGGAAATCTGTGATGAATAGTTTTGATAATTATGAAAAATCTATTTACGAAAAAATAAAGAGAATAATTGAGGAGTAAAATGGACAGCTTGACAATAAGTAATCACTTCAACAATACCTTAACGTAAAACATTATAAGAAAGCATTAAACACTTATATCTTAAACCAAATAATAACAATTAAAATTTAAAAAATTATGAGTTTTGTAAATGGTACTTTTTCAATTGTTTGTCACAAGTGTGGAAAACAAACAGATTTCGATTCAGAAGAAGCAGATTTTGAAGCCACAGGTGGAAGTGAAAGACAAATGGGACCAGAAAATGGTTACAGTTGGGAAATGACTTTCGATTGTGATAATTGTGGTAATGAAATTGAGTTTGATTATCAAGTTTATGAATATCCTCAAGGAACATTCAATCTTGAAGATGTAAAAATAACTGGTGCAAAAGCAATTAATACATTTGATTATGATTTTAGTGACGAACCGGAACCGAATGAAGATGACTTTGAATGAAAATTGATATTAAAAGAGATTTGACACCAATTTCACGAAAATCCTTTCACCTGAAAATTAAAACACAAAAAATCCCGCTTTCGCGGGATTTTCTCTTATCTTCTTCTACGAGCGTCGTTGACCAGTTTTATAATTTCTTCTGATTTTGATTTCTCGGCGTAATCAGAAATCGTATTTCCTTTTGCGTCTTCGGCTCTGTAATCGGCACCGTTTCTAATTAGGTAAGAAACAATTTCGGTTTGCTTGAATAAGATAGCATACATTAAGGGTGTTATGCCACGTTCGTCTTTTTTGTTAACGTCTACTCCTATTTCCACTAATTGTTTCACTTTGGCTAAATCGCCTTTACTAATGGCTAAATTTAATTGTGAAGGAGTTAATTTCGCAACGGCAACTGGTGCTGTGTTAGTTGTTGTACTTTCACTTGCTTGTAATGCACTGGTAAACAACATGGCTACTGCGGGTAGAATTACCCAAAATCTGTTCGTTTTTTTCATGATGATTGATTTTTAATGATTGATATGAATAGGACGAACCCATCAGTATATCGTTACAGCTGTACTACAATTCTAACAAAACTTTAACGAATGGGATAAAAAAAAGTCGGTGAACTACCGACTTTTACTTTTAATGTATGATTGCTTATCTATTTTGTAAATAATTCAAAACATTCTTCTCAATTCTTTCATTGATGTTCGAAATATCCGCTTTTACGAATTTCTCTCCAATGATGTTTTCGAATAACTCAATGTAACGTTCTGAAACCGTTTCGATGTATTCGTCGGTCATGTTTGGAATTTGTTGGCCTTCTTTTCCTTGGAAACCATTTTCAATTAACCAACGACGAACGAACTCTTTTGATAATTGTTTTTGTTCTTCGCCATTTGCTTGTCTTTCAGCATATCCTTCTGCGTAGAAATAACGCGAAGAATCAGGCGTGTGGATTTCATCGATTAATACAATTTGTCCGTCTTTTGTTTTCCCGAATTCGTATTTCGTATCTACTAAGATTAAACCGCGAGATGCTGCAATTTCAGTTCCTCTTTGGTATAAGGCTCTAGTATACTTTTCTAAGGTTAAGTAATCTTCTTCGGTTACAATTCCGTTGGCTAAAATAGCTTCGCGCGAAATGTCTTCGTCGTGCGAACCGTTATCTGCTTTCGTTGTTGGCGTGATGATGGGTGTTGGGAATTTATCGTTTTCTTTTAAACCTTCTGGCATTTCCACACCGCAAAGAACTCTTCTTCCTGCTGCATATTCACGCGCTGCATGTCCTGATAAATACCCGCGAATTACCATTTCCACTTTAAAAGGCTCGCATAAATGTCCAACCGCTACGTTTGGATCTGGAGTGGCTACTAACCAATTGGGTACGATATCAGCAGTTAATTCCATGAATTTAGTAGCGATTTGATTAAGGATTTGACCTTTATAAGGAATTCCTTTTGGTAAAACCACATCAAATGCAGAAAGACGGTCGGTAGCAACCATCACTAATAATTCATCATTGATATTGTAAACTTCTCTAACTTTTCCACGGTACACCGACTTTTGACCTGGAAAATTGAAATTGGTAGTCGTAATTGTATTCATTATGTTGTGTTGTTGTTTGTGTGGTGCAAAAGTAAACTATTTATTTTCTTTCAAAAAATGATTTCATAAAAAAAGAGAAGCTCTTTTGAACTTCTCTTTGTTATTTTAAAGATATTTAAATTCTTTCGGAGTAATTTACAAAAACGTCAGTTCGAGTGTTTTTTGTGGAGTAAAGCAAAACAAAACTTCTCGATACGCTATGCACTCGAAGTGACGAAAATCGAGAATAGTTTTTGACTCCAATTTTCTTGTCTCGATACGATTTTCTTCCGAAGTGTCGGAAAAAAATCACTCGATGTGACGAAAATTTATCATCACGAAAATTTATTTGAACATGATGTTATACGTTACCCCAACTCCTAAAGAACGAATGTTAATGTCTTCGGCAAAAGTATTTTGGTAATAGCCGTAGATATTCCATTTTCTATTGTGATATCCAATTTGGGGATTAAAATACAAACCACCTGCATTATCAACGTTAGTTAAGAATCCGTAACCTAAATCGGTACCAATAAATACACCTTCAGTTTGAAAATAATATCTAGCGAAACCTGCTAACGGAACCACACCAAAATCATCCACATCATCTTTACCAAAAAAATGATTGTATCCAGAAGCAATACCAATTCCAAAATGCGGATTAAACAAATATTGCCCTCTTACGTCAACTCCCACATTAAAAGACGAAATATCTTTTGCGTCTCCCATTGGTACACCAGCAGTTAATCCTGCTTTAAACCAAGAATTCCTTGGTGTGATATCCATTTTTGGAATTTCTTGACCATAACTTAAACCATAACATAACGTGGCTAAAAACAAAACTACTTTTTTCATACTTGTAAATTTTAGGGTTTACAATTGAAACGAGTAAAAGCGGGGTTTTATTTTTTAAAAAGTGGAATTATAAGATTTTTTTAACGTTTATGGGATGCTGAAATCAATCATAAAATCAAAGTTTTTAATATTTTAAATCAGATATAAATACTTACTTCCAATAAAAAAGGGGACGAATTCGACCCCTTTAAATATAAACTATTTTTAGAACACTTATCTAATCATTATTCTCAATACTCTTATACGCATCAATAATTTTCTTCACTAAACGGTGACGTACGATATCTTTGTCATCTAAGTAAATGATTCCGATGCCTTCAACATCTTTCAAAACCAAAATAGCTTCTTTCAATCCTGAAATCGTTCTTCGTGGTAAATCCACCTGACCTGGGTCGCCCGTGATGATGAATTTGGCGTTTTTTCCCATACGGGTTAAGAACATTTTCATTTGGGAGTGCGTGGTATTTTGCGCTTCATCTAAGATTACGAAAGCGTTATCTAACGTTCGTCCACGCATAAACGCTAATGGTGCAATTTGAATGATGCCTTTTAAAATGTAATCTTCTAAAGTTTGTGGTGGCAACATATCGCGCAACGCATCATACAACGGTTGCATGTATGGGTCTAACTTTTCCTTCATATCACCAGGAAGAAAACCTAAGTTCTCCCCTGCTTCCACAGCTGGACGTGTTAATATGATTCGCTTGACTTGTTTTTCTTTCAATGCTTTTACTGCCATGGCAACTCCGGTATACGTTTTTCCTGTTCCGGCTGGACCGATAGCGAAAACCATGTCGTTTTTATGTACATAATCCACCAATTTTTGTTGGTTGGGCGTCATGGCTTTGATTAACTTTCCTCCTACACCATGCACTAAAATCTTATCGCGATCGTGCATGTGTTCGGCATCATGTTGATGACTCGTTTCTAAAACCCTCAAAATAACATTATCATCAATACTGTTGTAACGCGTAAAATGATGCATCAATCTTTTGAAGCGATTTTCAAACTCATCCAAGATTTCAGGCTCACCATACGCTTTAAGAGTAGTTCCTCGTGCTACGATTTTAAGTTTTGGATAATACTTCTTAATGGTTTCAAGATGAGCATCTTGCGCACCCCAAAATTCTTTTGGAGCAATGTCGACTAATTCAATGATTCTTTCGTTCAAAGGCTTTCTTTTTTTAATTATTTTTGAAACGCTAAAATTATAGTAGCTTTGCAATCAAATTTAGTAAAAACTACTGTTGGATTTCAAATAAGTTATAAACAAAAAAATGTCAATAATTACTTTAACTACCGACTTTGGACACAAAGACTACTTCGTAGGTGCTTTGAAAGGCAAAATTTTGTCGGAACACCAAGAAGCGGTTATTGTAGACATTTCGCACGAGATTGACTTATTCAACACATTAGAAGCGAGTTACTGTATTGAAGCCGCTTATCATAACTTTCCAAAAGGCACGATTCACATTATTGGTGTTGACAGTGAACGTGTGGGCGATACCCAACATATTGCGATGCAATGGGACGATCATTATTTCATTTGTGCCGATAATGGAATTTTAAACTCTTTGATTCAGAAAAAAATTCCACAGAAAATTGTAGCCATTACCATCCACGATCGATTGAATATTAATGCTAGCGATATGGATGTTTTCGTAGCAGTTGCATGTCATATTGCCCGAGGTGGTTTGTTGAATGTAATTGGTAAGGAAATTCAATCATTGAAACCGGTAAACGTTTTGACTTCTTCTATTTCCGATAATTTAAACGAAATTAAAGGTCAAATTGTGTATATCGATTCGTTTGGAAATTGCGTTACTAATATTTCGCACAAACAATTTAACGAAACCATCAGAGGCAGAAAGTTCGAAATCGTAATCAAAAATAAGAAGTTCAGTCGTTTGCACAAAAACTACTCCGATTTTCCGGTTTCTGATGTGAAACAATTGAAAGATTTAGAAGGTGATTTCTTGGCGTTATTCAATGAAAACGGTTATTTAGAAATTGCGATATATAAGAGTAATCCAAAAACGGTAGGTTCGGCAGCCACCTTATTAGGATTGCATTTTAGAGATACGGTATCCATTAAATTCAAATAAAAATATGTTCATAAGAATTGTAAAAATGCGTTTTCACGAAGATAAAATCGAAGCTTTTTTAAATAATTTTGAAGAAGTGAAACACCACATACGAAACTTCGAAGGAAACCGTTTCTTAGAATTGTATCAAGACAAAAACGACAAACGTATTTTCTTCACTTATAGTTATTGGGAAAACGAAGAAGCGTTAGAAAATTACAGAAAATCAGCTTTGTTTGATGGCGTTTGGACCTACACAAAAACTTTATTTAGCGATAAACCTGAAGCTTGGAGTGTGGATAGATTGGTAACATTAAATTAGAAATTAGAATTCAGAAATTAGAAGTTGGAGTTGAGAGTTAAAAAACTTGAAACTTGAAACCTGAAACAACAAATAAAAAATGAAAGCATTATTATTACGAGAAATAAAATCCTTTTTTGGTTCGCCGATTGGATATTTAGTCATCGGGATTTTTCTTTTACTCAACGGATTATTTCTTTGGGTTTTTGAAGGCGAATTCAACATATTAAACTCGGGTTTTGCCGATATGAGTCCGTTCTTCAAATTGGCACCATGGATTTTAATTTTCTTAATTCCTGCTGTAACCATGCGCAGTTTTTCGGATGAGAAAAAACAAGGAACGATTGAATTGTTGTTTACCAAACCGCTTTCTAATTGGGACATCGTAAACGGAAAATTCTTAGGTGCGTTAATTTTAATCATTTTAGCGATTGTTCCAACGATTATTTATGTATTGACGATTTCGCATTTTGGAAATCCGCAAGGCAATATTGATATGGGAAGTACACTTGGTTCGTATTTCGGATTGTTGTTCTTGATTGCGGCTTACACGGCAATTGGAATTTTTGCTTCTACTTTATCAGACAATCAAATTGTAGCATTTATAATTGCGGTTTTTTGTTGTTTCTTTTTCTATTTCGGATTTGATGGCATTGCTTCTTTCCTTGGAAATTATAGTTCGATGTTTGCTGCTTTAGGAATGGATTATCACTTTAAAAGTATGAGTCGCGGTGTGTTAGACACACGTGATATTGTGTACTTTGTGAGTGTTACGTTTTTATTTTTATCGGCAACGGTTTATCAACTTAAATCTTTGAAATGGTAATGAAGGAGAACAAATCAAAGGCTTTAAAGCGATTAGGAATTGTATTTTTAGCAATCATCGTTATCAATTTAATTAGCAACTTCTTTTTCAAACGTTTCGATTTAACGCAAGACAAACGCTATACTTTATCGGAAACGACTTTAAACATTATTGAAAGTGTGGATAGTCCGTTATACATTGAAGTGTATTTAGAAGGCAACTTTCCACCAGAATTTAAACGTTTACAAAACGAAACCAAACAACTTTTAGAAGAATTCACGGCTTATAATTCGAACATTATTTTCAACTTCAAAAATCCGATTGAAAAAGAGGAAACGCGAGTAGAAAAAATGAAAGAATTCTACGCGAAAGGCATGCAACCGCTAAGCATCACCGTGGAAGACAAAGGAAAGCAATCGCAAGAAGTTGTTTTTCCTTGGGCGCAAGCAACATATGGTGATAAATTCACGAAAGTGGCTTTATTGAAAAACTTAATGGGAGCTTCAACCGAGCAAAAAGTAATTAGTTCAGTACAGCATTTGGAATTTGGTTTTGCAGAAGCTATCAATAAAATTTCGAAAGAAAAACAAAAGAAAATTGCCGTAATCAAAGGGAATGGCGAGTTAATTGAACCTTTCATGGCCGATTTCTTAAGAACGGTTAAAGAAAGTTATTACATTGGACCTTTTACATTGGATTCGGTAGCAAAACAACCTACTCAGACTTTAGAAGCGCTTAAAAAATATGATTTAGCCGTAATTGCAAAACCAACAGAAGCTTTCACAGAAGAAGAAAAACAAGTGTTAGACCAGTTCATTATGAATGGTGGAAAAACCTTGTGGTTAGTTGATGCCGTTTCAGCTGATATGGACAGTTTATACAACGAAACCGGTACGATTTTAGCCGCACAACGCGAATTGAACTTAACCGATATGTTCTTTAAATACGGAATTAGAATTAATCCGTTGTTGGTAAAAGACGAATATGCAACGCCAATTAAATTAGCAACAGGAAATCGAGGAAGTGAAACCCAAATGCAAGAATATCGTTGGAAATTTTCACCTTTTGTTTATCCAACTTCAACACATCCAATTGTGAAAAACATGGAAGGGATTAAGTTTGAATTTACTTCTCCAATCGAAATCCTGAAAAACGACATTAAGAAAACCGTTTTATTGAGTTCGTCTGAATATTCTAAAACCGTTGGAACACCAAGCCCTATCTCATTAGACATGGTTACAGAAGAAACTACAGAAGAAGAATATTTAGGAAAAGGATTATTGCCTGTAGCGGTTTTAATGGAAGGAAAATTCAATTCGATGTATCAAAACCGAGTATTACCTTTTAAAGACAATTCATTCCTAGCTACTGGAAAAGACAATAAAATGATTGTAATTTCGGATGGTGATGTAATTAAAAACCAGTTAGACAAAGGCGTTCCATTAGAATTAGGTTTTGACAAGTGGACGAATCAATTATATGGTAACAAAGAGTTCTTAATGAACTGCGTAAATTACCTTTTAGACGATAACGGACTTATTAACATCCGAAGTAAAGATGTTGATTTACCACTTTTGAACAAAGAAGAAGTATATAAAAATTACACAACCGCACAAATGGTAACTGTCGGATTACCAATAGTTGTTTTAGCAATCTTTGGATTTTTATTTACTTTCTTACGCAAAAGAAAATACAGCCGCTAGTTGTTAATAAAATTGTTTTTGCGGTTGAACAGAATTAGAATATATTTGTGAAATATAAAATCAAATCACGATTTTAAAATACAAGATGATGAAGTTTATAGTATCGAGTTCGTATTTATTAAAACAATTACAAGTTTTAGGAAGTGTTATCAACAGTAGTAACACCTTACCTATCCTTGATAATTTCCTTTTTGAATTAGACAACAACCAATTAAAAGTTTCAGCTTCTGATTTAGAAACAACAATGACGGCTACGTTAGAAATTGATTCTACAAGTCAAGGAAGTGTTGCTATTCCAGCGAAACTTTTATTAGATATCTTAAAAACCTTCCCAGAGCAACCGTTAACGTTTACTGTTGAGGATAATTCAACTGTAGAAATTAGCTCAAACTCGGGTAAATATGCGATTGCTTATGCACCAGGAGAAGAATTCCCTAAAGCAGTAGTTTTAGATGATCCTTCAAAAACATTAGTTCCTGCTGAAGTATTAGCAACTGCAGTAAGTAAAACTATTTTTGCTGCTGGAAACGATGATTTACGCCCTGTAATGAGTGGTGTATTCTTCCAATTTTCACCAGAAGGATTAATTTTCGTAGCAACAGACGCTCACAAATTAGTAAAATATGCTCGTACCGATGTAAAAGCATCACAAGTAGCTGATTTTATTATGCCAAAGAAACCTTTAAACATTTTAAAAGGAATTTTAGCAGCATCTGACGCAGAAGTAGCTATCGAATACAATGATTCTAATGCAACGTTCTCTTTCGAGAATTATGTATTAACTTGTCGTTTGATCGATGGAAAATATCCAAACTATGAGGCGGTTATTCCAAAAGAAAATCCAAACAAATTATTAATCAACAGAGTTCAGTTTTTAAACTCGGTTCGTCGTGTAGCTATTTTTGCTAACAAAACTACGCACCAAATTCGTTTAAAAATCGCAGGAACCGAATTGAATATTTCGGCAGAAGATATCGATTATTCAAACAAAGCTGACGAGCGTTTGACTTGTGATTACCAAGGAGACGATATGCAAATCGGTTTTAACTCACGTTTCTTAACCGAAATGTTGAATAATTTATCAAGTGATGAAATCCAATTAGAAATGTCGATGCCAAACAGAGCAGGAATTTTAACTCCAGTAGACGGCTTAGACGAAGGCGAAACCGTTACGATGCTAGTAATGCCAGTAATGTTGAGCAACTAATTTACAATATTTGATTTTATAGTTTAACTTAAAATCTTATTACCAACCTTAACTAACTTAAAAACCACTTGGCTTTGGCTTTAGTGGTTTTTTAATTTTATTTTATTGGCTCACGAATAAAGCGGATTTTCAAGCGGGAGTTTTCTTTTAAACACATAGACACAATAGAGTTGCTTTGTGTTGATTTTAGTCCGAAGCTTCGGACGTTTCACTTTACATAGTTCACAATAGCCTATCCACTTAGTTTGTCATGTTGGCAAGCATCTCTTGAACAAGTAATATTTTTTATAACGCAAAGAAGCAAAGTTTTTTGCAAAGAACGCAAAGAAAAACTTGGTGTAACTCTGTGCTAAACTTCGTGAGACTTTGTGTAACTAAAAAAACTTCCAACTTCTAACTTCTAACTTCTGACTTTGATTTATCTTTGCAGGATTAAATTTAGAACATGATTCCACAAGAAACCATAGTTGCATTAGCTACACCGTCTGGAGCGGGTGCGATTGCTATTATTCGATTATCTGGTAAAGATGCTATTACGATAGCCGCTGACGTATTTCAATCGGTTTCAGGAAAGGATATCACGAAACAGAAAACACATACCATTCATTTGGGACATATTGTGGATAATGGCAAAGTTTATGACCAAGTATTGCTTTCGATTTTCAAAGGTCCGAATTCGTACACAGGTGAAAACGTGATTGAAATCTCGTGTCATGGTTCTACTTTTATTCAACAACAAATCATCCAATTATTACTTCGTAAAGGCGCGAAAATGGCGCAAGCAGGTGAATTTACCTTACGAGCTTTTTTAAACGGGAAATTGGACTTATCGCAAGCCGAAGCGGTGGCTGATTTGATTGCTTCGGATAATGAAGCTTCACACCAAATTGCGATGCAACAAATGCGCGGTGGTTTCAGTAACGAGATTGCTAAACTTCGTGAAGAATTATTGAATTTTGCTTCTCTAATCGAATTAGAATTAGACTTTGCAGAAGAAGATGTTGAATTTGCTGACAGAACACAATTTCATGATTTATTAGAACGCATTGAATTTGTATTGAAACGATTAATTGATTCGTTTGCTGTTGGTAATGTTATTAAAAACGGTATTCCAGTGGCCATTGTAGGCGAACCAAATGTTGGAAAATCGACTTTATTAAACGCTTTATTAAACGAAGAACGCGCCATTGTTTCTGATATTGCTGGAACAACTCGTGATACGATTGAAGATGAATTAGTAATTGACGGAATTGGTTTTAGATTTATTGATACGGCAGGAATTCGTGAAACGAAAGACGTTGTTGAGAGTATTGGAATTCAGAAGACATTTGAGAAGATTGAGCAAGCTCAAGTAGTAATTTATTTGTTTGAAAGTTCCAAGTTTCAAGTTTCAGGTTCGCAATACATTACCGAAATTGAAAAAATAAAAAATAAATACCCATTAAAACAACTTATCGTTGTAGTCAATAAAATCGATTTAATTTCGGAGGCAGAAGTGAATCAAATTCGCCAACAATTAAAAGAATTGAATGTTAAATTGGCAACTATTTCAGCTAAAGAAAAATCAGGCATTGATACATTAAAAGCTGAACTACTTTCTTTAGTAAACACTGGCGCACTTAGAAATAACGAAACAATCGTAACCAACACACGTCATTACGACTCTTTATTAAAAGCGCTAGAAGAAATTAAAAAAGTGAAATGGGGATTGGATTCGGGACTTTCTTCTGATTTGATGGCAATTGATATTCGCTCTGCATTACATTACTTTGGTGAGATTACTGGGGAAGTTACCAATGATGAACTTTTAGGTAATATTTTTGCTAATTTTTGTATCGGGAAATAAAACCGCTTTCTCTTGATTTACTTTTTGTTCTTTTACTTGACTAGCAAGTATTTACAAGTCTTTCGACTTGTTTATGATTTACCTTATTAGTACATTTGTTTCATCTCATGTACACCTTCATACTAAAAAGGTGTAAAAATGTACACCTATGAAAATCACTTTAAAAAAGAAAAAGCTTAAGAACGATAAGTACAGTCTTTACCTTGAATATTATAAAGGCTCACAATTAGATAAAGACGGTAAAAGAATTCATTTAAGAGACTTTGAGTATTTAAAACTATATCTTCATCAAAATCCACTTACTGCTGCTGAAAAGAAAGAGAACAAAGAAACTGAACTTTTAGCGGAGCAAATTCTATCTATAAGAAAAGCTGAATTCTTTCAGGGTAAGTTTGATATTAAAAATACTTCAAAATCAAAAAGACGCTTCTTGGATTTTTTTATTGAAAAAACTGAAGAAAAAAGCGATTCCCCGAAAAACTACGGAAACTGGACCGCTACATTTCTACATTTAAAAAGATGTATCAATGCTAATTTACTATTTGAAGAGATTGATGAAGAATTTGTGAAAATGGTTCGTAACTATTTTGACAAGGAAGCAAAAACTAAAAGTAATTTACCTCTTTCCCTTAATTCAAAATACTCCTATCTGAATAAATTTAAAGCATGCTTGAGAGCTGCTTTTGATGAAGGCTATCTATCTATCAATTATGCTTCAAAGATCAAATCTTTTGAGCAAGCTGAAAGTCAAAGAGAATATTTAACCTATCAAGAATTACAAGCTCTCGCTAGCACAAATTGTAAATACCAGGTACTTAAAAATGCTTTTATTTTTTCCTGCTTAACTGGATTACGTTGGTCTGATATCAATACTTTAAACTGGAGAGAAATTAGAGATGAAGACAATGGAATTAGTAGAATAAATTTTCGCCAAGAAAAAACAGATGGTGTTGAATATTTATACATATCAAGTCAAGCAAGAGAATTACTAGGTGAAAGACAACACCCTTCAGAAAGGGTTTTTAAAGGTTTAAAATATGGAGCGGTTTACAATAATGAGATTGTACATTGGTGTAACAGAGCCGGTATTTCAAAACACATTACTTTCCACAGTGCCAGACATACTAATGCTGTGCTATTACTTGAAAATGGAGCTGATATTTATACTGTTTCAAAACGTCTTGGCCATCGGGAGATCCGAACAACAGCAATTTACGCTAAGATTGTAGATCAAAAAATGAAAGAAGCTGCTAATCTAATTCCAGAAATAAAAATATAATATCATGATTATTAATTACTTTCAAAAAAACAAAGATTATTTTAAGATTAGAAAATTATTAATGAATAATAATCCTGAAACAACCGATAAAAAAATTAAAAATAAAATAAAAAAGTTAAATGAATTTGAGCATTTTAGCTTGTTTTGCGAAGTTTTTATTGAAAAACCTCTATATCCATTCACCAAAGAATACTTTAGCCATTTTACAAAAAAAAGGGAAAGATCCCAATATAACATAGATGATATTTTTACAAGATCTAACAGAAATATTTCAAATTCTGATAAAGAATATTATTTAGAATTTAATTGTAAAAAAGATTTTCAAGAATTAATTATTAATCTCTTAAGAACAAAGGAATATTCAACAGAAACCTTAACTAAAAAACTTTTAATAACTAAAGAATACTTATTAGAACATTTTTTAAATCCTCTAGAAATAATTATTCCTACTTTAAAAAATCAATTAAAAAGAACTAATAATTTATTTATTGAAAATGATATGTTTATTTCTGATTTAATTGAGGAGTTGGAACACAACAAGGAAAATTACATTAATCTTCTAAATAGTATTGAAAATAAGGTCAAATCTCTTTCAAATGATTCTATAGAAAATAATCAGATCAAGAACAATTCGTCTTCAAAAAAAATCAAAGGTAATTATCAAATTGAAGTTAAAAATGAAGTGTTGGAAGAAATCTATAATGAGTTAAATAGATATGATTTTATTGATATTGATAGAACTTCAAAAGAAGATTTCATAAAAGTATTTAAATTAGACTGGAAAGACCACAATTCTGTAATTCATTTTAAAATTACAAATGTTGAAATTAAATTTTTTATTGAATGTTTTAATGAAGATCTCAATGAAAAAATACCTTTAACTTTTATTGAACACGCTGGTAATATAAAAACAAAAGATAGAACATTTAAAGCTTCAACTCTTTATAGTGGAGGCAATCAAAGTAAAAACAATTCGCCAAACATTAAAATAATCCGTTCGATTTTTGAAAAAATAAAAAAACATTAAGGTTCTTAATACCTTAATGTTTTTCTATTTTCCTATCCTGACATTTGTCCATATAATCTTAAAAAAAGAAAAAAACATGGACGCAAATGAAGTAATTATCGAAAAGCTTAATAAGCTTGAAACATTACTAGTAAGTAGTGTAAAACAAATCTTAACTGTTGAAGATTTAATAAACTATACAGGATTTTCACGCAGCTACATATACAAGTTGGTTCACAAAAGTATAATCCCCTACTCTAAACCAAACGGTAAAACACTTTTCTTCCAAAAGAAAGAAATTGATGAATGGTTGTTACAAAACAAATCAAACTCTGTTTTTCAAATAGAGCAAAAAGCAATCGAATATACTACATACAAGAAGTAAAATGAAAGTGTAGAATACTCTTTCTATACTTTCATTCGAGTTTTACTAGATTTTGAATTTGTAACAAGCTAAAAAAGACTTTGAATAATACCATTTACATAAGAAAACCCAATCACATTTCAACTGCGCGATTTACATTGTCAACTATTGAATATAACATCATTTATTTCATTATTGACGAGTTATCAAAATCGCAAAGTTTAGATGTCAATATGGAATATTCGGAGCAAGAAATAACAATTGAGCTTAAGAAAATTGAGAAGAATAATAATTATCAAAGGATTAAGGATTCCGTAAAATCATTAGCTTCAAAGCAAGTTGAGTATCATATAAATATTCCGGGAATAAATGGAAAATCACACCAGATCCAAGAAAATATTACTTCGCTAATAAGTGGTATAAAGTACATTAGAAATTCTCAATACATTTCATTTATTGTTCCGTCACAAGCTTGCAGGTTTTTTTGCTATTTAGGAGGTGGTTTTACACCAATTCAAAAGACAATCGCTATTGGACTTAGTTCAATCTATTCTAAAGCTCTATATGAACTCTGTTGTCGTTGGGAAGATAAAGGTGGCTACAATTGTTCAATAGAAGATTTAAAAGTGTATTTATCAATAGAGAATAAATACAAACAAATAGCGCATTTTCGACAAAGAGTACTTGATGATTCAATTAGTGAATTAAAAGAAAAAGCAGATTTATTTTTCACTTATTCATTGATAAAATCAAATAAAAAATACGAGAGAATCTCGATAAAAATTCATGGGAATTATAGAAACAAAAGCGGCTTCTCAGGCGTTAAAGAAAGGCACTACATATACGTTTATAGCTTCTTAAATATCTATTTCCCTAATTATAAAGACACCAAAGCATTAGACTATACCGAAATTCTAGTACAACAGAACAACCTAGAGAAAGCATTTTATCGTTTCCAAAGGTTAGATGACGAACTTACATCTGGACTTAAAACTAAAAAAGACATATTTAGCTTATTAATTAATGTGATTTTGCCTGAACTTGAAATACCAAAATCACACTTAACTAAATATAAGTGATAGAAGCTGTTCTATTTAGTCATTTTGTGTGATTTGTTTAGTCATTTTGTGTGATTTGAAAATAAAAACTTAGTCAATTTGTGTGATTTACATCTCTTAACACCAGTAAAATCAACACTTGACACGCCCTTACAATAGGTTAACCTATAATTATTTAACAAGTTAGACGAAAAAAAAATTTTTCCCGATGAAAGAAAAAAAAATAACCTTCGAAAAAGCTCGAAAAATCTCGATTATTGATGCTCTAAAAAAGTCCGGTCATGCACCAAAAAAACAATCTGAAAAAGAGGTTTGGTTCCTCTCCCCTTTTCGTTCCGAATCCGAGCCTTCTTTCAAAGTATCTTTAGAAAAAAATTGTTGGTATGACTTCGGAATTGGTCATGGAGGAAATGTAATTGATTTGATGATGAGATTGAATTCATTAACCGCTTATGAAGCCATACAAAAACTAGAAAATGGTTCATTTTCTTTTCACTCGTCTCCAAAGTTGACTGAAAATGTGAACAATACTAAAATAACAAAGGCTATTCAAATTCAACATTATGCTCTTTTACAATATTTAAAAGCTAGAAATATTCACTCATTTACTGGAGAATCTCATTTAAAAGAAATTCATTATGAGCTTAAAGGAAAAAACTATTTCGCTATTGGTTTTCAGAACAGAAGTTTGGGTTATGAGTTACGCTCCAAATACACTAAAATTTGCATCGGGAGAAAAGACATAACCTTAATTGAAAATAATTCAAATACAATTTGTGTGTTTGAAGGTTTTATAGATTACCTATCCTATAAAAATCTTAATAGTGTTTTTCACAATCAAAATTGCGACTTTTTAATTCTAAATTCCATTGCTTTAATTAATAAATGTGATGTCATTTTAGATAAATATAATTTGATTGAACTTTATTTAGATAATGATGCTGCTGGCAAAAATTGTACAAACCAAATCCTTTCAAAACATCAAAATGCGATTGACAAAAGCAGTTTATATTCAGAATATAAAGACCTTAATGATTGGGTATTAAAAAGAAAATAAAATTGTTTTCAAATGAAAATAGCAAGGTATGTTATTGTCGGACAATAACCCTTGAAATTATCTTCGTAAACTCGATAATTTTTTTAAGATATAAATAAAATTTCTAGTGTAAATGAGTTACAAAAAAAATAACGGAGGAAGACCAAAATCAAAACCTTCGGAAATCAGAAATAGAAAAGTTACAGTCAGATTTACTGAAGAAGAGTTTCAATTTTTAAGCAAATTTGGAGATAATAAATCAGATGTAATTAGAGATGTTTTTATCAAAACATTTAAAAAGAAAAACATAACAATAAATACAAATAAGGATCCGCGATTTGTATTTGCAATCAATAAAATTGGAGTTAATATAAATCAAATTACTAAAAAGCATAATGAAACTGGGAGACTTTCTAATTTAGACATTGATAAATTAGATTACTATTTAGAATACTTAGTTTCAATTTTAGATGATGATTTAAAACGATAAATATTTCTAACAAAAAAAGACTTGATTAACTCAAGTCTTTTTTCTGTCTGATCTCACTTTTTGGTCGGTTTCACCGAAGTTACTCTCTCCGCCAAGACTATACCCAGCTCCAGTGTTTCAAAGATAAATAAAAATATCTTCTAAAGGAAATAATTTTCGATATCACAATTGTTTATTTTAGAAGTTATTCTCAAATACTCGCTATTATTGATTTTGCCTGGAATTTTAAATTTGAATAAAGATAATCGATCAAGAATTATTTTAAAAAATTGAATTACACTATCGTTAATTTTACCTTCAATCTTAAATTCTAATAAGTCTTTAGTTACATAGTATTCAGCATCTTCAAATGATTTTATTAAATGATTTTTTGAAAGTAAATACCAAGCAAAAATAAATTTACAATACATCCCATCAGAGGTCATTAAATCAATTAATGATAATCTTCCATCATAGTCTAAATCCTTTAAAAAACTAGAGCAAATGGGGTAAAGTAATTGCTCTCTTTCACTGTCATACTTTAACTGGAGTATATGATTAAATTCAGCTGAAGTATTAATACTTTTTGTTATTTCAGGTGCAATAGTTGAACCAAATAAAATTACGTTTACAAATTCAGTTCTGATGTCAAGTGAAGTTGAGTTTTCCATAAGCATAAAAAAATGCGTGAGACATTAGCCAACCGAAATAGAGGTACTAGGAGACCCAACAAACAGAAGACTACGCCCACGCAATATTATGCACGGGCGTAAGCCTATTAATTCATTGGTTTGTTTAGAAGATTCCTAGTTTTCTATTCCCAAGATTAATAGCTTACGCGATTAAAAATATTTTTCTGATGTAAAAATAGAAATTCTAATCCAATTCTTTTTAGTCTTTTCTCATTCTTTTTTCAACAGTCAAAAAAAGAAAACAAAGGCAAACAATAGAAACTAATTAGCGGAAACTATTTTTATCATTTCATTTACGGTTTTCCTCATTTATTTTGTTTTCCCTTTGTTTACCTTTGTTTCCAATGGTACCCCCGTAAAAATACCTGGTTTGAAAATCAGTTATTTTTACGAGTTGTAAATACCCTTTTTTTTCGTTATGTTTGAAGGTTTATACTATACATATAAAATTAATCAATGAAATTCAACGAAGATTCTCGTGTAAAAATTCCTACTATATTGCATTTGATGCATTTAGGGTATGAATATTTATCTTTATCAGACCAAAAATGGGATGAATCGACAAATATTTTTACAGATATTTTTAAATCTAGTCTTCATAGATTGAATCCTGAGTTGAGTTCCGGAGATGTTGATAGAGTTTATGATGAAATTGCACTTTGTCTAGAAAATGAAGATTTAGGAAAGGCTTTTTATGAAAAACTTATAGATCAATCTGGTGTTAGATTAATTGATTTTGAAAATTTTGAAAATAATTCTTTTAATGTTGTAACGGAATTAACCTATAAAAAAGACGATGAAGAATTTCGTCCTGATGTAATTCTTTTGATTAATGGAATGCCTTTAGTTTTTATTGAGGTTAAAAAGCCAAACAATCAAGATGGTGTTTTAGCAGAACATAAGCGTATTCAAACTCGATTTCAAAATAAAAAATTTCGTCATTTTGTGAACTTAACTCAATTGATGGTTTTTTCAAATAATATGGAATATGATAATAGTTCACCTTTACCAATTGAAGGTGCTTTTTATGCTACCCCCTCCTATTCTAAACCCAATTTCAATTACTTCAGAGAAGAAGATCATTTCAATTTTGATTCGCTATTTTCTGTAGTTGATGATTCTCAAGAGAATTTTGTTTTAAAAGACAATAATTTATTAAGTATTAAAAACTCACCAGAATTCTTAACCAATAAACACTATAATACACCAACCAATAGAATTTCTACATCTTTGTTTCAAAAACAACGATTGGCTTTTATGTTACAGTTTGGAATAGCCTATGTGAAAGGATCTACTGGTCTGCAAAAGCATATAATGCGTTACCCTCAATTATTTGCGACAAAAGCGATTGAGAGTAAACTCGAAGAAGGAATTAAAAAAGGAATTATTTGGCATACTCAAGGAAGTGGTAAAACCGCTTTGGCATATTATAACGTTAAGTATCTAACTAATTTTTTTCAAAAAAAAGGTGTTGTTCCTAAATTTTATTTTATTGTTGACCGACTGGATTTACTAACCCAAGCAAGCAAAGAGTTTCTAAGCAGAGGTTTAGTTGTTCATAAAATAAACTCGAGAGAGGAGTTTTCAAAAGACATCAAAGCAACTTCTGTTATTCATAATAGCTCAGGGAAACCTGAAATTACCGTTGTTAACATTCAAAAATTCAAAGACGATCCAGATGTGGTTCGAAATACAGATTATAATTTGTCTATTCAAAGGGTTTACTTCTTAGATGAAGTACACCGCAGTTATAATCCAAAAGGTAGTTTCTTGGCAAACTTGAATGAATCGGATGTAAATGCAATTAAATTAGGATTAACGGGAACACCATTATTAGGCGACGATTTCAACTCTAGAGCTTTATTTGGTAGTTACATTCATAAATACTACTACAATTCATCTATTTCGGATGGTTACACCTTGCGCTTAATTCGAGAAGAAATTGAAACCAATTATCAATTAAAATTAAAGGAAGCTTTAGAATCTATCGATATTTTAAAAGGCAATGGTGACAAAAAACAAGTCTATGCACATCCTAGATTTGTTGAACCGATGCTAGATTATGTTATTCAAGATTTTGAACGTGCACGTATTGCTTTTAATGACAACACGATTGGAGGAATGGTAGTATGTGATTCTTCGGATCAAGCCAAAATGATGTATGAAATCTTCCAAGATAAATACGCAGAAAAAACTGTTTCTGATGATTTATTATTGGCTGCTGAACCTCATGAAAGCTATGGTGATAAAAAGAAAAATGAGAGTAAAGTAAAATCGGTTGCTGTTATTTTACATGATATTGGCACAAAAGATGACCGAAAAAATCAAGTAGATGAATTCAAAGACGGAAAAATCGATTTGTTGTTTGTATACAACATGTTACTTACAGGCTTTGATGCACCACGATTAAAAAAACTATATGTAGGAAGGGTTATAAAAGCACATAATTTATTGCAAACCCTAACCCGTGTAAACAGAACATATAAAGATTTTAAATATGGTTATGTAGTTGATTTTGCAGATATTCAACGTGAATTTGACAAAACCAATCAAGATTATTTTAGGGAATTACAAGCCGAGTTAGGCGATGAAATGGAACATTATTCCAATTTATTTAAAACACCCGAAGAAATAAAACAGGAGATTCAAGAAATCAAAGACGTTTTGTTTCATTTTGATACTTTAAATGCAGAAATCTTTTCACAGCAAATTTCACAGATTCAAGATAGAAGTGAAATGTTGAAAATTACACGTGTATTGAATAACGCAAAAAGCTTGTATAATTTAATCCGATTGTCAGGTAATTATGATTTATTAGAGAAATTAGATTTTCATAGGTTAACTATATTGTCTCGAGAAGCCAATAACCATTTAGCATTAATTAACACTAAAGAAGCCTTAGAAACCAATATTGACAATACTAATTTATTAAATATTGCTCTAGAAGATGTCATTTTTGCCTTTGTAAAAGTAAAGGAGGAAGAAATGGTATTGGCTGACCAATTAAAAAATACACTTCAAAAAACACGTGAAATGTTGGGTGGCAATTTTGACCCTGCTGACCCTATTTTTATTTCCTTAAAAGAAGAATTGGAACGCTTGTTTAAAAAGAAAAATTTAAACGAAGTAACCAAAGAAGAAATGGAAGCTAACATCAAAGCTTTAGAGGCAATTTATACGCAAGCCAAAGAATTAGAACGTAAAAATCAATTGCTACGTGCTAAGTATGAAAATGACGAAAAATATGCCCGTTTGCACAAACGTTTGATGGAAAAAGATCCATTAACTGATAGCGAAAGTAAATTATTTGAAGCCTTACAAGGTTTGAAAGCAGCGGTTGACCAACAAATTTTACAGAACTCTAACATATTAGAAAATGAAAGTTACGTAGAGCGAATGATTATCAAATACGTAGTAGAACAGTTTAAATCTAAAAATGACATTGCACTTGATTCAGCTAATGCAAAACGTGTGAATGCTATGATAGTTAAAGAATATATGAATGAATTTTATGGCAGAGTTGCCTAAATTATAGAACCCAAAAATAAAATGACAACCTCAGTACAATTTGAAAAGCAAACCAAAACATTAATTGATGACCTGAAAAGTGTTTGTGCAAATTATGGTTTGGGAAATGACGGAAACGAATTTAAGATTATTACCCAAGTTTTTTTATACAAGTTTTTGAACGATAAATTTGTTCATGAACTAAAAAAAATAGACCCAAAAATATCCAATGCAAAAGATTTAAAAGCCGTTTTAGCTTCTTACACCACAGACGATTACGAAATGCTTTCGTTTCAAATGAGTGAAAGTACTGCACGTTTACAACCACACCAGTTTATAACAAGTCTGTTTGAAAAACAAAACGAGCCCAAATTTGCTGATTTGTTCGATGCAACCTTATTAGATATTGCCAAAGAAAACAGCGACATCTTCTCTGTAATTACAGAAGGTGGTGAAAAAATCGTTTTATTTGAAAACATTAGCAAATATGTAACCGACAAACGAGATGAATTTTGCAAAGCAATCATTAACAAGCTAGTTAACTTTAGTTTTGAACATATTTTTCATGAGAAATTTGATTTTTATGCAACTATTTTCGAATATTTAATTAAAGATTACAATACTAACAGTGGCGGAAAATATGCCGAATATTTTACACCGCATGCCGTAGCTAAAATTATGGCTCGTTGTTTAGTGAATGAAAATGTAAGTAATGTAACCTGTTATGATCCAAGTGCGGGTTCTGGGACGCTTTTAATGAATTTAGCCCATCAAATTGGAGAAGATAAATGTACTATTTACTCACAAGACATTTCACAAAAGTCGTCTAATTTGTTGCGTTTAAATTTAATTTTGAATGACTTGGTACATTCCATACCTAATGTAGTGAAAGGAAACACCATTTTAGAACCGTTTCACAAAGACAAAAATGGACGCTTACAACAGTTTGACTACATTGTGAGTAACCCTCCATTTAAATTGGATTTCTCTGATTTTAGTGCTGACTTAGACACCAAAGAAAACCATGACCGTTTTTTTGCAGGAATACCTAATATTCCAAAAACCAAGAAAGAAAGTATGGCGATTTACCTCATGTTCTTACAACACATTATCTACTCATTAAAAGATACAGGTAAAGCGGCAATAGTGGTACCTACAGGTTTTATTACTGCACAAAGTGGTATCGATAAAAAAATTAGAGAACGTATGGTGAGCAGTAAAATGTTGGCGGGTGTGGTAAGTATGCCAAGTAACATTTTTGCCACTACTGGTACCAACGTTTCTATTATCTTTTTAGACAAGCAAAATCAAGGAGATGTAGTTTTGATTGATGCCTCAAAATTAGGCACTACAATTAAAGAAGGTAAGAACCAAAAAACCGTGTTGTCATACGAAGAAGAAGATAAGATTATTGACACGTTTAACACCAAAAAGGCTATTGACGATTTCTCAGTAGTGGTTAGTTATGATGACATTATAGCCAAAAACCACAGCCTAAGTGCAGGACAATATTTTGAAGTTAAAATTGAACATGTGGATATTTCTCCAGAAGAATTTACTGCCAAAATGAAAAACTTTGAATCTAATTTAAGTGAACTTTTTAAGGAAAACAAGACTTTAGAAATGGAAATTCAAAATAATTTGAAAGGGTTGAAATTATGATTAAAGTTAAACTTTCTGATTTAGCAAACATAAAAATGGGACAATCGCCCCAAGGCGAAACTTGCAATGAGAATGGAGATGGAATTCCTCTTTTAAATGGGCCATCTGAATTCACCTCGTTTTACCCGATTCCAAAACAATACACAAATGATCCAAAAAAAGTATGCCAAGAATTTGATATACTTTTTTGTGTTAGGGGTTCTACAACTGGTAGAATGAATTGGGCAGATAAAAAATATGCAATTGGAAGAGGATTAGCTTCTATATCTCATAAAAAAGGTAAAGAATTTAATCATTTTTTAAAATATCTTATTGAGTACAATTTAAATTCAATATTAAATTTAACAAGTGGTTCAACTTTTCCTAATTTAACCAATGATAACTTAGCATCATATGAATTTTATGTACCAGAAACAGAAGTTCAAAAAAAAACATCAATATTTTTATCAAATATAGATTCAAAAATAGAAATCAACAATAGAATCAATTCGGAGTTAGAAGCTATGGCTAAGACTTTGTATCATTATTGGTTTGTTCAGTTTGATTTTCCCAATGAAGAAGGAAAACCTTATAAATCTTCAGGAGGTAAAATGGTTTGGAATGAAGAGTTGAAGAGAGAGATTCCTGAAGGGTGGGAGATTGGAACTATTTCGGATATTTCAGAATTTATTAGAGGTGTTAGTTATGATAAGAAATCAATAAAAACTTCAAATGATAGTAATGTAATCCCAATTTTGAGGGCTACTAATATAACTGGAAATCAGATAGACCTTAATGATATGGTATATGTTCCTAGTGAATTAGTAAACAAAAAACAAATTTTAAACAAGTTTGATATTTTAATTACTATGTCAAGTGGAAGTATTGAGCATATAGGAAAAAATGGTTTTTATTATTTTGATGAAACAGTCTCATTTGGAGCGTTTTGTGCAAAGTTTGTTCCAAAACAATATTATCATTTTTATTTATTTAATTATACACAATCTGACTTTATGTCCAATACAATTAAGAATGAGTGTTTAGGTACAAATATTAATAATTTGAATTCTGGGATGGTAAATGGATTTAAATTAGTAATTCCAGCCGAAGATATTTTAAAATTATTTAATGAAAAAGTTGAATCAATTTATAAAAAAATTTCCATTAACTACAAGGAAAACCAAGAACTTGCCTCATTACGAGATTGGTTGTTGCCTATGTTGATGAATGGGCAGGTTAGTGTGGCTTCAACTAGCTCAGCTAAAGAAAATTATAAAGTTGAAGATACAATACTTGGTATGGTTGCAGAGCCAGCTGAAGAACTAAAAAGTAAAAATAAAAAACAAGCCAAGGTAATATCTTTAAAACCTTCGAATGTTGATATATACAAAAGAACTTTATTAGCTGCTGAAATAGTTTATCAGCTTCATGATGAAGCAACATTAGGTCATTTAAAACTTCAAAAGTTGCTGTACTTATGTCAAGAAATAAACAACATGAGTTTACCAATGAATTTTTTAAAACAAGCCATGGGGCCTTATGATAACCGATTAATGCGTTCTTTAGATAAGCAACTTGAAGAAAAAAGATGGTTTAAATTTGAGAAAACCGAGTTTTTAAAATACAAACCATTAGGGGCTGTTGGTTCACACCAAAATGATTATCAAAAATATTTTGAAGCTGATAAACCAAAAATAGATTATTTGATTGCCACTTTTAGAAAATACAAATCTCAAGATATAGAAGCTGTTGCAACTCTTTATGCTTGCTGGAAAGAAGCCCTTGAAAATAAAGAACTTATAAACCTTGAATTAATTTTAAAGAAATTCTACAGTTGGTCTAAAGAAAAAGAAAAATTCAATCCAGATGATTTAAAAAGACATTTGAATTGGATGAAAAATAATGGAATTTATCCGAGGTAAAAATTTATATGATATTATCCGCAATATACATTGAAAACCATTTCTTGTTTGAGAAACCACAAATAATAAATTTTGGAGGAAGATATTTTTTTTCAATTAATGAAAAAGGCTTTATAACAAAAGAAGATAACAAAAATTTCATTCCTAACTTTTACAATCAAGATACTGTATTGTTACTATCGGCTATAGTCGGTAAAAACGGAGCAGGAAAAAGTTCTCTTTTAGAAATCATTTCTAATTCTCTAAATAGTGAATATGGTTATATATCAACAATATTCTTTGAAGATAATGATAAAATATTAGTTTCAAGTAAATCAAATGCAAAGTTTACTTTTCATATTGAAAATCATACCACAAATAATACTATTTCCACATTTTATTATTCACCATTTCTAGATTTTAAGTCTAGAAGAAGTGGTATTGATTTAAGTTTTGATTTTTTAATGCAAAAAGATTTAGAAGACATTGATACAAAGAGAAAATCGAACTCAAAAATTGAGCCTTTACAACAACTAAAGATGAAAAATGAAATTCGTCAGATGAATTTCAAAAATTCAGAAATTGGTAAAGAGTTTTGTAAGATATTTAATTTACCATCTGACAATTTAAATAAAATAACTTTTACAAGATATTTAATTGAAGTTGACAGAGAAAAAGACGAAATACGATTTCACAATACACCTTATGGATTCAGAAATTTTATACAATATATTTATAAAAAGACCAGACAAGAGGCTAATGATATAGATAAAAGAAGGGTTGGAGAATTCCAGAAAGAATTGCTGAAAAATTATTTTCTAATGGATTTCATTTGCTTATTTATAATACAAATGGAAAAGGAGAATAGATTTCTAGAAGAAGGATTTTTAGATATCGATATAAATAAATTTAGTGATAAATTCAAAAATGAATCAGCTCAAAATTCATTCTTTTTCTTTTTAGAAAATCATTTTTATAAAATTCAAAACGGAAAAAAATTCACTTTATTACCTATATCAGAAACAAAAGATTTAATACTTAAGGTAAATGAATTTATTGATCAAGCAAACGTAAACGATAAAATAAAATTTATTGAGTTTGATTGGAGTGAGAAAGCAATTTTTTTAGAACAAAATAAAGCAATAGAACTACTAGAACTTCAAAATACTTTTTTAAACAAAGTAAATAGTTACTATCAAAAAAACATTGAAAATTTTACAGATTTTAAATTCACCAAAGAAGATAAAATTGAAGACTTTATTAATTTTTTGCCTTCTGAAAGAGCTTTAAGCTCTGGTGAAAACGCTTTGTTAAATCTTTTTTCAAGGTTTCATGAATCTCTTGAAGAGCTAACATTTTTTAAATGGATGAATAATATAAATATAGTTTTACTAGATGAAGCTGATTTGGGATTTCATCCAAAATGGAAAAAGCAATTTGTTAAATCCATATTGTTCTTTTTTGACATTTATTTTAAATCGCTTAAATCTAACGTTCAAATCATATTTACTACTCACGACCCTTTAACTTTGTCAGATGTTTTAAACTATAATACAATTTACTTAGATAAGGAAAACTCAAATGTTGTATTTGATCAATATACGAAACCAAAAAACTCATTTGGTGCAAATATTAGCGATTTGTTATCAGACTCTTTTTTTATTGGTGATGGCTTAATCGGAGAATTTGCAAAAAGTAAGATTCAAGATGTCATTGAATATTTAAATGATAAAAATAAAAGAGTTGAAAAAAAATGGATTTCCTCACCTGAAGTAGCAAAAAAGGTTATTGATCAAATAGGAGAGCCTTACTTAAATGAAAAACTAAATGATATGTTTTTGGAGGCTTTTCCAGAGTTTAAAAATGATGAGATATTAAAGTTAGAGGAAAAACTAAAACAACTAAAAAAGTGATACCACTTCAAATAAATAACTCGTTTTCGGATGCTCATTATTTAGCAGTTAAAGATGATGTTTTACATCATCTTAATAGAGTTTTGACAGCAGGAAAGATAAAAAAAAATAAAGTAGATGTGAATCTATCACCTGGTCTGCGTGCTTATTTAACAACATTGAATGACGAAACAAACAATTCGCTGAAGAATTTAATTAATTTAAGTCCTAATAATTTGGTTGATTTTGTAGATGACCTAAATACCACATTATCTAGTTTTATCGACACTAATCATGATGACAATACGATTTTAAAAAATATTTTTGTAAGTCACGGTTATGAAAAGGGATTAAAAAAATGGGATTTTATAAATAGAATTAAAGTTAATACTTGTCCATACTGTAACAGAAATTACATATATACCACATCGAGGAACAAAAAAATAAAACCTGAAATAGACCATTTTTACCCAAAATCCAAGTACCCTCAACTGGCATTAAGCTATTTTAATTTAATTCCTTCATGTAAATCTTGTAATGGTTTTGGAGCTAAAGAAGAAAACGACCCATTTGTTAAAAATTTGAAAAACCCTTATCTATTAAATTATAATGACTTTGAATTAAGTCACAAGATAAAAAACATAGCTATAGTAAATCCATTATCTGGAAAATCAGATATTGAAGTTTTTTTTAAAAATTCAATTCCTGGTCATTTAGAAGTTTTTAATTTGAAAGAGCTATATGAACTTCATCATGATCATGCAATTGAATTAATCATAAAGAGAAATTTAAAGTATTCACAAAAGTACAGAGAGTATTTAAGTTCATATAAAGGTCTGAAATTTAGTAAGTCTGAGATTGATAGAATGATTTTAGGCAATTATGCTTTAGAAAAGGAGCAGCATAAAAGACCACTGTCGAAATTGTATCAAGATATTGGTAAAGAATTAGGTCTAATCTAAATTTATTATTCTATTCTACACAACTAAGTAATCACATTCGAATAAACAAACAAAACAATGTACATTTCAAACATAACATTAACCAATTACAGAGGAGTTAAAGAAAGAAGAGAAATCAATTTATCACCATTCGCATCTATTGTAGGAAAAAATGATTCTGGAAAGACAATTATTTTAAATGCAATTGCTTCTTTTTTGGATTTAAAAAATTTTGCTATTACTATTACCGATTTTAATATAATTGGAATTCCAATTGAAATGGAATTTAGTTTTAAAAGTGGAAATATTATTGAATTATTGAGTTCAAAGGTAAAATCAAAAGTCAAAAAGACAGAAGGTTTAGATGAATTTATTGAAGACTTTATTTTCGATGAAAATATAGTTTATAGGAGGACAGCAACTCGTGATGGAAAAAGTTGGTCTACAGAAGAAATACTAATTGATGATTTTGTTAGAGAAGATTTAAAAGGATTGTATTTTAAATCTGATGAAGAAATTTCAACTATTATTGAAGCTAATGCTATTCAAATCCCAGTTGAGGGTAAAGGCAGAAATTCAAAAGCAGAGAAAATCAAACACATTAAACTTCATTTTGCTGAAGAGCCACGAGCTAATTTTTGGATTATGGATGATATGAAAATTGCTTCGTTGTTTCCAGATGTTGAAATGTTTAAAGCAGATTATGGTTTAGAAGCGGATACCAAATTTAAAACAGCATCAGTTGCTGAAATTGAGGAGTATTTTACCCGAGAGCAAGCGCGTTTTGAAGATTTTCAAAAGGAGATTAATTTAGAAATGCAAAAAGAAGCTGCAATATTAAAATCTTATATGCAAGAGTATGCGACTAATTTGCAAGATATTGATATAACCCCAAATGTTGTGTGGAAAGATGCTATCAAAAGCGTAGATGTTTCATTTCAATTTAACGGTGATGAAAAGTTTATACCGATGACGCATAAAGGAACCGGTTATCGTAGACTTTTTATGGTAGCTAGATTTAGGTATTTGGCAGAAAAAAGCAAGGGAAATAATATCATTTACTTAATTGAAGAACCAGAAACCTTTTTACACCCAACAGCACAGCAAGATTTATTAATAGCATTAAAAGAATTGTCGTATGATAATCAAGTTATTACTACAACCCATTCACCAGTTTTTGCTGGAGCAACTGATGTAAAAGGCGTAGTTTTATGTACAAAAGGCAGTCAATCTAATTATGAAAATGCTATAGATGGTAATGAGCAAGAATTTTTGTTTAAGATTATCGATGAATTAGGGATTAAGCCTTCATTTAATTTAAGGGATCATCATGAACACCTTCTTTTCGTTGAAAGTACAAATGATATGAAATTCTATGACATCATTTGTAAAAAAATATTAGGTTTTGATTTAATTAATAATCCAAAAATATTAGTTCTTCCTTTTGGAGGAGGAGCAGATATAGATAGCTTTTTGAATATTGATTATTTTGATAAATCAGGTAGAAACTTATTTCTTTTAATTGATAGTGATAAACAAGAGAATAAAGAAGCAGAACAAAATCAAAAAGCTCAAAGTTTTAGAGATAGAAAATTAAATGCAAAATCTTACGTCATTCATAGAAGTTGTATTGAAAATTATTATCATCCAAGGTGTATTGAGCGTGTGTATAGTTGTGATGAAGGAATATTTCCTTATTTTAAGCCTGATGAAAATGCTAGGACAATCATTAAATCGGTCATCGCTGAAAAAGAATTAAGAAATAAAAATATTAAAGAAAAGAATAATTTTAATGTTTTTGGAAATATGACCAAGGAAGAATGGGAAGAAGTTATTGAACCTGAGTTGTTGGATTTTTTGAGTCATTTAAAATGATATTAAATTTGTGGGATGATAGAAATATTATTAATTTCTTCTTTAGCATCAATTTTAGTAGCTGCTAAAAATGATACATATTTACTTTCTCTTTTTAAGATTTTTTTTTGACCAACTAATTTTAACTTATCACAAAATTTCCTTGTATAGTGTGGAATTAAGACAGATCAGAATTCAAACCTGTGACCCACTTCTATATAAAAAAGAAAAAAACAGGTAAATAACACCTGTTTTTTTTGTTTATAAAGATTTATCTTTTCTTCTTTTTTTTCCTTTTGAAAAAAAAGTTTTTCTTTTTCTTTTCGTCTTTTTGAACCCCATCATTTATTTCATCTGACGACCAAATTCTAGCAAATTCAATCTTACTTTTTCTAATAAAATAATGAGATTGACATGCAAAATTCCAATTACCAATAGAAGGAGATAAACTAATGGTTTCACCATCAAAAGTCATTTTCCAATCCGTTGGTGAGAATGGTGTAACAACCTCATTGTTACAGCCACACACACATTTGTGTATGGCTGTACAATAGGTAAGCGAAATATATAATATTCCATCTTCCAATACTTCTGGAATAAACTCAACAAACTTATGCTGTAACTTCATCACTTGTCAATTGATTAACATTTATAGAATAAGTACTATGATGCTCTTCTCGTAGATCTTGATAGAAACCACAGAGCTTTTTCCATTTAATAACAGCTAAAACTGCATTCAAACAATTCAACTCTGCTATTTGAATGTTAGTGTTATAATCGTTATTATCTTCATTAACAAAAGGAATTCTATCAGCTAAATGATTATGCTTTTCATTAGTTCCTGTTGTAACTCTAACAGTCCCAATCAAAGCATCATCTAACGTATTCACCCCAAGTCCAACATCTATAAATGAAATATTGTTTTTTAACAAAAACTGAATAATCAACTTTCTTGAAACATCATTATCAATACAAATAAACACGTGTGACATAGTCAGTAAATCCTCCATATTCTCTTTTGAAACATATCCATGATGTGCAGAAATTTTTTGATGAATTTTGGAATATTGACTAGAATAATATTCAACTTTTGATGGCACAGAATCTAAATCTTCCTTTCCAGCAGCTCCGGGAGAACGAAATGCATTATGTTGTGAAAACACATCACCATCAAAAAGATGAATTTCGCTCACAGGAGTTTTAGAAAGTAAATCCAGGATATAAGCACCGGTTCCACCTAATCCAATGATAGCGATCTTTTGTCCTTTAACTTTTTCATTAATAAGATTAATTTTCGCTCTACTAGAATTTGTATCAATATATTGAAAAACATCAGTATCAATTATATTTTCTCTAATTCTAAAAGTCTTTTCTGTAACTAAAGGATCAATACTTTTCGCTGGTGAACAAATAATGTTTGCATAAGTAGATACTTTTTCAAAATAATCAGAATAACCATTTTGAGGTTTGTTAGAAAAAGAAAAATTAACTACTATTCCATTACCGAGATTTTGTTGATTAAGATGCTTAATAGCAGTAATAATACTTCCATCACTATTACAAGGATATTCGCCAATGAAATTTATAACATGTGTACTTGGTTTAATAGTTTTTTGACTATTAGCCAACGATAATTCACTAACCAAAATTCCATATTTAACCTCTCTTAGATGATTAACATAAGGCATATGGTGGATAAGTAAATATCCACCTTTAACCTCAAGTTCATAACCCTCATCTTGTAATCTTTTAAGGTCGGGACTATGACTTATTAGTTGCTGTAACATTGAAAACCATTTTATTAGTTACAAAAACTTTATCTCCTTTAACCATACTACCTTCAGGATTTTGATGAGGACCTTTAGCATAGGTTACCGTATAAACAGTATTTGGATTTTCTTGATAATTTCCAAATGCCAATTCAACAACTTGCTTGAAACTTATAGTTTTTTCGCACCATTGTTTTTCTCTACCATTTACAATGATAATGAATTCAGTAACTTCTTTTTTAGAGTAGAACTTTTCCTTACCTGGTCTTGCTAAATCAACTATTTCATCGTCTTCAATTAAATCGTCATCCCATGGTTGTTTATTATCCAAAAAGATTTGATAATCAGATGGAATATTTCCCTGTCTTCTTATTTGAGAACCTTTGATATACTGCTTATCAGTTTCAAAGTTTTCACCATCAATAGAATACTTTAATTTCTGTTTGATGTAAAATTGCTCAATTCCTGGTCTTGCCAAGTCAACAATTTCATCATTCAAAATAGCATCATCTTTCCAAGGTTCAACTATATCTAAGAATAATTCACAATCAAGAGGAAGTCCTCTCAATTCTTTCAATTGTTTTCCCGTAATGAACTGCTCAAACCATTCAAACTTTTTCCCTTCAATAATTAATTCTAACGAAGGTCTTTTACTGTGGTCATCCTGACCGTCTTTTTTTGTATTCATGATACTTTGTTTTTTATTTTTTTAAATATTTTAACACTCCTAATCATTTAAAAACTCTTGGAGTTCTGAGTTTCATGCGGTTTTTGTTGCTAAAAATTTGTTTTTAATAAAAAACATCTTAGTTTTACACAACAAAATAGAGGGATACTAAGGTAAAAACCTAAGTATTTAAAGTCGAACAACTTATTTCCCTATAACCCAATCAGCTCCGCCAAGATATGATTGGGTTTTTTTTAATTACTTCAACGCTTTTGCAACTAAAGAAACTGCTATAATCAATGTTGTGGCAACGGCAATTACATTGACTACTTCGGCTACTTCATTATAAACTGTAACACAGCTATTTTTGTAGCAAACAGTAGCTTTTTGGCTTGGTTGAAACCTTTGGGTAATATTACTCATAAGAATCTTTTTAGTTAAACAAAAATGCAGCACCTTATTATTGGTGCTACACACCTAATTACTCAATACAAAGAAATTATTTCTCTTTGCGAACCCCTTTAAATGGAGTCCCGTCTTGCTTAACATCCATAAAACGACCAGTACTAGTATCACGCTTAACATACTGTTCGGTTTTTGGATTATAAGTCTGACTTCTTCCTTTTACAGCCCCATTGCGGTGACCATCTCCCGGTGTACCATTTTTTGCCATGGTTTTCAGATTTTATCCAATCAAACTATTTAATACTGAGGTGTTTGATTAAAAACCCAAGGAATAATTAGGTAATAAAAAGAATTCTATTACTTTTGCAGAATAATTTAAGAGGGACCAATCAATTAAATTAATCTGACCGAAGCACTATTCCATAAGCTTCGGTTATTTTTTATGTATAAGATACTACATCCGAAATTTTTACTTTTCCTATATAATCGAGTTTTTGTAACTCTTTTTCAGAAAGTTCTAATACTTTACTAATAAATAATTTTTCTTCTTCAGATGGATTGATTTTGAATAATTCACGAAGAGCTTTACCAGTATAATAAACCAAAATATTTGTTTTAAAAATATATCTTTTTAAGCCATAGTTAAATACTTCCCCATTTAGAAGAGTAATTACGCCAGCATGTCCTTCTTTAAATTTTACCTTCATAATCTATTATTTAAAATAGTCTAATATTCGTTCTCTGTCTTCATTTTCTTTATCATTTTTATGATAAAGCTCTATAAAGACTATTCTCTTTTCCTCTTCAAAATAAGCATAAACTAATCGCAATCCCGAATTAACCCCTTTTCCTTTAAGCGACTTGCAAGCTATTTTCTTAACTTTTATTACACAGTTTGACACTCCTAAATTATCAATTCTAAAACTAAAAGGAGGTCTGTCTTCAGGAAGAACACACAATACTTTCTTAACAGTTTCCAGATCATCTGCTAAGGTTTTGTATTTTTTTACAAGAGTTTTAAAATCCTTCTTATAAGGAGCTATTTCTTCAAATACAATCATAAGGCATCATCTTCTTCATAATTCCTAACAGAGAAAGGAGGTTCACGATAAAAAGCTAATTCATAATTGATTTCTTCCCCATCTTTAGAAACCATCCAAGGTATATCCTTATGAGAATAATTGCTTACAGCTGATGCCGACCAATCGCTCATTTGCTCAATAACTCTATCAATAACTTCTTTTTCACTAGCCTTGAATTCAGTCAAGTCAGCTTTTACAAGAGGTATATATCGAGTTTGCGGATAACCATGATATTCCGTTCGTAAACGTTGAATTTGCTCACTCTCAATCATATCATTAATGATGATATCTAAATTTTGAGGAACAGGACCAAATGGCAATTTTCGATAAGAGGCACCTGTTAATTGCTCTTCGTACAATTCATAATAATTGAAATCAGAAAAATACAATAACTTATACAAAACCGTTTCCCCTACATTAGGTTTTCCAGCACAATGTTCTAAAATATAGAGTAAAATATTTCTCATCTTACCTGCTTTTAGAGAAGGTACAGAAATTCTACTCGTAGCTCTTTTTTCTTTTTTCTCTTCCGAATAATCTAAAGCATCCAAAGAAAATTTTTCAGACATAAAATCATCAAGTGAAAAACCTAGTACTTGTCCAAATTTTTGTAACTCCATAATATTCAAACTTCTTTTCCCTAATTCAATTTGGGTTAAAGAAGGTCTAGATATACCAACCATCTTAGCCAAGTCTTCTTGAGATAGTTGCTTTCTCTTTCTCAACTCAGCAATACGTTGACCTATTTGATCTTGTGAAATTTGAAATACCATAATTTTGAATCAAAGATTAATTATGCAAATATATAAATTGTTTTAATACAAAACAAACAAATGTTAGAAAACGAAACAAATTTAAATTATAATTATTAGTTTGCGGTGATCAATTTATCTATTCACCGCATTTTTTACAGTAAAAACTTACTACATGTTCTAAACTTAAAACACTAGTAAAATAGGTAAATACCAATATTAACAATTAAAAAAAGCATTAAAACCTGTATTTACCTACATAAAAACTTAAAATATTCACATATAATATATAATTAATTACTATATTTGTTGGGAAATACCAATTATAATAATAATTTAACTCAATAAAGATGGAAAATACCAATATAAATTGGATTGCCATGAGTGATTCAGCTATCGTAAGTCAAATTGGAGCATTCATTAAAAATGAACGATTGAATAGTAACAGAACGCAAGCTCAATTAGCAAAAGAAGCTGGCATAAACAAATGGACGTTAGGTCAAATTGAGAATGGTGAAGCCATTACATTACTTTCATTAATTCAAATATTAAGAGCTTTAGGTGTTTTGCCACTACTAGATATCTTTTCAATCAAACAAGAAATAAGCCCTATAGAACTCGCAAAAAAAGCACAACAAAAAAGACAACGTGCTAGAAACACGGATAACGATACTACTAAAAAATCTGACTGGTAATGATTACAACCGCTTTTGTAAAAATATGGGGAGAAACCGTTGGTGCCGTTGCTTGGGATAAAGCAACTGGTATAGCAAGTTTTGAATACGATCCTAAATTCATAAACACTAAATCTGATTTAGCCCCAATAAAAATGCCTATTACTAATAGTAATAAACGTATTTTTTCGTTTCCAGAACTGAGAGATGTAAAAACATTCAAAGGATTACCTGGACTATTAGCCGATGTATTACCTGATGATTATGGAAATCAACTTATTAATAGTTGGTTAGCACAAAATGGTCGTCCTGAAAACAGCATGAATCCTGTAGAACTTTTGTGTTTTATAGGCACACGTGGAATGGGTGCTTTGGAATTTGAACCATCACAACTGAAACCAAATAAAAGAGCATTTGATATTGAAATTGATAGTTTAGTAAACATATCTAGAAAGATGCTTACTAGAAAAGAAAGTTTTGAAACCAACTTAAATGTGGATGAACAAAAAGCAATGCTAGATATTCTAAAAATAGGAACTTCAGCAGGTGGTGCTCGTCCAAAAGCAATTATAGCTTATAATGAAAAAACCGGACAAGTAAAATCAGGACAAACTATAGCTCCAAAAGGTTTTGAACACTGGCTAATTAAATTAGACACAATTAGCGATGTACAGTTTGGAGAGAGTACAGGTTTCGGAAGAGTCGAGATGGCATACTATCTTATGGCAAAAGCATGTGAAATTGATATGATGGAATGTAGACTTATGGAAGAAAACGGAAGAGCCCATTTTATGACAAAACGTTTTGACCGTGAAAATGGAGACCAAAAACACCATATACAAACCTTGTGTGCCATGCAGCATTACGATTTTAATCAAATAACAAGTTTCAGCTACGAACAATTGTTTCAAACGATGCGTATATTACAACTTCCATATCCACAAGCCGAGCAAATGTATAGAAGAATGGTATTTAACGTAATCTCAAGAAATTGTGATGATCATACCAAAAATTTTGCTTTTAGATTAAAAAAGGATTCAGAATGGGAATTAGCTCCAGCCTATGATATATTCTTTGCATATAGTCCTGAGAGCACATGGGTAAGCCAACACAATTTGAGTTTAAATGGAAAAAGAAAAGACATAACTAAAGAAGACTTATTGATGGTTGCAAAAGCAATGAATATTAAAAAAGCGGATAACATCATAAAGCAAATTAGTGATACTGTAAACAAATGGTATACGTTTGCAGAAATCACGAGCGTGGAAGAAAGTTTGAAAGAAAAAATTAAAAATTCTCACTTAATTTTATAAAAAAATATAGTATTGAGAAAACAATCAACATAGTTTTTAAAACCAGAAACAACAGCTTAAAATTACTGCTATAGCGGTGAATAGACTGTATATAAAAACTGTGGCAACATTCTTGCAATATGTAAACAAATTTGTTTACATTTATATTATGAGTTTTGAACTAGAAAAATATAAAGGCATTCATCCAGGAATCATTTTAGAGCGTTTATTAGCAAAAAAAGAGATTTCTCAGCGTCCTTTTGCCTTTTCTATAGGAGAACATCCACAAACCATTAATTCTATTACTAAAGGCAGAAGAAGTCTCAATACGGCATTAGCTTTAAAAATTGAAGCAGCACTCGGTTTAGAAGAAGGCTCATTAGCATTTCTACAAACCTTTTATGAAATAGCCGAAGAAAAAAAGAAATCAAGCCATACTCCTAACCTATCTAATCTAAGAAAGTCACTTTTTTGGGATACTGATATTTCTAAAATTAACTGGGATAAGCAATATAGAGCAATTATTCAAAGAGTTTATGAAAGAGGAAATGAAACCGAAAAAAAAGAGCTAGAAGCTTTTTACGGTTTACCTAAGATTAAAGTGGCTCTTCAAAACTCAAGAAGAAAACCTTACACTGTTAATAAAAACAAACAAAAAGCATAATGCTCTATTACAATACCGTAAATGATTTGCTGAAAAATAGTCTCATTACTTTAATGAATGCTCCTATTTTTCAAAACTTTAGATTAGTTGGTGGTATATTGAAGAGATTATTGCTATGAAGATAGATGTCATTCAAAGAGGTGGAAGAAAAAAGGATTTTTGGGATTTACATAATTTACTTGATTCTTATTCTATAAATCAAATGATAGAACTACATGAACAAAGATATCTTTATACTCATGATAGAAATTTAATTATTCAAAACTTTATTTCTTTTGAACAAGCTGATGATGATTTTGACCCAATTTGCTATAAAGGAAAATATTGGGAGTTTATAAAAGAGGATTTTGAAGAAATAATCAAAAATAATTTTAAATAAAAAAAGAGCGCAGTTGAAAGCGCTCTTTTCTATTAATAATTTAAATTTAACCCTACTCCAAACCCCATATCACTATCGTAATGGGTTCTTAGACTGAGATTTCGTTTTAGGATATATCGTGCTTCTAACATATACTCGGTATCGGTATTGACCATGAAGCCCATTCGTAATCGTTTGGAAACAGGTATGTCTTCACGCATTAATTGTAATCTTAGATTTCCATCTTGAAAAACCTCTGCTTGAAATTGAACTAACATGGGTAAGGTATAGGCGAATCCTGCACTGAAAACAGCTCTGTGGTCTTTGGTGTTTTTTTGTCCGAATATATTTTTTTCAACTTCGCCTTCCATGTCGCGGTAACGCCAGTCAAAACCTATGAAGGGCATTAACCATTGCATTTTACCAATGTATCTTCCCAAGTGGAATTCGGCTTCATAACCGTGCATATCGTTGTATCCTAATCTCCATTCTGCACCTAAACTCCAACGGGTATTTTGTACCATTGCCATACCATCATTTCCATTGGTAGCAAAATCGTTTTCAGCCATGATGTGAAAAGCTCTGTCATCAGCAAATAATTTGCGTTGGGCTAATTTTGGATTAGGAATTAATGGATTGGGTTCCTGATTTTCATACGTAAAAATTCTACCCATGCCTGCCATCATGTGATACAAGATGTGACAATGAAAAAACCAATCGCCCTCAATATTAGCATTGAATTCTATTACATTGGTTTCCATTGGCATTAAATCCATTACGTTTTTTAAAGGTGCATAATCCCCTTGTCCGTTAATGATTCTAAAATCGTGTCCGTGTAAATGCATGGGATGGCGCATCATGGAACCGTTGTAGAGCGTAATTCTAACATTTTCGCCTTTCTTAATTAAGATTTTATCGGTTTCTGAAATCACTTTATTGTCCATACTCCACACATAACGGTTCATGTTTCCCGTAAGTTCAAAACGAAGTTCTTTTACTGGTGCATCTTTTGGTAATGTTGTTTTTTCGGTAGCTTTAAGCATGGCGTAATTCAATGTGGTGATGTTCGCCAATGCATTAGCATCATACTTATTATGTTTTGAATGTTCTTGATGGCTTGCTGCCTTTGGTGTTTGTTCTTTCTTTTTATTATCAGCTTCTCCAGTAATTTCGGGATACATAACTACGTTCATATCCATTTGATTTAAAGACATGCTCATTCCCATATCATCTAACTCACCGTTCATTTTCATCATATCGTTCATCATCTCCATCCCTTCAAAATATTTTAATTTTGGCAAGGGTGAAATCAATTGTTTGATACCGTTTCCAATATAAACTGAAGCCGACTTTGTTCTATCTTCGGCGGTAGCTAAAAATTCATATGACGTATTATCGGCTGGAATTGTGACTATGACATCATAGGTTTCTGAAACAGCAATTAGTAATCGATCTACTTCCACAGGTTCTACATCATTACCATCACTAGCTACTACCGTAATTTTTCCACCTGCATAGGTCAACCAAAAATAAGAGGAAGCACCTCCATTGGCAATACGAAGTCGGACTTTATCACCTCCTTTGAATTGTGCTAATTGACTTTCGTTTTTTCCGTTTATTAGAAACTTTTCGTAATAGACATCGCTTACATCCATGGCATTCATTCGTTTCCACTCGTTGCCTAGTTTTGTTTTAAAATGCCCTTGTTTAATGGCTTCACTATAACTTTGTGTGGAACCTTTTTTGATGGCAAACCAATCGGAAGCGTTGTGCAACATTCGGTGAACGTTTTCGGGTTTTAAATCGGTCCATTCACTTAAAATGACAGGAATGGTAGGTAAATCATCGATACCTCTTCTAAAAGTAGGATCGTTTTCTTTTTTATTCATAATGAACATACCATACATTCCGATTTGTTCTTGCAATCCAGAGTGCGAATGATACCAATGCGTTCCGTTTTGGATGATGGGAAACGTATATTTATGCGTTGTGCCAGGTTGAATGGGCATTTGGGTTAAATTCGGTACTCCATCTTCTTTGTTAGGTAAAAATAATCCGTGCCAATGCAACGAAGTAGTTTCTTTCAATTCGTTATGGACATATATTTCGGCAATATCGCCTTCTGTAAAAGTTAAGGTTGGCATTGGAATTTGACCGTTCACCGCAATAGCTCTTTTTTCAGTTCCAGAATAGTTGACAATTGTATCGCGAACGTATAAATCGTATCGTACTATTTTTTGAGCGAATAAGATTTGTGATACAAAAAGTAATAGTACTATTTGCAACATTTTTTTTGAAAAAATATTTTGTAAATCCATATCTGATATTTTCATTTTAGTTATTGCAAATTTTTGAAAATCAAGCATTTTTGATTTTATTTTTTTAATAGCAATTCCCAACTTGCTATTTTATTGTTCAATGTTTCTATAGTTTTTTTCATTTTTTCCTTATCTGCTAATGATACTGCCCTTTTTGCAGCTTCAATAGCACTAGTGTAATCTTTGTTTTCCGATGCTATTTTTTGTCTCAAATTTGGATAATGGAAATTTTGAGGATTTAACTTTTCAGCATCCAATAGCCATTTAATTGCTTGTTTGAAATCTCTATTTGTACTGTAATAATAGTTAGCTGCTTGAAATAATAAGTTGGCATCTTGCGTTTTTCCTTTAACGATATGTTGGTCTATCAACGCTAATAACATATCGTCCTCTTTACTTTTAATTGGTATTTTGACCATAGTATTTTCCCAAAAGATTTTTAGAAATGCTTCACCTTTGCTATTAATGTCATTTAATTCAATTGTAAATGTTTCATAGAAATAGGGACTTTTTTCTGTGGGAACTTTAAAACGCATTACGTCTTTTTTCTCATCATAGCCGGTTTCACCATGTAAAGTTATATCTGTATTAATGATTATTGTCCACTCATTAATTGAAGGAATTGAAAATATTGAATAACTACCCGCTTTTAATATACTATTACCAAAGGAGATATCTTCAGAAGTTGTAATTACGGTACAATCACTTGCACCAGTTCGCCAAAGTTTATCAAATGGTACTAACTCACCAAATATTTTTCTGCCTCTTACTAATGGTCTACTATAGGCTATTTTAATTTTTGCACTGCCGACTTCCTGTTCAAATGATGAAGCAGGACTTGCAGATGTTGTTCTTATTTGAATTTTTTCTTGAGCATTTATTAATAACGCTTGAATTAATAGAAAGCTTGTAAAGATTATTTTTCTCATCTTGTTAGTTAGTTATTTTTTCAATTTTAAAACCAGCCTTTTCAACTGCTGCTACTATTTCATTCTGATTTAAAGATTGTGTTTCAATAGTTAAAACTTTATCCTTATTTTGGACATCAACTTCCCAGTTTTCTATCTCAGAAATCTCATTTAATGTGGGTGTAACTTTTGCGACACAGCCCATACAATTTATATTCGTTTTGAATTTAAAAATATTCTTTTCCATTGTTTTATGATTTTAATTAACTATTGAAATATTTAAGCCTTAAACTATTGCCAACAACACTTATACTACTTAGTGCCATTGCTGCTCCAGCAATCATTGGATTAAGTAAAAAACCATTGATTGGGTAAAGAATTCCAGCTGCAATTGGAATACCTACAACATTATAAATAAATGCCCAAAATAAATTTTGTTTTATTGTATTTACAGTGCTTTTTGAGAGTTTTATTGCTGTTGAAATTTTCATTAAGTCGGATGATATAATTGTCATTTTGGCAACATCGATTGCAATATCACTTCCTTTTCCCATTGCAATACTCACATTGGCTTGAGCTAATGCGGTACTGTCGTTAATACCATCACCTACCATAGCTACAATTTTACCTTTTGCTTGAAGTTCTTTTACAAAATCGGCTTTGTCTTTTGGAAGTACTTCACCTTTGAAACTTGAAATTCCTGTTTTTTCAGCAATAGCTTTAGCTGTATTATAATTATCTCCGGTTAACATATGGACTTCAATACCCATTTTTTGTAATTCCTTAATTGCTTCAATAGAAGTTTCTTTAATCTCATCTGCTATAGCTAAAACTGCTAAAGCTTTTTTGTCATCCGCAAACCATATAACTGTTTTTGCTTTATGCAACCATTTATCTGCTTGTTCCTTTAAGGAATTGTCTATTAGTATTTGGTTTTCGGTTAATAGTTTTTGATTACCCACTAAATAATTAATATCCTTATAATTTGCTCTAACACCTTTACCTGTTAGACTTTCAATATGATGTATGTGAACCGTATTTATATCTTTTAGATAATTTACAACGGCTTCAGCTAATGGATGCTCAGATTGTTTTTCAATACTTAATAATATTTGTTTTAAGTTATCATTTTCATCCAACCATTTACTATTGGTTACAGTAGGTTTTCCATAGGTAATAGTTCCTGTTTTATCCAGAATTATAGCATCTACTTTTTTTGCTAATTCTAAACTTTCAGCGTCTTTAATCAAAATACCTTGCTCAGCTCCTTTACCCACACCAACCATAATAGCTGTTGGAGTTGCCAAACCTAATGCACATGGACATGCAATTACTAAAACTGTCACTAAAGCTAGTATTCCTTGTGTAAATCCATTTTCACCTCCTAAAATTACCCATGATATAAGAGAAAGAATTGCAATTCCTATAACAATTGGTACAAATATACCTGCAATTTTATCCACCAATTTCTGCACTGGAGCTTTACTACCTTGTGCTTCTTGAACCATTTTAATGATTTGAGCCAACATAGTATCTGAACCAATTTTTTCAGCTTTAAACTGGAAACTTCCTTTTTGATTGATTGTTCCTGAAAACACTTTATCATTTACTTCCTTTTTAACAGCTAATGGTTCTCCACTTAACATGCTTTCATCTACAAACGAACTTCCTTGTGTTACTATTCCATCAACCGCTACTTTATCTCCTGGCTTAACTATGATGGTCATTCCAACTTCAACTTGTTCAATAGGTAATGCTATTTGATTCTGTTCAGTATCTAATATGTTAACGGTTTTGGGTTGTAAGCCGATTAACTTCTTAATTGCTGAAGATGTATTTCCTTTAGCATTCTCTTCCAGTAACTTACCTAATAAAATAAAAGCAATTACTACTGCTGCAGATTCAAAATAAACATGAGCGTGTAATCCTTTTGAATGCCAATAATCTGGGAAAAGAGTATTGAATACACTAAATATATAAGCAACACCTGTACTTAATGCAACTAGTGTGTCCATATTGGCAGACCCATGTTTAGTTTGCTTCCAAGCATTTATAAAAAAGTCTTTACCAAAACCTAAAATTACAGGAGTTGATAACACCCACATAATGTAATTAGCGTAAGGAATATCCCTAAAAAACATGGCTATAATTACTAGTGGTAATGTCAAAAAAACAGCTCCAATTGTTTTCTTTTTTAGTAAATTATATTTTTTTTGGTGAAGTTCTTCTAAAGTTTCAGAATTTTCATTTCCTTCCTCAATAAATAAATCATAACCAATGCTTTGAACTGCTTGACGCATTTGATTTACTGTAACTAAACTCGGAATATATTCAACTGTTAAAGTGGCTGTTGCATAATTAACTTGTGATGAAACAATACCAGGTAAAAATTTTACGATGCTTTCTGTACTAATCGCACATGAAGCACAAGTCATTTGAAGCACCGGAATTGTCTTTTTTATTGTTGTTACTTCATATCCTAAATCACGAATAGTTTTTACAACATTCGGAATAACTTCTTCAGGTTTATCTGTTTCAATAACTGCTCGATTGTTATTTAACTCTACAGTATGACTTGTAATGTTTTTTACTGACTGTATACCTTTATCAACTATTAAAGCACAGTGCTCACTCTCAACATTTTCAAGAGGAATGTAAATCTGTTTTCTTGTTTCAGTTTTCATCTTTATGAGTTTTATTGGTACAAAGTTCTGATGATTGGCTTAAGTTGACTTGTATAATTATGGAAATGATTTACACTATTTATAATTTATCGATTTGCGTTCGTTTAGCTTCTTTTATTTGTTTGAAATGCGTTGGTGTAAAACCAGTTATTTTTTTAAATTGGTTACTTAAATGTGCTACACTACTGTAATTAAGTAAATCAGCAATTTCACTAAAACTTAATTCATCATAAATAATAAGCTCTTTAACTTTTTCAATTTTTAGATTTATAAAATACTTTTCTATACTAATACCTTCAATCTCTGAAAATAAATTACTTAGTTTACTGTAATCCTGATTTAGGTTTTCTGAGAGAAATAACGATAGATTTTTATCTAAATCTGCATTTTTATTTTGAACTAAATCAATTAATTTATTTTTGATAAGTTCAATTATTCGACTTCTTTTATCATCAATTACTTCAAAACCAAACTTCTCAAGATTTAATTTAATATCCTTTTTTTGAATATCTGTAATCTCTTGATTCAGTTCAATTTCTCCTAATTCAACTTTTACTAGTGAATATCCTAAATTTTCGATTTCATTTTTAACAACCATTTTACAACGATCGCAAACCATATTTTTAATATAGAGTTTCATTGCCTTTTTATGTTAGAATGTCTTTTTCAAACTACCACAACTCAACATTTCAGCACCATAATAAGGGTTTTTAATTTCCTTAACCTCACTTATCCAAATAGCTCCTTTACCATCATTTGCCATGGGACAGAAATCTTGATATAGTTTTTGCTTTGAACCAAAGGTTATGATTAAATCATTAATGCTATTACTTAGCATAATAAAATGTTCTCTTTGATTATGAATTTTGCCAGAATTATCTCCGATATGCTTTGCATGAACGCTACCTTTTTCTAATATACTTAAAAGTTCATTTTTTAATTTTGAATTAAGAGAAGAAGTATCAGTACTATTAAATGTTTTTAATAAACTTTTTGCAGTTATAGCAGCTACTTTACTATCATCTTTTGTCAAAGCATTTTTAAGTTTTAAATAGTTAGCAATAATTTCAGATGTTGAAAATTGATTTGTTGATTCTTGAGAAACTTCTGTCTTTTCCTGAACATTTTGAGCTTCAACTGTTGTTGTATCTTTATGTTCGTGTGAACCATCATTGTGGTTATGTGTTGCTTCTTTTTGTTGTACAGGCTCCGTTAATTCCATTCCACATTTTGAACATTCTTCACCCTTTTTTCCTGTAATTTCTGGATGTATAGAACAAGCATACAATTCGTTCGAAGTTGATTTTGTTTCTATGCCATCGGTTTCTTTTACTTTGTGATTGCAAGAAGTTATTGTAATTGCTAACAACGCTATAATAAATAGTGTTTTCATGATAATTGATTTTTGAAATTAATTACTTTGCTTTTTTAAATTGAAGAAAGTATAATACAAATTGAAATACACTCCATTTGGCGCCGAACGTACCATTGAACTCATTAACTCATGTCTGTAAGCTACATCAACTCTCGCTTGACTGTTGAAAATAAATTGAATTACAGGCACAACATCCAAATATGATTTACCGTTTTCGTTAATGGTTTGACCTGCAAATTCAACCATTAAATTGATATTGGTTTGTTTGAAACTAGTGTACTTTTTAGGGTACATTAATTTTCCAAAAGAAAGAGTGTAATTAGTGGCATTATCTCCTAATTCGTTTGGAAATGGATAATCTGGTTTGTTGTCAAAAGCTTTCTCAAAACTAATTGATGAACTAATTGCTAATTTTTTAATCAGTTTAGTAGCCACAATTCCAGATTCAAAACCCGTATTATGTCCCATGATTTCAATTTGTTCCTGATGTATGTCGGCATTATTGAAACTATATCTTCCAAAAGCTGCCATACGGAAATGACTGTTTAAATCATCTGTAGAATAAAAACGATATTTGACATAAAAGCTTCCTCCTTCTGTTACTAAATCATTACTTCTGTTACTCACAAAAGCAGATGCACGAACCATCAAATTTTTATTAATCCCATATGTAACTTCGGGCATCAGATGATAACTATATCCTGATTTAAATTCTTCTTTAAAACGTGATTGAAGAAGATTGACACCTAATGAGTTTGCCGGAACATTACTAGCGGGATCTGTGATTAGAAACAGTTCTTGACTTACACTTTTTTGAATACTGAATAATATTATTAGAATAAAAAACTTTCTCATTAGTTTAAAATTTTAATATGAAAATCATCTTCACTGTTTGCAACATAAGTCGAAATGTCCTTAAATGATTTTGATAATTTTTTAAACTCTTTTTCTGTAACATAACCTTTATCAACTACTTGAAATTTAACAACTTCTGTAGTGTCTTTTTTGTCATTTACTAAAATGTAAGGACTTTTACTAATGGTTTCAGCTTTGGCAGTTATTACTAATGATCCAATAAAAAAACCTGCTTTTTCTACTTTTTCCTTAAATGTTTTTGGACTTAATTCATTTCCTTCTTTAAGAGTTACCGTGAATGTGTTAGTATTTAAGTCAGTTTCAACATTGATAACGTCTGGTAATGCTTTAAGTTGCTTATTTATAGCATTTGAACACATTGAGCAAGTTAAACCCGTTGCTCTAATTTCAGCTTTTACAATTTGTGCATTACTTTTTATTGAAAACATCAAAACGATTGATGCAATTACTAGATATACTTTATTTATTTTTTTCATTTTACTTTTCTATTAATTTAATTATTTCTTCTTCTGTTGGATTTTTTGCAATTAGAATACCTTCTTCATTGAATAAAAATTTCGATGGTAATTCCTCTACACCAAATTGTATTGCTGTTTCAGCATCAAAACCTTTTGAGTCTATCAATTGGGTAAATTTAATTTTATCTTTTTCAACAGCTTTTAGCCATTTATTAGTATCTGTATCGATTGATATTCCTATTATTTCTATTTTATCTGAACTAACTTCATTATGTAGTTTTACTAACTTTTTATTGCCTAATCTGCAAGGACCACACCATGATGCCCAAAAATCAATTAATACATATTTCCCTTTAAAAGATGTAATATTTACCTCTGTATTACTAGTACTTTTTAATGCTATTGATGGTATTGTATCTCCAACATCAATCTGTGCAGTGGCTATATTAGTAATTAAAAAAAATGCAAAAATTATTCTTCTCATTTTAGATTATTTAATAGTTTCTACCGTTTTTCCACAAGTTAACATCATTGAGCCGTAGTAAGGATTTTTTACTGCATTTTCTTTACTTAACCAATTTGCACCTTTACCATCATTGTACATAGGGCAATGTTGGAAATAAACTGGAACCTCATACTTTGCAACTTTTAATAATGAATAAATGTCTTTTGATAATGTTGTAAAGTGATTTCGTTGTTTATTAATATCTTTTGATTTTGAAATCAGTTCAGTATCTTTTTTAATTTGATTTACAACTTTCATCCAAACCATATGAACATCCATATCCAATTTGTCCATTTTAACATTGTTTATTGCAGTTAGTAATTCCTTTGAAGCAATTGAAGTTGTGTTACCATCAGAAGAAATCATAGCATCTTTTACCACAAAATAGTTATCAAAAACAACTTTAAGTTGGTTAACTTCTTGAAGTACCATCTTTGAAGTTTCATTGTGGTTTACATGATTATTATGGATTTCAGTAGTTTCTTCCACTTTGATTTCTTCTTTAACTGGAACTTTAGCAACTCTGTCATATTGACAACATCCATGAAGATTGTCATAGACATCATCTGGTGCAAGAAACTTATCACTATCATATCCTGCTAATGCTATTCTTTTTAGTATTTCGTCTGGATTAGTTTTAGTAGTATCATAAGTTAAAGTGGCCATCTTCGAATCTTGATCCCAATCTACTTTAGCTACTTTTTTGATATTTCCTGCATTTTCGATTTTGGTTTCGCACATTCCACAGTTTCCATAAATTTTAACTGTTTCTGTTTTTGCATTTTTAATTTGTGCATTGACAGCAATACTAAGCAATATAAAAGTTGCTAGCATTATATTTTTAAATGAATTTTTCATTTTAATAATGTATTAGTAATCAAAGTGAATTCCTTTGATAAGTTGATAAAAAAATAATGAATAACAGTTTACAAGTCTATCTGCTTAAAATAATTAAAAATAAAAACGGAAAGTAAACTGATGATTAATCTGATAGCAAAATGCTATAAATTTGACACACTAATGGCTGTCAAAAAAAGAATTTAGCCTATTTTAGGTATTAGCCAAATAGAATGAAAACCATCTGAGATTGATGGTGCCGTGTATGAAAACTTAACTTTCTCTATTGAAGAATATTGAATAAAGTTAATTTTAAAAGTAATTTCTGGAATAAAAATGATTGAAGAAGAAGGACAAGTCATAGAACAACCACAATTTGAATGACCACAATCGCCATTACATCCCTTTTCATCTTTGCTTTCAGAACTGTCATTACTACAACAACACTTCTTTTCAGTTTTGTTAGATGAAACTTCTTTTTCACAAGAATGTTTTGAATTAGAGTTACCACAAGCCATAGCAGTATTAGGCATTAAAAACATGCCTAATAAAACTATTAATATTATGTGATATTTTTTCATTTTTAACTTTAAAACATCACAAATGTATAAAAAATGAATTATTGTTTGTATAAAATATTGTTAAATAGAATTCAAAAGCATTTGTTAACTCCAATTTACTTTTAAATAATTGTATCCTTTTTAAAATTAAACAACTATTTTTTAATCCAAGATCTTTATTTTTTACTTATTTTTGTTAAAGTTTTAAAACTTAAATAAATTTAATTTTTAACACCCCGAGTACACCTCTAACCTCTTTAACCCTTATTAATAAAGAGAAAAAAGATATTGTATCGGGAAATAATTTAGTTTGCCTAATTTATAAAATGAATAGGAGAATTAATTAACCTATTCAACCTATTCCATATATTTGTACAAATTATTAATCATGCAACACATTATCGATCGCTTTATAAGCTACGTTACTATAGACACCGAATCAGATCCAAATTCTGATACTACACCAAGTACTAAAAAACAACTCGACCTTGCAAATCTTTTAGTAAAAGAACTTAAAGCAATGGGTATGACAGAAGTAACTATTGACAAAAATGGTTATGTTATGGCTACATTAGAAAGTAATGTAAAACATGAAGTTCCTACTATTGGTTTTGTTTCACATTATGATACAACTCCTGATTTTACGGGTGCTAACGTAAAGCCACAAATTGTAAAAAATTACGATGGCGGAGATATCGTTTTGAATAAAAAACAAAACATTGTTTTATCACCCAGTTATTTTAAAGACTTATTGCAATACAAAGGACAAACTTTAATTACAACAGACGGAACCACTTTACTTGGTGCTGATGATAAAGCGGGTATTACAGAAATTATGTCGGCAATGGAATACTTAATCCAACATCCCGAAATCAAGCACGGAAAAATTCGTGTAGGTTTTACTCCAGATGAAGAAATTGGACGTGGAGCACACAAGTTTGATGTAGAGAAATTTGGTTGCGAATGGGCCTATACAATGGACGGAAGTCAAATAGGTGAATTAGAATACGAGAATTTTAATGCCGCTGGTGCTAAAATTACATTTAAAGGAAAAAGTGTTCACCCAGGCTATGCAAAAGGAAAAATGATTAATTCCATGTTGTTAGCAAATCAGTTTATTTCAAAATTACCTAAAAACGAAATTCCAGAAAAAACAAAAGGATATGAAGGTTTCTTTCATGTAGTAGGTATCACTGGAAGTATTGAAGAAACGGTTGTTGAATTAATCATTCGTGACCATAGTGCTAAAAAATTCAAAGAAAGAAAAGAGTTTATCCATGAATTAGCGAATAAATTCAATAAAAAATGGAAAAAACAATTTGGAGAAGAAATTGTAATTGCTGAAGTAAAAGATCAATATTACAACATGAAAGAAAAAGTAAAACCTGTTTTTCATATTGTAGAAATTGCCGAGAAAGCGATGAAGGAATTAGGAATTAAACCTATTATAAAACCTATTCGCGGTGGAACGGATGGATGTCAATTATCTTACAAAGGATTACCTTGTCCAAATATTTTTGCTGGCGGACACAATTTTCACGGAAAATATGAATATGTTCCCGTTGAAAGCATGGTAAAAGCTACAGAAGTAATTGTAAAAATTGCCGAGATTACAGCAACATTTAAAAAATAATCTATTTACGTATAGATAAGTATTATAAAGACAAGCAATTTACAGCTTGTCTTTTTTTGTATATTCGCATTCTATTGTTATTAAAAATCAAAGCAATTATGTTTCAAAAAATAAACATGAAAAAAAATCTATTATTAGGTGTTCTTTTAATTGTTAGCAGTATTTCGGTAGCTCAAGAAAAACATCTTAAAAACATCAAACAGTTAACTTTTGGAGGCGATAATGCCGAAGCTTATTTTAGTCCAAAAGGTGACAAATTAACGCTTCAAGTTACCAATAAAGCGTTTGGGGTTACGTGTGATCAAATCTTCATGTTAGATTTACAAGCACAAGAATTCAATGAAAAAAGTTTGCAATTAGTTTCAACTGGAAAAGGGAGAACTACTTGTTCGTTTTATATGCCTGACGGAAAGCATATCATATATGCTTCTACTCACGCTGCAGACCATGCTTGTCCAGCACCGCCAAAGCCAATAGATGGAAAATATCTATGGGCAATTTATCCTGAATTTGACATTTATATGGCAGATTTAAATGGAAAAATCGTTAAACAACTTACCAATAGCCCGGGTTATGATGCTGAAGCGGTAGTATCTCCAGATGGAAAAAAGATTGCTTTCACAAGTATTAGAAGTGGTGATTTAGAAATTTATGTCATGGATATTGATGGAAGCAATTTGAAGCAAATCACTTCTGGATTAGGATATGATGGTGGTTGTTTCTTTTCGCACGATAGTAAAAAAATTGTATTTCGTTCGTCTCGTCCAAAAACGCCTGAAGCTATTAAAGAATATAAAGATTTATTAGCACAAAATCTTGTCGCTCCATCTGAAATGGAAATCTACACGTGCAACATTGATGGTTCAGATTTAAAACAAATTACGAATCTTGGTAAAGCCAATTGGGCTCCTTACTTTCATCCTTCTGATAAGAAGATTATATTTTCTTCAAATCATCATTCAACTCGTGGATATGATTTTCAATTGTTTATGATTGATATTAATGGCGAAAACTTACAACAAATTACTTGGGAAAGCGAATTTAACGCGTTTCCAATGTTTTCACCAGATGGAAAAAAATTGGTTTTCTCAAGTAATAGAATGCAAAGCAAACCAAGAGAAACCAATGTTTTTATTGCCGATTGGGTTGAAGGTGATGCTGCTGAAATTGCCCAACCAAAATCGCTAAAAAAACATATCACTTATTTAGCCTCAGATGAATTACAAGGTCGCTTAACTGGTTCAATAGGAGAAAAAAAAGCAGCAGATTACATCGCAAAAGAATTCAAAGCATTGGGATTAAAACCTTATGCTAACAATAGTTACTTTCAAAAATTCAATTATAAAGTAAAATTGAATCCACATGCTACAGATGGCTCTGGTGATAAAGCAAATCACGGAACCAATGTAATTGCATTTTTAGATAACAAAGCTTCTAAAACGATTGTTATTGGAGCACATTATGATCATTTAGGTTTAAACGAACACAATCATTCTACGAAACCAAATTCTCATGGTGAAATTCATAATGGTGCTGATGATAATTCTTCGGGCGTGGCTGGAGTTTTAGAATTAGCGCGTATGTTATCAAAAAACAAAGCAAAAGAAAATGCGAATTATATTTTTGCTTTGTTTTCGGGTGAAGAAGATGGTTTAATTGGTTCTAAACACATGACTGAAACCTTGAAATCCTTATATCCAAATGTAGTAACAATGATTAATATGGATATGATTGGACGATTAAATACAGATAAAGGCTTAACAGTGGGTGGTGTTGGAACTTCTCCAGAATTCACAAAAATCGTAAACAAAAATAAACCTGCTGGTTTTAATATTACTTTAGACCTGGCTGGACAAGGCCCTTCTGATCATACATCGTTTTATTTAAAAGATATTCCTGTATTATTTTTCTTTACTGGAACGCATAATGACTATCATAAACCATCAGATGATGAAGATAAAATCAACTATTATGGCGTGAAAAACATTACAGATTATGTATTTAGAGTATGTTCGGATATTGAAAAATTAGAAAAAATTGAATTCACTAAAACCGCCATGAATTCAGAAAAAGTAGTTCCAAAATATAAAGTAACATTGGGGATTATGCCAGATTATACTGATCATGGTGATGGTTTGCATATTGATGGAGTTACCGATAATCGTCCTGCTCATACAGCTGGAATTATAGCAGGTGATATTTTGGTAAAAATTGGGGATTGCGAAATCAAAGAAGTATATGGTTACATGGATTGTTTAGCTAAACTAAACGTGGGTGATGAGAAAGACGTAACCGTAATGCGAAATGGTAAACCAATTACAGTAAAAGTAAAATTCTAAGACTAATTAAAGAGGACATTGTTCCTCTTTTTTTTGGAAGATTTTTTATATTTGAAAAACATTAATATATATAATTTTGGAAACAGAAAACAAATGGAATAAAACCAACCAATGGGATAACGAAATAGAACAATTGCACGCTATAATTCGTAAAACACCCTTAGTTGAAACTACTAAGTGGGGCGGACCCGTGTATACCTATAAAAATAAAAATGTAGTAGGAATTGGTGGTTTTAAATCCTATTTTGGAATTTGGTTTTACAATGGTGTTTTTTTGAAAGATGAAAAAAAATTGCTTATCAATGCTAATGAAGAAAACACCAAATCTTTACGTCAAATGCGATTTAATTCAGCTAACGAAATCGATGAAAAACTGATTTTAAACTATATAAAAGAAGCCATTGAGATTGAAGAAAAAGGACTGTCAATTCCAAAAGAAAAAAAAGAAACTATTATCCCTGAGTTATTGCAAAAAGAATTGGATAATAATTCAGAACTTTTTACCAAATTCAATAAATTTTCTCCATACAAACAAAGAGAGTTTATAGAACACATAATTACTGCCAAACAAGAAAAAACGCAAATAGCTCGCTTAGAAAAAATCATTCCAATGATTTTAGAAGAACGGGGATTAAACGATAAATATAGAGCATAAAAAAAGCCGAATTTCTAAATTGAAATTCGGCTTTTTATTTTATAAAAAATCTTATTTTGCTGCTAATTTAGCACTCATTTCCATTGAAATAGCAGATTTTTCCATTTTGATTTTACCTGCCATAGTTTCCACTACAACTGTATCATCATTCATTTCTGCAATTTTACCGTGAATTCCAGCTTTGGTGATAATTCTATCCCCCACTTTTAATCCGGTTTCAAATGCTTTTTCTTTTTTGGCTCTTTGCTGTTGCGGTCTTATTAATAAAAAATAAAACACTGCAATCATTAATACGATTTGTATCGCTAAACTTGGATTCATATTTATTTATTATTTAGCTACTATTTAGCAGCTGGTGTTACATTTGCTTTAATTTTGAACGTTTCATGACCATTAGCCGTATTAGTGGTTAAAGTCACTGTTTTTTCTTGTTCTCCTGGTTTATTTTTAGAATCAAAAGACACTTTTATAGGAGCAGAATCACCTGGTTTAATTGGATCTTTTGGCGGTTGAGGAACCGTACAACCACAACTTCCTTTGGCATCAGCAATAATTAAATCTGATTCACCTGTATTTTTTACTATAAATTCAGTTTCTACTACATCTCCTTCTTTGATAGTACCAAAATCATGAATTTCTTTGTCTAATTCAACTATGGGTAATTTACCAATTAATGCTTTTTCAGCCTCAATGGTTTTCATATCAGCATCTGTAATTTTATCTGCTGCACTTCCTTGTTTACAAGCCGTTGATAATACAGCTAATGAAAGAACGAATAAACTAACTGATTTTCTTATCATATTTTTAAAATTTATAATAAACCTCTACCTGATTTTTTTAATTTTCCGTCTTGAGTAAATTCTTTTACCAAGTTATCTAAAATTCCGTTGATAAAAATACTACTTTTTGGTGTAGAATATTCTTTTGCTATTTCTAAATATTCGTTAATTGTTACTTTCGTAGGAATTGAAGGGAATTTCAACAACTCACAAATTGCCATTTTTAAGATAATCGTATCGATTTCAGCAATACGTTCTACATCCCAATTAGGCGTTTTATCAATATATTCTTTAGATAATTCTACTTCATTTAAAACCGTTTTTCTAAACAAGTCTTTTACAAAATCTTTATCATCTTCGTCTTTATAGACTTTTGGAATTACTAAAGTATCTTGCGCCCCTTTTAATTGTTTGATTTGTTTTACAATTAAAGTATTTATTGCTGGTAAATCGTCTAACCAAGTTAATTTATAATCTTCTAAATAATCATATAAACGATCGCTTGGTGCAATTACTTGGGTATATAAATCAACAATAAAATTTTTGTCATCTTCAAAACTGCCAACAGGCTTTTGCATATAATTTTGATACAACTCACTTTCTTTAATCGAATCAATCAAACCTAAAATAATATCATCATTTAATTTCCAGTTGTTGATATTATTATCATCTAAAGCAGTTTCCAATGCTTCCGATTCTGATAATAAAACCAAAACTTTATTGTTGATGAATTTTAAATTAGGATTACGCTCTTCTTTAGTAGCTAAATGTTTTTTAGAAGCCAAATCAATGTATTCTTCTTCTTTCCTTTTAATTTCTATAAGGGCAGAAAGTAATAAAAGATACAAATTTTGGGTATTTTCGATACTTTGAAAAAGGAATTTTTCTTCTTTATCCAAATTATCAGATTGATGTTGGTGCATGGCATAAATACTCTGCATCACTTTTACTCGGATATGTCTTCTGTTTAACATACTAATTAAGAACTTTATAAAATTAAGAGAGCGAAAGAGTTGCCTCTTTCGCTCTGCAAAAATACAATTTTATTTAAAACGAATTACTTCTTTAATTCATTTTTTGCATCATCAATACGTTTTTGCGCCATTGAGAAAGCCGCTTGATGCGTAGTGATGTTGTTATCATCTGCAAATTTGAAAATCTCTAATGCTGTGTTATAGATGTTTTCAGTTTTTTCCATCACCTGAGCATTCGTCCATTTTACTAATTCAGAATACACATTGATAACACCACCAGCATTGATTAAGAAATCAGGAGCATATAAAATACCTTTTTCTTTTAACATTTTTCCGTGAACTGCTTCGTTAGCTAATTGGTTATTTGCTGCTCCAGCAATGATAGAAGCTTTAATATTGTTGATAGTAGCATCATTAATAGTAGCTCCTAAAGCACAAGGTGCGTAAATATCTACATCAGCACTGTATAAATCAGCACCTGTAAAAATTTTAGCTCCATACTTCGCTCCTACTTGATGTACTCTATCTTCGTTGATATCCGTAATCGTAACGATTGCACCGCTTTCAGTTAAGTGTTGCACTAATACTTCACCTACGTGACCAATCCCTTGTACTAAAACACTTTTTCCTTCTAAATTATCAGAACCAAATTTGTATTTAGCAGCTGCTTTCATTCCCATGAAAACTCCGTAAGCTGTTACAGGAGAAGGATTTCCAGAACCACCTCTTTCAACAGAAATACCAGCAACGTGTTTTGTTACTTCATTTACTGTATCCATGTCTTTGGTTTCCATTCCTACGTCTTCAGCAGTAATATATTTTCCTGATAATGAATCTACAAATTGTCCAAAACGACGCATTAATTCAGGTGTTTTTTGAGTTTTTGCATCACCAATGATAACGGCTTTACCTCCACCTAAATTTAATCCTGAAATTGAGTTTTTGAAAGTCATTCCACGAGACAAACGTAAAACGTCGTTTAACGCTTCCCATTCGTTTGTATAATTCCACATTCTAGTTCCTCCTAATGCAGGTCCTAAAACTGTGTTATGAATTCCAATAATTGCTTTTAATCCTGTATCTTTGTCGTGACAAAATACAACTTGTTCATGACCATCAAAAGATACCTGACCAAAAACTGGATCTACTTTATGAAGCTCATTTGCTTTTAATAATTCTGCTGTCATGCGATTTGAGTTGAGTTGAAAATTATTCAATATTTAATTACAATATTACGAATAATTTTAAAATGATTCAAAAAATTATATTTATTTTAATAATTTAGCAATGAAAAGCTAAAAAATACGATAATCGTTCATTATCAATTAGTTGTCTTTTTAATTAATTTGATAAGGAAATGTTATCACACCAAAGAATACTATGAAAGAATTACAATATTTAAACAAATACTTTGTCAAATACAAATATCGTTTCCTACTAGGAATATTTATTACAATTGTAGCCCAAATCTTCTCTTTATTCACTCCAGAGTTAATTGGAAACTCAATTAAAGTAATTGAAGATTATGTTAAAAGTCCTGATGGTGACCTACTTAGCTTCCAAAAATCATTATTTCACAACATTTTACTGATTTTAGGAACCACCATAATCGCTGGATTTTTCACATTCTTGATGCGTCAAACCTTAATTGTAATGTCGCGCCATGTAGAATTTGATTTGAAGAACGAAATTTTCAATCACTATCAAACCTTAACTCAAAGTTTCTACAAACGCAATCGTACAGGAGATTTGATGAATCGTATTAGCGAAGATGTTGGAAAAGTCAGAATGTATGTTGGTCCAGCCGTAATGTATTCGTTGAATACTTTAATGCGTTTTACAATTGTGGTGATTTATATGTACAATATTTCGCCTAAGCTAACTTTGTATTCACTATTACCCTTACCGCTTTTATCATACAGTATTTTCAAAATTAGTTCGATGATTCATAAAAGAAGTGGCGAATTTCAAAAGAATTTATCAACACTTTCTTCTTTTACACAAGAAATTTTTTCGGGAATTCGAGTAATTAAAGCGTATGCTATTGAGGGCAAAAAACAAAAAGAATTCACCGATTTAAGTAATGAAAGTAGAGCAAAAGCAATGGATTTAGCAAAAGTAAACTCCCTTTTTGGTCCGTTGATGATTTTGCTTATTGGATTGAGTAACTTGGTTGTGGTTTACGTTGGAGGTTCTATGTACATCAATAACGACCCCGAAATCGCAAGTATTGGAGTTATTGCCCAATTCATTTTATACATCAACATGTTGACTTGGCCAGTAGCTTCATTGGGTTGGGTTTCTTCATTGGTTCAAGAAGCAGAAGCATCGCAAAAGCGGATCAATGAATTCCTAAAAGAAGAACCTGAAATTAAAAATACAGTTAGTAGTCACACAACAATTGAAGGTGCAATTAAGTTTGACAAAGTTTCTTTTGAATACGAAGACACAAAAATTAAAGCTTTAGATAACATTTCGTTTGAGGTTAAGAAAGGGAAAACTTTAGCTATTTTAGGAAAGACAGGTTCAGGAAAGTCAACACTTTTAACCTTAATTAGTCGTTTGTATGATACTACTTCTGGAACTATTTTTATTGATAATAAAGATATTAAAAACTTGAATTTATTCGATTTACGCGATCAAATTAGCGTGGTGCCACAAGATGCTTTCTTGTTTTCCGATAGCATAAAGAATAACATTAAATTTGGTAATGAAAATGCAACTGATGAAGAAGTAATGGAAGCGGCAAAAAAAGCCGTAGTTCATGATAACATTATGAATTTCAATCAGCAATACGAAACCATTTTAGGCGAACGAGGCATTACATTATCGGGTGGGCAAAAGCAACGTGTTTCAATTGCTCGTGCTTTAATTAAAAATGCACCTGTGCTACTTTTAGATGATTGTTTGAGCGCCGTAGATACCGAAACCGAAGAAACAATTTTGAACAATTTATTAGACTATTGCAAAGACAAAACAACTATAATTGTGAGTCACCGAGTTTCTTCTGCCAAAAATGCAGATTGGATTATTATTTTAGAAGAAGGAAAAATCAAAGAGCAAGGTACTCATTCTCAACTATTAGAGCTTGATGGTTATTATAAAGAGTTATATTTAAAACAACTTTCGGAAAAAGAAATTGACTAAACTTTTGTTTAATCCGATTTTTTTTTAGATTTTTGAGACGCTATAACACTAATTAATTGACAGTAGGATTATGAGAGAAAATGACATGTTAGAAAAAGAGGATATTTTTTCTAAAGTATTGCGCGCAGGAAGAAGAACGTATTTCTTTGATGTAAGAGCTACAAAAGCAGATGATTACTACATTACCATTACTGAAAGTAAAAAGTTTACAGAAGAAGATGGTTCATTTCACTTTAAAAAACACAAAATTTATTTGTACAAAGAAGATTTCGCTGCTTTCAGAGAAATTTTAGATGAAATGACGGATTTTGTATTAGACCAAAAAGGGGAAGAAGTAATTTCAGAAAGACACCAAAAAGATTTCAAAAGAGAAAATTATGCTGACACTTCAGACGAAGTAAAATCAGCTGAAAGTTTTACAAATATTGATTTCGACGATATTTAATTTTCAAAAAGAAAATAAATCCCAAATTCCTTATGAGTTTGGGTTTTTTTTTACCCTATTCGCAACCCATTTTCAACCAAAATATCAGAGGTTAGCAAAACAATATCGTTCTCTTTACCCACAGAACCTAAAACTAAGCATTCGCTCATAAAATCGGCAATTTGTTTTTTAGGAAAATTGACTACAGCAATAATTTGTTTTCCTAGTAACTCTTCTTTTTTATAACGTTTAGTTATTTGTGCCGAAGACTTTTTTATTCCTAATTCAGAACCAAAATCAATTGTTAATTGATACGCAGGTTTATTCGCTTTTGGAAAATCTTGCACTTCTAAGATAGTTCCCACACGCATTTCAACCTTTTCAAAATCATGCCATGTTATCATATACTATAAAATAAAAAAAGTATAATTCACCGAAGTAAACCATACTTAAATAGATTTGTTTTTAAAATTATTTTTTAGTTTTTACTTTACAAGTATTAACTCCAAGAATTGTATATAGTAGACAAAACTGAACCGAAGCCGTAAAAACCATAAGAGCTCCAACACCTAATGCCACCCATTTCATAGTTCCTTCTAACATACCTGAAAGACCTAAAATTAAAGCAATTACTCCAATCATAACACGTAAAAAGCGGTCGCCTGTACCTACATTTCTTTTCATAATTTAAAGTATTAAGTTTATTTTACAGTGGGTTTGTTCTCATTTGTCCAATTGGTAATTCCACCTTCTAAATCGGAAATATTTTTAAATCCTAATTCTTTTAATCGCGTAGCTGCTTTAGAACTTCTTCCTCCTAATTTACAATATACCATAACGGGTTTTTCTTTATCTAAACTTGCTACTTTTGCATCAAAATCATCAGCAGTAATATCAATATTTATAGCATTTTGTAAATGACCCTCGTTAAATTCTTCTGGAGTACGTACATCAATCAATTGCACATCGGGCTGAGCCATTTTTTTCTCATATTTGGCTACATCTAACACTTGAACACCATCTGCTTGATTCTTCAAACAAGAAGTCAATCCGAAAAATAGGATTACCAAACTCAATACTTTTAGTTTCATTATTTCTGTTTTTGTTTGTTTTTCGTTCATAAATATACAAAAAAATTAATTCAAATGATTACTAATTATGGTAGTTAAATCTCTAGCGCTCAACACTCCCGATTGTCGCCATAACATTTTTCCCGTTTTAAATAACATTAAGGTGGGTACTCCTCTCACCATAAAATGATTAGCCAAATCTTGATGCTGATCTACATTTACTTTTATTATTTTAACCGCATCTTTCAAACTTAATTTTACTTCTTGCAATATGGGTGACATCATTTTACATGGCCCACACCAATCAGCATAGAAGTCAACTAAAACCAAATCATTACTATTTATAATATCATTAAATTTTGCATTCATAATCTAACATTTTTTCTATTTCAAAGATACAAAACACCCCATTTTTTATCTGTAATATTTGTTACATAAATCAAATATGACAAATATCATTTTTTATTTTTTTTTAGCGCTATAAGTTTGTACTGTGCTAAAAATCTATTGTTATGTCAGTCTCAATTGTCCAAAAATATAACGTTCCAGGACCACGCTATACGAGTTACCCTACTGTTCCCTACTGGGAAGAAGAAAAATTTCATATAGAAGATTGGAAACGAACCTTATTACAATCTTTTAAAGAATCAAATACTTCAGAAGGTATAAGCTTGTATATTCACCTTCCGTTTTGCGAAAGTTTATGTACGTTTTGTGGCTGTAACAAGCGCATTACAAAACGTCATGAAGTAGAAGATCCTTACATAACTGCAGTGATTAAAGAATGGAAGTTGTATTGCGATTTATTCCCAAGAAAACCTATCATCAAAGAAATTCACTTAGGCGGGGGAACTCCAACGTTTTTTTCTCCCGAAAATTTAGAGCGCCTAATTAATGGTATTTTTCAGTACGCTACAAAAGCTGAGAAATACGAATTTAGTTTTGAAGGACATCCAAATAATACCACTAAACAACACCTTCAAAAATTATATGATTTAGGTTTCAGAAGAGTGAGTTTTGGGGTTCAAGATTACTCACCAAAAGTACAAGAAGCCATTCATAGAATACAACCGTTTCATAATGTGGCGAAAGTTTCATTTTGGGCAAAAGAAATTGGATATACTTCTATAGGTCACGATTTAATCTTCGGATTACCATTTCAAACATTGGCCGATGTTAAAGATACCATTGATAAAACCAAATCATTATTCCCAGACCGTTTGGCTTTTTACAGTTATGCACACGTACCATGGATTAAAGGAAACGGTCAACGTGGTTTTAAAGATGAAGATTTGCCTAAAGACGATGAAAAACGCATGTTGTATGAAGAAGGCAAAAAACAATTGGCAAAAAACGGATATCACGAAATTGGAATGGATCACTTTGCATTAGAAAATGACAGCATGTACAATTCGTTTAAAAAAGGAACCTTACATCGAAATTTTATGGGATATACCGCTTCAAAAACCCAATTGATGATTGGATTAGGTGTTTCATCTATTAGTGATAGTTGGTACAGTTTTGCACAAAACGAAAAAACTATTGAAGATTATTACACCCATTTAGCAGAAGATCAATTGCCAATTTTTAGAGGCCATATTTTAACCCCTGAAGATTTAATTATCAGAAGACATATTTTAAATTTAATGTGTCAATTTACGACTTCTTGGAAAGATGAAGCATTAAATTTCCCCGAATTACCATCGGTATTGGCTAGTTTAGAAGAAATGCAAGACGACGGACTATTAATAATTCAAGATGATACCATTACCGTAACCGAAAAAGGAAAACCTTTTGTTAGAAATATCTGTATGGCTTTTGATTTACGCTTAATCCGAAAAGCTCCAGAAACCAAACTATTCTCAATGACGATTTAAGTTCAACCTGAAAATTGAAAATTGAAACAAAATTTAAAACAAATAAGCCTTATAAGGAAAAATAAATAAATCGTTAAATTGAATCAAGATTATAAAAGATTTTAAAGATTACTCACATTTTTTAAATCTGTGTTCCAAAAACTTGAAACTCGAAACCTCAAACCAAAAACTATTCATATCGAATATATGCTGGTTTGGATAATTGGAAATCGTAAAGTGATAAATTAGTATTTTCAAATGAATTAAACTTATTAATACCATCACCTTCAAAAGGAATAGTAGGATAATACGAGAACGAAATTTGAAAACTATTAAATACCAAAAAGTCATTATTAATTAAAGCACCAATACTAAATTTCGAATATACTTTACTTGAGAACAAAGCTTTTTCATTGGCCAATGAACCAAGTGTCATATTAAAATAAGGACTAAAACGGAAACCATACCAACTCCCCGGAATATACGACTGGGTTTGAAAAGAAAGCGTCCATTTTTGAGTTCCATTTAAACGATTATTAAATCCTGGCAATCCATCTGATTCTAATAAACTCAATCGATCTTTAAACGATTCATCTCTGTTATTACCCCAAACATAAGTGGGTTTCACAAATTGTCTAAAATGCCATTTACCCCATGTCATAAGCGGACTAAAATAATTAAATCCTAGTTTAAAAGTCGTTTGTTCTGTAAAACCAGCATCATAAAAACTTCCCCATTCGGCAAATCCACTTGCATAACCAAATTCACATTTCTTTCCATATGAAACACTTACCCCTGTGTACATTCGAGAATTGCTGTTTTTTTCTTGATGTCCCACAATTAATGCAATATTTTCTCCATATGGAATATCCTCAATAATATTGTAATTGAAAACAAATTTATCTTGATAGAATTTCTGTCTAGAAACACCAATCATTCCAATCCAATTCTTCTCATTAGAAAAATAGAAGGTCGGGTCTAAATACAATTCAGGAGTTTTACTAAAATCCTTTTGATTGTAAGTAATTCCCAAAATTAAATTGGTAAAATGTCGTTCTGGATTACTTTTTCTTGAAATTTTAAAAGCTCTTCCATACCAATATTCTTGAAAATTATAAGCGATTTTCTCAGCTCTTATATTGTCGTCATAAGGAAATTGTTCGGTAAGTAATCGATTTTCAAAATAAAAACCGCCCGCGTTTTTTGCAATTACCGAATAAAAAGGACGATTGATATTAATACTTCTTTTACTGTCATTATTAAAATCATTAGCATAATCTAAATCCAAACGGATATAAGTATTTTTAATGTTATTTATAGAATATTGGGCATATACCGCTCTTTCTTTTGTATCAAAACGATTCTTAATATTTCCACTAATCTGATGTCCAAAACCAAAAATATTTCGCTCTGTTAGTTTAACACTACTTTCACTCGACGATAAACTTCCAGTAGGAATCAACGTCCATGAATCTAAAACACGAATTTTTACATCTATAGAATCTTTACTATTTGGAATATCAACTGGCACAATAGTAACCTCTCGCACGTAGCGTTGACTTCTTATTAAACGTTCCGATTCAAGAAGAAGTTTAGCATCTAACTTATCGTTCTTCTTGAAAAGCATTAAGTTACGAATAGTAATTTCTTTCGTTTTAAGATGAACAGCATTTCCAAAGTTTTCTAACTTCTTCTTTGGCACCTTCTTTTCGTTAGTTACAGAATAACCAAAAGGATCTAAGGTTTCAATAATTATATTTCGAATAATTTTTCCTTCTTGTGTTTTGGTTATCACTTTTTCCTTCTTTTTTGGATCAAAAGGAGTTAAAGAAACGGGTTGCAATGCAGATTCTCTAAAAAGTAGCTTGTAAACAAATCTTGAAAACTTATTTCGTTTTGAAAAATCATTAATGTTTTGATAAATTGAAATACTATCACCTTCTTTTTCAATAGTCTGTGCATTTCCTTTCCAGGAAATCACCAAACAACTAAAAATTAAAAAAAAAGTAAGATACTGCTTCATAAGAATGTAAAACTAAACTTGGGCTAAATTATTGCTTTATTATGGAAAGTACTAATAAAATAAGGTTTCAATACCATTTATTTGCTTACTAAAGTCACAAATACCATTCCAAAAAGTTTATGTACCTTTGTCAACAATTTTATTTACTCATATGAAAACTTTCTTAGAATTCGATTTACCAAAATCACTACAAAAAGCATTAGACGAACTAGGTTTTGTGCACGCTACGCCTATTCAAGAAAAATCGCACTCTGTAATTCTATCAGGAAGAGACGTAATGGGAATTGCACAAACCGGAACAGGTAAAACCTTCGCTTACTTGTTACCAATCCTAAAACAATGGAAATTTCAAAATAACGAATCACCAAGAGTGGTTATTTTAGTTCCAACACGTGAATTAGTAGTTCAAGTAGCAGAAGAAGTTGAAAAACTGACCAAATATATGAGTGTGCGAACGCTTGGCATTTATGGTGGCGTTAATATCAATACACAAAGAAAAGCATTAGCAGAAGGTGTCGATATTTTAGTTGGAACGCCAGGTCGTGTTATGGATTTAGCGCTTGACGGTGTTTTACGTTTCGATTCATTACAAAAATTAGTGATTGATGAGTTCGATGAAATCTTAAACTTAGGTTTCCGTGCGCAATTGACTTCCATTTTAACCATGATGCGTGGCAAAAAACAAAACATCTTATTCTCGGCAACCATGACCGAGGAAGTAGATGAAATGTTAGACGAATACTTCGATTTTCCTGAAGAAGTTTCCTTAGCGCCAAGCGGAACACCATTAGAACAAATCGAGCAAATTGTATATCAAGTTCCAAATTTCTTAACGAAATTAAATCTACTAAAACACTTAATTGGCGAAACGGAAGGAATGGATCGTGTTTTGATTTTCGTGAACAACAAACGTATCGTAGAACTAGTTTCTGAAACCTTAGAAAGCGAATTTCCAGAGCAATTTGGAGTAATTCACTCAAACAAATCACAAAACTATCGTTTGAATACGATGGCAGCATTTCAGGCAGGCGAATTAAGAGGTTTGGTTACTACGGATATCATGGCACGTGGTTTGGATATTTCGGATATTACACACGTTATCAACTTACAATTTACAGAAGAACCTGAAAAATACATGCACCGTATTGGTAGAACGGGTCGTGCTGACAAAACGGGTGTTGCCATAAGTTTGATTTCGCCAAGCGAAGTGGAACCGAAAATTGAGGTAGAATTATTAATGAATACCGAAATTAAAGAACTTCCTATTCCAGAAGATTTAAAAATAGAAGAACGCTATTTAGACTTTGAAAAGGAAAAGAAAAAAATGAAGTTCTTACTAAAAACCCCTAAAAAAGAAGGAGGCGATGCTTTCCATCAAAAGAAAGACAAAAACAAAAAAGTCAACCTTGGCGGTCCAGGAAAACGAACTCCAAGAAAAACAGAATCCAGAAACCGAGCTGTGGAAAGAAAACGCGCGGAGAAGAAAAAGAAGAGATAATATTTTAGTGGTCAGTGTTCAGTTTTGAGTAAGCAGTAAAAAACAAAGTATGGCAATCAATTTTTAAATAAATTATGAATAGGAATATAAAAATTATTATTAATTCTTTATCATTTATAATAATCATATTAGTACTTTTATTGGTATACTTTTATTTACTTGATGCTCGGCATACATTCAGTGTTCTTGGATTTTCATTAGCTTTAATTTATCTAGAAATTAAAAACAAGTTTTGGGCAAACCCTTTATTTATTGATAGTATTGAAATTTGTAAAGAAACTATTAGAATTAAGCATACTAATCCTATGCTGAAGAAAGGTGAAATTTCTTTTGACAGTAATGAAATATCAAACTTCATGAATATCAAGAAAAACATTTTTACAAAAAACAATCGAATTGAATTTGATTACAAAAAAATAAAAACAAAATTTGTTTATTTGAAATCTGAAATACAAGAAATTAAAAAATTAGAAGAAAGTATATCACATAATAAATCCGTGTAAATTTCTTCAATCCGTGTCATCCGCGTTCCAAAAAAATGACTCCAATATCTATAGTAATCTAAATGGAATTTCGTACTTTTGACAAATTCTAATAATAAATGCAGTTCAAACATCCAGAAATTCTCTATTTCCTTTTTCTGTTGGTCATACCAATTTTGGTGCATTTATTTCAATTACGTCGTTTTAAAAAAGAATATTTTACCAACGTAAAGCTGCTTAAAGAACTTCAAATTCAAACCCGAAAAAGTTCTAAAATCAAGAAATGGCTGTTGTTAGCTACTCGCCTATTGCTGTTAGCTTGCTTAATTATCGCTTTTGCCCAACCTTTTTTTGACGCCAAAGACACCACAAACAAAGGAAACGAACTCATTATTTTATTAGACAACTCGTTTTCGATGCAAGCCAAAGGAGCTAAAGGCGAATTACTCAAACGTAGCATTCAAGATTTATTAGAAGAATTACCCGAAAACCAACAATTCTCATTACTTACGAATTCCGAAGTTTTTTGGGACACCGATATCAAATCCATTCAAAAAGAATTACAGAATTTGAAATATTCCGCAATGCCATTTCAATTGGATTATTTGATCAATCAAGTAGAAACCAAAAAGAAAAACACCAAAAAAGATTACGTTATCATTACTGATGCAATTCAATCCGAAAGCAAAAAAGCCTTGGAATTAGCAGAAAATAACGTAGTGTATTTCATCCAACCCGAAGCGCAAAACAAAACCAACATCAGCATTGATAAAGTAGTGATTTCTCAAGTTTTGGATCAATTTTATGAATTGAAAATCACACTTCAAGCTTTTGGAGAAACCGAAAATGAAGTGCCGCTTTCTGTTTTCAGTAACAATAAAGCCATTGCAAAAACCATCGCAAAATTTGAAAATCAAAAGACAGAAATTGCAATCACCATTCCAAAAAACGATTTCCACGGAAATATTAGTATTGAAGATAATAGCTTAAGCTACGATAACGATTACTATTTAAGCATTTCCAAACCTGAAAAAGCAAATGTAATCGCTATCGGAAACTCAGATAAAAACAATTTCTTAAGTCGCATTTTTACTGCTGATGAATTTAATTTTCAAAGCACGGAATTAGCAACTTTAGATTACAATCAAATTGAAAATCAAGATGCAATTGTATTGAATGAATTGGAAGATTTACCAGTGGCTTTAGGAACAACTTTAAAATCGTTTTATGAAAAAGGCGGCAATATTGTTTTGATTCCAAATGCAAAAAACACGCCATCTCTATTAAATGCTTTCGTAAAAAACTTTGGTGGATTGAGCTATTCCCAACTTTCAACTTCAGGAAAACAAATCACAAAAATCAATTTTAATCATCCATTATACCAAACGGTTTTTGAGAAAAAAGTGAGCAATTTTCAATATCCAAATGTGAAAGAAAGCTTCACTTTATCAGGAATTACGAACATTTTACAATACGAAGACAATTCTGTTTTCGTGGGTTCGACTACGAATCGATTGGGAACTTTTTACGCTTTCTCAGCACCCGTAAACAAACAGAATAGTAACTTCCAAAATGCACCATTAATTGTTCCAACCTTTTACAATATGGGACAAAATCAAGGAAAAACAGGAATTAACGCTTATACTATTGGTGAAAACGAAAACCTGATTTTAGAAACTATTTTAGCAAAAGACGAAGTGGTTTCGGTTCAAAAAGAAGGCTACAGTTTCATTCCAATGCAACAAATTTTGAATACAAAATGCAAACTGTCATTTGGCGATTATCCAGAAGAAGCAGGAAATTTTGATGTTATCAAAGCAAACAATTCGCTAAAGAAAATTAGCTTCAACTATCCAAGAACAGAAAGCGATTTAACGCATGTTACAACTGCCAATTTTGAAAATTTCACGAAAGTAAACAACATAGCCACCGTTCTAAACGACATTGCATCCGAACGCACAAGCAACGAAGTTTGGAAATGGTTTATCATCGCAACACTACTATTTTTAATAACAGAACTACTAATCCAAAAATTTGTAAAATGACGCAAGTTATTCTAAAACAAGCCAAAATCATCGACGCTTCAAGTCCGTTTCACAACCAAGTGATGGACATTAAAATTGAAAACGGTACGATAACACAAATAGAAAAAGAAATCACTGCTACTTCAGGTTTTGAAGTTGTAAATATTCCGAATTTACACGTTTCTAAAGGTTGGATGGACAGCTCAGTTTCCTTCGGAGAGCCAGGGTACGAAGACCGCGAAACTATTGAAAACGGATTAAAAGTAGCTGCTAAAAGCGGATTTACTGCGGTAGTCTTACAACCCAATTCAAACCCAACTATCGACAATCAAGCGCAAGTGCGATTTGTATTGGACAGAGCTAAAAATCAAGCAACAACTTTATATCCAATCGGAGCCTTAACCAAAGGAAGCGAAGGCACAGATTTAGCGGAATTATTCGATATGAAAAACGCTGGAGCAATCGCTTTTGGGGATTATAAAAAAGCGTTACAAAATGCCAATCTTCAAAAAATTGCCTTGCAATACGTACAAGATTTCGACGGTATGGTGCTTGCTTTTTGTCAAGACAGCACGTTAAAAGGAGTTGGTATTGCAAATGAAGGCGTAATAAGTACGAAATTAGGTATGAAAGGAATCCCTGCTTTAGCAGAAGAATTGCAAGTGGCACGTAACTTATTTTTATTAGAATACACAGGCGGAAAATTACATATCCCAACCATTTCTACTCAAGGAAGCATCAAATTAATCAAAGAAGCAAAAGCGAAAGGATTACAAGTAACTTGTAGTGTTGCCGTTCACAATTTAGTCTTAAACGACGAAATGTTAATGGGATTTGACACTAGATACAAAGTATTGCCTCCATTGCGTGAAGAAGCTACAAGAAAAGCATTAGTAGAAGCAGTTTTAGATGGAACCATTGATTGCATCACTTCAGACCATAACCCGTTAGATATCGAACACAAAAAATTAGAATTTGATTTGGCTAAAGACGGAACCATCGGATTAGAGAGTGCTTTTGGTGCTTTGTTAACCATTTTACCACTTGAAGTTGTAGTTGAAAAATTAAATGCTAATAAACTAGTTTTCAAATTAGAAAATTCTTCAATAGCAACTAAAAATAAAGCTGATATTTCGCTTTTCACTACTGAAGATAATTGGATATTTGGAAAAGAAAACATCTTGTCAAAATCTAAAAATTCGGCTTTTTTAGGACAAAAAATGAAAGGAAAAGCCATCGGAATTTACAATAACGGACAATTGATTTTAAACTCATAACTTTTACATCATGAACGAAATCGAACAAGGAAAACAAACGGCAATAGTTAGCTATTTGACCATCATTGGAACCATAATAGCGATATTTATGAACAACGAAACGAAGAATCCTTTTGCAAGTTTCCACATTCGTCAGGCATTAGGAATTTTTCTAACTTTCTTTTTATTGGGATACCCTGTAGGTTATTTTGATAGTTGGATGATTACCGCTTCTTTTTGGACTTTTATTTTCATTTTGTGGTTATTTGGTTTTATGAACGCTTTAAATGGAGAACAAAAACCAGTTCCTTTTTTAGGTGAGTTTTATCAAAAACTTTTTAAAAGTTTCTAAACCCTTTTAACCTTTTAAACACTTAAACTTTTAACCTATTTACTAGAAATGAATTTATACTATTTAGTTCAAGAACCAAAAATCAAACACGATAAAAATCCTTTATTGATATTACTTCATGGTTATGGAAGTAACGAAGAAGATTTATTTTCATTCGCCAGTGAATTACCTAAGGACCATTATGTGATTTCAGTTCGTGCGCCTTATGATTTGCAACCTTACGGACACGCTTGGTATGCGATTCATTTTGATGCAGACGAGAATAAATTTTCGGATAACGTACAAGCCAAACAATCGGTAGAACTAATTGCTAGTTTTATTGAGGAAGTAGTAAAACAATATCCAATCGATACAAAAAATGTAACGTTAATTGGTTTCAGTCAGGGTGCCATTTTAAGTTATGCCACTGCCCTAACGTATCCAGAAAAAGTAGCTAAAGTAGTAGCTTTGAGTGGGTATTTAAATCAAGAAATCCTACCAGAAACTATCGACACGAAAGCTATTTCACATTTAAAATTCTTTGTTTCTCATGGTTCGGTTGACCAGGTCATTCCAGTAGAATGGGCAAGAAAAGCTAAACCTGCTTTAGAAAATTTAGGTTTAGAAGTCGAATATCATGAATACCCTGTGGGTCATGGTGTAGCGCCACAAAACTTCTTTGATTTTAAGAATTGGCTAGTAAAATGAAAATATATTGTTATTTTTTTAAACAATTAAGCCTCCAGAACTTGGAGGCTTAATTTATCTATTTCTAAATAGAAATTTAAAAACAATCAATATGATAAGTAATAAAAAAAACATTGAAAATCCAATCAAAGAAAAAATAAATTTCCAGTTTTCTGTTGTCTCTCTAAATGGCAGGCAATAAATAAAAACCATTCCTGAAATTGCATTAGAAATTAACACAAAAATTAAAGAATTATAAAAAAAGAGATTAAAAAAGTTTCTAGAGTTGATATCCTTCATAAATGGAAAACATTTTATTTATAAATCCTAAAACAATTACATACAAAAATAATAAATTAAACTAAAAAAAGCTCTGAATTTTCATTCAGAGCTTTTATCTAACCAATTAAACTAAACTTTAAAGATTATGACTTAGGGGTAACAACGGTATCAATTACGTGAATAACTCCATTTTTTTGGTTTACATCAGCAATAGTCACTTTAGCACTATTCCCATTTTCGTCAGTAAGGTAAAGATCTTTACCTTTCATCCAAGCCGTTAACGTTCCACCGCTAACTGTTTTTAATGTAGCTTTTCCATTTCCTTTCTTTATAGCTGCATCAATGTCTTTAGCATTCATTTTACCAGCAACTACATGATAAGTTAAAATGGTTTGTAACATTTTTAAATTTTCTGGTTTCAATAAAGTATCAACTGTTCCAGCAGGTAATTTCGCAAACGCAGCATTTGTTGGGGCAAAAACGGTGAATGGTCCATCAGACATTAAAACATCTACTAATCCTGCAGCTTTAACAGCAGCTACTAATGTGGTGTGATCTTTCGAATTAACCGCATTTTCAACTATATTCTTACTTGGATACATAGGAGCTCCTCCTACTTCAACTGTTTTCTCTTTTGTTTGAGCAAACGATGTGGTACCTACTAATAATCCGAAAGCTACTAAAGCTGTAGCAAAAAATTTGTTTGTTTTCATATTATTTTTTTTAAGTTTTACATTGACATTTACGCAGAAAGTAAAATCGTGGTTTTAGAAAAAGAAAAAAATAATATTAAGCAAACAATAAGGTACACTTTAACCAATTATTCTTTACTTTTGTTTCTCAAAAAAAACAGGTATGGCATCAATTACATTAGGAGGAAATCCAGTTCACACAAATGGCGAATTGCCAGCAATTGGCTCAAAAGCTATTGATTTTAGTTTAGTAAAAACCGATTTAGGTACAGCAACTTTAGCTGACTTTACAGGTTCAAAAGTAGTATTAAACATTTTTCCAAGTGTTGATACCGGAACTTGTGCAGCTTCTGTTAGAAAATTCAATGAAAAAGCAAGTGCTTTAGCAAACACAAAAGTATTATGCATTTCAAGAGATTTACCTTTTGCTCAAAAACGTTTTTGTGGCGCAGAAGGTTTGGATAATGTTATTAATCTCTCTGATTTTAAAGACGGAAGTTTTGGAAAAAACTACGGCTTAGAAATTTTAGATGGCCCTTTAGCTGGTTTACACTCACGTGTTGTAATAGTTTTAGATGAAAACGGAATTATTTTACATACTGAGCAAGTAAAAGAAATTGCTGACGAGCCAAATTACGAAGCTGCATTAGCAGTATTATAAAAACACAAAACTGTCCTAAATAAAACTATCTTCTTTAGGACAGTTTTTTTTAATTCAAATGAATAAGATGAAATTCGAAAAAGACGAAACCCTTTTTACTGGTCGATTAAAAAGTATCGGATTTGCCATTAAAGGTGCAATAAAATTAATTACTACTGAACATAGTGTTATGGTACAATCTTCTTTAGCTGTACTAATGACATTCGCAGGCTTTTATTTTGGCATTAGCCGTTTTGAATGGATGATGCAAATTTTAGTTTTTGGTCTCGTTCTAGGAATTGAAGGACTAAATACCGCAGTAGAAAAAATTGCAGATTTCGTACATCCCGATTTTCATGAACGTATTGGTTTTATCAAAGATATTGCAGCCGGAGCTGTTTTTTTTGCAGCCCTAACCGCTATTGCTATAGGTTGTATTATTTATTTTCCATATTTGTTTTAATTTAGCTACTTTTGTAAAAATTGATTTGTTTACATGGCCAAAAAAACAAGTAAAGATTCCGTTAATAACCCTACTGAATCCAAAGAGAAATTCTCTTGGCGTATAAGTCGTCAGCAGAAATTTATTTTTGGTATTGTATTGATTTTCTTTTCAATTGCTTTATTACTATCCTTCATATCTTATTTCATTACCGGAAATAACGATCAAAATATTGTATCGGAATTAGCCAACAGAAATGCAAAAGCAGAAAACTGGTTAGGGAAATTTGGAGCCTTTCTTGCTGACTTTTTCCTTTATAAAGGTTTTGGTGTCGCTTCATTTATTTTCGTAAGAGTTATTTTTTTAGTTGGAGCCTATTTTGTATTAGATATGGCATTATCTAAACTAAAGAAAAGTTTTTTCTGGGATTTCTACTTAATTATTTTTATCTCAGTAATCTTAGGCTTTTTCTGGGATTACATACCGCAATTAGGTGGAACTGTAGGATATGAAATGAATCTTTACATTCAAGATTATATTGGTAAAACAGGAACTTTGTTAGTGCTTTTATTTGGAATTATACTGTTTTTAGTCTTTAAGATTAAGATTTCTCCTGAAAGTTTTACTAAAGTTTTTGAAAAACCACAAGACGAATTAAATGAAGATATTGCAACTGCCAATACCATTATTCCTGTAAGCGAAAATGATACGGAAGAAGACGAAGTGAATACTGATTTACCTATAACTTCTCCATCTAATGCTAAAGATGATTTCATTTTAACGGAAGACGAAGAAGAAATGGGTAATTTCGAACTCAAAACCTATCCTTCTTCCTTTGAAGTAAATAAAGAAGCATTAAAACCTACCATCGCTACAGCTTCTGAATTAACTTTAGATCCAAAACCAAAAGTAGAATCTCCTGAAATAACTAATTTTTCAATTGAAGACAGAAGTATTCCACAAGAAGACTTCGTAAATGAAGATGCTTTTGTAATTGAAAAAGTGGAAGAAGAGGAAGTGGTAGAAGAAAACCTAGCCGCAAAATTGGTACAAGATTTTGGGTTATTTGACCCAACGTTAGAATTATCTAATTACCAATTCCCTCCTATTGATTTATTAAAAGAATATTCTTCAGGTGGCATAACGATTAACCAAGCCGAATTAGAAGAAAACAAAAATAAAATTGTTGATACGTTAAAAAATTACAGTATCGGAATTTCGCAAATTAAAGCTACTGTTGGACCAACCGTAACCTTATACGAAATTGTACCTGATGCTGGTATTCGTATTTCAAAAATCAAGAATTTAGAAGACGATATTGCATTGTCTTTAGCCGCTTTAGGAATTCGTATTATTGCGCCAATTCCTGGTAAAGGAACCATTGGTATTGAAGTTCCAAACAACAATCCAACGATGGTTTCGATGAAAAGCGTAATTGCTTCACCCAAGTTTCAAACAGCCGAAATGGAATTACCTATTGCTTTAGGAAAAACCATTTCTAATGAAACCTTTGTAGTTGACTTAGCCAAAATGCCACACTTATTAATGGCAGGTGCTACAGGGCAAGGAAAATCAGTAGGTTTGAATGCGGTGTTAACTTCTTTACTTTACAAAAAACATCCGGCAGAAGTAAAATTTGTTTTGGTGGACCCAAAGAAAGTAGAATTAACTTTATTCAATAAAATTGAACGTCATTATTTAGCAAAACTTCCTGATGGTGGTGATGCTATTATTACTGATAATACAAAAGTAATCAACACATTAAACTCGCTGTGTATTGAAATGGACAATCGTTATTCGTTATTGAAAGACGCGATGGTTCGTAACATTAAAGAATACAATGAGAAATTCAGAAACCGCAAACTAAATCCAGAAAACGGTCATCGCTTTTTACCTTATATCGTATTAGTAGTGGATGAGTTTGCCGATTTAATCATGACAGCAGGTAAAGAAGTAGAAACACCTATTGCTCGTTTAGCTCAGCTAGCACGTGCTATTGGAATCCACTTAATTATTGCAACACAACGTCCATCAGTAAACGTAATTACAGGTATTATTAAAGCAAATTTCCCAGCTAGAATTGCTTTCCGTGTAACTTCAAAAATCGACTCACGTACTATTCTAGACAGCCAAGGAGCAGATCAATTAATAGGACGAGGCGATTTATTATACACACAAGGAAACGATATCACTCGTGTACAGTGTGCTTTTGTTGACACACCAGAAGTAGATAAAATATGTGATTTTATTGGTTCACAAAAAGCATATCCAGAAGCTTATCTACTTCCAGAATATGTTGGAGAAGAAAGTGGCATAAAACTTGATATAGACATATCCGAAAGAGATTCTTTATTTAGAGAAGCAGCCGAAGTAATTGTAACAGCTCAACAAGGAAGCGCTTCTTTAATCCAAAGAAAATTAAAATTAGGTTACAATAGAGCCGGTCGTTTAATTGACCAATTAGAAGCTGCTGGTATTGTTGGTCCATTTGAAGGTAGTAAAGCCCGTTCCGTTTTAATACCTGATTTAGTAGCACTGGAACACTTTTTAAACAATGAATAAAATCCAAATTAAAATGACACGTTTTTTACAAGTTGCAATTGCACTACTTTTCAGTTTTTCACTACATGCTCAAGATGCTAAAAAAGCTAAAGAGTTGTTAGATGATGTCTCTGAAAAAGTAAAATCGTATGACAATATTGTGATTGATTTTAAATACACTTTAAACAATCCAAAAGAAAATATTAACCAAGAAAGTAAAGGTAATGTGGCACTTCAAGGAAATTTATACAACTTAAATTTCATGGGCATAACCAAAATTTTCGACGGAAAAAAAGTGTATACGATTGTACCAGAAGATGAAGAAATTACAGTAGCCAATTTTGATGAAAATGATGAAAATGCCATTACACCAAATAAGATGTTAACCTTTTTTAATACGGGTTATAAATATGCATGGGATATACTTCAAGATGTAAGAGGAAGAAAAATCCAATACATAAAATTAATTCCTAACAGTAGCAAAGATCAACGAAAAGAAATCTTAGTAGGTATCGATGTTCAAACAAAACACATCTACACAGTTATGGAAATAGGCAAAAACGGAACAAAAACGACTTTAACTGTTAATTCTTTTAAAACAAATCAACCTTTATCGAAAAATCATTTTACCTTTACAAAGTCAAAATATCCTAATTATTACATCAATAAATTAGACTAATTTCGTTCGGGTGAAAATCTTAGATAAATACATTATTAAATCCTTCATGATTACATTTACTTCGGTATTTGTAATCTTGTTTTTTATATTCGTTTTACAAGGAATTTGGCTTTTTATTGCCGAACTAGCTGGAAAAGATCTAGACTTCATTACCATTGTCAAGTTTCTTTCTTTTTATGCTCCTACGATTGTTCCTATGGTATTACCACTTTCGGTATTACTAGCTTCTATCATGACATTTGGTAGCTTTGCCGAAAATTATGAATTTGCTGCAATGAAATCTTCAGGTATTTCCTTGCAACGCGCCATGAAAATGCTAACCATTACTATCGGAATTTTAGCTTTTGTATCATTCTTTTTTGCCAACAACGTTATTCCTGATGCGCAATTTCGTTTTATCAACTTGCGTAAAAATATTGTTCAACAAAAACCAGCAATGGCTATCACTGAAGGACAATTTAACACTATAGGAACATCAAACATTAAAGTCGATAAAAAATCAGGTGATAATGGTGAGTTTTTAGAAGATGTTACCATGCACGTTAAAAACGTCAATATGGGATTAGGAGCTAATACTATCATCAAAGCTAAAAGAGGAATTTTAACCAGTGAAGAGGATTCAAATTATTTACAATTAGAATTATACGATGGATATTATTACGAAGACATTCATCCAAAAAATTATGAAGACCGCAGTCGTTTACCCTTTGCTAAAAGTAGTTTTCAAAAGTATGTTGTCAATATTGATTTAACCAAATTAAATCAAACAGAAATAGATGAAGGCAACATTACATCAGAAAAAATGCTTACAGCACTTGAATTAAAATACACCATAGATTCACTACAAAAAAGCTATAATAAAGATGTAATGTCTTATGCAGACAATGTGGTAATGCGCAGCGATAATATTTTTAGAAAAAGAAATCAAGTAACGGTAACTGTTGCTTCTCCAACGGCTCCTGTAGCAAATGCACAACCTAAAAAAGATTTATTATCCATTTTTACTACTGCAGAACGCAAACAAATTGTAGAAATGGCAAAAAGTAATGCTGCAAGTACTGAGTTTAGTATCCAAAGTAGTAAAGTAGACTTAGAAGACAAAATTAAAAACATTAACGATCATTGGCTAGCCATTCATGAAAAATTTGTAATAGCCTACTCTTGTTTATTAATGTTTTTTATTGGAGCGCCTCTTGGAGCTATTATTCGTAAAGGTGGTTTAGGTTTACCCATTGTATTTGCCATTCTTATTTTCATTAGTTTCCATTTCATCAATACCTTCGGGCGTAAAGTGGCACAACAAGATAGCATCTCTCCTTTTTTGGGCGCTTGGATGGCATCTATTTTAATGACACCTTTTGCGGTTATATTAACCTATCGTGCAACAAACGATATTGGCATTATGGTTAATTTTGATTGGATAACAGATCCGTTTAAAAAACTTTTTAATAAAATAACTCAAAATAACGACGACAACAACTAATCCCATGTCAAATAACATACAACTCAACACAATTGAAGAAGCTATTGAAGACATCCGTCAAGGAAAAGTAATCATAGTTGTAGATGATGAAGATAGAGAAAACGAAGGCGACTTTCTTGCTGCTGCCGAAAAGGTAACTCCCGAAATGATTAATTTCATGGCAACACACGGTAGAGGACTTATATGTGCACCACTTACCGAATCACGTTGTAAAGAATTAGATCTTCATGCTATGGTTCGTAACAATACCGATCATATGGAAACCGCTTTTACTGTTTCTGTGGATTTAAAAGGAAATGGGGTATCAACGGGAATTTCTGCTTCCGATAGAGCAAAAACGATTCAGGCTTTAATTGATCCAGAAACAAAACCATTTGATTTAGCACGTCCAGGACATATTTTCCCACTAATTGCGAAACAAGGCGGTGTTTTAAGAAGAACAGGACACACAGAAGCAGCTATTGACTTTGCAAGATTAGCCGGCTTTAAACCTGCCGGAGTTATTGTCGAAATCATGAACGAAGACGGAACCATGGCACGTTTACCACAATTGGTAGAAGTAGCTAAGAAATTCGACCTAAAATTGGTTTCTATTGAAGCATTGGTAGCCTACCGTATGCAACACGATAGTCTTATTCAAAAGAAAGAAGATTTTGATATTCAAACACGTTTTGGAACGTTCAGAATGCGTGCCTATTTACAAACGACCAATAAACAAGTACATATTGCTTTGACAAAAGGAACTTGGAATGCAGGCGAACCCATTTTAACACGCATCAATACCACACAAGTAAATAATGATATTCTAGGAACTTTAACACATGATAACGACAAAAAATTAGATGATATCTTCCGTTCGATAAACGAAGCCGAAAAAGGCGCTATCGTATTTATCAATCAAGAAGTAAAATCATTAGAATTACTTGATCGAATAGCCGAATTAAAAATCCTTCAAAGTCAAGGTGAAATGAGAGCTCCTCAAATCAAAATGGACAGCAAAGATTTTGGAATTGGAGCCCAAATTTTACACGACTTAGATATTACAAAAATCAAACTTTTATCTAACAGTACCGCTCCTACCAAGCGTGTGGGGATGATTGGTTACGGTTTAGAAATTACTGAATATGTAAACTACTAATATCATAGTAAAACTCTAAGAAAAAAGCTCAAGACAACTTGAGCTTTTTTTATATTTAAATTTTACTTTTCGTTATTTATAACAAAAATAGAATCAAATTAATGTTCCTTTAAAATTTTAAATCCTTTCAAAATATTGGTATTCAATAACAATATAGCAAATAAAAATAGCCAGATAATTGCCGAAACCAACACATTAGTAATAGAAAAAGTAAAAGTAATGTCTTTAATATTTCCATACAAGGAAAAAACAATGCGTAAAGCCACTAAAAAAAGAAAGACAAAAAGCGAAAGACTCCACTTTTTAAGTAATTTATTATGATTTTTTGAGGTATCAATTAAGCTATTTTTACTCCATAAATTAACTTTCAAAAGTTGATAATCTAAAGCAATATAGGCTAAAACATAAACTAAGAAAAAAGCTAAAAAAGAAGGTGTTTCAAAAGAATTTGTTTCAATTTGACTTTTATCAGAAATATCAAGTAAAACAAAAAAGAGAGGCAATATCAAATGAAAAAAATCGTCATATTGAAATTCTTTTGAATTAAAAAATAAGTTTTTTAAATACAAAAAAATAAGAGGTACTACAATGATTAAAACATTATTAAAATTATGCAAAACATCTACGGAATGATCAGGAAAAAATAAACCAAACAAACCAATTACTAAAAATCGCAACACTATAAGCGATAAAATAACAATTAAATATTTATTATGAATACTATTTGGTTTGTAAAGCATTAATACTTTAAAAAGAGTAATCAAACCAATCACACCAATCGAGGACACAAAAAGGCTTTCTAACATAAAGAAAGAGTTATTAGGATTATACTAATTTTAGCTTTTGTATTCTTTGGGGGAAATAAAAATAAAAAATAAATATATATTTTTTTTTGTTAAAAAAAAAGAAAAATTTATAAATTAAGTTATTTTGTTAAATAAATATTGTTAAAACTCCTAATTCCACATTTAAATATTACTCAAAAAATCATTATTTCGTTAACTAACAAACAGAGTTTTTACAATAAAAAAAAGTTACAGACTTCACAAAGTGAAACCCATAACTTTTAACTTTTAACTCGTAACTCTAAACTCGTAACCCGTAACCCGTAACCCGTTCCTACAACCTTTTCATCTCCAAGTTCGACACCACTTCCATTTTCAATCCCATAGCATTATAGCTAGTAGTTAAAACACCTTTTACAGCAGAAAACATCCCAGCATTACCATCAAAGAAAGAATCAAAATCCATGGTCATCGTAGGCATCATTTGCTTCGTTAGCTCCATATCGCGTTTATCTTCATCACTCATTTCGCTCATCATTTGGTCCATATTTGGCATATCCATTGTCATAGAAGCATTTTGAGATTGCGCAGTAGCCGAAGAACCCGCAATACTTTTCGTTTTATCCGTACCCATTTTATAATTCAACTGGGCTACCCCATTGCTGATATTCTTTGCCAAAATATCTATTGTATAAATTCCCGTAGTAACCTTAAAAGAATCACCTTGTCTCACCTCTCCTTCTGGCAAGGCTAATAACGAAAGATAATCATAAGGCAATACATCCACCTCATCCGTATTTTCATCCACTTTAATGGTAATTTGTTTAACCGGTTGGGCTTCTTTAATAGTATATCCTGCTTTCAATGCCCCTGTTTTAGGATCAAATTCGGCATATACATTTACGTTTACATTCTCCGCTTGTCCTCCTACCGATATCGAACTATCAGTTGCATTCGCATATACCAAAGCATTTCCTTGTGCAGTAGTTACCAACGTGATTTTCTTTACAAAAGTAAAATTCCCTTTGGCATCCACTTTAAAATCACTTTTAATAGCCGTAGCAGGAAGATTCGCTAAAGAAGCCAATACTCTCCCTTTAGAATCTACCACTTTGTAATCCAACAAATATAACGTACCCGAAGCATTACCTTTCGTATCCACTGCATTAATAGCCATTAAAAACTTAGTTGTGCCTTTGAACTGATCTTTCATGCTCATCCCCATCATCGATGTCGATACATTATCGGTTTGATTGGCAACAAATGTATATTTTTTCCCTGCTACCCATTTGTAATTCATATTTACCGCTCCAGAAGAAACAGTAGATGAACTTGAAGTACTCTTAGGAGTTGAATTCACAACAGGAGTGCTTTCTTTTGGCTTAGGCGTTTCTACAACAGGCGTTGTTATAGGAGTGGTAGCCACAGCAGTTTCAGGAGAAGCCACTGCATCTACATTTTGAAAACTAGTTGTATATTGATTCGCACTTGGTGTAGCTTCCTCTAAAGGCACTTCACCAAAATGACGTAACTTATAACCTTTCGAAGTTTTAGTAATTTTAGCAGTAACTTCTACCCCCATTTCTGGAAAGTAAAAATTTTGTTTTACTGTTCCTAATGCTTTATCTTGAAAAATGACCATTACCGCATTATCAGTCGTTTTTAATTGGGTAACTTTAACATTAGTTTGTGGCGTTGCATTTTGCTTGATGCCATTCACCACCAAATAAAACGGATTCAAATCCTCTGAAAACACAACCAAATTGGATGTCTGAGCCCACGTATTCATAGCAAATACCACAGACATACTGAAGAGTAGTATAATTTTTTTCATATTTATATGTATTATTTCAGGCTAAAAATACAAAATTGATGCCAAATGTGTTACATTAATAAATTTACTTTAGTTTCGGTTTAACAACTACCAATTAACTAAAAATCAAATTACTAAAACAACAACTTTCTCATAAAGTAAAAAAATTATAGGAATGAGTGGATGTTTTTGATTGCATTGAACAAATAAAAAATAGAGCATTTCACTATTTTAAACTTCAACATTAATCATCTCTTAATCATCTCATATTAATCTCGTTTAACTTTGTTTAATCTCCGATTTTAGCATGTCCTACACAGTCGGTATCGCTTTACGAAGTAAAGACCACATTCATAATTCTTTAATAATCATTCAACATACAATCATTTTTTGTCGTGCTGAACTCGTTTCAGCATCTCCTACAAAGTAGGCAATCGCTTTACGAAGTACAAGCTGTCATTCCGCAGAATAGGAATCTCTACTAAGTAGGCTCTTGCTTCAAGCAGTAAAACCCTCCCTTTTCCCTTTCACCCATTCTCCCAATCACCCTATTAGCCTATCACCCAATCACCCAATCACCCAATCACCCAATCACCCTATCACCCTATCATCCATCACCCATCACCTCTCATAAAACACCCCAAAATTCTGAACCGTTTCATACCAACTATCCGACTCTTCAATATACATCGATTCCAATGGCAAGTCTAAAGAAAACCCTTTCATACCATCGCTAACGCAATCCATAACCGCCAATCGAGCATTTTCAGAATAATTTTCCAACACAAAAGCTAATATATAAATCGACTCCTGGTTACGAAGCATCACAAAATGATACACCTCTTTAATATTGCTATTCTTACTAAAAGCGGCTAGCAATTGACTCTTATTAGCACCATCAATGGGATGTTGCGGAAACCCAACTTGCACTTTTGTTTCTTCCTGTATTGTAGTAGTAGAAATATTTTCTCTGTTGCGTTCCAATACAAACATAGTCTCTTGGTCACTATCAATTACAACACGACCAAAGCTATGCGTTTCAGCCAATTCCAACACAGCACGAGCAGGCATAGCCATAAAAGCCGTTTCTCTATCTGTCCATTTACTCAAAGTAGTTTCCGAAGTAAACACACCAAAAACCAACATGCCTTCTACATCAAAAACAGTTGTAAAAGCAACCGAAGTCCGCTTTTCAAGTGTCTTCCATTCATCCGACTTTGATTGTTCGCCATCAGTAGGAACCACTAAAAAAGCACGAGGTCCATATAATTCCTCTATTACTTTACTATAACTTTCTGAGCTAGGATGTTGATGATACGCTTGTATCAATTGCAGTAAAACCGAATTATCAGGTGTAAACTCGGGTTCTTTTTTGCCGAATAGTTTGTTGAAAAAACTCATTATTATCTTTTCTTTAATTCTTTTATAATCTTATTGGTTCTTTATCTGTATACATTCTATTCAAAGCAGTAACAGCCCATATAAAAGCAGGAATCCAACCAATGATAGTAAGTTGCAATAGCAAACAAATAATACCCGAACCTATTTTCCCTTGAAGTATCAAACTCAACCAAGGAAAGAAAAATGCTAAAACGTATCTCATAATATTTATCTAAATAAATTCTTATAATCTTTAGTATTCAAAAATTGACCAAAAGCAAAAAATGCTTCATCTAATTTCTTTAAATCTTTTATTTCATTTTCATCTATAAAAGGAAGATATTCATTAAAATAAAAAGCTTCCTTTTGTTTATTTTTTATTGAGTTATTAGAAAGATTTGAAAACTCTTTTTTATGAATAAACAAAAATGTTCTATGAATGTGCTGGTCATAAATAGGAAACTTTTGAGGTTGAATAATGTGCAACAAAAAGATTTTCCAAACCGCTGATAAACTTTTAAATTCATATTTAAACAAATCTAATTCAAATTCATCTTTTGACTTTAAATAGTTAATGACTTCAAGTTTATCTATAATTTTAATATTGAGAGATATTTGTTTTAAATCACTTAATCGCATACCGTTTTTCCATTTAAAAAGTTCTTGTACACTCTCGGCATCAAACACCTTTTGGGATATATTCTTTTTATAAATAGCTTCATTTGAATAGGAATACAATTGAGACCAAAAAGTTATAAATGTATTTATATCATCAGATTCGGTTATTTCAAAATGAAGGAGTTGCATTAGTGATAGTTTTATTATTTATTTCATATAAAAAATTAAAAGACTCGACAGAATCGAAACTTTACTAAACAATTGTGTAGGGTTTACATTTTTCAAGAATTTCTAACATTGCTATATTTAACTTATTTAAATCGAATTTTTGACCACAAAATACTACTGTCTCATCAATTGTATTATAACCTCTTTTAGTATTTTGAGAGGAGAAACTTAAATCAGGATTCATAGCTAAATCAATAAAAACACCATTTGCCCCTCCCTCAAACCATTTTGTAATTCGTTCGTCATAATGCTCAAAATGATTACGAAAAGTACGGTCACGCAATATGTTGTCGTCTGATATATTTAACATTTTACGAAGTCTAACGCCTCTATCATTGTATTCTTTATTTGGCCAAAGAATTCTTGAAATATTTGCTGATGAAATTAAAATAGATTGAATTGAAGCCCATACATCTAAAGTATCTTCAGAAAACTTTAAACGTTCATATGCCTTTTGTCCTATTTTAACTTGTAGAACAATTTCACTAATATAAACTGTATCTTCAAACAACTTCATCTAAACAACTTGCTTAATCAAACTCATAACATATTCTAAATTATCAGTATTTGAAACAATCAATTCATAATCCCCATTACCCCAATGCCCAGTTTCTGATACATCTTTAGTCAATCCTTTTGGGTCGTCTAATTGTCCTTTTTTCAAGTTAATAAAGATTTTTAACCCTTTTTTCAATAAAACTATATCCGATATGTTTTTATCTTTCTTAAAAGCGATGTATAACTTTTTAGGAACAATTTCTACCTCATCAAATAAGTTTAAAATGGCATTTTTATAAGACTCATATAATTCAACCATTTCATCAGAAGCGCCATTCAAATGGTCTTCTTCTGTATATACTTTAATTTCAGAAGTTACTGACTTTATTTTTTCATTTTGTTGAGTTACTGGTTTGATACTTTCTGCCGACCTAGTTTTCTTTATTGGATTAATGCTAATAATATCATTTTCAAAACGCTTAATTTCCCATAACTCAATGGCAATGTCTTTGAAGTTAGTAGCCAATCGTTGATTTTCTGTAAAACTTGGCGAAACAAAAACAACTCTAGTTTGAGACCAATCTACTTTACTACTATGTAAATTTTTATTCAACGTTTCATTATATGTCAAAACAAAATCAGCTTTGTTTTCTAGCATTAAACTCAAATAAGTAAACCCTTGGTCAACCACACTAACATTTTTATCTCTTTTATATTCTATTATAATGAAAGCATTAGATTGAGTGTCATACGCTAAAGTATCAATACGTTTCCCTTTGATAGTAAACTCACTTTTTACAAACTCCAAGCCTGTTAATAAATTTAAGTTTTGTTCAAAAACGTTCTGAATTTCGCGTTCTAATTTAAAAGGTTTTTCTTTTAAAATATTTAATTGACTTTTATTGACTTGATATAAATTCATAATTCTAAATCTAATGAATATTCTGTTTTAGGTTCTTCTAATAAATATGACTCCAATTGCTTTTTAGTTTCAAAACCACTTATTTTTTGTTTGTATTCTAAAGCTATTTTAGGATTTTCAATTTCCAATTTTCTGTTTTTACTCACTTCAAGAAATTCTGTTTCCATATCTATACCTAGAAATCTTCTATTAGCAAGATTGGCTGCAATTCCAGTAGTGGAACTTCCTGCAAATGGATCTAAAATCCATGCCCCTGGTTTAGTTGAAGCTAAAATAATACGCGTTAAAACAGACAATGGTTTTTGTGTAGGATGTTTGCCACATGATTTTTCCCATTTAGCAATCGCAGGCAACTTCCAAACATCTTTCATTTGTTTGTTACCATTAAGTTGCTTCATTAACTCATAGTTGTAGTAATGGGGTACCTTTTCTTTTTTACGCGCCCAAATAATCAATTCAGCTGAATGCGTGAAAAAACGACATGAAAAATTAGGTGGTGGATTGTTCTTTTCCCAAGTGATTACATTTAAGATTTTAAAATCTAATTCTTGTAATAACTGACCTATTGAAAAAATATTATGATACGTACCACTTATCCAAATCGTGCCATTATCTTTTAGTTTTTCTCTTACCAATTTTAACCAAGTACGATTAAAATCATTGATAAAATCAAACCCCTCCGATTTATCCCAATTACCTTTATTTACTGAAACAATTTGTCCACTTTGTATAGACAAACCATTGTTGGATAAAAAATAAGGAGGATCGGCAAAAACCATATTAAACTTATGCTCAAATTGAGGTAAAAGTTCTTTGCAATCACCTTGTAAAAGATAAAAGTTTTTGTCTTCGGATTTGAAATATGGTTTAAGCATTTGTTAATTTTTTTATAGGCATTGATTTAAGCTTAGTTTCCATTATTCCAAATTTAGTAGTGAAATAATCACTTTTTTCTCCATTTATTAATTCTATGTATGAAGCTGATCTTATGTCATCAACTTTTATATCTTCTTTATTTAAAAAATTTTTAATATTTGGTTCTGATATGTCTAACAAAGACCATGAAAGTGGTTCAGTAAATTCAATTTTATTAGATAAAATTTCACAATACCCTTTTTCTTTATTTTTAACTACTGGAATTGCCACATTATTAAAACTACCAATATTAGAAACATCATATTTAATCCTATTTGACTTAAATTGAATTCCATCAATATTGTCATTTTCTATTACCCATTGTAAAACCATTTGTGGTAATATATATTCTGGCTTAAAAGTTTCTTCTCTTTTATAAACCACAAATGAACAACTTGCAAGTAGTGGCCAATATGATAGATATTTTATTAAAATATTTTCTTTTGTAATTTTATCATCAACTATACACCTATTTCTAATTTCTTGAGTTGTTGTATTTAAAAATAATAGCTTAGTATTTTTAGTATTAAAACTTAATCTTGTAACGTGAATATTATTAAAGTCCGGTCTATTCATTTCTTCCCAAGCAGTATACAAAGAATCTGCCATGTAAATACATGGAAGACCTGGTATAGAATACCTTTGGGTAGCAACTTTTTCTCTCATTTGAAATGGGATGTGAAATAAATCTTTTTTGGAATAATTTATGTTACTTCCAGTCCTTATTCTATAGAAATCTCCATTAATATCTCCTATTTCTAAAAGATTTTTTGATTTTAGCAATTCTAAACATTCATTTATTTTTTGGTATGCATGATTAGTTTTTCCAACTAAATAAAATTCAAGAGCTTCTTTTATAAGCTTTATTTCATTTTCAATTATTGGCAAATTAATCTTGATTTTTGAACCAAATTCATCGTTAAACCCGTTAATTATTTCTAAATACTGTTCAAATAATCGGCAAATTGAACTATAATAATCATCTCCATTTCTACTAAATGGAAAATTTAAAATATCTGAATTTATTAAACTTATGTTTGTCATTTTATTTTTGATATTTCAGTAATGATTTTTCGAAAAATTTCGTAATCATCTGGTAAATCATTTTTCAAAATATCATTTGAAAATACATTTAAACTCTCAACTTCAGAATGAGCAATCGCTTTTACAATCCAATCTATTTGTTTGTCTGAAATTACATCACCATTTTTTACTCGATTCCCAACGTTAATTAAACAACCTCTAAAGCCTTTTATAATTGTGCCACTCTGGATATCTCTTTGTTTTAAATAACTAGAAACTGAATAATATGCATTTGGAGAGACATTATGTAACATTTTTTTAAACAAAGGTTCATTATCTCCGTCAATATAGTTTCTAATTGCCTTTATAGGCTCTTTTGTGTCATTAACTATAATTTTGTAATTATTATATAATTCTATTCTTTTCTGTTTATCCTCTTTAATAATCAAAAACAAATGATCAATGGGAATTTTTGAATCATCTATTGTATTAAATTCTTCTTCATCTAATTTTCCTAAATCAAAATATACTTCAACATGCGCTTCTCTAATACCTAGGTTTTGAGCTATAACCTGAATACTTATTGTTGAATTCTGTGTCTCCCATTCTAAATAACTATCATATCTTTCTGATAGTGGTATGTTTGGGTCTAATAAATTTAGTTTATCCTCCATACCAGATTATTTAAAAAGTCTATTTAAAAGCTCATTACGAATAAGAAGTGCTTCTCCTTTTTGGTAGCCAAATTCATCCATCAAAAGAAATAGAACACAATCGGATATAGCCCAATTTGTTATATAAACTAAAAGATTTTCATCTAATCCTCGATTTTCAACATTTTTATAAACTGCGGATAAAGTATTAATAATAATGGATAGTTCAGATGAATTTGTTGAATAATTATACATCCAAGGAGTATTAACATCATTCAACTCTTTAAAAATTGGAGGTACAATCGTAAACCACCTCCCATCATTCAAGGTGAAAGCATCATCTGGTTTATTTTCATCTTCAATATGAAATTTTAATCTATCAGCTGCATTTTTTGCAGCTCTTTTATGTTTTTGTATTTTTTTAATAACTTCCGCGGATTTCTCTTTGTCACTTTTTTTATAATCAACAGAAGCCTCCATTATTTTGCTAATATGCTCCTTTAATAAGCTTTGAACTTGTTGCCATTCAGAACTAGAGTGATCGAACCCAACTTTATGAAAAGCTGGTGGACACATATCAAGTTGAATTTCACCATAAGTTCTTGAAACTTCAGCGTGAGGATTTTTAGTCATCAGACCTCCCAATCTCATTGGTAATTGATGAAAACGTTCAATTATTTGATTGTTTTTATATATATGTAATCCCCAATCACCTCCAGGACGACTAACTTCCATTAGCGCTATCCACCCTTTAATTTGTGCTTTCTCTTTTGAAATTTCATTGATTACGTAAAGATTCAGTTCATCAAGGTCTATTTTTGTATCGTTAATAATTTTTGTTTCAACCTTTTGACAAATAAACTCTTCATTTCTTTTCTTATCAATAACTTTTATCTCAATATTTTCAATATTCAGTTCAGGCTTGAAGATTTCTTGTAAGGAATCACGTATTGAAATACCTGTTAAAGATTTATAAGTTAAGTCTTCTATTTTTATCGAAGTCCCATTTGAATAATCTCTTAATGATAAATTACTATCGAAAGGAGTTGTATCTCCAAAAATATGATCTCTATAATCCTTATCACCATTTTCAAATTTTCGAGTATCTAATACTAATGAATGCTCTTGATTAAATTCATTAATTGACCTTGTACGTATGGTAATTTTCCAACCTAATGTGAGACAAGCTACTTTCATCCCCATACCAAACATTCCTTTTCTAACTCGTAAACTAGGTCTTAAATCATCATTTGCGACTGAAACTTTAATTCCATTTTGCAATTCATCTTCAGTCATTCCAACACCATTATCAATAATTTCAATTGATTCATTATCAATAATTACATGTATGACTGATTTTTGATTTCCTTCTACACGCCAGTCGAGTGAATTTGCAACTAATTCTGATAAAGCCCTATTTGGGTCCATCCCAAGGGCTCCTAATCCTTTAGGTGTCCAAAATTTATCACCAGTGGTTAAATCTACTTTAAATTTACTCATCATTTAGGATTTTGAATAGAACACTATCTTTTAACATTTCTAAATTCAACAAATAATCAGATTTATCAAAATACTCTCTTAAAGGTTTTAATGTAGATTTCCAACCCGCACCATCTGTAACCCATATAAAAGTAATACCTTGTGCGTTCCAGTATTCGTTCATTTTTACATATTCAGTTGCAGTAGATTTTAGTTTAGAACCACCACCACCATAAAAATTACATTCAATAAAATACAATTTTCCATTTATATTGATAGCAAAATCTAAATTACGAGATGATTTGTCTACTTGTATGTCAAGGTTCCAATGAGTTTTTATCTTTTTGGCATTGGCTTGTGCCATATATTCATAACCTAATTCTTCACAAGCACTTTTCACAAAGGTTTCTACAATGTTTTCCATCATGGTGCCACCACGGTTTTTTCTTCCGTTGCTGTCTAAACCAACTTCTACACCAGTAACATAATCTACAAGGTTTTTAACTCGTTTGTCTTTAACTAATTCACCAAGACCAGACTGCATAAAAAAAATAGTTAAGTCTTCACAATCTTCATCTGTAATAACTCTATGCTTAAAATCATAATCTTTATACAAAAACTCAGTAACATCTGAAAGCATAGAAACTTTTGTATCTCTAAAGGCTATCAAAAAAGGAAAAGCTTTAACAACTTGAGGGTATTCTTTGATTAAATTATAAACTTCTGTTTCTACATCCTCTTTCCCAATCAAAACATTTAAAAGGTTCAATTCCTTCTCAACCGGTTTAATGTTTTTATTTACTTTCTCCCAATTAACAAAATAGTCCCAAAGCAAAATTCCTTTCTCTTTGAAACTACTAGTAATTTGGGTAAATAAAATATCGTCGCTTTCTAAATTAAGCAATTGACAAAGCTTGTTCATGCTGATAATTTGTAATTAATAATTCGGTTAATTTACCTCTTTTTTCTGGGTTTGCATTAATCATTCGGGTAGCAAACACACGATTGATATTAAATTCATTATACAAATCGTCAAAGAAATTATCGTTAATGTCTTTTCCTTTAACATCAGAGTTGCTTAAAATCCATTTGTGGTCTAAATTATCTAATGTTTTGCAAAAGTCACGCAAACGTATTTGTTCTGCATCTCCAAAATCCTCTTTGGCATACGAATTAAAACTTGAGGTATTACTCAACGGTTTGTAGGGTGGATCAAAATAAAATAAAGCAGGTTTTTCAGCGTGTTGTAATGTTTGTTGGTAATCGCCAGTTAAAATTTCTACACGTTGCAACACTTCGCTAACCGCTAAAAGATTTTCCTTATCACAAATGGTTGGTTTTTTATAACTTCCCATTGGTACATTAAAACCATTGTTTTTATTTACACGAAACAAACCATTAAAGCAAGTGCGGTTTAAAAAGATAAATAAAGCAGCTTGAGTAACTTTATCGGTTTCTCGTGTGTTAAACAACTCACGTTTGGCATGAAAGTATTCTTTCTTTTTATCAGCTAATACTTCTAACGCATGAAATTCACCTTGAAATTGTTCTAATACAGAAATCAAGTTTTTAGTCTTTGAAGCAATTACTTTATAAGTGTTAGTTAGATCACTATTGATATCATTAATTATTGCTTTTTCAACATTTGGAAAATTATTCAATATCCAAAATAAAACCGCTCCACTTCCCACAAAAGGCTCCACATAGGTAAACTTTTGAGAAATGAACTCTTTAGGTAAAGCTTTTTCTATATCTGTGATTAACTGGGTTTTGCCTCCAGCCCATTTTAAAAATGGTTTTGCTTGCATATATTTTTATTTGCTAAATTCTATTTCCCCCAAACATAAGAAAAAAAAAGGTGGTATACAACCCGTAAAAATACCTGATTTTCAAACCAGGTAAAAATACAGGGGTACCTTCGCCAGCTAGAGTAAATAAAGGGTTTGAGATAAAAATGAGGAAAACCGTAAACAAACTAAAAAAGTTTAAGCACTCAACTGTTGCGCTTTTGCTCTCAAGTTTTGTAAATAACGGGCTGCCTTATCAGGTTCTAAAAACTCAGTGGCTAATGTAGGGCTAAAACCTACAGTAGTGGTAAAAGCATCGCGCATCACTTGTTCCACTAAAAGTTGGTTCGAGGCGGTTGTCACAATACTATCATGAATCGTAAAAATCGGAACTTTAGGGTGCAACTTTTGCATACGCTTTGCTACTACTTTCAAAATCACATGGCTCTCAATTTGTTGCAACAAACGAGGCAAAAGAGTAGAATCCTTTTTTTTAATAGCTTTCAACACCGCATACACTTCAGGATAAATTTGAGCAAACAACCGCTTGGGTTCTGCCTGTTTTTGTCCATAAAAACGATTAGGCGTAAACAACAATTGAAAAACAGCCGATTTTACCTCTTTTCTATCTTTAATAGTGTAACCTAATTGTTCCTTAAAAGCTTCTTGTAAAGTTTCATAAAAACCACCTTTTAAAACATTTTCTATGTACGTGTCAAAGCTTGTATTTACTAGGGTATTAGAGATTTCTAATAACATAAAGTAAGTAACCTCTTTATGTATAGCTAATGAATCTAGAGTTATTGAATTGAAATTATAAATTGTAGTTGAAGTATCTTCTAAATTAATAACAGCAGAAAATCGAGGCTTTTTTTTGCTTTCAGAAACACAAAAGGTCGATTTGTCAGAATTTTTGAACCCATTTTTACCGCGCCAAAAATGAGCTTGCAACAACAAACTAATCAAATACGGCTGACTATTTTTAACGTCAATCGAAACCAATCGTTCACCATTAAATGTCAAAAAATTACGCAACACACTGCGCATATTCGTCAAAACACTATGAAAGCGACCGTTCTCACTTATCGTACAAGAAAACTGTTGCTCTTGCATTTTCAACAAACTCAAATTCCCTTGCTGAAATTGAAGCAATGGGTCTTTATAATGCAATTCATAAGTTCCTTTCGAACCATCAGAAGCAGTCGCAAAAGGATTGTATATCGGTTTACTATCTCGCAAATCAAAATACCCAGTTTTCAATTCCAATTCTTCCTTCAAAAAAGCCAAAGCAGCTTCACGATCAATAGAAAGTCCATTAGAAAACCAGCGCTCCAAAAATTCATAACCACGAATCGATTTCTTTTGTTCTATAATATGATTACCATAATGCTTCTTCAAAACAAAATCCGAAACCGTGTACTCTTTCAAACCACCAGAGGTCTTGTATAAAAGTTTATAACCCATACATTTTTTACCCTTCAAATACGAATTATCCGAAGCAAACAAACCGCTATCAATACCATAAGTAAGATAACGTTTATAATCTGTAATAGCCTCTTGTAGCGCTTTCGAAGACAAAGGAACAAAACCATCTATTAAATCAATATCCTTTCGATACTGAGGTATAGAAACAATCAAATGAATCAGATAAACCAATTTATCTTTACTAAATCCCTTAAAAGGAGGATTTTCTTTTAAATGCCTATCCAAAGGCAAATCTGTAGGGAGAAACAACTTCATATAACATGGCGTTTAATTAATAAATAACCTTCAATGGCTTTTACTATATTCACAAAAATAAGACCCAACTTACTGAAAAACAATTATAAGTTATCAACAAAAACACACCTTTTCAACAAAACTGTCCTTATTTATTTCATTCAGTATTTCATTAAAACCACTCCAACCGTTGCCTGAGGCACTCGAAGGCAATGGTCAACAAAACCGTTGCCTAATCGGTTACTGAGCAAGTCGAAGTATCGAAGGCAAAAGGCAATAAAAAAATCCGTCACCACCAGCGCTCCACCTAGTCGGACCCGTTTCATCCGCGTCCCCATCCAAGTGCAACGTCCGAAGCTTCGGACTCTGTGTATCTCTCTCAACACAATCCACTTCAAAAAAACTCTGTGAAGCTCGGTGCAAAAAACTATGTTTCTATGTGGTAAAACTTCTAATAAAGAAAATATCACTTGTTCAAAAGATGCTTAACAGCATGACAAACTATACGTGTAGTCTTAAGTGAACTATACCAAGTGAAACGTCCGAAGCTTCGGACTCTGTGCAGCTCACTCAACACAATCCACTTCAAAAAACTTCGTGTAGCTCGGTGTAAAAATCTATATGTATATGTGTTTTAAAAACAAAGAAAGATTTTAAAAATTTATAAATTTTCTTCAATCTGTGTTCCAAAACCTGAAACTTGAAACTTGAAACCTGAAACTTAAAACAAAAAAAAACTCCCCACCAACGGCAGGGAGAAAAACCATACATTTTTGAACACCAGATAGGTTTTATCAAATCAAGACAACGAAAAACTACACCACCTCAACAATATTTAGCACATTATAAGCACCATTATTTAAAGCATATTGTTGACCATTCACTTCTTGAAAAAACTCAATCAACAAAACCATAAACTCAAGACCAGTTCCAATTGGCACACCACTTGGAGTTAAAGTTATTGTTGATACAGTCCCATCAATCGGAAGATTAGAAACAGTACTATACGTAATATCTGAAGCACCCGTTTCAAAATCCAAGTTCACAAACCCACTTTGCAAACTAAAATGCGTAGCACCCTCAGGAAAACGAATTTGCTCAGTCGGTTTCAAATCCGCAATAGTAATAACACCAGTGGCAGCATCCACAGTAAAAGGACTAAAAAATACACTTCGCATAGTAGCACGATTATTAAAATCAAAGCCCTTTAAATACGCTTTACCAGTGGCAGTAGACAAACCTTCTACCACATTACGTTCTCCCCTTGCCGAAACTAAGTCTTGATTCTTAATATCCGACATAACCTTCATCAAGCGACTCGATAACTTACTATCTTTCGCCTTAAACACAAAGCTACTCACAGCATCACGCAACAGCTTACCAGAGCTAGCACTTCTGCCAAACTCACTGCCATTTTCCCTTGTTCTCACAAACGCTGGGTCATTCATAATTCTGTTTTTGCTAACACCCCCTTTGGTACGCACAAAGTACCCATCAGCACTCTTGTAGAAAGTCACATTATCTAATGTACCTTCAATCTTAAATAAACTACTGTTTCTTGCCATTACTATATGGTTTTAAAATTATACTTACACAAAGATAAACAACCCCTAAACCCCAGTAAAACCAATACTTCCGATTGTGAATAAAACTGTCAAAAACTTCCGTTTTTGCACTTTTTTTCTACAATAAAAATGCTTATTTTAGCTACGTATTCATGAAATACAACCGTAACTAATTCAAATAAATAATTATGAAAAAATCGAAATGAATTAGTAACAATTTTTAAGAGCCATTTAGATGAAGCGAATTTGCATCAACACAACAGACGTGATGTTTATTACAGGTAAAAGCGAAAGACAATCGCGAAACATTATTAACGACATTAAAGATTATTTTGGTAAAGCCAAACATCAAGTCGTTACTATTAAAGAATTTTGCGAATATTTGGGTTTAGAGGAAGAAGAAATTAAAAGTTACATAAAGTAAATCACTAAAGTAACTTCCCCCCTACATACTAAGTAGATAAAGAGTACATAGTAGGAACAAATAGCAATAAAAAAAAGAGTTCGCAAACTGCGAACAAATTTTTCACACCCTCAATCCAACCCATAAAAAAAACCGATTCATTTCTGAATCGGTTTTATCCTGCGGAGAAAGAGGGATTCGAACCCCCGGACCTGTTACAGTCAACAGTTTTCAAGACTGCCGCATTCGACCACTCTGCCATTTCTCCAATAAGTCGTGCACTACTTCCGTATTGCGAGTGCAAATATAGAACGATTTTTTATTTCTGCAAACGTTTTCAAAAGAAAAAAGTAAAAAAAATACACTTTCCTCCATACCCTATTTCCAACCATTTGAATGTCAGTAAATAAATAAAACCAAAATTTTAAGAAAAAATCAAGAACAAAAGCAAGAACAAAGACAAAGTTATCATTTGAATCGTTTTCTTTTCATATGCATCGTAACTAAAGAGATGCTTAACAGCATGACAAACTAGTCGGTTAGTCTTCGTAGGCTATAATAAGTGAAACGCTCTGTGTATCTCCCTCAACACAATCCACTTCCAAAAAACTCCGTGAAACTCTGTGCAAAAAACTATGTTTCTATGTGGTATAATCTTCTAATAAAGAAAGTATCACTTGTTCAAGAGATGCTTAACAGCATGACAAACTAGTCGGTTAGTCTTCGTAGGCTATAATA
>NZ_DAIPZK010000011.1:98623-108774 GCF_036782315.1 Flavobacterium sp.
CTTCTAATAAAGAAAGTATCACTTGTTCAAGAGATGCTTAACAGCATGACAAACTGTGCGAATAGTCTATTGTGAGTTATGTAAAGTGTAACGTCCGAAGCTTCGGACTAAAATCAACACAAAAAAAAACTAATGTGTCTATGTGTTTAAAACAATTAAAGTAAGATTTAAAGATTTATAAAATTTCTTAAATCTGTGTTCCAAAACTAAAACCTGAAACCCGTCAACTATCAACAACAACACCTTTCCGCACTTTGCGTTAAAGTTTACATTGTATTACTAAAAATGATTTAATTGTAATTATATTTCCAAATCGATTGTAAATTTCTTACTTTCGACGAATAGTAAGTAGCAAAACAATGTATTTTCAAAAACTAATTCTTCTTTTTGTATTTTGTAGCTTGTTTTCTTGTAATAATAAGGATGAAACACCTCCTCTCGACGCTAATTTAGAACAAGCAGAACATCTTTTCGAATCAAAACAATACCGAAAAGCCTACTACTATTACAATCAATCATTCCTTTATAATCAGCAACAAAAAAACACAAAAAGAGCCGTTTTTAACTTGTTACGAATGGCGCATATAGAAAATTTAGAATGCGATTACATAGGCAGTGAGGCTACAACCACTCAAGCTATTCAATTATTTGACAGCAGCATTCCAATTCCCTATCAAACCAATGCGTATAATTCGCTGGGACTAAATTACATGCATCTTGCTAACTATGAAGATGCCCTACAAATGTTTGAAAAAGCAATTCAAATCACAGATGACTCATTAACCATTTTCATTTCTAAAAACAACATTGCCTATTTATTCCTCAAACAAAAAGAATATCAAAAAGCCGTGTATCTTTTATCCGAAATAGAAAATGAGAAAGTACTACAAGATTCGCCTCTAGATTATGCACGCGTTTTAGATAACAAAGGAATTGCTTTATTCCACTTAAATGATAAATTGGCATTATCTTATCTAGAAAAAGCAAAAAACATTAGAGAAACCCATAACGATGATTCACAACTCGTGTCGTCTTACGTGCATTTGGCTGAATATTATAAAAACACCAACCCTATTCTTGCAACCGAGTGGACTCAAAAAGCATATAACGCCGCCACAAAAGCATTCATTCCCGACGATCGTTTAGAAGCATTAAACCTACTTTTTACCACAACTACTAACAACGAGCTAAAAAACAACTATCACGAAACGTATATTCAAATTAATGATAGCCTACTTAAAGCACGTCAACAAGCTAAAAATCAATTTGCTAAAATCAAATACGATGCTGAAAAAGCAGAAACCGAAAAAACAGCCTATCAATACAAAATGTACGGTTTTATTGCTTTATTGATTTTAAGTAGTAGCGTCTTTATATTACTTTATCGTTTAACCATACAACGCAACAAACGCAAAGTATTAGAAACCCAATACAATACCGAAACTAAAATTGCTAAACGCCTACACGACGAATTAGCAAATGATGTACACAATACTATTGCCTTTGCTGAAACTCAGAACTTAGAGCAATATGAAAATAAAGAAACCTTATTAGAAAGTTTAGATACGATTTATCAACGTGCTCGAAACATCTCAAATGAAAATAAGGAAATCCATACAGGAGAAAACTATGTTGAGCAACTAAAACATATGATTACAGCCTATGCAACTGCTAAAACAAACATTATTTTAAATTGTTCCGCTCTTAACGAAGTAAAATTAACCCCAGAAGTTAAAATTGTATTGTATCGTGTGTTACAAGAACTCATGGTAAATATGAGAAAACACAGCAATTGCACATTAGTAATGATTAGCTTTAAAGAAACATCAGCTGCACTTGAAATCACCTATTCTGATAATGGAAATGGAGCTGATAATGAATTAAAAATAAAAAATGGTTTGCAAAATGTGGAAAACCGCATTTTTTCTATAAAAGGAACAATTACTTTTGACACCGAACCTGAGAAAGGATTTAAAGTAAAAATTGTAATTCCGAAATAAGTATGTTTACCAAAGTATTAATCGCAGAAGATTTTGATAGTATTAACATAGCGTTAATTCAAACCCTTGAAAATATGGGAGTGAAAGAAATTGAACACGCTAAATACTGCGACGATGCCCTATTGAAAGCCAAAAAAGCTATTTACGATAAAGCTCCATTTGACTTATTAATCAGCGATTTATCCTTTGAAACCGACTATAGATCCGTTACTTTAAAAAGTGGTGAGGAACTCATTACTGCTATTAGACAAATTCAACCCACTATTCCAGTGTTAGTTTATACAGTAGAAGACAAACCTTTTGTAATTAAATCGCTAGTAGAGGATTTAAAAGTAAATGCTTTTGTTCATAAAGGACGTAATAGCATCAGTCAGTTAAAAACCGCAATGGAAACCATACTTTTTGGAGGTACTTTTGTTTCTCAAAATTTGGCTCACGCATTAAAGCAAAATTCATTCAACGAAATTGAAGACTACGATTTAGAAATTTTAACTCAGTTAGCTAATGGAGTTACCATTGAAGAAATGGAACACTTGTTTAAATCGAAAGAGATTAAACCTAACAGCAAAAGTTATATTGAAAAACGTGTTAGTAAATTAAAAGACATTTTCAAAGCAAAAACAACTATTCATCTTATAGCCCTTTCAAAAGACCTAGGTATTATCTAAAAATATACCTCTTTACGGATTTACGTACGGAAAATTGTTTTCTTGAATTTAGTTTTGTAAGAAACAACACGTTTCATGCCAAATTATTATCTACATACCGAACCTGATAAAAAAGGAAATTACTGCTTACACGTAGAAAATTGTAAATGCATTAACAATACAAAGCATTTTACTTTAGTAGGAAACTTCAAAAGATTAATAGAGGTTGTAACCGTTGTGAAATCATCAGATTATTCTGTTTCCCTTTGTAAAGAATGCATTGATACCAATTATAGTAAATCAGTGAAAAATAAGGATTCTATTTTCATTCGGTTACAAAACACAATTAAAAACAAATTATGCTTTGTAACGCGAAAGAAAAAATAACGATTATAGTAATAGAATAAGTAAAAGAATAATTATAATAATGGCACCTACTGATAAATAAATCCCACCATTTCCGTCTCGTAATGAGGTCTTAATTGCTTTTACCTCTTTACGAAGTGCTTTTTTCTCAGCAGCCGTCATTTTAGATTTATCCATAGCCTTAATCTCGTTCAAACGATCGAGTTGGGCTTTCACTTCAACAGGGACTTCTTTAGGATCACCATTAGGTAAAAGAGTAGATTCCACTGAAGCTCCTAATGCCGTTTGAGGGATAAAACTCATCGACATTACAAATACCAATAAGTAAAGAGTTGCTTTTTTCATAACCATCACATCCATTTACCTTAGTGTAATGAATGGTAGCATAAAATTAACCTCTTTAAAAAAGACAACAATTACACAATTTAAACAATAATTTATAAAAATTACATATCATCCGTTTTTCAAAAATTAAAATGTACTTACAATTTCTGTAAGTTTTTCCTTTGTGATAGGTTTAATTATAAAATCCGTCACTTCGCTTATATTTTTAGCTCTAGTAATGTCATAAGGTGATATAGAAGAGGAACAAATATAAACCGTTATTTTGTTTTTATTTTCTATTTTTAACAAAGCATATTCTTCTAAAAATTGCCATCCATCCATTACTGGCATTGATAAATCTAAAAAAATTATATCAGGTAAATGAAGGCTGTTTTTTACATTTTCTTTCAAATAATTCAAAGCATTTAAACCATTATCAAATACTTTAACTTCTTTAAATTTATTGGTTTTTTCGATGATTTTTTCAGTTATGTACACAAAAGCTGGGTCATCATCAATTAAAGCTATAATATCTATTTTTTTCATACTGTGTGGGAGTTTAATCTTATAAAAAATGTACTTCCTTTTTCAGGAATACTTTCTACCCAAATTTCACCACCCATGGCTTCAACTTGGGTTTTTGTAATAAATAATCCAAAACCACGTGAATCAGGGTGTACATGAAATACTTTTCGGATTTTGAACATGTTATTTTTATGTCTGTTTAAGTCAATTCCTAAACCATTATCTTTAACAGATAAAACCAAACCTTTTTCATCGTAAAAGGTTTTTATATCTAATTTTAATGTACGTTCTGGTGATTTATACTTTAATGCATTACTAATTAAGTTTGTTAAAATACTATCGGCATATTTTTGGGAATACAAAACCGTTGCTTCTTCTAAATCAATATTTACCTTAGCACTGTATTGATTAATTTGAGCATCAAAAAGCATTAAAATAGTGTCTATTGTTTTTCTTAAATCAATTGGTGTTAAATCTACCTCTACATCTTGTTTAATTTGTAACGACTCAACTAGTTCATCAAAAATGGTATTTAAATGCGTAACAACAGGTTTCATCTTACTCAATATCTGAACTCGTTCGTTTTCATCATCACATGTTTCTAAAAATTCTATTAACATAGAAATATTAATTAATGGGGAACGTAGATTATGTGAAACGATATTACAAAAATCAACTAACTGCGTATTTTGATGTTCTATATCAAGTAGTATTTTGGCAATTTTTTCTTCTCCCCTTTTTCGCTCAGAAATATCAGAACGAATAGCTACATATTGATAAGGCTTTCCTCGTTCATTTAAAAAAGGAATAATAGTGGTATCTACCCAATAAGCCGAACCATCTTTAGCACGGTTTTTCATTTCTCCTTTCCAAACTTTTCCTTTTGCAATGGTTGCCCATAATTCTTTTATAAACGCTTTTGAGTGAAAAGAGGAATTAATTATTCTATGGTCTTGACCTAATAATTCTTCACGACTATACTTAGATATTTTACAAAAATTATCATTAACATGGGTTATAATCCCTTTTTGATTGGTAATAGCTACAATGGAAGATTCATCTAATGCATATTTGTAATCGGATATTTCTTTAATCTTCTTTAATAACTCTTCTTCACCTCTTTTACGCTCGGTAATATCAGATCGTATGGCAACATATTGGTAAGGTTTTCCATCTTCATTTAAAAAAGGAACAATGGTGGTATCTACCCAATAAGCCGAACCATCTTTGGCTCTGTTTTTAAGTTCCCCTTTCCAAATTTTTCCATGCGCAATGGTAGTCCAAAGATCTTTAATATAAGATTTAGGATGGTATCCCGAATTTATAATACGATGATCTTGACCTATAAGTTCTTCTCTTGAATATTTTGAAATTCTACAAAAATTATCATTTACATGGTTAATGATACCTTTTTGATCTGTAATTGCAATAATTGAAGATTCATCTAATGCATATTTATAATCTGATATTTCTTTTATTCTTTTGAGAAGTTCATTTTCCTCCTTTTCTTTTTTAATCATACCTAAAAGATTTGGTGAATATGGATTTTATAAATGGAAGGTTAATATCGGAAATGGACTTATTCAAATTTAAATAACTTTTTTGAGAATTTATTTATATTAATGTTAAAATACAAAAAATAGAAACTCATTTTCAACAAGTTATCTCATTGAAATAAAGAATTAGTTAAAACTAAATGTTAACAAATGAACCTGAGAAACCTTTTTATACCCCACTACATATTACAAATACTTTGCAATATCTTCAGGTTGAATGCTATGATGCGAAACGCGATATACTACTTCTTTATCTTTCAACACAATAATTTGTGGCGATTGATGAATTACTTTTAACTCATCAGCAATAAAGTTAGATACGCTTCGGTAAGCAAGTAAATCGAGATAATTAAAATCAGCTTTGGCAATTAATAAATCATTACCAGACATTAATCGTTCTTTAGCATAAGCACTAATACCACAAGTTACACTATCTTTAAAAATTATCTGTGGTTTATCGATAGATCTTTCAATAAGATCCCTAACTTGCTGTTCAGTAGTGATGGGACTCCAATTTTTCATAGTTTTTCTTTTTTCAAAATTAAATATAAATACTATAACAATACCATCAAAATTTTACAAAATAAAAATTGGAGCGAAAAGAAACTTGTAATTTCTTCTGCTCCAATTCTCAACTTTAAAAAAAAACTATTGTACTATGATAAACTCACTTCTACGGTTTTGTTGGTGTTGCTCTCTGGTACACGGAACGTCATCGGTACAATTATTCAACAATTGCGATTCGCCATATCCTTTGCAAGTTAAACGCTCTTTTGCGATTCCTTTTTTAATAAGATAATCTCGTGTAGCATTAGCTCTAAAGTTAGACAATCGTAAGTTATAGGCTTCACTTTGTCGGCTATCGGTATGCGAACGAATATCGATTTTTAAATTAGGATACATCTTTAAAAGCTCAATAATTTTTGCCAATTCTACTTCTGCGTCTTCACGAATAAAGAATTTATCCAAATCGAAATAAATAGTAATATTCAACAATTTAACCAAATCATCTCCAGGTTTTGTTTGAATAATTTTGGGTGCAATCTCAAACTTTCTGTTTTTAGCTTCCCCACCTTTTACTCGGTACTCTTTCGTTAAATAATTATCGTTTTCTGCTTTTACATAGTATTCTCTATCTACACGTACATCGCTAAACTTAAAGTTTCCTAACGAATCGGTAGTAGTGGTAGCAATCACATTCTGATTGGCATCTAATAACGTTACTTTAGTATTCTGTATAGGCTCTTTTGAAATTTCATCTACAATAGCATCTATGTATTCTATTTTCTTAGCTTCTGGATTGGCTTTTATTTTGTAAATATCATCAAAGCCTTTTCCTCCTTCTCTATTAGATGAAATAAAGAAAACATTTTTAAAAGGACCTTCGATAAAAGCAAAATCATCACGCTCGCTGTTAATTGGTGCTCCACAATTTTGAAAACTAATATAGTTTCCATTTTCATCTGGCACAGATTTAAAGATATCTAAACCACCAAGCCCAATAAGTCCATCAGATGAAAAATATAAAGTATTATTTGAAGTTATAAAAGGAAAGGTTTCTCTTGCTCGCGTATTGATTTGGTTACCTAAATTAACTGGAGTTCCAAAAGTACCATCAGAATTTATTGCCACTTTGTACAAGTCAGAATTACCAAAACCGCCTGGCATATCAGAAGCAAAATACAATGTTTTCTCATCTGGACTTAAAGCAGGATGCGCAACATTATACTGATCATTATTAAATGGTAATTCAGTAATTTTATCCCATTTACCATTTATCAATGAAGCTTTATATAATTTCAATTTGATTACTTTGTCTTTATCCATTCCTATTTTACCATTGATGAAATTATTTCGGGTAAAAAACATGGTTTGACCATCTTTAGTAAATACTGGGCTCGACTCATGATATTGAGTATTAAACTCATTAACAATTTCATCAATGTAAACTGCTTTTACAGAATCGTTAAACTCAGCGCGGTAAATATTAAAAAAGTTTTGGTTAGTCCATTTATCAATTTTCTTTTTACCACTTTTTGGAATTCGATTCGACACAAAATACATTTTAGAATCTTTAAAGTTTCCTCCATAATCTGAAAACTCAGAATTGATTCCAGCATCTTCAATCGTATATTTATCTAAACTATTGTTTATATCTATTAAATACAATTTATTTTTAAGATACAATTCACCTCTGTAATCATTTGTAATGGTGTAAAACTTCTCCATCATTTTATCGGCTTCTTTATATTCTTTAACCGCTTTTAACGATTGAGCATATCGGAAATAATATTCTGAGTCTAAAGGTTTGTTATCTAATTGAAAAAGTTTTTCATACCATCCTTTCGATTTATCTAACATTCCATTAAAGTAATAGGCATCGCCTAACTTTTGAAACAATTCTATTGAAGCATGACCTTTTTCTGCTACTTTTTCATATACTTTAATGGCATCAATGTAAGAATACCAGCTGTATTGTTTATCTAATTCTTTTTCTCTATCGTTTTGGGCAGGTGATAAGAAAAAACAAACCAAACTAACTATAGTGATTATACGTTTCATAAATTTCATTTTTAAAAGAATCTAGGGTTAACAATTCGATCCGATTTTTTATTAAACTCGTAACGCAAAAAGAACTCATGTGAACCCGAATTATAATTGGCCAGTTTTGTAGTTTCCATGTCATAAGCATATCCAATAAACCAATTATCCGAGACTTGAAAACCTGCTAATAAACTTCCTGCTGCATCCCAGCGATAAGCACCACCAAAAGTAAATCGTTCGTTAAATAAAAAGTTGGCAGATAAGTCTAATTGCAACGGTGAGCCTTGAACAATTTTAGATAAAAATGCAGGTTTGAATTTAATTAAAGGAGAAATTTCAAACACTTTACCCATAATAAAGTAATAATGCATACGCTCAGCAGCTACTGAATTTTGAGAAAAACTTCCTTGTCCTTTATCAAAATGTTTGGTTTCTAAAAAATTGGGTACTGATAATCCAAAATAAGTATTGTCTGAATAATAATAAACTCCGGCACCTACATTAGGAGAAAACTTATTGTCAATATTATATTGAGCCAATATATCTCCAGGATTATAAATGTTAAGTTTTGTAAAATCTACATTTAAAAAATTACCTGTTGCTTTAACCCCAAATGCCAATTTATATAAACCAGAAGTTGGGATTGTATAAGAAATATCTAATGAAATAGAATTTTCATCAGAAGGTCCAATTCGATCGTTAATGAAAGATAAACCCATTCCTAAGTTTTCATTTTTTAATGGGGTATGAAAAGCAAATGTATTGGTAACTGGAGCACCATCTAAACCTACCCATTGATTTCTATGTAAAGCAAATACACTAAAAACATCTCTACTTCCCGCATAGGCTGGATTTATATTAATAGTATTATACATGTATTGTGTAAACTGAGAATCTTGTTGCCCAAATGATGGCAACCACATTAAGATTATAATAAAAAATATTTTTCTCATGTCTTAATTTTTTGTTTATGGTTTTGAAGAGGGAATTGTTACATTCCCTCATTTCAATTATCTATTAATATATAAGTATCCTGAACGTTCTTTTTGTCTTCCTTGACTGTTTACATATTTTACTACATAGAAGTAAGTTCCCACAGGCAATTCAGAAGCTTGACTTATGGTTACTCTGCCTTCAGATATACCTCTAAAATATTGTCCATTTTGTCCGTATCCTTTGGTTTCATAAACACGAATTCCCCAACGGTTGTAGATTTCTACTGTATTGTTTGGATATAATTCAATATTTCTAATTACAAATACATCATTATCTCCATCTCCATTTGGTGTAACTAAGTTGAAAATCTCTAAATCATCTTCCGACACACTGTGATTATTTACTTCTAAATAATCAGGAATACCGTTACCATTAGCGTCATTTGGACTATTAGGGTTGTTACCTATTTCTTCTCCATTTGTCAATCCATCTCCATCACAATCTCCATCTAAAAATTCTTGTGACTGTGGTAACGTAACATTTTCTTCTACTGATTCACATGGATTTAATGGATCAGTTCCGTCTAATACTTCTTGACCATTTGTTACTCCATCCCCATCACAATCTGCTGAAGACCAAAGTCCACCTTGAGGTAAAACAACATTTCCAATGATATAATCACATGGGTTTGTTGGATCAGTACCATCTAAAATCTCTTGACCATTAGAAACGCCATCTCCATCACAATCTGCTTGTAACCAAGCTAAGTTTGGAGTAGTATCTTGATTTGCTGCTACTAAATCACAAGGATCTGAAGGATCGGTTCCATCAATAGCTTCTTGACCATTTGTTACACCATCACCATCACAATCATTTATTGGAAAATCTAAACAACCTCCAATTATAATTGCTACTGTTGCAGTATAACAATTTGTTGGATTTAATATCTCACAAATTTGATATTGTATCAAATAAGGTCCTTCAGGTGTTCCCGCTGGAATAATTAAATTACCATTAGCATCAATTGATAAGCCTACAATTCCATCGTTGTCTAATAATGTTATTGTAATTTGACTATCTAAAACTGGAGCTCCATTTAATGTATCATTTATTGTAATGTCTCCCACAATTCCTCCCACTACTCCATTAAATAAAGTAGCTGAATAATCATCATCAACTGCGTTAATTACTGGTGGTATTACTGTAACCACTGCATCTGCTGTATCACAGTTGCTTGGGTTTAATACCTCACA
>NZ_DAIPZK010000012.1:0-107412 GCF_036782315.1 Flavobacterium sp.
GTATTTTTACTTATAATTCCCAACTTCATTTGGAATCCAAATTTGAGGAGCGTGTTGTGAATTGCTTTCAAAATTGTATTTTTACTTATAATTCCCAACAGATAAAGGAAAAAATTGTATATCGTGTGAGTTGTGAATTGCTTTCAAAATTGTATTTTTACTTATAATTCCCAACATATAAAGTTAAAGTTACAAAAGGTTCATGTTGTGAATTGCTTTCAAAATTGTATTTTTACTTATAATTCCCAACATACCGCGATATAATCGTTTGATATGTTGGTAGTTATGAGTTTTTTTTGAAATTAAAAAAGAGTAGGTTTTATGTGTTGGTAATTAAGTGGTTATGAGTTTTTTTAATCCTGATGACTAAAATAATTCCAATTGTTGAGAAGGTTTATCTGTTTCTATTTGTTTTTTTCCATAGAAAAGCTCCATCATTCCAAATTGCTTGTCGGTGATTTGCATTACGCCAATTTTGCCATGTTCGGGTAATTTATTTTTTATTCGTTTGGTATGTACTTCTGCATTTTCTTTACTAGCACAAAATCGCATATAAATTGAAAATTGGAACATAGAAAAGCCATCGTCCAATAAGTTCTTGCGAAATGTACTGGCAATTTTACGCTCTTTGCGTGTTTCGGTTGGTAAATCAAAAAATACTAATATCCACAAACTCCTATATTGATTTAAACGGGTATAATGTTCGTCATACATAAATAGGGTATAAAATTTTCCTTGCTTTTCCTTCAAAACATTCGTGTAAAGAATGTGTAGTTCTGCTCATCGCAACCATCAAAGGACTATTCTTTCCGTCTATATACACATCTATGGTTGCAATGCTTAATAACTGTTTTTTGATTTCGATTGTTAATTCGTCATAATTATCCTCGGTTTGCATAATGTGACAAACAATCAAATCCACATAAGGACGATAAGGCTCCATAATGTCATCTGCCAAACAATACGCATTGTATTTGTTGCGATGAAAAATGCCTAAAGTGGGTAACATTCCGGAACTAACAATTGCTCTTGCGGTAATCGCCCTAAGAATGGCATAACCATAATTCAATAAATTATTGGGAGGGATTCCTTTTTGTCCTCGGGTAAAATTTTCTATCTGGATGAGGTTTTGCCAATAAAAAACCGCTGCTCTCGATTCGTGATTGAGTGCATCTCCTGATGTTACTTCTTTTGCCCAAATTTCCATTTTACGGCAGGGAATTCCTTTTTCTTTTAATAGTCCAGCTTGGTTACTGATTTTAGAACTAATAGTTTGTTGCCACAAATTCTTTTTCAGCGGAACAGAAGCATTAATTTGATTTTTAAAACGCTCTGTTTGTTCGGTATGTCCGCTTAAAGGCATCAATAAACCAATAGGCAAATGATATTGATCACAATTGATTAAGGCTACATTATTATTGGTCAGTTTTTCTAACAAACCATTTGTAATAGTGATTTGTTGATTTTCTAAAACAATTACTCCAATATCTTCAATAGCGACGGTTTTTGTTTCTTGTTCCTTGTCGGGATAAGAGATTACAATTTGCTCATTTTTGGTACTCAAATAAGCGGGATTGCCAAAAAAAAGAGTTCTTTTTATCATAGCTAATATTCGCCTAGTTGAACAATTTGACCTAAATGATTGATGCGGATTTTTAATAACATTGATAATTCTTTTGGACTTCTTATTCTCTTATAAGCTATATTATTTAATTGATTATCATCTAATAATTGCGTTTCCAAATGATGTCTAAAGGTGTAATCTTTTGAGCCTAACTTCTGAACCCTAAACATATTAGGACTAATCAAATGATAATTTTCGGGATTCAATAAATCCATTTCTTGCGGATTAAAACTATCCGAAGGGAAAACAAAATATTCGTTTTGTTTCATAGTAAATAAGAATTCCCAGCCTTTTTCGTGAGATTTATTAATTATCGATAAACCAAGATTCTTTCGAACTACAGCATCATAAAATGAAACTACCTCTTCTTGTAAATTTCCTTTTGCATCTCTGTAGATTGCTACGTGATGATTGTTACCCGTACTAACAAAATCTACAGGAATTGGATTTTCGTTTTCGTCTAAAATTTCATTGCCAAAATGGTCTTTTTTAGTGTGTAAAGCTTGCGCATTACTCACACCACTTATTGTCACTCTTTTTATAGCGATACCTTTTTCTTTGTTTTGCCAAATTGGATTTTCGTCTAGATTGACGAATGCTTTTTTGGGATCTCCATCAAATTCATTTAAGCGATTTTGAAGTGTTATTTTTAAACCAATATCAATTACTTTGTCAATTTTTAAATCGGGTGTAATATCTTTTCGAATGGTATAATCAGATTCTAACCAAACTATTTTTACTTTTTCAGGAACTATAATATTGTCTTTTAAACTAATATAAATAGGCGTTTTATTTAAAGCATTCTTTCCTGTAAAGGCTTTTTTAGGGTCATTATCATTTTCTGCCAATCGTTTCAAAAGAGCTTCTCGATATTCTTTTTTAGCCACTTTTTGAATAATTTCTTTAGTGAAATTGGCATTTACCTTTTCTTCTTTGGTGGCATATTGTTGCAATTTCCCATAAACCGTTTCTTTGTGCAATTGTCCTCTTGGTGTCAATTGAATTTTCTGATTTGTTCCGCCACTTTTTTTAGTCACATTTTTGTTTTTGGTAACTACTTTATTTTTTGCTTTATAGGAAATCAAAATACGTTCAAGTTGTTTTTTTGTCTCTTCTCTAAAATTGGGCAATGGTTCGATAAATCGAAGCTTATTATTTTTATCTCTTTTTAAGTATTTGTTTTCAATTCCAATGATCGAATTTCCTTTTTTATCGTTATTAGATCGGGCATTCAAGTTATTTAAATATTGAATATAAGCAGGTTTAGTAAAAGCAACAGTTATTGCATCCATAGCGTGATGGCGATGGTCGTTTCGTTTCGTCCAATCTTTAATTTTGTACAAACGTTCTCCATTTTTACCTTCTTCAATATAAGTCAAGCCTAATTTATCGTATTTATCCCAATTGAGTTCTTTCATCACATCGATCAATTCCCAATCTTCGCGTAATTTGTCTGTTACACTTCCAATGGTAGTTGTTACATTTCTTGAAACTTCCAATAGGATTTCTTTCGCTTTTTTTGCAATGTATTGTGTTTCTTTTAACTGACGTTCAATAAAATCTTCAGGAATTTCATTGTCTTTCATTAAGAGTTTTTTGTATTTGGTGTACTTTATTTTTCCAGTTTTGAAAAAATCCTTTACACGATTTTCATATTGTTCAAATTCAAATTTATTTAATCTTTCTTCACAATATGAGAACGCAGTTCGGTTACTCTTCTCAATATTGAATTGTCTTTCACACAATGTTTTATTAGAAAAGCTATCATCAAACAATCTCGATTTTGGAATTATATGTTCAATGTCGTAATCTTTAGTAAATAATAATGAAGGTTCTATTGGTTTTCCAGTATATAAAGAAATACCATCAGTTTCTTTCCAAAGTTTATATCGGATAATATCGTTTTTTGTTACTCTAGCTATTCCAAATTCACTATGAAGTAATTTTCTTATTTGTTCATGTTCAGATGTACTTTTATTAATAGCTTTAGTCAGTTCACTACGTTGCTCATTGTTATTTTTTAATTCACGTGCTAACTCAATGCGAATTTCATCAGGTTTCCCCATGGTGGGATCTGATATAATAGCATTAATAACATTAATCAGTTGATTGAGAATTTTTTCGACAACAGGATTTCTGAGGCTGTTTTTCTTCAATAATTCAAGAGAATCTTTTAGTACTCTATCGTTATTTTGTTCTACTGATAATGATGATGAATGATTATAACCTACCAAAGTACAAGCCTTATTATAAATATGGCCGTCCATCAAATGAGGTAAGACTTTTTTGATAGCTTTTGCACTTAGGTTTCCATAATCAGCTTGTAAGCTGAGGTTTAAAAGAAAAGGTATGTGACTTTCTTTAAAACCAAATTTGGTCATCAAGCTTTTTTTTAGGCTTTCATCTTCTTCTGCAGAATAAAGTAAATGCCATAATTGATAATAGGGTTGTTTGTCAAAATTATTTCCTTGAATAGTTGGATTAAATTCTAAAATATCAGGATTTATACCTGTAGCTTCAAAAATTTTGGAAGTACTCTCTTTAATTTCAGATGCATTCATTTTAGAAAAATTCAAGTCATAACCTTCAATTTCAATAATTTTTTCAAAAGCTTTATAGAGCGCTGTATTCGTTCTGTTTCCTTCTATTTTTTTAAAATTCACAGAATGGCTCCCTTTTTTTAGTTTACAAAAATTCATTAATTGAATATCAGTTAAATTATCATTAAACTGAAGCTCATCTGCAATTTGCTGTTTTAGTTCATCCCCTAATAAAAAAGTTTCTTTTGTTATCTCGTTTTTAATAACAATATTATTTAAATTTTGCCAAATTCTAAACTCCTGAAATAGAGGAGAAGATTTGGGAATAGCTTTATGACCTTTTTCAAATTCACAATTACTTATTAAGTGTTTTTGTGATTTTAATTTTCTTTGATAGAAAATCGTAATATCTTTGATATCTGATTTAAGTTTATCATTCAATTCAGGGTGAAATTTTGATTGCACTTCCCAAATTTTTTCGAATTCATCTAAATAATCTTGACGGTAAAACACTTGGTTTTTAAGTTTGGTATGTGCATTATCTTGTAGCTGTTTGTATAAAAACTGTCCAACCGTTTCTTGATTAAAGTATAATTCTTTACTTCGGTCACTAATAGCGCCTAGATATCCACTAGATTGGTTTATTTGATTGTTGATTTCGGTAATAATAAAGGCTAAAGCGTTAAAGTCTATTTTATTGTTTAAAGCTTCATTTCTCCATTTATAATGTTGTAATTTGGTTTCATCTCTAGTTCCTTTGTTTTCAGCTAGAGGTATATTTAAAGTTTTTGAAAAATATTGTGATGTGACTGTTCTAGATTTGTCTTTAATTTCATTTAATAACTTTTCATTACAAATTTCAGGATAAAATTTATTTTGAAATTTAATTATTCTTTCTAGTTCTTTTTGTAAATCAGAACGATAAAAATTTGGAACAAATTTTTTACCCTTAAGTAAAGAATTATAAATCCATTGGCCAGGAGTGAGATTGTTCTCGAAAATTTCTTTTGCAATTTTCATTCCGTCGATAGCATCACCTTCATCGGCTGTTTTTGCTTTTCTACTACTTTTATAACCTCTTTTTTTATTAAGCATTAATAAGACTCGAATAAGTTCTTCTTTGGTTACTTTTTCTACAGCAGCTTTGGCTCTTAACTGATAAGATGAAAAAGTGGATTTCTTGCCTGTTTCTGCATAAACATAATTTGATGAAATAAAATTTACTTCTCTAAATGTTTGCAATAATGCACTTCGTCTTTGTTTAAAACGTTGTAGGCCTCTTCTAGCGCCACGCTTTAAAGTTCTGTTTGCATTTATTGAAATTGTATTTCCTTTTTTAAAATCCGCTTCTTCATCAGTAGTAAGAGGAACAATTCTAACTCCAGCACTTATTATTTTTGATGTTTCATTATCTGTTTCGGCTTCATTAATAAAAGCCCATCCTATTGATGTAGTACCTAAATCTAGACCTAATATTTTTTTCATTCTATTTATTTTGGTTTTAAACTTAATTAAAATAAAATAGTTTATTTTACGGAAAACCGTATTGGGATATTAAAAATTATTTTGTAATATTGCATTACAATTTTGAAGCAATTCACAATAAGGATTATTCCGTTGTGAAAACATTCAAAGCGGCATCCATAAGTTGTCGCTTTTTTTATTTAAAACAGTTTCATGTTTATTAAATTATTTTCGTTAGAGTTTGATTATTCTTTTGTTTATTTTAAAAATAGAATTTCAAATTACTATAGCAAGAAGGAATTTAAGGAAAAGCTATTTCAATAGCTAATTTAGCTTTAATAATTTAAATTACAATTACGTATAAATACCTATTTTAATTTTGGTAACTATATACAAGTTTACACAAATTTAAAGTTAAAAATAAATTGTATGTCATGAAATTTAATTATCTTTAAATATAATTTGTACATTTGCAGACTTTTAAATCAAAAAAAATGTTAGAAAAAGAATTTCAGTTTTATCTTGACAATCAAAAAGAATTGGTTGAAAAATATAATGGAAAATTTATAGTTATTAAAAATAATTCAATTATTGGTGTCTACAATTCTCATTCAGAGGCTTACAATAATTCTTTGAAAGAAAACGAGCTTGGAACTTTTTTAATACAACATTGTATAGAAGGAGAACAAAGTTATACTCAAACATTTCATTCACAAGTAATAATTCATTCAATTGGTAGGTAGAGCGCTTACATTAAAAGTTAGTGGAATTGCTCGTGTTTTACATACAGAGGCACATATCTTTATTCCAAACACAACAAACGGGGCAAAATTAAAGGCAATCTGGGACACAGGAGCAACTAGTTCTGTTATAACAAAAAATGTATCAAAAGCATTAAATCTAATACCTACAGGATTTGCACAAGTAAATACAGCTAACGGAATTGCAAACCAAAACACATTTACAGTTGATGTAGGGTTACCAAACGGGGTGATAATTCAAGGTATTACCGTAACAGAAGTTGATGGGTTAAGTGGTGGTTGTGAAGCATTAATAGGAATGGATATTATAACTTTAGGGGATTTCTCAATCACAAATCATAATGGAAAAACTTGTATGTCTTTTAGAGTTCCTTCAGGTCACGAAATAGACTATGTTACAAATCCAAATTATGGAGCAACACCGATTAAAAATTTACCAAAAATAAAAAACAAATACACTAATAAAAGACGATAAAGCCACTTTATAAAGTGGCTTTATCTATTATCCTATTACTAAAACTGGTTTCTGTTTTTCAGCATCATTAGCAGTTTGAATAGAAAACAATTTAAGTTTATTTAAATCTTCACCTATTTCTGAAAGATTAAAATTAGGCTTTGCAAATTTCAACATTATGGCTAGTGAAATGTCATTATAATAATAACCTTTATTATTCATTGTTGCATTTCTGAATTCTAAATTAAAAATTGATTTTTTTAATATTGCTAGATCAAAATAGAATTTAACTTGTTTTTTTTCAGAACTTTCTTCATACCATGGAATTTTCGGTTTAATCAACATATTATTTTCTTCTGAAACATTATGAAGATTTTGTATGATACCAAATTTTAAATCATCGTCGTTAATTATTGTACTATTATCAAGAGAATAATTTATTTGTAATTTTTTAACTGCATTTTTCAATTCAGATGTCCATTTATTTATCATATATTTCAGTTTTTTAGAGGTTCTTACTAATCTTTTGTGGAGGATATCTGAGCATAAAACTGTCAATACACCACAAAAGTTGAATCGAGGTAGAATATTAATTAATCTCTTGACTCGTAATTAAGTAAACGCTTGTTAGCTCCTGGTATTCTTGTTCTAAAGTTGTTTAAATATATTTTCAAGTTGGCTTTTTATTTCGGGGTCTATTTGGTCTGTTAATTCTTCTTTTTTCTTGGTTCCTTGAGATTGATTTAATGTGTCTATTTCTAACTCATTTAATCTAAAGTAGTCATAAGTAAACTTTCCTTTCTTACTTTCTCCAACAACAATATACTTAATTACCTTCTTTTGATTGTCTATGTTGAAAATGTAATTTAAATGTTGGTCGTAAATGTCAAAGTTCGGGTGAATGAATCTGTAAAGTGAAGGATCTTGAGGATTTGCCCTAGTTAATGCTAAGTCAACAAGAAAATCTACTTTTTCGTTTTTGACATTCATATTACATCTCTTACAAGCAATATTCAAATTGAATATAGTAAACATTAAATCTTCGAATCTGCTTTTAGGAAGTATATGCTCTATATCAATTACCATATTAAATTCACCTGTAAAGTTTTTTTTACAATAACAACACTCATTTTTGATTGATCTGAAATGGTCTTTAATTTTCCTTTTAAATGGTTTAATCAATTGATTATCCCAAATGGCAATTGTATCTTTTTGACTAATTGCTGCTTGAATATTCGCTATGTCTGTTTGGTTAATGTTCATAGATTAATTTCTTAATTGTTCTGCAATTATTGTTGCAAGTCCTTTAACTGCATTTAATGCTTTAATTTGTTCAGGGTCGTATGCGGTATTATTTATTCTATTTATTTCATTGTTAAAATATTCGAGCGTTATTTTCTTAGCAGCTAATATGTTTAGTAGTCTGATTACTTGTTCAGAAAGAAATCTGTTTTGAGGAGTTGATATATTGAAAAACCTAAAGTAAGTTTCTTCTAAATTCAAAGGCTCTTTCTTCTGTAATTTAAGTGTAAAATTATGTGCCTTATATATTTTCGGATCATCTGTAAATAATTCAGCTCCATTAACAATCAATGGTGAATGGGTTGCAATTATGATTTTTGGTTGATAGTAGAAAAAAATATCAAACAATATTTGAACATATTCTTTTTGCCACTTGGGATGTAAGCTGTTTTCAGGTTCGTCAATTAAAATTACAGTGTTTTCGTTAATGATAGTTGATAGGTAAATTATTGAAGTAATTAACGCAAGTTCCCCTGAACTTGCATTTAACATTGATATTTCTTTACCATTTTTTTTCAGATAAACTTCTATATGGTTTATTAATTTGTTTCGTCTGAGTAAGCTTTCAAATGAAAAGAGTTGAATAAGTATTGATTTTTGAAAGTCTCTGAAGTTATATTCTTCTAGTTGTATCCAAATAATATCGTTTTCTCTGTTTTCTTGTTGTAGTCTTTCAAACAGAAATATAATTTGTTCCTTGTCCCTATGGTTTATATCTAACTCTTGAATTCTATCATTGAATTCTGTTTTTAAACCTTCGACTTTAAAACCAATCATTGGGTCAAATTTAACATAGGTCAATACTCTTGATATGTTTTTTAAATTTTGTGTAATGTCACCTTTTGCTGAAACTTCAAGAGCTTTTTTTAAAATATTTCTTGTTTGTCGTCTTCCTGAACGTCCCCTGAGTGTTTTGAAATTTCTACTTTTACTATCAAACTTGTCGTGAATTGAATTAGCTAATGCAATTACATTATCACTTGTTCTAAGAAAATACTTTGAAAGTAAGTTTAGTAATGTACTTTTTCCACTACCATTTTCTCCAATAAGAACGCTAATATCATTTGGTAGTCTTTGTCTTGATAATATATCGTTAGGTAAATTGTTTATATTTTCCATTTAATTTTCTATTGCCAGTATTGTTTATGCTTACGGCTAGCGTTACCACGCTTCACGTCAGTTGAGAACTTTCTGTTAGAGATAAAATTTCTTGCGAAATGTGAACGTGAATTTACCATAAAATTCACAATTGCGTCAAAGTGTGTTGATGGTAATTATTTTATTCTAGTGACTCATATTTTTCAATTGCGCTCCTAAATTGTGAGTCGCATTCATCAATAAATGATTTCTTATTATTTATCAAATCTGTAAATTTTTCGAATATACTCTTATATACAATTTGGTGAGCTTTATGTCCAATATTTTCTTCAATATATTCGTCAATCTCAAAATCAGTTGATATAGCAGATTCAAGTAAATTTATTAAATCTTCTTTGGAAATTTTATCAATTTCAATCCATTGGTCAGGCTGTTCTTTTTCTTGTTTAAGAAAGTAACCTTTATTGTCTTTAATTTTTAAGTATTTCATAAGTCTCGGTTCTTCGTTTGTTATATTCATCATTTCCTGCCTCTAAACAATTTAGCATTACATCATAATTATCAATGATTTCCCCATTTACGGATTTCAAATGTTTATCAGCTGGATGTCCTGAAAAAGTTTTATAAACTATTTCATTATTCTCAATTTCTCTCTTTGTACACACAATATAATTTGGTTTTATTGAAGCTCCAACTGTGCTATTGTGTGTAACAATTATTACAGGTATTGATTTTGATATATCTCTTAATAATGCATTTACTTCATTTTTTAAAAAAATATTATCAAAAGAAGATTCAGGTTCATCGATTAACAACATTTCATGTTTTAAAGCATCGTTTATCTCATGCAGTAAATTGAATTCTGAACGTTCGCCTCCAGATACTTCAAACCCAAGTTTGTTCAAAGTTTTATACTCAATATCAATAAAAAATTTATAGAGTTCAGTTTCCTCAATATCCATACTTTGTAAAGATTTTAGAAATTTAAAAGGTAAATGATAATTTGCAAAAGCACCAGTTAAAGAGGTTTGCCTTCTGTAAAACTTTTTCAAGTGTGTAGCACTTGTAAAAACTTTTGCGATAGCAACAATTTTGAAACCTCTTATTTCTTTTCTATCGATTTCTCTTTCTATTTTTAAGTCATTTACAATCTTATTAAATTTTTTAACTTTCTCTTTTTCAATCAATATTCTATAAAAGTCTACATCTTCTGGTACAGTTGAAGATGTTCTAAAACGTAATTCGTCTTTTATTTTTGAAATTAGAGTGTTAACCCAATCCTTTTTTAAGTTAATTTCTTCAACTCTTAAATATTCTTTCATTAAATCAATTTCTAATGATTCTAGAGATTGATACGTTACGTGTTTTCCAATTATATTTTTGTATTCCGAGTTTTCTTTTAAAGTTTTAGCAGCAGAAATTAAATTTTTTAATCCGAGCAACTCTTTTTTAGTAAAAAGGTTTTCACTAAATAACTTAGTATTGGAAAAAGCATCAGCTTTTTCGTTGTCTGATGCATATTTTAGTAAAGAATTTAAATAATTTTCAATTTCAATTTCATTCTGCTTTTCATCAATATTTTTTACAGAATTAATAACTTGTTTAAATTCATTCAAAAATTCCTCAGAAACAGTACTGTGTCTTCGAGAAAGTAACTCTTCAAATTTCTGTTCGTCATTTTGTAATAATGAAAATTGTTCAATGAATTTTACGTTTTCATGATTATGAAATATTTTTTTTAAAGTTACTGTTTTACCTGTTGAACGTTCACCTAAAATGACGTTTAATCCAGTTGATAACATCAATCCGTCATCAGTAGCTTGAAAAAAATCGTTTCCTTCTTCTTTAGTAAGAAAGACTTTTTGTTTATCAGTTAGACACGATTTTATGCCTTTTAAGGTAATTTCTTCTAAATCAACAAAAGTTTGTTGTGTTGAAAAATTTTTCATCGAAGAAAAGTATCTTGAATCACTAAAAATTACAGGAACTAAACTTTCAGAATCCTTTATACATGTTTTAAATTTTTTGTAGCTAGAGACTTCTCCTGCACTAATTAAAGTATTTATTTCGCTTATAATCTCACTTGAAATGATTGGATTTTTTTGATAATGAGGAATAAGTAAATATTTATCTAGTGTGGTGAAAATATCATTAAATTGTTCTAATGTTAAGTAGTCGTCTTTAGTATTTATCAGGGAACTTACTCTATCACATTTTTTTGAAAAATCATTAATTTCAGATAAATCTTTATTATCAGTAATTAACAATAAATGTCCACGTTCTAAATCAATCTCAATTCCAGGAAAAACAATTATATCAAGTTCTTTAACAATTTCATTATACTGCTTAAAATTAAATAAGTTGTGATTGGTTATAGCTATTGCGTCAATTTCTAATCTTTCAGTATACTCTTTTAATTTCGACAGGTCAAATTCAAAAGATTTGTCACTGACAGAAGCAATTGTATGTATATGTAAGTCTATTTTTTTCATAGTTTCTTGATTTCTACGATTTTTTGGATAATTATAACCAACTAGTAAATATGATAAAATAGATACAACTTATTTATGGTATTTAGTTTAACATATTAATCAGTATATCATTAATCATTTCTTTTTTGGTACAGGAGGTTTTAGCGAAGGGGTATTGCCAGGAGTATTTTTATTATCACGTTGTCTTTTATCAGGCTGTCCTGTAGAAGTAGCAATTCTTTTTGGTCCGGGTTTAAGTGCCATAGTATTTTAAATTTAATTGATTACGGATTTTTAAAATTTTAAATAGATACTAAATTAAATTGTTCAAATCAACTTGTCAATACGTATAAATACTCATTTTTTAATTTGATTTGAATGAAAAAGATACCCAAGCACCTTCCTCAGTTTTATTATTGTTTATCTTGAGTTCATGGTACGCGAAAGGATTCGCGACCAGCTAGGGGTGTATGATTTTGTAGCATCCCGCAGGGTGCTATGCATTAAAAATACTGTTATGTGTATTTAGTTTTTTGTATAGTCAAAATTATACATTTTTATATATCTAATAAATGAAGTTTTGGGAAGTAAACTTTCTTCAAATTTACCTGCTAACTCTTCGGAATTAGTAATCCATGCATTTACATAGACTACCATAGGAAGGTTTGGAATAGGTGTTGGCATCCACGCTTTTCTGACATGTATAATTTCATTGTCAACATACCATCTAATCTCATGATATTCCCACTCTATCCTATAATCGTGAAAATCTTCAGAGGCATCAAAACCTAAGTCTATTAATACAGGAGTTCCTCTTAATCCAAAATTATATTTTGTATTTACGATACCAGGATTATAATAAACATTTAATAATATTTTAGTTGTATCATGTCCTAAAAATTCAATGTCAATTTCTTGCCACGGATCATTTCTATGCAAGAAAAAAGCAGAAACAATCCCTTCTCCTTTTATAGGCTTCATTGAAATTTCAAAACTACCATGTATAAATTTTTCTATAGAAACTATTGATGAAGATGAATATTTTTTTTCTCCTTGAACACTGTTAGTTATTTCTAATTGAAATCCAGAATCTAGTTCACTAGATAGACTGAAGTTTTCTTTTGAAAATCGAGATTGATTTGAAGGAAAAGTATCTTCTAAAATACCCCAAAAATTAACGTCAAATTCTTCAAAGTAATCTATTCTATTTTCAACGTGTTTAGCAATTGGGATTATTTCATTTTTATTAAAATCATATGGTAAGTATTTTTTAATATTTTCAATAGGTAGTATCCAAGGGGTAACATCATGTTCTAAATATTTGTAATCATTAGGAATACTTATTTGTATTACTTTTTCATTTATTTCGGGATTTATTTTTAGTATATCATCACTATCAAGATCCCAATTTTTGATTTTAAGTAACTTTGAAACCTCCTTTGTAATATTCCTTTTAGGATTAACGCAAAATATATTTTTACCGATATATGAAGAGCAGGCTTGAGGAATTGAATCATTATCCTTTGAAAGAATAATGATTATAACATTCGGATAAAAACTTATTAATGATGGTATCATTTCAATTAATGAATTAAACCCAATATATGCATCAAATAGTAATGTTTCTTTTCTATTAATTAAGTTCTTTATGTGATCTAATTCTCTATCAGATTTCATGAAATGAGTTCGATAACTATTTAAACTTAATAGTATTTCAAGTTTCAAAAGATTTGATTTATTAGAACTTAAATCAAACATAAAAACAGGGTTACGACCTTTCAATTTATCTAAATCAATAAATGTTTTGTTAGATTTAATACCTATTTGCGATAAAATTGGGAGTATAGAATAATTATTATCTGAGGTTATAAAAAGTTTTTGACTAATTATTGAGTCATTACATGTATAAACATCGAGCTCGTTAAATTTATGATTAATCCATAGGTCAACAGGGCCAGTTATTGGAAGTTTTTCTTGAAGTTTTCTTGCTCCTTTATTTGATAAGATATATCCTGATAACCACCATATACCTCTATTAGGTATGGAAAGATTATTTGATATTCGTGTTAAGTCTGGGGCGTGTTCAACTTTTTTATACGAAAGATAAATAATGTCAAATTCAATTTTAGACTCAACAATTTCTTTCCATAATGAGTTTAATTTATTTGAGAATTTATTTTCAAAATAAATATCATCCTCCAAAATAAGTCCGCTATGTATATTTTCATCTATAATTTTATCCCAAATGGAAAGATGGGATAATGCGACAGCGATTTCTTGTTTTGTAAGGTCAATAATTATTTCTTTTTCTCGAATAATATTTAATAATTCTGGATTTGGGTCTACAAAATATTGGTCTTCTAATGTATAAGAAGAGTTGATTTTATTTGTCTTTATTGATTGGTTTTTCGCATCAATAGCTGAGAATCTTTCTGTAAAACTTAGAAGGGTGTTTTTATTCGGAATCTTTATTCTCGTTAATTCTTCTTGAATTAACCTCCATCTTTCTTTTTGCCTGTCAAGATTGATAATAAAAACCTTATTTATTTGATTTTCACCATCACCAAATGTGTTTAATTTTTCTTGATTTATTAAAAATCTTAATAATTTTTTTAACCTATATTTTAGAAATAGAAAGTTACGATTTCCAGTTATTATATTCATATTAATTATTCATTAAACCATTTGTTTTCATTTTCATTGTAGAGTCTCCAATTTCGATTGTCATTCCGATAACTTAATGCCCAGACGCTTGTTGATATTGAATTCCAGTCATCAATATACTCTACATCATTCCCACCATTTATCAAATAATTAACCAAGGACGCACTAAGGTTTCCTGGTCCTGTAGTTGCTTGAATATCAAAAATGTTTTCATTACCAATTAACTTATAAGTTGCTCTTTTGAGAGCAATAGTAATCAAGTGATGATTTGGAGGTGATATGATTGGATTATTATTGAAGTAATAGATATTTGTTTCGTCATATGGGCAATGTAAGAAATCTTTATTATCAACCATTTTTTCTTCTTTTAAGGAATAACAGAGAGGTTGAATTTTAATGTTATTATTCTCAAATAGGAAATCAATTTCAGTATTTAAAAGCAATTCATCTGAATCAACATAAAATCCACCAGATACATATAAGTAACATAGTCTAAAATAATCACATCTCATTGCTGGGTGTTGACATTTTAAATATGAGTCTATATGTTCTTTTTTTAAGTACTTTTTTATAAAACATTTTGCTGATTCGTCATCAAAGAAATCAAACCTAAATCCTTTTTTTATAAGGACTTTCCAGCTTTCAATACATTCTAAAACATCCTTTGGTATCTCTTTTGACGAGTGCCAATATTGCATAATTACCTTAGGAATAGGAACCTTATTAACTGTAGTGTTTTTTTCTTTTTGTAGAAAATCATAAATGAATTTTGAACGAGCATTATCATCTTCAGCTATTGATATGGTATTTTTTTTATTCATTTACATTTATTGGTTATTACACATAATTATATTATTTAAGTAAAATATAACTACTGATATTTTAATTTTTTTTAACTATGTCATTTATACACAATTAGCATATAACGTTCCGCAGTTACACGAGGTTTGGGATTAAGTATGCCTAACTTTCTATTAAAGACCAACTCTAAAAGCACAAAGCTATGTTTAAATTAATCCTAAAACCCAAATCTTGTGTAACTGCTGTTGGCGACCTATTTTCTACTTTCTATTCGGTTGTAGAACAGAAAAAAGAAAATGCACCCGATACTTTTCGGAGTTAGGTGTTCTAAGAATGTCTAAAATTCAAAAACCTTAATTTCTCCTTAATCTTTTTTTGGTGGTGGTGGTGGATTTCTCATTGTTGGAACTTGTCCTTTCGCTTCTCCATTATTTTCTCCTGGATTATTTGTTGGAGTTCCACTTGGTTTTTGTGGCGGTGTTGAATTACGTTCTTTGCTCATAATTATGGTATTTATTAAGATATTGATTAGTTTCAATATCGGCTTTATTCATTAAACGATTAAATTTTTTAATATCAAGTTTGCAATCAAGTTCTTCAATTTTTTCTCAATCAGTTTTTCTTAATTCAAAAAATTGAATTGTTGCGTTTTATTCTGTTATTCTGTTGAAGTAAAATTCAGTATAAAGTTGTTCAAGTTTATGAAAATACTTTGTGTACATCATTCTTAAATTACTTATTTCTTCAATTTCTTTTTCAGAACGAATAAGTTGATTTTCAATTAACGTGAAAAGTTGCATTATTGAAATAAGAATAAAAGCAATCCAAGCATAATCCTCGAAATATTTCCAACCTAATATTCCGCTAACAGAAATTAAAAGAGTCAAAATGGTAAAAGTTTTTTTTAAAGCACGTTGTAACGAAAGATACTTTGTTAAGTATATTTCACCGTACTTTTTGTCAACCAATTCAAACCAAATTTTCTCGTTCATTTCTGTTTTCGTAATATGTTGCCAAACGCTCTAGCGCTTGGCTAGGTTGAGAGCTTCGGAACCGATTATTTTCTGTTAAAGATAAAATTTCTTGCGAAATGTAAACGTGAATTTGCCACAAAATTCGCAATCTTGCTAAACGCTAGGTTTAGTTTTATTAGAAGAAACGCTTTATTTCATAATTTTTAATAAGCCAAATATCATTGTCGTCCTTATACCATAAATTAGTAACACCACCTAATTCTGTAAACTTGCCTAATTGTGGTTGATTTCCAGTTTTATATCGAATTTCTCTAGCACCTATTGTTTCTAGATACTTAATCAATTCATCATTTTGTACTTCGATTAAATCTTTATTTAACTCTTTTTCTGTTAAATGAGATTCTATTATTTGAATTTCTTTTTTTATTTCTTCTAAGTTCATATTTTCTCTAAGTTATTTTTGTTTTTTTTGAGCTTAAATGCATTAAGTAATCTAATCTTAAATGACATTTTTCATTGTATATTTTTTCTTCTGTAACTATCCATTTATAAATTTTTGGATACAAAAACTCTAAAATATTAAATGCTGACAACCAAAATGCTGAACCATAATCTTGAACCATAATGGTTTTTGAATTTTCATTTCCTTTTGACAATAGAAACTCTCCAGCATCTCTGAATTCTAATATGTCATATTTTTTATAAATGTTCATAAGTGATTTTTTAGACTTTTTGCTTTTATGAGCTACATAATTTCTTATAATATAAAATTCATCAATTTTATTTTTAGCCTCATTACTAATTTTTAAATATGGATTGTAATCGTCTACAAGAATTTTTTTTGATATATCTTTTAGGTTAGAAGCATTTTTTAAATCGAAGTAATTTAGTCCATTTAAATATACGAAACATTCGTCTGTAGAAATTTTTTTTGGTAAAACTAAGTCTAAAGTTTCAGATAATTTAGTTGTATCATTTTTCAATGTTTCACATAACATTCTTTCAATATACCATTCCCAATCACAAATTGATTTTATAGTAAAAGCTTCAATAATTTCTGATATTTCGTATTTTGAGTATAATTTATCTTCTAACAAAATTACTTTAGAAAATAAGAACTCTGCTTGAGAATGAATCCTTGCTATGTACATTATTGTATATTGATATCCTTTTTCATAAAATTCATTTAAGGATATCAAATCTTTAATATTTTCTTCAGTGATTTGCATTGTTATTTGGGAAAATTATACATAATTAGAAAATATCATCAAATGTATTTATCTTTTTAATGATATTTGTGTTAATAAAAAAATGCTTGTACATTCTTTTTTGTTTTGTTATTTCTTTTTTGGTGCAGATGATTTTAATGAAGATGTATTTCTAGGTCTATTTTTATTCTCTCGTTGTCTTCGGTCTGGTTTTCCTGTTGAATCAGCAATTCTTTATGGTCCGGGTTTGAGTGCCATACTATTTAATTTTAACCGGTTACAGATTTTTGTAATTTAAGTGTTTTAAAAAAGACTAAAATAAGTTATTTAAATCAACATATCAATACGTATAAATACTCATTTTTGAATTTGATTTAAATAAAAAAGATGCCTAAGCATCTCAACCATTAATTTCAAAATAGATATATACCAATTGTAAAATCAGAAGAATAAAACCAATAAACATAATTAAAGCATAAGTTCTTGAACTATCCATTTTTTTCATTAGTATGACTACTTATTTCTATTCTTCCAACTATCATTATGATATTTATTTTTATTAAAATCTTTGGCTTTTATTCCTAGGTAAATAGCGAAAATGAATATAAGTATTCCTAAAATTATTTCATACCATTTCATATATTTGATTGAGATTTTATTTTTTAGAGTAAGTTAAATCAATAATATATTTAATTCTAGAATTGAATACTATGGGTTGTCTAAATCAATTTTGAAATCAAATAGTTGCTTTGGTTGCAATTTTAATCCTTTTGATAATTCAAGAAGAGTGCTTAAGGTAATATTGATTTCTCCCTTTTCAATCTTGCTAATGTTACTATGATCAATATCACATCTTTGAGCTAATTGTCTGTAACTTAGATTTTGTTCAATTCTGTGCTTTTCTATAATCTTTCCAAAAAGAATTAGAAATTCATTTTTATCAATCATTACTCATTTTTAATGGCAATTTCATTAGATTTTATAAAAATATTGTAGGTTTTTAAAACCACATTTAATTTTTTGCTTATATTTGTAATTATTATTAATAAATTTGCGATTCTTCAAATAAAATATTGAAGCATTCGCTTAGAATCTCGTTTCAGAAAACTGGTAATTTTTAACACACGAGATGATAAGTAAGATGCTCACGTCTATGGGCGTGGGCTCACTTATTCGTGTGTAGGGTATACCAGTACCTCTGAAACGTTTAAGCTGAGTTCCATGCCTTTTTTTATGCTCAAAAGTCAACACTCAACATTCATTCTTAGCACTGCTTTTAATTAAGTTTCGCAAATAACTCATTTAACATTTTAGTTAGTTTGGAAGGGCACTGCTTAGATTTGATTGTACATAATTGCGGCAGTGTATCTTCTTTTTATTAATCTTTTAAAAGTAATGCCTATGGTGTACTAAATCGTTATCTCTCTCGACTTCGCTCGAGATGACAAGTTGCTTCGGATTTTATCTTTGCAATGACAAAAAAAGGCCCTCTAACTCTTCTTGGCGGTTGAATAGAGGACCAGGATTAACAAAACTAACGTTTCATTTAACCAAAACAAATGTATGAATAAAAATGCATTCTTTAGGTATTGGGCATCACAACTATTGCCCAAACTTATTCTCTCACTAGCTGTCTTTTCAACAGCTATACTACAAGCACAAGATACGGTTATCAAAGGAACTGTCTCCGATAACGTGGGTGCGCTTTCAGGAGTTACTGTTATTATCAAAGGAACAACAACCGGAACGTTAACCGATATTGATGGTAACTTTCAAATTTCGGCTCAACCCAGTGATATCTTAGTGTTTTCTTATTTAGGATATCAAACACAAGAAGTACCCATTAATAATAGAACTATAATTAAAATTAATCTACAAGAAGACACAACAACACTTAAAGAAGTGATTGTAAATGCTGGTTATTATACAGTTAAAGACAAAGAGCGTACTGGTAGTATTACAACCGTGAAAGCAGCTACTATTGAACAACAACCCGTAACTAATGTATTGGCTACACTACAAGGTAGAATGGCTGGGGTAAATATCACACAGGCTACAGGAGTACCTGGAGGTGGATTTGGTATACAAATACGCGGTGTGAATAGTATTCGAACCGAAGGGAATCAGCCTTTGTATTTGGTTGATGGTATGCCCTTTTCAACTGAGAGTTTGGGAAATGCTGCTATATCAGGTTCTATTATGGGAGGAGTTTTAAATCCTTTGAATGCTATTAATCCTTCCGATATTGAGAGCGTTGAAGTATTAAAAGATGCTGATGCTACTGCTATTTATGGTTCTAGAGGAGCTAATGGAGTAGTGCTGATTACGACTAAGAAAGGAAAAAAAGGCAAGACACAATTTACTGTTGACACTTATACTGGAGCAGGTACTATTACTAGGAGACTGGATTTACTGAATACCTCGCAATATTTAACCATGCGTGAAGAAGCATTTGAAAATGATGGTATAAGTAGTTATCCGTTTTGGGCTTATGATATTAATGGTACTTGGGATCGTAACCGATATACGGATTGGCAAAAAGAATTGATAGGAGGAACTGCTTTAACGAGAAATATTTCGTTAGGTGTTTCAGGAGGAACAGGCAATACTCAATTTATGGTTAGAGGGACATACTTTAATGAAACAACGGTGTTTCCGGGAGATTTTAGTTATGGTAAAAGTGCCGTTCATTTCAATATTGCCCATCAGTCGGATAACCAAAAGTTTCAAATGAATATGTCGGGTAATTATGTTGCGGATAAAAACAACTTATTTAGTACCGATTTGACTCGATTGGCAACAACTTTAGCACCCAACGCACCTGCTTTATATGATGCCAATGGGAATTTGAATTGGGAAAACGGCACTTGGGATAATCCCTTGAGTTTGTTGAATGGAAGATACTTCACAACTACTAAAGGTTTAACCGTTGGAAGTACCCTTTCTTATGCTGTACTTCCTGATTTAGAATTAAAATCTTCTTTTGGTTATAGTGATACCCGAGTAGCAGAATCTAGTACAAGTCCGTCGACTATTTATAATCCCGCATATGGATTAACTAGTGTTATTTCGTCTACTATGGTTAATCAATCCCAACAAAATTCTTGGAGTCTAGAACCTCAACTGCATTGGCAAAAAACTATTGGTAAAGGAAAAGTCAGTATGCTGCTTGGGAGCACATTTCAAGAGCGTATTGCAGCTCAGTTAGCGGTGTATGGTGCAGGATTTTCGAGTAATGCTCTGTTAGACAATTTGTCGGCGGCTTCATTTACTCAAATCATGAATGATTCCGAAATCAATTACCGTTATATGGCATTGTTTGGTCGTTTGAATTATAGCTTACAAGACAAATATTTTTTGAATTTAACAGGGCGTAGAGATGGTTCAAGCCGATTTGGACCTGGTAATCGTTTTGCTACTTTTGGAGCAGTTGGAGTGGCATGGTTATTTAGTAAAATATCATTTTTTGAAAACAAATTACCGTTTATAAGTTTTGGAAAATTGCGAACTAGTTATGGTACTACAGGAAGTGACCAGATAGGGGATTATCAGTTTTTAAACACTTATACACCTAGTGGTATTGGTTATAATGGTGTAATAGGTTTGATACCTGACCGTTTGTTTAATCCTAATTTTAGTTGGGAAGTAAATAAAAAATTTGAAGTAGCATTAGAAACTGGATTTTTAAATGACGCTATTTTTATAACTGCAGCTTATTTTAAAAATCGTTCTTCGAATCAGTTAGTTGGGATTCCTTTACCCGGTACAACAGGTTTTAATTCTATGCAAGCTAATTTAGATGCCACTGTCGAAAATAGAGGTTTAGAGTTGACTTTTCGAAGTGTAAATTTTTCAAAGAAAAATTTCAATTGGACTACTTCTGTCAATTTAACACTACCTAAGAATGAGTTGATAGCTTTTCCAGATTTGGAAGGCTCGGTCTATGCGAATCAATACGTTATAGGTCAGCCTTTAGGAATTTATAAGGTCTATGAATTTACTGGAGTTAACCCAACTACTGGAATTTATGAATTTACAGATTTTAATGGTGATGGATTATTGACCGATTTAGAAGATCGTCAAAAGATTGTAGATACTTCACCCGATTATTTTGGAGGATTTCAAAATAATTTGCGTTATAAAAACTGGGAATTGGATTTTCTATTTCAGTTTGTAAAACAGATTGGAGTTAATAGCAATGCAATTTCTGCTTTACCAGGGTCTTCAAGTAATATGCCTAACTCTGTATTGAATCATTGGCAACAAGTAGGCGATACAGGACCCACACAACTATACACTGCTGGTTTTAATGGTGCGGCTGTAAATGCTTTTTATTCTTATTATACACGAAGTGATGCGGCTTATAGTGATGCTTCTTATGTACGTTTGAAAAATCTATCCTTTTCGTATACATTGCCAAATTCTATTTTGAAAAATTTTAAATGTAAACTTTACTTTCAAGGACAGAATTTATTGACTTTCACACGATTTAACGGAGCAGACCCTGAAAATCAATCTAGAGGTCAGTTACCTACATTATGTGTATTGACTTTAGGGATGCAATTGACTTTTTAATTTAAAAAAACGATTATGAAAATATATATTCAAAATAAATTAGCCTTTTGGTTTTGTATCCTTTTACTAGGATTTGCTTCGCAAAGTTGTGAAGAATTTGTAGCTGTGGATTTGCCATCGAATCAATTGACTGGGCCTATAGTTTTTGAAGATGAAGCTACTGCTGATGCAGCTTTGATTCACATTTACACCAAGTTACGAAGTGAGCAGTTAGTTACGGGAACGTCTAATGGATTAAGTTGTTTACTAGGGAATTATGCAGATGAATTGGATTATTATGGAATAGGAGGTTTGCCCGCATTTGAATTTTATCAGAATAATTTACTTCCATCTAATTCAACAGTAACGCTCACATGGAATGCTACTTATAATTTGATTTATGCAACTAATTCTATTATTGAAGGAGTTTCTAATTCAACAGGAATTAGTTTGAATTCTAAAGAGCGTTTATTAGGAGAGGCCTATTTTATTAGGGCTTATTTGCATTTTTATTTAGTTAATTTATATGGTGAGATACCTCATGTTTTAACAACTGATTATCAGTCAAATAGTGATATTAGAAAACTAGCTATAATGGATGTTTATGCTGCATTGACTACCGATTTGCAACAGGCTGTGACTTTGTTACCAGAATCCTATTTTGTACCTGAGCGAATTAGACCTAACAGAAGTGTAGCTTACGCTTTGTTATCGCGAATAAAACTTTACAGTGAGAATTGGTCACAAGCAGTTTTGTATGCAGATGAGGTTTTAAATAATACTTCGCTTTATACAATTGAAACCGATTTGAATTCTGTTTTCTTAAAGAATAGTGCTGGGACTTTGTGGCAGTTATTGCCCCAATTTTCAGGTTCCAACACTTTAGAAGCCCAAACATTTATATTTAGTAGTGGTCCGCCACCTTCTTTTGCGTTGACTTCATCATTACTTGCATCGTTTGAAACAGGTGATTTGCGTCGTGCGAATTGGATTGGAACGGTTACCGATGGGGCAGATAGTTGGTATTATGCTAATAAATACAAAGAACAAGGCAATACAGGTTCTTCAGTTGAATACTCAATTTTATTTCGAATAGAGGAGCTTTATTTAATTCGTGCCGAAGCTAAAGCGCAATTGGGTGATTTAGTAGGAGCGCAGGATGATTTGAATGTGATACGAAATAGAGCAGGACTACCTAACACAACAGCTGTTACTCAAGCAACTTTATTGAATGCAATTTTGGAAGAGCGAAATAGAGAATTTTTTACCGAATTAGGACATCGTTGGTTTGATTTGAAGCGTACTGGATTTGCATCTAGTGTTTTGAGTGTTAAACCGGGTTGGGATGCAAAAGATTTACTTTGGCCTTTACCCGCTTCAGAACTACTATTGAATTCCAATTTATTACCACAAAATCCAGGTTATTAATGCAGTTACTACCTTAGATAATTAAGGGGGCTGGTATGTAAAAGGTAAAAAGGGGTGGGTTAGGGGAATTTTAAAATAATAATTATGCGGTATTTTATATTATTATTTTTTATGTTGATAACGACCGTATTTTCGCAGCATAAAAAACAATTAACAGAAACGGATTATAGTTTGTGGAGTAAGTTTAATCAAACTTTAATGAGTTTAGATGGTCGTTGGGTAAGTTATGGGTTGGAATATGAAAAAACTGATACCCTTTTTTTAAAAAATACTACTTTCAAAAAATCGTTTTGTTTTCCAAAGGCAAATTGGGCTACTTTTTCATCTAAAAGTGATTGGTTTTCCTATTATGAAAAGGATAGTTTGTACTTGTTTGATTTAAAACAGGAACGAAAGCTATTTATAGATAAAATGATTGTTGATTATTTGTATTCTGGTGATGGTAATTATTTGTTAGTTTTTAAAAAAGAAGATGCGACTATTAATTTGCGGATATTAAACTTGAAAAACCAAAGTTCGGTTTACATTCATGATATAGTTTCTTATAAAGTAAGTCCTAATGCCAAACGCATTGCTCTAGTTACTAAAGAAGGCTCAACACAAAGCGTTAAAGTTGTTGCATTGAAATCAACCCTTGATGAAGTAACAGTTGTAAATGATTTTTCTTATTTATATAGTTTTCTCACTTGGGATGTTTCAGGAACTCGCTTGGCTTTTTTTAAATTTGAACGAAATCTATCTGATGATTTGAAAAAACCTGTTGCGATTTGTTGGAGTACAGGATTCGATAAAAAGGTTAGTAAATTTACTTTAGAAGCTTCGGAGACTTTGCTACCTAAGGGTTATGATTTGACCACTATAAACTTGTATTTGCCAGAACAAAGTGATGTTGTTTTGTTTACCTTACAGCAACCACTTGAAAATTTAGCAACAGTATCCAATCAAGAGGTTCAAATATGGAAGTCGGGAGATTTGACAATTCCGCCAAAAAGTAATAATAATGCTTATTATCGTTCGTTGAAGTGGTACAAATGGGATATCAAGTCGAATAGGGTATATTCAGTTGAAGATTCTGCACATCCCAATTCTATATTGACTGGTGACACAAAACATGCTTTGGTATACCATCCTGATGAGTTGGCACCCATTTATAAATGTAGTAATGAGTTGGTGGCACTATATGTAAAAAATATAGCTACTGGAGAGAAAGATTTATTATCTGACCATCAGACCACATTAGAAAATCAGGTTCTTATTTCACCTACGGGAAAATACATTACTTATTTTAAAGACAAGGCTTGGTGGATTTATGACATTTATAAAAAAATACATTTGTGTTTAACATGTAATTTATCTTACCCCGTTCATCAAATTACCTATGATCGTGCTGGGCAGTTTCCTCCAACATATAGGACATCGTGGACAATGGATGGTTCTAAAGTTATTATACATGACCAATATGATGTTTGGTTGATAGCGCCAAATGGTACTTCCAAAAAGCGTTTGACAAATGGTGCAGTTACAAAAACTATTTATCGCGTTTATGAGCCGTATTCACCTGCTTCACCTAATTACTATTCTTTTGGTTTTTTGTCAACAGTTCATGACCTTAAGCGTCCACTTTTATTACAAACTGTAGACGAAGAAACCTTTGCACAAGGTTTTGCCTTATTGTATCCAAACGGTGTTATTAAAACATTGTTTAAACGAGAGAGTAAATTTCATTTAGTATCAACAACAAAGTATTTTACATCTTTTTTGTTTTTAGAGCAAAATTTCAGTTTACCACCAAGGTTGTTTGTTGTGAATAGTGATGGAAGTGAACAATTAATACATCAATCGAATATACAACAAGAGACATTTGAATGGGGTAAATCAAGATTAGTAACCTATACCAATTCAAAAGAAAAACCATTGAAAGGAGCTTTGTTTTATCCTGAAAATTATGATGCCGAAAAAAAATATCCATTGTTGGTAGTTATATATGAGAAAAAATCGAAAGAGGTTTTTGATTATTCATACCCGACGGTTTTAAGTGATTGGGGTTTTACTATTTCTAATTACGTGAGTTCGGGCTATTTTGTATTATTACCAGATATAGCTTATGGGTTAAATTCTCCAGGTGATGATGCATTGGATTGTGTTAGTGCTGCTGTTAATTCTGTGGTACAACAATATCCTATAGCTTCTGATGCTATAGCATTGCTAGGTCATTCTTTTGGGGGATATGAAACGGCTTACATTGTGGGAAAATCGAAACTTTTTAAAACAGCAGTTATAGGGGCTCCTCTTATTGATTTGCTCGATCATTATTTGACAATTGATGGTCATGGAAAATCTAATATGTGGCGTTTTGAGCATGATCAAATGCGAATGTCTGTACCTTTTTATAGTAATGAATTTGAAAGGAATTCGCCTTTAAAAAATGTGCAGCATATTTCTTCTCCCATTCTAACTTGGACGGGTAGTGGTGATTTACAATTGGATTGGAAAAATGGAATGAAATTGCATAATGCATTATGGCGTTTGGATAAAAAGAGTACTTTACTACTATATCCGGATGAAGGTCATGTATTAGCGGATAAAAAGAATCAAGAAGATTTGTCAAATAAAGTCAAGGATTGGTTGGATTATTATTTGAAAGGTAAAAGTAAAGCGAGCTGGATGGAGTAGGTGTTTTACTTGATGTTTGTTAAGGTAAAGGTGTCGCTTTTGCGACACCTTTATTAATGATTAAGGTATTTTGTAAAGTACCTTAGAACAAGTAAGATCGTTTGGATTTACTTTTCCATACGCTTGTCTTTCTTGTCCTAAGTGGAACATTGTGCACACAGGTCCTATTTCAGTTCTACAAGAAACTGAAACATTACAAGGTGTTGGATAATTAATCCAACCTGTTTCAGGAGCTAAAACTTTGTTGTCTGCTTTTTGCGATGCAAAAGCTCCCACAATTGCCAAAGCAAAAACAGCTATTGGCAAACCGAATTTTAAAAACTTAGTTCTCATAATGTATAAAATTATAGTTGTGATCTACTCTGTTAACAGGTTTTCGATCTTCCCCTGAAACTGGCCCAGTATGTTTTTATTATTTTACTTTGAAGTATTTCGGTTTTAATTTTGTAACAACAAGATGCTTATTAGTTAAACCAATTAGGAGGTTATTATAAATTTTAAATGTTTTTATTTCTTCATTGTTGTAGTGGTAGAAGTAAAAACTCAATTCGTAAGTTCCTTTTTCAATATCATATACATCTATAATACTAGCTTGTTTGGCAATGATTTCGGATTCATACTTTCCAAGTCTGTCAGATTTGATAAATATGTATTTCCCAGATGTTGCAGCGTATATGTTAATTGTATTTGGTTGCTTTGCTAATTTTTTTTCTGTGTTTTCCTTGGTGTAGGCAAATTCAAGATTGGATTGACTCACAGTATCGATTGTTTTAATTGTTTTAGTTTTGTTTAAATGATAATCTGTGATGATGAATTGATTTCTATAGTAATAAGTGTAAATAATTTTATTAAGCTGTTCATTGTAAAGTAGTAAACCATCTGTATCAAATATGCCGTCTATTCTTTTTTCTAATACATTATTTGTTTCAATTATTTTGTAATTTTTGGATTTACTTAATTGTCCTAATATATGTTCACCCGATTTTGAATGACTTCCTCTTATTATGAAGTCGATAGGCGTAATAGGTTCTAAAAGAGAAAAATTGCTGGATTTGTTAGTTAATATTTTGGCATTCCAATTTGAAGTAACGCCTTTATAAATTATTGGGACTGATCCATCTACCAGATAAAAGTTAGGTGATTTTATTTTTAATTGAATAGATGAGAACTGAAAATCTTTATTGTCAGAAATAGTTATTTTTACCTCCTTGATACTTTTTAATGTGGTATCAATTTCTAGCAAATGTAAAGGCGCAGTACTATTTCCAAGAATTATTTTTCCTTTGTCAAATCCTGCAATATAGTAGGAATTGTATTTTAAAGGAATTCCTTTTAAATCGTCAACAGGATGATGAGGATATCTTCTTACGAAGCTATTGTTTCTATGCATTTCATTCTCTGATAAAAGATATAATCCCGTAACAGAAAAAGCACTTAAAAGGCTTACACTCATTAATTGAACGAATTGCTTTTTTATTGAAAATTTTAAATGCGTATCGAGAATAATTCCTATTCCACCAATAGCAACGAAAGTAAAATTAAAAATAAGATGTTCGTTCCAATCCATTTCCGAGAGTACACCGCCGCAGGCACATGGAATAAAATCACTATAATTTAAAATTATGATTATGTAGGTGGAAAACATCATCATTAATCCAAAGGCTAGAAATAGTCCAATATATCTAATTCTAGGAACTAATAGTAGAATCGAAATTACTATTTCAATTGTTGGGACTAGGATTCCAATCCATTTTGCATAGGCACTTAACAATGGTGATTGTCCCAATTGGACAATAAATGTTTCGAAATCAAGTAGTTTGCTAATTGCAGCATACACAAATAAAAAGACATATAGGTAACTGATGATGATGACTAAGATATTTTTTAATTTGTTCTTCATAATACTTTTTTTTGTTGTGTAAAGTTTTGAAAAACAAATAATTGTAAGTAGTTAAATCGGGATTTAGTTTAGTTGAAAAAGTATGGCTTAATAAATGCTAATCTTCTTCATGTAGACTTCTTTGCAATTCACTAGGCACATAATTGTACTTTTTTTTGAATGCTTTGGAAAAATTATTGTAATCATTGAATCCGCTTATAAAAGCAATTTCTTTCAATGGAATGTTCGTTCTTTTAATGAGATAAGTTGCTCTTTTTAATCGTTCATTTGTATAACATTTATAAATACTAATATTGAAATGCTTTCTAAATTCAGCTTTTAGTCTAAAATCGTTTGTTCCAAACATTTTTGCTAGTTCATTTACAGAAGGTAGAGGTTCTTCAAGATGATTCATTATATAATTATAAACATTTTGAACTATAGTATTACTATCAATTTTTTTTGAGGATGCTAAATTATTATTAGCAATATTATAATTTGTATAATCTTCAATATTTGTACTGATTCCAGAAATTACAATTTTGTTAGAGTTTAATAAAGATGAAATTGTAAAATAGGAGGGGTAGATTTGATTGTTTTTATCTAATAAGTGTAATTGAAGTGTAATATGAAATATGTTGTTAGTAACAATTTCATTTTCTATTGTTTTCCAATCATTAATAGATTGTTTTGCAATTATTTTTGAAAATTTAAGTTTTGAAAGCTCTTGCTGACTTAACTTTAAAGTGTCTAGTACACTCGATGAAAAGCTCAAAATGTAAAATTCTTTATCTAGAATGAAAGTATGCTGTACTAAGTTTTGATATGTAAATTGAGGAATTACATGACCGAGTTTAAGGAAGGTATTTTTTATATTACTTGAAATTTCATTTAACTTAAGAGCGATTTGATCAATTTCATCTTCTTCATCTAAATTAGCAATTTGAAATTGAAGATTTCCAGAAGCCATTTCAAATAGCATTTGGTATATTTTTCTAATTCGTTCTTGCTTATTTTGCTCTGACATGATTTATTTTTCTGTAACAAAACTATATAAGCTTTTAAAAGGAATCAAATAGTTTAGTGTTCAATTCTTGAATTGAATACTAAACTTATTAGAATGTTATTGAATGAATTAAGAGCTTTTTAATTTTAATTTGTTCGAAAATTTCTCTTTTAAAATTTTCATGTCTTCACTTACTTTTCTGTCTAAAACTTTAGCGTAATGTTGAGTTGTTCTTAAGTTTTTGTGACCTAGCATTTTGCTCACACTTTCTATTGGAACTCCATTAGTAAGTGTTACCGTAGTAGCGAATGTATGTCTGGCAATATGAAAAGTTAGCTCTTTATCAATTTCACAAATATCTGCCAGTTCTTTGAGATATGCATTCATTTTTTGATTTGATAAAATAGGTATAAGTCGATTTTCGTTAATACATAGTGGATGATTTTCGTATTTATCAATAATCATTTGAGTAACCGGAAGGATCGGAATTTTTGAAGCTGATTCTGTCTTTTGTCTGTGAGTTGAAATCCATTTTTCACCATCTATGCCAATTACAATATTAGATTTTGTTAAATTGAAGACATCAATATACGCAAGACCAGTGAAACATGAAAAAATAAACATATCGCGAACTAACTCTAATCGTTTTATTTTAAATTCTTTATTAAGCAAAGATTCAATTTCATCTTCTGATAAATAAGTTCTTTCAATTTCTTTTACTTTGCCTTTATAATTAAGAAATGGGTCTTTTTCTATCCATCCATTTACATAGCATTGTTTTACAATTTTGCCAAAGTTTCTAATGTATTTTATGGTTGAATTGTTATTGCAGTTTTTAGTGTTTCTCAAGTAGAAATCAAAATCGTTGATGAAAGCAATATCTACTTGTTTTATAGAAATATCATTAAGGTTATATTGATATTTTAAAAACTCTTTAGTGTGGCTTAACGCTGTTTCATACTTCTTATAAGTGTTAATAGAGAATTCTTTTCCAACTAGTTCTTTCATTCGTTTGTTATGGTCTTCAAAAATCACGATAAGTTTGCGTTGTCTTTCTTCAATACCTAAAAATTTATTTTTGAAGGTTTGAGCATTAATTTCCAGGTTATTGTTTACCATCCATTTCTCAGTTTCATATGCTCTTGCATTTAAAATGTCTAGGTAACTATTAATTAGTCTAGCTTCTTCAGAATTACCTTTTATTTTACCTGCTGCAGTATTCCATTTTGTTTTTTCTACAAACTTTGATGTACTTAATTCAATACGAGTGCCGTTAATTGTTATTCTTTGATAAATGGGAAGTAAGCCATTTTTTGAAGCTTTAGAACTTTTCACGTAGAAAAGTATAGACATTTTGTGTTTCATTTTGTGGTGACTTTAATGTTATTCAAATTAATTATTTAATCCTTATTTGTCAAGATGTTCATCTTTTGAACTGCTTGCTATCATTGGTTTTGTGAGAAATTCGGTTACCCTAATTTTAATTTTTTTCGGGTAACCGATTTTACCACCAATGGTTTGAGATTTAATAGATAATTTGAATAGTACCAAAAACAAAAAAGCCTGTAAATCATACGATTTACAGGCTTTTAGTCTGTTTTGAATTTGTTTTAGTGGAGTCGGAGAGAATCGAACTCTCGTCCAAACAAGCAATCAAGTAGCTTTCTACACGCTTAGTTTCATCTTGGATTTTCGACAAAGAGCAAGGCTAGAAACCGCCACTCTTTGCTTAGCTTTATCAATGTCAGAACGGATTTAAAGCATTACCGTTCCTAGGTTTACTTTTACGGTTCTCCTAAACCAACCGCCATAAACCAAGGCTTTTGAGGAGAATCTAGCTTCCCGACCTTGTCGGGACTAGGCAAATCGTACTATAATTCGGATTAAGCAGCTAAAGCGTAATTATTTTCGCCGTTTATAAGTTCGTACATTTGGATTTACGAGCTAAACATACAATGCTCGACGTGCTTACTAATCAATTCCACTCGCTGTCAAAACCAGTCGACCCCATTTTATGAGTGATCAGTCGCATTTTTCAGTTTGCAGACCTTTATATATAATCAAAAAGTGAGCCAAAATTACATTCTTTTTTTCAATTAAAAAAACTTTGCATAGTCGCTTCTTTAAAGTTATATTTGTAACATTAAATCTACATTCAGTTATAATTATTATTAGCTATGAAGTTTGGTATTATTAAAGAAAGAAAAAATCCACCCGATAGAAGAGTTGTTTTTACACCAGAAGAGTTATTACGTTTACAATCAGCATATCCAGAAGCTGAAATTTTGGTGGAAAGTTCAGATATACGAATTTTTTCTGATGAGCAATACCGTAATTTAGGACTAAATGTCACTACTGAAATGTCAGATTGTGATGTACTTTTTGGAGTGAAAGAAGTACCTATTGACGCCTTAATTCCTAACAAAAAATATTTTTTCTTTTCTCATACGATAAAAAAGCAACCATACAATCGTAAATTATTACAAGCAATTTTAGCAAAAAACATCGAATTATATGATCATGAAACTATAGTTGATGCTACTAACCATAGATTAATTGGTTTTGGTCGTTATGCAGGATTGGTAGGTGCTTACAATGGTTTTAGAGGTTTTGGAATTAAATACGATTTGTTTACTTTGCCAAAAGCAGAAACGTTAAGTGGAAAAGATGATTTAATTGCACGTTTAAAACGTCAAACTCTACCAAATATTAAAATTGTTCTTACTGGTCATGGTAAAGTAGGAATGGGAGCTAAAGAGATTTTAGACGGAATTAAAATCAAACAAGTAAGTGTTGACGACTTTTTGAATAAAAAATACACAGAGCCTGTTTACACCCAAATCGACGTATTGGATTACAACAAACGCAAAGATGGTCAGGTATTAGATAATAACGATTTTTACAATAACCCTCAAGATTACGTTTCAGATTTTGAGCGTTTTACAAAAGTAGCCGACATGTATATTGCAGGACATTTTCATGGTAATGGTTCGCCTGATATTTTAACTCGTGATATGCTTCGTGCGTCTGATAATAAAATTCAAGTAGTAGCTGATATTTCTTGCGATGTTGATGGACCAGTTGCTTGTACAATTAAAGCATCAACTATTGCAGATCCATTTTTTGGATACTTACCAAGCGAACATAAAGAAGTTCCATACACACACCCAGCTTCAATTATGGTGATGTCTGTTGATAACTTACCTTGTGAATTGCCTAAAGATGCTAGTGAAGGTTTTGGTGAAATGTTTATGCAACACGTAATTCCAGCTTTCTTTAATGGTGATAAAGATGGAATTTTACATAGAGCCAAAATCACAGAAAATGGGAAACTTACAGAACGTTTCAAATATCTACAAGATTACGTTGACGAAAAACAAGAAGCCATAGCAACTAAATAAGAACAAGCCCGATGTTTACATCGGGTTTTTTGTTTTAATAATAAAACATATATATTTGTTGAAACTAATCCAAAACTAATGAACAATCAAATTAAAACTAATTATCCTGCATTGTATACGCTTATAACAGTGTTTTTCTTTTGGGGATTTATCGCAGCTGGAAATAATATTTTTATTCCATTTTGTAAGAGTTATTTTTCTTTAGACCAATTTCAATCTCAATTAGTCGATTTTGCATTTTACACAGCTTATTATGTAGGAGCTTTATTGCTTTTTGCCTTAGGAAATGCTTCTGGTAAAGATGTTGTTGGAAAATGGGGGTATAAAAAAAGTATTGTTTATGGATTATTATTTTCGGCATTAGGAGCTGGAGCAATGATTGTAGCTGTTGAAGCTAATTTGTACGCAGGAATGCTAGTAGGTTTATTTATCGTAGCTCTTGGATTTTCATTACAGCAAACTGCAGCCAATCCGTTTGCCATTTTGTTAGGGGATCCTAAAACGGGTGCAAGTCGAGTAAATTTAGGAGGTGGAATAAATTCTCTAGGAACTACAATCGGCCCAATTATTGTGGCTTTAGCCTTATTTGGTTCAGCTAAAACAGTGTCAGATGACAAAATCAAATCGTTAGGATTAGACAAAGTAGTTTTACTTTATATTGGTGTTGGATTGTTATTTATTGCAGCAGCAGCTTTATTTTATTTTTCTAAAAAAGTACCTACTGGCGTTGCAAATGAACCTATTGAAAAGGCCAACAAAGCATTACGAACTTTAGTTATAATGACACTATTATTAGCTGTAATGTTCACACCTGTTTTTAATAGTTATAAAAGCCCTGAAGCTAAGAAAATAGAAACGTTAGAATATGATTTAAGTGTTGCAAAAACACCTAAAGTGATTAATAAATTAAAAGATTTTACTGGAGATCAAATTGCAAGTTACAAGTTAGATTTAGAGAAAAAACAAGCTGAAGTAACTTCATTGAAAAAAGATATTGAACAATATCGAATGTATTGGTTAACAGGAGCGTTATTAGTTGTTGTTGGAGGATTGTTATTTTCCTATACAGCTGCTCAAAAAAAATCGGAAGGTTGGGGAGCAATGCAATATCCACAATTGGTTTTAGGAATGTTAGCTATTTTTACATACGTTGGGGTAGAAGTAGCGATTGGAAGTAATTTAGGAGAATTGCTAAAATTAGAAGAATTTGGAAGTTTACAATCGTCAGATATTGCACCTTATGTTTCCATGTATTGGGGAAGTTTAATGATTGGACGTTGGGCTGGAGCTATTAGCGCATTTAATTTACAAGGTACTAAGAAAACGATTGCTTTAATAGTGGTTCCATTAATTGCATTTTTTATCATTTTAGGAATTAATATTGTTTCAGGGAAAGATATGAAGCCATTGTATTACTATATCATTTGCGTGGTATTACAAATTGCAGCTTTCTTTTGGAGCAAAGATAAACCAGCAAGAACCTTAATGATTTTTGGAACGTTTGGTATAGTTGCAATGTTAATCGGATTAATGTCTTCAGGAACTGTAGCTATTTATGCGTTTTTATCTGGAGGATTAGCTTGTAGTATCATGTGGCCAGCTATTTTTAGTTTGTCGATAATTGGATTAGGAAAATATACTTCTCAAGGTTCCGCTTTCTTGGTTATGATGATTTTAGGTGGTGGAATTATTCCTCCATTACAAGGAAAATTATCAGATATCATCGGAATTCACCAATCTTATATTGTTGCGGTGGTTTGTTTTGCTTACTTGACTTTATTTGCAGTATTAGTAAAAGGTATTTTGAAAAAACAAAACATTGATGTAGATGCTATTGAAGTGGAAGGAAGTCACTAATTAGTGAAAAGTAATTAACTCATAATAAAAATAAAAAACTCCAATTAAAACTAATTTCATTTGGAGTTTTTTTATTTCATTTCTATGGAAACACGTTTTATTGTACTTTTTTCAGTTGCTTTTTTTGTTTTTGTAATTAGTCTGTGGGTTCTTAAAATTGATCAAAAAAGAAGATTAGCAAAAAAAGAAGAAAAGCCACTATCAAATAAAGAAATTATTGCTCTTTTAGATGATCCTTTAACTGGAGAAAAAATGAAAGTAAGCGAAACTCAGAATGAATATGAATATTCTGATGAAATACCTGATGAAATTATCTTTTACAATGAAAATAGGAGAACATCCGAACATGTTTTGAATAAATACTATACAGAAGATGGTGATTTAGAAAGAGAGTTTATCTTAATTAAAAATTATTTATTAGATAATGGATTTAATTTTAAAATCTTCTCCGAATCTGAAATTTATTTTTTAGAAAATTCTATAACATTTACAAGTTTTGAAGATTGGACTTGTACAGATATGTATCATAATGATAATCTGTCTTTTTTTATAGCTAATACAACTTCAAAAGCTATTAGTAGTAAGTATCACTCTAGAAATGAGAATACAAATATTGTTTTTTGGATTAAGGATTTCAAATTTTCAGGACATTATTGTTTTATTAAAAAGCCTATAATTCAAAATATTGTAAATGTATTTATTGATGATAATCCTGAAATAATTAAAGGATATAAAACTGAGATAATAAAAAAATCTACTCAAGAGAAAGTTATAATTGATTATTTTAAAAGTTTAAATTCAAGTTTTGATTTAGAAATCGAGATTTATAATTCAAATATTATAATTAGGATGATGAATGTAGCTTCTTGCGAGAATATGATAAAATTATTAAACTCATTAAAAACCTCCGATTGAAAATCTTCAATCGGAGGTTTTGCCTTTATTTATTCCATTCAATCTTTCTCGAGAAATACATCACGGCTGCTAGTATCAAGAACAATCCAATACTTCCTACTAATAGCGCATAATCTTCTAATTGAATAATCACATAAATAAAAGTATATAAAACACTCAATGAAGCACCAATGAACATCGGGAATTTTTTATCCTTTAAAATCGAAATCGAATAAAGTGAAATCATAATGATAACGGAAGCTCCAGCTATTAAATATGCGAATGAAAACGTACTATGTTCTGTAATTGAAATCAATAAAGTGTAAAACATGATTAAAGCAATTCCAATCATCGAATATTGAAATATATGAATGTTAATTTTACTTATCGATTGAATTAAAAAGAAGATTAAAAACGTCAATCCAATAACCAAAAAGCCATATTTAGAAGCGCGTTCGTTTTGCTGATATTCGTCAACTGGCGTAATAAAATCTACTGCAAAAGCGTATTTTCCTAATTCAGGTAACACCTCAAAATAGTTTTGGGCAAACGGACGGTTGAAATGTAATACTTTCCAATTCGCTTCAAAACCGTTATCGGTAATTTCTCTTGAAATAGGTGAGAAGTTGCCATTAAAGTTGGGTGAATTCCAATTAGAAGTTATTTTGGCATCCGTAGTTTTTCCAATCGGAACCATTTTTACTTGCTTGCTTCCGTTGAAGGAAATGGTAAAGTTGAATTTCGCATCGTTTTGAAGACTTTGGTAATCAAAATAATTGGTCTCAAGGCTTTCAATACTATCATTTGTACTATTCGCAACCGATTCAAAAGCCAAATTATGATTTCCGATTTTCATTTTTACTTCGTCTTTAAGACTTTTTAAGTTGGTGGTTCGAATTAAAATTTTAGCACGATTCCAGTAAATGTTTTCAGCAGGAATTCCTTTTGAAGCGAAATTTGGATTGGTATAATTCCCATCAAATTGCATTTTGGTCGTAAATACATTCGATTTGTAAATACTTCTTTCTAAAGGTTTTACCATCGTAACTTCGGTTTTGTTGTTCAAAGTTTCTGGAAAGAAATAAGCGTAATTATTGGCGCCCGACATTGGGTCTTTATAAGGTACTTTTAAAATAGGACCATAAAAATAAACTGAATTTCCCCATTTTGCAGTGGTTTCAGTAATAACTTCTTTTTGACGTTGGCTTCTTTCAACGATTAATTCTTGTACTAAAGCAAGTGGAATGATTAATACTAAAGTTAGAATTCCAACCATAATCATTTTTGCGGTTGTGGTTTGAAAGAATGGTACTTTTGGTTCTTGTTGAAATTGTGTTTCCATGATGTTTGATTTATAGTTTTATTAAGTTAATGTGTTTATAATGTATAGATTACAATTAAAAAATAAACGAAAGAAATAGGAACATTAGCAAATAGAATTAATGCTTGTCGTTCAATTTTAGATCTATTTAGAGGTTCGATAATCCAATCAATTATGAGTTTTAGAAGCATTAATCCATTTACTAGAAATGCAATCAATACATAATAAATTCCAATTGGTATTATTATATCTGAATCTTTAAATACGAAATGAAGTAGTAATAATAGTGAACCAATTCCAAATGAAACAATCGCCATTTGGGTGGATAGCGGCAATTTTAAAAAATCTTTTTCCATGTGGTCATGAGTTTTGTTTTGGTTTCTGATGATAGGTTTTTGATAATTTCCATTCCGATAAAGAATAAAATTCCAATGGTCATGCTGATGTTAATGAGTTTGTTCATGTTATTTGATGTTAAAAGTTTGTTGAATGTTTGAGAGAGGAACCGAAAGCATGTTTAAAAAATCTAGTCCATAGAATTCATGTGCAGCTTTTCCTCTTTGATATTGTTGTTTGAAATACGAAAATCGAGTAGGATAGAAGAGTGTTCCTGAAAGAATTACCATCCATAAATACAAACTTCGTTTTCCGTTTCCATACAAATAGTATTGCATGCCTATTTCGTCAACAACTGAAATTCCGGTATTGGTCAATACGTGAATAATGTCATGGTCTTCCAATTTAGGCTGGATTTCAAAATTGTATTTTAATAAAAAACAACCTAATTGAAATCCCAAGCTATCATTAGGAAGTTGTATCAACTGATTTATTTCAACATCCCAAGCCTTACCTTGCTTAAAGAATTTTTGATAAGGTTTCTTACTGATTTCGTACATTTTTTCGATAAATAAGTCTCTCATAATCTGAATTAAAAGTACTTTGAATTTCAAAGTAAATAGATAAAAAAATAGGTTTAGCTTTTCTTGATTAATTTTTCAAGCGCTTCAATATGGGCAGTAAAAGCATCACGACCTTCTTTTGTAGCGCTGTATTTCGTATTGGGTTTCTTTCCAATAAATTGTTTTTCAATTTGAATGTAATTTTCAGCCTCCAAAGCTTTAGTATGCGAAGCTAAGTTACCATCAGTTACACCTAAAAGTTCCTTTAACATATTAAAATCGGCACTTTCATTTACCATCAATATCGACATAATCCCCAAACGGATTCGGTGATCAAAAGCTTTGTTGATATTTTGGATGATGTTGAGCATGATTTAGTTTAAAAGTTTAAGGTTTAAAGGTTAAGGTTAAAAGTTTAAGGTTAAAAGTTTAAAGTTTAAAGTTTAAAGTTTAAAAGTTATTTACTTTCTCTCGTATTTAAAGTACATTAAACTTCCATATAAAATATGACAACCTCCAAAGCCTAATGCCCAGAATAATAAACCATATCCTAAGAACCAAGTAGATAATAAACCTAAAGCGATCATGGTTATTCCTAAATAACGAACATCTCCAATCGTATATTTACTTGCATTTACACAAGCTAATCCGTAAAATATTAAGGTTAGAGGAGCGATAAGTCCAAACATGTTTTTTTCGATTAAAAAGATAATGAAAAATCCACCTGTTGTTAATGGAATCATAAAGTTAATTACTAATCTTTTCGAGGCTGTATTCCAAACATTTTCATTACTCTTTCTGGCTTTTCGAATGCTCAATCCGATTCCTGTTACTATTGACAAAATTAAAACAGTAGCTGCAATTACTAATAAACGAATCACGTCTTCTTCCGAAATTACTAAATCTCGATAGGCTCCCATGGTTGAAGTATCAAAGTAAATCGTTTTATATGCCATCCAAGCGCCAACCAATGCATAAACGCCAGCCAAAATTCCCGACAACCCACTTAATGAAATAAAACGTGATGATTTATTCATCAAATTTTTAATTTCGCTAATGTCATTTAGATATTTCTCGTTTTCCATTTTAAAGTACTTTGAAATACAAAGTAAATAAGAAATAATTTGTTGACCAAACAATTTTTACATTATTTTTGAAAAAATGTTTTTTAAATGAAACCCACAGAAGCATATATACTCCGTCAACCCGAACAGTATCAAGCTATGATGTTGCATGTGTTAGCTGTAGTAGAGCAGGAGCTTTCGCAATCTGAATTACTTTTCAAATGGGGTATTCCTTATATTTATTTCAAAAAGAAACCATTTTGTTATTTGGCTCCTAATCATAAAAAAGGGTTTTTAGATGTTGGTTTTGCCAAAGGTTTTGAACTCAAAAGAAACCAAGAAGTTTTGGTTGACGAAAATCGGAATACCGTGAAATCACTTCGCTATTTTTCTATTGATGAAATTGATAATGAGGTTTTAATTGATGTTATTAAAGAAGCAAAATGTTTATATAAATAAAGCCACGTAATCAATTTGAAACGTGGCTTTTATTATTAAATACTAAAAGTTCCTCCAACGGCTACAATTCGTTGCAAGAACCAAAAATGTTGTTCTGCAGAATCCGCACTACTTTTAGTAGTTCTAATATTATTCATTTCTATGTAACCTCCTTTTAACTCGGTTTGAATGAAAAAATGTTTAAAGAAGGTAAAATTTAAGCCGGCTTTTGCAGAAATTCCATAACCCGCTATGTTGAAGTCATCATGGCGTTCTTTTCCTAACAAGGTAGTATTAGTTTTTGGATATAAAAAGCCGCCACCAACTCCTTCTGTTATATTAATCTGAAATTTGTCGGTATTAGGTAATTTAAATAAATTTGAAATGTCATCAACTCTTGAAATTTCTGAATTTATGTAGTTCAATCCATCAGTGTGTTCAAATAATAAAAAGTCTTCATCAAGTGTTAATTGGCCATTTGCAGGATTCTCATTATAAGTACCAGCATTTGGATAATAACCAGAATAATTAACTCTTCTGTGATTGTACATTACATATTTCATATGATCTACTCCAATAGAAATATTGTAATGATTGCTAATGAAATAACCTATTCTTAAATTTGTTTGTGGTACGGTCATTCGTGCTGGATTAAAATAATCGCAATGCCATCCTTTTGGTTTGTCGTGAGCCGAGACATTATATATGGTAAAATCATAATCAGCACCTTTAAAGTGAATATCAGATTTTGTATAAGATTCTCGGTTTCCTCCCCAGAAAATATAGAATTTTCCTTTGTTTTTGCTCGTGTATTTTTCAGGATTTTCGACAGATTCTTGCGAAAAGGTGTACTGTGAAAAAACACAAAAAGTTAGTACAGCCATTAAAAATGGATGTTTCATTTAAAGTTATAAAAAAAATTAAAATTGATTTACGGTTTTACGAATAGCTACGAGTTTTGTCATTAATCCCTCAAAATAATCTAAGTGTAACATGTTAGCTCCGTCGCTTTTAGCATTAGCTGGATCAAAGTGTGTTTCAATGAAAATTCCATCAACACCAACAGCAATTCCTGCTTTTGCAATAGTTTCAATCATATCTGGACGACCACCAGTTACTCCAATAGTTTGATTAGGTTGTTGTAACGAATGGGTAACATCCAAAACAGTTGTGGCATATTGTTGCATTGTAGGAATTCCTCTAAAATCTACAATCATGTCTTGATATCCAAACATAGTTCCTCTATCGGTAACCATTACATTTTCATTGTTACTATCCAATACTTTTTGAACGGCATGTTTCATGCTTTCAGGACTCATAAATTGACCTTTTTTCAAATTTACAGTTTTTCCTGTGTTAGCTGCCGCAACAACTAAATCAGTTTGACGCACTAAGAACGCAGGTATTTGTAATACATCTACATATTCTGCAGCCATAACTGCATCTTCGTTGGTGTGGATATCAGTAATGGTGGGTACACCAAATTCTTTAGACACTTTTTGAAGAATTTTTAATGCTTTTTCATCACCAATTCCAGTAAAACTATCTACTCTAGAACGGTTGGCTTTTTTGAAAGAACCTTTAAAAACAAAAGGAATTTCTAATTTATTGGTAACAGAAACTAGTTTTTCTGCAATACGCATTGCCATTTCTTCACCTTCTATGGCACACGGTCCTGCTAACAAAAAGAAATTACTACTTTCTGTATGTTTTATTTGTGGAATGTTTTTTAAATTCATTTTGTGTTGATTTTGAAGATGCAAAGATAAAAAGAAAAACCTTTCCTACAGCAGTAGAAAAGGTTACTTATGTTACAGAGTATAAAAAAATTATTTCTCTCTTGCCGGAAACTGTTTTATTGAAAAACCTTTTGGGCAAAGGATTTTTCCTTTTTCATAAATATTAAAATACAAAGTGATTTTTTTATTACTCCCTTCAAATGTTACTTCATAAATGCTAAGTGTTCCGGCTCCCATCAGGCTGTTTTCTGTTGGAAAAGGGCAACACGTATCTACTTTTCTATAATAGATTTTTTCTCCATTTGGCCCCTCTAAACCATTGAAAAAATATTCAATATTAATATTTTCCTGATTTTCTCTAATGTTTCCAATATTTATTGGGTAATCTTGATCATAAGCATATTTTGAATCAGTAGCATACTCAGTTATAACGTAAGCTTTATCTTTAATGGCAGGTCGAATAGCCTTGGGATCAACATTTTTTAGAGTAGATTTTGTGCTAACACATCCCGTTAATAAAAAAATTACTAATAGAGAAAATAAGTATTTCATTTTATTCGTTTTTTGATTTTAAAATATACGCAACAATCGCGCCAATTACTACACCAAATGATAAACTATCTGAAATATTTTTCCATATAGAACTTGATAAGGTTGTATATTCTTTAGCTTCTTCTAGTGATAGTTTTTTGCTTTCAACCGTATAGTTGATAGTATTAGTTAAAAAATTAGGACTTATGAATTCATGAAGAATAAACTGTGTTATCGGGCTAAAAACAACAATGATAAAAGAGATAACGATAGCAGAAATAATACCTTGTTTCCAATTCATTTTGCTATTATAGAATTTAAATTTCTTTTCTCTTAAGGCTAAAAAATAAAGCAGAAATAAAGGGAAGATGTACAAAATATTGAATAAAGGTTCCCATTTTATTTTTTCTGTATGAAAACCCAATTGTTTTTCTAAAGTCATCCAAGCTAAAAAAATGATTGTAGTGATAATAGCCCATTTGAATTCGATTGAAAACTTTTTCATCTGATATGCTTTTGTTTAAGGCTTCAAATTTACTATAAATTGTATCAAAAGTTACAAATACCAAATTGAATTTCTATTTTTGTGGAAAATTGTAACTTACTATGGATTTAATTTTTGGAACATGGCATTGGAGTATTTCTGGGTTTTTAATTGGAATGATCATGCTTCTTCTTACTTATTTTGGAAAATCTTTTGGAATGTCATCTAATCTTAGAACAATGTGTTCTATGGCAGGAGCTGGAAAATTTAGCGATTTCTTTAAAATGGATTGGCGTGAGCAGAAATGGAGTTTAGCAGTTGTTTTAGGGGCAATTGTTGGTGGATTTATTGCTTATCATTTTATATCAAATGGAACAGGTGTTAACTTAAATACAGATACTATTTCTCAATTGCAAACACTTGGAATTGATGCTCCTAACGGCAAGCTAATGCCTAATGCCATTTTTAGTGTTGAAACGTTACAATCTCCAAAAGGATTTACGATTCTAATGTTGGGCGGTTTGTTAATTGGATTTGGAACACGTTATGCTGGAGGTTGTACTTCTGGACATGCTATCTCTGGATTGAGTAATTTCCAATTACCATCATTAGTAGCTGTAATAGGTTTCTTTATTGGCGGATTAGCTATGGCGCATTTTATTTTACCAATAATTTTTAAGACTACATAATCATGAAATTAGCGAGATTCTTTTTAACCGGAATACTATTCGGAATTGTTTTAACCAAAGCGGAAGCTGTTTCTTGGTATCGTATATATGAAATGTTTCATTTTCAATCATTCCATATGTATGGAATTATTGGTATGGCATTATTCACAGGTATTGTTGGCCTCCAAATCATAAAAAGATATAAAATTAAAGATTATAAAGGTCTTCCAATCCATATTATTGAAAAGGAAAGAGGTTTTTGGAGATATGTTATTGGAGGAATTTTATTTGGATTAGGTTGGGCCTTAGTTGGAAGTTGCCCAGGTCCTATATTTATTCTATTAGGAACAGGTACTTATGCTATTGCTGTAGTATTAATAGGTGCTTTATTAGGAACTTATATTTATGGTTTGTTAAAAGACAAATTACCTCATTAAAGTTAAGTTAAAGTAACAAGTGTTACGATATGTTGTTGCTATTTTTTGTAAATTTGAGTAATCAAAATTTAAAGTTATGCAAACGACAATTTATATACAAAACTTAAAATGTGGTGGTTGCGCAAATACCATTACAAAAGGATTAAACGATATTGAAACCGTTAAAAATGTTCATGTAAACGTAGAAGATAGTTCCGTTACATTTGATTATGAAATGGATGAAAAATTAATCGAAGTCAAAACTAAACTTAAGTCACTGGGTTATCCAGAATATGGTGAAGCAAATAGTCTCGGATCTAAAGCTAAATCCTATGTAAGTTGTGCTATAGGAAAAATGAGTTAAACAAAAAGTCCCGATTTACATCTGGACTTTTTTTATATCAATTCAGCACTTAAGCCTGCATCTAATAAAGCAGAACATTGTGGTTTTAACTCTTCTAGAGAACCTGTTTTAACTGTACATTTCCCTTTGTAATGAACTAAGATTGCGCATTGTTCCGCTTGTAAATCATCGTGATTACATACTCGTATTAAAGTATCAATTACATGATCAAAAGTATTAACATCATCATTGTGTAATACAATTTCATGATTTAAACCAATAGCTTCTTCAACTAAAATTTCTTCTTTAACTTTTTCTATAGTACTCATAATCATTTATTATCAGTTGAATAACAAATTTAGAATTTAATTTATAAAATTCAAAATGCTATTTCACAAACTTCAATGCCACCCAATTGTTTCTTTCAAATTGCTTTACATATTTTAATCCTTTTGATGTACAACTCTCTGAAATAGCAGGAATATCTTCAGTATAAAAACCACTTAAGAATAAAATTCCGTTTTGGTTTAAACAATCTACATATTGTTGCATATCGTTTAAAAGAATGTTACGATTGATGTTTGCAATAATTACATCATATTTTTTTCCAACTAATAAAGAAGCATCACCTTCGTAAACCGAAATATACTTGCAATTATTACGTTCAGCATTTTCAATAGAGTTTAAATAACACCAATTATCAATATCAATAGCATCAATAGGTTGGGCACCTTTCATTTCAGCTAAAATCGCTAAAATAGCTGTTCCACAACCCATATCTAAGGTTTTTTTGCCTTTAACATCGGTTTCTAATAAATGTTGAATCATCATGTGTGTGGTTTCATGATGACCCGTTCCAAAACTCATTTTTGGTTCTATTACTATGTCAAATTCAGCATTCGTTTTTTCGTGAAAAGGTGCTCTTACGTGACATTTTCCATCTACATCTATTGGTTCAAAGTTTTTTTCCCATTCTTCGTTCCAATTCACTTGTTCTATTTCTTCAAAGGTATATTCAATTTTAAATTCAGGATTTGTTAATATTTGAATATCTTCTAAAATGTCCTCATTCCATAAGTCTTTTTGCACATAAGCAGAAATTCCAGTTTCAGTTTCAATAAAGCTCTCAAAGGCTTTTTCTCCTAATTCAGCAATTAAAATTTCACTTCCTAACTCTAATGGTGCAATCGTAAAATGATATCCGATGTAAATATTTGACATAACATTAATTTTTTGCAAAGGTAATATTAACTTAACATACTTAACATTGAAATGATGTTAAGTTTGCAGAAAATATACAACAACATAACAAATGAAAAAATTAATTACATTTTTACTTTTAGTAACTACCTTATTTTCAAGTGCTCAAGAAGTAAAAATACCTTTAAAAGACAATGATTTAAAGTTGGCAGCTCTTCCATATTACAATTATGGAAAAGGACTTGGAATAACATCGCCAGATAGTTTATTTCAATTAAATATTCGTTTTAGAATGCAAAATCGCGTTACTTTCATTCAAAATGAAGGAGATAATGCTGCATATTCTGGAGAAATTAGACGTTTACGCTTACGATTTGATGGTTACGTGGGTAATCCTCACTTTTTATATGTAATTCAACTTTCTTTTGCTCCTGGTGATGTAGGTGAAATTCAAGAAGGTGAAAATATCAATATTATTCGTGATGCTGCAGTTTTTTATCGACCTAATAAGCATTGGAGTTTCCTTTTTGGACAAACTAAATTACCTGGAAATCGTCAACGTGTTAATTCTTCAGGAGCATTGCAAATGACAGATAGAAGCATTAACAATGCAAGATTTAATATTGATAGAGATTTTGGATTCCAAGCTTATTATTTGAATGAAAATAAAAACCAATTTTCATATAATGTTAAAACGGCAATAACTACAGGAGAGGGAAGAAATTGGACAAAATCAGCTGATGATGGAGTTGCTTTAACTGGGAAATTAGAATTAATGCCGTTTGGTTCATTCAAAAAAGATGGAACAAATTTTGAAGGGGATGTTGCTCGTGAAGAAAAACCAAGATTATTGCTATCTGGTGCTTTTCATCAAAATAACTTAGCCAGAAGAACTCAAGGACAACTTGGAAATGATTTATATGAACAAAAGACCATGAAATCTGTTTTATTAGATGCTATGTTAAAATATAACGGTTGGGCATTTATGTCAAGTTATATGTCTCGTTCTGCTAAAGATCCAATTGCATATAATCCTGCGGATATAACAAAATTTAATTATGTGCCAGTTGGTAATGGAATGGATTACCAATTAAGCTATGTTTTTCGTTCAAATTACGAAATAATTGGTCGTTTTTCTAATCAAAACATGCATAAAGATATCAAGGCTTTAACACCTGATTCAAAACAATATTCTTTAGGTTTAACCAAGTATTTATGGGAACATGCTTTTAAATTGCAGGGAGAAGTTACATTAAGCGATTTAGATTACTTCAATGGAACCAACAAACAAAATTGGTATGTTCGTTTCCAAATTGAGATGGGAATTTAATTAGAGTATAATATTATTAAAACCACAAGTCATTAGGATTTGTGGTTTTTTGTTTTTTCAAGGTTTTTATTTCTGATATCTAAATTTTAAAATGTTTACCTTTGTACTTTATTTACAGATTTCATGATACAAATAGGTGATTACAATACGTTACGAATTTTAAGAGATACAAAAGTTGGGTTATATTTAGGTGATGAAAACGAAGCGATTTTGTTACCCAAAAAATATGTACCTAAAGATTTTTTTATTGGAGACGATATTACCGTTTTTGTTTATTTAGACCATGAAGAACGACCTGTTGCGACTACTTTGAAACCATATATTAAGTTAAATGAATTTGCGCATTTGAAAGTAAACTACATCAATAAATTTGGCGCTTTTTTAGATTGGGGTTTAGAGAAAGATTTGTTTGTTCCATTTAAAGAACAAGCGCGTCCTATGGAAGAAGGCAAACGTTATTTAGTTTACATGTTTATTGATGAAAAAACCAATCGTTTAGTAGCTTCAAGTAAAACGAATCAGTTTTTAAGCAATGAAAATTTAGACCTACAACGTAATGAAGAAGTTGATATTTTAATTTCGCATATTACAGAAGCTGGAATTAACGTTATCATCAATCAAAAACACAAAGGTTTAGCGTATAAAAACGAAGTGTATGACGATGTGAAACCTGGAATGAAAACCAAAGGTTACATTAAAACTATTCGCCCTGATGGCAAAATTGATGTTTTACTTCGTAAAATAGGAGTAGAGGCAATCGAACCTTCTTCTCAAGTGATTTTAGATGAGTTAAAAGCGAATCGTGGTTTTTTACGATTAACTGATAATTCGCATCCGGAAGATATTAAAACGGTGTTGAAAATGAGTAAAAAGAACTTTAAAAAAGCCGTTGGAAATTTATACAAACAAAAATTAATTGAAATCAAAGAAGACGGAATCTACTTGATATAATATGTCATCAAAAAACAAAATATATCTTATTCTTAGTATTGTCGTTTTATTAATGACCATTGTTGCTATTTTTCAAAATTTTGAAACCATAAACTTCATTGGTTTTGAAACTGAAATTATTTGGATTCCTATTTGGATAGCTGTTGTAATTTTACCACTTTTAAATCTTTACGAAATTTCTATAAATACAGATGATTATAATAAATATTATTGGTTAGCTCTAATAATAAATTTAATTTCTATTTTCTACATAATAAGATATTTTAAACTAGAATTACTTCCTTAATTTTTTTATAAAATACTATTTTTAATGACTTTTTATTATTATATTTGTATATACAAATATTAATTTATGAATCGCAAGAATTTCATAACATTACTTTCAGGAGGAATCGCAATGGCAAGTATACAACCGTTCTATGATTGGACAAAAGGATTAGGAGAAGAGGAGGAGAAGATGCCGGTATTATTTATAGGGCACGGTTCGCCTATGAATGCTATTGAAGACAACGAGTTTTCAAAACGTTGGCAAAAAATGGGAAAAGAAATTCCAACTCCAAAAGCTGTTGTTGTCGTTTCTGCCCACTGGTTAACAAAAGGAACTCAAGTTACAGCTATGCCAAATCCGAAAACGATTCATGACTTTGGAGGCTTTCCACAAGCGTTATTTGATATGCAATATCCAGCACCTGGAAGTCCTGAATTGGCCACTGAAATTCAGAAATTAATAACCAATCCTGCAGTGGAATTAGACCACGATTGGGGGTTAGATCATGGCACTTGGTCGGTAGTAAAACATATGTATCCTGATGCGGATATTCCGGTTTTACAATTGAGTATTGATTATTACAAACCAGCAACTTATCATTATGAATTGGCAAAGCAATTGCTTTCACTTCGTAAAAAAGGTGTTTTAATCATCGGAAGTGGTAACATGGTACATAATTTACGAATGGTAGCTTGGGATAAGCTCAACGAACCCGAATACGGATTTGATTGGGCATTAGAAATGAATGATATCTTTAAAAATAAAATCTTAAACGGATTTCATAAAGAGTTAATTCAGTATGAAAAACTTCATAAAGCAGCTACTTTAGCTATACCAACACCAGACCACTATTATCCTTTGTTGTACATTTTAGCACTTCAAACTAGTAATGATAAAGTGGAATTTTTCAATGATAAAGCTGTTGGAGGTTCGTTAACAATGACTTCGGTTAAAATTGGTTAATTATTCCCCTTCTTCCTCATTAAATTTAAATGGATAATCACCAAATTTAGGTGCCAAACGTTTTGTTTGATACGTTTTACGTGTAAATTTATTAGACAAAGCAATGATAGTTACAGAATCTTTGTGAAGTGTAACTAAAGAAGAGGTATTTCCATGCCACCAGCCATTGTGAAAAAAGTATTGCTGACCTGTTTCAAATTCTAGCATACGGATGCCTAACCCATAATTTTTAGTACCTTTTCGCTCGTAACTGTAACCTTTGTACATTTCTTCTTTCATTTTGGCACTTAAGAATTTATCAGAATATAAGGCCAAATCAAATTTTAACAAATCTCGTGGAGTAGAATAAATGTTTTTATCACCATAAACTTGATCCAAAAATTCAAAAGCCAAACGCAAATAATTATTTTTATAAGATTGACTCACTTCGTCTTTCTTGTTTAAATCGTCAAAAACAAAAGTATTTTTCATCCCTAAAGGATCAAAAATCATTTCTTGAAGCACTTTTGGATATGTTTTATTAGTCACTTTTTCAATGATTAAAGCCAATAAAGCATAATTCGTATTGCAATAGCCAAAACGAGTTCCAGGCTTTGATTCTAATCCAATATTTTTAGTAGCCAAAAGCGTTAATACATCTTCATTAGTAAGTGTTTTTTTCTTATCCCAAACGCCTTTATCATCTGTAAAATAAGCATAATTTCTTAAACCACTTCTATGATTTAATAACATTCTCACTGTCGTTTCTTCATACGGAAATTCAGGTAAAATTGATTTTACAGTAGCATCTAATTCCAGTTTCTTTTGATCTACTAATTTTAAAACAGTTACTGCTGTTATAACTTTGCTAACAGATGCAATATGAAGAGGTGTATCTTGTTTTATAGAATCACCTTTTTCTTTATAAGCAAAACCACTGTAATTCTCATACAAAATCTCCCCATTTTTAGCTACTAAAAACGATCCACTAAAATCTTTTGAATTGAATTTTTTATCGTAAAATGCTTCCATTTCATTTCCCATTCTTTTTTTATAAATGGTAGTCAAAGGAGAGAAGTTGACTGCAAACTCAGATACATTACCTTCTTTATCTTTTAAGGTAGATTCTTTGTTTTCGTCGGGTTTATTTTGGCAATTAAAAAGTAGTAAACTTAAACTTACAAGTACTATTTTATTCAACATAAGGCGTATTCTTAAACGTAATATTTTGATTTAGGCGTTGCAATGTAGCAATAAATTCTTCTTGTTTTTCAGGCGAAATGTAAATATCATCATATTTATTATAGGTAATAATTAAACCAATATGACTCAATGCTGGTTTCCAAAGAGTTGGTACATAAATTCCTTTGTGATATTCAATTTTATTGATTTTAGTTATATCAATTTTACCTTGGAATGGACCCGATTTCCAATATAAATCCGTGTTTTCAATCTTGTAAAAAGTAGTTTTGTAGGTCCAAATTAGGAATAAAATCACTAAAAAATGTATCGAAAATAGTACTAAGAATGGTTCGTAAGAATCCTCAAAAAATGCAGGAATTGTTAAGAGCAATAAAAACAATATTACTCCAATATAAATATACTTATTTAATTTACTTACTGCCGATTTAAAAATCATGTTACAATCCTAATTTTTTCTTAGTTTCTTTTGAAATTCCATCTTTATGAACCATCACAGAAATCGCTTTTAATCTCATATACGCTACACTCATATACACATAACCACCATGAGCTACTTTCTTTTCGTCGCTTCCCCAAGAATTTTTTACTTTGTAATATACGTTTCCTTTTTGGTCTTTTACTTTTCCAACTATATGCATCAAATGGTCGTCAGTAGTAGATAGGTTTTCAAATTCTTGTTGACGAAATTCAGGAGTAATTTTCTTTTCTTCTACAATTTCCGCTAAACCAGTTTTGGTATCTTCTTCTTTTTCAGGGATGAAAGCCACACCATATTTTCCTGAAAAAGTAGGTTCTGAAACATCACAATCTAATGAAAGTGAATAACCGTTTCCTAAAGCATTATCAATAACTGAAATGAATTCATCCAAAGGTAAATTGTACATACTTCCATTTGAGAAGTTATCAGGAATATTCAAAATGAATGGTTTGTAATTTGCTTCGTGCGTAAACGAAGTCAAAGTAACATAATTTTCGGGTTTAATTTTAGTAAATTCTGCAAATGATTTTGGCGTGTAATTTTTACCTTCATATTCAAATTTGGTTGGAATACTACCTAAATAAATATCCAAAACAGCACTAATTGCTTGTTTCCAATTTGAAGATAATTTTCCTGCGGGATTGGTTACATAAGTCTTCAACATGGCTTCTAAAACCGCTACCATTTCTGTATGATTGTGTTTTGTTGTATTAACATCTAATCCATCATAAACACTATTGGGTACCAATCCATATTTTGTTACACTATTAATTACATCGTGAGCCAAAGCACCTTCACTAAAATTGGCTTTTCCTTGTCGTAAAACATAATTTTCTGCTTTTAAAGGATAAGTTGTTCTCGCTTGATACATCTCAGAAAGGTCTATTTTCTTACCCGTTAAACGAATAATTTCTGATTCTAAAAACGAAGAAGTAGAGAAACTCCAACACGTTCCCGTGATATCTTGAGAGATGACCGGTAAACATTCTACATCATTAACTTTCTGAAATTCATAGTTTTGAGCCGTTGCTGTTAAAAAAGATGCACTTAACAGAAATCCTACATATATTTTTTTCATGCGACTTATTATTTTGAACTTGCAATATAATGCAAAAAATGAATTATTTTTACGGAAATTTACATTTAACAAGATCTACTTAAATATTTGAAAAGATGAATAAAATTGAATGGAAAACCGTTAGAGAATTTGAAGATATTACGTATAAAAAATGCAATGCTGTAGCCAGAATTGCTTTTAATAGGCCTGATGTTAGAAATGCCTTTCGTCCAAAAACAACTTCTGAACTGATTCAGGCATTTTACGATGCACAAGAAGACACTTCAATAGGAGTAGTTTTGCTTTCTGCAGAAGGTCCAAGTTCTAAAGATGGCATTTGGAGTTTTTGTAGTGGTGGCGACCAAAAAGCACGTGGACACCAAGGTTATGTTGGCGAAGATGGTTACCACAGATTGAATATTTTAGAAGTACAGCGTATGATTCGTTTTATGCCAAAAGCTGTAATTTGTGTAGTTCCAGGTTGGGCAGTTGGTGGCGGACATTCGCTTCACGTAGTTTGTGATTTGACTTTAGCGAGTAAAGAACATGCTATTTTCAAACAAACCGATGCCGATGTAACTAGTTTCGATGGTGGTTACGGTTCAGCTTATCTAGCTAAAATGGTGGGACAAAAGAAAGCGAGAGAAATTTTCTTCTTAGGTAGAAATTACTCGGCTCAAGAAGCTTATGAAATGGGAATGGTAAATGCGGTTATTCCTCACGCTGAGTTAGAAGATACGGCTTATGAGTGGGCACAAGAAATTTTAGCTAAATCACCAACCTCAATCAAAATGCTAAAATTCGCAATGAATTTAACAGATGATGGAATGGTAGGCCAACAAGTTTTTGCTGGTGAAGCCACTCGTTTAGCTTATATGACAGACGAAGCAAAAGAAGGAAGAGATGCGTTTTTAGAAAAACGTAAACCGAATTTTGAGAAGAAATATTTGCCATAACTAAGAGAATAGAACAAAGATTCATGAAAAAAATCGCATTCGGCTTACTAGTATTGTTGGGTAATGTATCATTAGCTCAAGAAAATAAAGACGTTAAAAAAGAAACAAAATTTCAAGTAGGAGTTCACTATGTTGGAAATCTCCGAAATGAAAACATCATCAGTGATGGTTTTAATGGAGTTGTTGGAATTTCCGCTAATTACGCAATTTACCAAGACGAAAAGGTTTCGATTTTTGGAGGGTTAAATGTTGATTATTTGCAAACGAGAGATTACTTTTTGCAAAATGATATTCTCATTTGGAATCCTAATACAAGTATTGAAATAGACGTTTTCAAAGGGAAATTAAAGCCTTTCTTTGGAGTGGGTTATGCTTTTTTCTCTAATAATTTTAAATATACAACAGGTTTGTTAGATCCAATGGATCCAGCTATCACTGTAAGAGAGAAAAAATTAAATTTTAATGGATTTACAATTAATCCTGGCTTGAAATATCATATTTCAGATTTACTTTTTATAGAGGGAAGTTATAAATATTTCCCAGTAAATTCTAGTGATATTGATGGAAAAGCAAATACACATTTTATCAACTTAGGTTTCGGATTTAAATTTTAATTTATGAACGAATTTACCAATAACACAATCGATATTACCCAACTTCCAAAATTTGAAGAAGTACAATTAAAAGGTTTGAATCCGAAATACATAACGGTTTTACTTTTTAATTTTTCTTTGATTTTAATATTTGTAATTGTTGGTTTTTCAACTTTATTTTATTTAAAACAAGATGCTTTTTCGAATATTATTTGGATAGCAATTTTAGTTGGAATTGTATTGGTTTTAGCTGGATTGGTGGTTTTTGCTAAATTGAGTTTTCATAAAAAAGGTTACGCTTTTAGAGAGCATGATGCTATTTATAAATCGGGATTAATTTCAGAAACAACTACAATTATTCCTTTTAATAGAGTGCAGCATGTGGCTTTACATCAAGGATTTATCTCCCGAAAATTAGGTTTGGCTTCAATCGAATTATTTACTGCGGGTGGTAGTAGCTCCGATTTAGAAATTCCAGGTTTGCTTTTGTCTGATGCACAGATTATTAAAAATTTGGTTTCTCAAAAAATCAATCCGCCTAAACAAGTCGAGCCAATTGAAATAGCACCAACAGAAACTCCATTAACTGAAGAACATGAATAAATCAATTGATTTTTCTCAGCCGCAACGTCAATCGCTTCCAGGGATTTTAGTCATGTTTGCTAATTCCTTACAAAAAACTGTTCGTGCTTTGTGGCCCATGTTGTTAATATGGTTGGTAAAATTTGATTCTTTAAACAAATTTGTTTTTTTTGGAAGTGTTGCAGGTGTAGTGGTTTTGATAGGTATTATTTCGTATTTACAATATCTATTTTTTACCTTTCATATTGACGAAGAAAACGCAGAATTTGTAATTCAAAAAGGAGTGTTGAATAAAACCCGAATTACAATTCAATTGCATAAAATTCAACAGGTTAATATCAATCAAAGTTTAATTCAACGTTTGGTTGGTGTACATAAATTAGAGATTGATACCGCCGGAAGTGACAAAAAAGAAGCCTCTATTAGTGCCATTTCTCATAGTTTAGCAACCATATTAAAAGAAAGGTTAATCAATCATTCGCAATTAGAGACAACTGAGAATGAAGAAAAAATAATAGAAGAAGTAACTCCAATCTCTTTCATAAAAATAGGATTACCAAGTTTAATTAAAATTGGATTTACTTCAAACTACATAAAAAGTTTTGCATTAATATTTCTATTCTTCTCTACCATTATTGAAAATTTACAACAGTTAAACACAGAAGTTATAGATGAAGATAAGGTAACAAAGTATTTGGATACTTTACCCATTATCACTTCGGTTTTAATAGTAATAGGCTTTTTTATTGGACTTATTTTAGTAGTGAACCTATTTCGAACAATTCTCAAGTATTTTGATTTCACCATTCAAAAAAGTAAGCAATCCATTATTTTATCTTATGGACTTATTTCTACCAAAAACACGCTGTTAAATCCGAATAAAGTTCAGAAAATAAAAGTCACACAAAACTATTTTCAAAAGAAGTTAGATGTTACCACAATTGGAATTCATCAAGCTTCTAGTGACGTAGAAAAAGTAAAAGAAAAAGATCAAATTGAAGTTCCTGGTTGTACTGAAAACGAACGCGATGCTATTCTTAAATTGTTATTAGGGCAATTACCCCAAAAAGGAACAATGTTTTTGCCTAATTGGAGAAAATTAGCAGTAAATACGTTTTTCTTATTAGTTGTTCCCATTTTGATAACGCTATTTTTAAATTACCAAACAGAATTTGTAACTTGGAACGATTGGCTAATTTACACGTCATTTTTTTCCATTTTTGCTCTTATTATGTTGTGGTTTTCATTCAAAAATTATAGACTTTTTGTTTCTAATGATTTCATCATCAAACAAAATGGTGCATGGGATATCGATACTACTATTATAGAACCGTATAAAATTCAAGCCATTGAAACCCAACAATTTTTTTGGCAAAAAGCAACAAATATTGGTTCGGTAACCTTATCAACAGCAGGAGGAACTGTTAGTTTTACTACAGGAAATTATTCTGAAATTAAGCAACTGGTGAATTATTGGTTGTACGAAGTTGAAACTTGGGAAAAGAATTGGATGTGATGTACTTAGTTTCAAAATATATCATCATTTGTTTTGGGTTGTTTTTAATATACTCTGGATTTCTGATGTTTTTTAATCCTGAAAAAGCGAGAACTGTAATTGGTAAAGCCGGAAGTACATTTGCAATTAATTATGGAGAATTGATTATTCGTTTATTATTAGGAATAAGTTTTGTCATTACATCTAAAACGAATACTTATGAGCAATATTTCACCATTTTTGGTTACTTTTTAATCATTTCTGCAGTAATTTTGATGCTTATACCAATGAAAACGCATCATAAATTTTCAACAAAGGCTGCTGAGACATTAAAACCAATATACTTGAGAATTTGCGCTCCATTTTCAATAGGTTTTGGAATTTTGATACTGTTGGCAATTTTTAAATAACAATATATATATATAATGAAACACTGGATACAAGCTGCACGATTACGAACCTTACCACTTTCTGTTTCTGGAATTATCGTGGGAAGCGCTTATGCCTATCATCAAGGATTTTCCGATTGGAGAATTGTGGTTTTGGCGTTGTTAACTACGTTAGGATTACAAGTGTTGTCCAATTATGCTAACGATTATGGTGACGGCGTAAAAGGAACAGATTCGAATCGAATCGGAGAGAAACGCCTAGTAGCATCTGGAGTTATCACAGCCGAGCAAATGAAAAAAGCTGTAATTATTACAACAGTTCTGACTTTCATTATTGCTCTGTTATTGATTTATGTAGCTTTTGGAAAAGAGAATTTCGCATTGAGTTTGATATTTATCTTATTAGGAATCGGTTCTATCGGAGCAGCTATTAAATATACCGTTGGAAAAAGCGCTTACGGTTATAGCGGTTTTGGTGATGTGTTTGTATTTGTTTTCTTCGGATTGGTTTCGGTTGTTGGTTCTAACTTTTTGTTTACCCATTTTATCGATTGGAAATTATTCTTACCCGCAACCGCCATCGGATTATTAAGTGTAGCGGTACTGAATTTAAATAATATGCGCGACATTGAAAACGATAAAATTGCAGGAAAGAATACCTTGGTAGTAAAGATGGGATTGGAGAATGCGAAAAAGTATCATGAATTTTTAATATTAACTCCTTTTGTTTTGATGATACTATTTTCATTAGTCATAAAATTGAGTTTTTATGCCATGATACTTGTTTTTTTTATACTTGCAGTCCATTTAAAAACGATAAAAAAATCAAATAAATACGAAGACTTCGATCCAGAGTTGAAAAAAGTTGCTTTAAGTACATTTGCATTAAGTATGTTATTTTGGTTAACTTTAGTCTTTCTAAACTAATCACTATTTACTATTCACTTTTCACTAAAATAAAAACTATGAAAATCACATTTTACGGACACGCTTGTATCGGAATTGAAGTAAATGACGTTCACATTTTAGTGGACCCCTTCATTTCAGGAAATCCAAAGGCTTCTCATATTGATATCAATACATTAAAAGCGGATTATATATTGTTAACGCACGCGCATCAAGACCATATTTTAGATGTGGAAGCAATTGCAAAACGTACTGAAGCTGTTATTGTTTCTAACTATGAAATTGCCTCTCACTACGGAAATAAAGGGTTCAATTACCATCCGATGAATCATGGAGGAAGTTGGGATTTTGAGTTTGGAATGGTAAAATATGTAATTGCCCATCATACCTCTTCTTTTCCTGATGGAAGCTACGGAGGTCAACCTGGTGGATTTGTAATCGAGGGCGAACACAAAAATATCTACATAGCTGGAGATACCGCTTTAACTATGGATATGAAACTCATTCCAATGCGAACTAAATTAGATTTAGCAATTTTGCCAATTGGAAGCAACTTTACTATGGATGTGGAAGATGCCATTATTGCTTCTGATTTTATACAATGTGATAAAATTTTAGGCTATCATTTTGATACATTTGGTTACATAGAAATCAATCACGAAGAAGCAAAACGCAAATTTTTCGACAAAGGAAAAGATTTGATGTTATTAGAAATTGGTGAAAGTATTGAATTGTAAATTTGGTACAAAAATTGAATGGTTATTAAACACAATAGGCACATAGTATTTTTAGCCTATGTTTTCTATGTAAAGTATAACTCCCTAAAAAAAAGTACACAAAGTAGAACTATGATTCTATGTGTTTTAAAAAAAATAAAATGAACAAATTATTATATTTAGTATCTGCCGTATTGTTTTCAAGTTCAATTTTAGCTCAAAAAGATGGTTTTTGGGATAAAGAACGAGCAACCACAAAAGAAATAACACTTTCAGCCGGAAAACGCGCTTTAATTAAAACAGAAGATTTGCCTGTTGGAACTACCGAATTCGTCTATCGCATTACGATTTTAGATGAAACTCAAAAATTAACTTCTAGTTTGGTTTCGGTGTTGAAAGCCATTCCGGATCCTACCGGAATTAGTCAAGGTACTGCTGGTGCCATTCATTTAACTTCGGCTATTTCAGGTGATGATAAGTGTACGTATGCTTTGTTTCAAGAAGGTAATGCTGCTAATTTATTTTTAAAAGAAGGTAAAACGGAAAGAGCGTGTTGGGAACAAAAAGAAAAGGTCAATAAAGATGCCAAGTTAATCTCGTCTTCCTCGTTATGTTTGACCAATTTACCTAATTTATGGTTCGGATTTGAAAGTCAGAATTGGGTTATGAATCAAAAAATTATTTTAGAAGTGGTGCCTTGGGTCGATTATAAAGCTAGTAGAGGTTGGGATAAAACGGCTAAAAATGAAATTTTAGCTATAGCAAAAAAACTTCCAGTAACTTCAAAATTGACTAAAAAAGATCAATTTTACGCTGCTTTTATCGAAAATTTAACCAAAAAATATACTAACCGTGAGTTTAATCAAATGTTGACGGTAGAGAAGAATGGTGCTGTTGAAAGAATTACCGAGGAAAGTTTAAAAGAAACAGGTGAAGTAAAAGCTTATTACGATATCATTAGAGAGAAATCAAATGCAGCTTTTCAAAAAGGAAATTACGAAGAAGCCATTTCCATCATTTCAACAGAAATGTTTGCTAAAAACAAAGCTACTCCTATCGATTATCGTATCTTAGGAGATTATTATCTGTATTCAAAACAATTCACAAAAGCTGAGGAAACGTATAACAAAGGCATAAAATTAAACCCATCTGAAATTCATTTTCAATTGAATTTAGCACATGTTTATTTGTTCACAGATAGAATTTCAGAAGCTAAAACCATTCATAAAAAATTTACTCACGAAAGCTTATCTAATGGAAAAACATGGGTAATACAGACAAAATCTGATTTCAAAGAATTCGAAAAACACAGATTACCAACCGACAACTTCAAGAAAATCTTGAGAATCTTAGAATAATTCCAATTCAAACTTTTAAACTAATAAACGCCTAAACTTTTAACCTTACATTGAAAGCAACCTACAAAAAATACATCCTCAATTTCAAACGTCCAAGTGGCACTTCTCGCGGCATAATGACGGAGAAAGAAACTTGGTTTTTAATCTTAGAAGAAAATGGAAAAATTGGAATAGGAGAGTGTGGTATTTTACGAACGCTTTCCATTGACGATAGACCTGATTATGAAGAAAAATTGCAATGGGTTTGTCATAACATTCATTTAGGAAAAGATAAATTGTGGGATGAATTGATAGAGTTTCCTTCGATTCAATTTGGAGTAGAAATGGCTTTTTTGTCGTTGCAGTCGAAAACACCTTTCGATTTATTTCCTTCGGAATTTACAACTGGTAAAAAAAATATGTTAATCAACGGTTTGATTTGGATGGGCGAGGAGCACTTCATGAAAACTCAAATCGAAGAAAAGTTGGCACAAGGATTTTCATGTATTAAGTTGAAAATTGGTGCAATCGATTTTGAAAAAGAATTAGGTTTGTTGCGATTCATTCGTCAAAATTTTGATTCCAAAACCATCGAAATTCGAGTAGATGCGAATGGTGCTTTTAATTCAAATGAAGCTTTAAATAAATTAAAGCAATTAAATGAATTTGAATTACATAGCATTGAGCAACCAATAAAAACTAATCAACTCCAAGAAATGAAATTGCTTTGTCAACAAACACCTCTTCCTATTGCTTTAGACGAAGAGTTAATTGGTGTTTTTGGTATAGAAAAGAAACGAAAATTATTAGAAGAAATTCAACCCCAATACATCATATTAAAGCCAAGTTTAGTTGGTGGCTTCAAAGGAACTTTAGAATGGATTTCGATTGCAGAGAGTTTAAATATAGGTTGGTGGATAACTTCCGCATTAGAAAGCAACATTGGATTAAACGCAATTACCCAATTTACATTCACCTTACATAATCCTATGCCACAAGGTTTAGGAACAGGTAGTTTGTATACGAATAATTTCGATTGTCCATTGGAAATTGAAAATGGACATATCCAGTTTAATATCGATAAAAAATGGGATATATCCAATTTAGGAATTTCACTATAAATACAATAATTTTGCACTATTAATTTGGTTAAAGGAATAGTTTTAAAGTTCTCACAATCAAATTTTTACTTTTCACTTTTCACTTTTTACTTAAAAATATGTTTCGTTTAAAATTACCAACCGACCCAAGATGGGCCAACATAGCAGAAGGAAATTTAGAAGAAATTCTTACTGATCACGCTTGGTGTGAATTGAAAGCGTCTTCTAATGCCATTATGTTAATCAATATGTTGCCTGAGTTCACAGAAATTACTACAGAGTTAACAAAAATCGCGAAAGAAGAAATGGATCATTTTGAGCAAGTACATGAGATTATCAAAGCGCGTGGTTGGGTATTAGGGCGAGAACGAAAAGACAGTTATGTAAACGACTTATTCAAGTTTATGAAACCTGGAAATCGAAAGCATTTGATTGTGGAGCGTATGTTATTCGCCGCCATGATTGAAGCCAGAAGCTGCGAACGTTTTAAAGTGCTTTCTGATAATATAAAAGACGAAGAATTAGCGAAATTTTACAGAGAATTAATGATTTCAGAAGCCAATCATTATACGTCATTTTTGCAATTTGCTCACGAATTAGCTGAAGAAGGTTACGACGTTAAAAAACGTTGGGAAGAGTGGTTAGAATTTGAAGCAAAGGTAATTGCAAGCTATGGGAAATCAGAGACGATTCATGGATAAAAGTTTACAGTTTACAGTCTCAGTGTTCATTGACATACTGCGACTAAAAACTGCGACTGTCAACTATTCTTCGCTTCAATCCATTTACTCATATACTTCGTACTCTGTAAACTTTGATGTTGTAAAATTTGCCCAAAGAAATTTTGGTTTCTGTGTGTTTTCAAATTTTCTTGAAGATTTGCTACTTGATTCATGAAATCACTTTCAAATAATTCTTTTTTGAAACGGTTTTCAATGATTTCATAACCGTTTTTTTGAGCAGTTTCCCAAAGCGATTTATCGTTATACAATCTGACCGCTTTTTCTACAAAGTCATTTTCATCAGAGATAAATCCGTTCCAATCTAAACTTCCATTCATTCCTTCGGCGCCCATTTTTGTAGTTACAGAAGGTAATCCCAATTGCATAGCTTCAAATAATTTGCCTTTCAATCCTGCTCCGTAAGGAATAGGTGCTAATAAAACTCTTGCTTTCGAATATACATCTACAACACTTTCAGCTCTTCCTTTAATTAAGAAACCTTCTTTCTCGTTGTGCAATTGCTTAGCTTTTTCCGAAACATAAGCACCATAAATATGAATTTCGGCTTCGGGAAGTTGTTTTTTTATTGATTTCCAGTATTGCTTCAATTGTAAAACAGTTTGCCAATTAGGTTCATGTAAAAAATTGCCTATACTCACAAAATGATTTCGTTCTTCAAATGAAGGAACATTTGTTTTAATTTCTTCCGATAAAAATGGTAAATAATGTAAAAGAGAAAAGTCAATTTTGAAGGTTTCAGTAGCCAATTGCATCTCAAATTCTGAAATCAATAATGTTAAATCGCATCTGTAAATTGAAGCCAATTCTCGTTTGAAAACATCAGAAATATAATCGTCAAATACTAATTCACGATTTTGTTTGAAGGCTATTTCTCGTGCTTTTCTCAAAAAATGTAAATCTTCGGTATCTAAAATTCGTAAAGTATTTGGGCAATTTTCCATTACACGCCAGCCAAATTGTTCTTCAATCATAAATCGGTCAAAAAGCACCACATCTGGATTTAACGCTGTAATTTCTTTATCAAAACTGCTATCATTTAGTTGGATAGTTTTGGTTTGAACCGATATCAAACTCAAATCAAAGGAAAAATCGGACTTTGAAGCAGAACACAAAAACGTAATTACATACTCTTGCTTTTGGAATAGCGAAATGATTTGTAACATTCTGCTTCCTGCTGCTGTTGAATTGGGTTCTGGCCAAACGGCTCCAATGATTACTAAATGCTTCATAGAACAAAGATAGTTATATAGTTTTAGGTTTCAAGTTTCAAGTTCAAATTGAAAATTTAGAAGTAAATTTGCACTAATCACTAATAACTAATCATTTAAAAATGACTTTTTTTAAATTTTGCCCAAGTTGTGCTTCAACTCATTTTACATTTCCTGATAATCGCAGATTTTACTGTGAAGATTGTGGTTTTACGTATTATCATAACATTGCAGCTGCTGTTGCAATTGTTTTTACTTTTGAAGACAAAGTTTTGTTTACAGTAAGGAATGTAGACCCAGACAAGGGAAAATGGGATTTACCCGGTGGATTTATCGATCCAAATGAAACGGCTGAAGAAGCGGCTTGTAGAGAGATTAGAGAGGAGTTGGGATTGAATTTGCAGGCTTCGGATTTAAAGTATATTACGACTTCACCAAATAATTATTTGTACAAAAACGTGCCTTACAGAACGATGGATATTTTTTACGAATGTGAATTAACTTCCGATATTATCAAAGTGGAAGCAGAAGACGAAATTCAGGAATTAATTTGGGTCAAACGTTCAGAAATTGATTTGAATCAAATTGGTTTTGTTTCAATCAGAAAAGTGATAGGAGAAAAGTATTTGAAATAAAAAAGCTCTGCATTTGCAGAGCTTTTGTGACGTCGACAGGATTCAAACCTGTAACCTTCTGAGCCGTAATCAGATGCGCTATTCAGTTGCGCCACGACGCCGATTTTGTGAGTGCAAATATAGATATATTTGTGTAAATTGCAAACCCTAACAAGAAAAAAAGTAAATAAAAATGAACTTACAAAACTATATCCGTGATATTCAAGATTTTCCAAAACCAGGAATTGGCTTTAAAGATATAACTCCTTTATTAATTTCACCAGAAGCTACTGCTTTCTGCTTAGAAACATTGGTTAATTCGTTGCAAAATCAAAAAATAGATAAGGTAATAGGAGTAGAGAGTCGTGGTTTTTTCTTTGGAATTTTGTTGGCGCAAAAATTAAATGCTGGTTTTATTCCGGTTCGAAAACCTAAAAAATTACCTTTTGACACCATTAGCGCTTCTTATGAATTGGAATATGGTACTGATACTTTAGAAATGCATGTGGATGCAATTCAACCTGGTGATAAAATTTTAATTCACGATGACGTTTTAGCGACAGGAGGAACCGCAAAAGCCGTTTGTGAACTAGTAGAACAATTAGGTGGCGAAATTGTGCAAATGAATTTCCTAATGGAATTGTCGTTTTTAAATGGAAGAGAGAAGTTGAAAGGCAAGGAAATTTTTGCTGCTTTGACTTATTAACCCAAAGAATTAACCGTTACCCAATAACGATAAGCAATAATCGCTTTTTGCCATTTTTTGGCTTTGATAGGATCTAATCCTTGTTTGGTGAAACTCGGTAAAAGCGCTTTATTTAGCTTGGCTAATAGTTTGAACATCTTTTAAATTTTTGGCAAAGATATAAAAATAAAAAATCCCGATTCACTCGGGATTTTTTTGTTATTTCATATTTCCTTTTGATTTTGTTTTTTCCATTTCGGCCTTGGCTTTTTCCATTTCAGCTTTTGCCTTTTCCATTTCCGCTTTCATTTCGACTTTAGCTTTTTCCATTTCGGCTTTTGCTTTTTGCATTTCCGCTTTCATTTCCGCTCTCGCTTTCTTCATTTCAGCTTTACTCATTTCAATTTCTTTTTCAACTTCTTTCCATGAACCATCTTGGATAGTTTTGAAATTTCGCTTTTGAATTTCAATTGATTTTTTACCGTTATTGTTATTAACGTTTACTGATTCAATTTCTTCTCTTTCAACTTGGTCTAATTCTTCTTTTGTTGCTTTTTTACCATTAATGTAAATTTCTGTATTTTCAGGTAATCCAGAAGAATTTTTAGTTACAATTTTAATTTCTTTTTTGATATCGCCCTTTTTGACATCTACCGATTTGATTATTTTGGCATCTATTTTTTTCATTTCATCTTCAGAAATTATCTTTTCATCAAGATACACAATAGTTTTAGGTTCGTCTGAAATAATAGAATTTCCTTTGAAAATAATGATTTTTTTTCCGCTTTTTTCATCTTCGTTCATTTCGATAGCTCCGTCTAATTCCACGATTTTATCTTTCATTTCCCCTTTAGAATATTCTTTTCCATTAACGATGTAAATTGCTTCTTCATTATCTGATTTTTTGATTTCGATAGTTTGAGCATCGCTCCATTCTAGCTGATTTGCATTCATTTTTGCAAAAACAGTGGAAACGTTATTTCTATCAAAACCAATATTTCCTTTTCCGTTTTCATTCATTTCTTTAAAAAAACGAATTGGTTCAATAGCTTGATCTCCTTTAATTGAAATCTTTCCTGTTGTTTTATCACTATCTTCAAATTTAGCTTCTAATGCAATGATTTCTTTTTTTGCATTTCGTTTAATTTTTGAAATTTTTAAGTCGATATTATGCTCTTTTTTTAAGGCTTCAGTTTCTTCTTTTATTTGCGTATCAGTTGTATTTTTATCAATTACAAATTGAATTATTTTATTGGCAATTGATCTTGATATAGCCACTTCTTTCACTTGCGCTACCGTTTCAATTTGAAATAATAGCATAAAAACTACTAATAACGGAAGAATGGTAGCATACTTCCAAACATTCTTTTTGTTGGATTGATTTGTGTGTAACATAACGATTCGTTTTTTGATTAATGATTGATAAAATTGATTAGTAATACTTAAGTCGTGTTGATGAGTCACAACTTTTAATAAGGTTTTTTGATATTCGTATTTATTTTCGATTTGTTGAAAGGTTTCATTGTCGGCAATGAATTCTAAGTTTTGAAGCATGGCTTTTCGGTACAACCAAATAATTGGGTTTACCCAAAAGAAAGCACAAAATAGTTTTCCTAACAATACATCTAATGAATGTTTTTGCTTCACATGTATGCTTTCATGTGTTAGAATATGCTGGAATTCTTCATTAGAAAACCGATTTGGATTAATTACAATATAGTGAAAGAACGAAAATGGATTTTCGGTAGTAGTAGAATGAATTAAAACAAAATCCGATTCTTTTTGTTTGTGATGCAACTTAATTCTATTGAAAAACGAAATCAATTCAAAAATAATCTTCACTACAATTATCAATGAAATTACTAAGTAAGCAGTAGTTGCAATTAATGACCAATCTAAGGGATTTTCCTCAAATGTAACCGTAACCGTATTGTGGGTAATAGGAGTAATTTCATCGTAAAACTCTGGAATAGGAGCAGGTTCTACCCAAATGATTTTTGTAAAAGTAATTAAGGGTAATATCAGTGATATTAATAATCCGCTTATCAAATACCATCGATTTGAAGTAAAAAAAGTTTCTTTTCTTAGAAAAATAACGTACATCAAATAAAACAAAATGATCAGTCCGTTTGCTTTTATAAAATATAATAGTAGATTTTCCATACTATTTCTTTTTTTCAATTAGGGCTAAAATTTCTCGAAGTTCATCTGCCGAAATTTTTTCTTCTTCAGCAAAAAAAGAAACCAAATTTTTGTACGAACTATTGAAATAATTGTCAATAGCGGTATTCATAAATGCTTTTCTATACTCTTCAATTTTTACAATTGGATAGTACTGATGGGTTTTTCCGTACGCATTGTATCCAACATAACCTTTCTCTTCTAAATTACGAACAATAGTTGAAAGTGTATTGTAATGAGGTTTTTCGTCTGTTATTTCTTCCATGATGTCTTTTACAAAAGCTTTTTTAAGCTTCCATAAAATATGCATGATTTCTTCTTCTTTATTAGTGAGTTTTTGCATGACTTATCGTTTTGATAAATCAAAGATAAACTATTTTTTTAGTTATACAACTATTTTTATAGTTATTTAACTAAATTTTTAGTTTTTAAATATTTAATTATTTGTTTTTTACTACTTTAATTCTTGTAACAATACTATTGTTAGCTGACAAAACTAAAATACTATGGATTGAATTAACTTTCATGTTTTTGAAAAAACTGTAATTATTTTTTACAATTTCACCATCAAATTCAACGATTAAATTACTTAAAGGTGAACTAGCGTAGTTAGGTATTTTGATGTATTTTTGATTAATAACATAACGATATTGATTCTTGAGCTTTAAAATGATAGTTTCCTCTCCAGTAGATAAAGTCTTGATTTCTTTTTCTTGCCCGAAACTTACAATTGAGATAAATAAGAATAATACAATATATTTTTTCATAAGTAAATACTTTATTGTAAATATAATAACTTTTATTTACAATTCTCTAACGGGTTCTTTTTCAACTAATTTAATTACCCAAACAAAAAGTAGTACTCCGATAACACCGAGTGTTCCCATAAAAAACCAATTGGTTTGATAGTTGAATAAATCAATAATTTCCATTCCTGTTTTTGCACTTAAAATATGAGCCAAACTATAGCTCATAGTAAAAATTGCCATGTAACGTCCTTCATGACCTATAGGAGCACGACTCATAGCAAAAGAGTTAGAGAAAGGAAAAGCAAACATTTCAGCAAACGTCATGAAAATCATCATGATAATTAAAATTCCAGCCCAATTATTTATTAAGAGCAAGTACAAACTAATTGCCATTGCCAAGCAACCATAGGTGATAATTTTTAATTTATTGATTTTATGTTTTTCAATATAACTAACAATTGGCATTTCTAAAAAGAAAACCAAAACACCGTTTAGAGTAAGTAATAAACCCGTTTGAAATTCGGATAAATTGAATTGCTCTTTGTGATATAATGGAATGGTTGTAAATAATTGGAAGAATAAAATTCCTGTGATTAAAGTACCAGTTAAGAAAATCCAAAACGGTTTATCTTTAAAAACAGAATGGGTTAAAACTTCTCCAGGATTTTCTTTGTCAATAAATTTTGATTTTTTCTTTTCTTTTACCTTGATCCAGAATATTAAAATGGCTAAGATACAAGTGGCGCCATCCACCCAAAATAAACCTTTATAGCCTACGCTCATAATTAACAATCCACCAAGAGCCGGACCAGCAGCGAATCCTAAATTAATGGCTAATCTAACTAATGTTAAAGCGCGTGTTCTATTTTCAGGTTTTGCATAAGCGCCTAATGAAACAAACATAGCTGGTCTAAACATATCGGCCACTACCATAATCAAGAACATGGCAACGAGTAAACCTTCAAAACTTGTTACAAACTGTAATCCAAAAAAAGCTACTCCACTCGTTAGTAAGCTAAAAATCATGATTTTATAAAATCCGATTTTGTCTGATAATTTTCCGCCTAACCACGAACCTAAAATAGAACCAAATCCAAAACTTACCATAATCCATCCTACTTGGCTATAAGAAAAATGCAAATCTTCTTTCAAGTATTTCGACAAGAAAGGAAGTACCATTGTTCCGGCACGATTAATGAAAGTTATTAAAGTAAGTATCCAAATTTCGCGAGAAAATCCTCTGAAATTATCGATATATTTGTGGAAAGCGCGTTTTAACATGATTCAATATCTGAAGCAAAATTACGAAAGGTTTCACCAATAAAATGTTATAGAAATTATATATTTTTGTAAAAAATGAATCACATGAAATCGCCACTAATTAAAAGTTTGCGTAAGCAAACACCAATAATAAAAAGGCGATACCATATGTTACCGCTAAAAAATAAAATTTAAACATATGAAACAACTTTTGATTTTTTTATTCTGTTCGGCTATTACGTTTGCTCAAAAAGACTTGACTTCAGCTGAAAAATTTCAAGCGGAACTAAATCAAAGTTTTTCAGATTCATTAAAAAGTCCTTTAATGAAAGAGGATTTTAAAGATTTTAAGGGTTTAGATTTCTTTCCTCTGAATGAGAAGTTTATTGTAGAAGCTACTTTTGTTAGAACTAAGAGAGAAAAATCTTTTGCCATGAAAACTACAACATCAAGAACTCCATTATATGTAAAATATGGTGAACTTATCTTTTCAATAGACGGTAAAGAATTCAAATTAAACGTTTATAAGAATATCGATCTATCAACTAAACCTGGCTATAAAGATTATTTGTTTTTACCTTTTTCTGATTTAACTTGTGGGAAAGAAAGTTATATTGGCGGAAGATATGTTGATATGAGAATTCAAAAAGGCAAAAAATGGATTATCGATTTCAATAAAGCTTACAATCCGTATTGTGCTTATAATTACAAATATTCGTGTCCGATTGTCCCATTAGAAAATGATTTGGATATCGAAATCTTAGCTGGAGTAAAGAAATTTCATGACTAAATTCATCAACTTACATACACACCATTATTCCAATCTCTCTGATGTTATTGAAGTTGTCAATCAATATCCGTGGGAATTTGATGAAAATATCCCAAGCTATTCTATCGGAATTCATCCTTGGTACATTGATGAAAATCGTTTGGAAACTGACTTAGAAATTATTAAACAAAAACTGCAATTAAAGGAGTGTTTAGCTTTGGGCGAATGTGGTTTAGATAAGAGAATAGAAATTTCAATCGAGTTGCAAATATCCGTTTTCAAAAAGCAACTAGAATTGGTAATGCAATCTAATAAACCCATTGTTTTGCATTGTGTAGCCGCATATGACGAAGTGATTGCGATAAAAAAAGAAATGAAAATAAAGAATCCAATGATTATTCACGGATTTTCTAAAAATGAGCAAGTAGCACAATCGTTATTTAAAAACGGTTTTTACTTGTCGTTTGGAAAATACTTACTTCGATCCCGAAACTTCGGGACAGATTTAGAAAAAGTATTTACCTTTGCACCCGAAAATCAAATTTTATTGGAAACCGATACTATTGAAGAATCTATTTATCAAGTGTATGAAAAAGCTGCTTCAGTAAAAGGAATTTCGGTTGATGAAATGAAGGCGATTATTTTCAATAATTTTTCAACAGTTTTTAATCCTAAATAATAAACTAAAAAAAACATTTACAATGGCAAAGTGGAAAGAAAGAGCAGTATTGTTATTTAAAGAAGAAGGGATTCAACGATTAGAAAACGCAAATGTTTTGGTAGTTGGATTAGGCGGAGTAGGAAGTTTTGCTGCCGAATTTTTAGCACGCGCAGGAGTAGGAAAAATGACAATTGTAGATGGTGATGTGGTAGATATTACGAATATTAATCGTCAATTACCAGCTTTACACAGTACTGTAGGGGAGCCAAAAGTAAAAATTGTGGGTGATCGATTGATGGATATTAATCCCGATTTAAAATTAACGCGAATCCAAGAATTTTTATCACCAGAACGTGCTTTTGAATTAGTTACTCCTGACTTTGATTATGTTTTAGATTGTATTGATAGTTTAACACCAAAAATTAATTTGATTGTAGCTTGCAAACGCAAAAAAGTGAAAGTGATAAGTAATATGGGTGCAGGAGGAAAGTTTGAAGCAGAAAAAGTACGTGTAAAAGACATCAGTAAAACCGATTATTGTCCTTTAGCAAAACAAGTAAGAAAGCGTTTAAAATTAGAAGGTATTTCGAGTGGGGTTAAAGTAGTTTACTCTTATGAACGACCTGATTATGATAGTGTAAAAATGACAGATGGGTCAAACTTTAAAAAGTCATTCTACGGAACGAACAGTTGGATGCCCGCATTATTTGGTTTGCATGCGGCAGAAACCGTTGTAAAACATTTGATAGGAAAACATAAATAAAAAATATCCCGATTGAAAGTCGGGATATTTTTTATTCAGTGGGTTTAGTTTTGTTTTCGGTTGAAGTTGTTGTTCTTTCTTCTGTAGTTTCTGTTTTAGGTTTAGATACCACAACTTTTTTCTTAACAGGAACATAAATTTCAGTTACCCAGTTAGATGGTTTACGTTCTTTTGGTAAACTTACTTTATATACTTCAACAAATTTTCCATTGATGTTGTCTTCCGTTAATCTTTTTTGTTTTACATATTTTCGAGCTTTTTCCCAAGCTTCTTTTCTATGTGAATAATCTCCTTTTAAAACAACTTTTGCTGCTAAGAATTCATCAAAATGGCCACCTGAAATCTCACTTCCAGACGTCGTTAAAATTTCTTCTTCTACAGGAACACACATGGCAAAAATAATTTCTTTCTCATTGTCGCTAATGCTTTCATAAGTAATAAAAGGTAAACCCACAATTTTGATTTCGTTTTTATCAACAAATGCCATCATGTTTTGTAGCATATTCTTTGATACTCTGTGAAAATCGGTTAATGAGCAAGTATCAATTTGTTGAATATAATTGGTTGCGTGTTTGGTTACCAATCCACTAATTGTGATTTTATAAGTGGTTAATTCTTTTACTAAGTAAGAATCAATGTTATTTAAACCTTCATCTAGTTTGTTACCAATAACTTTATCAACCCCTCCTTGAATAACACTAAGCATTTTTAAATTAAAATCGAGTTTTCCTTTTAACTCCCAAGTTACCAAAGCTCCTTTTTTTGTTTTTTGAAAACGCATAAAAGATTCATTTTTCTCTCCCGAAATCGATATGGTTTGAAAAATAGTATCAGAAGCTATTGTTTTTTTATCACTAAAAATGGTATTGGTTTTATCCCAAGGATTCCAATCTTCAAGAGAAGTACTATCTGAAACAAAGTTAAAAACAATATCCTTAGAAGCATTTATTTCTTTTGTACGAACAATTTTATAATCACTCTGTTGTGTGGCAACAAAAACTACAAATGCCACGCTAAATAGAAGTAATAAAAGAAGTATGTATTTTAAAATTCTCATTGAGGCTTGAATTTGATTATCAAAAGTAAGAAAATTAATCTTTCATAAGCACTTTAATTACAAAGAGTAATCCAATAAACACTAAAAAACAAATGAAAACCCAATATGTTCCTTTATAAAATGGTTTCATTTGTTTTAAATCTTTACGGTATACCAATATCATTGTGGTTACAAAAGCGATAACAAAGAAAATAGCAAAATAAATTTGACCTGTTGAAAACATATTGAAAATTTTTACAAAAGTAATAATTTAATACTATCTAATTTTTTAAATTTATTCAAATTTATAATATAAGTTATGCAAAAACAATTAAAAGCAGTAAGAATATTTCACGAAACTTATGGATTAGGTGTTAGTGAAGAAATGAAAGCCGATTTAGGGGCTTTAAAAAATGAACTTCGTTTTAATTTAATGAAAGAAGAAAATGAGGAATATTTAGAAGCGGTTCAAAATAATGATATTATTGAAGTTGCTGATGCTTTAGGCGATATGTTGTATATATTGTGTGGAACAATTTTAGAACATGGTTTGCAACATAAAATTGAAGAGGTTTTTGATGAAATCCAGCGTTCTAATATGAGCAAACTAGGAGAAGATGGAAAACCTATTTACAGAGAAGACGGAAAGGTAATGAAAGGACCAAATTATTTCAAGCCTAATTTTGAAGAGATATTAAAATAGTCACAATTCCCAGTCACAGTTATCGGTATATGATTTTACTGATAACTGCGACTGCAACTGTATATTATATCTTAACCGTCCAACCGAAAGTATCTTCGGCTAATTTATATTGAATGTTAGTCAATTTTTCTTTGATTTCCAATGCCATAGAATTTTCTAATTTAGGTAATTCATAATAATGGTCTTGGAATGAAAATCCTACAATAGGATTAATCACCGCTGCTGTTCCTGCTCCAAAAATTTCTTTTAACGAACCATTTTTAGCAGCTTCTACAATTTCTTCAACTAAAACAGGACGAACTTCTACGTTGATATTTTCTCTTTTTGCTAACTCAATAACACTTTTACGTGTTACTCCGTCTAAGATTCTTTCACTTGTAGGCGCTGTATATAAAGTATCATTAATTCTGAAGAAAACATTCATAGTTCCTGCTTCTTCAAGTTTGGTATGTGTAGCGTCATCTGTCCAAATGATTTGTTGGAAACCTTGCTCGTTAGCTAATTTAGTTGGGTAAAATTGAGCTGAATAATTTCCTGCAGCTTTTGCGGCACCAATTCCTCCGTTAGCGGCTCTACTGTAATGTTCTGCAATAATTACTTTTACTTCTCCAGAATAATAAGCACGAGCAGGAGATAAAATAATCATGAAACGATATTCTTGGGATGGAGCAGCAATTACACCATGTCCAGTTGCAATCATAAAAGGACGGATGTATAAAGTATTTCCTTTTCCTTTTTTAACCCATTCTTTTTCAATTTCTAACAAACGGTGCAAACCTCCCAAGAAAATGTCTTCTGGAACTTCTGGCATTGCCATTCTGGTTGCACTTTTGTTAAAACGGTGAAAGTTTTCATCAGGTCTAAATAACCAAACATCATCTTGTTGATCTTTATATGCTTTCATGCCTTCAAAAATGGCTTGTCCATAATGAAATACTTTAGCAGAAGGATCAATCATGAAAGGAGCATAAGGTTCTATAACAGGTTTTTGCCATGCTCCATCTACATAATCACATACCAACATGTGGTCTGTAAAAACGTTACCAAAAGTTAGGTTTTCAAAATCAACCTCGTTGATTTTTGAATGAGGAGCCGAAATAATTTCAATTTCGCTTAAAGTTTTTAATTCCATTATGGTCAAACTGTTATAATTTATGATTTTGTATAATCAACAAAATTTGTGTTGATTTTTACGTAATGGTTGCAAATTTAATAAAAAATAGCCTATCTAATTATGTTTTAAAAAATAATTATTAACACTAAATTTGATAGTAAAATATTGATTTCCTTTGATATATTTTTTTTATCAATAATTTACATTTAATTTTTTTTTCCATACTTGTGATTTTATTTCATTCATGACTTTAAAAAAAATGTTTAAATTTGTTGCTTAATAATTAAAATCATGAGAAAAATAAAACCCTATTTATCAATTCTTGTTATCTTGTTTTCACTTCAAATTGTAGCTCAAAAAACTTCAAAATCTAATACTCAGGACTTATCTGGATATGCTTTGTTTGGAGAAAAATTTACTGTTACAAAAGTATTGTCTAAAGAAGAAATGTTGAAAAAGTATAAGAATCTTAAAAAAGGAGATTCTATTCCAGTACAATTTAAATCAACAATTAATTCGGTTTGCAAGAAAAAGGGTTGTTGGATGAAATTAGATTTGGGTAAAGGAGAATCATCATTTGTTAAATTTAAAGATTACGGTTTTTTTGTTCCACTAAATGCAGATGGTAAAGAAGTTATTGTAAAAGGATACGCTTTTGTTGATGTAGTTACAGTAGAGGAATTAAAACATTTTGCTAAAGATGCAGGAAAATCAAAGGAAGAAATAGCAAAAATCACTAAGCCTGAAACAACGTATTCATTTACTTCAACTGGAGTATATGTAAAAAAATAACAGATGAAATTATCCAAAATATTTTTATTATTTATTTTCTTTGGAATAGTCGCTTGTCAAAACAAAGAACAAGTTGAAATCAAAGAGAATGTGGTTGAAAAATCAGTGGATTCTACAAAAAATGACGAATTTGAAATGTACGAAATGTCAGAAATGGCGGCGCTTATGGAGCAAATGTATGTGGATAATCAACGTTTAAAAGATCGAATCATAAAAGGAGATACAATTGGTAAGTTTCCACAACATTTTATTAAAATTCATAAAGCTGTGATGACTGATGAGCATGATAAAGATGCTTTTTTTGATGAACAAGCTGCTAAATTTATCAAAGCTCAGGAATTGATTTATCAAGATCCAAAAAATGCTAAAAAGCATTTTAATAACGGAGTTGACGCTTGTATTCAGTGTCATCAAGTAAAATGTAGTGGTCCAATTCCAAGGATTAAAAAGTTATATATTAAATAAGAAATAAAGGGTTGATTTTTTAACCCTTTTTTTATGTTATGAAGCGCGAAATAATTATCACTAACGACGGTTCTACTACAATTCGAATCCCAGATTGGGATGAGAACTATCATTCTACACATGGTGCAATTCAAGAAGCAAAACATGTTTTTATTAAAAATGGATTGGATTTATTTCAAAACAAAAACTCCATTTCTATTTTAGAAATTGGCTTTGGTACAGGTTTGAATGCATTTATTACTTTTTTAGAAACTATCGATAAAGAAAAAGTAAATTACGTTGGAGTAGAAGCATATCCTGTTTCCAGTGAAGAAATTGCTTTAATGAATTACGTTTCAGAATTAAAAGCTGAAAAACATCAAACTATTTTTGATAAAATGCATTCTTGCGATTGGGAAAACATACAAACTATTTCTCACAATTTTTACTTAACCAAAAGAAAACAGTTTTTTCAAGATATCGAAGATGTAAATCAATACGATTTAATATATTTTGATGCTTTTGGTTTTCCATTACAACCTGAATTGTGGAGTGAAATTATTTTTAAGAAAATGTATGAGGCACTTTTGTCAAAAGGAACTTTGGTTACATATGCTTGTCGTTCATCAATTAAAAATGCGATGCTAAGTGCCGGGTTTTCAATTGAAAAACTACCTGGAGCTCCAGGAAAACGTGAAATGTTACGAGCTACAAAAAATGAATGATTTTTTTCATAAACTATGAATTTAATAAAATTTTAGCATTTTTTTTATTAACTATTTTATTTTTAAAACATTTTTTTAATTATCTTTACAACAAGTTCTTACCCCTAGTCTAACCAATAAAACTAGAAAAAATATGTCAAGACCTATGTTTTCTTACACTAAGTCTATTTTAGAACGAGTAAGTTTTGACGCAAAATTATTTTGCAAAGAATTAGAAAAGGCAATGCGAGTACTGCTTCCTTATGAAATTGATCAATTAAGAGAGTGGTTACTTCAATTTACTAAAGAAAAGCCTGAACTAAGGCAATGTTTAATCTACATTAACTAAAAATAAAAAGTCCCGCTAAACGGGACTTTTGTATTATTAAAAATATCTTATTTAGATTTTGGACTAATAATTTCAACATCGCTAAAGGCTATAGCTCCACGAACAACACCAGATATAGTGTCTCTTAGTGCATTAATAATATGTATTTTTAGTTCATTCTTAGGATAAATTAAACTTACTTCTCTTGCTGGTTTTGGATCTTTAAAAGGTTTTAATTTTTCTTTACTTTTTTCATTTAAATCTAAAGTATGTAAATAAGGTAAAAGCGTAGTTCCTAATCCTTCATCGGCCAATTTAATTAATGTTTCAAAACTTCCACTTTCTAATTGAAAATGGCTATCGGCAATGTATTTATTGTTTTTACACAAATTAAGAATTCCGTTTCTAAAACAATGTCCGTCTTGTAATAGTAAAATTTTATCTAAATCTAAATCAGCAATTTCGATCTCTTTTTTATTGATGGAATGGTGATTGGACGGAACATATGCTACAAAAGGCTCATAGTATAGTACAATTTCCTTTAAATTTTCTTCTTCTAAAGGAGTAGCTGCAATGGCACAATCTAAATGACCATTTTTTAATTTTTTAATAATTTCTTCTGTAGTTTGTTCTTCAATAATCAAATTAACTTTTGGATATTTTTTGATAAAATTATTCAAAAACATAGGAAGTAGCGTTGGCATAATTGTTGGAATTATACCTACTTTAAATTCACCTCCAATATATCCTTTTTGCTGGTCAACAATGTCTTTAATTCTTCCTGCTTCGTTAACAATATTCTTAGCTTGATTTACAATTTTTTCACCAACTTCGGTTAATAGAATAGGTTTTTTACTTCTATCAAAAATTAAAATATCTAATTCATCCTCTAATTTTTGAATTTGCATACTTAAAGTTGGCTGTGTTACAAAGCACTTTTCAGCTGCTAATGTGAAATTTTTATATTCGGCTACAGCTAAAACGTAATATAGTTGTGTAATTGTCATTATTGATAAATTTGATGCAAATATAAAAACTATCAATTTAACTTATTAATAATGTGAGTAAAAAAATGTAAATTTGAGTAAATAAAATAAAAAATCATGAAATTAAATAGTTTAGGTTTACCAGTCGAACAATCAGATGAATTAGTAAATGAACTAAACGGATTGTTATCTAACTTTCAAATATATTATCAAAATTTACGAGGTTTGCATTGGAATATTCGTGGAAAACGTTTTTTTGATTTGCATTTAAAGTTTGAAGAATTATATAACGATAGTCAAATTAAAATTGATTTAATTGCTGAACGTGTTTTAACACTAGGTGGAACACCTCTTCATACTTTTTCAGATTACATCGCAAATAGTAAATTGAAAGTTGGAAAAGGAATTTCTAAAGATGTTGAAGCCATTCAATTAATATTAGATTCTTTGAGTGTTTTATTGCAAATAGAGCGAGTGATTTTAAATAAATCGGGCGATATAAATGACGAAGGAACAAATTCTATGATGAGCGATTTTATTACCGAGCAAGAAAAAACTATTTGGATGCTTAAAGCATGGATGGAAGAGGAAATATAATTAAAGAATAACACCTTTTTAGGTGTTTTTTTTTTGAAAAAATTAAGAATTGTTTCAGTTTGAAATAGTATATTCGCACTATGAAATTATTGGTAAACATATTCTTATTTGTTTTCATAACTTTTTTAGCGACTCCTACTATTATAGGTATTGTTGATGAAGAAGCAGATACTTCGTACTTTTATAATGTAAGTGAAGAAGAAGAGAATCATGCGCCTTTTAATGAAATTAAGTCTGTGCCTATTCTTAATTATTCAATAATTAATTTACCGCTTCATAAATTAAAAAAGCTTAATGTGTTAATTGTACATAATTTAAGCTTTACAACTTTATCTCATCAAATCTTTTCACCACCACCCAATTTCGCATAGTACATTTCTTAGTTTTTAGCATTCATTTTATTTGAATGTAGTATTAATGTATTATAAAAAATTCATGAATAATCATTCTGTTTTTTCCAATGTTAGAGGTGATCTAGCATCTGGATTAGTTGTGTTTTTAGTAGCATTGCCTTTGTGTTTGGGTATAGCTCTAGCTTCTGGAGCACCCTTGTTTTCGGGTATTGTATCAGGTGTTATAGGAGGAGTAGTTGTTGGTTTTTTTAGTAATTCAGCATTAAGTGTTACCGGTCCTGCAGCTGGATTAACCGCTATAGTATTAGCTGCGATTACCGATTTAGGTGGATTTGACATTTTTTTAGTAGCTGTAATTTTGTCTGGATTAATACAGATTGCATTAGGTTTTTTAAGAGCAGGAAGTTTTTCAAATTATTTTCCCACAAGTGTAATTGAAGGAATGTTAGCAGCAATTGGAATTATAATCATTTTGAAGCAAATTCCTCATGCTTTTGGTCATGATATTGATAATGAAGGTGATTTTTTCTATATAGAAAAGTCGGGACATACAACTTTTGACACTTTAATTGAAACTATTAATTTTATGCATACTGGTGCATTAATAGTGGCATTACTTTCCTTGGCTATTTTGATTACTTGGGAAAAAGTTCCCGCATTAAAAAATATTAAAGTAATTCCCGGTGCCTTAGTTGTGGTTGTGGTAAGTATTTTATTGAATGAGTTATTTATCCAAACGGGTTCTAGTTTAGCAATTGTAACTCAAAATCACTTGGTAAATCTTCCTTCTTTTACAGAAATTAAAAACGGATTTGCGTTACCCAATTTTTCTGCTCTAACCAATGAAAAAGTTTGGATAGTAGCAGTTACAATAGCTGTTGTTGCTTCTATCGAAACCTTATTATGCATTGAAGCTACCGATAAATTAGATCCATACAAACGTTTTACAGATACAAATCGCGAATTAAAAGCGCAAGGTATCGGAAATATGTTAAGTGGAATGTTAGGAGGTTTGCCTATGACTTCGGTTGTAGTTCGCTCTTCTGCAAATATAAATTCAGGAGGTAAAACAAAATTGTCTACCATTTTTCATGGCTTGCTTTTATTCACTTTCGCACTTTCAATTCCTTTTATCTTAAACAAAATTCCTTTAGCTGCTTTGGCTGCTGTGTTATTGATGGTTGGGTATAAATTGGCAAAACCAAGTGTTTTTGTGCATTTATGGAACAATGGTTATTCCCAGTTCGTTCCTTTTATAGTAACGGTAATAGCAGTAGTTCGCATTGATTTATTAAAAGGGGTTGGAATTGGTTTAGCCACAAGTATTGTTTTCATTTTGTATCAAAATTTAAAAATTGCTTACTCATTTAAAAAAGAATCTTTTAAAGATGGCGATATAATTACAATCAAATTAGCACAAGAAGTTTCTTTCTTAAATAAAGCGGCAATTAAAAATACTTTAGCGAATATTCCTAGAGGTTCTAAGTTAGTTATTGATGCTTCTAACACAAAATATATTGATTTTGACGTAGTAGAATTGATCAAAGACTTTAGAAATGTTAAAGCAGAAGACAAAGAAATAGATTTAACCTTGAAAGGTTTTAAAGAACAATATAACTTAGAAAATACAGAATTTAAACACGTCAAAATTAAGGATTCTAAAGAAGAAACTAAATAACTTAACTAAATATGAAAGCACATAATAAAGAAACACAAGCGCAAATGACTCCTCGCAAAGCATTGCAATTTTTGCAAGAGGGTAATGACCGTTTTATAAATAATTTAAAAGCCAATCGTAATTTATTAGAGCAAGTTAATGAAACTAGAGATGGTCAATGGCCTTTTGCTACTATTTTAAGTTGTATTGACAGTAGAACTTCGGCAGAATTAATTTTTGACCAAGGATTAGGCGATATTTTTTCAGTAAGAATAGCCGGAAATATTGTTAATACAGATATTCTAGGAAGTATGGAATTTGCTTGTAAAGTAGCAGGTTCAAAATTAATTGTTGTTCTAGGACATTCTAAATGTGGTGCTGTAAAAGGTGCTTGTGATCATGTTGAAATGGGGAATTTAACAGAATTGTTATCTAAAATTCAACCTGCTGTTTATGAGGAGAAAGATACTAAAGAAGAAAGAAGTTCAAAGAATAACGAATTTGTTGAAAATGTAGCAGCAATTAACGTTAAAAGAAGTGTAAAAAACATTATTGAAAGAAGTTTTGTTCTAGAGCAAATGTTAGAAAACGGACAAATTGGAATTGTAGGAGCAATGCATGATATTGAAACTGGTGTCGTAACTTTTTATGATGATGTCATGTATATTAAAGACGATTTTAATCCTGAATTTACAGTAGCTGCATTAAGACACTAATTTAATATTTATAAAAATGAATTTTAAAAAGCTATCATTTCACTTAAAATAAAGGTATTGATAGCTTTTTTGTTTTAAATTTGAAATTCTATTCCACATGATAATGAGCGATTTTTACAAAAAGATACTTGACAATAATAAAAAATGGGTTGAAGAAAAACTGGCTATAAGTCCTAACTACTTTAAAAAGTTAGCTGTAGGTCAAGAGCCACCTTTGCTTTGGATTGGGTGTTCTGATAGTCGTGTTCCTGCAAATGAAATTATAGGTGCAGAACCGGGCGAAGTTTTTGTACATCGAAACATTGCCAACATGGTTTTACATACAGATATGAATATGTTGAGCGTTTTAGATTATGCAGTTAATGCTTTAAAAGTAAAACACGTTATTGTTTGTGGTCATTATGGTTGTGGAGGAGTAAGAGCTGCTATGGGAAATACTTCAATTGGAATTATTGATAATTGGATTCGTCATATTAAAGATGTATATCGTTTTCATCATGAAGAATTAGATGCAATTGTTGATGAAAATGAGCGTTTCAATAAATTTGTTGAAATCAATGTGAAAGAACAAGTAATGGATTTAGCTAAAACTTCTATTGTTCAAAATGCTTGGAAAAGCGGTCAAGAATTGTCTTTACACGGTTGGGTTTATGGTCTTAATGATGGTTATGTAACTGATTTAGGAGTCAACTTTACTTGTGATAAAGATTTGGATGATGTGTATCAGTTGAAGTTTTAATCCTCTAAATTTTCATTAAATGCTGAAGGCAATAATTGCGGAATAAATTTAATCAAAATAGGTAATAACAAACCACCACCAGGAAGTAAAAAAATAGTTAGCGAAGGAACTGTTTTACAGATATCGAGCAATTGTTTTTTTACTTTCTTTTTTTCTTCTTTGCTTAAATCTTTAGTAGTAGATTTAGCCAGAAGTTGCATTAATTCGCCACTTTCTTTGATTTCTTTGGTTAATCTGTCTTTGTTGCGAATGATGAGTTTGGTTACATTTTTATTGGCTTGATCATAGAAATGTTTTATTGGGTTAGAATAGTTAAAAAATGGAATCTCTGATTTATATTTTTCTATGAAAAGATTAATTTCATTAGCGCTTTTTTCTAGTAATGATGAATCTAATTCCAAATCGAGGCTCAATTGTTTCAGAAAAACTTCTTCATTTGATTCTAATTTTTCATCGCTCCAAAGCGCCATTTGGGCAATATCCAATAAATACAATTTTTCCAATAGCGAAGTATGTCGCATCAATTTGATTTCTGATAATTCAATGTTTTCAATGGTATTGAATTTGGTATAACGAATCGAATTTTCAAACAATTTCACCAATAATTTATCATATTTCGACTTTCGTTCTTTTATTTTTAGAGCTAATGATACAATTTTAATACAATCCGATTCTACATTTTTTAAATAATCAGCAGGAAGTGTTTCATTTTTCAAATAATGTTCGAATGCCAAAATATCAATAAATAATAATGCATTGGTAATTATATGCGAGAAATTCTTGCTAATAGTATTGTTATTGGTTTGAATTCGGTCATCAATAATTTTTTCTAAACGCGAACTATATGAGCCTTCCGGAAGTAATTTTTTGATGAAATTCAGGTTTTCAGGCTGAATGATTTTATAGAATTGGTAAACAGAATTGATAAAGTCTTCTTTAGTTCCATTCGATTTTTCAATTCGATATAATGAAAAAAGTGTGTTTAAAAACCCAACTTTCGTCACTTCATCATACGACCATTTTGAAGTATTGATTTGATTTTTAAGCTGGTAACGTACTACATAACCATAAATAAAACCAGTTGCTCTGCAATCTTCATAAAAAGACAAAGTATTGCCTTGAAAATCAATGAAATTCTCATTGTTTTCAGCAAAAAACTTGTCAATCCAACCGTTTGCAGAAGGGTTTATCATTTTCTATAATTTCTCTTTTAAGTATTTTCCTGTTACCGAGTTTTTATTTTTGGCCACTTCTTCAGGTGTTCCAAAAGCAATTAATTTTCCACCATTTTCACCACCTTCTGGACCAATATCTAAAATGTAATCTGCACATTTGATTAAATCCAAATTGTGTTCAATCACGATAATTGAATGACCTTTTTCCAACAAAGCATCAAACGAAGCTAATAATTTTTTGATATCGTGAAAATGCAAGCCGGTTGTTGGTTCGTCAAACACAAACAAAGCTCGGTCTTTAATAGTGCCTTTTACTAAAAATGAAGCCAATTTAATTCGTTGTGCCTCGCCACCAGAAAGGGTAGAAGAGGATTGTCCTAATTGCACATAACCTAATCCAACATCTTGTAAGGGTTGTAATTTTTGCGTGATTTTTGTCTGTTTTTGTTCGGTAAAGAATAACAAAGCTTCATCAATGGTCATTTTTAGAATGTCATCGATGTTTTTGTTTTCGAAAGTAACTTCTAAGACTTCTTTTTTGAAACGTTTTCCGTTACAAGCTTCACATTCTAAGTGAACATCTGCCATGAATTGCATTTCGATGGTTACTTCACCATCACCTTTACATACTTCACATCTTCCGCCATCTACGTTGAAAGAGAAATGTTTTGCTTGATAATTTCGTAGTTTAGAAACGTTTTGTTTCGCAAATAAATCCCGAATATCATCATAAGCTTTAATATACGTAACAGGATTCGAACGTGAACTTCTTCCAATCGGGTTTTGGTCTACGTATTCGATATGTTTGATGTGAGAAAAGCTTCCAGATAATTCAGTAAACTGACCCGCTTTTTCACCAACACCTTCTAGCTTCTTTTGAATGGCTGGAAACAAAATTTTCTTTACCAATGTGCTTTTTCCACTTCCCGAAACACCAGTTATCACAGTCAAACATTCTAATGGGAAAGTGAAATTTTCATTTTTCAAGTTATTTTCTCTCGCACCAATAACTTCGATATGATTTTTATATTTTCTTCTTTTTTTTGGAACCGAAATTTCTTCTTTTCCATTCAGATATTTAGCTGTTAATGAATCGGCTTTAAGGATTTCATCATACGTTCCTTGAGCTACTAATTCACCACCATGTGTTCCTGCTTCTGGACCAATATCGATAATCATATCGGCAGCTTTCATGATGTCTTCGTCGTGCTCTACTACAATAACAGTGTTACCTAAGTCTCTAAGATTTTTTAAAACATCTATTAAGCGTTCGGTATCTTTTGGATGTAATCCAATGCTTGGTTCGTCTAAAATATACATCGAACCTACCAAACTACTTCCTAATGAAGTTGCTAAGTTAATACGTTGGGATTCACCACCAGAAAGCGTATTAGAATTACGATTTAAAGTCAAATAACTCAATCCAACGTTAAATAAAAAGTCTAAACGATTGTTGATTTCGATTAATAAACGTTTGGCAACTTTAGCATCATATTCGTTTAATTCTAATTTTTTGAAGAATTCGATTAAGTTTACAATTGGTAAATCGACTAAGTCAGAAATTGTTTTTCCACCCACTTTAATGAAATTCGCTTCGTATCGTAGGCGTTTTCCTTTACAAGTGGTACATTTTGTTTTTCCGCGATATCTTGAAAGTAAAACGCGGTTTTGAATTTTATAATTTTTCTCTTCTAATTCTGCGAAGAAATCATGTAAACCAGTGAAATACGAATTTCCATCCCAAATCAGTTGTTTTTGTTCGTCTGAAAGTTCGAAAAACGGTTTGTGAATAGGGAAATCGAATTTATAAGCGTTGTTTACCAATTGGTCGCGATACCAACCCATGCTTTCACCTCTCCAAGGGAAAATCGCATTTTCATAAACCGATAAAGCAGTATTTGGAATTACTAAATCTTCATCTATTCCAATAACACTTCCGTAGCCTTCGCAAGTAGGACAAGCTCCGTAAGGATTGTTAAAGCTAAATAAGTGAATATTCGGCTCTAAAAAAGTAATGCCATCCAATTCAAAATTAGAACTGAATTCTAAACGTTTTTGTGAATCGACTTCTTGTAAATAACAAATACCTTTTCCTTCATAAAAAGCAGTTTGAACAGCATCTGCTAATCGATTATAGAATTCTTCTTCATCTTTAACTACAATTCGGTCAACGATAAGTAGAATGTCTTTATTGTCTAATTTATGTTGGTCTATGGTATCTAAACGAACCATTTCGTTATCAACAAGTATACGAGCAAAACCTTGTTGCAATAAAACTTTTAATTTGTCTTCTAAAGCTCTTCCGTCCTCTAAATGAATAGGAGCAAGGAGTAACCATTTGCTGTCAATTGAAAATGTTTTAATGTCATTAATAACATCAGAAACCGTATCTTTTTTGACTTCTTTTCCTGAAATAGGCGAGTAGGTTTTTCCAATACGGGCAAATAACAATTTTAGATAATCGTAAATTTCGGTTGAAGTTCCAACAGTTGAACGCGCATTGCTTGTATTTACTTTTTGCTCGATGGCAATAGCAGGAGCAATTCCTTTTATGTATTCTACTTTTGGTTTATCTAATCTTCCTAAAAATTGACGAGCGTATGATGATAAACTTTCTACGTAACGACGTTGCCCTTCGGCATATAAAGTATCAAATGCTAAACTCGATTTCCCTGAACCTGAAAGTCCAGTAATCACAACTAATTTGTTTCTAGGAATAGCAACATCTAAATTTTTAAGGTTATGCAATTGTGCCCCTTTAATCAAGATATTTTTTTTTGGTTCTAAAGTAGAAAAATCGGGTTGTGTCATGGTTGTTTTTAAAAGATTCGCAAAGATAATAATTGTAAATTTATTTACTCCTATTCCTTTTGCCTTTAATCTCAATAACTAAATATTTAACTTAAAATTATTTAATAGATAAAGCCAAATATTGCGATTATTTGAGATTTTAATGTAATAATTCAATTTATTTTTAATGATAAAAAGATTTTTTTGAAGAATTATTTGGATATTAAATAAATTTTATGTTAAATTTGGACTTTAATCTTTAAAACTCATTTGCCTATAACACACCATTACTTTTTAGACCCCGAATCTTAAAATTAACTAAAAGGTATTGTTATGGCTAATCTTGTACTCCCTGACGCAGTTTTAGTGAAGAATTATATAAGTGGTGATGAATCTGCTTTAGCTTCCCTAATTGAAAGACATCAATCTAAAATCTATGGTTTTATTTATTCAAAAATAAATGATAGGGATTTATCTGATGATATTTTTCAAGACACTTTTATTAAGGTTATAAAAACTTTAAAATCTCAATCATATAATGAAGAAGGGAAATTTTTGCCTTGGGTAATGCGTATTGCTCACAATTTGGTGGTTGACCATTTTAGAAAAGCAAAAAAAATGCCTTTTCAACGTGAAACAGAAGAGTATTCAATATTTAATTATATGACCGACAATAGTTTGAATATTGAAGGGCAAATAATTACAGCTCAAGTAGAATCAGATTTGGCTAAGTTGTTAGAAGAGCTTCCTTTAGATCAAAAAGAAGTGTTGATAATGCGTATGTATCAAGATCTTAGTTTTAAGGAAATTGCTGATTTAACAGGGGTTAGTATCAATACAGCTTTAGGCAGAATGCGTTATGCTTTATTGAATTTGAGAAAAATTATAGAAAAAAATCAAATAATTTTAACTAATTAATACTAAACGTAATATTTTGCCGTTATTGATTTATAAACCAAAACCTAATAAATGGCAAAACTTTACTCTAAGAAAAAATTAGCATCTCAAAAAATGAAACCTAAAAAAGAAACGATTTCGTTTTTACTCAATTACTCAAAAGCATTGAGTATCTATAAAGTGGGAAATTCAAATTTTGAAATTATCGCTAATTAAGAAAAATGCCTCAAAGAGATTTGAGGCATTTTTTATTTTCGTAAAATTTTTTCCATCGCTTTTCCTTTCGCTAACTCGTCAATTAGTTTGTCCAAATAACGTACTTTTCTCATCAAAGGATCTTCAATTTCTTCGATGCGATAACCGCAAATTACTCCTGTAATTTTAGAAACGTTTTCGTTTAATTGTGGTGCTTGGTTAAAAAAAGTTTCGAAATCAACTTTTGTATCAATTTGTTTTTGAAGGTTTTCCAATGTATAACCAGTTAACCAACAAATAATTTCATCGACTTCAGCTTTCGTGCGATTTTTTTTCTCTGCTTTGTTTATGTAATGAGGATAAACTCCAGCAAAGATCATATGATTTATACTTCTTGATGCCATTTATTTTTTAATTTCATTAATAACACTTTTTCTTCCAATTGTTCTCGTAATAATATCTTTTTCTAAATTCCAGCCACGCGCTGGAGAATACTCACGTCCGTACCAAATAATTTGTAAGTGTAAGTCGTTCCAACATTCTTTAGGAAAAATTCTTTTGGCATCTTTTTCGGTTTGTTGGACGTTTTTTCCATCAGTAAATCCCCAACGATACATCAATCTATGAATGTGTGTATCTACAGGAAAAGCGGGTACCCCAAAAGCTTGACTCATAACCACACTCGCTGTTTTGTGTCCAACAGCGGGCAGGGATTCCAAAGCTTCAAAACTTTGTGGTACTTCTCCGTTATATTTTTCAATTAAAATTTCGGATAAACCGTGAATTCCTTTCGATTTCATTGGCGATAATCCGCACGGACGAATGATTTCTTTAATTTCTTCTATCGACATTTTAACCATGTCATAAGGATTATCTGCTTTTGCAAATAATAGAGGGGTAATTTGATTTACACGTACATCCGTACATTGTGCAGAGAGTAACACAGCAATTAGTAGAGTGTAGGGATCTTTATGGTCTAACGGTATTGGAATTTCTGGATATAATTCATTTAACGTATTTATAACAAATGTTACTTTCTCGCTTTTGGTCATTTTTAACTAAATTTGATTCGTAAAGTTATAAAGTAAAAGTACAATATCAAAATTCATTGTATCATCCGTTTTTTAACCTTATGACTAATTAATTTTAAAACTATAAGTAAATGACAACATTAAAAGCAGGAGATAAAGCTCCTAATTTCTCAGGTTTAGATCAAAATGGAATTACACATACATTATCAGATTACAAAGGGAAAAAGCTTGTAGTTTTCTTTTATCCAAAGGCAAGTACACCCGGTTGTACTGCAGAAGCTTGTGATTTAAGAGATAATTATGCTCGTTTTGAAGCAAATAATTATGCCTTATTAGGTGTAAGTGCCGATAGTGCAAAAGCGCAAGCAAAATTCATTGAAAAATATGATTTACCATTTCCGCTATTAGCTGATGAAGATAAATCAGTGATACAAGCCTTTGGTGTTTGGGGGCCAAAGAAATTCATGGGAAAAGAATACGATGGTATTCACAGAACCACTTTTGTAATTGATGAAAACGGAGTTATCGAAGAAGTAATTTCGGATGTAAAAACAAAAGCACATGCTGCTCAGATTTTAAAATAATAAAAAACCATTCGCCAAGGCGAATGGTTTTTTTAAACAAACTAAACCAATTAATTGCTGTATTAAAAAGCGTATTTGTTTTCGCTAATAATTTTGGCAGCAATTTTTTCACGAAGCGCTACCACATTTGGCATGTTCGTATATTTTGTAAATCGTTTTAATCCCATTAACATCATGCGTTGTTCATCACCTTCAGAGAAAGAAACGATTCCTTCTTTTCCTTTTTGGTTCACGATATCTACTGCATGATATAAGTATAATTTTGCCATTGCAATTTGCTCTTGTGCATTATCTTCACCAACTTTTTTAGCTAATTTCTCCGTTCTAAGAATAGTACTTTCTGCCATATAGATTTCGATTAAGATATCAGCAGCAGCCATTAACAATTGTTGGTGTGATTCCAATTCGGGTCCATATTTTTGAACAGCAGCACCTGCTACCATTAAGAATACTTTTTTCAATTTGGCAATCATTTCCTTTTCTTCAGCAAACAATTCAGAATAATCAGGAATATCGAAAGAAGGAATTCCCATTAATTCTTCAGCCACAGCCATTGCTGGTCCTAATAAATCAACATGTCCTTTCATTGCTTTTTTCACTAACATACCAACTGATAACATTCTGTTGATTTCGTTAGTTCCTTCGTAAATTCTGGCAATACGAGCATCTCTCCAAGCACTTTCCATTGGTGCATCTTCAGAGAATCCCATTCCACCAAAAATTTGAATTCCTTCATCCGTACAGTTTTGAACATCTTCTGAAACAGCTACTTTTAAGATAGAACATTCGATAGCGAATTCTTCAACACCTTTTAATTCAGCTTCTTGGTGTGAATTTCCTTCACTTACTCTAATATTGATTCTGTTTTCAATATCTGCAGCCGCTCTGTAAGTTGCACTTTCTCCAGCATATGCATTTGTTGCCATTTCAGCAATTTTAGCTTGAATTGCCCCAAAACTTGAAATAGGGGTTTTAAACTGAACTCTTTCATTTGCATATTGAACTGCGCCAGAAATCGTTCTACGTTGTGCTTCTAAACAAGCTGCTGCTAATTTAATACGTCCAACATTCAAAGCATTCATTGCAATTTTGAATCCTTCGCCACGACCTGCTAACATATTCTCTACTGGTACTTTCGTTTCATTAAAGAAAACCTGACGAGTAGAAGAGGAACGAATACCTAATTTGTGTTCTTCATCTCCTAAAGAAATTCCGTTTGATGGATCATTCTCAACGATGAAACCTGTGATGTTTTTATCATCTTCGATACGAGCAAAAACGATAAATACATTACAGAATCCAGCATTTGAAATCCACATTTTTCCACCAGTGATTTTATAATGTGTTCCATCTTCAGAAAGAACGGCTTTTGTTTTTCCTGAATTTGCATCAGATCCTGCACCTGGTTCTGTTAAACAGTAAGCACCAAACCATTCGCCAGAAGCTAATTTTGGTACATATTTTTGTTTTTGTTCTTCCGTTCCGTATAAAGTAATTGGCATCGTTCCAATTCCGGTGTGTGCACCAAAAGCTGTTGAAAATGAACCTGTCGCTCCTGAAATATAATCACATACTAAAACCGTGTTTACGAATCCCATTTCCATACCACCGTAAGCAGCAGGAACGGCAACACTTAAATAACCCAATTCACCAGCTTTACGCATGATTTCTTCGGTTAAAGCGTAATCTTTCTTTTCGAAGCGCTCTTTATTTGGCCAAATTTCTTTGTCTACGAACTCAATTACCGAATCACGCATCATAATTTGCTCTTCATTGAAATCTTCTGGTGTGAAGATGTCTTCGCATTTTGTTTCTTTTACAAGGAATTGTCCTCCTCTGATGATATCTGACATAATTAGCCCCCTATCCCCCAAAGGGGGAACCTATTAGGGGTCAATAGGGTTTAAATTTTACAATATAATTTTTTTATAGTATTTCAGTATAATGTATAACCACAATCCATATTCCCCCTTTGGGGGTTAGGGGGCTTTACTTCAAAAATTCAAAAATTCCGGCTGCACCTTGACCAGTTCCAACACACATCGAAACGATTCCGTATTTGCTGTTTCTCAGGCGCATTTCATCAAACAATTGAACGGATAGTTTAGCTCCTGTACAACCTAGTGGGTGACCTAAAGCGATAGCCCCACCATTTACGTTTACGATTTCAGGATTTAAACCTAATTCTCTCACAACTGCTAAAGATTGTGCTGCGAAAGCTTCGTTTAATTCAATTAAATCGATTTGGTCTTGTTTTAATCCTGCTTGTTTTAATGCTTTTGGAATTGCGGTAACTGGTCCAATTCCCATGATTCTTGGTTCTACTCCTGAAGCAGCGTAGCTAACCATTCTTGCAATTGGTTCTAAGTTTAATTCTTTTACCATTTCTTCGCTCATAATTAAAACGAAAGCCGCTCCATCACTCATTTGCGAAGAGTTTCCAGCTGTAACCGAACCATCAGCAGCGAATACTGGTCGTAATCCAGCTAAAGCTTCTACCGAAGTTCCAGCTCTAGGACCTTCGTCTTTATTTACAACGTAAGATTTTGTTTCTTTTTTACCATTTTCATTGATAAACGTTTGTTCCACTGTGATAGGAGCAATTTGTTTATCGAATTTACCTTCTGCTTGTGCTTTTAAGGCTTTCATATGTGAATGGTAAGCAAATTCATCTTGATCTTCACGCGAAACGTTGAATTGTTTTGCAACTGCTTCAGCCGTTAATCCCATTCCCCAGTAATAATCTTCATGACCTGCAGCGGCAACTTTGTAATCTGGTGTTGGTTTGTAACCTCCCATTGGAATATAACTCATACTTTCGGAGCCACCAGCGATAATACAATCTGCCATTCCAGATTGAATTTTAGCCGTTGCCATTGCAATAGTTTCAACTCCAGAAGCACAATATCTATTTACTGTAACTCCAGGAACATCGGTGATTTTTAATCCCATTAATGAAATTAAACGCCCAACGTTCAAACCTTGTTCTGCTTCTGGCATGGCGTTTCCTACCATCACATCATCAATACGTGCTTTGTCGAAATCAGGCAAATCCATCATCATGTGTTCGATGGTTTCTGCTGCTAATTCGTCAGGTCTTTTGAATCGGAATACCCCTTTTGGAGCTTTTCCTACTGCGGTTCGGTAACCCGAAACTATATATGCGGTTGTATTTTTCATATCTAATATATTTTTCTACCAATATTTCGCCTCTACGAGGCTATTAATTACGTAAAGGTTTACCCTTAGTTAGCATATATTGAATTCTCTCAAGAGATTTTCTTTCTCCTGTTAGAGATAAAAAGGCTTCTCTTTCTAAATCCAATAAATATTGTTCAGAAACTAAAGTTGCTTCTGATAAATCACCACCCGCCATAACGTAAGCTAATTTATTGGCAATTTTCTTATCGTGTTCAGAAATGTATTTACCAGCTTCCATTTGGTCAGTTCCAACTAAGAACATACCTAAAGCTTGTTTACCTAATACTTTGATGTCTTTTCTTCTCACTGGTTGGGTGTAACCTTGTTCTGCCATTTGTAAGGCTACTTGTTTAGCTGTTGCAATTTGGCGGTCTTTGTTTACCACAACAATATCTCTTCCTTTTTGTAAAACTCCGGTATCGAAACCTTCGTAAGCTGAAGTAGCTACTTTTGCCATTCCCACGGTTAAGAAATATTCTTGCAAAACATTCAATTCTACATCGTTTTTGCGGAATAAATCAGAAGCTCTCAAAGCCATTTCTTTAGAACCACCACCACCAGGAATTACTCCAACACCAAATTCTACTAAACCGATGTATGTCTCTGCTGCGGCAACCGCTCTGTCTGAATGCATTACTAATTCGCAACCACCACCAAGAGTCATACCGTGAGGAGCAGCGATAACTGGGATTGCTGAATAACGACAACGCATCATCGTGTCTTGGAACATTTTGATAGCAATATTTAATTCGTCATATTCTTGCTCAACAGCCATCATGAAAATCATTCCTAAGTTCGCTCCAACAGAGAAATTAGCTCCTTGATTACCAATTACTAAACCGTTATAATCTTTTTCAGCAATATCAATTGCTTTATTAATTCCTTGTAAAACACCAGCGCCAATTGAATTCATTTTGGAAGTAAATTCTAAATTGATGATTCCATCACCTAAATCGGTAATGATTGAATCGCTGTTGTTCCATATTTTTTTGCTTTCGCGAATGTTATTTAAGATAATGAAAGCATCCTGACCAGGAACTTTCTCTACTTTTTTATTCGTGATAGAGTAGAAGTGTGTTGCTCCATCTTTAATCGAATAAAAAGAAGTATTTCCAGATGCTAACATATCGGTTACCCAAGAAGCAGGTTGGTAACCTTCCGCTTTCATTAATTCGATTCCTTTTTCAACTCCGATAGCATCCCAAATTTCGAATGGACCGTTTTCCCAACCGAAACCAGCTTTCATTGCATCGTCGATTTTGTAAAACGCATCTGTAATTTCAGGAATTCTATTGGAACAATATTGGAACATCGAAGCGAAGTTTTTTCTATAAAAATCACCTGCTTTGTCTTTTCCAGTAACTAAAACTTTGAATCTATCGATTGGTTTTTCAATTGTTTTGGTTAATTCTAAAGTGGCGAAAGATGCTTTTTTATTTGGTCTATAAGTCAAAGTATCTAAATCTAAAGTTAGAATATCTTTTCCTTCTTTTTTGTAGAAACCTTGTCCAGTTTTACTTCCCAACCATTTGTTTTCCATCATTTTGTTTACAAATTCAGGAAGTTTGAATAATTCATGCGCTTCGTCATTTGGACAATTTTCATAAATTCCGTTAGCCACATGAACTAAAGTATCTAATCCTACAACATCAACCGTTCTAAAAGTAGCTGATTTTGGACGACCAATAACTGGTCCGGTTAATTTATCTACTTCTTCAACCGTTAATCCCATTTCTTTTACTTGATGGAATAAACTTTGAATTCCAAAGATTCCAATTCTATTTCCGATAAAAGCCGGAGTATCTTTAGCAACAACTGAAGTTTTTCCTAAGAATTTTTCGCCATAACCGTTTAAGAAATCCAATACTTCTTGTGATGTTTTTGGACCAGGAATAATTTCAAATAATTTTAAGTAACGTGCTGGATTGAAAAAGTGTGTACCACAGAAATGTTTTTGGAAATCTTCGCTTCTTCCTTCGCTCATGAACTGAATGGGAATACCAGAAGTATTCGAAGTTACTAAAGTTCCTGGTTTTCTATATTTATCAACTTGTTCAAAAACAATTTTCTTGATGTCTAATCGTTCCACAACTACTTCGATAATCCAATCAGCAGTTGCAATTTTAGATATATCATCGGTTGTGTTTCCAGTAGTTATTCTTGAAGCAAAACTTGGATGATAAATAGGAGAAGGTTTTGATTTTAAAGCGTTAGCTAAATGATCATTAACTAATCGGTTTCTAACGGCTTTACTTTCTAAAGTTAATCCTTTTTTCTGTTCGGCTTCCGTTAGTTCATTTGGAGCAATGTCTAAAAGTAAGACTTCAACACCAATATTGGCAAAATGACAAGCAATACCGCTTCCCATAATTCCGGAACCAATAACAGCAACTTTTTTAATATTACGTTTCATGTTGATAGGTTTGTTGTTTTATTTGTCGTTATAGATTTTTTTATCGGCAATCAATTCGTTTATAATTTCGGCTACTTCCATGAAATGTTGTAGTTTTTCTTCACTAACATGTTGTTTTACCGCCTCATTAAAACGAAGAACAGTTTCTTTAGAAAGTTCTCTCTTTTCTTTTCCTTCTTTAGTTAATTGAATGATAACACCTCTACCATCAGTCGGATTCTTTTTGCGAGTAATTAAACCTCGTTCTTCCATTGATTTTAAGGTTCTTGTTAAGCTTGTAGCTTCCATTCCCATTTTCGGTCCTAATGTAGTTGAAGGTGATCCTTTTTCTTTATCAATACTCAATAGTGCAAACCCAGTTGCCATAGTTGCATTGTATTTTGCGGCTTCTTCGTTGTACATTCTTGCTACAGCTTGCCATGTAGCTCTTAATATATAGTCTATAGTTTTATCTTTCATATAAGTTGAATCTAAACTTTTTCAAATATAAAAAAAAATACTATGCACGCATAGTATTTTTAACATTTTTTATAAAATTTAACATTTATAAATAGCAAAACCCACGAAATGTGGGCTTTACCGTTTTTATCCATAAATTTTTTGATATAAATCAGAATATTTTTCTTTAATGATTTTACGTTTTAACTTCATAGTAGGAGTAAGGTGTCCGGCATCAATAGACCAAACATCAGGAGTAAGTTCAAAACGTTTTACCTTTTCCCAATTTCCAAACTTTTCATTTGCAATATCAATTTCTTCTTGAATTCTATCGATAACCATTTTATTAGAACACAATTCTTCATTTGTATTAAATTTTAGATTGTGTCTAGAAGCCCATTCACTTACAAACTCAAAATTAGGTTGAATAAAAGCAGCAGGCATTTTTTCGCCATCTCCAATTACCATAATTTGTTCAATGAAACGCGATTGCTTAAATGCATTTTCTAAAATTTGAGGCGCAACATATTTTCCTCCAGATGTTTTAAACATTTCTTTTTTACGATCAGTAATCTTTAAGAAACCATCGGCATCAATTTCACCAATATCTCCAGTGTGGAAATAACCATCTTTTAATACTTCAGCAGTTTGAGTTTCGTCTTTGTAATACCCAATCATAACATTTGGACCTTTACATAAAATCTCTCCGTCTTCAGCAATTTTAACTTCAACACCGTTTAATACTTTTCCGACAGTTCCTACTCTGAATCCACCGTTTCTCATATCATTTACTGAAATTACTGGAGAAGTTTCGGTTAAACCATAACCTTCCATAACAGGAATATTAGCGGCACAGAAAACTCGAGTTAAACGAGATTGTAAAGCAGCACTACCAGAAACTAATAGTTCTAATTCACCTCCTAAACCTTCTTGCCATTTAGAGAAGATTAATTTGCGAGCTATTTTTAATTTGAATTCGTAGAAAGCTCCATTTTGTTTATATGGTTTGTATTCCATACCTAAATTTAATGCCCAAAAGAAAAGTGCTTTTTTAATTCCTGTTAAATCGGCTCCTTTAGCATAAATTTTATCGTAAACTTTTTCTAATAAACGAGGTACAACCGACATCACATGAGGTTTTACTTCTTTTAAGTTATCTGAAATTTTCTCAATACTTTCAGCGAAGTAAATTGATATGCCATAATATTGGTATAAATACGTCAACATTCTTTCGAAAATATGACAAATAGGTAAGAAGCTTAAAGCTCTTGTATCTCCAGCTCTTAATGGAACTCTTGGAGCACTCATAAGAACATCTGAAACAATATTTTGGTGACTTAACATTACCCCTTTTGGTCTTCCTGTAGTTCCAGAAGTATAGATAATTGTTGCTAGATCTGTAGTGTTTACATTGTTTTTTCTATCTTCAACAACATCTTGATTGGATTCATCTGCACCAAGTTCTAAGATTTCTTTCCAACTTTTGCATCCACTAATATCGTTAAACGAATATATATCTTTTAGTGTTGGAACATTGTTTTTAATGCTTTGTAATTTATCGTAAACTTCCGAATCTGATACAAATACATATTGTGATTCAGAATGATTTAAAATGTATTCGTAATCTTCAGCTGAAATAGTTGGATACATGGGAACGGTTTGAGCACCAGTTTGTAATGTTCCAATATCTGTAATATGCCATTCTGTTCGATTGTTAGAAGAAATGATAGCAATTTTATCATTTTTATTAACACCTAATCTAATTAAACCTCTCGAAAAAGCATTGGCTTTATCTAAATATTCCTGGGTTGAAGTTTTCACCCATGTATCGCCATATTTGGTTACTAAGGCATCTTTTAGATTGTATTTTTCTAATTGATAATAAGGAAATTCAAATAAACGAGTAATTTGATTCATAATTTACAGTTTTATAATGTTGCAAATTAAGAAAATATAATTAATTAACCAATTTTTTATTGAATTGACAAAATGTTATTTGTAAGTTTTTGAAAATGAAACTATTATGCTTGCATAATAAAAAAAGCCTTCTGTTAAGAAGGCTTTCCGTGTATTTATTTTCTGCTTTCAATCCATTTTCTGGCATTCACAAAAGCTTCTAACCATGGCGAAACTTCATCTTTTTGTTCTCTTTCTGGGTAATGTGCCCAGTTCCAAGGGAAAGTCGAACGCTCTATGTGTGGCATCATTACTAGATGTCTTCCAGTAGCATCACACATCATAGCAGTGTTGAAATCAGAACCATTTGGATTGGCTGGATAACCTTCGTAAGCGTATTTTGCTACAATATTATATTTATCTTCTGAATATGGTAATTTGAATTTTCCTTCACCATGTGAAATCCAAACGCCTAAAGTAGTTCCTTCTAATGTTGATAACATTACCGAATTATTCTTCTGAATCGTTACCGAAGTAAATCCACTCTCGTGTTTGTTTGAAGTATTATGATGCATTTTTCCGTGAACTTCATGTTCTGGATTAATTAATTCCAATTCCATTAATAACTGACATCCATTACATATTCCAACTGAAAGTGTGTCTTCGCGTTTGAAGAAGTTTTTCAAAGCGGTGTTCGCTTTTTCGTTGTATAAAAACGCTCCAGCCCAACCTTTAGCCGAACCTAAAACATCCGAATTTGAGAATCCTCCAACTGCTCCAATGAATTGAATGTCTTCCAATGTTTCTCTTCCCGAAATTAAATCGGTCATGTGAACATCTTTTACATCAAATCCTGCCAAGAACATAGCATTTGCCATTTCACGTTCAGAATTACTTCCTTTTTCACGAATGATAGCTGCTTTTGGTTTTGGTTTTGAAGCATCAATCACAGGTAATTTACCTGTAAAATGCGATGGGAAAGTGAATTGTAATTTTTGGTTTTTGTAATTGTCAAAACGTGCTTGCGCCATTCCGTTTTTAGATTGTTTGGAATCTAAAAGGAAAGATGTTTTGTACCAAGTATCTCTTAATGTTGCAACACTGAATGTCAAACTATCTTCACCATTGATAACTGTAAACGCATCACCATCGATAGCCGAACCAATTTTGAAAATTTCAATGTTATGTTTGGCGAAAGTCGCTTCCACTTCAGCACTCGCTTGGAAAACAACACCGATATTTTCATTAAATAAGGCTTTAACCGTATCTTTTTCTCCTAATGAAGTCAAGTCGATTAACGCACCTAATTTATCATCTGCAAAACACATTTCTAATAGAGTAGTGATTAAACCACCACTTCCAATATCGTGTCCTGCTTTAATTTTTCTGTCTTTGATTAAATCTTGTAAAACGTTGAACGCTTTTTTGAAGAATTCTGAATTTTGAATCGTTGGAACGTCATTTCCAATTTTATTCAACACCTGAGCAAATGAACTTCCACCTAATTTAAAGGAATCTTGCGATAAATTGATGTAGTAAATATTTCCGCCGTTTCTTTGTAAAACAGGTTCTACGACTTTCGTAATGTTCGAACAATTTCCAGCAGCTGAAATAATTACCGTTCCTGGTGCAATTACTTCATCATTTGGATATTTTTGTTTCATCGAAAGCGAATCTTTTCCGGTTGGAATATTGATTCCCAATTCAATAGCAAAATCAGAACAACCTTTTACAGCTTCATATAAACGAGCGTCTTCTCCTTCGTTTTTACAAGCCCACATCCAGTTGGCAGATAATGAAACTGATTGTAAACCGTCTTTTAACGGAGCCCAAACGATATTTGATAACGCCTCAGCAATAGCAGTTCTTGAACCCGCAACAGGATTTACTAAAGCCGAAATAGGCGAGTGTCCAAGTGAAGTGGCAATACCTTCTTTTCCTTTGAAATCCAATGCCATAACTCCGACATTGTTCAACGGTAATTGTAATGGACCCACGCATTGTTGTTTTGCTACACGTCCGCCTACACAACGGTCTACTTTATTTGTTAACCAATCTTTACAAGCTACTGCTTCTAATTGTAAAACCTGACTTAAGTAGCTTCCAATATTTTCTTTGTTATATTCTAAATCTGAATAGTTTGTAGCAACGGTTTTATCCGTCATGATAGTTTTTGGTGAACTTCCAAAGAAATCTTCCAAAGCATAATCCATTGGTTTTACACCAGTCGATTTTGATTCGAATGTAAATCTATGGTCGTTAGTTACGTCACCCACTTGATACATTGGAGAACGCTCTCTGTCTGCAATTCTTTGTAAGGTTTCGATATCTTTTTCACCAATAACCAATCCCATTCTTTCTTGCGATTCGTTTCCGATGATTTCTTTAGCTGAAAGTGTTGGGTCACCAACAGGTAATTTATCTAAATCAATTAATCCTCCAGTTTCTTCAACTAATTCCGATAAACAATTCAAATGTCCACCTGCACCATGATCGTGAATAGAAACAATTGGATTGTTATCACTTTCAACCAAACCACGAATAGCATTAGCAGCACGTTTTTGCATTTCAGGATTGGAACGTTGAATAGCATTTAATTCAATTCCTGAACCAAAAGCTCCTGTATCTGCTGATGAAACCGCAGCTCCACCCATTCCAATTCTATAATTTTCTCCACCTAAAATAACGATTTTATCGCCAGCTGTAGGTTTCTTTTTTATCGCTTGATCTAATTTTCCGTAACCAATTCCACCCGCTTGCATGATAACTTTATCGTAACCAATTTTACGGTTGTTTTCTTCATGTTCGAAAGTCAGAATAGAACCCGTAATTAAAGGTTGCCCAAATTTATTTCCAAAATCAGAAGCTCCGTTTGAAGCTTTAATCAAAATATCCATTGGTGTTTGATACAACCATGGTCTTTCAGCCATTCCGTTTTCCCAAGGACGTTCTTCTGCCAAACGAGAATACGATGTCATGTAAACAGCAGTTCCTGCCAATGGTAACGAACCTTGTCCACCTGCTAAACGGTCACGAATTTCTCCTCCAGAACCAGTTGCAGCTCCGTTGAAAGGCTCAACTGTGGTTGGGAAATTATGTGTTTCTGCTTTTAAGGAAAGTACCGAATCAAATTCCTTTTCTTGGTAGAAATCAGGTTTATCAGCGCTTTTTGGAGCGAATTGTGTTACTTTCGGACCTTTAATAAAAGCTACGTTATCTTTATATGCCGAAACAATATCGTTTGGATTGGTTTCCGATGTTTTCTTAATTAATTTGAATAAAGAAGTTGGTTTTTCTTCGCCATCAATCACAAAAGTTCCGTTGAAAATTTTGTGACGACAGTGTTCTGAATTCGCTTGAGAGAAAGCGAAAATTTCAGAATCGGTTAATTTTCTTCCTAATTTTGTAGAAAGGTTGTTCAAATAGTCCACTTCTTCAGGACTTAATGCTAAACCTTCTGATTTATTGTAAGCGTCAATATCTTCAATATCTAAAATAGGTTCAGGTTGGATATTAATCGTGTAAATTTCTTGGTTTAATTCCGAATACTTTTGCGAAAGCATTGGGTCGAAATCATTAAAATCAGCACTTACTTTTTGGAATTCTTCAATTCTAATAATACCAGAAATTCCCATGTTTTGAGTAATTTCTACCGCATTTGTACTCCAAGGCGTAATCATAGCGGCACGTGGTCCAACAAAAAAATCCGACAATACGGATTTTTCTATTTTATGTGCGTTGCCAAAAAGCCAATTTAATTTGTTGATGTCTTCAGTCGATAATTCGTTTTGCGTTTGAACCGCAAATACGGTGTTGGATTGGTTTCCGAAGAAATGAATCATTGTGTGTTGTTGTTTGTGTGTTGTTGAAAGTGCAAATTTATTCTAAAAAGTTAGAATTTCAAAAGCATTAATAATAAAGTTTAAGACAAAAAAAAACTGCCACTAGTAAATGGCAGTTTGTAAGGAGTTTTTTAATTTTATTTTCTTCTTTTTGAAAGAATTTCCATAGTTTTAAATTCTTTTTTATTTGCATCGATATCAAACATTTCCATTTTTTGTGTGTTTTCGTCAATGTAAGTGATAATTTCTTTTATCATTTTTTCTTTCCCAGTAACTGGGTCAACCATAGCACCATTAAAGGTTAACGTTTTAGTTGCTTCGTCATATTTTCCACGAGAAACTAACATTCCAGTTCCCATATTGTCCACCCATGTGGCAATATATTCTTTAGAAGCATTGTCATAAGCAGTCATGCCTCTACCTTCAAAAGGCATTCCCCACATATCACCTTTGTAAATTCCTTCTTGGTATTTACCATCCAGAATCATTCTGTAAACGGCTACCGATTTTGCTTTTTGTGGTTCAGGATTTCCCTCCATCCAAAAAGTCATATCTGCATCCCATGTTCCAGTATCTTTTGCAAGCATTTCGTGAGCTTTTGATGGAGTTGCATAATCTGCCCAAGCTTTAGCAACGGTTGCAGAATCTGGTTTTGTTTCTGATGCAATTTCTTCTTTTGAAACGGTTTCTTCTGGTTTTTGAGTTTCTTCTTTTTTACAAGAAATAAATGTTAAACCAATAATTAAAAGAGATAAAGAGAGATTTTTCATAATTGTATAGTTTTAATTGATTAGTCAAAAGTAGTCCAATTGTAAGCACCCATATCTGTTGCTCCATTTCTTGGATTGTTTAAAATATCATTGAAAGTAGAATAGGTAATATTTGCAGTTCCTTTAGCAGCTGAATTTTGTCCAATAATTAATTTATTTTTTCTAGCATCTTTAAAATCAGGTTTGTTTACGGTTGAATTCGTAGCTATCAAACAGTTAGTATATAGAGCATTATTTGAAAAAGCATACAATGGATTGTTTATAAATTGATTACTAAAATCAGCAAACTTGATTAAAGAATGATTAAAATTAAAAACAAATGTACTTCCTGTTTTTTTCAATACAATTCCAAAATTGCTTGAAGTGTGAATAATACAGTTTTTAAAATTTGCTTTTGTTAACGCATAACTAACACTTCCATCATAATCGTCTAATAAAACTGCTGTTTGATTTGGTGTTGGCCAATAATTAGCGAAAGTACAATGTACAAATTCATAACTTCCTCCAAAACTTCCAGCAAATGAAGTTTGACCACAATTATTAATAACTACATTTCGGCCTTCAATATTTCCAGTTCGGGCTAAAATCCCCACATTAGAGCAATTGTAAATTTGAATATTTTCAAGGTCTAAAGTTGGTGTAGGAGTTCCATCATTTCCAGTAACAAGCATACCAACAGTAGCATTTTTTATTGTTAAATTTGAAATTTGATTGTTAGTACTACCTTGCGTGAACCAAATGGTTCCCCACTGACCAGGCGTTTCTGAAAATCCCGGTTCGAGTCGATCACCTTCAAATATAACTTCATTTTCTAAAGCAGTTGTTGTAGAATGAGCTCCGTTGACATGAATAGAAGCATTATTAGCTACAATTAAACCTGATTCGGCATGAAAATGAATTCTGGCGCCTGCATCAACTACCAAAGTTTTGTTGGAAGGAACTGCCGCATAACCATAAATAACATACGGTTTATTATTGGTCCAATGTAATTCGTTTCCATTCATTGGATTCGTTTCTTCTAAAAATCGACCACGAATTGTAATGGGATTTCCATTGCCATCAACTCCTAAATTTAACTCATCATAAGTATAGGTATCATCTGGATTTTGAACTCTTCCTGGATAAATAAAATAAGCGTCTTGAATTAGCGTAACTAATTCGACTTTTTGATGATTTGGATTGGATTCTTCTCCAAAGAGAATTTGATCAGTATATAAAAAATCAGTAGGATTAGCATCGGCAACTTCAGCAGTTACTGATATAAAAATATACATACTATCTTTTGCAAGTAACTCCACATTTTCAAAGACTTGACCTGCCATTCCGTCAACCATTAATCGGTATTTAGATGTTGTTCCTTTTTTCAGTCTTAAAGATGGAATTGAAATATTTTTATCACTTCTATTGTAAACTTTTAAAGTGTAAGTGCTTGAACCAATGTTAGTGAAAACAGTGTCTAAATAAACAGTGTCTTTAGAAAATTCTAAACCACCAGTTCTTGATTCAAAATCAAAATCGTTTCGACAAGATGTTAATGAAACGGCAAACCCTATTAATAATAAAAGTAATAAACGACGCATGTAGAATTAATTTTGGTAAATGTAATTATTAATTTAAATTTTTGAAAATAAACTTTTCGTTTTAACCACATAGATTCTATGTAGTAATTATTTTGTTTGAGTCAATTTCAGTTATGTGATAAATATTTATAAAACGTTAAATAACATGAATTATTCTATTCGGAATGCTTAATTTTACCAAAAATAAAGTTATGATGTTTGATAGAGAAAAAATGTTGCAATTGTGTAACGATTGGAGCAAAAATACTTTAATGAATACCTTAGATATTGTTTACACCGATGCAGGTGAAGATTTTCTAACTGCTACTATGCCAGTAAATCCAAGAGTACATCAACCAATGGGATTATTACATGGTGGAGCAACAGTGGCTTTAGCTGAAAGTGTAGGAAGTGCTGCATCATTAATGTTTGTAAATCCTGAAAAGCAAGAAGTTCGTGGTATCGAAATTTCAGCAAACCATTTAAAAAGTAAGCGCGAAGGAATGGTTACAGCTACAGCTAAAATTATTCATAAAGGTGCAAGTTTACATTTGTGGGAAATTAGAATTGTTGACGAACAAGGAAAGTTAATTTCGCTATGTAAATTAACAAATATGGTATTATCGAGAAGACAATAATGCAAGTTTTTGAAGAAATACAGACTATATTATCGCAACAAAATCCGTTTGTTTGCTATGTAAAACCAAATGAAACAGTTTGGAATTTACTTATTCAACAAAATGATGAAATTATCGAATTTTCTAATCAAGCTGGATTTGTAATTATGCCTTTTCATGAAGGAAAACAAGTTGTAGTTCCGTTTGAAGGTAATACGTTTTTACAAGGCGCAATTGACAATACAGAGAAAAAAGAAGTTCAAAACTTCACTTTAAGCAGTAGTCAAAAAGAAGCTTTTGAGAATTTAGTTTCTAAAGGAGTTTCTGCCATTCAACAAGGCGAATTTGATAAAGTAGTTTTGTCTAGAAAAATTATCTTGAAGCAACAAATTTCAATAGTTGAAACCTTTGAGAATCTTATTTCGACTTATCAAACGGCTTTTCGCTATTTGTTTTTTCATCCTAAAATTGGTTTATGGATGGGAGCAACGCCAGAACAATTGGTGAAAATCAATCAGAATCAGTTTGAAACGGTAGCTTTGGCAGGAACGCAATTGTATTCAGAAAATGTAAGTTGGTCCATCAAAGAAATTGAAGAACAGCAATTTGTTACTGATTATATTTTAGATAAAGTAAAAGATAAAGTAAAACAACTTATTGTTACTGATGTTAAAACAGTTAAAGCTGGAAATTTAGCTCATTTAAAATCGTTTATTTCAGGCGAATTAACAGCTGATTTTCAAGCGAATGATTTGATAAAAACATTGCATCCAACACCAGCGGTTTGTGGTTTACCCAAAGAAAAAGCCATCGATTTTATTCTTAAAAATGAAGATTATAATCGAAAATATTACGCTGGATTTTTAGGTGAATATAACAAAAACAACCAAACCGATTTATTCGTAAATTTACGCTGTTTAGAAGTGGAAAATGATGTTGTGAATATTTACGTAGGTTGTGGCATCACAAAAGACAGTAATCCTGAAAAGGAGTTCATTGAAACGGAAAATAAGTCAATGACCGTGCGAAATGTTTTAGTTGCGAAACACTTTTAAACTCTTAAACGATAAACTTATAAACTGAAAATGAAATTAGATATATTAGCCTTTGGAGCACACCCTGATGATGTAGAATTAGGTTGCAGCGGCACTATAGCCAAAGAAATAAGCTTAGGTAAGAAAGTCGGAATAATTGATTTAACTCGTGGTGAATTAGGCACGCGTGGTTCTGTGGCTATTCGCAATGAAGAAGCGGCTAAGGCATCCCAAATACTAGGGGTTACTGTGCGCAGAAATTTAGATATGCGTGATGGTTTTTTTGTAAACGATGAAGAACATCAAATAAAGATAATTGAAATGATTCGCAATTATCAACCTGAAATTGTGTTGTGTAATGCCATTACAGATAGACATATCGATCACGGAAAAGGAAGTAAATTGGTTAGCGATGCTTGTTTTTTGTCTGGTTTAAGACAGATTAAAACGGTATTTAATGATGAAGCACAAGAAGCGTGGCGACCAAAAGTGGTATATCATTACATTCAATGGCAAAATATAGAACCTGATTTTGTAGTTGATATTTCTGAGTTTATAGATCAAAAAATGGAATCGGTAATGGCGTATAGTTCGCAATTTTATGATCCAAAATCGAATGAACCTGTTACACCAATTGCCTCAAAGAACTTTTTAGATAGCATAAAATACCGTGCTCAAGACCTTGGAAGATTAGTAGGAGTAGAGTTTGCAGAAGGTTTTACAACCGAAAGATATTTGGCTGTCAATAGGTTAGGTGATTTGAAATAAAATAGTCGTAAAAAAGTAAAAAAAATCTTTGCAAGATTATAGGAAACGCCTATATTTGCACTCGCAAAAGAATTAAGATTCTCTTGTTCAAAACAAATGGTGATTGTAGCTCAGTTGGTTAGAGCGTCGGATTGTGGTTCCGAAGGTCGCGGGTTCGAGACCCGTCTTTCACCCTTAACATTGGAAAGCCCTGAAGAAATTCAGGGCTTTTTTTATTCAACAAACTTTCCTTAAATCGAAGTGTCAATTTTATACGTCATCGTAAGTGTCAATACATATTGAATACCAACTTCTGTTTGATTAGGATTGATGACTTTGTCAAAACCGGCACTGGAAATTCCGTCGTAGTAGAAGGTTTTGTTTTTTCGGGCGATTTTCTTTAAGTACTGATTGTGGTTGCTGTAATTCGTTTCAATTTCGCCCGATTCAAAAGCTTGGTACATTTTGTATTGTGTTTTTGGAAAAACAGTCGCAAATTCTTCTGTAGCGCTTGGTGTTCCAATTACTCGCTTTCCAAACGATTTCATGTATCTGATTTTTTTCGCTTCTGCTAAAACCAAAGCTTCATCAAAAAGCGAATTGTGAATTGCATTGGTATCATTATTAAAATATTCGACTTTTATGATATCGTGAATATCAAAATCGGAGGCTATTGCAATTAATTTTTCCAAACTATTAGCATTGGAAGTTGTAATAATGATGTTTTTTTTGATTTCAAAACCTTTATCAATTTGCTGAGCGTTATCTGAATTAACATTGAAATCGTAAATTTTGGTCTGCGAAATAAAATCGATGTAGTAGTTTTCTTTTTTAATTCCGAACGTTTTAATTTTATCTAAAAAGCCATCTATTCGAGCATTTATTTTTTTACTGCAACCCGAAACCGTTTCGTCTTCTTGATTTAATCCTAATGTAATGACAAATCCATCTGCTTTTTTATTAAGGAGCATTTTTACGGTAACGGTTAAATGATTGTCGTTGATAGTTACCACTGCATTATTAGGTAAAGTGTTTTGATTGTAGTTGTATTCGTTGTAGCGATTATTTCCATAAACTTGATTGCCACTAATTTGAGCGTGAGCTACACCAAATGTCAATACTACTGCTACAATAATCCAATTGATTTTTTCGTTTAAATAAGATACTTGTGATTTCATAATTTTATATTTTAATGATTTGATTGCAATAGTACTTTCGATAAAAGAAAAATATTTAGCAAAACCACTTTCCTGTTGCTGTAAAGTTTTTTCGCTACATTTACAGTGGTTTTACAGTAAATAAAAATTTGCAAACCCTTATTTTTGACCCAAATAAACATGAATCTAATAGACGTATTTCATAAACTTAAAAATGATGTGCTTTTGACCTATCAGAAGCAGTATCCTTATTTTGAGGGAAATTGGAAAACGTTTAGTTCGCAAGACATTCAAAATTTAATCGATTTGATTGCGCTTGAGGTGAAACAAACGGTCAGCGAAAAATGGATTTATACACATTTGAAAGTCGAAACCAACGATAAATTGCCAAGAAAAGATATGTTGGATATTTTATCACAATTGGTAGGTTATTCGGGCTGGGATGAGTATGTGTTTAAAAGGAAACAAGAAGTTGCTCCAATTGTTGCCCAACCAAAACGAAATAATAAAGTAGTTTTTAGTATTGGATTTATAGGTTTGTTTTTACTCGGAATTTTTATGTATCGCTATTTGAGTAAGGAAGAAGTGCAAACTATTGAAGTTAAGAATGCTTTTACAGAAGAACAAATTAACAGTGATGAAGTAAAAGCTGTAATGATTGAAAATGATATTGAAACACCAGTTGAGATTGTAGATTCAAAAATTCAAATTTCATCAAAAGAAAGCACTAAAATTGTTTTAAAGAGTCCGTATTATAAAGATAAAACAATTGTGGTGGGGAAAGAAAGCGCAAATACGATTACTTTACAGCCTGATGATTATGCGATGATGCTAAAAGGTTTCATGAAATCGGACATAAAAGATTGGGAAACTCGAAAAGAACAATTGCAAAAAATTTTAGCTGATGATTTAGAAGTTTTAGTAATGTTGAAAAATGATTTAGGTATTGAATATTTCAACAAGCAAGAGTTTTCTGAAAAGTTGATTGTTCCCAGTGTTGCTTTGAAACGAATGAAAGTAATTGATATTCAAAGCAATGATAAGAATGAAATTAAATTTATACGAATTATACAAGAATAATTTTTAAACACATAGACACATAGTTTTGTTTTGAACAACTCAAACAAGTTATTTTCTATGTTTCTATGTGGTTTATACTGAATATTATGATAAGAAGAAGTTTCCTTTTTATGTTTTTACTATTTACATTTTCTCTATTTGGACAAAATGCAAATACACCTGCATCAACGGCAATAAAGGCTAATTTTACATCGGCTTCAGTAAAAGCGTATCAAGAAAGTGCTACATTAAAAATTGAGGATTATTACCAATATTTGACTTTATTATCAAACGAATCGACAACTGAAACTTTAAAAACAGAAATCAAATCGAGTATTTTTAGACTATTTGAAAGTGAAAAAGTAATGGTTATCGATTTTACTTCGACCGAAAAAAATACTATTTTGTTATCTGATTTGATTGATAAAATTGCCAATAAAAATTATACATTCACGGTTTCAAATTATGAAAGTTCCATTGTAGCTTCAGATTATTGGACAACTCAATATCAACTTATTGTTACGCAAAATAAAATCCCAATGGAATTTCAATATTTTCAAAAAATAGTATTTAAACCAATAATGAAAACTTTTGGATCATCAAAAAAAGAAGTATGGACGTTATTTTTAGGAGAAATTACGTTGCCTTAAATAGTGAAACAAAAAGCCTTGAATTTCTTCAAGGCTTTTTTGTTTTTCATAGCAATATTTCCCACGTAATTAGAACGCTAACTTAACAGTTAAATCAAAATCGTCATAAATAGTTTTGTCACCTAAATCAGAGAAGAAACTTCCTGAACCATATTTAATGTCATATTTAGTTCTATCTACTTTTAACGTAGTTGTAGCTGAATTTGCAGCAACCGCTAAATCAAATTTAATAGATTCTGTTTTTCCTTTGATTGTTAAATCAGCAGTTACAGCATAAACTCCATTTCCTTTTTCACCAAGAGATTTGATAACTAAAGTAGCTGTTGGGAATTTTTCAACACCAAAGAAATCGTCAGATTTTAAGTGACCATCTAAGTTTGCTTTTCCTTTACCTTCTAAATCAGTTGTATTAATTGTAGTCATGTCAACTGTAAAGTTTCCACCCACTAATTTTTTTCCTTTAAAAATTAAAGTACCTTCTTTTAGAGTAATTGTACCTTCATGTGATCCAGTTACTTTTTTACCAACCCAGTTAATAGTACTTTTTGAAGCATCTACTTTTTTACTTGTTTGAGCAGTAGTTGCAAATGATACGAAAGCTACAATAGCTAATGCGATTGATTTGAAATTTTTCATGTTTAAAAATGTTTAAATGTTAATAGTTATAATTAAATAGTAATAAATAATTCATGTTTTGGTTTTCTAACTTTAGCATAGTGTTGTGTTGCATCTTCTTCATGACGATATCCAACAGCAGCTACTAATGAAGCGTTTAATCCTAAAGCATTGAAACCTAGTATTTCATTATATTGCTCTGGTTCAAAGCCTTCCATTGGAGTTACATCAATTTTTAATTCGGCAGCAGCATTCATTAAGTTTGCCATAGCCAAATAAGTTTGCTTTGAGGTCCAAACGGCTTTTTTGTCTACAGGTAGAGGAACAATTTTCGATTTCATAAAATCAGAATATCCTTTTAAATCTTCTACAGATAAACCTCTTGTATTGGCAATGTTTTGAACATATTCATCAATGTGGTTTTCTTTAACATCAACAATGTTTGCAAATACAAATAGGTGAGAAGCATCAACAATTTGGGATTGTCCCCAAGAAGCTGGCTGTAATTTAGCTCTTACTTCAGGGTTTTCGATAATGAATACTTTGTATAACTGTAGTCCGTATGAAGAAGTACTCAATTGGATAGCTTCTTTTAAAGTTTCTAAATCTGTTGCTGATACTTTTTTAGTAGCATCGAATTTTTTTGTGGCATAACGCCATTTTTGATTTTCTATAAAATGACTCATAGTAAATGTTGGGTTTTAATTTCTAAATTTTTCTAGCAATTCGTTTAATAATTCTAATTCTTCAACAGTCAAATTTTGAGAAAAAGAACGCTCATGTGCTTCTACTAAAGGATCCAATTGTAGTAAAAGTTCTAAACCTTTCTCGGTAATGGTAATTTCCATTTTACGGCGATTGATGGGGCAAACTTCTCTAAGCACTAATTCTTTTAATAACAATTTGTCTACTAAGCGGGTAGTGTTACTCGTTTTGGCAATCATGCGTTCTTGTATCATACACATATTAGCAGGCTTTCCTTTTTGTCCACGTAAAATGCGCAACACATTAAATTGTTCAGGGGAAAGGTCAAATGGTTTTAATATCTCATTAAACTTTTCCGAAATGACATTTTGAGTATACATTACATTAAGTAATGTTTTCTTCTCTAGTGCCATTGGCGAGTTAGGTTTTATGATTTCTTCTATTCTCATTTGATGTTGTAAAATTTGTATGTACAAATGTAGTAATAATTTTATTTGTATGTACAAATGTTTGATAAATTTTTGTTAAAGTTTTTAAAATGCACTTTTTGATAGTACTTTTGGAAAAAAAAGATACAATGACAAACTTAGATCAAAATACGTGGTGGAGCCAGTTTTTGCAAGATGCAAACGGCGTAATAGTAGATGTTCGTACCGAAGATGAATTTAACGATGGGTATATTCCCGGTGCTATAAATATTGATATCTATAAAGGACAAGGATTTATTTATAAAATAGAGGAGTTAGACAAATCGAAAAACTATTATGTGTATTGCGCGGCAGGAGTACGTAGCGCCAACGCTTGTAACGCCATGGAACAATTAGGTTTTGAAAATACCTTTAATTTAATAGGCGGTTTTTCTAATTGGGAAGGACCAACAGAATAAAAAGAAATCCGCTGAAGAGCGGATTTTTTTCTTTCTTTATACTTTTAAAAATGGCGAGGAGACAAAAATAGCTATTTAGTTTTTTTTTAACGTTCTGCGGCTTGCTCTCAGTGGCGTTGCACTAACATTAAGCCATTACAAATATAACAAAACATTCAATTGAGCGGCGGATTTTCCGTAGGAAAATCCGGAAGTAGTTATTGAAGCAAAAGGCTATTGGCAAATCGTTATTTCTTTTTTATTCTGCTATGTTCATTTTTTTGGGCATCATAAAGTATTTCTATTGAGTCATTAACCTTTGGCATTTTATCAAAATATTCATTAAGGTCTTCTTTTTGGATAATATCCAATCCATAAACTGTATCAGAACTATAAAGAAATTTATATTCAATACTATAAGTACGAACCCGAGTAAGTTCTATATCATTTAATCTCCTATATTCCGATTTAATAGAAGATATTTTGGCTTTTGCTTGAACACCTTCATTTCTTAGATATTTCTCAGTTTGATAATTCCATATTCCAATAACAAATATCATGACGAGGGCTACAAAAATTATTGCTATTAACTTCTTACGATTTATTTTAGATTTTTTTACATACAAATTTGGATTTGCTTTCTCAAGTTGTTCTCTTGAGTATTTTTCTGTATATGGATATTTTTTATTCATAAAGAACTATCGTGAATTCTAGTATAATGTTTGCTAACGGCGTTCTGCGGCTTGCTCTCAGTGGCGTTGCAACAGCACCAAGCCATTACAAATATAACAAAACATTCCATTGAGCAGCGGATTTTCCGTAGGAAAATCCGGAAGTAGCCATTGAAGCAAACCGTTGTGCTTGTTGCACAACTCAAATATACAAATACTTGCATAAAAAAGAGATAATTT
>NZ_DAIPZK010000013.1:0-101659 GCF_036782315.1 Flavobacterium sp.
TTACTGTGGATTATTTAGAAAATGGAGCTAAAAAACAATTTAAAGCGCATTTTGCAATGAAACGATAATTTTATCAAACTATTAAAATATTTTCCTGCTTTCTGAAAAAGTCGTAATTTTACGTCAAACATCACATGTAAAATTATGGAAACGCATTTTGAAAGTAATCCGCTGATTGACAGATTGCCAAAACATTTAAAACAATTCATCAAACCACAAGTATATGATGATTACACGCCTATCAACCAAGCCGTTTGGCGCTATGTTATGCGTAAAAATGTAGATTATCTTTCAAAAGTTGCACATAATTCTTACTTAGAAGGTTTGCAAAAAACTGGTTTGGAAATTGATAATATTCCCAACATGTATGGCATGAATCGAATTTTAAAAGAAATCGGTTGGGCTGCCGTTGCCGTTGATGGTTTCATTCCACCCAATGCCTTTATGGAATTTCAAGCCTACAATGTATTAGTTATTGCTTGTGATATTCGTCAGTTAGAACACATTGAATATACGCCAGCTCCAGATATCATCCATGAAGGTGCTGGTCACGCTCCCATTATTGCAAATCCAGAATATGCTGAATATTTAAGACGTTTTGGTGAAATTGGTTGTAAAGCCATTTCATCGGCACGAGATTATGAATTATATGAAGCAATTCGTTTACTTTCAATTTTAAAAGAAGCCGAGGACACACCAGAAGAAGAAATTAAAAAAGCAGAAGAGCAAGTAGATTTCTTACAAAACAATATGGGTGAATTATCCGAAATGTCTCGCATAAGAAACTTACATTGGTGGACAGTAGAATACGGATTAATTGGAACCGTAGATAATCCAAAAATTTATGGTGCAGGCTTACTCTCGTCTATTGGAGAAAGTGCATGGTGTATGACAGACAATGTTAAAAAAATCCCATACGATATTTCGGCAGCCGACCAAAGTTTTGATATTACAAAACCACAACCTCAACTTTTTGTAACTCCTGATTTTGCTCATTTAAGCTCAGTTCTTGAAGAATTTGCTAATAAGATGGCTTTAAGAACTGGTGGATTATCGGGTATAAAAAAATTAATTAATTCTAAAGCTTTAGGAACAATAGAATTAAGTACTGGACTTCAAATCACGGGTATATTTACCAATGTTATTGAAGACGAAGGGAAACCCGTTTATGTTCAAACAACCGGAAAAACAGCACTATCTCACAGAGAAAAAGAATTGGTGGGTCACGGTACAGAATACCATGCGGAAGGTTTTGGATCTCCAATTGGAAAACTAAAAGGGATCAACTTGGCTATTGAAGAAATGAGTCCACGAGATTTGCGTGCATATGATATTTACGAAGGCGAGCAAGTGACTTTAGAGTTTGAAGGAAACATTAAAGTTACAGGTGAAATAGTTACAGGAACACGCAATTTGCAAGGTGAAATCTTATTAATTAAATTCAAAAATTGTACAGTAACGCATAATGACACTGTTCTTTTCCAACCAGAATGGGGAATTTATGACATGGCGGTTGGGAAAAAAGTAATTTCTGCTTTTTCGGGTCCAGCCGATGTAAATAGTTTTGATATGATTAATCACGTTCCATCATCACAAACGATTAAACAGAAAAAATCAGCAGAAAGAGAAGAATTAGAAAAACTATATTCAAGTGTTCGTAATATTAGAGAAGGAAAACCTGCTGCAACTACTTTAAAAGAAGCATTTGCTTCCGTTTCTGCTGGACATCCAAATGATTGGTTATTATCTGTAGAAATTATAGAATTGGCTAAAAAAGAAGGAAATTCAGAATTAGTAGATAAGGTATTAAATCACTTAGAAAAAGTAAAAAGTAATCGTCCTGAAATTGCGCATTTAGTAGACAATGGTTTGGAATTAATATTTGAAAATGCTAACGCCTAATCAAAGTAACTTTTGTTACTGAAAAGGTTTAGAATTGCATTTACCTTTGTCAAAAAAAAAGAAACAATTATGGGAATTTTAGATTTTTTAGGATTAGGGAATAAAACCAATGAGATTCAAGAATATGTTCAAAAAGGCGCTATTATTTTAGACGTAAGAACGCCAGAAGAATATAGAGACGGACACATCAAAGGTTCAAAAAATATTGCTTTACAAGTTTTAAACGGAAACATCGAAACTATCAAAAAATGGAACAAACCCATTATCGCTTGTTGCCGTTCTGGAATGCGAAGTGGTCAAGCAACATCCATTTTAAAACAAAACGGAATTGATTGCATCAACGGTGGTGGTTGGCAAAGTTTAGAAAGTAAATTATAATAAAATGTCCCGATTAATTCGGGACATTTTATTTAAACGGATGGCGTTGTTGCCAATGTAATTCAGGCTCTAATTGCTTAAATATTTTACCAATATATCGGTTAATCAATTTATTGTTATGATATATAAATCCTGACATTTGAACTGGTGTTGCACCGATAGAACTTTTAATTTCGAGAGCTGTTCTACCAAAAATAATACGCTTGAATCCGTTTTCAATTCCATATTCAGTCATATTATATAACATATTCAAGTATAACATATTCTCTTTTTGAATGTGTTCGTTATAACCTAAAAAATAGGTTTCTAGAGTTTCATCATTCAATAACAAGGTATGAAATCCAACTAATTCTTCATTTAAAAAATAACCAAAAATTTGAAATCGATTTCCACATTGTCCTTTTAGAGTTGAAAAATGATTCTTGGATAAGAAAAACGTATTGAAAGGTGCATTTTTAGCTACATAGTAATATAAATCATAAATCTTTTCTTCATGTTGAAGCACTTCTTCATACGAAAGATTCTTCACTTGAATGCCATCAAACTTTTTACGAGCTCTTTTGAATTGGTCACGATATTTTTTTGAAAGTACAGCTACATAATCCTCCAAAGATTTCCAATTTTTATCTAAATAGAAAATCATGTTTGGTTGTGTATTGAATTCATACATGTTCGAAAAACGATATTTTTTCAATTCTACCGAACAATGATCATAAAAATCTTTAAACGAAACCAAATGAATTGAAATTTCTTTTTTCTTGAAGTATAATGTGATTTCATCAGCACTTTGCAAAAGAATTTCACTAATATGATTGAAGTCGATTTCCTTAGAAAAAACATACCCATTTTGACCTGTAATCATGTTATTTCCAAGAAACAAAGTATGAGAAGCAAAATTTTTAAAAATAAAATTACGAATTGCCGTTTTCAAACATTTATCGCGTTCACCAAAGGATTCTAATTTATTCAAATCTAGATATTGTGCCAAAGAAACACCAATAAGTTCTGAATTTTCAAAAATTCCAATATAAAAACACTCCATATTCACAGGAGCCGATTTCTCTAAAACCTTTAAATAAGGAGTTTGAAGAAATACATTACTCTGAGCCACAATGTCCCAAAGATCAGGTAATTCCTTAACCGAATTGTATATTTTAAATGAAATATTGTCCAACTGTAAAAGTAAAATCGCCCCACAAATGTAGAGCGATTCTTATATAATTAAATGTTAAATTTTATTTTATTTCCAACCACAAATAATAGCGCCCATTATAGTCATTACAACAATCCAATAACCTGATGTAATTGCAGCATATCTAAATGATTTTTGTTCAAATAAACAATTTGTTGCAACAATAGGTAATGCAATGAATAATCCCGACATGAAACCATGTAAAGCGCCATGTTTGAATGTTCTGAAAGCATCTTGATAATCTGCCATAAAAGCCGCATATGAAGGCAATGCTTTTGTTGCATCTCCTCCAACCATACCTAATGCACCAAATTGATGAATTGTTAATGGCATCATGATAAAAGCTAACATAAAAGCAAAAACAAACGTTAATCCGAAGATTTTTGCCATGTTTCCTTGCTTGGCTTTTTCTTCAGTCATCCCGATTTCATTCATCCAAATCGTTCCGAAAACCTTAGGATTGTACCAAACAAATCCAACAACAAAACTTGAGAGTGCTGCCACTAGAACAGCTAAAAAATTAATTTCCATAATTGATATAGTTTTTTGGTTAGTATATCAAATATAGGAAAAATTTTAACAATTGTTTATTCTGCAACTATTTTACTTGCACTGCGGTATAAAAACTCGTTATAAATGTGTCTTCTTGCAAAACGACTTGGAGACTCAGCATTTACCATTTTAATATAAGTTACTTTTGGAACACTGAAATACTCATAATTACTTCCATCTAAAAATGAAATGTACAATACTCCATTATCCATATAAAAATCTTGAATATTTACTGTTGAAGTAATTCTTTGGTAGACCTCTTTATTTTTCTCTTGTGTTTCAGGAGCAATACTAACCAAAAAATGGTATGCCTCAATAATATTTTTACTTCTTTCCTCAGCAGCTAAACGTTCCACTGGATCAGCAATTGTATCAGGATGATCTTCCTTCATACTATTTCTGTAAATGGTTTTCAATTCTTTCAGCGTAGCTGTTTTAGTAACATTGAGTAATTTTCTGTACTCGGCAATCTTTTTTGGATTCATAACGGATAAAAATAAAAAAAAGCCACTCACTTGGAATGGCTTCAACTTAGTAGCGGGAACAGGACTCGAACCTGTGACCTTCGGGTTATGAGCCCGACGAGCTGCCTACTGCTCTATCCCGCGATTTGTGAGTGCAAATATACAACGATTATCTTTAAATGCAAGCAAAATCGAAAAAAATATTTTATTTCTTCTATTCGGTTGATATGCCTACCTTTGTAACTGAAAATTTATTGAAATGGAACACAAAGCAGGTTATGTAAATATAATTGGAAATCCTAATGTAGGAAAATCTACTCTTATGAATGCATTTGTAGGAGAACGTCTTTCTATTATCACATCGAAAGCACAAACTACAAGACATCGTATTTTAGGAATTGTAAATGGCGATGATTTTCAAGTATTATTTTCTGATACACCCGGGATTATAAAACCTGCTTATGAATTACAAAGTTCGATGATGGATTTTGTAAAATCGGCTTTTGAAGATGCAGATGTATTAATTTACATGGTGGAAATTGGTGAAAAAGAATTGAAAGACGAAGCCTTCTTTAATAAAATTATCCATTCTAAAATTCCAGTTTTGTTGTTATTAAATAAAATTGATAAATCGAATCAGGAACAATTAGAAGAACAAATGCAATTATGGAAAGAAAAAGTGCCTAATGCTGAAATTTATCCAATTTCTGCATTAGAAAACTTTAATGTTCAAGCCGTTTTTGACCGCATTATCGAATTGCTTCCTCAATCGCCCCCATTCTATCCAAAAGATGCTTTAACCGATAAACCTGAACGTTTCTTTGTAAACGAAACCATTCGTGAGAAAATCTTATTGAATTACGATAAAGAGATTCCGTATGCCGTAGAAATTGAAACGGAAGAATTCAAAGAAGATGACAACATTATTAGAATTCGTGCCGTAATTATGGTAGAACGCGACACACAAAAAGGAATTATCATTGGACATAAAGGTGCTGCTTTGAAAAAAGTAGGAATTCAAGCGCGTGAAGATTTAGAAAAATTCTTTGGTAAACAAATTCACTTAGAAACCTATGTAAAAGTGAATAAAGATTGGAGAAGTAACGAACGTCAGTTGAGACGTTTTGGGTATAATCAGAAATAGAGTTACGAATTAGTAATTAAAAAGAAATAATCACTCCGTCATTTCGAGTGATTTTTAAAAGTGAAAATGCTAATTTTTGCTTTTAAAAATTGTATCGAGAACTATAGAAACGATTTTACCTTCTATAGTTCTCGATACTTTTTTAATTTTGAAATCTTAGGCTTTCCAAATAAAAAAAACTCGAAGTGACGACTGTGGAATTTTGTCTTCAGTTAAAATCTAAATCTTATTCCAAAACCTTATACATCAACTCTTCTAATTCATGCATTTGTGGGACTCCTTTTTCTCGGTTAATTCTTGCGATTACATATAATAATATCCAAAAAATAACCATTAGAGAAATCACTATTACATCTAACACTATGGATTGATTTAGCGACCAATGTGTGTAAGCCATCATACTGAATACTAAAAACAACCCAGCAACTACAAAGTGAAGAAACATAAACATGGTCCACAACAATTGCTCAGGTCCAAATAAACCTTTGACAATTGTTTTATCCTCTTCTGCTTCAAGTTCCAAATGCAAAAAAGGCGAATAGTATTTTCTTTTTTCTTTGCTGAAATAGAAATACAAATGTTCATCTATGATCTTGATTTGGTAATCTGACTTCAACTCAGACTTTAGCTTTTTTGCTCTTTCTAAGATTTGGTCAACACTTTTTTTTGATTCCACTTCAAATCTAGGACGAAGTGCGATGCTTTTTTGAGGTTCCATACTCTTATGATTTGTGCTAATATATAAATTTTTAACAAATGTTGAACAAATTTTTCAGTCTAGCCCAGATAGCAATGAAAACCCCGCAAATTTTACACCTATTTTTTCTTTTTATTGCGGTAGCAACCCTAGAAGCTACCGCAATAAATTTAGAAAAAAAGACGTAAAATTGTGGAGTTGTAATGGATAGCTGGAAAAAGCTCCAAAAAAAATCGTACTTTTGCCGATTCAAAATAAGATTATGAACAATATTGTTGCTATTGTAGGAAGACCAAATGTTGGAAAATCCACATTTTTTAACCGTTTAATTCAGCGAAGAGAAGCTATTGTTGACTCGGTAAGCGGTGTTACGCGTGATAGAAATTATGGAAAAAGTGAGTGGAACGGAAAAGAATTTTCGGTAATTGATACCGGAGGTTATGTAAAAGGTTCTGATGATATTTTTGAAGGAGAAATTCGTCGTCAAGTAGAGTTAGCTATTGACGAGGCGGATGCTATTGTCTTTGTGGTTGATGTTGAGGAAGGCATTACGCCAATGGATGACGAAGTGGCAAAATTACTTCGTAAAGTTAAAAAACCCGTTATTTTAGTTGTAAATAAAGTAGATAATGCCATGCGTGAAAAAGACGCTGTGGAATTCTACAACTTAGGATTAGGCGATTATTTCACGATTTCGGGAATGAGCGGAAGCGGTACTGGAGAATTATTAGATAAAATTGTAGAAGTTTTACCTGAATTACCAGACGCAGTTGAAGAGGAAAATCCGTTACCAAGATTTTGTGTAGTAGGAAGACCAAATGCAGGAAAATCATCATTCATCAACGCTTTAATTGGTGAAGACCGATTTGTGGTGACTGATATCGCTGGAACTACTCGTGATGCGATTGACACAAAATACAACCGTTTTGGATTCGAATTCAACTTAGTAGATACTGCAGGAATTAGACGTAAAGCGAAAGTAAAAGAAGATTTAGAATTTTACTCGGTAATGCGTTCGGTAAGAGCAATTGAGCACAGCGATGTTTGTTTATTAGTTATCGATGCCACTCGCGGATTTGAAGGACAAGACCAAAGTATTTTTTGGTTGGCGGAAAAAAACCGTAAAGGAATCGTAATCTTAGTGAACAAATGGGATTTGGTTGAAAAAGACACCATGTCTACTCGCGATTACGAAAGAAAAATTAGAGAAGAAATTGCTCCTTTTACTGATGTGCCGATTTTATTCGTTTCGGCTTTAACGAAACAACGTTTATTGAAAGCATTAGAAACAGCGGTTGAAGTTTTTGAAAACAGAAAACAACGCATTTCTACTTCCAAATTCAATGAGTTGATGTTGCCTATTATTGAAGCAACTCCACCGCCAGCATTGAAAGGAAAATACATCAAGATTAAATATTGTATGCAGTTGCCAACACCAACGCCTCAGTTTGTGTTTTTTGCGAATTTACCACAATATGTGAAAGATCCGTATAAACGTTTTATTGAAAATAAATTGAGAGAAAACTATAATTTTAGTGGGGTTCCAATTGATATTTATTTTAGACAGAAATAGAAAAAAAACTCGTTAGTACTGCTAACGAGTTTTTTTATTTTATATCAAGTACAAGGTTAAAAATAAAGAAGAGTTCGATTTCGCTTCGCTCAAAATAAGCCTACTTCGTAGGAGATTCCTCTTTCATCGGAATGACAATCATTATGTTTAATTTAGAACTACCAACTTCCGCCAGCGCCACCACCGGAGAAACCGCCACCACCGAAGCCACCACCAAATCCTCCTGAACCTCCGCCAAAGCTTCCACCACCAAAACCTCCGCTACCTCTTCCAAGGCTACTAAGTATAATGATATCACCTAAATCTAAACCTCTTCCTCCTCTATAATTTCCACCTCCTTTATTTCCTCTAGAAGCTAAAACGATAAGAATAATGATAAAAATTACAATTAAAATAAAAGGTAAAGGATTACTTGATTCTTTTCTAGAACCTTTGTATTTTCCTTTTAAAACTTCAAAAATAGCATCAGCACCTTTGTCTAAACCTTTGTAATAACTTCCTGCTTTGAACTCGGGAATAATAATATTTCGGATAAGTTCTCCGTTGATTCCTGCGGTTAATCTGTCTTCAACTCCATAACCTGGAGCAATCCAAATTTCTCTATCGTTTTTGGAAAGTAAAATCAAGATTCCGTTGTCTTCTTTTTCTTGACCAATTCCCCATTCGTGAGCCCATCTTGGAGTCAAAATCCCAATAGATTCTCCTTTTAAATCATCAATCGTAATAACAACAATTTGCGTTGTTGTAGAATCCGAATAGCGAACCAATTTGTTCTCTAATTCTTTTTCTTCTGTTGGATTTAACAAATCAGCATAATCGTAAACACTTGTTTGAAAAGATGGAACTTTAGGAATTGTGAATTGGGCATTAGCGTAAATTCCAGAAAGGAAAAACACTAGAATAAGTAGCTTTTTCATGTTAACCTCTCGAAATTTCGTTAGACAATTCATTTGTATCATTCGATTGATAGGGAAAATATTGCTTCAATCGTTCACCTGCTCTTAGAATTCCTTCAACCAAACCTTTTTTATAATTTCCTTCTTTAAAATTGGCAATCACAATATCTTTAGTGCAATCCCAAAAATCAGATTCTACTACTTTATCAATGCCTTCATCTCCAATAATAGCAAACTTTTTATCAGAAACACCAACATAAAAAAGCACTCCATTTCGGTCTTTAGTCTCGTTCATGTGCAATTGAAAAAAAACCTCCTGAGCTCGGTCAAGAGGTGATTTTTCTGTATGTTCTTCTAAATGCACTCTGATTTCTCCTGAAGTGTTTTTTTCCGCTTCAATAATGGCTTGAACAATTTCTTGTTCGTCTGCTTTTGATAAGAAATCTTCTGTTTTAGACATTATTTTTTCTCGTTATTAAAGTCAAATTCTACGTCAACTGGTTTCTCAGCACCTGCCACTGCATCGAAATATGGTTTTTCCTTGTAGTTTCCTAAAAACATTGAATTTGGGAAAACCAAAATGTAGTTGTTGTATTTTTGAACTGCTTCATTAAAGCGGGTTCTTGCTGTTAAAATTTGATTTTCTGTACTAGCCAACTCATCTTGTAATTTCAAGAAGTTTTGATTCGCTTTTAAATCTGGATATTGTTCCACCGTTACCAATAATCTTGACAAAGAACTATTTAAGTTTCCTTGTGCTTGATTGAATTGTGCTAATTGCTCAGGTGTAATGTTTGCAGGGTCAATTTTCACAGAAGTCGCTTCAGAACGCGCTTTAATTACCGCTTCTAAAGTAGATTTCTCAAAATCAGCCGAACCTTGAACCGTTTTAACTAAATTTCCAATTAGGTCATTTCTTCTTTGGTACGAAGTTTCTACATTCCCCCATTCTTTATTAACTTCTTGATTCACACGAACGGCTCCGTTTTTTATACTAAAGAACCAAAATATAAGGATTAAGATTAATCCACCACCAATCATCCAAGGCAAAAATTTTCTCATCATTTTTTTAAGTTTTATTGTTTGTTTATAATTGATTTTTAATTGTATTCAATTGTGCTTTAATAGTTTCTAGTTTTGAAATGATTTCAAATTTATCTAGTGTTTTCTTTTGATTTTCTTTCAAATGCGTTTTGGCTCCTTCCAAAGTAAATCCGCGTTCTTTTACCAAATGATAAATCAATTGCAAATTCTTTACATCTTCGGGTGTAAACATGCGATTTCCTTTAGCGTTTTTCTTTGGTTTTAGAATATCAAATTCTTTATCCCAAAAACGAATTAAAGAAGCATTCACATTGAAAGCCTTGGCAATTTCGCCAATACTGTAATATCTTTTATTTGGTGTTAATTCTAAATGCATTTTTCAAGTTCAAATTCAAGTTCAAATTCAATTACAAGTTCAAAGCTTCTGAAATACTCAATCTTAAATCGTTAATCCAAAGATTGATTTTCTTGGTTTGCTAATTTTGAAATTTCTATATATTCTTTTGCTGAAATACTTCCATAATAGAAATTCAGCGGATTTACACGCTCACCATTTTTAAATACTTCATAATGTAAATGGGGTGCCTGACTTCTTCCTGTGCTTCCTACATAACCAATTATATCGCCACGCTTTACTCTTTGACCAGGTTTACATTTATATTTGCTCAAATGCGCATACAATGTTTTATATCCATAACCGTGATTGATTTCAATATGATTGCCGTAACCTGACAACGAAGCATCTGCTTTATAAACTACTCCATCACCAGTAGCGTAAATTGGTGTTCCAGTTCTTGCGGTAAAATCCATTCCGTAATGAAACTTTCGAATCTTAGTAAACGGATCACTTCGATATCCATAACCAGAAGCCATTTGTTTTAAATCTTCATTTTTAACTGGCTGAATTGCCGGAATTGCCGCTAATAACTTTTCTTTTTGTTTTGCCAATGCTACAATTTCATCTAACGATTTGGATTGAATAACCAATTCTTTCGTTAAAACATCAACACGCCTTGTGGTGTTTTCAACTAATTCCGAATTGTTGTAGCCTTGTAAATCTTTATATCTGTTAACACCACCAAAACCTGCTTTTCGTTCTTCTTCTGAAATAGGAGATGTGTTGAAATAAATTCTGTAAATATTATTATCTCGATTTTCAATTGCTGTTAGCACTTCATTCATTAAATCGAGTTTTTTGTTCAAAACCTTATAATTTAATGTCATCACTTCAATTTCACGAGCTAAAATTTTATCCTTAGGCGTTTCAAAATAACTAGTGTTAATTAGCAACAAAAAAATCAAAAAACCAAACAAAGCCGAAGACAATAAAAATAGCATAACATAGGCAAATTTTTTCCTTTTTTTGGTTCTGATTCGCTTGTAGGCTAAATTTTCTGAATCGTAATAATATTTTACCTTCGACATATATGAAAATATACTATTTTTGTGCCAAATTTATTGAGTGACATAGGTTATACGAACAAATTTAAGAAATGTTTCATTCTAAAGCTATTTATTTTTTAGTTGGACAATTTTTTTAAAGATTTCCTTTCGTTTACTTATTGCAATAAACAAATAAAAACAGATCTAAATTATTGATAATGAAATCGCAAGACATTCGTAAAGCATATTTGAATTTTTTTGAATCAAAAGGACATTTAATTGTTCCTTCTGCGCCAATCGTTTTAAAAGATGACCCAACTTTGATGTTCAACAACTCGGGAATGGCCCAATTCAAAGAATATTTCTTAGGCAATGGAACGCCAAAAAGTCCAAGAATTGCCGATACGCAAAAATGTCTTCGTGTTTCAGGAAAACACAATGATTTAGAAGATGTAGGTTTTGATACTTATCATCATACGATGTTTGAAATGCTTGGAAACTGGTCTTTTGGCGATTATTTCAAGAAAGAAGCATTAGCTTGGGCTTGGGAATTTCTTACAGAAGTTTTAAAGCTAGACAAAGACCGTTTGTATGTTTCTGTTTTTGAAGGAAATCCTGCAGAGAATGTTCCGTTTGACCAAGAAGCTTTTGATATTTGGAAACAATACGTTTCTGAAGACCGAATCATTTTAGGAAATAAAAAAGATAACTTCTGGGAAATGGGCGATCAAGGTCCGTGTGGTCCATGTTCAGAAATTCATATCGATTTACGTTCAAATGAAGAAAGAGCTAAAGTTTCAGGAAGAGATTTAGTAAATGCTGATCATCCGCAAGTAGTGGAAATTTGGAACAACGTATTTATGGAATTCAACCGTAAAGCCGATGGTTCGTTAGAAAAATTGCCAGCGCAACATGTTGATACCGGAATGGGATTTGAGCGTTTGTGTATGGCAATGCAAAATGTAACTTCAAATTACGATACGGATGTTTTTACACCGCTTATCGCAAAAGTAGAGGAAATTACAGGATTAAAATATACTTCAAACGAAGTTAAAAATATATCAGAAGAACAAAACAAAACCAATATTGCGATTCGTGTAATTGTAGACCACGTTCGTGCAGTTGCTTTCGCTATTGCAGACGGACAATTACCTTCAAACACAGGAGCAGGTTATGTTATTCGTAGAATTTTACGTCGTGCGATTCGTTACGGATTTACATTTTTAGGAACGAAAGAGCCTTTCATTAATAAATTAGTGGAAGTTTTAGCTAATCAAATGGGTGAATTTTTCCCAGAGATTAAATCGCAACAACAATTGGTTACCAATGTAATTCGCGAAGAAGAAGCGTCTTTCTTACGAACTTTAGAGCAAGGATTACAATTACTAGATAAAGTAGTAGCTGAAACGTCAGGAAAAGAGGTTTCAGGAGAAAAAGTATTCGAATTGTACGATACTTTTGGTTTCCCGAAAGATTTAACGGCTTTAATTTTAAAAGAAAAAGGCTATTCATTTAACGAAACTGAATTCGAAACCGAATTACAAAAACAAAAAGCGCGTTCTCGTGCAGCTTCGGAAGTTACGACTGACGATTGGAAAGTTTTAATTGATGGAAATGTAGAAACGTTCGTTGGTTATGACCAAACGGAAAACAACGTTAAAATCACTAGAATTCGTAAAGTAGATTCTAAAAAAGATGGTGTTTTATACCAAATTGTTTTAGATGCTACTCCGTTCTATCCAGAAGGTGGTGGACAAGTTGGTGACAAAGGAACGTTAGTTTCTGCTAACGAAACGATTGAAATTATTGATACGAAAAAAGAAAACAACTTAATATTACATTTTGCCAAACAACTTCCAGAAAATGTGGAAGCTGGATTTGTTGCCAAAGTAAATACTGATTTGAGAACTTCGACTTCTAAAAATCACTCGGCTACGCATTTGATGCATTTGGCTTTAAGAACGATTTTAGGAACGCATGTAGAGCAAAAAGGTTCATTGGTAAACCCAAATTACTTACGTTTCGACTTTTCGCATTTTTCTAAAGTTTCGGATGAAGAATTGCGTCAAGTAGAAGCTTTTGTAAATGCTAGAATTGAAGAACAATTACAATTGGTAGAACACCGAAATATTCCAATCCAACAAGCGATGGCGGAAGGTGCTATGGCATTATTTGGTGAAAAATATGGCGATACAGTTCGTATGATTGAATTTGGCGATAGCAAAGAATTATGTGGTGGAATTCACGTGAAAAACACGGCTGATATTTGGCATTTCAAAATTGTTTCAGAAGGCGCTGTAGCGGCTGGAATTCGTCGTATTGAGGCGATTACTGGTGATGCTGTGAAGGATTTCTACAAAAACCAAGAAAATACGTTAGCAGAAATCAAAGAAGTATTGAAAAATCCGCAAGATGTTTTAAAATCAGTGGCTTCATTACAAGATGACAATGCGAAATTGAAAAAACAATTAGAGCAATTAGTAAAAGAAAAAATTGAAGGATTAAAAAATACATTGGTTGCTGATTTCCAAGAAATCAATGGAATTCAATTTTTAGCCAAACAAGTAGATTTATCCATGAGTTCGACTAAAGATTTAGCACAAGCTATCGGAACTTCTAAACCAAATGCGTTTGTGTTTTTAGCTTCGATAGAAGATAATGCTCCAAATATTCACTGCTACATTTCAAAAGAATTAGTTGCTGAAAAGGGATTAAACGCTGGAAATGTCATCAGAGAATTAGGAAAACTAATCGACGGTAATGGTGGTGGACAACCTTTCTTCGCTTCAGGAAAAGGGAAGAATGGTGGTGGAATTAAAGAGGCATTGGAGAAAGTGGTTGAGTATTTGAAATAGCACGCAAAGACGCAGAGTCGCAAAGTAAGAGTTAAGTAACTATAAAAATTTTGCGACTCTGCGAATTTTTGAAAAAAAAATACTATTCATTTTAAAACTTTGCGACTCTGCGACTTTGCGAGAAATTAATCAAGTAGTTATGTCTGAAAACGAAATATCTAAAATCATAGTCGATATCAGTTATAAAATCCATACTGAACTTGGTCCAGGTTTGTTAGAATCTGTTTATGAAACTATTTTGGATTATGAATTAACTTCTAGAGGACTAAAAGTTGAAAGACAAAAATCATTACCCGTGATTTGGAATGAAACTAAGATGGATATTGGTTTTCGAGCAGATTTAATAGTTGAAAATAAAGTTATAATTGAAGTAAAATCAGTTGAGCAAATTGCTTTAGTTCATCCAAAACAAGTGCTAACCTATTTAAAAATTACAGGATTAAAATTAGGTTTATTAATTAATTTCAACGAACCATTAATCAAAACAGGAATTACCAGAATAGTAAATAACTTATAATCTTTGCGACTCTGCGTCTTTGCGAGAAATTATTCTACCACTGCAATCGCTTCAATCTCAATCAACCACTCCTTTCTTCCTAAACTTTCTACACCCACTAAAGTGCTTGCTGGATAATTTTCAGTTCCAAGAAATTCTTTTCTGACTTTTCTAAAAACAGGTAAATCGATTTCTGAATTAAAATTTACGATGTATGTATTCATTTTTACTACATCTTTAAAAGTAGCATTGCAATTTTTAAGTTGTTTTTCTAAATTTTGAAAAGTAGTAATGGTTTGGGCTTCTAAATCAGCACCCTCACCAATTTGTCCTGAAATGTAAAGTGTTTTGAAATTTCCAGTTTTTACTACAACCGTTTGAGTAAAACCTTCGTTAGGTTCCATGTATTCTTTTTCATTCATTTGAGTTACATTAAATCTTGAGTAAAAATACTCGTTTTTTGCAAAAAGTAGTTTAAATTTGAAGTCTAAACCTAACTGATTTTGCAATTCACAACCAAAATACCTATCCAGAAAAGCAGTTTCCCAATCGATTACGATTCGAAGATTATGCTCTTGGGTTCATGTTTTGCGGAGAATATGGGTGAAAAGTTTGCGTATTTTAAGTTTCAAACCACTACAAATCCCTTTGGAATTATTTTTAATGCGGTTTCTTTAGAAAAATTAATCCGTCGTACTGTTGAAAATAGAACGTTTACTGAAAATGATATTTTCTATCACAACGATTTGTGGCATTGCTATGAAGTACATTCCGAATTGTCAATCCCAGATAAAGAAGAATTTCTGAGTAATTTGAATTCGATTTTGGAATCGACAAATAAGCAGATTAGCTCATTAACACATTGCATTATTACTTTGGGAACTTCATGGGTTTATCGAAATAATGAAACCAATGAAATTGTAGCCAATTGTCATAAAGTGCCACAAAAAAACTTTACAAAAGAATTACTTTCATTAAGTCAAACAGAAGAAAGTTTAAAAAGTATTGTTTCTTTAGTTCATTCGGTGAATCCAAATTGCAATTTTATTTTTACGGTTTCACCTGTTCGACATATTAAAGATGGATTTGTAGAAAACACGTTGAGTAAAGCGCATTTGGTTGCTGCAATTCACAAAACAATCACCCATCACCCATCACCCATCACATATTTCCCTGCCTACGAAATTATGATGGACGAATTGCGTGATTATCGCTTCTATGCAGAAGACATGCTTCATCCAAATCAAACGGCTATTGATTACATTTGGATTCAATTTTTTGAGAATTATATTTCTGAATCGGTTTTTGGATTGATGAATGAAATTTGTTCTATTCAAAAAGGATTACAACATCGTCCTTTTAACCCAAATACCGAAAGCCATTTGAAGTTTTTAGAGCATTTGAATTTAAAGATTGAGCAAATTAAAGAAAAACTACCGCAAATTTCTTTTTGATTTAACCACTAATCCCGAACCTTTGGAACGCAAGGAAAGCACAAAGCACACAAAAATTAAAACTATTTTCTAAAAATTATATTCAATTCTTTTTCTACAGATTATGAAGATTAAAAGAATTACTCATAAAATCTTTAAATCTGTGGCTATAAAAAATAAGAATGTTGCGGACAGTTGGAAAAAAGCTCAAAAATTAACTATTCAATTCCTCAATTTCTAATTGAACCATTTCCCAATCTTCTAATAATTGTTCAAGTTCTTTTTTCTTCTTTTCGTATGCTGCAAAAAACGAAGCATCTTCAACATGTTTATCATAATTAGAAGTTAAAGCTTTATCATCGGCTTGGATTGCTTTTTCAAGTTGCTGAATTTGACTTTCAATTTTACTTAATTTATTTTGAAGTGATTTCGCTTTCTTTTGATCTTCATAGGAAATACTTTTTGCCGCTTTTATATTTTGGGTTTGTGGATTTACGACCACATCTTTCTTTTCAATTTCGCGCATATTCATGGCGTTTTTCTGTTCCAAGAAGAAGTTGATATCGCCCAAATATTCTCTGATTTTTTGATCTTTGAATTCGTACACAATATTTGACATTCCTTGCAAGAAATCACGATCGTGAGATACCAACAACAAAGTACCTTCAAATTGCTGTAAAGCGGCTTTTAAAACGTTTTTAGACTTGATATCTAAGTGATTTGTTGGCTCATCCATTACTAAGACATTAATGGGCTGTAAAAGCAATTTACAAAGCGCCAAACGATTTCGTTCACCTCCAGATAAAACTTTTACTTTTTTCTCTACTTCATCGCCACGGAATAAAAATGCTCCCAACATATCACGAACTTTTGAACGATTCGTATCGGTTGCGGCTTCTAACATCGTATCTAGCAATGTTTTTTCTCCATCTAAATATTCGGCTTGGTTTTGAGCGAAGTAACCTAATTGTACATTGTGACCGAGTTTGATGGTTCCTTCGTATTCAAATTCATTCACAATTGCTTTCATGAAAGTCGATTTCCCTTGACCATTTTGCCCAACGAAGGCAACTTTACTTCCACGCTCTACTAAAAGCGAAATGTCTTTTAAGATAATTTTATCGCCATATGCTTTAGTCACGTGTTCCGCTTCTACCACTACTCTACCAGGCGTTTGCGAAACTGGAAACGATATATTCATAACTGAATTATCGTCTTCATCAACTTCGATTCGCTCTACTTTATCTAACTTTTTTATCAACGATTGCGCCATCGATGCTTTAGAAGCTTTGGCACGGAATTTCTCAATTAACTTCTCTGTTTCTTCAATCTTTTTAGCTTGATTTTTTTGAGTTGCCAATTGTTTTTCACGAATTTCCTGACGCAATACTAAATATTCGGAATAAGGTTTATTAAAATCGTAAGCTTTTCCTAATGAAATTTCGATTGTTCGATTCGTAACATTATCTAAAAACATTTTATCGTGTGAAACGATTACCACAACTCCGGGAAAATTTCGTAAAAATCCTTCTAACCAAATGATACTTTCAATATCTAAGTGATTCGTTGGCTCATCTAAAAGCAAAATATCATTAGATTGCAATAAGAGTTTTGCCAGTTCTATACGCATTCTCCAACCTCCAGAAAATGTATCGGTTTGATTGTCAAAATCTTCTCTTTTGAATCCTAAACCTAATAAGATTTTTTCGGTATCACCAACGTAATTATAACCTCCAAGAACTTCGTAATGATGCGTAACATCGCTCAATTCTTCTATCAGATCAGAATATTCCTGACTTTCATAATCGGTTCGTGTTACTAACTGGTGATTGATTTCATCGATTCTGAATTCAGCACGTTTAATTTCTTCAAAAGCCATGTATGCTTCCTCTAAAACCGTTCTTCCTTTTACAAAATCAATATCCTGACGAAGAAATCCGATTTTCACTTCTTTTTCTGTTGCAATAGTTCCACTGTCAGGTTTAAAATCACCAGCCAACATTTTTAACATGGTTGATTTTCCTGCGCCATTTTTTCCAACAAGCCCGACTCTGTCTCCAGCACCTAGTCTAAAAGTTACTTCTTCAAAAAGATATGTTCCACCAAATGAAACCGATAAATTATGTATGTTTAGCATTTAAAAAGTTTATAAGTTTAACGAGTATAAGTTTAAAAGTTACATAATAATTAAACTCATTTTTCATTAAACAAATTGATTACTGTTACATTTGTTACACATAGAATAGTTAGTTATTGTACCTTTGTGTAAAATATTTTGCAAATGTTAAAAAAAGGATCGAAATTAAATAGTATTTTAACAGGAAGTTGTCCAACTTGCCATGAAGAAAGTATGTATTTGGACAAAAATCCGTATAATGTTATGAATGTTTACAAAATGCATGAAAAATGCAGTCATTGTGGAACTAAATATCAAATGGAACCTTCATTTTTTTATGGAGCTATGTATGTGAGTTATGCACTTGGAATCGCATTTGGTGTTGCCGCTTTTATTATTACATACTTCTTTGTGGGCGAAAAAAGTTTAATTACTAATTTTATTGTTATCATTGCTACCTTAATCGTGTTTATGCCAATAATCATGCGTTTATCGCGAAATATTTGGGTAAATATGTTCATGAGCTATGACAAGGATTGGAAAGACCATATTGATGACAAAAACAAACCTACCTTACGATAAATAAAAAACCGAAACAAACTAGTTTCGGTTTTTTTTATAACATCGTATGATATCAATTTCTTTATCTAAAGGAATATCATTTTCGATATGTTGAAACAATTGGTTAGCTAAAAAAGGTCCAAGCATAACACCACGAGTTCCTAAACCATTTAAAACATGCAATTGTTTGTGATTTGGATGTGTTCCCACTAATGGTCTGCGGTCTTTGACTGTTGGTCGAACACCACCAAAATGCTGTAAAATTTCAAAATCACAAGAAATGATTTCTCTTAACTTTTCGATTAATTCATGCTTACCTTCTTCTGTTGGGATATTTGTTTTGTCTTTCCAATCATAAGTTGCACCTACTTTATATAAATCATTTCCAATAGGTAGAATAAATACACTTGATTTAATAACAACATCTAAATTTAATTTTGGAGCTTTGATAATGAGCAATTCTCCTTTTGTTCCATCTAAAGGTAAATCATTAAAAAATGGATTGGCATGTAAACCAAAACCTTCTGCAAAAATAATGTGCTTAGCTTGAATTCCCTTATATGAAATATGAGTCTCAAAAAACTGTATTGCATTATAATCAAAAGTTTCCTGAGATAAAGCGTCGATACTTAAAAGGTATTCAGAATAAGACAAAATTAAAGTATTAATATCCAAATAACCGGTTTCATTTACCAAACCATAATGAAAAGATGATTCAATATTTTGATATTTTTTATGGACTAAATTAGGATTTAAAAAAGGAGCTAAATTAGGTTTATCAGCGGCTTGAAACCAATTATTTTGTTCTTCAATGGATGCCAATTTGCGTAAAATTGGGATTTTATAATCAAAAATAACTTGTAGTTTCTTTTCAATTTGATGATACAATGGAAAGGCAAAATCTAACTGCTCTTTAGCTTTCCAAACTTCGCTGAAACGTTTCAGCACTACTGGATTATATAATCCACCAGCAATTCTTGATGAAGGCTGTGAATTATTATCAAAAACTAAAATTGTTTTATTGTTTTGCAAGGCAATTTCAGAAAAAGAAATTCCCGCTAAACCATTACCAACGATTAAATAATCTATCATGATGTAAAATTAAAAAACTCTTACCAAATGGTAAGAGTTTTTTAAATGAAATTGGAGAAATACTATTAATAATTCCACATATCTTGTTCAAAGTCACGAATCTTTTCTTTTACACGATCCGATTCTAATAACTGCATTTGTGCATTTTCTTTCATGTAATCAGCGATTTTACGATCACCGTAAACATTCTCTTCTAAATAAATCATACCGCTGAAACGACGAGCATTTAACATATGATCAAAAGAAAAAGGCATTGCAGAGTTTCTATTGTTAAAAGCTTTAGCTTCATGAAGAATATCTCTTGCAGAAGGGAAATACACCCAGAATAATTCGATATAATCTTTTTCAACATTACCCATTGTATAAACATCTGGAACAACAGGGCAAATTCCAAGTAAACGATACTTTAACTCACCTTGTCTTTTGTCGAAATACCAATATCCTACAATCTTGTAAGCATTAACATCGTAAGCTTGAATTTCTGTTTTTCTGATAAACTCATCAGAGATTTTTTTAGTAGGTTCAATTACTTCTTCAATCTCTCTTCTATCTTTACCCTTCCCAACAATTTTTTTAACTACACGTTTTCTGTAAGCATCGATATCTTCATTCATTTGCTCACGTCCAGCATCAGTAGTATCAACCATAAATAAAGAAGCTTCAATATCTTTTAAAGTCTTCTTAGCGGTAAAATAACTAGAATCATAAACTTCTGTAATTTTACCTTCTTTGATACCGTTAATTAAAACGTTGTAAAGAGGTCTTCTATCTGGAGAAGACATAACATCACCTTCAACAGGGAAATATAAAGGAAAGTTAACTCTTTCATCAAGATCAATAAATTCCCAAATACGTTTACCCATTAAGATATCTCTATCATGAACATATCCGTATGGTAATGGTTTATCATTATCAGCATTTAATTCAGCCTCCGTTTTTTTACCTATTTGGTCAGGGGTTTTTGCATTTAATAAATTAGATTGCGCATAAGTAGCAAACGTACTTAAACTTAAAACTAAAATTGCAATATTATTTCTCCAATTCATTTTATTTGTATTTTATTTGGTTTATTAAATAAACTCAAATTTGTTTAATTTATTGTATTTCGTAAGTACAAGCAGAAACTTTTTTAGGTACTTGATCGATACCAACAAAAGTAGCTTTAATCTCATTGATAACAACTACATCTCCTTTAGAAGCTTTTGCAATTGCAGCTTTAGCACGAGAATCCATTCTGTTACCAGAAACAACAACTGTTGGTTGACCTGGAACTTTAACATTGAACTGAGTTACGTTAACATTTACTGGGAAGTCAAAATCTTCCATAACAGCTGTAACAGTACAAACTTCTAAGTTGTTCTTAGGTCCTTTGTTAGATTCAGAACCACCAACTTTACCAGTTGGAGCAGGTAAACCTTTAATTCTGAAAGCTTGTTTACTTGCGAATGATTTTCCATCAGGCATAGTAGCAGTTACATTGATAGTAACTTCACTTCCAGAACCAGCTTTCAAAATATATTGACCTGGTTTAGGACCAGCTGTCATACCTGGTGCACTAGCTTTAACTTTGTCAGAAGAGATACCAGGAACAGAAACAGAAATTGGGTTAGGAACACCACGATAAACTACGTTCATTTTATCTGCAGATACAATTGCTTGGTTCGGTTTAGGAACTACAACATATTGACCTTCAAACTCAATTGGCACAGGTTTACCATCTTCAGTAAATACGAACTGACCTTTAATATCTTTTTCACCTACAGCGCCACCTACAGTTTTGAAAACAGCTTGACCATTTTCAATTTTAGAAGAAGCACCATTAACTGTGAAAGATGTAGGAACAGTAGAATCATCATATTTTCCTAATACAACTCTACCTGTAACTTCTTCACCTTGGAATACCACATTTTTGTCGAAAACTACAATAGCTTTGTATTTTTTCATAGATATCGCAGACTCCATAGTGTTACCAATCAATAAATTATACAAGTCTTGCTCTGCTTTTTTAACATCATTTTGCATTGCAGATAATTTAGATACTGTTGCAATAGCAGGGAATCCTTTGTAGTGGTAATCTAAATATTTTTTCTTAACACCTTCACCATCAACAACGTCATTAGTATTGAATGTTTTCTCGAATTTTTCAAGAAAAACTTTATACTTAACGTCATTACCAAACAATGATTTTACACTGTTACGGAAAGCATCAATTTTACCAACGATTTCTTTACCTTTTGCTGAATAACCATCACCTTGAAACCATACTTCGTCAATTGTACTTTTGTCCATTGCTTCGTATGGAAGTTTACCTTTATTTACACCACTCTCCTCAATAGGAAAATCTTTAGTGATATCAGCTTTTACTGATTCGATATACTTAAAAAAGTCATCTGCTAAAGGTCTTACTTTTGATGCAATATCATAAGGTGCCTTAAATTGTGCTGGTGCATCTTCAGCTTTAGATTTTAATTGCTCAAAAAGAGCTGTATTTGCTTCTTTAGCATCCGCATTAACAACTTGGAATTTTTCATTCATTAATCCAAAAGCTGATAATACTTCTTTTGACATATTTAATGCCAACATCGCGATGAAAACCAAGTACATCAGGTTAATCATCTTCTGTCTAGGGGTTAATTTTCCTCCTGCCATTTCTCTTTAAATTAGTTTTTAATTAATAATTTTTTAATGATAAAACTAATTATCCTCTGTTACTCATAGCAGAAAGCATACCACCATAAACTGCATTTAAAGATGCAATATTAGAAGTCATTGATTGCATTTGCTCTTTTAATTTAGCAGCATTTTCAGCGATTTCTTGGTTAGCTTGTGCATTTCTATCAGCACTTTCTAATTGGATTTTGTATAAGTTATTTAAAGCTTCCATTTGAGCAGCTGCTGTAGACATTTCTTCAGCGTATTTCTTTTGTCCTGCCATAGCATCTACAGTAGGAGAAATTGATTTTGCTGCACCTTCAAAATTTTTGATGCTGTTACCTAAGCTTGCCATTAACTCTCCGTCAATTTTAGCTTCTTTTAACATAGCGTCTAATTTTTGAGATAATAATCCTTGAGCTTCTGCTGGATTCTCTTTTTTATCTTTTGGTTTAGCTTCTCCCCCAGCTAATTCAGGATAAACTAATGACCAGTCTAATTCTTTTTCAACAGGTTCAAAAGCTGATAAAGCGAAAATTGCAGCTTCTGTTAATAATCCTACAATAAGCATTGGTCCCGCTCCTGGCCAGTGCATTAATTTGAATAATGCTCCAACGATTACTACTGCTGCTCCCATTCCGTAAAGGAATCCCATTACTTTTTTGCTTAAAATTGCCATAATAAATAAAATTTAGTTAGTTAAGTTAATTATATAATAAAATTGGTTAAATACTATTTAGGTCTAGTTCCTGTTGCAGCCGTACCCATGTAATCTTGAACAGTTCTGAATCCAATGTAGCTTCTAGCAGAATCAGCATACTCATAATCACGAGTTGAAACTTGTAAGAAGTAAGCAACATCTTTCCAAGAACCACCACGCACTACTTTACGTTTGTTGTTCTTGTCTGCAACGTGAGGATTCATAGTTGAAACGAATTCATAAGCTTCTGCAAAATAAGAAGACTCTGTCCATTCTGAAACATTTCCTGCCATGTTGTATAAGTTGAAATCATTTGGCTCATAAGATTTAGCCTCAACTGTATATAAAGCACCATCTGCAGCATAGTCTCCACGATTTGGTTTGAAGTTAGCCATAAAACAACCTCTGTCATTTTTAGCATAAGGACCTCCCCAAGGATAAGTTCCTCCTTCAAGACCACCTCTTGCAGCATATTCCCATTCAGCCTCTGTTGGTAAACGGAATGAATTTACTTGATCTCTACCTTTTTTCTTTTTGATGTATGCATTTTTATACATAGTTCTCCAAGCGCAAAATGCTTTAGCTTGGTTCCATGAAACTCCAACTACAGGATACTCTCCATAAGCTTGGTGCCAAAAATAATCATTATGCATTGGCTCATTGTAAGAATAAGCGAAATCTTTAATCCAAACTGTTGTATCAGGATAGATTTCAATTGGTGGTGCATCTTCATAGAAGTTTTTACGTCCTTTTTTCTTAACAGCCTTGTTTAAGTCAACTTGATTATACTTGAATTTTAATTTAGAAGCATCAATAGTTTTTAAACCATTGTAAGATTCAGACTCAGGTAGGTACATTGAGTCCATAACTTCTACATAAAATTCATCTGGATATTTTTTTGGATCCTTGATAAGTTTTGCTTTTTTGTTTAATTTTCTTCCAGCATAAATATCATCATCAGTACCCACACTATAGTAGTTCTCATACATATATTTATCATAAGGAGTCATTTTTGCAGGATCTACATCTGCAAAAGCAAAATTTCCAATACCGTCACCAGCTTTTTTACCTTGCTCATCAGCTAATATAGCCAAACGAGTTCTGATTGTTGAATCTTTTACCCATTCAACAAACTGACGGTATTCGCTATTAGTAATTTCCGTTTCATCCATGTAGAACGAACGAACAGTAACAGTCTTAGTAGGTGCGTCTTGAATGTTAGCTAAATCATCATCGGCTTTACCCATAATAAAAGCTCCTCCAGGGATTAACGTCATTCCGTAAGGTTTCTCGGGATGCCATTTTCTCCCTTTAACTCCTACTAATTCTCCTTTATCGCCTTTACCACAACTGATAAACAATGACAAAATTGCTGAAAATGCAACAAACTTCTTCATATAAACTTGGGTTAAATGTAATTTCTATTTAAGGGCGTAAACCTATTCAATAATTTTGAAAAAAACAACATTTTTTTAAAAAACGTGTAAAATTTATTTGATTTTAGGATTACACCTGTATTAACATTGCTTTAACACTTTGAAAAATAGCTCTTTTAAACAATATTTCTCCTTTGGGCTTTCCACCACCTTTCGGGGATTTCCTGCTCGCAAGCTGCTAAATAATCTTCATGTGTGCAAGGTAATAACGTATTTCTTTTTAATTTATTATTAACATTTGTCAAAAATGGTATTTCTATCCACCATCTATCGGTTTTATTGCTTTTGTAAAAGATTAATTCTTCATCTTCTATCAATACAATGTACTTAATATAATGTTCTTTAGTTCCAAAAGGATATTCATTTGAACGAAAACAAAATCCTTCAATAAAATACCATAACATTTGAGCCGTTAAAACTACTTCATTACCATTTGGATTAAAATTAAAAATTCCAAATGAGGTTACTTTATCACTAATTCCAGCATATCGAGACAAAGCACAGATTTCTTTACCAGTAAATCCGTTTGGATTAAACGTATTAAAATTTCCAGAATAAGAAGACTGCACAGCATGCATATCAACACTTACCAAATCAGCATCTCTGAATACTGGCTCTGCAATTGTTATGTTATTTGAAACCTCTCCTAATCGATACGCTTCAAAATATAATTTTTCTATTAAATCAATCTCTTCTTGTGAATTAAAATAAGTTTGATAACCTAGATTACTGTAATTAAAAAGATTGTTAGGCTCTTCAATTATAATTTTTGATAAAAATGAATCTGCATCTGGTTTATTCTCTTTTGAAAAATCAAATTGATTATCCACTGAAACAATATTAACCATTTGATCTAAGCCATCATATGCTCTATAAACAGCATATGTTAAATCCTGTGTTCCACCTATAACTACAGGAAGAATTTTCTTTTTTATCAATTCTGATACTAAGTTTTTTACAACAAAATAAGTATCTTCTACTGTTGCTCCCGCTTCAATAGTTCCTAAATCAACAATTGAAGCATTCCAATTCCCAGGAAATAAACTATAAAATTGTCTTCTGAAGTTATCGAAAGAATACGCATCATTATTCTTTTCACTTCCTCTAAATTCATTAACCGCAAAAATAGCAATGGCAACATTATCTAAAACTGGGAAATCGGTTTGAGTATGAAATACAACTTTTTTTCCTAATGTTTGATTGGAAAGTTTAGTAATATATTCCTCAACCGAAATTGAAATAGGTTGTAAAAAATCGAAAACCATTTGTTATTTCTTTTTAGCATTTGTTTTCTTAGCAGGAGATTTTTTAGCTGAAGTTTTCTTAGCAGAAGTTTTTTTAGCTGGCGCTTTCTTTTCTATCATTTCTTGAACTTGTGCTAATGTTAATTTACTTGCATCAACATCTTTACTTAATTCAATTTTGATTTTCCCTTTTGTAATTACTGAACGACCCCAACGTGCTTTCTCGACTTTGATTCCCTCTTCTTTCCAATCGTGAATTACTTTATCAATGTCTTTTTGTTGTTTTTCTTCTATTAATTCCTCAATATCTGATTGAGACAACTTATCAAAATTGTACTTCTTATTTACATTGATAAACATTCCATTCCATTTAATAAATGGCCCAAAACGCCCTACTCCTTTTTGAACAGGCAATCCATCATATGTTCCAATTGGAGCATCGGCTTGCATTTTTTCATCAATTAACCCTTGAGCGGTTTCCATAGTTACATCCATAGGATCCATGCCTTTTGGCAATGAAATAAATTGAGACCCAAATCGAACATATGGACCAAAACGACCATTATTAACTTCAATTTCCTCTCCTTTATATGTACCTAATTGTTTTGGCAGTAAAAACAAGTTTAATACTTCTTCTAAAGTGACATTTCCGATATTTTGATCAGGACGTAAACTTGCAAATTGTTTGTTTTCATCATCAGCATCTCCAATTTGAGCCATTGCTCCATATTTCCCTAAACGTACCGAAACCTGTTTTCCTGAAACTGGATGAACACCTAAAATTCTCTCACCACTTTCTCTATCAGCATTTTTTTCTACATCTACTACATTTGGATGGAAATGTTTGTAGAAATCATTCATCATTTTAGCCCAATCGACTTTTCCTTCAGCAATTTCGTCGAAATCTTGTTCTACTTTAGCCGTGAAATTGTAATCTAAAATCGTGTTGAAGTTTTTTACTAGGAAATCATTCACGATAATTCCGATATCGGTTGGAACTAATTTCCCTTTATCTGAACCCACATTTTCAGTTAAAACTTGAGATTTTACCTCTCCTCCTTTTAACATCAATTGGTTATATTTTCTTTCTTGACCTTCGAAACTTCCTTTTTCTACATAAGTTCTAGCGATAATTGTAGAAATCGTTGGCGCATACGTTGATGGACGACCAATTCCTAATTCTTCCAATTTCTTCACCAAAGAAGCTTCTGTGTAACGACTTGGCGGACGCGAAAAACGTTCAGTAGCCGTGATATAATTATTCGTAAGTTTTTCGTTTATTTTCAAAGCAGGCAACATTCCTTCTTGTTCCTCTTCGTCATCATCATGTCCTTCTAAATATACTTTTAAGAAACCTTCAAACTTGATTACTTCTCCAGTTGCAGTAAAAGTTTCTGAATGATTGCTTGCTTCGATTTTTACATTTGTTCGCTCTAATTCAGCATCGCTCATTTGAGAAGCTAATGTTCTTTTCCAAATCAATTCATATAAACGAGCTTGATCTCGATCTAAATCAACAGTATGTCTTGACATATCCGTTGGACGAATAGCTTCGTGCGCTTCTTGTGCTCCTTTTGATTTGGTGTTGAAATTTCTCGGTTTAGAAAACTCTTTTCCATAATAACTGGTAATTTCAGCTTGAGCTGCTGCCATTGCTTCCTGCGATAAATTCACACTATCCGTTCTCATATAAGTAATAAGTCCGGCTTCGTATAAACGTTGTGCAATTTGCATGGTTATCCCTACTGGCAAATACAGTTTTCTTGCTGCTTCTTGTTGCAACGTAGAAGTTGTAAAAGGTGCTGCTGGTGATTTTTTTGTAGGTTTGGTTTCTAAATCTCCCACTTTATAAGAAGAACCAATATTTTTAGCTAAGAAATCTTCTGCTTCTTTTTTAGTTGCGAAGTTCTTAGGCAATTTTGCTTTGAATGTTTTTCCTGCTTCGTTTGTAAACTCTGCTGTGATGCTGTAAGAAGCTTCTGGTTTGAAATCCTGAATTTCTCTTTCACGTTCCACGATCAAACGAACGGAAACCGATTGCACACGACCAGCAGATAATCCTCCTTTTACTTTTTTCCAAAGTACTGGCGATAATTCGTAACCAACTAATCTGTCTAGAACTCTACGTGCTTGTTGTGCGTTTACTAAGTTATAATCAATTCCTCTCGGGTTTTCGATTGCTTTTTGAATAGCTGATTTTGTAATCTCGTGAAAAACGATACGTTTTGTTTTTTCTGGTTTTAATTTCAACTCTTCTGCTAAGTGCCAAGAAATTGCTTCTCCCTCTCGGTCCTCATCGGAAGCTAACCAAACCATTTCGGCATTTTTAGCTAATCCTTTTAATTTAGTCACCAAAGCTTTTTTGTCTGCAGAAACTTCATATTTCGGTTTAAAACCATTTTCTACATCTACCCCAATTTCTCTCGAAGGTAAGTCGGCAATATGCCCATAACTCGACTCAACTTGATACTCACTTCCTAGAAATTTCTCGATGGTTTTTGCTTTTGCAGGTGACTCAACGATTACTAAATTCTTTGCCATTTCACATTTTTTTGAACCGCAAAAGTATAGGTTTTTTTTAAATTTTAACATCTCAAATATTTTTTTACCCACAATTGTCCAAAATATTCGTCAAATTACTCCTATATATATAGGTGTAAAATCCAAGAAAAAGGGCTACTTAGAAATAGTGAAAAAAATAATTTAAAAAATCCTGTTAAACCTTTTCTGCCATCTTGTCAGATTTTATAATTTAGTATTATCTTTGCGTTCCGAATCTTCGGAATGATTAATGGAAATCTTTGATATGGAAAAGGTAATTGATGAAAACAAACAAGGTCAAAGTTTAGTGCTTGACCAAAAAGAAGGAAATACTAAAAAACTTTTTATAGAGAGTTATGGTTGCCAAATGAATTTTTCTGATAGTGAAATTGTGGCGTCAATTCTTTATGAAAACGGATATAATACCACTCAAAATCTGGAGGATGCTGATTTGGTTTTGGTGAATACTTGTTCTATACGGGACAAAGCGGAACAAACGATTCGTAAACGTTTAGAAAAATACAATGCAGTAAAGAAAATTAATCCTTCAATGAAAGTTGGGGTTTTAGGTTGTATGGCAGAACGTTTGAAAAGTCAGTTTTTAGAAGAAGAGAAAATTGTAGACATGGTGGTTGGACCCGATGCTTACAAAGATTTACCCAATTTATTAGCTGAAGTAGAAGAAGGAAGAGATGCTATCAACGTAATTCTTTCTAAAGAAGAAACGTATGGCGATATTGCTCCTGTTCGTTTGAATAGTAACGGAGTTAATGCTTTTGTATCCATTACAAGAGGTTGTGATAATATGTGTACCTTCTGCGTTGTTCCTTTTACACGTGGTCGTGAACGTAGTCGTGAACCACAAAGTATTTATGATGAAATCCAAGATTTGTACGATAGAGGTTACAAAGAAGTTACCTTATTAGGACAAAACGTAGACAGTTACCTTTGGTATGGTGGTGGTTTGAAAAAAGATTTTGATAAAGCAACCGAAATACAAAAAGCTACTGCAGTTGATTTTGCGCAATTGTTAGATAAATGTGCTACTTTGTTCCCTAAAATGCGTTTTAGATTCTCGACTTCTAATCCGCAAGATATGCATGTGGAAGTAATTGAAACTATGGCGAAACACCATAACATTTGCAAATACATTCACTTACCAGTTCAAAGTGGAAGTACAAGAATTTTGAAAGAAATGAATCGTCAACACACACGTGAAGAATACATGGCGTTGATTGATAAAATATACTCGATTATTCCAGATATTTCATTATCTCAAGATATGATTGCAGGTTTCCCAACAGAAACAGAAGAAGATCATCAAGACACATTGAGTTTGATGGAATATGTGAAATATGATTTCGGATTTATGTTTGCGTATTCAGAACGTCCCGGAACATTAGCTGCTAGAAAAATGGAAGACGACGTTCCAGAAGAAGTGAAGAAAAGACGTTTAAATGAAATCATTGATTTACAACAAAGAATTGGTTTAGAAAGAACGCAACGTTTTATTGGTCAAGAAGTAGAAGTATTGATTGAAAAAGAATCCAAACGTTCGGATGCTCATTGGAGCGGAAGAAATTCACAAAACACTGTAGTAGTTTTCCCAAAAGAAAATTACAAAGTAGGTGAATTCGTAATGGTAAAAATCACAGATTGTACCGCTGCAACTTTAATTGGAGAAGCAGTTGGATATTCTGAAATAATGAATTAATTTTTTTGTTTCAAGTTTCAAGTTTAAAAGTTTCAAGTTAACTTTCTAAACCTGAAACCTGAAACCTGAAACAAACTATATGGAATCAGTACAAGCTATAAAACAACGATTTGAAATTATTGGGAACGACCCAAAGCTCAATCGTGCCGTGGAGAAAGCCATTCAGGTTGCTCCAACGGATATTTCGGTATTGGTAACAGGTGAAAGTGGTGTTGGAAAAGAAAGTATTCCAAAGATAATTCATGCCCTTTCGCACAGAAAACATGGAAAATATATTGCCGTAAACTGTGGAGCAATTCCAGAAGGAACGATTGATAGTGAACTTTTTGGACATGAAAAAGGTTCGTTTACAGGCGCAACTAACACACGTGAAGGTTATTTTGAGGTAGCTGATGGCGGAACTATATTTTTGGATGAAGTCGGCGAATTACCTTTAACCACTCAAGTGCGTTTATTACGTGTTTTAGAAAATGGTGAATTTATTAAAGTGGGCTCATCACAAGTACAAAAAACGAATGTTCGTATTGTAGCGGCTACGAATGTAAATATGTTTGATGCGATTGAAAAAGGGAAATTCCGTGAAGATTTATATTATCGTCTGAGTACGGTTGAAATTGCATTGCCACCACTTCGCGAGCGAAAAGATGATATTCATTTGTTATTTAGAAAATTTGCTTCTGACTTTGCTCACAAATATAAAATGCCGCCAATTAAATTGGATGACAACGCAGTGGAATTGCTTTTAAAATATCGTTGGAGCGGAAATATTCGTCAATTGCGAAATGTGGCGGAACAAATTTCTGTTTTAGAAACGAAACGTGAGATTTCATCGCAAACACTTCTTTCCTATTTACCAATGGAAAATCCAAATTTGCCATCAGTAATAGGAAGCAAAAAATCGGATAGTGATTTTAGCAACGAAAGAGAGATTTTATACAAAGTCCTTTTCGATATGAAGAGTGATTTGAATGATTTAAAAAAACTAACTTTAGAACTGATGCAAAATGGAAGTTCAAAAGTTCAGGAAAACAATAAAGGATTAATTCAGAAAATTTATGGCAAACCCGAAGAAAATACTATTTTTGAAGAAGAATCTAGAGTTGAAATGCTTCCAAATCAAAATAATATAATTCAAGAAGGGTTTGAAGATGATGACGATGAAAATTACTTATTTGCGGAAACTGTTGATGAAGAAGAAACATTAAGCTTAGAAGCTAAAGAAATTGAATTAATAAAAAAATCATTAGAACGTAACAGAGGAAAACGAAAAGCAGCCGCAGATGAACTAGGAATTTCTGAACGAACGCTCTATAGAAAAATAAAACAATATAACTTATAATGAGATATTTCATCATATTAGTCACGCTTACTTTTTCATTCATTTTAGACAGTTGTGGTGTTTACAATTTCACAGGAGCTAGTCCCATAAATGCAAAAACGTTTCAAGTGAACTACTTTCAAAATAACGCACCATTAGTAGAACCAGGAATTGAAAGAACATTTACATTAGAACTACAAGACATTATTCAAAGTCAAACCAATTTAAACTTAGTAACTCAAGGTGGCGAATTAGTTTATGAGGGAGAAATTGTAGACTATCGCATTACACCAATGACGGCCACAGCAGATCAAAGAGCTGCACAAAACCGTTTAACAATAACTGTAATGGTACGATTTACTAACAGAAATAAAGAAGATGATAATTTTGAAAAACGCTTTTCATTCTTCTATGATTTCGATGCTAACCAACAATTAGTTGGTTCTCAATTAACAACTGCATTAGATGTAATTTTTGAAAGAATTACTCAAGATATTTTTAACGAATCATTAGCTAAATGGTAATTTTAAATAGTTTTAAATTTTGAACTTTAAGTTGTAATTAAAATTAAAATGAACCTATCTGATTTAACATATCTTTTAAATAAGCCAGAAACTATAAACGAGAAGCAAACTATTGCTTTAGAGAATGTAGTTTTGCAGTTTCCCTATTTTCAGGCGGCACGCGCTTTACATTTAAAAGGTTTGTACAATCAAGAAAGTTTTAGATACAATTACGAATTAAAAAAAACGGCTGCATATACTACCGATAGAACTATTTTATTTGAATTCATTACGTCTGATAATTTTATTGCCATTCAGCAAGAGAAAATTGACGAAATACAAAAATCGTTATTAAATATTGAAGTTCACCATGTAGAAGAAGTAATTGTGTTACCAGAAATTGAAAACACAATTATTGAAGAAGGAACAATAAAGCAAGCGTCTATTGAAGAAACTTCTGCAGAAAAATTAGAAATTGGCAAACCCTTACCATTTACTTCAAATGAAAAACACTCGTTTCAAGAATGGTTACAATTAACAAAAATTTCGCCTATTGTTCGTGAAAATGAAGAATCAACATCTCTAATTGATGCTGAAAAGCAAAAAAAATTAGATATAATTGATAAATTTATTGAAGCAAATCCAAAAATTGCTCCAGTAAAAGAAAACACCAAAACACCAGCAAACATTAGTAAAAGCATTGAAGAACCAACGCACCTAATGACAGAAACTTTAGCAAAAGTATATTTAGAACAAAAAAAATACACAAAAGCCATACAAGCTTATGAAATATTAATTTTGAAATATCCAGAAAAAAGTAGTTTCTTTGCAGACCGAATAAATGAAATCAAAAATTTACAACAAAATAATAATTAATTATGGGATTCACAGGTTTTTTAATTGCGATAACAATTGTTTGTTTTTTATTAATCTTAGCTATTATGGTTCAAAACCCTAAAGGTGGAGGTTTATCTTCTTCATTTGGTGGTTCTCAACAATTAGGTGGAGTTCAAAAAACAACAGACTTTTTAGATAAAAGTACTTGGACTTTAGGAGGTGTTTTAATTGCTTTAATTTTACTTTCTAGTTTAAGTTTCAATGGAGTTGCATCTGGTTCTAAAGTTTTAGGTGAAGATGAATCAAGTATTCCAACTACAACTGTACCTTCAACACCAGAAGCTACAAAACAAGCTGCACCTGCTGCTACACCAGCACCAACAGCTACTGATTCTACAAAATAAGAATTGACTAAATACACAAAATGCCAGCACTGACATGCTGGCATTTTTTTTACCGAAAAATTGTCAGAAAATTGCTTTGGCACAATTTCTGAAATAATGCAAGCAACAAATTAATAACAACATTAAAATATACAAACTATGTCATTAAACATTAAACCAATTTCAGATCGAGTAGTTATTGAGCCCTTAGCGGCTGAAACTACTACCGCTTCAGGAATTATTATTCCAGACACTGCAAAAGAAAAACCTCAAAAAGGAACTGTAGTAGCCGTAGGAAATGGAAAAAAAGATCATACCATGACAGTTAAAGTTGGCGATGTAGTTCTTTATGGGAAATACTCTGGAACAGAGTTTAAATACGAAGGTAAAGATTACCTAATCATGCGTGAAGACGAAATTTACGCTATTCTTTAATCGTAATTAAATCATTTAAAAGTTAAACATTTAAACAAAAGTAAAATGGCAAAAGATATAAAATTCGATATTGAAGCTCGCGATGGTTTAAAACGCGGAGTTGATGCATTAGCAAATGCAGTAAAAGTAACATTAGGTCCAAAAGGTAGAAATGTAATTATTTCAAAATCATTTGGTGGACCTACTGTAACTAAAGATGGTGTTTCTGTTGCAAAAGAAATCGAATTACAAGATCCATTAGAAAACATGGGGGCTCAGATGGTAAAAGAAGTGGCTTCTAAAACCAATGATTTAGCTGGTGATGGTACAACAACAGCCACTGTTTTAGCACAAGCTATCGTAAAAGAAGGTTTAAAAAACGTAGCTGCTGGAGCTAACCCAATGGATTTAAAACGTGGAATTGATAAAGCAGTAGAAACTATTGTTGCTGAATTAGGTAAACAAGCGGTTGCTGTTGATGATTCTTCGGATAAAATCAAACAAGTAGCCTCTATTTCTGCTAATAACGATGAAACTATTGGTGATTTAATCGCTACAGCTTTCTCAAAAGTGGGCAAAGAAGGTGTTATCACGGTTGAAGAAGCAAAAGGAACTGATACTTATGTAGATGTGGTAGAAGGAATGCAGTTTGATAGAGGATATTTATCGCCTTACTTCGTAACTGATGCAGACAAAATGATTGCTGAATTAAGCAATCCATACGTTTTATTATACGATAAAAAAATATCAAACTTGCAAGAGTTGTTACCCGTTTTAGAACCAGTAGCACAATCGGGAAGACCTTTATTAATTATTGCTGAAGATGTTGATGGTCAAGCATTAGCCACTTTAGTAGTAAACAAATTACGTGGTGGATTAAAAATTGCAGCTGTTAAAGCTCCAGGTTTTGGAGACAGAAGAAAAGCAATGTTAGAAGACATCGCAATCTTAACGGGCGGAACTGTAATCGCAGAAGAAAGTGGTTATGCATTAGAAAACGCTACTTTAGATATGTTAGGAACTGCAGAAACCATTACAATTGACAAAGACAATACAACAATTGTAAACGGTTCTGGAGATGCTGAAAACATCAAAGCGAGAGTAAACCAAATCAAATCGCAAATCGAAACAACCACTTCTGATTACGACAGAGAAAAACTACAAGAACGTTTGGCAAAATTAGCTGGTGGTGTTGCGGTTTTATATGTTGGTGCTGCTTCTGAAGTAGAAATGAAAGAGAAAAAAGACCGTGTTGACGATGCTTTACACGCTACTCGCGCAGCTGTTGAAGAAGGAATTGTTGCTGGTGGTGGCGTTGCATTAGTAAGAGCAAAAGCCGCTTTGAACAACTTAAAAGCAGAAAATGCTGATGAAGCAACTGGAATTCAAATTGTAAACAAAGCTGTTGAAGCACCATTAAGAACTATTGTTGAAAATGCTGGTGGCGAAGGTTCTGTTGTAATTGCTAAAGTTACAGAAGGAACAAACGATTTCGGTTTCAATGCTAAAACAGGAGAATACGTTCAAATGTTATCAGCTGGAATTATCGACCCTAAAAAAGTAACTCGAGTAGCTTTAGAAAACGCTGCTTCTGTAGCTGGAATGATCTTAACTACCGAATGTGCTTTAATCGACGTCAAAGAAGACAGTCCTGCAATGCCTATGGGTGGCGGAATGCCGGGGATGATGTAATATTATTCTTAAAAATATGCAAAACCGCTTGATTATTTCAAGCGGTTTTTTTTTATTTACAGAAAACTTTAATTATGAGATTATATTCTTTGTTGCTTACCCTATTATGTTTAAACTTATTTTCTCAAAATAGTAATAAAGAGAAAATTGACCAATCGATTTTAAAATACTACGAAATGGATAGAGAAAATGTTCATTTACATTTTAATAAAACTGTTTATCTTTCAAATGAAACTATTTGGTTCAAAGGTTATATTATCGAAAAAAAGGAATCAAAACTAAACTTTCAAACTACAAATGTTTTTGTCCGCTTATTAGATAGTAATAAAACCGAAATTTTGAATCAGTTGTTTTTTGCTGCAAATGGCACCATCATTGGACAAATAAAAATTAATCAAAATATTCCATCAGGAGATTATTTTGTTCAAACCTATACTAATTATATGAATAATTTTAATGAAGACGAATCCACAGTCCAAAAAATTAGAATTATTAATACACAAGATAAAATTGTAAACAACACCATCAATAACAGCAATTTAGATATCACATTATCTTTTGAAGGTGGAAAATTATTATCACAAAGCGACAACAACATAGGTGTTTCAATAAAAAACTGCTTGGGTAAAGGGCAAAAAATAAACAATATTGAAGTAAGAAATAGCAAAAATATTGTCGTTAATAACTTTTCAACAAATCAAGAAGGCTTTGGTAAATTTGAATTAAAAAATACAGAAAATGATATCTATAAACTTTTTATTTCTAATAATGATGAAACTGTAATTAAGGAACTTCCAAGACCACTTATAGAAGGAATAAATTTACATGTAAATAATTTTGCTATTGATGGAAAAGTGGCGATTAAAATTAGCACAAACGAAATTTCTTACAACAAATTTAAAGGTAAAAATTACACTATTTTGATTCAAAAAAATGACTACGCTCATTATGTCGATTTTAATCTAGATAGTGCAAATAAAGATTTGCTTATTGAAAAAAACAGTTTATTTGATGGTATCAATATAATAAGATTATTAGATAGTGAGCTGAATTCAATTTCTGAAAGAATTGTTTATAATCAACCTGAAAACAACACTAAAATAAATTTAATTTCTTCAACTAAATTAAAAGACAGCATAAAAATCAAAGCATCCATACCAGGCAGAATTGGAAATTTTAGTGTAACTATACTTCCAAAGAATACAAAATCTAACTTTGACAATAATAATATTTACAATCATCTTGCATTTAAAAATTATTTTGACAGTAATGATTTGGACTATTCATACTACTTCAAAAATTTTAACAAACGTAAAGCGTTTGAATTGGATCTTATGTTGCTTCATGCCACTGAATCAAAATATAAGTGGGCAAATATTTTAAATAATGCACCTAAAGCAATTTATACTTTCGACATGGGATTAAATGTTTCGGGAAAAATAAACCAAAATGTTCCAAATAAACAAAACACAAAATTAAGATTGTTTTCAATAAATGGTTTAGAGGAATACTCATCAATAAAAGATGATAATAGTTTTGAATTTCAAAATATAATGGCAATTGATTCTTCTACATTATATTTTTCTCTCATTAAAAAAGATGAAAAACTGGAAAGTTTAGGTATCTATTCAAAAATTGAAAATAACAATAGAAAATTTTTAAAAAGCATAAACTTTTTTTCACCAATATGTCAAGAATTAATTTTTACAAAAAATATTAATGACAATAATTCTGAATTTCCAAAAATGGAAGGTGTAGTTGAATTAAAAAATGTAGCCATCACAGAGGTTAAGAAAATTAAACTAGAAAGACAAGGTGAATATGGAAATTCAATGGCTAAAGGTTACAAAATTAGCGATACAGATGCCGGAACTTTTAGAGATGTATTATCTTTCATTGGTTCTCACGGGTACGATGTTTTTCAACAAGGTGGGGAAGTTATAATAAGGGCCAGAGTTTCAAACTCATTTTTAGGAAGTAGAACACCAGTAGTTTTTTTAGACAATATACAACTTTTTGAATTTACATATTTATTAAATCTTTCATTAAACGATGTTGATGAAATTTATATTAATAAAAGAGGTTATGGAATGGGCAATGATGGTTCAAATGGTTCAATCCGAATTTACACTAAGAAAATGATTGCCAATAAACCAAATCCTAATCAAATAAAATCAAAACCTATAGTAGTTAAGAATGGTTTTCAACCATATATGGAATTTGAAAATCCAAAATATGCAACTTTCCAAGGCGAATCCTTTGAGAATTATGGAACAGTAAACTGGATTTCAAATATTTACACAAATGAAAATGGAGATTTTGAATTTTCAACACCATTTTTTGGACAAAAAGAATTAACTTTAAACATTCAAGGAATTGATAATAAAGGTCAATTATATAACGAAACTATCAATATTGAAGTCAAATAACTAAAAAAACGATATGCGTAAATTATTATTGCTATTAAATTTAATTTCTATTTTTGGTTTTTCTCAATCTATAAATAAAGAGAAAATAGCACAATCTTTAGACAATTATTATCAGTTTGAAAGAGAAAATATTCATTTACACCTTAATAAAACTTCTTTTTTATCAGGTGAAACCATTTGGTTTAAAGGATATATTTTTGACAAAAAAACCAATTCTCCAAATACTGGAACTACTAACGTTTATGTTTCTATGTATAATGCTGAAAAAAAAGAGATTTTTACCCAACTTTTCTTTGCTTCAAATGGTTCGCTTGATGGGCAATTGACGTTATCAAAAAACATAGAATCAGGTATTTATTATTTGCATATTTATACCAACTTCATGAATAATTTTAACGAGGACGAATCAACTTACCAAGAAATTGAAATTCTGAATCCTAATCAAATTAACAGTCAAAAAACATATAATAAAACTGATTTTTCCATAAGTATAAATTATGAAGGTGGCAACCTAATTTCCGATTGTGATAATAATGTTGTAGTCAGAATTAAAGATTGTCAAGGAAAAGGTATTAAACTAAATAACATTAAAGTTTTTGACGAAAAACAAAACAATATTACTTCTTTTTCTACAAACGATTTTGGTTATGGGAAATTTATTTTACCAAAAGTGAAAAATGAAAATTATTCAATAGTTAGTAATAACAACTCAATAAATTTTGTTGAAAAATTACCAAAACCAAATTTAGATGGATTCAATTTAATTCTTGACAATATAACTGGTGATGCATATACATTAGAAATTAGAACTAATCCAAATATTTTAAAAAAATACGAGAACGAAGAATTATTTCTACTAATTCAAAAAGATAGAGCTACCCGTTTTATTACATTTAAAATCCAAAAAAATACAATTGCAAAGTTTACTTTGGATAAGAAAAACTTCTTTGAAGGCATCAATACATTACGCTTAATTGATAAAAATTTAAATCAAATTTCGGAAAGAATTATTTATAAAAAAGAAAATTCTACAGATGCCATTTCAGGAATTAACTATGTAAAATCAAATGATAGCATAAAAATAACTGGAAAAATTATCAATCCAAATTCACTATTAAGTGTTAGTGTTTTACCAAAATCTAAAACCCAAAATAATTTTCAAAATTCTATTATAAAAACTTTATGTTTTGACAATTACTTAACTAATAAAATAGATTTTGAATTATTAAATCCTAAAACTTCTGTTCCTGATTTTGATTTATTTTTAATAGCAAATAGTTCAAAATATAATTGGCAATCAATACTAAATCAACCTCCTACTAATAAATATGAATTTGAAACTGGTATCGACTTACTTATCAAACCAAACAATACTAATTCATCAAAAGCAACCAATCAACTTAAAATTTTTACTACTAACGGCATTAGCGAAACTGCCAGTATTAATCAAGAATCAGAATATGTTTTCAAAAACATTTTAGCTCTTGATTCTTTAGCAATTCATTATAAATTTCCTGAAAAACCAGATTTAGCTAATAAAATAAGTATTACACATATATTGAAAAAAAACAAATCAAAGTTTATTAAACTAGATTCTGTTTTATTCTCAAAATGTGAGATTAGTTTTTCAGACACTAATAATAATTTTACCTACACTAATTCGGAAATAAAAACCACTGAATTAAACGATGTTGAGGTTGTAAAAAATGTTAAAGAAAAACTTCAATATGCAAACTTTCCTTCAACAAGAGGTGCAAAACCTTACAAAGTAACTGAGATAGTTTCTGACACATATAAAGATGTACTTTCCTTTATTGCTTCGCATGAATATGATGTTCAAGTAGAAAACGGCAGAACTGTAATACTAACTAGAAACAAAAGATCATTTTTAGGCAATAGATATCCACTGGTTTTTTTGGATAATACTAGAGTTGACAATATTAATGATTTGGTCAATCTAAGATTGATAAATGTTGAGGAAATCTACATTAATAATAAAGGAGCTGGAATGGGAAATGAAGGAATGAATGGAGTAATTAGCATTTTTACAAAAAAATCTGGTACAGTTATAGCTCAACCAGAAGCAAAAAAAAGTAACTATTTTTATATTAAAGAGGGTTTTAAAAATGTTTTATCTTATTCTGACACAATAGAATTAGCAAAACAGTCGTCAGCTGTTTTTAAAGAATTTGGAACTATAGACTTCTCAAGAACACTTGAAGCAAAACCTGATGGTACATTTGAATATAGAATTCCAATATTTAATCAAAAAGACATTCTTCTTAATATTCAAGGTATAGATGATAAAGGACAATTATATAATCAAATTATAGAACTTGAAATCAAATAAAAAAAACCCCGATTTGAAATTTCAAATCGGGGTTTTGTTTTATTTACTCCAGTCGAAATTAGTTATATAAGACAACCGAACTGTTGGATTACTTTCTTGAAAGGTATTCGTATAATTCCAAATATTTTGATGAATGTAACTCAATTGAATTTGATGGTTTTTATCAAAATTATACCCTACTCCACCAATCAATCGGTTCTGATTTAGAAACGTTTTTCCTGCATTCGAACCTAAATTCATGAAAACCTCATCGCCAAACAATGCAAACAACTTTGTTACATCTTCCTTTTTAACCAAAGGATAATTAAACAACAACATATAACGCATACGATTTCGATAATCATAATGATCAATTTCTAAATCACCATTCGATTGTGTTTTTGCTATTCCAACATAACGAAACTCATCACGTAATCGATGTGTAATTTTTAATTGTCCACTTTTATGAACAAACGTTCCTTGAATCCAAAAATGATTTTCGGGAATACTTATTTTATTCATCGCTGGATTTCCGTAGGAATACGTGTTATAATGGCTAAATCCAACGCTACCCATAAACTTTTTAGTAAATTGATAATCCACTGAAGGACGAATAAAATATTGTTGTTTTTCCGATAATCCGTTAGCATATCGCATTGTGGCTTCAAACGAAAACGAAAATTTTTCCGTAATCATATTCTTTCCAAAATAATGCAACCAAATATTATTGTTACTTTCTTTTACTTGTGCGAATGCGGTATTCACAGCAAGTAAGTTCACTATCCCAACAAAGAATAGCAAGCGCATTTTTATATGCTTCATTACTTATTGTACAATTAAATTCTTTCTAGAAGCTTTTGGATGCGAAGATAAGGCTTTATGATTTTCTAAACCAATAATAGTGACTTTTCCTCCATCTTCATGTGCTTCATAATCATGTTTAAAATGTTCTAGATTTTCCATAACAGAGTGGTCAACTAATTTTGTTTTCTTTAAATCAATTGTAATATTAAACCCGTATGGAATAGCTTCTAATTTACTTTTTACTCCTAAATAATTTGTAAAAACAGCAGCCTTACTAATTTCAACTAAATAATTATTTCCTTCAAAAGAAACTAATGTTGGTGCTTTAAATAAAGAAGAAATGGGTGTTCCATTAATTAAATGAATGATAATTTTCAATACCATACCCGCTGCAATTCCAACAAGCAAATCTTCAAATAATGTAAAGAAAATCGTTACTAAAAAGATAGCCAATTGCTCTTTACCAATTTGAAAGGTATGAATAAACTCTTTCGGATGCGCTAATTTAATACCAACGGTAATTAACATCGCTGCCAAAGCTGCGTTAGGAATCAACTCTAATATAGGAGTTGCTAGTAATACAAATATTAAAATAAAGAATCCGTGGAAGAAATTTGCCCATCTTGTTTTTGCCCCATTATTAACATTTGAGGAAGAACGTGCTACCTCAGAAATCATTGGTAAACCACCTAAAAACGCAGCAAGTGTATTCCCTACTCCAACAGCAATTAAATCTTTGTTCATGTTAGATTTTCTTTTATAAGGATCTAATAAATCAATTGCTTTTACTGTTAATAATGATTCTAATGTTCCTACTAAAGCAAACATAATTACATATTTAATAAATAATCCTGTTTGAGAGATACCATCAAAACTTGCATTGAAATTCAAATTATCAACAAAATTTCCAATTTTCACTAAAGCATATGCTGGTTCCGTTTCTTTAAAATGCATGAATAACTCACATGGAATAGCAAATAACAATACCACAAGTGGTGCTGGAATCATTTTAATCGTTTTGTTTTTAATGTAAGGCCATCCCATCATAATTGACAAACTCACAATACCAATAATGGAAGCTTTTGGATCTAAATTAGCAATGAAATTTGGAATGTTAGCTAATAATTCTAATGGTCCTTTCCCTTTTGCTAATGCAGGATTGTCATTCAGCAAAACCGGAATTTGTTTTGCAATAATGATAATACCAATTGCTGCTAACATTCCATGAATAGCAGAAAGCGGGAAAAAATCGGCTAATTTCCCTAATTTCAAAACTCCGAAAAGAATTTGGATTACTCCTGCAACAACCATTGCTCCAAGGGCTAATTTCCAACCTAATTCGTTATCTCCTTTACCAAATTCAGCAACGGCACCTGCAACAATAACAATTAAACCAGCAGCTGGTCCTTTAATTGTTAAACGAGATCCCATCATTAACGACACTACGATTCCACCAATAATAGCTGTAATTAATCCCATAATTGGTGGAAAATCTGATGCTTTTGCGATTCCTAAACTCAATGGCAATGCCAATAAAAACACGATAAAACCAGAAATGGCATCTGTTTTAAAATTTTCTTTTAAACCTGCTAGACCATCAGCAGGAATGTATTTTTTTATATTTGCGTTCATATTTTTTTCTATTAATTAAGATGATTTATAAGGTAACTCATGATATGTTTTAACGTGTGGACCTAAAAACAAACGAGCATAGATTCTGATTCCGGCTATACCAGAAACTACAAAACTTGATGCTACAAAAAAGGCCAAGAAAAGTTGATTACTGTCGATATGACTAAAAATCAAATCTTCTCCTATGAAAGTCGTGGTAATTGGAAATCCAGTAATCCCTAAAGTTGCTAACAAGAAAAAGAAAGCAAACTTAGGATGTTCATAAACATGTCCTAAATATTGATTGATTAAAACTTTACTTTCTAATTTTCGAAGCTGTAATAAGGCTAGATATCCAACAATTCCAGCAATAATAATTCCGGCTAAATAATAAGTTATCTCATCGATGCTTACTTTATCGTTAAAAACAATAGCTAAAGCAATCCAAAAGTGATTTAATACAATTAAAATCCATGCTAAAAATGGGCTTCTTCGCTCTGAAAAAGATTTGAAAACGAATACCAATCCAATAAAAGCAAACAATTCTGGTAGCATATTCGTCAACTGATAAGGCAAATGCAACTTGAATCTATACGTGATAAATCCCATTAAATAAATTGGAATGAATAGGAAATAAATTCTCTTAATGTTTAAGAAATCAAGTGACTTTCCTATAATTTTCAATGGTCTCCACAACACTATATTTAAGAATCCTTCCAAGTTGAATTCTTTTAAAGCTAAAATATAAAGTGTGTATTCAATTTTCTTTGGATACGAATCTTCGATTGCTTTTTCTCTTGGTTTGAAATTGTAAAATTGGTCGCGAATTAAGTAACTTACTACGGAAGGAGAAACCAATAATTGATACGTTCTCAAAAATGCATTTCCAGCAAAATGAATTAACGCTAAAGTTTCAAAACCTAAAGCAATTTCAATGAATATAATCCCAATTTGAGAGATAGAACTATACGCCACTTGGCTCTTTACAGACGATTGAACTCTTGCCATTACAGAAGCGGCTAAACTCGTGGTTAATCCCATTAATCCAATAGCTATTCGCATAGAGGTTTGATGCTCCCAAAATGGAAATGTTCTCAACATTAAGAAAACGCCTAAATGTACTGATAATGACCCGTAGAAAATAGCACTCGAAGGTGTTGGGCCTTCCATCGCTCTAGGCAACCAAGACGAAAATGGAATCTGAGCCGATTTTGCAGCAGCAGCACAAGCCAAGCAAAGTGCAATGAATATCCCGATTATGGAATGACTTTGTAAGTGTTCATTAACCAATTCGTAATTATTCAACTTCATGAAAGTAATATTTTCATGAAATAGATGGTGACTTGCCCACATGGCTAATAATAATCCAACATCGCCAATTCTGTAAATTGAAAATACTTTGAATGCATTTTTAACGGGCAAATAACGTTCTCTGTAAAAAGCAATTAAAAGGAAAGAAGAAATTCCAATGATTTCCCAACCAATGAATAAAGTTTCAAAGTTTCCTGATAAAATAGCTAAATTGTATCCGAAGAAGAAAAACAAAACCGTATTAAAAAAACGTTTGTATCCTTTTTCCCTGTGTAAATAATAGCGACTATATGTAGTTATCATCGAAGTTAATAAAGCTCCAATGAATAAATAAACAGCAGAAATTTGGTCAAAATAGAAATCGATAAAAAACTCGTAATGAGCCGTTTTTAAAACCGATAATTCTACTAAATTTAAATCTTTTGCTCCATCAATTATCCAAAAAATGATAAAAACAATTAATCCTATTAATTGTAAAAAAACCGTTCCAAATGCTGTCCATGAGATAGCTTTTTCTTTAGATTCAGGCAAAAACAAACTAATGATAAAGCCCAAAAACGGTAATAGTAAAAAATATTGCAATAACTCGTTCATGACTTAAATGGTATTAGTAATGATTCCTACTGGAAGATTCTCTTTTGTAGTTTCGGCTAATTTTAATTCGTCTGCAATAAAATTAACCTGTTGAATAGGATTATAAGTAACAAACTTTTCCTCTTCAAAAACAAAAAGTTCTTTAGTTTCTGGATGTACTGCTACTAATTTTACCCAATCGTTCTTAAACCATTCGTAAGTAGCTGGATTTTTTGAAATCGCATACAACACTTTCTCTGGGAAATGTTCAGCAATAACTAATAAACGAACTGGGTCATGAACTTCAATCATTTGACTAGGTAAACCCGGACGTAAATCGCCATCAATTCCGTTAGCAACTCCAATTAATCCCATTACATTATGAGGCAATTTAGAACCTGCTCCTAATTTTTGATTATCAACTCTTGAGAAATAATATTCCAAATTGATTCCACCACCTACAGGTGCAACTGCTCCTAAAATGATGGCTAAATAATCTCCTGCAGGATCTACTTCATAGTCATATGAATTTAAAAATGAACGTCGATCAAGAAATAATTGTTTTGACAAACTTCTTCTTCCTACAATACACATTGCATTTGTAGCATGATTCAATTCTGGACGTGGCTCAAATAAAGATAATGAACGTCGTTTTACTTTTTCATGCACTTTTTCTAATGTATCTGTAGAATCAATCGTATCAAAACGTCTTGAACGTTCTTTTGCATTATTGTCTAAGGCTTTTGTAAACGTAATTATATTTTGTTGGTGTAAAGCTTTATTTATATCCGACAAAATATCTTCATCATAAAAAGCAATTTCATCTCGTGTAGTATCGTGCAACGCAGGTAAAAACTGAGTAGAAGTGGGAATATCAATTCCGCGTTCTTTCAAAATAGCTCTTACATTAGGATGATTAGCAGCAAACGAAGCCACTTTTGCGTTCACCGAACTTGGTCTTCCGCAACAAGCACCACAATCATAGCCAGCATAATGAGTATTGTTGATACTAGTTGCTCCGTGTCCAACAACATAAACTATTGGAGAAAAATTAGAAACTAATCCGATACTTTTCAACAAACCTTCTACTCTATTAACCATTTCCTCTACAGAAAAACCAATTTGTAAATCATTTTCTCTTTGATTAGCATCTGTATTCTCGATAACTAATTTCGATTTTTTATGCAAATGCTTAAAAGAAGCTGTTGTTGCAGGCGACATCGAAGGTTTAAAAATATTCAAGAATAATTTTAAAGCTGATGAAAAACCTAAGGTTTGACTAATTATCCAACCAAAAAACAAAGAATGTGTTTGCTTGTGATAATGTAAATCTTTAGCTTGTTTTTTCTTTCTATGTTCTTCTTTGATTAAGAATTTTGGTGTAACAGGCGCTGGACATAATTTAGTATAAAATTTTCCATTTACCGGTTGATAGAAAAACTCAAAATTAAAGAAAGCTGCTGTTCCATAAGTGGAAGCATTTTTATCAATGTGTTCAATATGCCTTCTGAATGAACACTCTCTGTCGTCCATACAAAACATACCTTGAAAACTTGGAATTTCTTCTAACTTTTCTTCTTTTACATTTTGAACATTTGATAAAACAGCGTCATAGAAATTCCATTCAAATGCTTGTTGCCAAAGTGATAAAGCATCGAAAAGTTCATCGTATTCTACCTTTTCAAATAATTGAAATGCCTCGTCTTCAATTTTAAAACCAAGTGGTGCCCAAATATCATTGAACTTCGTATCTAAAGTATCAATCTCTAAAAGCAATTCAAATTTTATTAGTTCTTCTAACGTAATTTGCTTTGAGTCTAACAAAGAACTTGGATTGTTTTCGATAGTCGCAATCATTCCGCTCCAACCTGGATGTCCAAATTGTTGATCGAATAAATACTGTTCAAACAATTCTTCTTTTCCTACAATTAATTCTAATAATTGCGTAATAGAAGCATCTTCTTGCAATAATTTTTTAGCTCTATTGGAAGTAAAAATTCCTTTAAATGTGTTTTTCTCTAACTCTTTTATAGACGCTAAAAAACCTTGATTATGAACTGGGAAATTCCAAATAGCAATTCCTTGATCTAAATAGCTACACAACACTCTAAACAACAAACTATGAGTTGATTTTTCTAGATTTATTGCATAATATTTTTTCCAATTAGAACGTAAACTCCCAATTCTTGGAGCAACCGATTCATCATAATTGGTTTTTAGTAATTTTTCTTTCCAAATTTGGAGATTTTCAGCTCCTTTTGCTTTGGTAATGATGGCATCTAAAACCGCTTCATTGATTTCTTTATTAGCAAATCGTTGTCTAAAATCGGTTATTGACAAATAGGTTTTATAACCAAAAATAGTAGATGCTTCATGTAATGCATCATGAAACTTTTTACTTTGAAAAGCATGCAAAGTATTGTGGTGCACAAAGTCTTTTAACGGATTTTGTGCGGGTAAATAATGGGTTAAGTTGTGAAGAACCTTATGTTCGTCAAAACCAACTGAATGTGTTTTCATTGATTAATGAAATAGATTAATACACAGTGAACATTCACAATCAAGATAATGATGTGAAAAACAATAATTGTGTATTAAGAAAGATGAAACTTCCAATTACAATATAAATCGTAAAGTGGAATAATTTCCTTTGAAGAAAATAATGAAGAAAAATACGAGTTAGAATTCTCTTTTAACTCTGTATTTTTAAAATTAATTGTTTTTGAATGATTTAAAAACCAATCTAATTCAACCTCAAATTCAGGTTCCGATTCAATAATAATAAATTCACTTTCTTCAATCTCAACAGTTTGAAAATGCGAATAATTAGAATCGTTATTCTTTTTTTGAAACTCAATTTGAGATTTAAATTCTTCCGTAATCGTCGTATTTGAAGAAACACCAATAGCCCACATGAAAAATGTGAGCATAAAAAACGGAAACAATTTTTTAAATGTATTCAAACTTGATTTCACTTTCTACCTAAAAGAGATTACAAATGTAGGTTATATTTTGTTTCAAAAAATTAATTTACACTTAATTTTAATAAAAAATCCGATTAGATTTCTAATCGGATTTTTTAATGTTTTACTCTTTCATTCTCTCATATAAACAACAGCCATGTAACTTTTCATAAACTGAATCTTGAGCTTTTACACTTGCAGTATCATGACCTACAGCTGCAATAGCTTTAGCCACATCTTCCGCAGAACATTTTGTTTCATCTATTACTAAATGAATAATATTGTGGTCTGCATGCCATTCAGCACTTTTAACCCCTTTAACTGAATATGCAGCTTTCTCAATACGCTTTTCACACATACCACAGTTTCCAGCAACTGCAAATTCAACCTTTTTGTTTTTGTTTTTTTTCTCTTGAGCTACCATCGTTAGAGAAAAAATACATGCTAATACTAATAAAACTATTCTTTTCATTTTTCTATTATTTAGTGATTATGAGTTTCCTGCTCTACTGGAGCTAACTCTTCCATTTTATGATTTTCTTTTCTGTCTTTAATTTTAAAACGTAATCCAGCATAATACATAGCCCCAAAAGTAGGTGCGTATATCATACTACTATCAAAATAAGTACCAAAAGGGTTTTCATTTTGTACAATTCCGTTCATTTGTTTGTAATTTGTCATATTTTCTCCTCCAATATACACTTCAAAAGTACTTGAAAACGTTCTGGTTATTTGAGCATTTAAAGTACCAAAAGCTGGAGCATATTCATCTAAACGATATTGCACTGGATTAGATTGTGTGAATGGCAAACGTTGTTCGCCTAACCAATTATAAGTAACATCAAACTTCCATTGCTGTCCTTTGTCTTTAATATGAGTTTCATAAGCTAAATTTCCAAAAACTCTGTGTTTTGCTTGAAGTGCTCTTTGCAACTGACCTGTTTCAAATTGGGTTTGCACATCGTAATATTTATAAGCTGTTTTAAATGTCAAATGCGTCATGAAATCGATTGAAAATTCCGCTTGAAATGAATTGGCAAAACTGTTACCTCTAAGATTATAAAACAAAACACTTTGAGGAGAATAATCTAAATCAACCACAGCTTGATTTTGAAAATCAGTACGATAATAATCTAAAATTACTTCGGCATCTTTTCCAGCTAATTTGAATTTTTGGATAAAACTCAACCCATAATTCCATGCAATTTCAGGATTTAATCCGTATAGTTTTCCATCTGTATTCAAAATCGAAAAATTTCTGTTGGATGCAAAAAGTTGTTGATTTTCAGCAAAAATATTAGCTGCACGTTTCCCTCTTCCGGCTGAAGCTCTAATTACTGCCTCTTTCCAAGGATTATAACGTATATGCAATCTTGGTGTTACAAAAGTTCCTAAACGATTGTGATTATCAACACGTGCTCCAGCTACTAAACTAAAATTATCGGTATTGTCATAGGTATATTCAAAAAAAGCACCCACTGAATTATCAATTCTTGAAAAATCGCGACTGAAATTTACAGCTACAAATTCATTGTAATCATCGTAAGTGAAGTTTAAACCTGTTGTAAATTTATTCTTTGTGTTATTAATAATCGAATTGAACAATAAATTAGAATAAAAACTCTTTTGTTGAATATCATATTGATTTAATCCAAAATACGATTCCTGTTTATGTGATTGAAATGAATTTTGAAATCCAAAACTTTGATAAGGCATATCAGGAAAAACGTATCCTGTTTTGTTTGAAATTTCAATTTTCTCGGTATTTACTTCGCTTCCCCAAGCATTAGTGGTTAATCTATCAGTATCTGGATTAAAAGAAACTTCTCCAGCTTGTTTTTCATCGTTCATATAGCGAACATTTAAAAAACTCACCAAGCCTTTTTCAGCATCATTATACTGCCAACGGTTTAAGATATTTACTTGTTTTCCAATTGGACCATCTAAAAAACCATCATCATTCATGTCATTTTTATTTTGTCTGGTGTTACCATGTAAAAATAAAGTTGAACTCAATTTATCAGAAAACTTATTATTGAAATGTGTATTGATTTCATATCGACTATCTTGTGAGCCATAGGCATTTAGGAAAAATGGAATATCATTTACTGGCTTTAATACTTCGTAATTAATTTGACCCGAAATACTTTCATAACCATTAATTACACTTCCGGCTCCTTTAGTTATTTGAATACTTTCTACCCAAGTTCCAGGCACAAATGAGAGCCCATAAGCTTGTGAAGCGCCTCGTACAGAAGGAATATTCTCTTCTGCAATTAAAATATAAGGACTTGTTAATCCTAACATTTTAATTTGACGATTTCCTGTTACGGCATCTGAAAAATTCACATCAATTGATGGATTTGTACTAAAACTTTCAGACAAATTACAACAAGCTGCTTTTAGCAACTCTTTTTGTCCCATGACTTGAATGTTTTGCACTTTATACAAAGAATGTTCAGTTCCTCTTTTCGTTTTAGAAACTACCACTTCTTTTAATGTATTTACTTCTTTTAGAATTACAGAAATAACATTTGAAGTAATTTCAATTTTCTTGGTTTCAAAACCAATATAACTTACTACCAAAAAAGTAGTTTCGGGAGACTTTTTTAAGGTAAAATTCCCGTTTTCATCTGTTGTAGTTCCAATTGCGGTATTGAACCAAAACACATTAGCTCCTAATAAAGGTTGATTATTTTCGTCTGTTACTATTCCTTTTATAGTTTCTTGCGAATAAATAAATGGAGCAAATAAGAATAGCAAAAACGCTATATTTTTAAACATAATAAGATTATTTATTGTTATTAATTCTTTGATTTACAGAATAAAAAACAATAAACTTATGCGTAAAAAACCAATTGACAATAAAGTTTGTAGAGTGGCGGCGCATGAGAATCGCAATAAAAAGCCACTTCATTTGACGAACGAATTACTGATGAAAATGCAACAAAATTTGGTTTCCAATCTGCATTAAAAACAGCAGGCTCTAAATCTAATTGAAAAGTTTTAACCAATATATCATCGGTCTTTTTTTCAACTTTTATTAATTTGTTAGAACAACAAGAGTCGTGTGAATCTTCATTAGTGCAACACGATTTTATATCTTTAACACAAGGTTCCTCTTCTTGGTACTGAAAAGAAACCGATGCAATTTCATCTTTACAATAATGCACTGCAAAACTCAACCCTAAATTGGCAAGCAATATTAGAGAGGCAAGAATAATACTTATGTGTTTTCTAAAATTCATCGCAACAAAAGTAGGAAATTGAAATTGAAATTACGTTAATTTTGTTCTAAATTTCAATGACTTGCCCTAAAAATGGGACATGAGAATCAAAATTATATTTTTCTTGAATCTTTAATCGTAATTCATCTGCTGCTTCATTTTCACCATGAACTAAGAATACTTTTTTAGGTTTAGCCTCTAGTTCAGATAACCAATTTAACAAATCATTTTGGTCGCCGTGTGCAGATAAACTCTCAATTAACATAATATTTGCTTGGACAGGATAATAATTACCGTAGATTTTAATTTCTTGTGCTCCTTCTAATAACTTTCTACCTCGAGTTCCTTCAGCTTGATAACCCACTAATACAACTGTAGTTTCTAGTTTATCAATTAATCTTTCCAAATACGACAACACTCTTCCACCCGTTATCATTCCGCTTGCTGCAATAACAACTTTTGGCTGTTTATCGTAAACCGCATTCATACTGTCTTTGTAATCAGAAATTAGAGTGAAAACTTTGCACATTTCGTTGCAGTCTTCAAAGGAAAGTTTGTGCCATGTGCGATTATCTTGAAAAACATCTAAAACGCTTATTCCCATTGGCGTATCAATTATATATGGCATATTTGGAAGGCGTTCTTCTTTTTTCAATTGCCAAATCAAATACATCATGGTTTGCACTCGTTCAACTGCAAAACTCGGAATTACAACGGTTCCACCTTTATTGAAGGTATTGTTTATGATGGTTTCCAATTCAAATAACGCATCAGTTTGGGGATGAAGGCGATTGCCATACGTGCTTTCCAAAAATACATAATCTGCTTTTTTAGGTTTTTGAGGTGGAAACATTAGCACATCATCATCTTGACCAATATCGCCTGAGAAGACCAAAACTTTTCCATCGATGGTTAACTCAATCGAACAAGCGCCTAAAATGTGACTTGCATAAAAGAATTTGAACGAAACATCATCATCGAGCTTTACATTCAAATCTTTATCTACTACTCGAAACTTCGGAATTACAGCATCTACTTCGGTTTCAGTATACAAAGGTTCGGCTGGATCGTGTTTTGAAAAATGTTCTTCATTGGCTTTTTTAGCTTCTTCTTCCTGAATTTTCGCACTGTCATACAAAATCAATCGTGAAATTTCTTTCGTTGGTCGGGTGCAGAAAATTTTTCCATTGAAACCTTCATTTACTAATTTGGGCAACCAACCACAATGATCTAAATGTCCGTGAGTAAGCAAAACAAAATCAATTGTTTCAGGCATAATTGCAAGTGGTTCACGATTTAATTCTCGTAAAGATTTAATACCTTGAAACATTCCGCAATCAATTAAAATTCGTAAATTATTGTGTTCAATTAATGTTTTTGAACCTGTTACAGTTCCTGCTCCGCCTAAAAAATGAATTTTCATGATTTTGCTTTTAATTGGTTAATTGATTGGCTTCTTTCAATACGTTCTTAGTTCTATTGTGGCTTAACTCGATAGTTTTTAAATAATCTGGATGTAACAACAAATCTTTAACTGTTATACAGTCTAAAATCAATAATTGGTCTTTTTCTGCTTTTGTTAATGTAGTCAAACAAGTTATGGGATAGACGCGATATCTATCAACTAATTCTTTGATTCCATTTTTTTGAGGATAATCCCAACTCAACATTTTCAACCCCGAACATTCTCCAAACTGAATGGCATCTGTTGTAAATCTATTATTGGTAGCAATAATGCAATCAGAAATAATTCTTTTAGCGGAAAACAAATCGTATTTTCTATCTTTTACATCATTAAATCGTGACAAAATATACATTGGTACTTTAACATCACTTTTTGCATCTTGACCCGAATGAAATTTGCATTCAACCATAGTAATAACATCATTTTTGAGAAGCAAAATATCAATTTCATGAGAAATACATTTTCCATTTAAAGTTACACTTACTTTTGTTTGAAAACCTTGTTCTTGCATTACTTTTGCAATGAACTTTTCAAAGAAAAATCCTGCTGGGCCAAGACCTAACAAAGCAGTTCTTAGATTATAACGCGCCGCATGAACATTGGAAATATTTTTTAGTAATTGATAAGCACGCTTGTAAATTTTTTTAGAGGCAATTCCTTCATACATTTCGCTTTCAATTTCTTTAACAATAGCTTCTGCCATTGCTTCATCTGCTCCAGCTTTTCTTAGAGAATTGATTAATTTTTGCTCATCATAATGAACTAATTCACCTGAATATTTAGTAACTTTCATTTCGCCATAAATAATACCTAAAGATACAAAAAATTAGCGAGAAAGTTGCTGATAATAAAATGCTGGAACAAAAAGCAATAAAAATAAAGGTTGAATCAAAAATCTTCTGATATAAAACAATATCAAATAATCGGGCTGGTTTGAAAAGTTTAATAAAGTAAAAAAAACAACCACTAATAGCACAAAAAAGACCCCATGTAATATCAAAGCAAAACGTACTAATTGAAGTTGTTTAAACAACGTATAAATAATTATCAAAGAAAGTATTGTATTCAGAGAATATCGCATTAACAACCCAAAAAACAACGGAATATTATCAAAACTAGGTAGCGGTTTATTTTGGTAATCCAATTTAAAAAAGGTTAAAAAAGGATCGTAAAACAATTTATTTTCAAAAGCACGAACTAACACCAAGCCCAAAAGAGCAATTATAAAAAATAGGATACGAAACTTTTGTTTAAATAGTCTTTTTAACATAGCCTGAAAATTTAGTAACCCATAATACCCATAAGCTAAAAACCACTCCGTAAATAAACAATGGAAAAAAAGTTCCATGTAGTAGCTCTTCTTCTTCTGGGAAGTAATATAATGAAAAAGACAAAATCGCTATTCTTACAATATTTAAAACATGTATTAGTAGGATTCCAAATACTATATACAAAGTTGTTTTTTTGAATTGCGTAGAAAATGCAAATACAAATGAAGCAAATAAAATCATGATACTTATAGCATTGCAACCCTCTATAATTCGAGCTATATATTTTGAATGAAAAAGCATTTTAATAGCAGGTTCTGTTTCATGTTGTGTAATTTCCACATTCGAATCAAATAGCAACATAAATTGTTTCGTTTGAAAAGCAACCGATTGAGTTATGCCATCAACTTCATTCTTTTGCAAATCATATTGATTCAAATACAATTTGTAAATGAAAGTAAAAACGACATAAAACAAGATAAACTTTATTAAAAAAGTAAAAAAATGTTGGAACTGATAAAAAATATTTTTCAAACGACTTATTTTTAACAAAAATATAGATTTTTTAATAGTTCAGAATAAATACTTTTGTAAAAAAATACAACTATGACATTTGAAGAATTAAAACCAATTGTTTCAAGCATTATTGAAAAAGAAAATGCCACTCGAGATGAAAAATTAAAAGAAGTCTGTCAATTATTAAGTGACAATGTAAGTTATTATAATTGGGTAGGATTTTATTTTGCTAATCATGAAGCCAGAACATTACATTTGGGTCCGTATGTAGGCGCTGAAACTGACCATACTGTAATTCCGTTTGGAAAAGGAATTTGTGGACAAGTAGCAGAATCTAATGCAAATTTTGTAGTGCCAGACGTTAAAGCGCAAGACAATTATATAGCATGTAGCTTTACGGTAAAGTCAGAAATTGTAGTTCCGTTATTTGTCCATGGAGTTAACACTGGACAAATCGATATTGATTCTCATGTTTTAGATCCATTTACTGAAGCGGATGAACGTTTTTTAGAGTTTGTAAACGAACAAGTTGCAAAATTATTTTAAGTTGTAAATAAAGTTTGACTCTTTTTAATACATTTGCTATCAATATTAACAACACAGCTACAATTTTATGGAATTCAATGTACCTAGTTTAGAACTTCCTTTTTTTGCTAATTTATTGCTATTATTAGTTTTAGCACGATTTTTTGGCGAAATAATGGAACGTTTTAAGCAACCTGCAATGATAGGCGAAATTTTAGCAGGAGTACTTTTAGGTCCAACCATTTTAAATTTCATTCATCGTACTGAAGAGTTAAAGGTAATTTCTGAGCTTGGTGTTTTCTTATTAGTTATTATTGCAGGATTAGAAATTAATTTAGATGAAATTGTAAAATCGATGAAAGGTCGAAATATTGTAATTTCATTTTTAGCCTTTTTTGTTCCAATTACTTCAGGTTTTTTCGTAGGAAGATACTTCGAATTGGATGTAATGTCCACTATTTTCATTGGATTATGTGTTGCTATTACCGCTTTACCTGTAAGCATTCGAATTTTGATGGATTTAGGTAAATTGAACTCATCTGTAGGACAAAAGATTATTTCAGTAGCCATTTTTGATGATGTTATTGCATTAACTATTTTAGGAATTTTATTAGACATTAAAGATGTTGAACAAACTTTTGCTAACATTACTAATGCTACTTTATTAACACTTTTAAAACTAAGTTGTTTCTTAATTTTGGTTATTGCTACTTATCGCGTTATCCGAAATGTTTCTAGAGAAGAAAACTTCATTGAAAATAAACTAAACAAGATTTTATCGGTTTTAAAAGGAAAAGAATCGCTTTTTGCCGTCTTCTTTGTATTTATTTTAATTTTTGCTACCATTACAGAAAGTATCGGATTGCATTTTATTATTGGAGCTTTTTTTGCTTCCATGTTGATTTCTAAAGAATTAGTTGGTCAAAAACATTTAGATACATTTCACAACACCACCAATAGTATGGCAATGGGCTTCTTAGCTCCTATTTTCTTTGCCGGAATTGGATTAGAATTTCAGTTTTCATCTATTCAAAATTACCCATTATTGTTTTCTATAATTGCAGTTTCATTCCTTTCAAAAATTATTGGAGGATATGTGGGTGGACGATTTGCACGTTTAAATCACAAAATTTCATTAGCTTTAGGTTTTGGATTAAATGCTAGAGGCATTATGGAATTAGTAATTGCTAACATTGCTTACAAAGCTGGAATTATTAATACAGAAATCTTTTCGATGTTGGTTATTATGGGGTTAATTACCACATTAGCAACACCTTTCTTATTAAAAAAAGCATTTGTGTCAATTGATGAATAATTCAACTTCCCATTTAAAAATAAGTTGGATTACTTGTGTATTAAAAAAATAAGAGTACCTTTGCAACCGAATTGTTAGTAGCAATTCATACATAATAATCATTTAATACAATATTAGCATGTACTTAACTAAAGAAGTTAAATCAGAAATCTTCGCTAAACACGGAGGAAAAGCAGAAAACACAGGATCTGCTGAAGGGCAAATCGCTTTGTTTACATTTAGAATTAACCACTTAACTGGACACTTAAAAGCAAATCGTCATGATTTCAACACTGAGCGTTCATTAGTGAAATTGGTAGGTAAAAGAAGAAGTCTTCTTGACTACTTAAAAAAGAAAGATATCAACAGATATCGTGAGATTATCAAAGAATTGAATATTAGAAAATAATCAACTAAAGGGGCTTCGTGCCCCTTTTTGTTTTGTTTATATTGACAGAAAAAGTTTGGTTTTTCATTGGGTTACAAACAACTACACACAACAACAACACAACTGACCCTTTGTTTAATTAAGAATTAAAATTTTATGATTCCAAAAGTATTCCAAGAAACAATCGATTTAGGAGATGGAAGAAGCATTTCAATCGAAACTGGAAAATTAGCCAAACAAGCAGATGGTTCTGTCGTGGTTCGTATGGGCGATGCCATGCTATTAGCTACTGCTGTATCAGCCCGTACTGCCAATCCTGGGGTAGATTTTTTACCTTTAACAGTAGATTACCGCGAAAAATTCGCAGCAGCTGGCCGTTTCCCTGGAGGTTTCTTCAAAAGAGAAGCGCGTCCAAGTGATAGCGAAGTATTAACTATGAGATTAGTTGACCGTGTATTGCGTCCACTTTTCCCAGACGATTACCACGCTGAAACGCAAGTAATGATTCAATTAATGAGTCATGACGACAATGTAATGCCAGATGCTTTAGCTGGATTAGCAGCTTCTGCAGCATTAGCTGTTTCTGACATTCCTTTTTACAACTTAATTTCTGAAGTTCGTGTTGCACGTATCGATGGAAAATTAGTTATCAACCCAAGTAGAGAAGAATTAGAACAATCTGATATCGATATGATGATTGGAGCTTCTAGAGATTCTGTATGTATGGTAGAAGGCGAAATGAAAGAAATTTCAGAAGCTGAAATGGTTGAAGCAATTAAATTTGCTCATGAAGCGATTAAAGTTCAAATTGATGCTCAAGAAAGATTAAGAGCAGCAGTTGGTTCACCAGCTTACAGAGAATATGAACCAGAGAAAGAAGACGAAAGCGTTTATGCAAAAGTAAAAGCCGCTTCTTATGACAAATATTATGCTATTGCTCAAGAAGCATCAGCAAAAAGCGAAAGAGGAGAAAAATTTGCAGCTGTTAAAGAAGAAGTTAAAGCTTTATTCTCAGAAGAAGAATATACCGAAAATCCAGATTTAGCAGAATTAGTAAGCAAATACAATTATAAAGTTCAAAAAACAGCGGTTCGTAACGTAATTTTAGAAAAAGGAATTCGTTTAGACGGTAGAAAAACAACTGATATTCGTCCAATTTGGTGTGAAGTTGATTATTTACCATCTGTACACGGTTCTTCTATTTTTACACGTGGGGAAACTCAAGCATTAGCTACTGTAACTTTAGGAACTTCAAGAGAAGCAAATGTAATTGACTCGCCATCTGAACAAGGCGAAGAGAAATTTTACTTACATTACAACTTCCCTCCATTCTCAACAGGTGAAGCAAAACCTTTAAGAGGAACTTCAAGAAGAGAAGTAGGTCACGGTAACTTAGCTCAAAGAGCTTTAAAAAATATGATTCCTGCAGATTGTCCTTATACTATTCGTGTAGTTTCTGAAGTATTAGAATCTAACGGTTCTTCTTCTATGGCTACAGTTTGTGCTGGAACTATGGCATTAATGGATTCTGGAGTTCAGATGGTAAAACCAGTTTCTGGTATTGCAATGGGATTAATCACAGATGGAGAGAAATTTGCCGTATTATCTGACATCTTAGGTGATGAAGATCACTTAGGGGATATGGACTTCAAAGTAACGGGAACTGCTGACGGTATTACAGCTTGTCAGATGGACATCAAAATTGATGGTTTACGTTACGACATTATGGAGCAAGCTTTAGGTCAAGCAAGAGAAGGTAGAATGCATATTTTAGGAAAAATCACTGAAACTATTGCACAACCGCGCTCAACAGTTAAACCAAAAGCTCCAAAAATCATTACCAGAACAATTCCTGGAAACTTCATTGGCGCTTTAATTGGTCCAGGTGGAAAAGTAATTCAAGAATTACAAAAAGCAACTGGAACTACAATTGTTATTAACGAAGTTGACGAGCAAGGTGTAGTTGAAATCTTAGGAACTAACCAAGAAGGAATCGACGCAGTATTAGCAAAAATTGATTCTATCATTTTCAAACCAGAAATTGGAGAAGCTTATGAAGTAAAAGTAATTAAAATGCTAGATTTTGGAGCTGTAGTAGAATATACAAAAGCGCCAGGAAATGAAGTTTTATTACACGTTTCAGAGTTGGCTTGGGAAAGAACAGAAAATGTAGCTGATGTTGTTAAAATGGGTGATGTTTTCATGGTAAAATATCTAGGTGTTGATCCAAAAACTAAAAAAGAAAAAGTGTCTAAAAAAGCACTTTTACCAAGACCTCCAAGAGAAGAAAAACCTATTGAGAAAAAAGACAAACCTCAAGGTTAATTTAGTTAAGTTAATTCATAAAAAGCCTCAATTTTGTTGAAAAATTGAGGCTTTTGAAATTTATTATTATTTTTTGTAACTTTTTTGAAACTTCTTACGTATAACAACCAGAACTTTTAAAAAAGTAAGGAGAAAATTTAGATGAGACAACTTAAAATTACCAAGCAGGTTACCAATCGTGAAACTGCTTCCTTAGACAAGTACCTACAAGAAATTGGAAAAGTTGACCTTATTACTGCTGACGAAGAAGTTGAATTAGCACAAAGAATTAAAGCCGGAGATCAACGCGCTTTAGAGAAATTAACTAAAGCTAATTTACGTTTCGTAGTTTCAGTAGCAAAACAATATCAAAATCAAGGACTTACACTTCCTGATTTAATTAACGAAGGAAATTTAGGTTTAATTAAAGCCGCACAACGCTTCGACGAAACGCGTGGTTTCAAATTTATTTCATATGCCGTTTGGTGGATTCGTCAATCTATCTTACAAGCTTTAGCAGAACAATCACGTATTGTACGTTTACCGTTGAATAAAATTGGTTCTATCAATAAAATCAACAAAATGTATGCTTTATTAGAGCAATCAAATGAGCGTGCTCCTTCGGCTGAAGAAATTGCAAAAGAATTAGATATGACGGTAAATGACGTAAAAGAGTCAATGAAAAACTCAGGTCGTCACTTATCAATGGACGCCCCTTTAGTAGAAGGAGAAGATTCAAACTTATACGACGTTTTACGTTCAGGTGAATCTCCAAATCCAGATAGAGAATTAATTCACGAATCATTACAAACCGAAATTGAAAGAGCACTAGAAACCTTAACTCCAAGAGAAGCTGATGTGGTTCGTTTGTATTTTGGTTTAGGTGACCAACACCCAATGACTTTAGAAGAAATTGGTGAAACTTTCGATTTAACTCGTGAGCGTGTTCGTCAGATTAAAGAAAAAGCGATTAGAAGATTAAAACATACTTCTAGAAGTAAAATATTAAAAACATATTTAGGATAATATATTTGTTTCAGGTTTAAAGTTTCACGTTACTCATAATAACTTGAAACCTTAAACTTGAAACTTGAAAGCAACAACAGTCTAAGACTGTTCGTTTTTTGATTGATGATTGAAACTCCGGCTGATTACCGGAGTTTTATTTTTTAGCCACCTAACCCAAAAGAGGAATTTATTCAGAGTTAAATCTTTTAATCTGCAAAACTTTTAAACTTTTAAACTAAAAACTATCTTTGCACTCAACAACACACACTTTACAAGTTTATGAAAAACACACTTATTGCTCCATCAGTTTTGGCAGCTGATTTTGCTAACTTACAACGCGACATCGAAATGATTAATACAAGTGAAGCCGATTGGTTTCACATTGATATTATGGATGGTGTTTTTGTTCCGAATATTTCCTTTGGAATGCCTGTTTTAGATGCCATCAACAAACACGCAAAAAAAACCATCGATGTACACTTGATGATTGTAGATCCAGACCGATATATTTCAACATTTAAAAAATTAGGCGCTGATGTTTTAACAGTACATTACGAGGCTTGCACGCATTTACACCGAACACTTCAAGCGATTAAAGCAGAAGGAATGAAAGCTGGAGTAGCTTTGAATCCACACACAAATGTAGATTTATTAGAAGATGTAATTCAAGATATTGATTTGGTTTGTATCATGAGTGTAAATCCAGGTTTTGGAGGACAATCATTTATCGAAAATACCTATTCAAAAGTTGAAAAATTAAAAGCATTAATCAACAAAAAGAATGCTTCTACCTTAATTGAAATTGATGGCGGTGTAACCAGTAAAAACGCCAAACAATTAGCTGATGCTGGTGCTGACGTTTTAGTAGCTGGAAGTTTTGTTTTTGGTGCTCAAGATCCAATTGCAACTATAGCAGATTTGAAAAGGATTACGAAGTAATTCAAAAAAGCCTAACATTTTAAAGTGTTAGGCTTTTTCATTTAATATTGATCAATTAAATATTTTATTAAATCGGTTGTGGTTATTATCCCCACTAACAATTCACCTTCACAAACCGGAAGTGCATGAAACTCTTTTTTGGCTAAAATCTCTGCAGCTTCTTTAATTGTTGTATCAGGAGAAATAGAAACTAGCTTTTTCGCCATAACTTGTTCAACAGTAAACATATTATAAACTGTTGTATCTACTACATCTTCGTCATCATCAATGGCATCTGCAAAAGAAATTCGTAACAAATCTGTATAACTTAACATTCCCACAATTTTGTTACTGTAAACAACAGGAATGTGTCGTATATGATGCTTTTTAAACAGCATTTCAGCCTTAGTTAAATCATCTGATAAATTTAACTTTACTACGTTTTTGGTCATTATAGTTGACACAGGAACCTTTTGTTTCATAAGTGTAAGTTTTATAGTTTAATTTTCACTTATGTTATCACCTTTTAGAATTTGTTTTTATTCATATAAATTCGTTTTTATTGGCGATTTCATAATATTGATATTTATTGACATAAAGTTAGTCAATAATTCAACATCAAAACATGACTTATGTCAGATATTTAACTTCTATTCGTTTATAAAATAGTTTTCGTTAAAATTAATCATGTGTTTCACTTTCAAAAAGATAGATGGAAATTTCAATTTAAATTCTTCAGGAGATTCGAAGAAATATTCTAATAAAACAGCAACAAACTCAAATTGATTTTCATAGGCATAATCGCGTAAAAAACCCGATTCAATTAATCGTTGTTTTACTTCAGGCTTTGAAACTACTCGAAATAAATTTTGAAGTGATTCGTTAAATAAAACAAAAGTTGCTTTATCACTTTTTAAGGCATAAATATGAAAAGCGTGGGTAAACTCATGCAATCCTAAGTTTAGATTATCATTTGTGATATCGATACCTTCTTTGAAATGTTTCCATGAAAAAACAACACATTCCATTCTTGGATTGAATTCCCCTTTGTGGTAATTGTCATTTTGAGACGAATAATAGATATCAGGATAAATAACGATTCTTTTAAAAAGCGGATTCAAATATTCGCGCATACCAAAGGTTAGCATTGCATACGTTGCAGCGATAGTTACTTTCATTTCTTCTGTAACTTCAATATCTCTTCCTTCAAAATTATAATGATAAATTAACTTAGCTACTCGATGTTCAAAATAGCGTTTATATTTAGGCTTTAAACGATTGTAAAATTGAAAATTAGAAGTCAAAATATGCTTTCGAGAATCGTTTAACTTTAAAAAATTAACATTTGCAAATACTACTAATGGTTTTTTATAATTTCGTAAATAAACAATTTCAGTTACATAAAATGCAAAAGCAAAAAATATTGTTGCAAAAGGCGCTACCACCACAAACATTGCAATGTAATCAGCAAAAAATAATTCGTGTTCGACTGGGGGTGTTTGCATAAATTTTGAGACTATTTTACAAATAACGTAAAAATATTGTTTATATGAAATAAAAAAACACCATGCTAGGCTGGTGTTGTAATTATGTGACTTCGAAGGGAGTCGAACCCCCAACCGCTGGAGCCGAAATCCAGTGCTCTATCCAGTTGAGCTACGAAGCCTTTTTTGAGTAATAAGTGATGAGTAAAAAGTGATAAGCAAAATTTGGACTTTTTACTTATCACTATTTACTTTTCACTATTCTATTAAACTAATAATTTCTTTACAATTCCAGAAATTACTTTTCCTTCTGCTTGTCCTCCAATTTGAGCAGTTGCTAAGCCCATGACTTTTCCCATAGAAGCAATTCCTGAAGCACCTGTTTCTGCAATGATTTTTGAAATGATTGTTTCCACTTCTTCTTCTGACAACTGAGCTGGCAAGAACTTTTCAATTACTGCAATTTGCGCTAATTCTGGCTCGGCTAAATCAGGGCGGTTTTGTTTTGTAAAGATTTCTGCACTATCCTTACGCATTTTTACCAAACGCTGTAACATTTTAATTTCTTGATCTTCAGTTAATGTATCTGTAGCTCCAGCTTCTGTTTTCGCTAAAATGATTGCCGATTTAATTGCTCTTAACGCTTCTAAAGCTACGCTATCTTTTGCTTTCATGGCTTCTTTCATGTGATCCATGATTTTTGCTTCTAAACTCATATATTTATGTTTATTGTTTAATTGTTATTTTTTGTTTCAGGTTTCAGGTTTCAAGTTAGTCTAACTTCTATTCTCTATCCTCTTTTTTCTTTACTACCCCAGATGGCAATGGAAAGCTTTTTTGAATTAGGGTGTCAATTTTTCTTTTTTTAAAAAAGCGACCTAAGAAGCTCTTTTTAAAAATTAGAAAAATGACAGGATAATCAAAAAAACTTGTAATGAACAGCTGGAAATAGGTTCAAAAAAATTCAATGCAAAAGTAATAAAAAAACCCGAAAATTGCTCTTCGGGTTTTATGGGTAGGTTAGTTTGTAATAGATTAATCTACATTATCATGAAGGAACGAATTGTTAGAACGAAGTTGGATATCATCGTTACTATCGATTCCTAATGACATTCGAGACTGATTGCTTGCAGTGTTAGGTTGTGATGCAACGTCTAACCCCATTCTTTTATATGCTGGAACTCTTTCAAATTCATCAATTTGTGCATTGTTGTTGAATTTATGATTGAATTCTTTCATTTTTCTTTTACGTTCTTCTGCTCTGAATTTCAACGTTTCTTCGATTGACATTTCTAATGGAGAAACGTTGTCTAATTTGATTTCGTCTTCCAACTTTTGAACATTGGTTTTCATAGTGAAGTTTAACTCCTCATCAACTGGTTCGTTAACTACTGCAACTGGTTTTGAAGCTACTAATTCTTCTTCTTTTTCTAAGTAATCTTCTAACGAATATTTGATAATTCCGTTTTGATTTACTTCAGTAACCGGAACCACGTTGATTGGATCTTTAACTTCCATTTGGCGTGTTTCAGGAGTTAATTCGAAAACAATAGTACTTTCTTGAGTTACTTCTTTTACTTCTTCTTTTGTTGCGAACAAATCTAATGAAAAACTGATTTCTTCTTCTTTTGCAACTACAAACTCAGGATCTTTTACTTCGATTTCTCTGATTTGTGGCGTGATGATTTCGAATGTTGGTGCTACATTTGGTGTAATTACTTCAAATGTTACATCAATATTTTTAATCAACTCAGAAGTTGGAACTAAATCCATTGCTGGAGCAACTGGTGTATGAATTTCAAACTTTGGCTCTTCAACTTCTTCTTCTAAAGTGAAAACTATTTTTTGCTCAACCACTTCGTCACAAATAGGATTGATGATATCCGCTTTTATTTCTTCTACTTTTGGAGTTTCGAAAATTGGATTATTAACCGTAATGTTTGAAGCCGCTTTATTCATTAATTCATGAACAATTTTTTGCTCATCTTCTAACGAATGAATAATTTTCTTAGGTTCTGTATTTACGATTTCAGCTTGTTGCTCTACATTAAAACCTGTAGCAATAACTGTTACCGAAATAGCTTCTCCTAAAGCTTCTTCTTCACCAACTCCCATGATGATATTCGCATTGTAACCTGCTTCTGACTGTATAAAATCATTGATTTCTCCAATTTCATCAATTGTGATTTCGTTAGCTTCGTCAGTTCCAGAAACGATTAATAACAATACGTTTTTAGCACCTGTGATTTTATTATCATTTAATAAAGGAGAATCTAAAGCACTCATAATCGCCTGTTTTGCTCTATCTGGTCCAGACGCAGTTGCAGAACCCATGATAGCAGTACCACTGTTTGATAATACTGTTTTAGCATCTTTAAGGTCGATATTTTGAGTGTAGTGATGTGTAATAACTTCAGCAATTCCTCTTGACGCAGTAGATAACACTTCATCTGCTTTAGAGAAACCTGCTTTGAAACCTAAGTTTCCGTATACTTCACGTAATTTATTATTATTGATAACAACTAAAGAATCTACTTGTTTACGTAAGCGTTCTACTCCGGCTAACGCTTGCTCAGAGCGAACTTTTCCTTCAAATTGAAAAGGAATCGTAACAATACCTACTGTTAAAATGTCGCGCTCTTTTGCTAATTGCGCAATTACAGGAGCCGCACCAGTACCTGTTCCACCACCCATTCCTGCGGTAATGAAAACCATTTTGGTGTTGCTATCCAACATTTTTTCAATTTCGGCAATACTTTCAATAGCAGATTGTTGACCTACTTCAGGATTAGCACCAGCTCCTAAACCTTCGGTTAAGCTTACCCCTAACTGAATTTTATTTGGTACAGGACTGTTTTGTAATGCCTGAGAATCAGTATTACAAACTACAAAATCAACACCTTTAATACCTTGTTTAAACATGTGGTTAATGGCATTGCTACCTCCACCACCAACGCCAATTACTTTAATTACGTTAGATTGGTTTTTAGGTAAATCGAATGAAATGTTTCCAAATTCTGACATAGTATCTCCTTTTATTCTGCGTTATCTAAAAATTCTTTAATCTTATCAATGTATTTATCAAAAAACGAACGTTTGATTTTGTCATCTGTTGTTTCGTGTTTGATAGGCTGAGTTGCTTTTGGCTCCTCTTTTACTTCCTCAATAATTGGTTCTTCAACCACTACTTGAGGGCGAACCACCACAGGTTCTTCTTTTTTCATCTCTACAAACGGAGTAGCACTTTTTGTATTGTTTCGAATACTGTTCATTACTAAACCAACCGCTGTAGCATATAATGGACTTGACAATTCTTCGTCTGAATCTCCTGCTAAATGCTCGTTTGGATAACCAATTCTGGTATCCATTCCTGTAATGTATTCCACTAATTGTTTGATGTGTTGCAATTGTGCTCCACCACCCGTTAATACAATACCAGCAATTAATTTTTTCTTAGGATCTTCGTGTCCGTATAATTTGATTTCAGCATAAACTTGTTCGATAATTTCCACAACTCTAGCGTGAATAATTTTTGACAAGTTTTTTAACGAAATTTCTTTTGGTTCTCTACCTCTTAAACCAGGAATCGAAACGATTTCGTTATCTTTATTTTCTCCCGGCCAAGCCGAACCAAAACGAGTTTTTAACAACTCTGCTTGTTTTTCGATGATTGAACATCCTTCTTTAATATCTTCCGTAATTACGTTTCCTCCGAAAGGAATAACCGCTGTGTGACGAATGATTCCATCTTTAAAAATGGCTAAATCTGTTGTTCCACCACCTATATCTATCAAAGCAACTCCTGCTTCTTTTTCTTCCTGACTCAATACTGCATCAGCCGAAGCTAATGGCTCTAATGTTAATCCAGATAATTCTAATCCGGCACTTTTAACACATCTTCCTAAATTACGAATCGAAGCCGCTTGTCCTACCACCACATGAAAACTAGACTCTAATCTTCCACCATACATTCCGATAGGCTCTTTAATTTCGGCTTGACCGTCTATTTTAAATTCTTGTGGCAATACGTGAATAATTTCTTCACCTGGCAACATTGCTAATTTGTGCACTTGTCCGATTAAAGTATCGATGTCAGCATCACCAATCACTTCCTCAGCATTTGGACGACTGATATAATCGCTATGTTGAATACTGCGAATGTGTTGACCTGCAATACCAACAACAACATCATTGATTTTATAACCCGAGTCGTTTTCAGCATCTGTAACTGCTTGCTGAATTGACTGAATGGTTTGCGTAATATTATTTACAACACCTCGGTGAACACCTAAACTTTTTGATTTTCCTACTCCAAGAATCTCAAGCTTACCGTATTCATTCTTCTTCCCTATCATCGCTACAATCTTAGTTGTACCAATGTCTAATCCTACTGCAATGTTGTCTTTGTTCATAACTTCACTTATTTCTTACAAACCACTTGTTGTATAAACATCAAGTTTACTTCTTTATAATTTTTTATCAATGTATCTCTAATAGCATGGTGGTAAAAAGCCTTATAATTCTTAAACTTTCTTTCCACGTTCTTTGGTTTCCCAAATATTATTTTGTAATCATAACTTCTGTTGGTTAACACCACATTTCCAGAAGGCATAATTTCAGCAGCCGTAATGTTTTTGCTTAAGAAATCATCTTTATTGATTTCGTTAAACAACTTCAAAAATGGCTTACAATTTTCTTCACTTATTGCGCCGACAACCAGCGGAACACGTGCTGAAAAATTCTCCGACAAAGACATCCTATCTCCTTTCGAATCAAGATAGTAACTATCAGTATCAGTAATAACTCTTACGATTGGGGTCTTTTGAGTAATACGCGTATTTAGAAATCCGTCTACTGTTGAAAAAACTTGTGCTTTTTCAATCATCTCGTGATCATCGAGTACAGCTTCTAAAGTATTCAAATCTAATTTATCTTTTTGAATTGTTGAAGCACCTCCAAAATTTTGTATTAACAAGTTATTAACCATTTCATGTGTTAAAAACATATTCTCATTCGACTCAAATTTGATCTCTATCTTATTGATTTTACGTTGACTATTTCTCTTTGACGAAAAAGAGTACAGGAAAATCATAGTAAAAATGATTAACAACAAGCGAATAGTATGCCAATTAATTCTTCTCATGAAGCGCTTTTTTTAGATCTTTTACTAACTCACCAATGTCGCCCGCGCCAATAGTTACAAACACATCTGCATCTGAATTTTCAAAAGCCGTGAATAACTCGTCTTTGCTGACTAATTTCTTATTTGGATTGTTAATTTTATTCAACAACCAAGTCGAATTTACACCTTCCATTGGCAACTCGCGAGCGGGATAAATTTCCAACAATAAAATCTCGTCGAATTGACTTAAACTTTCTGCAAAACCATCCACAAAATCTTTCGTTCTACTGAACAAATGCGGTTGAAAAGCAGCGATGATTTTTTTACCAGGATACAATTCACGAACCGCTTGATGCACCGCGTTAATTTCGGTTGGATGATGTGCATAATCATCAATATACACTAATTTTTCTTCTCTAATTTGAAATGAAAAACGTCTTCTTACTCCTTTAAAACTTGCTAAAGCTGCACTAATTTTTTCATTTGAAACGCCATAAGATTTCGCCATAGCAAAAGCTAATAATGCGTTTGTCAAATTATGATGACCTGGCAAACCAAATTTTACATTTTGAACTACTTCAGTTAGTGTTTTTACATCAAACACATAAAACCCGTTTTCAATTCGGATATTTTGGGCTGAAAAATCGGCATCATTGTTAACTCCGATAGTATTCCCTTCCAATGGTAATCCTTTGATTACATATAAATTTTCACTTGGCGTTTTGGCCGCAAATTCTCTAAAAGAATCTTCTATACTTGCTGCATCGCCATAAATATCTAAATGGTCGGCATCCATTGACGTTACGCAAGAAACATTAGGATGCAAATGCAAAAACGAACGATCAAATTCATCCGCTTCCACCACCGTAACTGTTTTTCCTGAACCAATTAAGTTAGAGTTATAGTTTTCAACTATTCCGCCTAAAAAAGCCGTTACATCAACACCACTTTCATATAAAACGTGACCTAAAATACTTGAAGTTGTAGTTTTCCCATGTGTTCCAGCAACTGCGAAACAGTAGGTGTCTTTTGTTATGATTCCTAAAACTTCAGCGCGTTTTTTAATTGTAAATCCTCTTTCGATGAAATAATTCCATTCCGAATGCGAAACTGGAACGGCTGGCGTTACGATTACTAATGTATTTTCAACATAGAAATCAGTTGGAATTAGACTGATATTATCTTCAAAATGAATTTCTAAACCGATAGCTTGCAATTCATCTGTTAACTGAGTAGGTGTTTTGTCGTAACCCACTACTTTTTTTCCAATGTATTGAAAATAACGTGCCAAAGCACTCATTCCGATACCTCCGATTCCGATGAAATAAACGTTATGTATTTGATTTAGATTCATATTTTTTTGTTTCAGGTTTCAAGTTTATTTTGTTTCAGGTTTTACAACTTGAAACTTGGAACTTGAAACATTTAAACTAATTTCATTATCTCTTCAACAATATCTTTTGTTGCGTTTGGTTTAGCTAATTTCTTTATGTTTTGACTTAATTCTAGTTGCTTGCTTTCGTTTGAAATTAAATCAGAAAAAACTGTTTCAAATTGGGCTTCTAATTCTGATTCTTTAATTAAAATGGCTCCGTTTTTATCTGAAATTGCTTTAGCATTTTTCGTTTGATGATCTTCGGCAACGTTTGGTGACGGAATGAAAATCGTAGGTTTTCCTACAATACACAATTCCGAAACTGATGATGCTCCTGAACGCGAAATTACGACATCCGCAGCAGCGTAAACCAAATCCATTCTATCAATAAAAGCTACTACTTGAACGTTTTCTTTTTCATTATATTTTGAGTAATCGTTCAAATATAATTTTCCGCATTGCCAGATGATTTGAATGTTTTGACTCAATAGAAAATCCAATTCTTTCTCAATTAATTGATTGATTCTTCTGGCACCTAAACTTCCGCCTAAAACCAGCAAGGTTTTTTTATTCGCATCTAATTTAAAGTAAGCGATAGCTTCACTTTTACTTGCTTCATTAATCAAATCTTGACGTACTGGATTTCCCGTTAAAATCATTTTATCTTTAGGAAAAAATCGTTCCAAATTTTCGTATGCGACACAAATTTTATTCGCTTTTTTAGCCAATAATTTATTGGTGATTCCAGGATATGAATTTTGCTCTTGAATTACCGTTGGAATTCCCAACATAGATGCCACTTTCAACACTGCACCGCTTGCAAAACCTCCAGTTCCAATAACCACATCTGGTTTAAAACTTTTGATAATTCGGAATGAATTCCCCATGCTCGAAACTAGTTTGAATGGAAACATTGCATTATCTAAAGTCAATTTTCGTTGAATTCCTGAAATCCATAATCCTTTGATGGCGTAACCTGCTTGAGGCACTTTTTGCATTTCCATTTTATCTTTGGCCCCTACAAAAAGAAGCTCTGCTTCTGGAAAACGAGATTTTAATTCGTTTGCAATCGCAACAGCCGGATAAATATGCCCGCCTGTTCCGCCTCCGCTTATTATGAATCTTGGTTTTTTCATCCTACACCCCTAAAGTCCCCTCGAGGGGACAATTATATGATTTTGTTTTTTATTTTTTATTTAAAACTGCGTTCATTGGATTTTGTCCGTTTACTAGCACATCTCCGTTTTCATCTTCAATTAAAGATTCTCTAATCGAACTTTTAATATCATTTATTTTTTGCTGATTTTCATCGGATTCTCTTTCTTCATTCAAAGCCACTTGCGCATCGATAATTTGCTGTAAAGCTTCATCACGTTTGCGTTTTTCTTCTAAGTCTAAAGCCACTTCTTCTTCTTTCTTCGTAACACTTAATATGATTCCGACAGCAATACACGTCATCCAAATAGATGTTCCTCCACTACTAATCAACGGTAATGGCTGACCTGTAACAGGTAATAATTCCACGGCAACTCCCATATTTACAAAAGCTTGAAATATGATTGGGAATCCGAGTCCGATGATTAATAATTTTCCGAATAAACTCGAAGCTTTTTGAGCATTGATAACAAAACGAATTAACAATAACAAATACAATCCTATGATGGTTACTGCTCCTACTAATCCCCATTCTTCTACGATAATGGCGAAAATAAAATCGGAAGAAGATTGTGGTAAGAAATTTTTCTGAACACTTTTTCCCGCTCCTAATCCAATTACTCCTCCAGAAGCGATGGCGATTTTAGCTTTTTCAATTTGGTAATCATCTTCATCTGGAGTATCCTTTGTAAAACGTTCGATACGGTTTTCCCAAGTACTTACCCTACTGAAATATTTGTTATCTGGAAATGCTTTGGCTAATAACAAGAACAACAAAAGTGCAACGATTCCCATTCCTAAAACATATCCTAAATATTTTAAAGGATATTGTCCGATGAAAATTAGCATGCAAATCATGGCAAAAATTAAGGCTGTAGTTGAGAAGTTGGCTGGTAAAATTAGTATTAAAACTGCTCCCACGGGCACCCATAATTCTAAAAAAGATTCCTTAAATGAATACACTTTATCGCTAACTTTTGCCAAATAACGCGCCACGTAAACCATGATAACAATGAATGCTAAGGTTGACGTTTGAAAACTCACTCCTACAAACGGAATTTGAATCCAGCGACTAGCATTTGCACCACCAATTTCTGTTCCTTTGAACAAGGTATAAACCAACAACAAAACCACCAACGGAATTCCGAAAATGGATAAGGCTTTGAAGTAATGATATGGCATTTTATGTATCCAAAAAATGATTCCAAAACCCAACAAAACATGAATAGCATGTTTGATTAAATGTCCGATTGTAGTTCCATTTCCGATAACGTAAACTAAGTTGGTACTAGCGCTATATACTGGCAAAAAAGATACCAAAGCCAATAGAAAAACTATAGCCCAAATGGTTTTATCTCCTCTTATTTTACCAATGATATCGAACATTTCTTATTTTTTTTGAAACACATAGAAACATAGTTCTTATTTCCTTTGATTGTGTTTAGTTATTTCATTTTATATAGCTAACAATAGATTTTACAAATTATGAACGGCTTGTTTGAATTGTTTTCCTCTGTCTTCGTAGTTTTCAAATAAATCGAAACTTGCACAAGCTGGCGATAATAATACGCTATCTCCTTTTTCTGCTAAACGTTGCGCTAATTGAACTGCTTCTGACATTGAAGTTGTTTCTACCATCACATCTACAACATTATTAAATGCGTTGATGATTTTTGTATTGTCAACACCTAAACAAACGATTGCTTTTACTTTTTCACGAACTAAAGGCATTAACTCATCGTAATCATTTCCTTTATCAACACCTCCTACAATCCAAACTGTTGGTGTATTCATACTATCCAAAGCATAAAAAACCGAATTTACATTCGTAGCTTTAGAATCGTTGATGTATTGCACGCCTTGAATTTTTAATACTTTTTCTAATCGGTGCTCTACTCCTTGGAAATTAGTCAAACTTTCTCTGATGGTTTGTTTTCTAATGTTCAACAATTGCGCTACAGCTGTTGCTGCCATTGCATTTTTAATGTTGTGTTTTCCTTCTAGTGCTAGTTCGTTGATTGGCATAGTAAATAATTCGTTTTTAATAGTACTGTTGATGTTGTTGTCTTCTATATATCCTCCGTCATTTTCAGGTTTTCCTGTTAATGAAAAAGGAACTTTATTTGCTTTTATCTTATTGTTTTTTAACCAATTTCGAATCGCTTCATCTTCATTGTCATATATCAAATAATCGGCTTCTGTTTGATTTTTTGTTATTCTAAATTTAGAATTGATATACAAACTATAATCGTAATTGTATCTGTCTAAATGATCTGGGCTTATATTTGTTAGTATCGCAATATGTGGCTTGTAATTGATGATTCCATCTAATTGAAAACTACTCAACTCCAACACATAAATATCATGCTTGTTTTCGGCTACTTGCCAAGCGAAGCTTTTGCCAATATTTCCAGCTAATCCAACATTCAATCCACCTTGTTTTAACAAATGATACGTCAAAAGCGTTGTGGTTGTTTTTCCGTTACTTCCTGTAATTCCCACTGTTGTTGCATCGGTAAACTGAATAGCAAACTCGATCTCAGAAATCACTGGAATCCCTTTCTCGATTAGCTTTTTAACAATCGGTGCTTTTTCGGGAATACCTGGACTTTTCATTACTACATCGGCATTAAGAATTAATTCTTCTGTATGCTTTTCATCTTCCCAAGCGATTCCATTAATAGTAAGAACTTCTTTATAATTCTCTTTTATTTTTCCAAAATCCGACACAAAAACATCGTATCCTTTTTTCTTTCCTAAGATGGCGGTTCCTACTCCACTTTCGCCTCCGCCTAAAACTACCAGTCGCATCTTATCTTAATTTTAAAGAAACGAGTGAAAAAATCGCTAACAGAATTCCGACAATCCAAAAGCGGGTTACGATTCTACTTTCGTGATAGCCTTTTTTCTGATAGTGGTGATGCAATGGTGACATTAGGAAAATTCGTCTTCCTTCACCGTATTTCTTTTTGGTATATTTGAAATAACTCACTTGTATCATTACTGATAAATTTTCAGCTAAGAAAATTCCGCAGATTACTGGAATTAATAATTCTTTACGGATTGAAATAGCAATTACAGCAATAATTCCACCAATAGTTAAACTTCCTGTATCACCCATGAATACTGAGGCTGGATATGCGTTGTACCAAAGAAATCCAACTAAAGCTCCAACGAATGCTGCGATGTAAACCGTCATTTCACCCGAATTTGGAATGTACATAATGTTCAAATAATCTGAGAAAATGATATTACCTGAAACGAATGTGAACAATCCGAGTGTGAGTACGGAAATTGCGGAAGTTCCTGCGGCTAAACCATCAATACCATCGGTTAAATTGGCTCCGTTTGAAACAGCTGTAATGATTAAAATTACCATTGGAATAAAAATCAACCAAGCATAATCTTTATAACCATCACCCATAAACGATAATACTTCAGCGTAATCGAATTCGTTATTTTTGAAAAACGGAATCGTAGTCGCTGTTGATTTTTCTTCTAAATCAGCTGGTTTGATATTATTTTCGATTTTTACTCTTGATGTTAAAGTGTCTTTACGAACTGTTACATCTGGACTTAAATACAAAACGGTTCCTACGATTAAACCTAACCCAACTTGCCCAATTACTTTGAAAATTCCTTTTAAACCTTGTTTATCTTTCTTGAAAATTTTAATGTAATCATCAATAAAACCGATAGTTCCCATCCAAAGTGTAGTCACAATCAATAAAATGATGTAAATGTTATTCAACTTCGCTAATAACAAAACCGGAATTAATGTAGCCAAAATGATGATGATTCCACCCATTGTTGGCGTTCCTGCTTTTGCAGTTTGTCCTTCTAAACCTAGTTCACGAACGGTTTCTCCTACTTGTTGGTTTCTCAAATAGTTAATGATTTTTTTTCCATAAATCGTAGCAATTAATATGGACAAAATAAAAGCTAATGCCGAGCGAAAGGTAATGTATTGAAACACTCCTGCTCCAGGAACATCAAAGGCTTTGTCTAAGTATTGAAAGATGTAATATAACATAGTTTAAAAGTTTATGTGTTTAAAAGTTTACAAGTTTGGCTCTTGAAAACTTTACTGCTACTATTTATTCAATTGTTGTAATAATTCAGTTACTATTTTCAAATCATCGAAATCATGGCGAACTCCGTTAATTTCTTGATAGGTTTCATGACCTTTTCCAGCGATTAGAATAATATCGTTTGGATTTGCTAATTGACAAGCGGTTTTAATGGCTTGTTTTCTATCTAAAATGGAAACCGTTTTCTTGAAATTTTGAGGTTCTACTCCTTTTTCCATTTCTTCGATAATCATTTCTGGATTTTCGGTTCTTGGATTATCTGACGTAAAAATGGCTTTGTCGCTCATTGATGACGCAATGTTGGCCATAATTGGTCTTTTTGTTTTATCTCTATCGCCACCACAACCCACAACTGTAATCAATTGTTCGTTTTTAGTGCGAATATCCTCGATTGTTTTTAATACATTCTCCAATGCATCTGGTGTGTGAGCGTAATCTACAATTGCTGTTATTTTAGAATCGGAAACAATAAATTGAAAACGTCCAGAAACACTTTCTAATTCAGAAAGCAAACGTAACGCTTCCATTTTTTCGATTCCTAATTCGACAGCTACTCCGTAAATCGCCAATAAATTATACGCATTGAACGAACCGATTAATTTTACCCAAACTTCATGATCATTAATTTTTAACAACAATCCTGATAATTGGTTTTCTAAAATTTGGGCTTTGTAATCAGCATACGATTTTAAAGCGTAAGTTAATTTTCTTGCTTTTGTATTTTGAAGCATTACCAATCCGTTTTTGTCATCAATATTGGTAATTGCAAAGGCATCTTTAGATAAATTATCGAAGAAGGATTTTTTAACATCGCGATATTCCGCAAATGAATTATGGTAATCTAAATGATCGTGTGATAAATTCGTGAAAACGCCACCTTCAAAACGTAATCCTTCGGTTCTTTTTTGATGAACACCGTGCGAAGAAACTTCCATAAAGCAAAATTCGCAACCTTCTTGTATCATCAAATCTAAATATTTGTTTATCGTTAAAGAATCAGGCGTTGTATGTGTGGCTTTGAATTCTTGTTCGTCAACCATGATTTTAACGGTTGACAACAAACCTACTTTATAACCTGCTTTTTTGAATAATTGATATAACAAAGAAGCAATGGTTGTTTTACCGTTAGTTCCCGTAATTCCGACTAATCTTATTTTTTCAGAAGGATTTTCATAGTAATTAGCTGACATGTAAGCCAAAGCTTCGTTAGAATCTTTTACTTTAATATAAGTTACGCCGTTTACAATTACTTTTGGAAATTCTTCACAAATTATTGCAATAGCACCCAGACTTAATGCTTTTTCGATATAGTCATGACCATCGGAAAGTGTTCCTCTAATGGCTACAAAAACATCGTTCAATTCAATTTTTCTCGAATCGAATTCAATTTTTGAAACGACAACATCAGTAGTGCCATGAACTGCTTCAATGTGAACTTTATATAATATGTCTTTTAATTGCTTCACGATAATTCGATTATGATAGTTTGGTTTTTGTTAAAAGCTTGTCCCGATGTTAGTGATTGATTTTTCACTCTACCAATACCTTTCACAATTACTTTTAATCCTAAATTTTCTAATAAGGCCACTGCATCCATTCCTTCCATTCCTTTTACATTTGGAACAATTCGCTCTTCTTTTTCTACTTTTTTATAATATTCCGAGTAGCTTTTTTCTTGGGAAACCACTTTTGCATCAATGTTTTTCACGTGATTCATTGAAGGCGAATCCGTAAAGATTTTTTGTGCAATTCTTTTGAAAACTGGTCCCGCAACATCGGCTCCGTAATATCCTGCAGCAACATTTGGTTTATGAACTACTACGATACAGGAATACTTAGGTTCGTCTGCTGGAAAATACCCAACAAAAGAAGAAGCATAATACAATTGCGCCTTGTTTTTATAATTTACCTGAGCAGTTCCCGTTTTTCCTGCCATTGAGAAATCTTTTGAATACAATTTTGAACCTGTTCCTTTCTTTACCACGTTTTCCAAAACCGCATGAACTTTATCTAAAGTTTCTTGCGAACAGATTTTCGGATTGATAACTTGTGTATCAAATTTCTTGATGATTTTATTCCATTCTTTGATTTCGCTAACGAAAATTGGTTTTACCATAACACCATCATTAGCAACTGCATTGTATAATGTTAAGGTTTGCAATGGCGTAACAGATAATCCGTAACCAAAAGCCATCCAAGGTAACGATACACCCGACCAACGATTTGTTCCTGGCTGAGGAATAACTGGAATTCCTTCTCCTTTAATAGGTAAGCCAAGAGGTTTGTTTAATCCGTAACTATTGATTCTATCTACGAATTGTTTTGGATTATTTTTATAACTTTCATAAACCGATTGCACTAAAACGGTGTTCGATGAAACCTCAAAACCTCTGGCTAAAGAAATTTTTCCGTAACCACCTTTATGAGAATCTTTTACTCTTCTTCCGTAATATTGAATTTCGCCACCAAAAGAATTATAAACCGTTCCTGTGTCTGCTTTTTTATCATCTAAAACAGCAATTAAGTCCATCAACTTGAAAGTGGAACCAGGCTCGTGAGATTCCATAATAGCATAATTTTGGGTTTCAAAATAAGAACCATTTTCTGCTCTTCCTAAATTTGAAATCGCTTTGATATGACCTGTTTTGGTTTCCATCACCACCACACAACCATGATCGGCGCTGTAATATTCCAATTGTTTTAGTAACGCATGATGTGCAATATCTTGAATGTAAACATCAATCGTTGAAATGATATCGTAGCCATCTTGTGGCTCTTTTTCGTTTACATCATTAATAGGTTTCCACTGATTCTTTGCAATTTTTTGCATCATTCTGTGGCCATTTTTGCCGTTTAAATAATCGCGAAAAGCGTATTCTAAACCTTTACCATCTTCGTTTGAACGCTCATAACCGATAGTTCTTTTTGCCACCAAACCAATTGGATGTTCTCTCACAATTTTTTGCTCGATAATCAAACCGCCTTTATTAGCTCCTTTATTAAATAATGGAAATGATTTGATTCGCATTTGCTCAGTGTAGCTCAACTTTTTTGCGATAAATAAATAGCGACTTTTATTAGCTCGTGCCTTTTGCAATTTCGCTTGATAATGTCCGGATGATTTTCCAAACATTACAGAAAGTGAATCAGAAAGCGCTTGAATGTTTTCTTTGAAAAGTTCAGATGAAGGTGCTACAGCATCAAAATAAATAGAGTATTCAGGAATTGATGTAGCCAACAAACTTCCATCTGCCGAATAAACATTTCCTTTGTTAGCAGGGATAGTAAAATTTTTAACCGTTCTTTCTTGCGCTAACTTTCTGTAATATGGCCCTTCAACCCATTGAATATTATTAAGTTTTATCAAAACAAGAACAGCCATCACGAGAAACATGAAAGCTACAAAATACATGCGGTACGATATTTTTTTATCTTCTACTGCCATATTTTCAATTTATCCCAAAAACTCTTATTGTTTTCTTTATCTTCAACTACTATTTTCACAGGTGGCACTTCAGAAGGATAGATTTCGCGAGCTTCCATTTTTTTAGCCACTGTAGATTCCATTTTTAACTTCATCAATTCAGAACGACGATCAACAAATTCAGAACGCAGTTCTTTTACTTGATTGGTTAATTCGGTAATTCGGTAATTTTTTGCATCGTATTGATGATTGTTTGCAATAGCCATCATTCCTAAGATTACCAAAAAAACGATGAATTTCCAGTTCTTAAGAGCGTCATCACTTATAAGAAATTTTGCTTTTAGTAAACTGTAGATTCCGTTTTTCATGTATTGCTATATTTTTTCTGCTACTCTTAGTTTTGCACTTCGTGCTCTGTTGTTTAATGCTATTTCCTCTTCTGTAGGAACAATTAATTTTTCAATAATTTTAAAAGGAACTTTAAAATTTCCGAAAAAATCTCTTTCGGGTTCTCCTTCAAACATGCCGTTTCGCATGTAACGTTTTACCAATCTGTCTTCTAGTGAGTGATACGAGATAACACTCAGTCGGCCTCCGGGTTTTAGAATCTCAAGTGATTGTTCTAAAAACTCTTTCAATACATCCATTTCCTGATTGACTTCAATACGAATGGCTTGATATATTTGAGCTAAAATTTTATTGCTTTTATGTCCTGGCAAAAATTTCGCTAACACTTTTTTCAATTCGTCCGAATTTCGGATTTCTTTATCTTTTCGAGCGGTTACGATTACGTTTGCCATAGCTCTTGCATTTTTTAATTCGCCGTAATCAAACAACACTCTTGCAATATCTTGTTCGTCATATTCATTCACCACGTGATACGCACTGACATCGCCTTTTTGATTCATTCGCATATCCAATTCAGCATCAAATCGGGTTGAAAAACCACGTTCAGCAACATCAAATTGATGTGACGAAACGCCTAAATCTGCTAAAATTCCATCTACTTGTTTGATTCCGTGGAAACGTAAAAATCGTTTTATGTAACGAAAGTTTTCATTAATTAAAGTGAATCGTTCGTCATCAATTGCGTTTTTCAAAGCGTCTAAATCTTGGTCAAAAGCGAATAATTTTCCGTTTTTACCTAAACGACTCATAATTTCTCTCGAGTGACCGCCACCACCAAAAGTAACATCCACATACACACCATCAGGATGAATATTCAATCCATCAACTGTTTCTTTTAACAATACTGGATTATGATATTCCATCTTCGTCGTCATTAAAATTACCCATTACTTCTTCTGCCAAGTCTGCGAAATCACCTACAGCGTTTTCAATCGCATTTTCATATTTATCTTTATCCCAAATCTCGATGATATTGATAGCCGAATTCAACACAATATCTTTATCAATTTGAGCAAAAACCACTAAATCTTTCGGAATTAAAAGTCGCCCTGTTGCATCAATCTCAATCATTTTAACTCCCGCTGTAAATCTTCTGATAAAATCATCATTCTTTTTATTAAAACGATTTAGCTTGTTGATTTTCAACATCATTTTATTCCACTCCGCCATTGGAAACAACTCCAAGCAAGGTTGAAAAACTGATCGCTTTAATACGAAACCATCCTCTAAAGAACCCAATTGTTTCTTTAGCGACGTAGGTAGCATCAGCCTTCCTTTGGCATCTACTTTACACTCGTATGTTCCGATTAATGTTTTCAACTTTTACTTTCAATTAGAATATGGACAAATTTAGAAAAAATTTACCACTTTTTACCACAAACTACCACTTTGTTAATAAGTTTTTAGATTTTAAAACTCCATTTTCCACTTTTAACAAAAGATTATTTGCAAAATCAAGAATTAAGAGGATTTTGGCCATTGAAATTCGGTCAATTGATTTTTAATGTTTTTGATAAAATTTCGATAAAATTGTTGATAACTAACATTTTACAACCTTCAAGAGACTAAAAATATCTGTATCATTTTTTTCTTTACTTTCTTCAATAAAATAGTATATTTGTCGAGCATGAGAATTAACCCATCAAGTGGCATTTATGTTAAGAAAAGAAAAGAAATATACTTATTTTGAAGCTGGTGAAGGAACTCCAATTATCATTTTACATGGTTTAATGGGAGGCTTGAGTAACTTTGATGGTGTGGCGAATTATTTTCCACCAAAAGGTTACAAAGTAGTTATTCCTGAACTGCCTATATACACTCAAAATATATTAAAAACAAACGTTAAAGCTTTTTCAAAATTCGTTAAGGATTTTGTAGTTTTTAAAGGATATGACAAAGTTATTTTACTTGGAAATTCACTTGGAGGTCATATTGGATTGTATTTTACAAAAATGTATCCTGAATTAGTAAAAGCATTAGTAATTACAGGGAGTTCAGGTTTATATGAAAGCGGAATGGGTGAAAGTTATCCAAAACGCGGTGATTATGAATACATTAAAAAGAAAGCTGAAGATGTATTTTACGATCCTGCAATTGCAACAAAGGAAATTGTGGATGAAGTTTTTGCAACGGTTAACGATAGAATCAAATTGATCAAAACCTTAACGATTGCCAAGAGCGCTATTCGTCATAACATGGCGAAAGATTTGCCTAAAATGACAACTCCAACCTGTATTATTTGGGGAAAAAATGATAAGGTAACACCACCAAATGTAGCTGAAGAGTTTGATAAATTATTACCAAATTCAGAGTTATTTTGGATTGACAAATGTGGACACGCTGCGATGATGGAGCATCCGGATCAATTCAATGAAATTCTATATCATTGGTTACAAAAGAACAATATATAACAGTTCCCCTTTTTGGGGAATTTTATTTTATAGCATATGAAAATTAATACCGCCGAATTCGTAATCAGTAATTCAGAAGTAGACAAATGTCCGAAAGAACGTTTACCTGAATACGCTTTTATTGGTCGTTCCAATGTAGGAAAATCGTCATTGATTAACATGTTAACGAACCATAAAAATTTGGCAAAAACCTCATCAAAACCAGGAAAAACGCAGTTAATCAATCACTTTAAAATCAATAATAATTGGTTTTTAGTGGATTTACCTGGTTATGGTTATGCTCGAGTTTCTAAAAAAACAAAAGCAGTTTTCCAACAATTTATTACCGATTATTTTGAAAGACGCGAGCAATTGATTTGTGCTTTTGTGTTAATCGACATTCGACTTGAAGCCCAAAAAATTGATTTGGAATTCATGGAATATTTAGGCGAAAGCGAAATTCCGTTTGCGATTATTTTTACAAAAGCCGATAAAATTGGAAAAACAAAAGTAGCTTCTCATATTGCTGCATATAAAAAGCAAATGTTAGCCAATAATTGGGCCGAAATGCCACAATATTTTATCACCTCATCATTAGAAGCTACAGGAAGAGATACTATTTTAGAATATATTGATCAGATTAACGAAGATATTTTTAAGAATGAAAGTTTTTAAAACAAAAAGTCGCTATAAATAGCGACTTTTTTATGCTTTTAAATCCATTTTTTCAACGAAGTAATCACAAAAATCGCGCATGGTATCTGACATTTTCTCATCAGCTGTAGCACGTTGAAAGGTATCTGCCATTGCTACTAAGGTTTGATGAAAGAATTGCTTCATTTCGTCTACCGGCATATCTTTTGTCCATAAATCTATGCGAAGTGTTTCTTTTGCTTTACTATCCCAAACAGACAACAACATTGCCTTAGCTTCTTCTTGTTCCACTCCACCATCTTGTGCTGTCCATAATAATTTTTCAGGAACGTTATTTTCGTCTAATCCTACTGTGATTTTTATATCGGATGTTTTCATATACTTATTGCTTCTTTGGTTTGTATTTTGAGTTATCGAAGATTGTTTTAGCATCCATAGCTAATAATTCTTGTAAAGTTACATCTTCATGATTTTCCATATAACTTCTAACGATTTGCCATCCTAACCATTGTCCTACTCTACCCGGAGTTTGATTATCTATTTCTAAATAAAACTTTGAAAAAGGCGCTGGTTTTATAAATCGTAATTCGTTTTTTGGATTAGAATCGAATAATAGTTTGTTTTCAATTAAATTACTCCACATAAAATATTCGTTTTCTTCGCAGAATTTAATTTGTAAATCGGTATAACCAATTTTATCCGCATCAGAATAAAAAGGAATCAATTTATCTTTTACATATAATTCTTTACCGTAATAAATCATTGCTGAAAGTAATGTTCTATCAGTTGGAGGCGCAATTTTTCCATAACAAAAAGTTGAAACTAAATCAGGTAAAATTTGATTTGGCTCTAAACTTTGCTTTTTATATTCTGGAAAATCAACATAAAATCGATGTTCTTTTCCCAAATAACAATCCAATGATACTAAAGCCAATGTGTCTACATAAAATGATTTTGCTTCTGTATCTACTTCATTAATTAATGTAATTACTCTTGGAGTTTTAAATTTTGGAAAATAATACTGCACGTAAGCAAACATTTTTTCCATATCGGTTTCTATTGGACCTAATTTTGGATATTTAAGTTGAACTTCTTTATACAACTCTTTCAACAAAGGATTAGTCAACTTATTTATCCAAACGGAATCAGGGTTACCTTCTGGAAAAAAGAAAGGATATTGCGCTTTTATTTTTTGCAAATCCTCTGGTTTTGACTGATAAAAAATCTGATCAAATCGTTCTACTTTAAATTCAATAGGAATTTTTGCTACGGCTTCTTCCACTTTATTTTCTTCTCTGCAAGAAAACAAAACTACAGCAACAAGCGCAAATAATAATTTCTTCATATAGTGTATTTTTTATACTTTTATGGAACCAAAATTAGTTTGCAAATATACAGTTATCGACTTATAAATTTTCATAAAAAAATGACAAATTCCAAGAGGTTTCAAGCCGAAAAAATCAATCAACATATTGTACAATGGTTACTCGATTATGCTAATAACGCAAAAGTGAAAGGTTTTGTTGTAGGCATTTCAGGAGGAATTGACAGCGCATTAACTTCTACTTTATGTGCTCAAACAGGTTTGCCTACATTATGTATTGAAATGCCAATCCATCAAGCAGAAAGTCACGTAAATAGAGCTAACGAACACATTAGCCAACTTAAAAATCGTTTCTCAAATGTTTTTAACGAGAGAGCCGATTTAACTCCGGTTTTTGAAACGTTTAAAAATCAAGTTCCTTCAAGTGAAAATGAAACGGTTTTGAATTTAAGTTTAGCGAATACTCGAGCCCGTTTACGCATGACTACTTTATATTATTTTGCAGGATTACATGGTTTTTTAGTGGCTGGAACTGGGAATAAGGTAGAAGATTTTGGTGTTGGTTTTTTTACTAAATATGGAGATGGTGGAGTTGATATTAGCCCTATTGCAGATTTAGTAAAAAGTGAAGTTCGATCATTAGCCACGTACTTACAAGTGCCAGAAAGCATTTTAAAAGCTAAACCAACTGATGGTTTATTTGGTGATGACCGAAGTGATGAAGATCAAATTGGTGCTAATTATGACGAATTAGAATGGGCAATGAAACAAATGGAAAACGGTAAAACTATTGAAGATTTTACTGGAAGAGAATTGGAAGTTTTTAAGATTTATAAAAGATTAAATACGATAAATCAACACAAGATGACCCCAATTCCTATTTGTAAAATTGGAGAAGATTTAAAATATTATCCTCATAATTAACAAGTAATTACATTTTTTTTAGTAACTTTGAGTATATATTATTAATACAATAATTTTTTAGTTATGATTAAAATAGGTATTGCAGACAGTTTGCCTGTTGTCTCCCATGGATTACAATCGTATTTTCAGGGAAACAGCAGAATGGAAGTTGTAGCATCGGCTAAAAATTTAGAGTCTTTACTTAATTTTTTAAATAATAAACGTTGCGACGTACTTCTGCTTGATGTGGAATTAGATGGATTGTCAAGCATTAGAGATATTAAAAGCTTATTGAAAGACTTTCCTGAAACTAAAATTGTTTTGTTTACAAATGTTTCTGAACAAATGTATGCCCCAACAGCAATTAAAGCAGGAGTTTCAGCTTATGTTTCTAAGAAAAGTGAGTTAAAAGAACTAGAAGCTACAATAGCAAAAGTAACCGAAGGTAAAGTTGTTTTTAGCGAAGCAGTTAAAAGAAGCATCGAAATGCTTAGCAAAGGCAAAAAATCGGAACGATTGTTTAAAAAATTATCTACAAGAGAAATTGAAGTACTTCGTTACCTAAATGATGGTAAGAAAAATAAAGAAGTAGCACAAATTCTTGGTTTAGATGAAAAAACAATCAGTACGTATAAATTGCGTTTGTTAGCTAAACTAAATGTTACCAACTTAGTGGATTTATTGAAAAAAGCAAAAGATTTAGATGTAATTTAATTGTATCTTGAAAGAACTCTACCCAAGTTTTTAGAAAAGATATGTGTTAACCCCAAATAAGCCATTACCATTTCCAGAGTTTCTGAGTTATCAGAGTCTTCGTCGGTTGAAATTGAATTTTTCAAATCGTCGATAATGTTATTGACTAAATACCATCGCAATGTGATAATCGTCTCGGTTACGTATTGGCTTATGGTTTCTTCCTTTTGTTTAACATAGATTTGTTGCACTTCCCAATTATGTAACACTTCACGTTCTTCACTCATAAGAATCGTGGTGACTTCTTGTGCCAATTCTTCAGGTAATTGCATTAAGTATTTATCTAACTCAAAAGCTTCATTTTCATTAAAATACGCAATTAAATGATTGTAAATCGCTTTAAAAGTTGGATTAGCTAATTCAACTTCATCTTCCTGTAAACTCAGATAAACACGTTGAAAAACCTTATAAGTATTTTGTTCTTTAACTTCAACCATTTCCCCATCTTCATTTTGAGCTAAAATGGTATCTTCAAATTCCGCTTCTTTATCGCCATACAAAAGCAAAATTTGAATAATTTTATGCTCTAATTCATATTGAATATCAACTTTAGTAGCGGGTTGAGCAATATCATTTCTAACAACTTCAAAGGCTTTTTGTTCCTCTTTAAATTGTTTATTTGCTTCCGATAAGTCTTTTTTGACTAATTGCGCTAACGTATTGAAAAGTACATCTTCAGAGATATCCATAATTCTCGAACATTCCTTAATATACACTTCTCTTTTAATTCGGTCTGGAATTTTTGAAATACTAATGACCATATCACGAATTAAATCGGCTTTCTTGATAGGATCATTCTTTGCTTCTTGCATCAATAAAGACGCTTTGAATTGAATGAAATCTTTGGCGTTATCTTCGAAATATTGCAACAAATCCTCATAAGAGGTTTTTCTTGCGAAACTATCTGGGTCATCGCCATCGGGAAAAGTGCAAACTTTAACGTTCATTCCGGCTTCCAAAATCAAATCAATTCCACGAATTGATGCTCGAAGTCCAGCTGCATCGCCATCAAAAAGAACGGTAATATTTGGTGTTAAGCGATTAATTAAACGAATTTGATCAGGTGTTAAAGCCGTTCCTGAAGAAGCAACTACGTTTTCAATTCCAGCCTGATGCATTTGGATAACATCGGTATAACCTTCTACTAAATAACAATTATTTAGCTTAGCGATAGCTTGCTTCGCATGGAAAATTCCGTATAAAACTTTACTCTTGTGGTAAATATCACTTTCGGGTGAATTTAGATATTTTGCAGCTTTTTTATCATTGGTCAAAATACGACCACCAAAACCCAAAACACGTCCGCTCATGCTTTGAATCGGAAACATCACGCGACCTTTGAAACGATCAAATTGTTTCTCTTCCTTAACAATAGAAAGTCCGGTTTTCTCTAAATATTCTAATTTATATCCTTTTCCGAGAGCTTCTTTGGTAAAAGCATCCCAAGATTCTGGCGAATATCCTAATCCGAATTTCTTAATGGTTTCAGAAGTAAAACCTCGTTCTTTAAAATACGATAATCCGATGGCTTTTCCTTCTTCCGTTTCTAATAAAGTGTGATGAAAATATTTCTGTGCGAATTCGGAAACCAAATACATGCTTTCCTTTTCATTGGCTTGCGCTACATCTTCGTCGGTTTGAACCGTTTCTTCAATTTCGATATTGTACTTATTCGCTAAATATTTAATGGCTTCGGGATAGGTAAAATGTTCGTGTTCCATTAGAAACGTTACGGCATTTCCGCCTTTTCCAGAAGAAAAATCCTTCCAAATTTGCTTCACAGGAGAAACCATAAACGAAGGCGATTTCTCGTTCACAAATGGCGACAATCCTTTCAAATTACTTCCAGCACGTTTGAGTTGGACAAAATCACCAATTACCTCCTCAACTCTGGCGGTTTCAAATACTTTTTCTATGGTGTCTTTTGATATCAAACTATATATTTAGGAGTGGCAAGTTACAAAGTTTTTGAAAAATACAACTCATACCTTCAAAATCATTTAAAACAAAAAAAGCACTTCATATGGCTGAAGTGCTTTTTTAAACAGAGAACTTAACTTAACCCCAAATTTAATTAAAATCAAAGCGTATACCTAATGAAACGTTGTTTTGATCAATATTATTGTTTTTGAATAACGGATTTAAGTCATATTTAACATATAGACTGGTAGATTTGTGTCCAACATAGGCACTAAGCCCATAAGTAAAATCGTTTACATTAAAATCCGCTTTTGTTCTTTCTCTCACTTTTCTTCCTTCAGTTTCATATCTAATAAATTGCTTAGAATTTGTGTTAACTCCAGCAAATCCGCCTAAACCAAATCTAAAACCTTGATGCGATTTGAATATTTTTTTTCCGTCTTTTTCTTCTGTTTTTGAAAAATCAAACTCTAAATGAACAGGTACAACAAAATATACGTTTTTAAAATAAGTATGATTGTCTTTTAAATCAATTGGATATGTTTCTAAAACAGTTTCACTTCCCGTATCTACAAAAATTCTATTATCTGTTGCATGTAAAATATTGTATTGAAACCCTAGACCATATTTTAAATGTAATAAATTAGAGTTTTGACTTAATCTGGTGTTATATGTTAAACCCCATTCGTAAAATGTAGAACGTAAATAACCAAAATCGGAATTTGCTATAGCACCATTAGTAACTAAATTATTAAAACCTGTAGCAAAAACGAATTGCGAAGTAGTTCTTTTTTCCTCTCTATGAAATTTCTTTTTACCATTTTTATAACCATTAGAAAATGATATAGTGTATTTTTCTTTAACGGTATCCGTATCAATAATTTTACCTTCTACTTTATCATTTACTAATTGTGCTAATTTAGCTTCCTCAATAGCTACTTTAGTTTCAATATTCTTTGCTTTTTCTTCTGCAATTTTTAGTTTTAATTCATGCCCTTTTTCAGGAGAAATTTTTCCTTCTTTTACTTGTAAATCGATGGCTTCAATTTCTTTCTTTAAAGCATTTTTTTCTTCGGTTGTAATCATTTGAATATTTGAAGCAATTTCTTTTACTTGTTTTTCAAATGTTTTTTCCTGAGCAACGGCTTTAGTTAGTAAACTAAAGACCATAACGATGGTGTACAAAATAATTTTTTGCATGACTGTTTGATTTTTAATTAATGATGATTTTTATTTATTCGTAATTTCTATTGGCTAATGCCGATTTGGCATCTTGAAATTTTCTGTTTAATTTTTCTAAAGTAGTTTCTCTATAATTATAGTCTAATTCTTTTTCAACAGTTGACAATAATGAATTAGCATCTATTTTCATGTTGGTTTTAGGCGTTATTTTTTTCTCAGAAGTAATTATTTTTTCACCTGTTTGAACTTCCGCCAATAAACTTTCTGGCGTTACGTATTTATAGGTGATAGGTGATGTGTGATGGGTAATAGGTGATGGATTTTCTTGAATTATATTTTCCAATCTTTTCAATTCATTACTCACTTCTGATTTTTTATTTTTTTGTGTTTTAGAAACATTTAATTCATTCTGTACTAAAACAGATTGTTGTTTTTCAACTGAAATTTCTTTTATATTATTTGTTTCAACTGAATCAATTGCTTTGTTAGTTGTAGTTACAACGGGAATTGAATTATTAATTTCGCTTGCTTTGTTTGAATTGAAAAGAAAAAATCCTAATCCAAAAAAAAGTATAGTTGAAGCGGCTACAAAAAACCAGCCATAACCTTTTTTTGACTTTTTTTCTTCTGAAACCGTAAGCATTGCATCCAAGCGATCCCAAGCTTGAGCGGAAGGCTGAATTTCTCTTGTATTCAGCTTTTCTCGTATTTGATTATCAAATTTATTTGGTTTCATAAATTTCGTTTTATTTTTAATAGATAATTCATGCAATCGCCTTAAATTCATTGGTTTTTTTCAACAAACTATCTTATAGTGGCGATATCATTTAATTTATTTTTTAATTCTGTAATTTGTTGTTGCAATAACTTTCGAGCGTGTGATAATTGCGATTTTGATGTTCCTTCACTTATTTTAAGCATTTCGGCTATTTCCTGATGTTTATAACCTTCAATCGCATATAAATTAAAAACCATTTTATAACCATCAGGCAAATTGTCAATCATATTTTGAATATCGTCTACCGAAAAATCTTCCATTTCATAAACTGATTCTTTTTTGCTTACCGTAATATCATCTATATCCTGGTGATTAAAATTATTTTTTTTCACTCGAAGAAAATCAATACATTCATAAATCATAATTCTACGAATCCAACCTTCGAAACTACCTTTATGTTCAAATTTTTTTAAATTGGTAAATACTTTCATGAATCCAGTAATCATTACATCTTCTGCATGATGAATGTCTTTTATATATTGACGACAAACGCTTAACATTTTAGAAGAAAATTTGGCATAAATCTGTTGTTGTGCTTGTCGGTTATTTTCGACAGCCAACATAATGAGTTGCTTTTCTTCTTGATGCAATTGAATTACTTTCATTTTCAAGTTCAATATCAAGTTTAATATCAAATTTAAAGTATTTAAAATTGATTTTAGACTTAATTCTTGTTAATTGAATTATACCTTCTAAATACATAGACGGTAAGAATCCTAAAAAGGTTGTATGAAAATGAAAAAAAATGGAATTATTTTCCTTGAATTTTTTGTTTAATGTATTTTTTTGGAGAAAGACCCGTATAACTTTTAAAGCAAATAGAAAAATAAGAAGTAGAATTGAATCCGCATTCGTTAGCCAAAGTATCAACATTTCCTTCACCAGCTTCAATTAAACTAATAGCATAATTTAGTCTTATTTCTCTAATATATGTAGAAACGTTAACCTCTTTAAACTTTCGGATTTTTTTATCTAACGTTGATTTACTTACAAAAATTTCTTTTGCTAATTTTTCAATAGTAATATCTGATTTGATATTTTTTAAAATTATTTCATCAATTTTTTCAAAAAAATCATTTTTTCTTGATTTGATTTGAATTTTAGAAACTGGATTTTGACTTTGTTTTACAACGGTTTCTTTGTAATGCAAGAAATTCTTAATTTTCAAGATTAACTCTTGTATCTTAAATGGTTTATTAATAAAATCATTCACACCGTTTTCGAGTTGTTTGATTTTATTATCAAAAGTCATATCGGCAGTAATAATGATAAAAGGAATTTGATCAAACTTTCTAAAATTTCTAATTTTTAGAAACAATTCTTCCCCCGTCATCATTGGCATCATTAAATCGCATACTATTATATCAGGCAAATTATTTTCTAAAAATTGAAACGCTTCAAGTCCGTTTTTACACCATTTTACTTCATAATTATTAACCTGCAATAACTCAGAAATGGTTTGCCCTAAAGAAATATCATCTTCTACTAAAAGTATTTGAGGTTTGCTAGCTTTCATGAAGTAAAATTAATTTATATTTTTTTTAATTATTTCTCTAAAATTTTAAATTATCAGTAAATAAGATGATGCAAATAATTTTATAAAATAAATTTGAATTGCATATGAAAAAGACCATGGAAACTTCAATTAAATCAAGCAAAAATCAAGACAAAAAATCAAGCAAAATTGAACAAAATACAAGTTTAATTTATGCTTCATTTATTAATGATTTTGACATTGATAAAATTGAATCCTTAAAGATAATTAGAAAAGAGAAAAAATCATATCTTAATTTAATGTTTATTTTAAACATGATTTTTATAGGATTATATTTTATTAAATTTAGTTGGTCACTCTTATTATTACACTCTATAATTTATTTGACTCTTTTCTTGTTTTCTGAGCAATATCATTATTTTATAAAATTTACTGAAAACAATCAAAAATATAAATTCACAATACCATCAAAAGATTATTATTTATTTAATGAATTAGAAAAAAATCTTAATTCTAAAAAAGTAACCCCTATAATTACTAAAAATGAATCACCTACTAAAGGCCATCTCAGAAGCCAACAATTACCTGCTTAAAGAAAATAATGTTCATGATGCACTTCAAAACTGTATAAATGCTTTAGGAAGCAATATACTTATTGATAGATGTTATATTTTCAAAAATGAAATTGTTGAAAACACCTTAATATTGAACTATGAATATGAATGGTGTAAAGAAGGTACTATTCCTTTTATTGACAATCCTGATTTAAGTGGCTTAACTTATGATGAATTTCCTGGGCTTTATCCTTCTTTATCACAAAATTTACCTTTATACGGTTTAGTAAAAGAGAGTACAAATGCTTATTTTAGAGAGTTAATGGAAATGCAAGATATTAAAGCATATTTGTTTACTCCTATTTTCTCAAATAATGTGTTTTGGGGCTGGATTGGATTTGATGATTGTGAAAATGAAAGAATTTGGCTTGAAGAAGAAGTTAATGCGCTACATACTGTTGCTCACAATATTGGTCTACGTTTAAATCAAGAAAAAGTTAGATTTGATTTAGAAAAAACACTCAACGAATTAGACTTTTACATGCAAGGCTCAAACCAAGCAAAATGGGAATGGAACTTAGTTACAAATGAAGTGAAATTCACTTATAACTGGTTTGGAATGCTAGGATATCAAGATGATGAATTAGAACATACGTATGAAACTTGGCAATCTAGAGTACATCCAAATGACATTGTAGAAACTCATTATAAACTTGAGCGATTTATTGCAAGAAAAACAGATAAGTACGAAGGTATTTTTCGAATGAAGCACAAAAATGGCAGTTATATTTGGATAAAATATTCAGCCATAATGATTGATAATGATTTTGGTGTTGCTGAAAAAATTATTGGAACTCATATTGATATTAGCGAAATTAAAACAAAAGAAATTGAACTTGCTAAACAAAGAAATGAATATGATCATTTGGTAAATAATTTAGCAGAAATCATCTTTAAAACCGATTTAAATGGAAATATTATTTTTCTAAACAATAGATGGGAAGAAATCACAGGCCATAACATTAACTCTTGTATTCATAAAAACATCTTTGATTTTTTAGAAAACGTAACGTTAGAAGAAGCAAAAGAACAACTGTTTAATTCAAAAGAATCTAAAGGGTTTGAAGTACAACTTTTAAAGAAAAACGAAGAAAAAATTTGGGGATTATTACTACTTAATATTGATTTAGATTTTACAACAGATCAAAAAATCATAATTGGCAGTATTACAGACATCAATGATACTATAAACTTTAAAAACAAGTTAGCCATATCCGAACAAAAATATCGATTTATTGCTGATAACACCTCTGATTTTATCATGCAGCATCAAAAAGATGGCACTATTACGTATGCTTCTAACAACTCAAAAAAGATAACTGGATATAGCCCTGCTGAATTATTGTCTAAAGACCCATACTCTTTTTTTCATCCCGATGACATTGAAAGAGTAAAAAAGCAACATGCTAATATTTTGGAAAATAAAAATGAGATTATCACTTTTAGATTCAAAAAAAAGAACGGAAAATATGTATGGTTAGAAACTTATTCAAAAACAATTCTTGACAATAAAAATAAAATTGTTGGTATTCAAACTTCTAGTCGTGATATAACAGAAAGAGTTAAAGATAGAGAAAACATTCAACAAGCTTTAATTAAAGAAAAAGAGTTAAATGAATTGAAATCTGGTTTTGTTACTATGGCTTCACATCAATTTAGAACACCATTATCGGTTATCTATTCAAATGTTGAGCTTTTGAATTACAAAATGGAAATTTTAAAATTTGATAAAAAAGAAGAAATTGAACGAATTTCAAGCCGAATTTCAAACGAAGTAAATCGTATGACCGAACTAATGAACAATATATTAGTTTTTGGCGCTTATGAATCGAATAATTTAAAAATTGATATTAAAGACATAAATCTAAACAGCTTTATTGAAAATTTAATTGAAACTTATTTCAATAACGAAAAAGACGGAAGAAAAATAATTATTGATAATCCGGTTTTTAATGGCAGCATTCAATCTGACGAAAGTTTACTAACACACATTCTCAACAACTTAATTTCAAATGCATTCAAATATTCTGTCGGAAGTAGTAATCCTGTGATTAAAATTGAATATAAAAAAGAAAAGTTTAAAATTGAGATCATCGATTTTGGATGTGGAATTCCAAAAGATGAAACCAAACATCTTTTTAAATCGTTTTTTAGAGGTAGCAATACTTCAACAATAAAAGGATCTGGACTTGGACTGATAATAGCAAAACAATTTACCGAATTATTAAATGGAACTATTTCAATTGAAAGCAAAGAAAACGAAATAACCATCGTTACCTTAGAATTTCCTTACAAACAAAATACTGAATTACAAAAACTGAATTAACCCAAAACCAAAAAGAAAAGAAAAAAATGGACGCTTCTCTAAAAGATTTTTTAAAGTATTACAATGGATACATTAAAAACAAAGGATATGAACCTTCTGCTTATGATGTAAATTTTTGGATACTTAATTTTTTTAAATCTAAAGAAAAAGACAAGTCTGAAAAGAATCAAGAAAAAACCAAAAACAATCCATAATTTTTTTGATCAAATTGAATAGACTTAATTAGTTATAAAGAATATCCCTAACTTCTTTATAACTTTATTTAAAAATTGAATTTGGATTATTTTTTTCTTTCAATCACGTAATTCACCATCAAAATTAAGGCATCTTTATAAGGAGAAGATGGAAATTCCTCGATTAATTGTAAGGCTTCTTGTTGAAATTGCACCATTTTTTCTTCGGCATAAGCCAACCCGTTTTTATCTTTTACGAATTGGATTACTTCTTTAACACGTTTTTTGTCTTTGTTATGATTTTTTACAGAATTAATTACCCAACTTTTTTCTTTAGGGGAACAATTATTCAAAGCGTAAATCAATGGTAAAGTCATTTTTTGTTCTTTAATATCGATTCCGGTTGGTTTTCCAATGGCATCATCGGTGTAATCGAATAAATCGTCTTTGATTTGAAATGCCATTCCAATAAGTTCTCCAAACTTTCGCATTTTTTCAACCAAAATACTATCCTCTGGAACAACAGAACAAGCACCAAGAGAACAACAAGCTGCAATTAAAGTAGCTGTTTTTTGTCGGATGATTTCGTAATAAACATCTTCCGTGATATCTAATCTTCGGGCTTTTTCAATTTGAAGTAATTCGCCTTCACTCATTTCTCTCACAGCAACTGAAATGATTTTTAATAAATCGAAATCATTATTATCAATCGAAAGCAACAATCCTTTAGACAATAAATAGTCACCTACTAAAACCGCAATTTTATTTTTCCAAAGTGCATTTAAAGAGAAAAATCCGCGTCGTTTATTACTATCATCTACCACATCATCATGTACTAAAGTGGCAGTATGAATTAATTCAATAACTGAGGCACCTCGATAAGTTCGTTCATTAACTGAACCGCCAGAAACCATTTTAGCAGTTAAGAAAACAAACATGGGTCTCATTTGTTTTCCTTTTCTATTAACAATGTAATGAGTAATTCTATTCAATAAAGCTACTTTTGAAGACATAGAATCGCGAAACTTCTCTTCAAAAAGTTCCATTTCATTTGCGATAGGTAGCTTTATTTGTTCGGTTATTTTCATTCAGATACCAAAAGTACAAAAACAATTGCTAAAGGCAAAAAATTAGGTTCTGAAACAATCGTGAAACTTCGGGACAGAATAACAAAAAAAAGAAAAATTACGATTTATTAGCCAATTGCCCACAAGCCGCATCGATATCTTTACCACGACTTCTTCTTACTTTTGCCACGATATTATTTTTTTCTAATGCTGAAATATAGGCTTCAATTGCTTCATTTGATGCTTGTTGAAACACACCATCGTCAATTGGATTATATTCGATAAGATTAACTTTACAAGGAACATATTGACAGAATTTCACCAAAGCATCAATTGATTTTTTATCGTCGTTGATTCCTTTCCATACTACGTATTCGTAAGTAACTTTACTTTTGGTTTTTCTGTACCAATATTCCAAACTTTCACGCAAATCGGTTAGCGGGAAGTTTTTAGTAAAAGGCATGATTTCGTTTCGAATTTCCTCAACAGCCGAATGTAAAGAAACTGCTAATTTGAATTTCACCTCATCATCCGCCATTTTTTTAATCATTTTCGGAATCCCAGAAGTAGAAACTGTTATTCTTTTTGGCGACATTCCTAAACCTTCGGTAGACGTAATCATATCAATCGCTTTCATTACGTTTGGATAATTCATCAAAGGTTCACCCATTCCCATAAAAACGATATTCGATAAAGGTCGGTCGTAATACAAACGGCTTTCATTATCAATGGCAGCTACTTGGTCGTAGATTTCTCCTGGTTCCAAGTTTCTCATACGTTTTAATCGGGCTGTGGCACAAAAATTACAATCTAAACTACAACCCACTTGCGAAGAAACACAAGCGGTAGTTCGAGTTTCTGTAGGAATCAAAACAGACTCAACTATTAAATCGTCATGCAAACGAACGGCATTTTTAACGGTTCCATCCTCACTACGTTGCATTGTATCAACTTTGATGTGATTGATTACAAAGTTAGCTTCTAACATGGCGCGCGTTTCTTTAGACACATTGGTCATATCCTCAAAAGTATGCGCACGTTTTTGCCATAACCATTCGTAAACTTGATTGCCACGAAACGCTTTGTCTCCGTTAGCAACAAAGAAGTTACGCAATTGTTCTTTTGTAAGTGCTCGTATGTCTTTTTTCTCGATTTGCATGGTGCAAAGTTAGGTTAAAATGTTTAATTGTTAAATCCTTAAAATGTTTAATTGCTAATTTGTATTTTTGAAAAAAAAAGAAAGATGAAATTATTCTCAAGTTTACTTATCATAAGCATTTTTACAACAAGTCTACTATTTGGACAAGATAAAAAAAACGACATAGTTTTTGATGTTAATAAAAATAAAACTCACATAATTAACCTAGTTGTTAATGACACTCTTATTATAGATGGAAAATGGGAAGAAGTAATAAAAATAAAAAATAAATTTGAAGTCAATAATCATTTTATTGGACTCAAAAACATAAATAATGATTTCATAGAAATAGCTGTAAACAATAAAAACAAAACGCAATTCTACTCAAATTCTATTTCTGATGTAGAACTTTTAAAGTCATCAAAGGAATTTGAAAGCTATAAATGCAAAGCCAACTACAACTCATTTAATCCTTTAAAAAGTGATAATAAAAGTTTCTATAGTTATTTTGTAGAAAATAAAAAAATATTAATAACAACATTAGTTGGAATTATTCAAGATTATTATTTGGTAATTAACTACTACCCTAACAGTAAAAATGAACCTGCTGAAATTGACAAACTAGTTCAATTATTTCAATCTATAAAATTTAATTAAATGCATTTCATATCAGAAGATTTAGAAGATTACGTTGCCAATCATTCACAAGCGGAACCCGAATTATTAGCGAAACTCAATAAAGAAACTTACCAAAAAATCATGCAGCCTCGTATGTTGAGTGGGCATTTTCAAGGTAGAGTTTTGAGTATGCTTTCGAAAATCATTCGTCCGAAACATATTTTGGAAATTGGAACGTATACTGGTTATGCTGCTTTGTGTTTAGCAGAAGGATTGGCTGAAAACGGAACTTTAGACACCATTGATATTGAAGAAGAATTGGTCGATTTTCAAAGAAAATATTTCGATGCTTCGCCATGGAAAGACCAAATTTATCAACACTTAGGTGATGCGGTTGATATTATCCCAACTTTGAACAAAAAATTTGATTTGGTTTTTATTGATGCTGATAAAGAAAACTATGTAAATTACTTCCATTTAATCGTTCCGATGATGAATAAAGGTGGAATCATTCTATCAGATAATGTATTATGGAGTGGAAAAGTATTAGAAGAAGTAAAACCAAACGACAAAAGCACACCTGTTTTATTAGAATACAATAAATTACTTAATACTGACCCAAGAGTAGAAACAGTATTACTACCCATTCGTGATGGCTTAACAGTTAGTCGTGTTTTGTAATAGAATTTTATTTTTTCCCAAAGAACAAGTACAATTTATAAAAAACAAATCCGAAGGTTGCTCCAAAGAAATAACCAGAAAGAATATCTATTGGATAGTGCAATCCTAGATAAATTCTACTATATGCAAAGATTAAAGGAAATAAAAACAATAAATAGGTATACTTGTAATACTTTCTTATAATTAAAAAAACAAAAGTTGTTGAAGCCATTGAATTTGCCGCGTGTCCAGAGAAAAAACTAAATGATTTTCTAGTGATTACTTTGCGCATAATTCCATCGAAATCTGGATTATTACATGGACGTAAACGCTCGAATGAATATTTGAATAAATTGGTAATTTGATCTGTAAAAGTGATTAAAACGGCTAGAAAAAGAATAATTATTCCGAAGTTTTTCCAGCCTACTCTTTTTTGAATTAAGTAAAAAACAGCTATGAATAAGGGAGACCAATATAACTGCTTGGTTATGATTTTCCAGAAACCATCAAATGGTTCAGAACCCAATCCGTTTAAAAAAAGGAATATTTCTTTATCAAAGTCAATTAACTGCTCCAAAATTACATTTGTCTTTTTACAGGTCCTGTTATACTTTCAATATCTTCTTTGACTTGTTCAATAGGATTTTGAACCTCTAAGTTGATATTCTCCATAGGATTAACCATTTTGGTAATTCCTTCTTTTGCTTTAGCAATTTCATCTGAAACACCACCGGTTAAAGTATTCATATCTAAACCCGAATCCTGAGCTCCTTTTTGAATTTCACTTTTAATTTCGTTGGTAGCATTTTTCAGTTGCGCCATACCTTTACCTAAAGCACGCGCAATATCTGGAATCTTATCTGAACCAAATAGCATCAAAACTACTAGAATAATAAAAAAGAATTCGCCTCCTCCTATTCCAAACATAACCTACTATCTTGAAAATTAACATTGCAAAGTTACAAAGTTTTACCCCTACAATATCTTAAAGTAATCAAAAAAAAAGACTATCCGAAGATAGTCTTTTACAATTATTTTTTGTCTAATTTGTCAAACTTAGATTCTGCTTCACCTTTTGGCCAATAATTATTCTCAACGTCAATATCAGCTGTTTCTAATTTAGGATCAATTTGAATCTTTACTACTTTTTTCTGAGTAGCAAAAACACGTTTAGCAGTATCATTGTTCTTTCTCCAAATTTGTGCTGGGAATTTGTGCATTTCACTCGTTCCATCTTCAAATTGAAGTTCTACAATGATTGGCATAATTAATCCTCCTGGTTTTTCAAACTCTACTTCATAGAAATATTTAGGAGAATTTAATGCTGCTCTTTCAGCTGATGAATAATTTTTACTTAAATAATCATTCAGGATTTGTGTACTATTGATATCAAAAGCTTTCTTTAGTTCTGGTTTAAAATCTGGATTATCTTCTGCAACTAAATATAGCATTGGTTCGCCATCGCTTATTTTTCTTCCTCTTCTATTAAACATAGCTTGAGCTTCTTTTGTTGCTTCTGTAGAAACGTAATATTGTTTTACCGATTTTACTCCAATATCTGTGTAATCAGTTGAGTAAAACCAACCTCTCCAAAACCAATCTAAATCAACAGCTGAAGCGTCTTCCATTGTTCTAAAGAAATCTTCTGGTGTTGGGTGTTTGAATTTCCAACGATTTGCATATGTTTTAAAAGCATGATCAAATAACTCATGCCCCATAATAGTTTCTCTCAATATATTTAAACCTGTTGCTGGTTTTCCGTATGCATTTGCTCCAAAGTTGTAAATATTTTCAGAGTTAGACATAATAGGCTCTAAATATTTTTGATTTCCTTTCATGTAAGGTACAATATTTTTAGCTGGACCTCTAGTTGCTGGAAAATTTGGATCAAAAGAAATTTCTGTTAAATATTCTAAGAACGTATTTAATCCTTCATCCATCCAAGACCATTGTCTTTCGTCTGAGTTGACAATCATTGGGAAGAAATTGTGTCCTACTTCATGAATAATAACACCTAACATTCCATATTTAATTCTATCACTTACAAAACCTTTTTCGTCAGGACGACCGTAGTTCCAACAAATCATAGGATATTCCATTCCTTGGTCTTCTGCAGAAACAGAAACAGCTTTTGGATAAGGATAATCAAATGTATAATGCGAATACGTTTTTAAAGTATGTGCCACCACTTTTGTAGATAAGTCTCCCCAAAGCGGATTAGCTTCTTTTGGATAAATAGACACCGCCATTGGCTTATTTGTTGGTAAATCAACAGCCATTGCATCTAAAATAAATTTTCTTGATGTTGAAAACCCGAAATCGCGAACATTTTGTGCTTTAAATTTCCATGTTTTCTTTTTGTCAGAGAATCCTTTTTCTGCAGCAATTGCTTCATCTTGGGTTACAATTACAACTGGCTTATCAAAAGTTTTTTGAGCTAATTCCCATCTTTTAACTTGTTCTGGAGTAAATACTTCACTTCTGTTTTGTAATACTCCTGTTGCTTCCATAACATGGTCTGCTGGAACGGTAATATTTACCTCGTAGTCACCAAAAGCTAAAGCAAACTCTCCTCTACCCCAAAATTGCATATTTTGCCATCCTTCTACATCATTATAAACAGCCATTCTTGGGAAAAATTGTGCCATTACATACAAACGATTACCATCAGGAAATTGCTCATACCCTGAACGACCGTTATTTGCTTGTTCTTGATAATTTACAATATTGTACCACCATTTGATTGAAAACGAAACTTTTTCACCATTTTTCAAAGGAGTTGGTAAATCAATTCGCATCATCGTTTGATTGATGGTATATTTCATAGGATTTCCTTTGGCATCTTTTACATATTCAATGTTAAAACCACCTTGAAAAGGCTTATCCATATACTTCTTAACAAAACCATTAGCTGTTATGGTTTTATCCATATTTTGACTTTCTACTAAAGGCGTTTTAGAATCTGGTTTTTCAATATTTTGGTCTAATTGCACCCACAAATACTCTAACGATTCTTTTGCATTATTATAATAGGTAATTGTTTCTGAACCATAAAGCTTTTTATTTTTATCATCAAGCTCAATATTCATTTTATAATCGGCTTTTTGCTGATAATAAGCAGGTCCTGGCGCTCCAGAAGCCGTTCTAAACATGTTTGGAGTTGCCATTTCATCATACATTTGACGAAATTTATTCTCATTATAATGTCCAGGTTCGCGCTTTTTATCTTCTGGTTTAGCATCTTGAGCTACAACTCCAAAAGTAACTGCTAAAGTTAAAAAGGCACTAAGTACAATTGACTTTTTCATAGGTTTTAAAATTCTTTTAATAGTCTATTTTTTGTTGCGTATCACTATTAGTAAACAAAAAGCTGTTTTTGTTACGATTAATATTTACATGAACAATATTTTGTTGTTCTTCATAAACATTGGTTAATAATGAATTAAAGATTTCGAAGGTATTTATTTTTTTTGAAATAGCAATTTTACTGTAAAAAATTAACACATCACCTTCTACTTCACGAGCTAAATAAACTATCTCTTGAGGTTTCTTATTAATCGAAATTTTTACGTTTTCTTTTAGGTAATCTTTGATTAATACTTCGGCTTCTGGCAATTCTTTTGTAGAAGTTAAATATACTTTTTTCTTGTATTTTTTTTCTAATGCTTTTTCTAAATCATCAATAAAAATGCGATGAGAAATTTCTATTCTTTTTTTATTAGACACATAATCTATTTGAGTTACTGAAACATAAAATTTATGCCATACAAATGAGCTTAATACAATTACCAAAAAAAATGGCAAAAAAAGTCGCAATAGGTTCTTCTTCATTTGGTAAAAATAGTAATTATTCTTTTTGCTTTTGAGATTTAAAGTTTTTTGCTTTTGTGGTTAAATACTCAATAAGTTGCATTTCATGTTCTGGTTTTAAAAATAATGACAAATCTTTAATTGGCATTTCGGCAAACTGCAAAAACATTGGAATATCTTCATGTTTAATTTTTAAGGTTTCCACAAAAAAATTATGTGAAAAACGCTCAAACATATGGTCTGAAAAAGATTTAGTTTGAATATCACGTTGTCTTCGTTCTTCGAATACTCGTTCAGAATTTTTCTTAGGATTTCCTTTCATATTAATTAAACTTAGCAATCCTGCACCAATAGCCAAAAAGTTAAAATTTGAACCATTAGGCGCCAAATTACTTATCATAGCTGTATTAACAGGTGTTCCAGAACGAACATCATCTTCATAATATTTAATGTTCATATCAATTTTTGAAAATCCTTCTCCGTACACTTGTATTCGTTTGGTATCTTCTTTTAAAGTTCCAGTTAAAGTATAAGGTGTAACTTCTATTTCATTGAGTTCGGTAACTTTTATGTATAATCGTATTTCTAATTCTTCTAACCAAAAATCCTTATCAGTTAGTACATACTTTTTAGAGTCATAGGAAATTCCTTGAATATATAAGGTATCTGTAGCTCTAGCTTTTATTGAAAATTTCCCGTCAACATTTGTAACAGCTCCAATATTTGAGGTAATATTAAAAACTGTCAGATTTTCCACTTCAAGAGAATCTGCTACAATTCTTCCTTTCAAAATTTTTCGTTCCATTTCTTGAGAAAATAAAAATTGACTCAAAAGAAATGTAAAAATTAGAATGTAATTATTTTTCATTTTTTACCGATGTTGAAGGTTGTAACTCATTTAATCTTAAATATTCAACAGCAAGTTCTGATAATACGAAAGAAGCCATTGTTTTATTTTTATCTTTCATAGCGTTGACAAATTTTTCATTTTCTACAATATAGAATAGAAAACCATCAACATACTCATCAGGAATTTTCAATGTTTCAACAAAATATTTTCTTTCAAAATAATCCAAAGTTTCAGCTTGCAACATTTCTTTTCTTTCAACTACAAGTTCCTTCTTTAACATTGTAGTTCTTCCACTGATGGAATTAATTAATCCATCGACACTCATTCCTCCCAGCGGAATTAATAAAGGGCTATACCATTTAAAATCTCCAGCAGCAGCCAATTTACGTTCGGCTGGCGTATAAGACTTTTGATTGGCGGGAATTATTCCAAGAGCTACCGCATTAATATTTTTATAATTTATAATAGCTATCTCCTTTAATTCTGTTATAAGGGATTCCATTTTGATTAATAATAAATCATTTGAAAAATCACTTTCTTTTAAAACATATCGAGTGGCTTTTAAATTTATAGCACTAAACTGAAGTGTGTCGGAGACTTTGGCTTTTATTTTAAAGTAACCTCTTGAATCAGTGACAGCCCCATTTTGTTTGGATAAATTAATGACGTGAATTCCCTCCAACAAAGAAGATTCAGAAACAACTTTTCCATTAACAATGGAATCATTTTGCGACAAAACAACTAAAGGACAAAAAATAAGAAACAGAAGTAATTGTTTTGCCATAATTTTTATTTTTATCTTTTGTAAATTTAAGTTTATTCTATTAAAATGAAATCCTAACAAGATGATAAACTTATGTTAAGACAAAATTGATAGCTTTGTAGAAAAAATAATCAATGAAAAATATAATTATTGCCAGCACTTCTACCTTACACGGAGGCGAATATTTAGACTATTTATTACCCGAATTACAAACATTCTTTTCAAATGTAAAAGAAATACTTTTTATACCGTATGCAAGACCTAGTGGTATTTCACATGATGATTATACTAAAAAAGTAACCGGCGCTTTTGCTAAAATCAATAAAACAGTAAAAGGAATTCACGAATTTGAAAATCCAATTGAAGCTATTGAAAATGCACAAGGAATTTTTACTGGTGGCGGAAACACCTTTTTATTAGTGAGTCAATTATACAAACACAATATCATTGATACCTTAGAAAAAGTAGTTAAAAACGGCACACCTTATTTAGGAACCAGCGCTGGAAGTAACATTTGCGGTTTAACGATGAGTACTACTAACGATATGCCCATTGTTTATCCGCCAAGTTTTAGAACATTGGCATTTGTTTCATTCAATATCAATCCACATTATTTAAATCCAATTGAAGGCTCAACACATATGGGAGAAACCCGAGAAACGAGAATTAATGAATTTCATCATTTTAATCCACAACCTGTTGTGGGATTAAGAGAAGGAAGCTGGTTAGAAGTAAAAGGAGATTCTATAAAATTAAAAGGAACGTTAACGGCAAGAATTTTCAAAAGAAACGAAACTCCCGTTGAAGTGGCTCCAGAAACCGAATTAAACGAATTGAAATAAAAAAAGCCTTGCAAATGCAAGGCTTTTTTTGTTGAGCGGAAGACGAGGCTCGAACTCGCGACAACCAGCTTGGAAGGCTGGAGCTCTACCAACTGAGCTACTTCCGCAGGTGATAATTTTTAAAACTTTATCTTGTTTTGGAGCGGAAGACGAGGCTCGAACTCGCGACAACCAGCTTGGAAGGCTGGAGCTCTA
>NZ_DAIPZK010000014.1:0-17388 GCF_036782315.1 Flavobacterium sp.
GCCCCAGCCCCAGCCCCAATTTTGATAAACATCTACACGTTCGCGTTCTTTAGTAAAGATGTTTACGATGATATCTGGGCTTTCAGACTTAGTAAAACCTTTGGTTGCCATTACTTCGTCAATAGCATTTAAGATTCTTTTTTTATCAAAATCTGAAATGGTCATATTGTCCAGATTATTCTTCATGTAAGCATATGTTTTGTAATCGCTAAAGTTTGCTTTTTTATCATAATCAGCATTAACTCTAACAGAACTGCATGAAGCAAATATTGCTATAAATGCTATCGAAAGTAATTTTAATGTTTTCATATCTATTAGGTTTAAAAGTTTTGAGTTTCAAGTTTAAAGTTGATTCTCATTAACTTTAAACTATAATAATGAATCGTCTACTATATTAGGGATGGTAACTTTTAATAAAGGTTGCGTCTCCATTGCTCTTTTTATTGCAAAAATGGCTCCTTCGTTTCTAGCCCAACTTCTTCTTGAAATTCCATTGTTGACATCCCAGAAAAGCATTGACTCTAAGCGTCTTGATGCTTCTTTAGTACCATCAAGAACCATACCAAATCCGCCGTTAATTACTTCGCCCCAGCCAACGCCACCACCATTGTGGATTGAAACCCAAGTAGCGCCTCGGAAACTATCTCCAATTACGTTGTGAATCGCCATATCGGCTGTGAATCTAGAACCATCATAAATGTTAGATGTTTCTCTATATGGAGAATCAGTTCCTGAAACATCGTGATGGTCTCTTCCTAAAATTACGTAACCAATTTCACCACGAGCAATTGCTTGGTTGAAAGCTTCTGCAATTTTGATTCGCCCTTCTGCATCGGCATATAAAATTCGTGCTTGAGAACCCACTACTAATTTATTTTCTTGAGCTCCTTTAATCCATTGAATGTTATCAGCCATTTGTTGTTGGATTTCTTCAGGTGAGTTTTTCATCATTTCTTCCAAAACATCACAAGCAATTTTATCTGTTTTGGCTAAATCTTCAGGATTTCCAGAAGCACAAACCCAACGGAATGGTCCAAAGCCGTAATCGAAACACATTGGTCCCATAATGTCTTGTACGTAACTTGGATATTTGAAATCGATATGGTTTTCGGCCATAATATCAGCTCCGGCGCGAGAAGCTTCTAATAAAAAGGCATTTCCGTAGTCAAAGAAATAGGTTCCTTTTGCAGTGTGTTTGTTTATTGCTGCCGCATGTCGACGTAATGTTTTTTGAACTTCTTCTTTGAATTTTTCAGGATTATTAGCCATCATTTCGTTCGATTCTTCAAAGGTAAATCCGATAGGGTAGTAGCCACCAGCCCATGGATTATGTAATGAAGTTTGATCAGAACCTAAGTCGATGTGTAGATTTTCTTGGTCAAATCGTTCCCAAACATCAACCACATTACCTAAATAAGCAATTGAAACTACTTCTTGATTTTCTAGTGCTTTTTTAACTCTCGGCACTAATTCGTCAATGTTATCAATAATTTCATTAATCCAACCTTGTTCGTGACGAATTTTAGTGATTTTTGGATTTACTTCGGCACAAACGGTAACGCAGCCTGCAATATTTCCTGCTTTTGGTTGAGCGCCACTCATTCCTCCTAATCCAGAAGTTACAAATAATCCGCCTTTTGGTGCTTTTTTAATTTTTCTAAATCCGTTTAAAACAGTGATTGTTGTCCCATGAACAATTCCTTGTGGACCAATGTACATATAACTTCCTGCAGTCATTTGTCCGTATTGCGAAACACCTAATGCATTCATTTTTTCCCAATCGTCTGGTTTGGAATAATTGGGAATAACCATACCGTTTGTAACCACAACTCTTGGCGCTTCTTTGTGGGATGGAAATAATCCCATTGGGTGACCTGAATACATAACTAAGGTTTGTTCGTCAGTCATTTCGGCCAAATATTTCATAGTTAAGCGGTATTGTGCCCAGTTTTGAAACACAGCTCCGTTTCCACCATACGTAATTAGTTCATGAGGGTGTTGGGCAACCGCATAATCTAAATTATTTTGAATCATCAGCATGATAGCTTTTGCTTGTTCGCTTTTTCCAGGATATTCTGAAATGGGTCGTGCGTACATTTTGTAATCAGGACGCAAACGATACATGTAAATTCTACCGTAAGTTTCTAATTCTGCTTTAAATTCAGGAATTAACGTTGCATGATGTTTTGGATCAAAATAACGTAATGCGTTTTTTAAGGCTAATTTTTTTTCTTCTTCTGTAAGGATTTCTTTTCTTTTTGGAGCATGGTTAATTGCTGCTTCGTATGGTTTTGGATTGGGTAAAACCGATGGTACTCCTTCTAATATTTGTTCTTGAAATGTCATTTTTTATTTATTTATCCGTTAAATTTATTTTTTACTTAATTTTTTTGAAAAACTAAGGGTAACGAATATCAGACCTGTGATAGGACTTATTAATTTTGATTCGATATTTGAATAATTGTATGTCCATTTTATTTTTTCTTGGTAGTTCCGGTTTTTTTATCAAAACCATAAGGGCAATGACGACAACCACTTTTACAACAATACCCTCTTTTTAAATGATATTTTTCTGTAAAACATTTGTATCCTTCGGGAGTGTAATAGAAATCTTCTCCTTCTTTTAAATTATTCGGATTTAATTGCTCGTTCATATCGACAAATTTAGCAACTTTGCATGAAATGATTGTAATAGTTTTTAAATATTTAGTTCCAAAAGGATTTAAAGGTTTTACCTTTATTCCATTTGTGTTTTTATCAGATGAAAAAGATAAATCACATGCTATACTATTGAATCACGAAAGAATCCACCTTCAACAACAACTAGAACTTTTAGTAATTCCTTTTTTTATTTGGTATGGATTAGAATTTTTGTTGCGCTATTTTCAATTTAAAGATAAACGAGAAGCGTATCATAATATTTCGTTTGAACGAGAGGCTTATGCAAATGAAAAAGACCTCAACTATTTAAAGAAGAGGTCTTTTTGGAATTTTATAAAGCACTTGTAATTAATAAATTATTTTATAAGTTTTAGTTAAGCCGTTTTCTAAAGTAACTTTTACTAATAGTGGAAGTTTAGATTGCTTCATGTTTTGACTTGTAAATTGAGAAGTGTTTACATCTTTAAATGTGGCTATATTTCTTCCCAATAAATCAAAAATTTCTACTGATTTAATAGTTTCAATTGCCGATTTAATATTGATGTTTGCATCTGTATAAATTACGACTGAATTATCCATTTCAAAATCATTATTACCTAGAGTAGAATTGGTGAATCTAAGAATAAAACGATTTCTAAACACTCCTGTTGCTGTGCTAAATTGATACGGACTTTGTTTTAAGTCGTGAATTACATTTAATGTTAAATCTTCTAAGTAAATATTTTGATTACCAGTAAATAAACCATCAACGGTATGAATTGCAATAGAGTAGTTTCCTGCTGTTGCAATATCGTATCCAATAGGAATTCTATCTTGATCATTGAACGGCAATTGTCTTCCTTGAATGATTAGAGGTTGATCTTGAACCATACTGTATATCTTAGCATACCCATCACTAGCTACAATAGCATCGTGTAAATTGTCTTTGGCATTTGTTGCTCCTTCTTTATATCCTATCAAGGTACGAGAAGGAGAGAAGTTACTTGAATTAACTAAATTAAGCCAAATTCGTCCTTCTTCGACAGTATTTGTACTATTTGAATCGCCATTTCTGAAGAAATTTGTATTTGTTGTATTGCCATATTGTTTATTTCGAAATGTATTAGTAAATGATACCGTTGCGCTTCCTGTAGGACCATCAGCCATTGCTACAAAGAAGCCTTGACCTGCTCCAATATAATAATCATCACTTGGACCGCCACTAAAACCGGTTAAATTATATCTTGAATAATCATTTGGGTTGTAGTTATATAGATAATATTGATAAAATGGACTTTCATATCCTCCAATAGGTGTTCCATGGTTCCAGATATAAACAGCTTCACGAAGAACTGAGCTATTAGCTAATAAGAATTCTTTAGCGCTAATTGCAGAAGGATAAGGGTTTCCTAATAAGTTCCAGTTATCATTAATGTTTGTTTCGCTAATAATACTACCTCTTGAAATTGTGAAATTTGTAGCACCATTTCTTGGTACACCAGCAAAATTAACTGTTAAACTATCCACTGTAGTTGTGAAAGTTGAAGGTCCTCTTACAATTACCCCTTTTGCAGCAGGAAGTATTCCTGATGCTGTTTGCCAGTTTCCTTGAGTTCCATTAGAATTTTGAACGGTTGGATTCCAGTAGTATTTAGGACCGTTTGATGCGTGGTTGCTTAAATTAAAATTAGCAACGGGTGAAGCCCAATATACATAGTCTAATTGACGTTGCGTTGCGGTTCTTTTATATTTAATTGAACCTTCGTTAGCTACATCGTTAATTTGAATTAAACTTGAATTGTTTTCAAAAACAAAATTATCAGCGGTTCCGTTATTGATTACTTTATTTTTTACAGTTATTACTTTTCCATTCGCAACTCTTGCTGTTGAAGTACTAGAATTGGTTAAATTGTTTTCTACTTCCACATCATTATCAAAAGATTTATTGCCTGTTCCTGATAATGCTAAATAGCCATATTTTTGACTACTATTTAACTTAGCTACATTTTGATTAGTTCCGTTGTAGTCAACTGTTGTGGTTGCATCAACTTCATGAGTGGCATAATTAGTAGGGAATGAATTCGTGCCTCCAATTTTTAATACACTTGTTCCTTTTATTTTGAAGTTTCCACCTGAAGCGTTTCTGTTAAGTGTATAACTTCCTAATTGTAAAGTTCCAGAAGTAAGAATGACATCACCATAAACATCAGTATTTCCAGATGAATTATAAACTAGATTAGAGTTGAAGTTTATATTGTTTACTGCGGTGAAGTTGGGTAAATTAACATTTCCAGTACCTGTATTGTAGAAATTGATATTAGAAGAACTAATTCCTTTTAAATTATTAGGTGTACCCGTAATATAAGGACCATTTAATGTTAAAGTGTTAGCTCCAATATTCAAGTTGCCTTGAGTTAATTCTAATTGATTGTTGATACTAGTATCAGAACCTAATGTAGTTCCTCCAGAGCCATTAACTGTCATGTCATAAACTTCATCGTTAACAAACAAGCTAGCTGGCAATGCTAGTGCAGCAGTGTTTTCAAAAGAAATTTTTGAGCTTAATTCATTAGCATTGATTTGTCCGTTTACTTTATTAATGCTGTTACCTGAATAGGTAAAGTTATATCCTTTTAGCAATATATTTCCATTTGTTAAATTCAATTCATTTGCCACAGCTGTTGAAGACCCCAATAAAATACCTCCTCCATTTACGGTTAGATTATAAATACTATTTTGAAATAAATCTGCTGGTAATCTTAATGGACTAGAGTTGATAAAATTCATAATTGAATTAGTACTATTAGCATTAATATAACCGTTTGTTTTACTAATATCACTTCCAGAATAAGTTAACTTTTTTGCTCCTAAATCTAATATACCATTAGTTAGAGTTAAATTATTCCTTACTTCGGTATTTCCGCTTAATGTTGCACTTCCAGTTCCACTAGTTTGATTGATGACTAGATTGTTGTATCCTTCAGTTACTCCATTTGCAACAGCAACAGATTGATTATTTCCAATGTATTCTACAGTATTGTTACTACTAGCATCAAAAATACCATTATTAGTTATTGTTCCTGCAATTTTGATAATTGTATTACCTTGAATAGTTGCTTTTTTATTTGAGTTAATAGTTATGTTGTTAAATGTTGTGTTTCCAGATATTGTACCTTCATCATAATTAAAAATTACAGTACTTGATCCTGGATTAAAAGTTCCTTGGTTGTTCCAAGTACCATTTCCATAATTGTTTACTGGACCACCATGAAGTGTTAAAGTACTTGTTCCCGCATTAACTACTGCTGTTGGTTTAATTTCAATTGTTTTAGCTTCTAAATTTCCTTGAATATTTAATTCAGTTTGATAGATAGTGTTAGCTGGTATTAATACATCAGTGGTTGCGGTTGGTACTACACCAGATGTCCAATTTGAAGCAGAATTCCAAGAAGAGGCGGCTGCTCCTCCTGCTGAACCTAGCCACATGATATCGGGTGTTATTTTTGTTGATATCATCCAGTATTTTGTTTTTGTGACGTCATTTTCTGGCTCTAGATACAATAAGCCATGGTTGGCAAGTTCTACCCAATTTTCCGTTGAACTTTGGTTGGTTTTTCCATGTTCATGAGGTGTTAGTCCTGAATAAGGAATATGATGGTCCCATAAAACCAAATCAGTTTCTATGTTTCCGTTTATTTCCGAATTTTCATAAGCTAGTCGAATCGTCATTCTTGTTTCCGAAGCGCCACCTGTTCTTAAAATTTGATATAATCTTTTAATTGAATTGTTCTTGTCAACATGAAGACCTTCATTTCCTCTTGTGGCTACAACAGTAATTTGAGAAGGTAATGCACTACCACTTACTGAAGTGAATGTTAATTGAGTGTTTTTATTTCCAAAAGTATACGTTGTTCCAGAAGTGAAGCTAGTTCTTCTAATTTTTCCTGTTACGTCTGCATTTCCAGTTAAATTTGCAGATGGTCCCATTGTTAAAATGTTACTATTCAGATTGTTATATTGATCGGTGCTATTTGGACTATTAACCGTTGCATAATTACCATAATTAGTAACCATGTCTAATAATCCATTTGTTTCATTAGGATTATTAGCATTAAGATTTAGTATTCCATTAACTGTTAGGTTAGTGTTTGATTTTACACCTGAAGTGTTGTCTATTCTAAAATTTGTAAATGTAGATGGGTTATTTCCTTCAATTATTTGTTGGTTTTCCCCATTAAAAGTAACTGTACCCGTTCCAGGAGAAAAAGTCCCTGAATTTATCCAGTTTCCTTTAATGAAAATATCTTTGTTGTTAGTTGCTGCATCTAGAGTACCACCTTCAATAGTTAAATTTCCATTTATTGTCAAATCACTTGTTACCAAACGAGCCGTTTTAGTTTGAGTAGTAGCATTAATAGTAAAATTATTGAGTGGTATTTGACTATTTATTAAAAAAGTTTGGCTAGAAGTAGTGCTTCCATCACCTATTTGAATAGTTCCGCCTGATATTGTTTTTGTTCCACCATTTAAAATGTTTACAGAAGAGAATGGTGTTGCGGCTGTGTTAGGTAAACGTATTATAATAGTGCCATTACTTATATTTAGATTAGCTGAAGAAGATATATCAAAGTTTGCAATAGTTCCGCTAGTATTTCCTACAGTACATAACGTAATGGTTCCTCCAGATTGAGAAAAAGAACCACCTGTGCATTGTATTCTTCCTGATCCTAAATAAGTTCCGCCTTGGATGTCTATAACACCACCTGTTTGATTTAATAAAGCATTTCCAGATGAATTTCCAACGGTAGCACTACCACTTATTAATCTAAATAATCCATTGTTTGTTATTGTTCCAGCACTTCCGTTTAGAATTCCTCCATTAATTTCAATGCCCGCACTTGACGGAATAGTAATACTTCCTCCATGCTGAACATTTGCAGATGAATGATTTAATCTCAATAATCCATTAGTTAGAGTTAAAGTTCCGCTCATTGTTGTTGGGCTATTTATTTCTAAAATAGATGAAATATTTGTTCCTTTGTTTACAGTTAACGAATAGAATGCAGTGGTTGCAGTTCCACTTATGGTTTGTAAAGCATTATTTCCGTTAAAAGTAATTGTAGAAGTGTTTGGCGATACACTTCCATTGTTAATCCAGTTTCCTCCAATATTTATTGAAGTTGTTGTGCCACAAGTTATGGTTCCTGAATTTGTTAAGTTACCTGTTAGATTAAGCCTTCCAGTTAATGCGCCAAAAGTTATTGTTCCTGAATTTACTGCATTACCAGCAACTGAACTTGTAAAAGTGGATAAGGCAAGTGTTGCAGTAGAATTAACTGTTAAATTACCAGCAATAGAAAGTCCTGCTGCAACTGTTTTTACAGAATTGTTTGAAATAACTAAATTACCATAGGTTGGAGTAGCATTTATCCCTTGAGCTGCTGTAGCATTATATTCTACTGTAGAATTTGAATTTAAATTATAAGATGAAAAATTAGTCGGGAAATTATTAGTTCCAGAGCCATTATTAATTGTTCCACCACAAATTAGTTTTCCATCACTTTCAATGACAAAAATTCCTGTACTAGCTGCATTAGGATAAAAATATTTTGTATTTAAATTCAGAGTTGCCCCACTTTTAATGGTCATATTTTTATTAGCACCTACGAAACAACCAGTAGAAGTTAAATTGGAAATTTGAACAGTTGGAGTATTTATATCACCAATTTGAACATTACCCGGAAAACTCACAACATAAGATGGATTTGTAGAGATGGTTTGATTTCCTAATCCATCCCAAGTAAAGTTTCCTATACTGCCTGTTAAAGCGCCATAAGTAACTGAAAATGAAGTATTACCTTTAAATATTATTGTTCCAGTTGTATTTCCACCACCAGATCCTTCAAATCCAATGAAAGGATTAGCTGCTGCATTTGGACCGAAATCTGCATTTCCATTAAAAATTATTTTACCAGGAGAGTTACCCACACGAATTGAAATTTTATTGGAAGTTGTTCCAGAAGTATTTGCATTAACTATAGTGTTGCCCAATATTTCAAAAATATATGTAGAAGTGTCAAATGCTACTGTATTATTTGCATTATTTAATATAGTTAAATCATTTATAGTGCTATTCTGACTTAAAGTAATAACTACGGCTCCAGTTGTTGTAATGCTTACATTATCACATGACATCGGTGCACTCGTTGCAGTTTTAGTTCCGGTAGTAGACGACCAATTCGCGGCCGTATTAAAATCGGTACCTGTGGTAGCACCAATCATTCCAGATCCTGCTCCAGCCCAGTATTTTGTTGAGCCCGTTCCAATTGTTAAAGTTATATTTGAAGTAGCTTGACATCCATTAGTGTCCGTAACGGTTAAAGTATATGTTGTATTTGTTGTAATTGTTGCTATTGGATTAGCGATATTAGTAGCTGATAACCCAGTTGAGGGAGTCCAAGAATAGGTGTAACTTCCACTGCCACCAGTTGCAGGAATTATAGCTCCAATTGTGTTTGAAGAACCTGTACAAACTGAAAAGTCAGTTCCTGCATTTGCTACTAAATTTGTGGGTTGTGTAATTATTACATTTGTTGTAGCAGATTCACAATCATCAAAACCTTTTACTTTTATTTGATATGTTCCTGCACTTAAACCAATAAAAGTATTAGATAATTGATATGTTAAACCATTGTCTCTAGAATACTGATAAGGTATTGAACCACCAGTTGCCACGATACTTATGCTTCCAGTTGCACTTCCAAAGCACAAAACATCCACTTTATTTACAGAGCTTACAGTGGGTGGTGTACATCCAGAATCATCCGTTGTGAATTTACTTACAGTTGTACACGTTGAAGATCCACAACTATTAATAGGTACAATTAACCAATAATAATCAGTATTGCCAACTAACGACCCCGTATTGTAAGTTGTTCCTGGTTGATTGGTAGCAACCCTAGTACCTAAATCTTTATTTTGAACCAATGTTAAATTAGTTCCAAAATATACATCATACCCTGTTGGGCTTCCAGTATTTGCCGTCCAACTCAAAGTACTTCCTGAAGTTGCTATCCCAGTTGTATTGTTAGCCGGTGAAAAGTTGGTGGCGCAACTTGGAACATTATTTACTGTAATTGTTGTTGAGGCTGAAGAAGATGAACAAGAACCAATACTAACTTCTGCAGAATATATTGTAGTTGTGTTTGGTTTTGCATAAACAGTTGTAAGAGAGGTGCCTGTGTATGCATTAGTTGCTCCTGCATCGGTAAATAATCCAGTTAAAGGGCTCCAAACAGCTGCTGATTTAATGCCATTAATTTTAACATTATCTAATAGCCATCCATAGTATGAAATACTACCATCTTGCGTTATTAAAAATCGTATTCTAAATTGAGAAGAGGTCATAACTGCTGCTGGAATATTTATAGTCTCTGTTTTCCATAAGCTCGTTGCAGGACCTGAGCCTGGTGTTGATGAGCTTGAGCTAAATTGGGTATTCCAATCCGTATAGCTAGTTTTATCAAAACTTACAACGCTATTTTTTAATGTTGCTGTTCCTGTGTAACTTGAAGTAGGAAAGGATGTCCATGTGCTACCACCATCTGTAGAGTATTGTACATATCCATAATCGTATGCAGGCTCTGTGGCACAAATATGAGAAAATATTAATTGTGCAGATGAAAATTGAGATAAATTAATATTACTCTGTGATTGATATGAATTTGTTGTACTAGATGTAGTTGTTGCTGGGGAAGTTGCATATGAAAGTAAAATCGATTTTGAACTTTCTGTATAGTATGTACTGTTACTACTTGGTGTTATTGAAGCACCATTTGCTCCAAAATTTGTTGAAGGAAAAGTTTCAAAGCCATCACTTAGTATAGAGGTATTCCCTCCACTTGAGGTTAAAGTAACAATTGAACCATTACACACTGTTGTAGCAGAAGGTGTAATTGTTGGTGTTGACGGTGTTGGATTAATTGTAGCTGTCACAGCAGTTCTGGGTGAACTTTCACAGGTAATTACAGTTGTGTTGTAAATTACTACATAATAAGTTGTGGTAGACGATAGTGATGGAGTTGTAAAAGTTGAACCTCCAGTTTGCAAAACTGTTCCTCCAGTCAAAGAACTATACCATTTATAATCTTGACCTGTAATTGCCCCGCTTGCTGTAAGAGTTACTGTTCCGGTGCCGCATCGAGAAGTGTTAGTAACACTTGGAGTAGAGGGCTGAGTTGTTGCGGGATTTGCGCTACTTAATATTACATTGTCAATAGCCCATACTTCATTAGTATTGTCATTTAATAGAACAATTTTTACATATAAATTTTGAGTAGAAGGTAATCCTGTAAGTATTATGGTACTAAAACCATCAGTGGTTCTTGCGCCACCACCAGCTGGGGAAACAACTTTTGCAGCCTCTAATGTATTATTGCCATCATATGTGGCTGTCAAAGTCCCTGTTCCTGATGTATAACTCCAAACCGCATTACTATTCCCTTTTATTTGACATTCTTGTGAATATGTTGTGCCGTCTGTACTTATATAAACAGTTGCTAAATCTGTTGCATCGGCTCCATTTGAAGAATTTAAACTTAAAGAAGATAAACGAAATGAGAGTTGAGGAGCACTTCCATAACATCTTGTATCAATAGGAGAAGATGTAAAAGTCAATGTTCCTGAAGCAACATATATTCCCCTAGAATTGCCAACGCCATAAGGTGAATTTGCTGGTAAACCGTTTGTTCCTACTGTGCTAGTTGATAATGTTCCTCCACTACTACTATATGTTAATGTTGGTGTGGCTGGTGTTGTTTCAAAATCTTGTTGTGCAATTGTTGTCTGCCCATACAAATCATTTGTTAATTGTAATAAAACAATAGCAACTAGTGCAATAATCTTAACAAAATTGTTTTTTAAATAAAAGTAAAATTTTTCCATAACCCCTTTTAATTTTAAAATTATAATTTGAAGTCATGAGCCAAATTTCTTCTCATGACTTTAGTTTAAACCAAAAAAAATATCCATAAGGTACTATATCAAATGAGATAGCACTTACAGATATTTTTATTTCAAATAGGGGGATGAAATCTTTTGCCTTAAAGGCACGTTAAATGAAATTTTACCGATTCTTTATAATCTTCGTATAGACAAAAATTAAAAATGAATACTGCTGTAAATATATTGTTTTTTTAAATATTTTGTATAAATGTTTATAATTTTTTAATAAATATTTTTTTTTAATATTAAAACTATTCGAAATTTATTGTCAAGATTGTGGTTTTTATGTTGTTTTCAGATAAAAAAAAGGTAAAAAATTTTTTTTAGTTTGTCACTTTTAAGATATGATAAGTAATTAAAAAGCCTTTACATTGTAAAGGCTTTTTAAGGTTTATAACATTATGGATTAAAAAATTACTTTTTTATTAACTATTGCTCCATTAGATAGGGTTACTTGCACAATTAGGGCTGCATTATTTTTTTGAATTCTTGTTAGGGGTACTTCGTAGCTTTCTAAATTAGAATAATTGGCTAAATGTCTTCCAAGAACATCAAATACTCTGACTGACTGTATAGTGTTTTTGGTTGATTTTACTGATAAAATATCTGAAGAAATTACCCACAAGTTCGATTCATCTACAACCAAATCATCTCCTCCCAAAGTTTCGTTAGTATATCTCAGTATAAAACGATTTGGATGATTTCCAGCAATTGCAGTAAAAGTATATGGATTTTGTCTTAAATCATGAATAATATTGTTCTCTAAATCTTGAAGATAAATATTTTGACTTGTATTTGAGAAGAAACCATCCAAAACGCCTATTCCTATTGTATAATTGCCATTTTGCGGAACTTTTATTCCCATAGCTACTTTATCATCGTTATCAAATGGTAAAGCTCTACCTTGAATAGTCATAGGTTTTTCACCAATTAAAGAGTATAAGTTTAAACTTAATTTTTCATCTGTTATGGCATCAAATAAACGATCTCTTTCGTTGGTTGCACCATCAGTATAGGCTACTAAGTTTCTAACGTTACTTCCATTTGAAGCAATTAAATCGAGCCAAATTCTTCCTGAATCATTTGAATTTCTGAAAAATTGACTGTTGTTATAAGTAAAACTTCTCATAGTATTGTTAAAAGTAACATTTTCAGAAGTTGAAGCTGAAGTATGATTCATCAATACAAAAAATCCTTGTCCTGCAGCTATGTTGCCATTGAAAACTCCAGGGCCTGATGAGGTTCCAGAACTATTATAAGTAATATAATCGCCAGGTGTGTAATTATAAGCATAATCGTTATAAAATGGATCTGCAATTGATGAACTAGGTAATGTACCATGTGTCCAAATTTTAATGAATCCATCAATGTTGGTGTTCAATGTTAAGAAGTCTAATGCTCTAACTGCTGATGGGTAAGGATTTCCAATTAAATTCCAATTGTCATCGTCATTGGTTCCAGGAGTAGATGAAACACCTGTAGCATAAGTGCCACCGTTCCAAGTTCCTCTGAAAATAGGACTAGTAATGTTACCATTATTTGGAGTTCCAACAAAAACAGCATTAAAAGGAGTAAGGGTAGAAGTAAAGTTATCTGGACCTCTCACAATATAACCTTTTCCTAATGTCATATTTTCATTTGCACTAACCCAATTTCCAAAACCATTAATATTTGTTGGAATTGTTGGAACCCATTTGTATTTATATCCTGTAGTTCCAGGTGAAATACTATTTACGCTAAAGTTTGCAACGGGTGAAGACCAATATACATAATCTAATTTACGAATATTTGCTGTTCTATTCATGTGCATCGTTCCTTGATTTACATCATTATTGATTTGAATCAAACTTGCACTATTTTGAAGGATTAAATCGCCACCAGTATTGATGTTAATCCAATCTGTAACAGTAAGATTGTTGTTTGTGTTTATGGTTAAATTTGCTCCATTATGAATGGTTAAAGATCCGGCTAAACCATTATACCCAACTCCAGAAATAGTAGGATTATTTGGTGTAATAGGAATAATAACGCAATCAGTTGCATTAGGCAAAATTGCATTTGACCAGTTTCCAGTTTTGTTCCAATCTGAATCAACTAATCCAGTCCAAATTTTACTTCCATTTATTGTTACAGTTGTTTGATCAATTTCTTTCAATGTTGTTCCGTTACATAATGTATAAGTAACTTCCGCAGTATAAATAGTAGTTGCGGTTGGACAAACATTTATTTGGCTAGTGGTCCCTACAACAGGGCCTGTAGTTCCTGCACCTTCATACCATCTAATTGATGTTATAGAAGTTCCGTCTGGGATAAATCGCCAAGCTTCGTTAGTAACAGTCCAATCGGTATCTAATGAATTTCTGCCAGGGGCAACTGCTGCTTGATTTCCTGCAGCGTTTTGAACTCCAACTACAGCATTTCCACCATTCCAAGAAGCACAAACATTTTTTTCTTGTATATATACTTCAATCACATTGGTATTTTCATAAAGAACTATCATACCTGTATATAATTGAGAATTACAAGAAGCGGAAAACATTGGGATGTCTTTCCAAGAAGCTACTAAAGCTCTACAGCCTGTGTTTAATGTTATTAATTCCCAACCAACTTCACCACCTTTACTTGGGTCAATATCGTGATAAACTCCGAATATTGAATTTAAGAAAAGCGAAGTACTTGGTAAATTGTTAGAAAATGAATACGCCGAGTAACCTCCAGGAGAATTATTTGTTAAATCAAAAGTTATAACACCATTTGAACTAATTAAACATTGATTATAATTGTTTCCATAAAAACAAAAATTAAAAGGTAATGTAATTATAGGTGACCATCTATCATCGATATTTACACTTACAGGATTTGCCAAACAGCCGTATTGATAAGGAGGGATGTAAGGTATTGATTCTGCTCGGTATGTAGTAGTTTGTCCTAGATTTAAAAAATTAGCTTCTAAATCTACACAATTTGATGCCGAAGTACAGTCAATTGGTAATGGATCAGCACCGTTTAATCCTAAACCTCCCGAAATTACATTTGGACAAGCTAAATCACTAACTCCTATTCCTGTATTAGAAGCACAAGGTGTTTGAAAACGAATAGGTCCAATCCAATATCCTTGACCTAATCCACCTCCACAGTTGGATCTTACCCAAATATAATAAGCTGTTTCAGCTGTTAATCCTGTTAAGTTTACTGAAGTAATTCCGGCTCCAACACTACCCGTAGGAGTTGTGCCTGCCAGTGGAGCATTGTTGATAGTTGATAAATAATATTGATAACCACTTGCAGGAGCAGGACTTGCAGCTGTCCAAGAAACTGTTGCGGTTGTGCCAGTTATTGCGGAAACTGTTATGTTTGATGGGTTTCCAGAACAAGGAAGAGGAGTAATTACGGTTAGTTTAAAATCTAAAGCTTCTCCATAAGTGATGTTTGTACATGGGTCTGGATTGTTATTGCTATACCAAGCTCTAACTCTCATACGATAGTTACCAGCGGCAGCCAATGCAGGAATAGTGAAGCTACCTGAATGACTAGAGGCAGTAGAAGCAGAAGCAAAAACTTTTTCACCTGCATCTGCAAAGTCACCGTCATTATTCCAATCAACCCAAATATTAAATCCATGTAAACCAAAATCATAAGCCTCTGTAAAATTTATTGACGCGCCTGCAGAATTAGTCACTGTTTGTGTACTATAAAAATCCCCATAACCAGTTCCGTTCATAAAACTTCCCGAATAATTAATATTAGTTTGTCCTAAAGTTGTTACAAACGAAGTGATGTTATCTGTGGAAGATGTAGAAATTGGACTACAATATACAACTCCTGTTGTCGCATTTCCAGTTAAAGGTGATGTTGTAAAGTATAAAGGACCACCTGTACATGAACCCGTGTTAAATGCAAAAACAAAGAAATAGTAAGTTGTATTAGAGTTCAATCCTGAGACGGAAAAACTTGTGTTTGAATCGTTGTCGGCAACAATATTTTCCGCTCCAACTGTTCCACCTATTGTATAAGAAGTTGTGTTATTTGGATTAGGAGTTGTTCCGGTTGTGTTATAAACTACAAGATAATTTGTAGGAGCGGGAGATGCTGCTGTAAAGCTTCCGTTAATTGTTCCTCCACTTAAATTTAATACTAAAGCGGTTGATTGAGCGGTAGGAGTTGTACAAGGTACAGGTGAAGTGGCACAAATTCCAAAAGTACCAGGATTGTCATTGCCATATTCCCAAACTCTTACATAAATGGTTGTACCGGGAGTTAATCCTGTTCTTGTAATTAAAGACATAGCGCCATCTGGACTATCATCATCATCACATTCTAATAAAGTTAACGCTCCGCAAGTTCCTGTATACCAAGCCATTCCACTATCGGTAATACCGCCTGTCTGAGTATCTACTGTAACAATTCCATTGGCAGGAACTACAAAACTAAACCAAACATCTCCTCCTGAATAGCTTCCGCAACCTGGAGCTGGTGGAGTAGAAGGTGTGGTGGATGCTGTTGCGCCTAAAGTAGTATAAGTTGAATAACTACAAGTAGCATTTATAGTTAATGGAATTGCCGTATTGCAATTGTCATTTGCAGGTGGAGTGGGGGCGGGAGTACATGATCTTGAAATTGTAAAAGTTCCAGTTGTAGTACTTCCAGATGAATAGTGAGCTATATAAACAAAATATGTGGTGCCATTTACTGTTGTAAAAGTATGACTTTCTGTACCTCCACTTAATGCACTATCTACACATGCAATACTTGTTAAACCTGCGCATGTTCCTGAAGATATTGACATTTCGTGGTCAAATCCAGAACCAGCTGTAGATGATATTGTTGTAATTTGACCATCACCAACAAAAGTATACCAAGCGCCATAATTACTCATTGAACACCCAGTATTATGAGTAAAATTTGTGCTTCCTACTGTAGTTCCAGCCATGTTTGTAGTTCCACAAGCTAACGTTGTAGCTGATGTACATGGGTTTGGAACACCAGTAACGCATATACTGTTTAATGTCATATTGTTGTTGGTAGTATTTCCAACTGCAATATAGTAAGTTCCGTTATTTAGTGTGGCAGTAATTGTTTCTGTTTGGGCTCCAGCGGTTGTATTGTTGTCTACACAATTTAAATTTGTCAAACTAGCACATGTTCCTGAAAAGAGTCCTAATACCATATTTCTGTCCCCTGATTGAGCTGTAATTGTCACAAATAGTGGTCCTCCAGTTACTGTGAAAGAATAATAACCAACCCTTCTCCAGTTAGTTGCGCCGCATATTGCTGTGTTTATTGATTGTGTTAATGATGTTGATGTATCACAGGTTCCATTTATGGTTAAACTTTCGGCTGTTCCGCAATTGATACCTTGTGAAAACGTTGTAGTTGTAAAAATAAGAAATAGAAAAACTATGAAGTTTTTCCAGTAGGGGGTGGAATTTTTCATTTAGAGTTAGATTAATAAATATTTATTAAATAGTGTTGTTATTTATACAAAGATATTTTTTTTTGTTAATTATACAACTTTTACATAAACATTTGTTAAGAAAAAGTTATATTGTTAATAACTTAAAAATAGCTGATTTTAAAATCAATGATGTGAATAAGAAAAAAGAAGAGCCTGCTTATAGCGGACTCTTCTCATATTTATTATGTAAATTTAGTTTTAGAAAATCACTTTATAAGTTTTTGTAGCACCATTGTCTAAAGTAACTTCTACTAATAATGGACTTTGCGTTTTAGCTACATTTCTTGTTG
>NZ_DAIPZK010000014.1:17488-76208 GCF_036782315.1 Flavobacterium sp.
AATATTGGTTAATCCAAAATTAGCTACTGGAGATGACCAATATACATAATCAAGTCTTCTTAAATTAACATTTCGTTTCATTGAAATAGTGCCCGAATTGGCTACATTGTTTACTTGAATCAAACTTCCACTATTTTCAATGTTGAAAGTACCACCAGCATCAACTGTCACTGCATCGGTAACAGTTAAAGTATTGTTTGCTTCAATTTGAAGTAAACCACTTGGTCTTACTGTAACAAATCGTGCATAAGCGTTTTGCGCGCTTACATTAATGTAAGAATCATTTGGTCCATCATAGATATAAACACAAGAAGTAGCATCGGGTATGCCATTTGGAGACCAATTAGTAGCAGTATACCAATCATTATTTGTAATTCCTTTCCAAGTTCTTGTCTTATTGTTTATTGTAATAGGTACTTGAGCAGTACAACCGCCTGGTAGGGTTGCTGTAACATCAAATGTCCAATTATTAGTTTCTATTTGAGTTAAATTAGGTAAAAAGTAAATAGTAGAAACGGCTTGCCCGCTGTATAAATTAGCAGGTATAGTTGGTAATTGATAATATGCATCAATACCTGTTCCAGACCAAGTGTAACTCGAAACATAAGGTTTTAAACCATAAATTCTAATATCATCAATAGCCCAACCATCACACCATCCAGAAGAATATCGAAAACGAATTCTTAAATCACTTACGTTAATATAGGCATTTAAATTAATGCTTTCTTCATTGAAAACACCTGGATTTCCTATATCTTTTGTATAGGTTGCAATTGCATTCCATGTTGTTCCTCCATTTGTTGATACTTCAACATAAGCAAAATCTGTATTATTAAAATCTGAATAATACTGTTTGAAAGTAAGAGTTAAAGTTGAATATCCTGTTGCGTTTAAAGGAGGAGTTGTTAATCTGGTATCAATATTTTGACCTCTATAATCTGAAACAGTAACAGCATAGTAATTTCCTACATTTCCTGAACTAATAGCAGGAACAAATACACTTGTTCCATTAGGTATCCAAGGACTAGATTGAATGAGCCAAGGAGCACGTGGTTCTGGTGAATCGCCATCATTTGTTATGCCATTTCCATTTGTATCCCATAGATTCAAAGGGGTAGATAAAATCATTTGCCCATAATTTCCTGAATTAAAACCTTCATAAAAAAGATTTTGTATGTTTTGACTTGCAGAGGCCGAAACAGTTATAATATCGTTGCCACAAGCGGTTGGGGTTGTAGGAGTAAAACTAATATCTGTTGTGTCATAAACATAAGCGTTTGCTGCGGTTCTATATAATGATTCGCAGCTTCCATTATAAGCAGCTACATAAAATGTTTGTGAATTGGTTAGTGCAGGTGTTACCCAAGTATTAGTTGTACTTGATCCTACTTGTGAACCTCCAAAAGCGGTATTGTACCATCTGTATTCAGTTGTACCGGGTGTTCCAAATGCAGTTAAGGTTACATTGTTGCCTATACCGCAAATATTTCCATCTATAGTACCAGTAATTTGCGCAGAACAGTTTAGAATTACGCTTATTGAATAATCCTCTGTTTCACCACCAGCATAGTTTGTACAAGGGTCTATGCCCGCACCCAAACATAACGATTTAGTTCTTATACGTAACCTGTAAATTCCTTGTGGTGTGCCAGACGGAATTACAAATCCAAATATATTTTGTCCAGCAGTTCCAGCGCTTGATTCATAAACTTTTTCATTAGTATCTAAAAAGTCTCCGTCTTTATTCCAATCTACAAATGCCGCAATTAATTGCGAGGATGAAGTACATGGTGGTGGTCCAAAACTGGAACTACCTGCTAAACTAATGTTAATATTTACTCCGCCACCAGAAACTTGTGTTGCAATATTGATATTAGAATAATTTGTATATCCTGGTGCTGTATATCCTGTTGGGCCATTTTTTTCGTTGGCAAACGCACCAACTCCTTCAATTAGGTTAATGTGAATTCCTGTAGAAGACGTAGGTGTACAGTAAGCGGGACTAACTGTGTTGTTTGTTGTTGTGAAACCAGATAATGGGTTTGTTGTATTGTATAGAGGACCGCCTATACAGTTTGTGTCATAGGAGAAAATGTAAAAATAATATGAAGTTAATGGAGTTAAACCACTTGCTGTAAATGAATTGTTACCATCATTATCTATTACGGTATACCCAGGACTAATTGTAGAGCCAATTGTGTATGTTGTTCCATTGCTTGGTGTTGGTGGAGTAGCAGAAGAACTAATAACAACTAAATAGCTTTCTGCTTGTGGAGTAGGATAAGAAAATGCACCATTAATAAAAGTGTTTCCAGCACTTAAAAATAAATTAAAAGGCTGTAAGTAAGGTAAGCAAGGTGCTGGTTCTAAAATGTTGATGTTGTAGTCTTCTGCATCTGTATAAATATTAGCAGTGTCACAACCATTAGCATTAATTGCAGTTGCCCCTTGTTTCATTATTGCTCTCATTCGAGTGACGCCAACAGTTGCTGTAACTGGTACAGTTATTGATATTGTTCGTGTTCCAGAGGCTGTTGAAGAAGCAGAAGGTAAAACTATTTCGCCTGCATCTGCAAAATCACCATCATTGTTCCAATCAATCCATGCTTGTGTAAATGTTGTTGTTGATATTGTTGTTTTTGATACACTAAGAGTATATGAATAACCTGTTAATAAAGTTGTAGTTAATCCTGTACTGATATAACCGTCAAATGTGCTATTGTTGTTGATTGTGTTTAATGTTACATTTGATAAATAACCTGCAGCATTATTTGTTCCGCCTGCAGCACAATATTTCCAACATCCCGCTACTTCAATTCGGCGATCACCATCTGGATTTTGTGTTGCAGGTGTAGCAGTTGAAATTCCAGGACACGCACCGCCAGCCCCAGAATATGATATTCCGTTATCTGCAACAGAGGCGTCGAAAAAAGAACAGTTTGGAGCATCAGTTGGGATATCATAGGCTAACCAATAATAAAATGTTCCTGCTCCATGAGTTTGATTGAAATTAAAAACAATTGTACCAGTAGGGTTACTGATAGTTGTTCCTAATTGTACTGTGGTTGAAAATGTGGCACTTGTTCCAGTATAAAATAATTTTGCATTTAAAGGAACAACAGAATTGTTCATCGCAAAACTCATACTGCATACAGGGAATGCAGCGCCTCCACCACCTCCAACAACAGCAATACGAATAATTGATTGATTGGTGGCGCCTGCGGTTACGGGATTTGTAATTTGAGCCACATTACTACTTGAATAAGTAGTGGCTAATAGATTTTGAAAATTTAAAAAACATACAATTAGTAACAACCAAACTGTTGTTTTGTACTTTTTTATTTTTACAAAATCATTCTGTAGGGGGAATGTTTTTGTCATAACAAATGATTTCTATGAATTCTGTTTCTAAATTACGAAGAAATTATTGTTTTGGTTTTGTTTTTTTAATAAAAAACAACAATGTGTTTATAAAAAACGTTAAAAATCGATAAAAAACACAAAAATACGATAAATAACATTCGTTTTTTTTTAATATTTTAGATGTTTAATTAAGTATTTGATACTATAGGTACAAAAAAAACACCTGCTGATTAGCAGGTGTTTAAGTTTTATTTTTTAAAGATAATTCTAGAAAATTACTTTATAAGTTTTTGTAGCACCATTATCTAAAGTAACTTCTACTAATAATGGACTTTGCGTTTTAGCTACATTTCTTGTTGAGAAAGTATTTGAGTTTACATTATTAAATGTTCCTAAAACTCTTCCTAATAAATCATGTACTCGAACTGATTTAATGGTTTGGTTTGTTGCGTTCACATTAATACTTTCGTTAGTGAAAACTGTTACTGCATTTGCAGTGAAATCTTCATTGCCTAAAGTGGTATTTTTGAATTTAAGTACAAAACGATTTTCATATCTTCCTGTTGTTGCTGTGAAAGCATAAGGAGCTGAACGTAAATCATGTGTAATACCTAAAGTTCTGTCTTCTAAATAAATATTCTGAGTGGCAGATTCAAATAAACCATCCACCGTTGAAATACCTATGGTATGATTTCCGTTTTGAGCTATAGAAATACCAAGTGGGATTTCATCATTTTCATCAAAGGGTAAACTTCTACCTTGAATGTTTAATTTATCTGTATTAGAGAATGAATACAATTCAAAATTAGTTTTTACATCTAATGCTGGAGCATCATACATTCTATCTAAATCATTAGTTGCACCATCTATATAACCAATTAAAGTTGGGCTAGAAGTAGCAGAAGGACTAATTAGATTTAACCAAATTCTATGTTTTTCACCTTCGCCTGAATTATTTTCATTACTATTTCTATAGAATAAATCGTTTCTGTAGTCGTTTCTTCTCATACTGTTATTAAATACTACATTTTCAGTTGTTGCAGTAGAAGTGTGATTCATTAATACAAAGAATCCTTGTCCTGCGGCAATATTTCCATTACCAATAGCGGGATTAGAACCTGTAGCATTATATGTTACATAATCGGCAACCGTATAATTTTGACCAAAGTTATTGTAGAAAGGATCTGAAATAGCTGAAGATGGTAATGTACCATGAGTCCAGTATTTAATGAAACCTGCAATATTTGTATTAGCAGCTAAGAATAAATTAGCATTTACAGCTGATGGGTATGGATTACCTATTAAGTTCCAATTGTCGTCATCTCGAGTTGCTAACGTAGTTGATACACCAGTTGAATAATTTACTCCATTATAGGTGCCTCTGCTAATAGGAGTTGTAATAGTTCCATTGTTAGGCACTCCCACAAAATTTGCTGTATAATTTTGAGGCGTGCTTGTATAACTATCAGGACCTCTCACAATATATCCTTTACCATTAACCATTGTTTCACTAGTAGCAGACCAGTTACCAAAGCCATTGATATTAGATGGAATTGTAGGAATCCATTTGTATCGATAAGAGGTTGTTGAAATATTGGTTAATCCAAAATTAGCTACTGGAGATGACCAATATACATAATCAAGTTTTCTTAAATTAACATTTCGTTTCATTGTAATGTTGCCCGAGTTGGCTACATTGTTTACTTGAATTAAGCTTGAAGAATTTTCAAGAGTTAAATTTCCAGTACCAGTTACTTCAACAAAGTCTGTAATTGTTAAAGTGTTGTTAGATAGTATTTGTAAATTACCACCGTTTTTAACTTGTAAAGTTTTTCCAAATCCGTTATAATTTACACCAGAAATTACGGAATTGTTAGTAGCAGGTGGTATAATAACACAAGTAGTTGCATCTGGTACTCCTACAGGACTCCAGTTATTTGGATCATTCCAATTGCCGCTCGTTCCACCTTTCCAAACTTTAGAAAGATTGTTAATAGTAATTAATTTAGATACTGGACAACCATTTCCTAGAGTAGCAGTTGCTGTAAAAGAATAAGTTGGTAGTTCAAGTTGAGCTGGTGTAGGTTTAACATATACAGTAGAAACACTTTGAGCTACATAAGGTATTGTACAAGCTAAATCAATAAAAGCAGTTACGCCACCACTCCATGTGAAGGTTGTATTTAAAGGTCTAGTTCCATAAACTTTTACATCGTCTATTGCCCAACCATCACAAAAAGCTGAACCTTGTAAGTGATATCTAAATCTAAACATAACTGAAGGTAAACCAGCGTAAGCACTTACATCAATTACTACATCATTAAATTCGCCAGCAAATCCTTGTGTTGAAGTATAGCGTGCAATATTAGTCCAAGCTCCGCCACCATCAGTAGAAACATCGATATCAGCAAATTGTAAAGGTTCACCAACATAGTATGAAAAATAATGTCTGAAACTTAAAAACAAACTTGAATATGGAGTTGTATTTAATGCCACAGTTCTTAATTGTGTGTCTTTAGGAGCAGGTGCAGCAAAATCAGAAACTGATAATGCAAATCTATTTCCAATTGTTCTTGAAGTAATTGCTGGTTTCCAAACGGAACCAGTAGGGACATAAGGACTTGTTCTATTCGTCCATTGTGTGTTGGCATCTGCAGCAACATTTGTTCTAGTTAATACACCAAATCCACCACCTTCAAAATTTTCATCAACTAAATAATCGATAACAATATCTCCTAATGCAGCTATTGAAACTACATTGTTTTCACCGCAAACTTCAGGTGTGGATGGTGTTACATTAATGGTTGTTGTAGGATTTACAATTGCTTTTACTTCTTCTCTGTACCATGATTCACATGTACCATTCCATGCGGTAACATAATAGCTTGTTGTAGTTGCTATTGATGGAGTAGTCCAAGTAGTAGTTGCAGACGTTCCTACTAAAGTACCACCAGTTCTAGCGCTGTAAAATCTGTATTGTGTTGTTCCTGCACTTCCATTCACTGTAACGTTTACTGTACCTGTATCACATCTAGATCCATCTACTACACTAGTTATTTTTGCTGAACAATCAGCTACAACAACCAATCTGTAATCTTCTGTTTCTCCTGTTGCTAATCCAGTAGCACAAGGCGTAAAAGTTTGAGATGCTTCAAATGATCTGAAACGAATTCTGTAATTTCCTGGTAAAGTACCAATTGGAATTACAAATCCTGCAGAACCAGCGATAGTTTGTACGCCACCAGTTGTATATACTAATTCTGGAGCCGCATCTGTAAATATGCCATCATTATTCCAGTCAACCCAAACTTTTACATATTGTCTTGAATTTACAAGTCTATAATCTAAAGTAACACCACCACCAGGAATTTGTGTTACAGGAGGAACGGCAGTATAATCTGCATATCCAGTTGCAGCTCTTCCAGTCCCCATGTTAGTAATATTAGTTATGTATCCAGCAGTAGAGATGTCTTCAATATATCGAGAACTTACATTAGAGGTAGGAATACAATAATCAACAAGTCCTGTAGTTATGTTTCCTGTTAAAGGAGAAGTTCCTAGATATAAAGGTCCTCCAGAACATAAGTTGTTAAATGAATAAATATAAATATAATATGTTGTTGAATTTGTTAGTCCTGTAGCTGAAAAAACAGTATTTGTATCATTATCCACAATAGTATATCCTGGTGCTAAAGTTCCTCCAATAGAATAGTTTGTTCCGTTTACAGGTGCTGATGGAGGTATAGCTGAAGTGCTTATTACAACTAAATAGCTGTTTGCGGCAGGACTTGCAGCAGTAAATGAGCCAGAAATAATAGTTCCAGATGCGGTTAGACCTAATGCAGTAGGTTGTGCGGTAGGGGCAACACATGCTGGAGGAGCAATTAATGTAATTGCATAATCTTCAGTCTCTCCAGATCCGAAACTTGTACAAGAATCTCCTGACGCATTAGCATTCCCAGCGCCTCTTGATCTGATTCTCATAGTTGTTACGCCAGGGGTTGAACCAAAAGGTATTAGTATCGAAACAGAACCATTGGTTCCTGAAGAATATACTTGTGTCCATTCTGATGCTTCAAAAGTTCCATTTGCATTGAAATCAATCCATGCTGAAACAATTGAAGACAAATTTGTTGTTACTGATAAATTATAAGAGGTGCCAATTAAAACACTTGTTGTAGGAGTTCCAGAAGCAGCATAATTTGTGTATGATGTGCCGCTAGTATTAGCACATCCAGTTGTATTATTTAGGGTGTTTAAAGTTACATTAGTTATTGTTCCACTACAAGAAACAGTATGGGTTGGTGGACAATAATTGAAACATCCAGGTCCTACAGGAGAAGTAATCACCACATCGTCAAAACCGCTGCCACATCTTCCATTGTCAATTGTCCATCTTAATGTTACTGGAGTTCCAGGAATAATTCCTGTAATTCCAGAAGTTGGTGAGTTTGGTGAAGTTATTGTAGCTGTACCAGAAACAACAGTCCATGTTCCAATACCAGCTGTTACAGTACTTCCAGCTAAAGTTGCTGTAGTAGCACAAGTCGTTAAAGTTTGGTCAGGACCAGCATTAACTGTATTTACAGGACAAGTGAAAGTTATGATTACAGCTCCATTCATTCCAGATCCTCCAGTGTTTCCTTTGTGTCCTGCGCCACCTCCGCCACCTCCATAGTTGACAGTTGCATTTCCTCCGTTAAAATTATTTCCACCATTACCTCCAGCTCCACCAAAGTTAGCTACTGTAGCTCCTCCAGTACCTGGAGTTGTCGTATTTGCTGCATTATTACCATTGTTTCCATTTCCAGTTGAACCAGCAGCAGAACCACCTCCACCACCTGAACCAGAACCACCTCCAGAGCCGCTGCCAAGACCAGATCCTCCGTTTCCACCAGCAAATCTTACATCCCCAACGCTTGCAGCTATTGTTCCTCCGTTTCCACCAGCTACGGTTCCTGTATTTGAAGCAGCTCCAACAGAACCTCCTGCAGCAGTGATAGTTACTCCGTTTATTGTTGCAGTTGAGGCTGTTCCAGCTGTGTTGGCAGCTCCACCAGTTCCAACTGTAATTGTGTAAGTAGTTCCAGGAATTACTGTAATTGAATTTCTTCGTGCATATGCACCACCACCACCACCACCACCGACATGTCCATTGGTGTTAGCTGTTGATCTTCCTCCAGCACCACCACCCCATGCTTCAACTTGAATAGTAGTCACCCCGGCTGGACAAACCCATGTTCCAGAGGTTGTAAATACACTAGGTGATTGACAAAAAGCATCAGAAAATCCAAAAAGGGTTAAAAATAAAAGGAGTAAACTGCTAGTTTTAAGTTTACTGTTTTGAGAAATTAAGTTCCATGCGTTGTTACACACACGAGAACACGTCATTAGGGCGTAATTCTGCTTCATAAATTATAGGGATATTATGATTTTATTATTTTATATCAAACCTAATAGGATGATAGTAAACCAAATATAGAGCAAAAGTATTTATATTTTATAATTTTTTACAACTAATTTGATTTTTTTTATAAACAAGATTCTTAATTCCTTGATTTTTCATTAAAAAATCGACGAAGTGTTAAAAAAAATCGACAAAATGCATTTTCGAATTTAATTTTATAGTTAAAAAAATATACTTTACATTATTTTTGTTAAAATTTAAAGCTTTATTTATTCTAATTTTCTTTTTATTGTGATATATTTATTGAATAAATTGATTTTATGTTAAATTTTTATTTTTAAGCAATAGGTATTTAGTAATTAGTTATATTTGTTAATGTTGTTTTAAATTCCCTAGTTATGAAGCAAATTTTACTTTTTATTTTCGGCTTTTTGGGTTTTCTTAATACATTTTCTCAAATGTATGTTAGTCCTAATACTTATGTTTTTGTAAATGATCAGTTTGTCTTTGTTAATCAAGATGTTAATCTTCAAAATAACGGGAATCTTTTTTTGAGGAATAATTCACAATTGTTACAAGGGTCAACTAATTCAAGTGCTAATACCGGAAGTGGGAAACTTTCGGTTTTTCAAGAAGGAACGGTTAACAATTTTCAATATAATTACTGGTGTTCACCTGTTGGTAATGCTTCTAATTTAATAGGAAATGAACCTTTTGGAATTACTATGTTGCAACGTCCAACTGGACTTACAGCATCAACTCCTGCAACAATATTAGCTACTAACAATTATAATGGATCAGCAAATCCTTTAGCTATTGCTCCTTATTGGATATGGCGTTTCATAACTTCTAATGCTTATGCGCAATGGTCTTATGTGGGAGCTGCCTCTATAATTAATGCTGGTGAAGGCTTTACTATGAAAGGAACATCTGGAACTGACGCAACAGTTGCTCAGGTTACTGAGAACGTTCAAAATAATCCTGGTAATAATCAACGATACGATTTTAGAGGTAAACCTAATGATGGAAATATTAGTGTAGCGGTTAGTACAGGAAATTATACTTTAGTTGGAAATCCTTATCCTAGCGCAATTGATTTAAATGCTTATTTGTTAGATCCAGCAAATGCAAATCTTATTAATGGGCAAGCTTATTTTTGGGAACAAGTAGAGGTTAATACTCATATTTTAAGGCAATATCAAGGAGGTTATGGGGTTTATACACCATTAACTGGAATTTATACTCCTGCCGCCTTTTGGTCTTATGATGGTTATGGTTCGCAAGGCATACCAACTGGTTCGGGAACTGAATTTCAACGAAGATTTAGTCCTATTGGGCAAGGTTTCATGGTTTTGGGAACTGCTTCAGGAAATGTTACAATGAAAAATAATTATCGTGTTTTTGTTAAAGAAGGAGTGGCTAATCTGTCAGAGTTTGCTAGAAGTGGATCAGAATCTACTGCTCAAAACAATGTCGAATATTTTTCTGCAATTCCAAATGTCGCCGGAATCGATTATACTCAAATTAAAAAAAATACTGCTCCATACATTCGAATTCATGCTATGTATAACGACAGTGGCGTAAGACCTACAACTATTGCTTTTTTAGATACTGCTACAGATGGTTTTGATTATGGTGCAGATGGACGATCCCCATCAGGTGAAGGTGCTGAGTTTTATTTTATTTTAACAGATAGACCACATGAATATATTGCAACTACAGTTAAATATGATGTTAATAAAAAAATTCCTGTAGGGTTCAGATGTAATGCTCCAACTAATTTTAAAGTTCAAGTAAAAGAAATAGTAGGCTTGCAAGCAAATCAGAAAGTTTATTTACACGATAAGATTACAGATATTTATCATGATATTAAAAGTGATGTTTTTAATATAACGTTGCCAGCAGGAAACAATACTACTCGTTTTGAAATAACTTTTACAAAAAAATCCAAAGATGTAAAAAGAACTCAAGAGTTAGAAGAATCTTTCTGTGTTTTTCAAAACAATTTGGATAGTAAATTGACTATTTACAATACATTTTATAAAGAAATAGTTTCATTAGTTGTATATGATATTTCAGGGAAAGTTGTATTGGAAAAAGAAAATTTAGGTAATGATGCTTCTTTTGAATTTTCAACCTCAAATTTAAGTGATGGTGTTTATGTGGTAAAAACTAAAACCAATGATAATTTGGAAATGAGCAAAAAAGTAATTATTTCAAGAAAATAATAAGCTCTATTATAGTATATTTGAAAGCAGCTTTTATTGGCTGCTTTTTTATGGAATTCAGTAACCAAAAAATACATCTTGATTTACCAAATGGTATTGAACTCTTTATCAAGAGAGAAGATTTGTTGCATCCTATAATTTCGGGTAATAAATTTCGAAAACTAAAATATAATATTCAATCAGCTAAGAAGTTAGGGCAAAGTACTTTATTAACTTTTGGAGGTGCTTTTTCCAATCATATTTTAGCAGTTGCAGGGGCAGGAGCCGAATTTGGTTTTAAAACTATTGGTGTAATTCGAGGTGAAGAGTTAGAAGATAAAATTAAAGAGAACCCAACTTTGGCTCACGCTCAAGCATTAGGGATGCAATTTTATTTTGTGAGTCGGACAGCTTATCGTGATAAAGAATCGAGTTTATTTATTGCACATTTACAAGAAAAATTCGGAGACTTTTATTTATTACCTGAAGGAGGAACAAATAATTTGGCGATAAAGGGATGTGAAGAAATTTTAGCTTTATCTGATAAACATAATTTTTCTCACATAGCTTGTGCAGTAGGAACTGGTGGAACTTTTTCTGGTTTAATCAATTCTTCAGATGAAAATCAGCAATTAATTGGATTTTCTTCTTTAAAAGGTTCTTTTTTATCTGATGTAATTTGTAATTTTGTAAAGAAAAAGAATTGGAGTATAAATGATACTTATCATTTTGGTGGATATGGTAAAGTAAATGAAGAATTAATTTCTTTCTTAAATTCTTTTTACAGTCAAACTAATATTCCATTAGATCCTATATATACGGGTAAGATGGTTTTTGGTGTTTTGGATTTAATTAAAAAAGAATATTTTCCACCAAATTCAAAAATTTTAATGATTCACACTGGTGGATTACAAGGAATTAAAGGCATGAATTTTGCTTTACAAAAAAAGAATAAAGAAATAATACAATATGTTAAAAACTAAATTAGCCCTTTTTCTATTAGCGCTTTTAGTGGTGAGCTGTACAAGTTCACGTCCTGTAGTTAGAACTTCAACAAAACCAAAAGTTACAGCTAAAAAACAACCTGTAACACAAAGTAAATCAACAAAGCCAACTGATAAGTCAGTTGCGTCTGGTTCTTCAACCAATTCCTCTACTTCTAAACCTAATAATTCAGGAGCTCAAGTAGAGCTTGAAGCCACCTCTACTGTAAAAACATATGCTGAAGAAATTAAAGCGTATGTAGAAAACTATAAAGATGTGGCAATGAATAACATGAAAAACCATGGTATTCCTGCCAGTATCATTTTAGCACAAGGTATTTTAGAATCGGGTGCAGGAAAAGGGAAGTTGGCATTAGCTGCCAATAATCATTTTGGAATTAAATGTCATAAAGAATGGACAGGTGAAAGTGTAAAACACGATGATGATGCTGCTCAAGAATGTTTTAGAAAATATGAATTCCCATCTGAATCGTATCGCGATCACTCATTGTTTTTAACTTCTCGACCTCGATATTCGAGTTTGTTTAAATTAGATAAGGGAGATTATGAATCTTGGGCAAAAGGATTAAAAGCAGCAGGTTATGCAACTGATGTTAAATATCCAGAAAAATTAATCGGATTAATCGAGCGTTTTGAATTGTATAAATATGATAACGAAGTTTTAAGTCGCGATTTTAAACCTACAAAAAAAGAGGTAATTGTAGCTCAAGGAGGAGATTACTATACAATTCAACAAGGTGATACGTTGTATTCTTTATCAAAAAGATTTAAACTTACTGTTGAAGATTTAAAAAAACTAAATAATATGTCAGATAATACCATTTCTATCGGACAACAAATCAAAATAAAATAATGTTATATAAAAGAAGTAGCGAATTATTTGTTGAAGCAAACAAAGTAATTCCTGGTGGCGTAAATTCTCCAGTACGAGCTTTTAAAGGAGTAGGAGGTACTCCAATTTTTGTAAAAGAAGCCAAAGGAGCCTATTTGTATGATGAAGATGGTAATCGTTTGATTGATTATATCAACTCATGGGGTCCAATGATTTTAGGTCATGCTTATGAACCTGTTGTTAATGCAGTTATTGAAAAAGCAAAAAAGGGAACTTCCTTTGGAATGCCAACAGAATTAGAAACGAAAATTGCTCAGTTAGCTGTTTCAATGGTGCCGAATATCGACAAAATTCGATTTGTAAATTCAGGTACGGAGGCTTGTATGAGTGCGATTCGTTTAGCACGAGGTTTTACAAAAAGAGATAAGATTATAAAGTTTTCAGGATGCTATCACGGTCATTCGGATTCGTTCTTAATTGCTGCCGGTAGTGGTTTAAGTACATTTGGGGTGCCAAATTCGCCAGGTGTTACTGAAGGTACAGCAAAAGATACTTTGTTAGCTTCCTATAATGATATTGAAAATGTAAAAGCGCTTTTTGAAGCCAATAAAAATGAAATTGCCGCTATTATCATTGAGCCTGTTGCAGGAAACATGGGCTGTGTGCCACCAGTAAAAGGATTTTTAGAAGCGTTGCGAGTAGTTTGTTCAGAAAATGGAGCGTTACTAATTTTTGATGAAGTAATGACGGGATTTCGTCTTGCAAAAGGTGGAGCTCAAGAATTATTTGGAATTCAAGCTGACATTGTTTGTTTTGGAAAAGTAATTGGTGGTGGATTGCCAGTGGGAGCTTTTGCAGCAAGAGAAGAAATTATGAACTATTTAGCTCCGCTTGGTCCAGTATATCAAGCAGGAACCTTGTCAGGTAATCCCTTAGCTATGGCGGCAGGTTTAGAAATGCTAAAAGCTTTAAATTCGGATTCTGATATTTTTAAACGTTTAGATGAAAAAACGGCTTATTTGGAAAACGGAATTAGAAATGTATTGACAGAAGATAATATTGTGTTTACAATTAATAGAGTAGGGTCGATGATTTCAGTTCATTTTGATGCAAATCCGGTTACAGATTTTGCAACCGCTAAAAATGGAGATAACGAAACGTTCAAAAAATTCTTCCATGGATTATTGAATAGAGGAGTTTACATTGCTCCTTCGGCATATGAAACTTGGTTTATCACTGATGCATTAACTTATGAAGACTTAGATTTTACTATAAATGCAATAGCTGAAACTGCTAAAGAGTTATAAAAAAATGTCCCGATTTATCGGGACATTTTTTATTTTATTAAATCTTCGTAAAGAACTTTGTTGCTTTTAAGTTTTCTTAATTGTTCTGGAGTAAGAGTTCCATCAATTTTCCCTTTCATTGTAGCATAAACATCGTTTTTTTCTTTCTCTGAAGTTGCTTTGGCTAAAGTTTCATGTTTGTAAACTAATAAATTATATAAAGCACTTTCGATAGAAGGATCTAAATTATTAATTACTTTAACTAAAGCATTAATCTCCTTTTTAGCTAATACATACGCATCATCAACTTTTTTCTCTTGAGCAAAGGAAACAGTGCTTAAACCAAAAAAGAATGCAATTAAAAAGATTATTTTTTTCATAATTATAAAAATTTATTTCTGTTGGTCAAATCTAAATTAAATTTAAGAGTAAACCAAAAGAATTAACTAAAATAATTAATTTGCTTTACGTTCTCTTACTCTTCTTTGCATTTTTTCTTTCCCTTCTGTTATTTTTTCATCATGATTTTCTTCCCATTTTTTATATTGTTCAGGCTTTAAGATTTTTTTCATTTTAGCTTTCATTTCAATTTGATTGTCTAACATTTCGTTTTTCATGTTAAATCTTTCTTCAGCTGAAGGTTTTTCTCCTTTTTCTCTTTTAGCTTTCATTTCCTCCATTTTAGCTTCACGTTTTTTAGCTTGCTCTAATAAGATGGCTTTAACTTCTTTTTGTTGTTTATCATCTAAATCTAAGTCTAATTTCATCTTTTTAGCATGAAGTTCTGATTGCTGTTCTGCTGTTAATTTTTCTCTTCCTTGTTTTCTGTCTTGTGCAAAGGTTAATGTTGTCATTACTAAAGCCATTGCTAAAATTAATTTTTTCATATTTTCGTTTTTTTAATTGTTTTGATGATAAGACATTGGAAAAATGAAAAGGTTTAATCTAAAACAAAAAAGACGAAACTAAATTAAAGTTTCGCCTTTTATATGAAGTTTTCAGAAAGGTTATTTCCCCAAATATTCAGCAATTTTATTTTCGCCGTCAACTGCCACTCGCATTAAACCATGTTTACTTAATCCTTTACTAGCAGCATCCCATTTTTTACCGCTTAATTCTGATTTTATTTTTAAATCACCAATTGAAATACCTTCGTTAGCTTTCAAAATTTCGATGATATGTTTTTCATCTTCGGTTAATTCTGGACCTTTTTTCTCTGGTCGCATTTGTGGGAAGAATAATACTTCTTGAATTGATTGATTGTTGGTTAAGAACATGATTAATCGGTCCATTCCAATTCCTAAACCAGAAGTTGGTGGCATTCCATATTCTAGAGCTCTTAAGAAATCTTCATCAATAATTCCGTTGGCTTCGTCATCACCTTTTGCTGCTAATTCCATTTGGGCTACAAAACGCTCTCTTTGGTCAATTGGGTCATTTAATTCTGAATAAGCGTTTGCAATTTCTTTTCCACATACCATCAATTCAAAACGCTCTGTTAATTCTGGATTATCTCGATGTGATTTACATAATGGTGACATTTCTTTTGGATAATCTGTTATAAAGGTTGGTTGAATGAAGTTACCTTCACATTTCTCACCAAAAATTTCATCAATTAATTTTCCTTTGCCCATGGTGTCGTTTACTTCAATTCCCATAGATTTTGCTGCTTCGCGTAATTCGTCTTCCGATTTGCCAGTGATATCAAAACCTGTGAATTGTTTGATAGCATCGGTCATCGTTACTCTTGCATAAGGCGCTTTGAAATCTACTTCATGTTCTCCAAAAGTAGCTTTTGTAGTTCCGTTTACTTGAGTAGCGCAATATTCTAAAAGATTTTCAGTCATTTCCATCATCCAGTTGTAGTCTTTGTATGCTACATAGATTTCCATTGCGGTAAATTCTGGATTATGCGTTCTGTCCATTCCTTCGTTACGGAAGTTTTTCGAAAATTCGTAAACGCCATCAAAACCACCCACGATTAATCTTTTTAAGTATAATTCGTTAGCAATTCGCATATACAATGGAATATCTAAACTGTTATGATGTGTGATAAATGGACGTGCAGCCGCGCCACCTGGAATCGATTGTAAAACCGGAGTTTCCACTTCCATATAACCCGCTTCATTGAAAAATGTTCTCATAGCAGTGAATAATTTGGTTCTTTTCATGAAAACTTCTTTCACTTGCGGATTTACTACTAAATCCACGTAGCGCATACGGTAACGCAATTCAGGATCGGTAAAAGCATCATATACTTTTCCAGTTTCATCTGTTTTTGGTAATGGAAGCGGTTTTAAAGTTTTGCTTAATATTTTAAAATCAGTTACATTTACACATTGAGCGCCTACTTTTGTTGTGAAAAGTTCGCCTTCGACGCCAATAAAGTCACCTAAATCTGTTAGTTTTCTAAAAACTTGATTATAAAGAATTTTGTCCTCGCTGGTACAAATGACATCTCTATTAAAATACAACTGAATTCTGCCTTCACTATCTTGTAATTCAGCAAAAGCAGCTTTTCCTTGATCACGAACACTCATCAAACGTCCAGCCAAAATAACCTTCTTACCTTCTTCAAAATTTTCCTTCACTTGCTTTGAAGTGTGATTCACCGGAAATAAATCCGCTGGATAAGGGTTAATTCCAAGTTCGCGTAAAGCGTTTAATTTGTCTCTTCTAATGATTTCTTGTTCCGAAAGTTGCATAGTATTGTATTTAAGCGTGCAAAGATAATTTATTTTGTTTCAAGTTCAAAAGTTTCAAGTTTCAAGTTTCAAGTTTCAGGTTTTTTTACAATCTTCCATCTTTCATCATCCAACTTCCATCATCCATCATCAAAAAACTCTTTGTATCTTTGCGTCACTTTTCAAAACACAATTTCGGTTATCATGAACAAAAAAGTCCAACTTCAAGATTTAGGAAAAAAAGATTACAAAGATACTTGGGATTATCAAGAAGCATTATTCAAGGAAATAGTGGACATAAAAGTTCAAAATAGGAGAGAGGAAACTGCAATTGCTACGCCAAACTATTTTTTATATGTAGAACATCCACATGTTTATACCTTAGGAAAAAGCGGAGACATCTCAAATTTATTACTTTCCGAAAAACAACTAGAAGCAAAAGGTGCGACTTTCTATAAAATCAATAGAGGAGGAGATATCACTTACCACGGACCAGGACAAATTGTAGGGTATCCTATTTTAGATTTAGAAAATTTTTTTACCGACATTCATAAATATTTGCGTTTTTTAGAAGAAGCTATCATTTTAACTTTAGCAGAATACGGCTTGCACGGAACGCGAAGCGAAGGAGAAACCGGAGTTTGGTTTGATGTCGGAACTCCATTTGCAAGAAAAATTTGTGCGATGGGAGTTCGAGCTTCACGTTGGGTAACCATGCACGGCTTTGCTCTAAACGTAAATGCAGATTTAGGTTACTTCGATAATATCATACCCTGTGGAATAAAAGGAAAAGCCGTTACTTCCATGCATGTAGAATTGCAGAGAGAAGTAGATGAACAAGAAGTAAAAGAAAAAATAATAAAGCATTTTCAAAATCTATTCGAAGCGGAGGTTTTGATTTAGTTTTCAGTCAATGTTTTCAGATACGCTTTTTGAATTGTACAGTCAACTGCGACTGAAAATTTTAAAACTCCAATTCTAATTGCTCAGGTAATAATCGAAAACTCATTCGGTGGTATTTACACGGACCGTATTTTTTAATGGCTTCTCTGTGATCTTTTGTGGGATAACCTTTGTTTTTTTTCCAATTGTACATCGGAAATTCTTCGTGAATCTGATTCATATATTCGTCTCGGTAGGTTTTGGCTAAAACTGATGCTGCAGCAATGCTTAAATATTTACTATCGCCTTTAATTATACTTTGATTTGGAATAGATTTTAAACGAGCTATCTCAGTTTCGGAAAATTGCTTTCCATAAGTGCTTTTTATTCCAAGTTTAGAAAAAATAGGTCTATTTCCGTCAACAATTATAAAATCTGGGCGTGTTTTTAGTTGTAAAATACTTTCTTGCATAGCTTTCATAGAAGCATTTAAGATGTTTATCTCGTCAATTTCTTCAGGTAAAATATGGGTTACCGCAAAAGAAATGGCTATTTCTTGTATAATAGGCTTTAGTTTTTCTCTGGTTTTTTCAGAAAGTTGTTTAGAATCGTTTAAAAGTTCATTATTAAAATGTTCAGGCAATAAGATGGCTGCTGCTGTTACAGGTCCCGCAAGGCAACCTCTGCCGGCTTCGTCAGTACCACATTCTAATATTAAATTACTGTAACTTTTACTTAACATACTTTTTTTTGACAAAAATATAATTTTATACGCAACCTTTTTGCGATATTTTCATCTTTAGTATGAGATTATTCCGTTAAATGTTTTTTTAAAACTAAAACTTTAACATAAATAAATTAGTAATATTCCGAAGTATTATTTGTTTATTTAAGAAATAATTAAGAAGTTTGCGGAATAACTAACTCAAATAAATTTAATATGAGATCGAAGTTTAAATGGATTTTTACGCTTTTAGTAGCGTTTACGATGCAGTTTTCGTTCGCACAAGACAAAACTGTTACAGGTGTAGTTTCAGATGAACTAGGGCCTATTGCAGGTGCTAACGTAGTTGTTAAAGGAACAACTCGTGGTACTACAACTGATTTTGATGGTAATTATACGATCAAAGCAAAACAAGGTGAAGTGTTGGTGTTTACTTACACAGGTAAGAAAACGGTAACAATTACTATTTCTGCAGCAAGTAATTATAATGTTACTATGGCAGATGAAGTTTTAACAGGTAGAAATGTTGAAGTTATTGGTGCTGTTGGTATCAAGAAAAAACAAGATGCTGTTACTTCATCAAATCAAGTTGTTAACTCTGAAGAGTTAAGACAAGCAGCTAACCCTAACGTTGTTCAATCGTTAGCTGGTAAAGTATCTGGTTTAACAATCAATACTACTAACAATGGTGTAAATGCTACTACGAGAATTGTATTACGTGGTAACCGTTCTATATCAGGAAATAACCAAGCGTTAGTTGTTATTGATAATGTTATTTCTGATGCAAGAACTTTACAAGCTTTAGCTCCAGAAATTATTGAATCTACTAACGTATTAAAAGGTGCTCAAGGAGCGGCTTTGTACGGTGAGCAAGGGGTAAACGGAGTTATTATTGTTACAACTAAAAGAGGAAACAAAGGTGGTAAACTAAGAGTTTCAGTAAATTCATCTATGGACTTCGAAGAAGTTGCTTATGTTCCACAAAGACAGCAACGTTATGGTCAAGGATGGAATGGTCAACACATTTCTTACGAGAATGGTGGTTGGGGAGCTGAAATGGATGGTGTTGTTAGACCTGTTGGTTTAGCTCAAGCTGATGGTACTTATATCATGGCTCCATACTCTCCAATTAAAGACAATATTAAAAAATTCTTCCAAACAGGTACTTTATTCCAAAATGGTATTTCTATTAGTGGTGGTGATGCTGAAAGTGGGTATGTTACATTATCTGCTAACAGACAAACTACTGATTTCGTTGTTGAAAAGGATAGATTAAATAGAGATACTTTCTTGTTTAGAGCAGGTAAAAAATTTGATAAATGGACTGTTGATGGTAATGTAACTTACAATACTGAAAAAACAGAAACTACATCTTCAAATTTATTTACAGATTTATTACAAACAGCTACAAATATTCCTGTAGAGCGTTTTGCAAATTCTGGACAAGCTGGTCACTGGACTTCTTATTACAACAATCCTTACTGGTTAAGAGATAACGTAAGAAATACAAATAGAAGAGATCAGTTTAGAGGTATTGCTACCTTAAATTATGCGTTAAACAAAAACATTAATTTTAATTATGTTGCAGGTTTAACTTTTACTCAAGCTAATGCTTTGTCTTATACTAATGGTTATACTGATTTATTACAAGTTGGAGGAGGTAATCATACAGTTGTTTCTACTTTTGATACATCAAATGCAAACTCAAGAAATTTTTACCATGACTTTTTAATTAATTTTAATTACAAATTGTCAGATAAAATTTCTATGAAAGCAAATATTGGTAATAACATTCAGGATTCTTATTCTCAATCAACAAGTGTTGGTGGTGATAACTTAACTATTCCTGGTTTGTATAATATTTCAAATATTACTGGTGATCCAAGAAGAAGTAATTCGTTCTCTAGACAAAGACGTTATTCATTCTTTGGAAACGTAGATTTCGGTGTAAGTAAAGGTGGTGATTCTGAAGAATTTTTATTCTTAAACTTAACAGCTCGTAATGACTGGGATTCAAGATTTACTGGTTTTGAAAAAACAAATTATTTTTACCCATCAGCTGGTTTATCTATTATTCCAACAAAAGCATTTGAAGGTTTAAAATCTAATAAATTTAATTATTGGAAGTTAGCTGGTTCTATCGTTAAGGTAGGTAATGCATCATTATTATCTCCATACCAATCTGAATTGAATTACAATCCTGGTTCTGGATACCCTTTTAATACTTTAAACTCTTTCTTGCCAACTCAAAACCCTGTTAATCCTGGTTTAACGCCTGAGTTTATGACAACTTACGAGTTTACCACTAATTTAGGTTTTTTTAATGATAGATTAACTATCGACGCTTCGATTTTCCAAACTAAAACTACAGATTTGATTACTAGTCAACAATTGTCAGCTGGTACAGGTCTTACTACTCAGTTAACTAATATTGGTCAAATGACTACTAAAGGTTTTGAAATTGATTTAGGAATCTCAGCTATTAGAGCTTCTGATTTTAATGGTTTAGGATTGAAATGGGATAATCGAATTGGTTATTTTTCAGCAAAATCAATTGTAGATAAAGTATCAGATCAAGCAACAGAAATTCCGTTAGTAAACTTTACAGGTAATGGAATTGGTGTTTTTGCTGTAGAAGGTGAGGAGTTTCCATTAATCAAAGGTATTGGTTATGAAAGAGATGACCAAGGTAGAGTATTGATAGATCCAGTTTCTGGAAATCCAATCAAAACTGCAGGTTACAAAATTTTAGGTAAGGCTACGCCTGATTATATTCTTAACTATAATACTTCTGTTGAATTCAAAGGATTCCGTTTAGCTGCAGTTATGGATTACAGAACAGGTCACCAATTCTGGTCTGGAACTAAAGATTGGTTGTCTTGGTCGGGACACTTATACGAGTCAGCTGAAAATGGAAGAAGTGGATTTATTTTCCCTAATTCTGCAATTGAAACTGCTCCAGGTGTATATACAGAGAATACAAGTGTAGTAACTGGTGGTTCAACTTATACAAGTTACTTAAATTATTTCTCTAATGAATATAGAGATGTAGTTGAGAACTTTGTTTTAGATGCTACTGCATTTAAAGTAAGAGAGTTGTCATTAAGCTATACTTTACCAACAAAAACTATTGAGAAAACAGGTTTAACTTCATTACGTTTTGGTGTTAATGCTAGAAATCCTTTCGTTGTTTTACCAAAAGAAAATAGAGGTTATAATGACCCAGAGCAATCTAGATCTTCTGGAAATGATCAAGGTTTAGCAGTTACAGGTCAATATCCTGCAACTAGAACATTCGGTTTTTCACTTAATGCTTCATTTTAAAAAAAAAGAATATGAAAAAATTAAAATTAATAATTCCATTAGTAGCACTTGTGTTATTTTCGTGTGATAACTATTTAGATATCAACGAAAATCCTAATCAAGCTACTGAGTCTAATGTTAATCCAAAATTAACATTATCTGCTGCTCAAACAGCTTCTTATGTTCCTTTGGTAAGAAGAATGAACGAGTTAGGAAGTGTGTTTATGAATCAATGGGGACCAAACGTAAATTCATTTACTGGTGGTTACTCTGAAGAATTCGGTATTACTATGAGTAATAAATTCTATGAAGACATTTGGACAACTGTTTACAGAAGTACATATGAGTATTCAAGAATTATCAATTATCCATCTGCTGATTATGATCATCATAAAGCAATTGCTAAAATTATGAAGTCTTTTTACTTCCAATATTTAGTTGATATTTATGGTGATATTCCTTATTCTCAAGCACATTTAGGTGTTAACAATCCTTTCCCTGCATACGATGATGATCAAGCTATTTATAGAGATTTGATTGTTCAATTAGATAGTGCAATTGATATGATTAACAACGCTCCTTCTACAACTACAGCAGTTGGCTCTGAAGACGTTATGTTAGGAGGTGATATGGGAACTTGGATTAAGTTTGCTAATACTTTAAAATTAAGAATCTTATTACGTCAAGCTACTAAGGCTGAGACTGATGCTGCAACGGCTACTTATTTAACTTCTCAGTTTGCTGTATTAGATAATAATTTTATTGATAGAAACATTACTATTAATCCTGGTTATTCTAATGCTAAAGATTCTCAACAAAATCCTTGGATTGGTTTAATGTGGGAGCTTAAGTTAAGTGCTACTGGAGCTCGTGTTGAAAGAAATACTTACCGTTTCAGAAAAGCGTCTGCTTATATTGCTAATGAATTAAATACATCTGCTGATCCAAGAAGATCTAGATTATTTACTACGACTAGTGGTAATGTTGTAGGTGTTGTTCAAGGATCTGCTACAGCTCCTGCTAATATTTCATCTTTTGGCCCTGGTCTTATGATTGAACATTCGCAAGATGGATATGTAATGTTATTAGCTGAAGGTTTATTATTACAAGCTGAGGCTGCTCATAGAGGTTATATTTCAGGAGATCCTCAAATTTTATTCGATTCAGCTATTCAAGCTTCTTGTGATATGTTAGGAGTTTCTGCTGCAAATGCTTCTGGTTACATTACTAATATTAATGGAATCGATGGTAAAGGTTATGCTGCAAGTACTGATAAAATTGAGGCTATTATGTACCAAAAAAGTATTGCATTATGTAGTATTAATGGTTTAGAGTCGTGGATTGAGTACACTAGAACGGGATATATTAATAATATTCCAATGCCATTAGGTGCAACATCTCCAACTGGTCAAAAACCATTACGTTTAATGTATCCAACATCTGAGTTGGCTAGTAACTCGGCTAATGTACCTACAGTTACAGTTAACCAGTCGTTTACTACAGCTCCTTTTTGGAAATAATTAATTAACAATTAAAATTATATATTATGAAAAAGTTAATGTCATTATTAGTCGTTGCTTCTGTCTTCATGGCATGTACAGATGACGATATCAGAACTGAGCAAAATCTTTCTAATGGTCCTAAAGTTGTTGGATTTATATCTTCTTTAGCAACCGTTGAGTACTTTACAGACGAAGGGGTAGTTTTAAGAGAATTTCCCATGTCTTTAATAGGTAATGGTAATGGACAACCATCAGCTACACCTATAGAAGTTACATATGAAGTTGATCCTGCTTCAACTGCTACCGAAGGTGTTGAGTTTGATTTTGTTGATAATTCTGGAAAAATTACTATCCCTGCTGGTGGTACTTTTGGTAATTTTCCTATCAATGTTAATACAGGTCAATTAAACCCAACTCAAAAAACTCAGTTAATTTTAAATTTAGTATCATCAACTCCAGGCTCAACGATTGGTGCACAGTATGATCAATTGAGAATTACTTTTGTTGGTTGTCAGTCTCAGTTACAAGGAAGTTATACAGTAATTATTTCTACAGTTGCAGGAACTTCTACAAGAACCAATGAAATTGTTTCTGTTGCAGGAGTTAATGCTTTCCAAACACGTTATGTTGGAAGATATGCTTTAGGAACATTTACACCAGCTGGATATAGATTTGTTGATATTTGTGGTGAAATCGCTGTTCCAGATCAAAACTTAGGTCAATATTCTAACCAAGTGTATGGTATAGATGCTTATGGTCCAGGTGTTGATGGTATTGTTACTTCTCCTACTCAGTTTGAAGTTAAGCATAACATTTCTTTTGCTGCAGGAGATCAAACGCAAAATTACAGATATACTCGTAATAACTAATTTATTAAGAAAATGAAAAGAAATAATTATAAATTTTTACTTGCTTTAGCATGCTTTGGATTCCTTGCAGCTTGTAGCGAAGATGAAGATGCAACAAAAGAGAGAGCAGTTAAGCCAGTTGTTACTGCCGCACAAACTTCCTTTTCAGTTGTTGAAGGTGAAACAGTTTCAGTTGATTTAACGGTTGATACTCCTTATTTTAGAACTATGGAGTTTAAAGTTGAGTTAGTTGGTGGTACAGGTTCTTTTAGAGACTATGCAGTAGATAATGGTGATGAAACTGTTGTTGATGATGGTATGGGGGCAATTGGTCATAAATATGTTTTTCCGGCATTTGCTTCAACAGCAACAATTGATATTACTCCTTTAGTAGACTATTTTCCTGAGGGTACAGAAACTTTAGTTTTAAAAATTACTCCTATGGGTAATTCTAACGGATTAGTTGCTAATGGTTCAGATATTATCACAATTACTGTTGGTAATACAGAACTTAATGAAGTTCAATCTGATTTAACTTGGGCTTCTACAACAAATGCTCATGGTAATATCGTTGATATTGAGTATTTAGGTAATGATGGTGCTAAACACTCATTAGCGGATGTTGACTTTGATTTATTGATTTTTGGACCTGCAAATATTTTTACAGGAGCAACTGGAGATCATCCTGAGTTAGCAACAATTGCTGGTACTCGTCCAAATGGGTACTACGATTTTTATGTTGATTTATATGAGACTCCTAGTGGACCTACTTATGGTTTCAAAACAAGAACTAATTTCTTCCCTGTTTTAACAGTTAGTAAGCCAGGTGTTTGGGTACATTCTTTTGATTTAAGAAATATTTGGTCTTCTGCAGATCCAGGTTCTGCTTCAGGTGCAGCATCTGATGTTTGGGTTGGATATGTTGAGAAATCAGGTACTACTTTCACTTTGTTTGATACATTAGATGAGGAATTAGCTACTGGTAAAGCGGCTAGAAAAGTTATGCCAAAAAATGTTATTAGAACTAAATAATTAGTTTTTAACATACTTTTAAAAGGACTACATTAATGTAGTCCTTTTTTTATTCCCTAATTTCTCATTACATTTGTTCATATTTTTATGTAATGAAGAATTATCTGTCAATTTTCTTTTTATTATTTTCTATTTTTCTTTTTTCTCAGGTTCAAGATGAAGATGAATTGTCTAAAGGTCTTGTTCAAGGAAAAGAAATTAAGCCTTCCATAAATCTCTATAAAATTTATACTTTAGAGAAAGATACTACTTATGCGGATACTTCTATGTCGCTCAAGAATGAATACAAGTATAATTATTTACGTAAAGACAATTTTGGTTTAATGCCTTTTGCAAATGAAGGACATACTTATAATACATTAAACTTTGGATTAGCTCATAAAAACATATCGCCCACTTTTGGATTTACCGCAAAACACTTTAACTACCTAGAAGTATGTGATATTAAGTATTATTCAGTTCCAACACCATTTACAGAGTTGTACTACAAAACAGTTATGGAACAAGGGCAATCTTTAGATGCTTTTTTGACTATCAATACAAAACCTAATCTTAATTTTTCTATTGCGTATAAGGGTTTGCGTTCGATAGGTAAATACATTAACAATATTTCCAGCACAGGTAATTTTAGATTTACATCTAGTTATTTTACAAAAGATAAACGGTATTTTTTAAATGCTCATTTTACAGCACAAGATATTTCAAATCAGGAAAATGGGGGGATAATTGATGTTTCATTGTTTGAAGCGAGCGATTCACCAAATGATCAAAGAGATCGTATTGACGTCTATTTTAAAGACGCCACTTCTTTATTGAAAGGGAATCGTATTTTTCTTGATCATTATTTTAAATTAAATAAAGATAATCCTAATAGTATTATTTTTTCACACCAATTTAGTACTGATTATAAATTTTTTGAATTTACTCAACCAACACCAAGTAGTAGATTCGGAAATTCTTTTTCTAGTTCGATTAATAATAAAACCCGATTTAACAATTTATATAATAAATTTGGAGTAGGCTATAAAACAAAAAGTTATGGTAATATTGAATTTTATCTAGATGATACTAACTTTAATTACTATTATGATAGTGTAGTTTATGATAATTCTGGAAATATTAGTGTTCCTAATTCGATTTCTGATAGAATTAATATGATGGGTGGAACTTACACTTATTTTGCAAATAAACTAGTAGCTAAATTTGAAGTAGCACAATCAATAACAAATCAATCTATTTCTAATATTCAGGCTACTGCAAAATATACTATTAATTCCGATTACCAATTTGAATTTCAATATCAAAAACTTAATAGTTTACCAAATTTAAATTACACATTATATCAAAGTCGTTATGTAGATTACAATTGGGTGAATAATTTTAAAAATGAAAAACTAAATCAATTTTCTTTTTCGGCTTTAACAAAATGGATAAATGCTAGTGCGCAATTTAAAGTAATAAACGATCATTTGTATTTTGATAACATTACAAATGACATTACTAAGCTTACTGTTAAACCAATGCAATACGACAAAACCATTAATTATTTGTCGATAAACGCTAACAAAGAAGTCAAGTTTTGGAAATTAGGTTTAGATGTTACCGTTTTGTATCAAAAAGTTGATCAGGCTTCTAATATTGTAAATGTTCCCGAACTTACAACTCGCAGTACATTATATTTTTCAGACCATGTTTTCAAAAAGGCTATGTTATTGCAAACAGGGATAACTTTCCAGTATTTTACTAAGTATTATGGAAACGATTATAATCCTTTGATTGGTGAATTCTATGTGCAAAACGAAACTAAATTTGGTGATTTTCCATTATTAGATTTTTTTGTTAATGCTCGAATTAAGCAAACACGTATTTATTTAAAAGCAGAGCATTTTAATTCTTCAAAAACAGGTTATAATTATTATTCAGCTCCAAATTATCCGTACCGCGATTTTATGGTTCGATTTGGTTTAGAATGGAATTTCTTTAAATAGAATTTTATTTATATTACCCATTTTAGTGTGTTTGCTTTATTTGCAAAATTCACACTATCTTTGTAAAATATTACAAATATCACAAATGAAATACGCAAAAAATATATTAGAAACTATTGGTAATACACCATTAGTAAAATTAAACAAAGTAACTGCTGAAGTAGATGCTTTAGTTTTAGCTAAAGTAGAAACTTTCAATCCTGGAAATTCAGTTAAAGATAGAATGGCAGTAAAAATGATTGAAGATGCTGAAGCAGATGGGAGATTAAAGCCAGGAGGGACTATTATTGAAGGAACTTCAGGTAATACTGGAATGGGTTTAGCTTTAGCGGCAATTGTTAAAGGTTACAAATGTATTTTTGTGATTTCAGATAAACAATCAAAAGAGAAATCTGATATTTTACGTGCTGTTGGGGCAAAAGTAATTGTTTGTCCCACAGATGTGGAGCCAACTGATCCTCGTTCATATTATTCAGTATCAAAAAGATTAGGAGAAGAAATTCCAAATTCTTGGTACGTAAATCAATATGATAATCCTAGTAATGCTATTGCGCATTATGAGCAAACAGGTCCGGAAATTTGGGAACAAACCGAAGGTAAAATCACCCATTTCGTAGTAGGAGTTGGTACAGGAGGAACGATTTCAGGAGTTGCTAAATATTTAAAAGAGAAAAACCCAAACATTAAAATTTGGGGAATTGATACCTATGGTTCGGTTTTCAAAAAATACCACGAGACTGGAATTTTTGATGAGAACGAAATCTACTCTTACATCACAGAAGGAATTGGTGAAGACATTTTACCAAAGAATGTTGACTTTTCATTAATCGACGGATTTACTAAAGTTACTGATAAAGATGCGGCTGTTTACACTCGAAAAATCGCATTAGAAGAAGGTATTTTTGTTGGAAACTCCGCTGGAGCCGCTGTAAAAGGTTTATTGCAGTTAAAAGAACATTTTGGTCCAGAAGATGTTGTTGTGGTCTTATTTCACGATTCTGGGAGCCGTTATGTTGGAAAGATGTTTAACGATGATTGGATGCGCGAAAGAGGTTTCTTAGATGAAGAAATCACAAAAGCAGAAGATTTAATCAAAGAACATATCGAAAAACCATTAGTAATCGTTCGTACCGAAGAATTAGTTTCGCACGCTATCGAAAGAATGAGAAAATATAAAATCTCTCAAATTCCTGTAGTTGATGTTAATGGATTTGTAGGTTCTGTTGATGAGTCCGATTTATTCCAAAGTTATATCACAGATAAAAACACTGCAGAACGCCCAATTCGCGAAGTGATGGGTAAACCTTTTCCAATTGTTAAATTAGGAACACCTGTTGAAGAAGTTTCTAAATTAATCACGAAAGAAAATCAAGCGGTTTTGATTGATTTAGGAAACGGAAAACATCATATTATTACAAAACACGATATTATCAATTCGATAAAATAATTTTAAAAGGACGTTCAATTGAATGTCCTTTTTTATTCTCCCAGTAATACTCCCGAAACATTCCAAGAACTAAAACTTCCACCTTCATTTGGACCTTGAGGAATTTTCACTTGCATAGTATGTGTTCCTGCTTTTAAATTTCCTAATTCAATATAAATTGGATTCGTTGCTGTACCAGGACACCAATTCGAACGACTCAAATCTGAAGAAGATAATCCGTCATTAAAATTTCCTGAGGCTGGATTGAACAATCGATAACCACCACAATCTTGTCGCCATGGAATAAATGAAAACACTTCTTTTCCGTTTAAAATTATTGTATTTCTTTTTGGAACAAACTCGTCTCCGTTTTCCCAACCACCATGTCCAGTGGTAATATAGCGAAGTTTCGCGTTTTTGATTTCTTTGTCCAAAGTAAAAGTAACTTCTAATCCTTTTTCATGATTGAACATCGTAGCATATTCTTGTCCCGCCATTTCCATAACATTTGTGGTGTTAAATAACGGAATTGAAATATTATTTTTATCCAATGAACTTTCGCTCGGATTAATCGTAATATTCATCGAAATTTTGTGTCCACCTTTATCGTAATTACCAATAAAAGTTCCCACATAAACCGTTTTTCCAGATATATTTGATTTTATATCAGTAATGTCCGTTCGGTACGGAACAATTTCGTGCCATGTTTTATCTTTCAATTGAATGTAATTGTATTGTTTAATTCCAAAAGGCGTAAAAAAGCGCATCAATTCGATTACAGGAGAAAATTCTGGAGTTGCCACAACACCTTGATATTGCTTTCCATTTCCATTTTCATAAATTGGTAAAGTTTTAGCGCCATTTTGCAAACCATCTAAAAACGATTGTTTTTTATCTTGCGGAATCATAAAAACTGAACCCGTTCTGTCATAAGCATCACCATTTGATTGTTCGGCTAAATCTAAAAAGACTAAATCTCCTTTTTTAATTTCTGGGAAAGTGATTTTTTTCAAAATGATAGTTCCATTGGCAAATCGTAAAATGCTATCATTCGATTTAGAAGCATCTGAAAAGTTGATGATTTCGTTTTCAAACACTTTAATGGTAGTAAAACGACTTTTCCAAACCAAATCTTTATAAGTTAAACCATCTAAAACAGGACTTTTGATTGTGCTCTTTTGTAATTCAAAACTTGGGCTAACTGATTTTATTTTCTCAATCTTAGTAGCCGAAATCACAAAATTTCCATTGCGAACCATTTCTAAAACTAAACCAATATTTTGACCTAATGTTGTTGGTGCGCCTTTCACTTGTAATTCATTCGTGTACCAAAGTTCAATAGTATTTGAATTGATAATGGTTTTCGCTTTTTGACATTTGTAGCCCAAAATAGTTTTGGTATCCGCTAAGAATTCGAAATTTTGTTTCGCTAGAGAAAGGCTGTCAACTGTTGTAACTGATTTTTCTTTTTTGAGTTGGGTAACCTGAACAATTTTATTTTCAGAGCGATTAATTAAAGTTTGTTCGAAAGGAAATTCCGCTTTTCCCGAATTCATTTTTTCAGTAGTGACTAAAGTCTCCGTTGGATTTGTGAAAACAAAAATCGGATCTTGATTTTCAATCAGTTTCCCATTTGAACTTCTGGTATAGGTAATTTTTAATCCTTTAGGTGGTTTTACACTAATTTGAGATTGAGCAAAAGTAAAAAGGCTTAATAATGTGATGGTTATAATTTTTTTCATAAAAGTTGGGTTGTTCAGCAAATATAATTTTTTTATCTTTGTTTTTCAATTATATACGCCATACAGAATGAAAGAAGATTTTTTGCACCACGTGTGGCAATTCAAGAAATTTGATATTGCCAACTTAAAAACTACAAAAGGAGAGTCGATTCAGATTCTCAATTCAGGTCAATATTTACAACTTGCCGGACCTGATTTTTTCAATGCGCAACTTATTATCGGAAATCAAAAATGGGCTGGAAATGTAGAAATTCATCTCAAGTCATCAGATTGGTATGTGCACCATCACGAAAAAGATTCAAATTATGATTCCATTATTTTACATGTGGTTTGGGAATACGATGTGCCTATTTTCAGAAAAGATAATTCTGAAATTCCAACATTAGAACTCAAGGAGTATGTTTCACTTTCAGATTTGCATAAATATCAATCGTTAATAAGTCAGAAATCTTGGATTTATTGTGAGAATGAAATTGAAAATGTAGATGATTTTATTTTTAAAAATTGGCAAGAACGCTTGTTTTTTGAGCGTTTGGAAAGAAAATCTCAATTGGTTTTTGAGTTAGCAAAAGAGCTAAATCATGATTGGGAAGCAGTTTTGTTTTGTCTTTTAGCTAAAAATTTTGGTTTGAATACTAATGGTGAAATGTTTTATAAGATTGCTAAATCAATTCCATTTTCGGTAATTAGAAAGGAATCGTATTCATTGGAATCATTAGAAGCGTTATTGCTAGGACAGGCAAATTTACTTTCTTATGATTTTCAAGATAATTATGCGAAAGAGTTACAAAAATCTTATCATTACCTGATTCAGAAATATCAATTATATGAGAAAGTGGAAGGTTCAGTAGCATTTTTTAAACATCGTCCTGATAATTTCCCAACGATACGATTAGTGCAATTGGCTAATTTATATTTTCATCGGAAAAATCTTTTTTCTTTGTTGATGAACTGTAGTGTTATAAATGAATTGTTTCAGGTTTTTAATTTAGGTGTAAGTGAATATTGGGAAACGCATTATAATTTTGATAAGCTAAGTTCTAAAAAGAGGAAAAAGCTTTCAAATTCGTTTATTGAATTGTTAGTAATAAATACCATTATTCCATTGCGTTTTGCTTATGCATTAAGTCAGAAAAAGGAAATTACACAAGAATTAATTGATTTAGCAATCTCAATTCAGTCAGAGAAAAACGTAATTATTGAAAAATTTCATTCTTTTGGGGTCAAATCGCAAAACGTTTATGAATCTCAGGCCTTATTGCAGTTAAAAAAGAATTATTGCGATTATAAAAAGTGCTTAGATTGTGCAATCGGACATTTTATACTTAATAAATAATCGTATTTTTGAAAAAAAATATTAAAAATGGTTCAAAACCTATTGCATTTTTTTGAAAAACATGGATTTTTCGTAGCAACTCGTTTCGCTGATAGATTAGGAATGCGTGCCACTAATGTACGTTTGTTTTTTATCTACATTTCTTTTATAACAGTAGGTTTGGGATTTGGATTATATCTTACCTTAGCTTTTCTTTTAAAACTAAAAGACATGATAAAAACTAAAAGAAGTTCAGTTTTTGACTTATAAAATTTCATTAAGTGTAAGTTTTATTTGAATTTTGGATACTTTTATTATCTTTGAGGCTTTAACAACCAATAAAATTATATGACAGCAAAAGTAGAATCGTGGGGTTCACGAGTGGGGCTTATCTTAGCCATGGCTGGAAATGCTGTAGGATTGGGTAATTTTTTAAGATTCCCTGTTCAGGCAGTTCAAAATGGTGGAGGAGCTTTTATTATTCCTTATTTAGTGTGTTTTTTATTAATGGGTATTCCATTATTGTTGATTGAATGGTCAACAGGTCGTTTTGGTGGTAAATTTGGTAATCACAGTACTCCTTATATTTTAGATACAATGGCTAAGGGTCGTATTTGGAAGTATATCGGAGTATTTGGAATTTTTACTAACATTGCTGTAGCGGCTTATTATTGTTACATTGAGTCTTGGACAATGTCTTATGTGTATCATTCTATTGCAGGTACGTTTAATGGAATGAGTCAGGCAGATGTTGCAGGTTTTTTTAATTCTTATGTTGATGTATCTCATTCTACAACTGGAATTCCATATGAAGCAGTAATATTTTACATAATTTGTTTGCTTTTAAATACTTGGATTTTATCAAAAGGTTTAGGCGGTATTGAGAAAGTTGCTAAGATTGGTATGCCATTATTAATTTTATTTGGTGTAATTTTAGCTGTTAGAGGAATTACTTTAGGAACTAGCGGTGCGTCAGATATTTTTCCAAATGCAAATGCATGGGATGGATTAAATTTCTTATGGACTCCTCAGTTTGATTCTTTATCAAATCCAAAAGTTTGGTTAGCAGCTGCAGGTCAAATATTCTTTACTCTTTCTGTAGGTATGGGTACAATCCATTGTTATGCAGCCTACTTAAAAGAGAGAGATGATGTAGCTTTAAATGCCGTTTCTGCTGGATTCATGAATGAGTTTGTAGAAGTAGTATTAGGTTCTTTAATAGTTATTCCAATTGCTGCTGGTTACTTAGGATTAGACTGGGTTATTCAAAACGCTGGTTTCGGAATGGCTTTCCAAACCATGCCTTATTTATTTCAACAGTGGGGTGGCGTATTAGCTATTTTGGCAGGTGTGTTTTGGTTCGGACTTTTATTCTTTGCTGGAATTACATCTTCCTTAGCAATGGGAACTCCATGGATGGGATTCATGTCGGATGAATTTGGTTGGAATAAAAATAAAGGAGCGTGGTCTTTTGGAGCGTTAGCTTTAATTATGGGATTACCAACAGTGATTTTCTATAATCAAGGGGTTTTTGATCAATATGATTATTGGGCAGGAACTGTAAGTTTAGTGGTATTCGCATTCCTAGAAACAGTACTGTTTTCTTATATTTTCGGAATCAATAGAGGTTGGGATGAAATTAACAAAGGAGCTGACATCAAATTACCTAAATTTTTTAAATATGTAATCTTAATTATTACACCATTATTATTAGGAGCTGTATTAATTTCAAGTATTCCAGATTGGGTAAATCAAATTAAGAATAACGATACTAATAATAAAGAATGGTTTGCTGATAATTATTTTGCTGAGAACTTTGAAGGCTCTGGTAAGGTAAGCGGTAAAGTTATTGAAGTGAAATCAAATGTTGTTAAATTTGAATTTGAAAACGAAAGAAAGAAATTTGATAAAAAATCCAACCAAGTACTAGTTGAAAAATTTATTGATACAAAAAAATATGAATTTGATTCTAGCTTAAATCAAGAGGTAATTGTTAAAGTAGGTGATGTTGTTAAGCCAGGTGACGCAATTGCAAAAGGAAATTTTACAAATAATACATTGTATAAATTTATTGGAAGAATGTTATTGTTATCACTTTTTGTGTTTATTTCAATAATTGTTTTCGTTGCATATAAAAAACGAGTTAAAGAAGGGAGAGCTACATTATGAATACATCAGCATTAATTACAATGGTTATGGCGCAAGGAATAGTTATTTGTTTAACAGGTTTCTTTTTCTATAAAGTTTTAACAACACCGCCAGCAAAAGATCCTGATTCTTTATCAGAAAATAATGAAGAATCTTTAAGAAAAAACGATTAATTTTTTTTAAATGAATAAATTAAAATCCTACTTCCTGTTTTCAAGAGAACACAGAAGTGGGATTTTTTTGTTATTTATAATTATTCTGTTAGTACAATTAGGTTATTTTTTGTTCAAGAATAATTTTGATTCAGTTCAAGACATCTCGAAGGATAAAGCATGGCTGTCAATTCAAAATGAGATTGATAGTTTAAAGAATATCAAGGTCACAAGAAAAGATACAATTTATCCCTTCAACCCAAATTATATTACAGATTACAAAGGGTATAAACTTGGAATGACAATTGATGAAATTGATCGTTTACATGCTTATCGTAAAAAAGGAAAATTTGTAAATTCTGCACAGGAGTTTCAACAAGTAACTCAGGTTTCAAATGCTTTTTTAGCAAAAATTAGTCCGTATTTTAAGTTTCCTGATTGGGTGAAAAATAAAAATAGCGGAACATCTGAAAAATTCCATAAGTTTTTACCAAAAGAAAAAGTAAAAATTGTTCAAAAAGATATCAATACTGCTTCAAAAGAAGATTTAATTGCCGTCTATGGTATTGGAGAAAAGTTAGCCGATAAAATTCTTCAGGAAAAGGAAAAGTTTGGAGGATTTGTCAGCATGGAACAACTTCAATTTATTTGGGGAATCAGTGCAGAAGCAATAGCCGATTTAGAAAAAAGATTCGCTATAAAAAGTCAAAATGGAGTAATTAAAATAGCTATCAACGATTTGTCGCAGAAAGAATTGGCTAAATTTCCATATTTTAACTACGCTTTAGCAAAAGAAATTGTGGTTTATAGAACAATGAATAATGGAATTAAAAATATTGACGATTTAACAAAAATTAAGGGAATGCCTAACGAAAAAATAAATATAATCGCCTTATATTTGGATTTTTAAAAAAAATATAAAAAAGCAACCTACACAATTATAGATTTATGAATTCAATGTATTTCACAGAAGAACACGAATTATTCAGACAAAGTTTTAGAGATTTTTTACACAAAGAAGTGGTGCCTCATATTGAAAAATGGGAAAAAACAGGTACTATTGAACGTTTTATTTGGGAAAAATTTGGAGAAATGGGCTTCTTTGGATTAAACTATCCAGAAGCATATGGTGGAATGAATTTGGATTTATTTTACACGGTTATTTTTTTAGAAGAACTTCAAAAAGTTAAATCTTCTGGTTTTGCTGCCGCAATGTGGGCTCACGCTTATTTAGCCATGACACATTTAAATGCTGAAGGTGATGAAAGAATTAAACAAGACTATTTAGCACCAAGTATTGCTGGTAAAAAAATTGGAGCTTTGTGTATTACAGAACCATTTGGAGGTAGTGATGTGGCAGGAATGAGAACTACTGCAGTAAGAAAGGGTGATAAATTTGTAATCAATGGCTCTAAAACATTTATTACAAACGGAGTATATGCTGATTACTATGTAGTAGCAGCTAAAACAAATCCAGAATTAGGTAATAAAGGGATTAGTATCTTCTTAGTTGACACCAAAACGCCAGGCATTTCTGCTACTAAATTAGATAAATTAGGTTGGAGAGCTTCAGATACTGCCGAAATTGCATTTGATAATGTAGAAATTCCTCTTGAAAATTTAATGGGTGAAGAAGGGAAAGGATTTCCATACATTATGCAACATTTTGCTCTAGAGCGTTTAATTATGGCAATCAATGCTCATGCAAGAGCAGAATATGCAATTGATTACACTTTGGAATATATGTCACAACGTGAAGCTTTTGGTAGCCCAATTAATAAATTCCAAGCATTACGTCATACAATGGTAGAGCATGCAACAGAAGTAGAACATTGTAAAATATTTAATTATGCAGCTGTAGCCAGACTAAATAATAAAGAATATGTAGTAAAAGAGGCTACTATGGCAAAATTAAAATCAACTAAAGTAGCTGATCAAGCTATTTATGATTGTTTACAAATGCTAGGGGGTTATGGTTATATGGAAGAATATCCACTAGCAAGATTACTAAGAGATAGTCGTTTAGGGCCAATTGGTGGGGGAACTTCTGAAATTTTAAAAGAGATTTTATCAAAAATGATCATTGATAATCAGAATTACAAACCAGCGGTTAAATAAAAATACAAGAAAACCTATTTTAATTAAAATAGGTTTTCTTTTTTTAAAGTTTGATAGATATTGATTTTGTAATTAAAAAATAATTTCTACATTTGCACCCTTAACGAGAGGAGGTGTCTATTTTATGTTAATTATACCAATTAAAGACGGAGAAAATATCGATAGAGCATTAAAGCGCTATAAAAGAAAATTTGATAAAACAGGAACTGTTCGTCAGTTACGTGCACGTCAAGCTTTCATTAAGCCTTCTGTTATCAACAGAGCTAAAATACAAAAAGCAGCTTATATTCAAACTTTAAGAGACTCTTTAGAGAGTTAATATTTTTGAATAAAAATATAAAACCGCTAATTAATAAAGTGTAACTTTGTTGTTAGCGGTTTTTTTATGTCTACAAATTTACAAGCATATCAAGATTATTTAGTTAAAGAGAAAAATTATTCTCCTTTAACAGTTCGTGCTTATATAGATGATATTTTATCTTTCCAAGAATATCTTCAAGAGCAATCTATAAGTTTAGAAGAAGTTGTTTATCCAAACATTAGAAGTTGGATTGTGACTTTAGTAGAACAAAATATTTCCACTACTTCTGTTAATCGCAAAATTTCGGCACTGAAATCTTTTTATAAATTTTTATTAAAAACAAAACAAATTTCGGTTAATCCACTTTTAAAGCATAAATCATTAAAAGTTGCGAAGAAGGTACAGATTCCATTTTCTGAAAAAGAAATGCAAGATGTGTTTTCAAATATCGATTATTCCAATGATTTTGAAAGTATTCGAAATCGTTTTGTTATTGAACTTTTCTATGCAACAGGGATACGAAGAGCAGAATTAATAAATTTGAAGGTAAATAGTATTGATGAGTTGCAAAAAACAATCAGAGTTATTGGGAAAAGAAGCAAAGAGAGGATTATTCCGCTTTTAGATTGTACGTTAATTTTGTATAAATTATATAAAGAACAACGAAATCATTTAGAGGTAATTAATAATAAAGAGATGTTAATTTTATCTAAAACTGGAAATAAAGTAAGTGAATCGTTTGTATATCGGTTAATAAATGATTACTTTAGTACAGTCTCAAAAAAAGAAAAAAAGAGTCCTCACGTTCTTAGGCATTCCTTTGCAACACATTTGTTGAATAATGGGGCCGATTTAAATTCCGTAAAAGAGTTATTGGGTCATGCTAGTTTGTCCTCTACACAGATATACACACACAGTAGTTTAGCTGAACTAAAAAAGGTGTATCAAGATGCGCATCCAAGAAATGAAAAATAACTTGATTGTATAACCATTTAATTAACAGTATTATGAAAGTTAATATGCAAGCAGTAAATTTTAATGTAGACAGAAAATTGGTGGATTTCATTCAAGACAGAATGGATAAATTAGAAAAATACTATGACAAGATAGTGTCGTCAGAAGTTTTTTTAAGGTTGGAAAATACAAGTGATAAAGAAAACAAAACCGTTGAAATTAAAATTATAGTGCCTGGAGACGATTTTGTAGTGAAGAAAACAGCTAAAAGTTTTGAAGAAGCAGCTGATTTATCTGTAGATTCATTAGAGCGAGTAATAATGAAAAGGAAAGAAAAATTAAGAGCGCATTCATAAAAATAAAAAAAACATAAAAAATGTTTTGATTCAAAAATAAATTATATACATTTGCAGTCCGTTAGAAATAGCGGACTTTTTATATTTAAGTTGCCGGTGTAGCTCAGCTGGCTAGAGCAGCTGATTTGTAATCAGCAGGTCGTGGGTTCGAGTCCCTCCATCGGCTCAAAGTTGTTAGTAACTAAAATATAAATGGTTTGGGGAGATACTCAAGCGGCCAACGAGGGCGGACTGTAAATCCGCTGACTAAGTCTTCGCAGGTTCGAATCCTGCTCTCCCCACAAAGAAAATTAGAATTTAGAAAAATGAATTTAGAAATTTCTGAATTCTGAATTCTAACTTCTGAACTCACAAAAGCCGGTGTAGCTCAGGGGTAGAGTGCTTCCTTGGTAAGGAAGAGGTCACGGGTTCAATTCCCGTCATTGGCTCTTAAGAAAGTTTATTTTTTGAACACTAATATATAACTAAGATTAAATTATTAAATCATGGCAAAAGAAACCTTTGATCGTTCGAAGCCCCATTTAAATATTGGAACTATCGGACACGTTGACCACGGTAAAACTACATTAACAGCTGCAATTACTAAAGTATTAGCTGATGCTGGTTTATCAGAAGCAAAATCATTTGATCAAATTGATAATGCTCCAGAAGAAAAAGAAAGAGGTATTACTATTAATACATCTCACGTAGAATATTCTACAGCTAACCGTCACTACGCTCACGTTGACTGTCCAGGTCACGCGGATTACGTTAAGAACATGGTTACTGGTGCTGCTCAAATGGACGGTGCTATCTTAGTAGTTGCTGCTACAGATGGTCCTATGCCACAAACAAGAGAGCACATCCTTTTAGGTCGTCAAGTAGGTGTGCCTAGAATGGTTGTATTCATGAACAAAGTGGATATGGTTGATGATGCTGAATTATTAGAATTAGTAGAAATGGAAATCAGAGATTTATTATCTTTCTATCAATATGATGGTGATAATGGTCCAGTTATCCAAGGTTCTGCTTTAGGAGCTTTAAATGGTGAGCCAAAATGGGTTGATACAGTATTAGCTTTAATGGATGCTGTTGATAACTGGATTGAGTTACCTGCTCGTGATGTTGATAAACCATTCTTGATGCCAGTTGAGGACGTATTTACAATTACAGGTCGTGGAACTGTTGCTACAGGTCGTATCGAAACTGGAGTTGCTAATACAGGTGATGCTGTTGAAATCATTGGTATGGGAGCTGACAAATTAACTTCTACAATTACAGGAGTTGAGATGTTCCGTAAAATCCTTGATAGAGGTGAAGCTGGAGATAACGTAGGTTTATTATTAAGAGGTATCGCTAAAGAAGATATCAAAAGAGGAATGGTTATCATTAAACCAGGATCTGTTAAACCACACGCTCACTTCAAAGCTGAGGTATATATCTTGAAAAAAGAAGAAGGTGGACGTCACACTCCATTCCACAATAACTACCGTCCACAGTTCTATGTACGTACAACTGACGTAACTGGTACTATTTCTTTACCAGCTGGTGTAGAGATGGTTATGCCTGGTGATAACTTAACAATTGATGTTCAATTATTAAGCCCTATCGCTTTATCAGTAGGTTTACGTTTCGCTATCCGTGAGGGTGGTAGAACAGTAGGAGCTGGTCAGGTTACTGAAATTTTAGACTAATTATAAGTCAAATAATAATTAAACCAGCAGTTCGCTGCTGGTTTTTTAACAAACGGGCGTAGTACAAGGGCTAGTATAGTGGTCTCCAAAACCATTGATGGGGGTTCGAATCCCTCCGCCCGTGCAAATAAAGATTAAGATGACAAAAGTAGTTAATTACATATCTGAAGCATTTCATGAATTGAAAACGAATGTTACTTGGCCAGTTTGGTCAGAAGTGCAACGTTTGACAATTATTGTAGCTGTATTTTCAATTATTTTCGCTCTATTAACTTGGGGTGTTGATGAATTATTTGTAAAAGCTCTTGAAGGTTTTTTTAACATCTTAAAATAATACTTACAGTATGGCTGATAATAATGTTAATAAGTGGTATGTAGTAAGAGCTGTAAGTGGTCAAGAAAATAAAGTTAAAGCTTACATTGAGACTGAGGCAGCTCGTTTAGGTATGGCTGATTACATTTCTCAAGTTCTTGTTCCTACTGAAAAGGTAGTTCAAGTTAGAGATGGAAAAAAAATAGCTAAGGATAAAGTGTATTTTCCCGGCTATATCATGATTGAAGCTAACTTAACTGGAGAGATTCCTCATATTATCAAATCAATTCCTGGTGTGATTGGTTTCTTAGGTGAAACTAAAGGAGGTGATGCGGTGCCATTAAGACAATCTGAAGTTAACAGAATGTTAGGTAAAGTAGATGAGTTATCTGTAAAAGTTGATAATGTAGCCATCCCTTATGCTGTTGGTGAAACAGTAAAAGTGGTAGATGGTCCTTTCAATGGTTTTAATGGAACAATTGAAAAAGTTAATGAAGAAAAGCGTAAACTTGAAGTAATGGTTAAAATTTTCGGAAGAAAGACCCCGTTAGAGTTGAGTTTTATGCAAGTTGAAAAAGTATAATTTTCGTTACATATATAAATCACATCAATCGCTTCCAATTGATAGATGTGCTAAATTTTTTTAAAAATGGCAAAAGAAGTTAGTAAAGTAGTTAAACTACAAGTTAAGGGAGGTGCTGCGAATCCATCGCCACCGGTTGGACCTGCTTTGGGGGCTGCTGGGGTTAACATCATGGAGTTCTGTAAGCAATTTAATGCTAGAACACAAGATAAACCTGGCAAAGTATTACCAGTACAAATTACTGTGTATAAAGACAAGTCTTTTGACTTTGTTGTTAAAACGCCACCTGCTGCAATTCAGTTATTAGAAGCAGCAAAATTAAAGTCTGGTTCAGGGCAACCTAACCGTAAAAAAGTAGCTAACGTTACTTGGGATCAAATTAGAACAATTGCTGAAGACAAAATGGCAGACTTAAACGCTTTCGAAATTGAAAAAGCGATGAGTATGATTGCTGGAACAGCTAGATCTATGGGTATAACAGTAACAGGAAATGCTCCTTTTTAATCTCTAAAAAGAAATTAGACAATGGCAAAATTGACAAAAAAGCAAAAAGAGGCTGCAGCAAAAATTGAGAAGAATAAACTTTATACTTTAAGAGATGCTTCTGCATTAATTAAAGAAGTTGCTTCTGCAAAATTTGACGAGTCTGTTGATATCGCAGTAAAGTTAGGTGTAGATCCTAGAAAAGCGAATCAAATGGTAAGAGGGGTTGTAACATTACCTCACGGAACTGGTAAAGATGTAAGAGTATTAGCATTAGTTACTCCAGATAAAGAAGCTGAAGCTAAAGCTGCTGGTGCTGACCACGTAGGTTTAGATGACTATTTACAAAAAATCAAAGATGGTTGGACAGATGTTGATGTTATCATCACTATGCCAGCTGTTATGGGTAAATTAGGTCCATTAGGACGTGTTTTAGGTCCAAGAGGTTTAATGCCAAACCCTAAAACAGGAACAGTAACTATGGATGTTGCTAAAGCGGTGCAAGAAGTGAAAGCTGGTAAAATCGACTTCAAAGTTGATAAAACTGGTATCGTTCACGCTGGAATAGGTAGAGTATCTTTCGATGCTGATAAAATCTATGACAATGCACACGAAATCGTTCAAACATTAATTAAATTGAAACCAACTGCAGCTAAAGGTACTTATATTAAGTCTATTCATATATCAAGTACACAAAGTCCTGCTATTGCTTTAGATCCTAAAGCTGTATAATTGGTAGTTAAAAATTTTTAGTATGACTAGAGAAGAAAAATCAATCGCTATTGAAGATTTAACTGCACAGTTAGCGGATGTAAATGTTGTTTATTTAGCAGACATTTCAGGACTTGATGCAGATACTACTTCAAACTTAAGAAGAGCTTGTTTTAAAGCTGGTATTAAATTAGAAGTTGTTAAGAACACATTGTTAGAAAAAGCAATGGAGGCTTCTGATAACGACTATGGTGATTTAGCATCAGTTCTTAAAGGAAACACTTCTATGTTTATTGCTGATACAGCTAATGGACCAGCAAAAATTATTAAAGAATTCCGTAAGAAAGGTGAAAAACCTATTTTTAAAGGAGCTTATATCAACCAAGAAATTTTTATTGGTGATAACTTGTTAGATAGCTTAGTAGCTATTAAATCTAAAGAAGAAGTTATTGCAGAAATCATTGGTTTATTACAATCTCCTGCTAAACGAGTTCTTGCAGCTCTTCAAAATCAACCTAACAAGGAAGAAGGAGCAGAATAATACGTACGCACTTAATAAATTATATTTTTACAAAACATTTTAAAAGATAGAAAAAATGGCAGATTTGAAACAATTCGCAGAACAATTAGTTAACTTAACAGTTAAAGAAGTTAACGAATTAGCAACAATATTAAAAGATGAGTATGGTATCGAGCCTGCTGCTGCAGCTGTAGTAGTTGCTGCAGGTGGAGGAGATGCTGGTGCTGCTGGTGCTGAGCAAACTGAATTTACTGTAGTATTAAAAGATGCTGGTGCTTCTAAATTAGGAGTTGTTAAAGCGGTTAAAGAATTAACTGGTTTAGGTCTTAAAGAAGCTAAAGATTTAGTTGATGCTGCTCCTACAAACGTTAAAGAAGGAGTTTCTAAAGATGAGGCTGAAGGTCTTAAGAAAGCTTTAGAAGAAGCAGGGGCTGTAGTTGAGTTAAAATAATTTATACTCATAAATAAGCTAGGTTTAGGTCTTGAGAGTGTTCTCAAAGACCTAAACCATTTTGCGTATATTAAATAATTGTATTTTTTATACGTTTAAAAGTAACCAATAACGAAGAAAAAAAATAAACAAACTTTCCTGGTTTATTTTTAAAGATGTATTGGTGACTAAATAAAAAGGAAGTATTAAAAAGCAGTGTTTTTACACAAAAAATTACTTTTTTTAAATCAAAATTTTGTCCATTGATGATAACAAATCAGACTGAAAGATTAAATTTTGCTTCGACAAAAAACATTCCACAATATCCAGATTTTCTAGATATTCAAGTGAAATCGTTTAAAGATTTCTTCCAATTGGAAACAAAATCTGACGAAAGAGGCAACGAAGGGCTGTATAATACCTTCATGGAAAATTTTCCAATTACTGATACGAGAAACCAATTCGTATTAGAGTTTCTAGATTATTTTATTGATCCACCTAGATATACTATTGAAGAGTGTATTGATAGAGGTTTAACGTATAGTGTACCTCTAAAAGCTAGATTAAAATTATATTGTACTGACCCTGAACACGAGGATTTTGAAACAATTGTTCAAGATGTGTATTTAGGAACAATACCATATATGACACCTAGCGGTACATTCGTTATCAATGGTGCTGAACGTGTAGTTGTATCACAGTTACACAGATCTCCAGGTGTATTCTTTGGACAGTCTTTCCATGCAAATGGAACTAAATTATATTCTGCCAGAATTATTCCTTTTAAAGGTTCTTGGATTGAATTCGCTACCGATATCAATAACGTAATGTATGCGTATATCGATAGAAAGAAAAAATTACCTGTAACAACTTTATTCAGAGCAATCGGATTTGAAAGAGATAAAGATATCTTAGAAATTTTCGACTTAGCTGAAGAAATTAAAGTATCTAAAACAGGTATCAAGAAATATGCAGGAAGAAGACTTGCTGCTCGTGTATTAAATACATGGCATGAAGACTTCGTGGATGAGGATACTGGTGAAGTGGTTTCTATTGAGCGTAACGAAATTATCTTAGATCGTGATACAATTCTTGACAAAGATAATATCGAAGAAATAATTGAAGCAGACGTAAAAACTATCCTTTTACATAAAGAAGATAATAATGCGGCTGATTATACAATTATTCACAATACGTTACAAAAAGACCCAACAAACTCTGAAAAAGAGGCTGTTGAGCATATTTACAGACAATTACGTAACGCGGAACCGCCTGATGAGGAAACGGCTCGTGGTATTATAGATAAATTGTTCTTTTCTGACCAACGTTATAACTTAGGTGAAGTAGGTCGTTACAGAATGAACAAAAAGTTAAATCTTGATATTCCAATGGAAAAACAAGTTTTAACAAAAGAAGATATTATTACAATCGTTAAATATTTGATTGAATTAATCAACTCTAAAGCAGAGATTGATGATATCGACCACTTATCAAACCGTCGTGTAAGAACTGTTGGAGAGCAATTATCAGCTCAGTTTGGAGTAGGTTTAGCTCGTATGGCTAGAACTATCCGTGAAAGAATGAACGTTCGTGATAACGAGGTGTTTACACCTATCGATTTGATCAATGCTAAAACATTATCATCGGTAATTAACTCATTCTTTGGAACAAACCAGTTATCTCAGTTCATGGATCAAACAAATCCATTAGCAGAGATTACACACAAACGTCGTTTGTCTGCTCTTGGACCTGGAGGTTTATCTAGAGAAAGAGCTGGTTTCGAGGTGCGTGACGTTCACTATACACACTACGGAAGACTTTGTCCAATTGAAACTCCAGAGGGACCAAACATCGGTTTGATTTCTTCTTTAGGGGTTTATGCAAAAGTTAACGGAATGGGATTCATCGAAACTCCTTACCGTAAAGTTGTAAACGGACAAGTTGATTTAGTTTCTGAACCAATCTACTTAAGTGCAGAGGAAGAAGAAGGTAAAATGATTGCACAAGCAAACATTGAAATGGATGCTAACGGGAAAATTACAGCTGATAAAGTTATTGCTCGTGAGGAAGGTGACTTCCCAGTAGTAGAACCTACGGTTGTACATTATACAGACGTTGCTCCAAATCAGATTGCTTCTATTTCAGCTTCATTGATTCCTTTCTTAGAGCATGATGATGCGAACCGTGCGTTGATGGGATCTAACATGATGCGTCAGGCCGTACCATTATTACGTCCTGAAGCTCCAATCGTTGGTACTGGTTTAGAAAGACAAGTTGCTTCTGATTCAAGAGTATTAATCAATGCTGAAGGTAGCGGAACTGTTGAGTATGTTGATGCTAATATCATCACAATTAAATACGACAGAACTGAAGAAGAGCGTATGGTAAGTTTTGATTCAGATGAAAAAACGTATCAGTTAATCAAATATAGAAAAACCAATCAAAGTACTTGCATCAACTTAAAACCTATTGTTAGAAAAGGTGATAGAGTTGTAAAAGGTCAAGTATTGTGTGAAGGTTATGCTACTCAAAACGGAGAATTAGCAATCGGAAGAAACTTAAAAGTGGCGTTCATGCCATGGAAAGGATACAACTTCGAGGATGCTATCGTAATTTCTGAAAAAGTAGTACGTGATGATATTTTTACATCATTACATATTGATGATTACACATTAGAAGTTCGTGATACTAAATTAGGTAACGAAGAATTAACTAATGATATTCCAAACGTTTCTGAAGAAGCTACTAAAGATTTAGATGAAAACGGTATGATTAGAATTGGTGCAGAGGTTAAACCTGGCGATATTCTAATCGGAAAAATTACACCAAAAGGAGAATCAGATCCTACTCCAGAAGAAAAACTTTTAAGAGCTATCTTCGGAGATAAAGCAGGTGATGTAAAAGATGCTTCATTAAAAGCGTCTCCATCTTTACACGGTGTGGTTTTAGATAAAAAATTATTTGCGAAAGCAGTAAAAGATAAGAGAAAACGTTCTAAAGATAAAGAAGACGTTGATAAATTAGAAACTGAATTCGAAGTTAAGTACAACGAGTTGAAAGACAAATTGATTGAAAAATTATTTGTCATCATCGATGGTAAAACTTCTCAAGGTGTAATGAACGATTTAGGTGAAGAAGTATTGCCAAAAGGTAAAAAATTCACTAAAAAAATGTTGCAAGGTGTAGAAGATTTTGCTCACTTAACTAAAGGTCAGTGGACAACAGATGAGCATACAAATGCAATGGTGAACGACTTAATTCACAACTACAAAATCAAATTAAACGATTTACAAGGTTGGTTAAGAAGAGAGAAATTTACTATTACTGTTGGAGATGAATTACCTTCTGGAATTTTAAAACTTGCTAAAGTTTACATCGCTAAGAAACGTAAATTAAAAGTAGGGGATAAAATGGCAGGACGTCACGGTAATAAAGGTATTGTTGCTAAAATCGTTCGTCAGGAAGATATGCCATTCTTAGAAGACGGAACACCAGTAGATATCGTGTTGAATCCACTAGGGGTACCATCTCGTATGAACATTGGTCAGATTTATGAAACGGTATTAGGATGGGCTGGTCAAAAATTAGGTAAGAAGTTCGCTACTCCAATTTTTGATGGTGCTACTTTAGATCAAATTAATGCCTTAACAGACGAAGCAGGTATTCCAAGATTCGGTCATACGTATTTATATGACGGAGGAACTGGAGAGCGTTTCCACCAACCAGCAACAGTAGGAGTTATCTATATGTTGAAATTAGGTCACATGGTAGACGATAAAATGCACGCTCGTTCTATTGGTCCTTACTCTTTAATTACGCAACAACCATTAGGAGGTAAAGCTCAATTCGGAGGTCAGCGTTTTGGAGAGATGGAGGTTTGGGCTCTTGAAGCATATGGTGCATCAAGTACGCTAAGAGAAATCTTAACTGTTAAATCGGATGACGTTATTGGTAGAGCTAAAACTTACGAAGCTATCGTTAAAGGAGAAACTATGCCAGAACCAGGATTACCTGAATCGTTCAATGTATTAATGCATGAATTAAAAGGTCTTGGATTAGACATCAGATTAGAAGAATAAATTTATCCGGGAGTAGCCTTGGTTACTTCCTTTATAACGCTTTTCATAAATCGAAAGTATTCATATCATGACAAGATTAAAAGATAAAAATACCGTTAAAAGATTTAACAAAATCACGATAGGACTTGCTTCTCCAGAATCTATTTTGGCAGAATCAAGAGGTGAGGTTTTAAAACCAGAAACAATCAACTATCGTACCCACAAACCAGAAAGAGATGGTCTTTTCTGTGAACGAATTTTCGGTCCAGTTAAAGATTATGAGTGTGCTTGTGGTAAGTATAAAAGAATCCGCTACAAAGGAATCGTTTGTGACCGATGTGGTGTTGAAGTAACGGAGAAAAAAGTTCGTAGAGATAGAGTTGGACACATCAATCTTGTTGTACCAATCGCTCACATTTGGTATTTCCGTTCGTTACCAAACAAAATCGGATATATTTTAGGATTACCATCTAAGAAATTAGATATGATTATTTACTACGAAAGATATGTAGTAATTCAACCAGGTATTGCTAAAAATGCTGATGGCGAATCTTTACAAAAATTAGATTTCCTTACAGAAGAAGAGTATTTAAATATTTTAGATACACTTCCAATGGAAAATCAATATTTAGATGATAATGATCCAAATAAATTCATCGCTAAAATGGGTGCTGAATGTATTATGGACTTATTAGCTCGTACTAATTTAGATGAATTATCATACGAATTACGTCACGCTGCTAATAACGAAACATCTAAACAACGTAAGACAGAAGCTTTAAAACGTTTAAATGTTGTAGAATCATTCCGTGAGTCTAACTTAAACAGAGAAAACCGTCCTGAGTGGATGATTTTAAAAGTAATTCCAGTTATTCCACCAGAATTACGTCCGTTAGTACCACTTGATGGAGGTCGTTTTGCAACGTCAGATTTAAATGATTTGTACAGAAGAGTAATCATCCGTAACAACCGTTTAAAAAGATTAATGGAGATCAAAGCTCCTGAAGTAATCTTAAGAAACGAAAAACGTATGTTACAAGAATCTGTAGATTCATTATTTGACAATACACGTAAAGCTTCTGCAGTTAAAACAGAATCTAACAGACCATTAAAATCGTTATCAGATTCATTAAAAGGTAAACAAGGACGTTTCCGTCAGAACTTATTAGGTAAACGTGTGGATTATTCTGCTCGTTCGGTAATTGTCGTTGGACCAGAAATGAAAATGTACGAGTGTGGTTTACCAAAAGATATGGCGGCTGAACTTTACAAACCATTCGTTATTCGTAAGTTAATCGAAAGAGGAATTGTAAAAACAGTTAAGTCGGCTAAGAAAATTATCGACAAAAAAGAGCCTGTAGTATGGGATATCCTTGAAAATGTAATCAAAGGTCACCCAGTATTACTTAACCGTGCTCCTACGTTACACCGTTTAGGTATTCAAGCATTCCAACCTAAATTAATTGAAGGAAAAGCGATTCAGTTACACCCATTGACATGTACGGCGTTTAATGCCGATTTCGATGGTGACCAGATGGCGGTTCACTTACCATTAGGACCAGAAGCTATTTTAGAAGCACAATTATTAATGTTAGCTTCTCACAATATCTTAAACCCTGCAAATGGTGCGCCTATCACAGTTCCTTCTCAGGACATGGTTCTTGGTCTTTACTACATGACTAAAGAGCGTTTATCAACTCCTGAGCACAAAATTTTAGGTGAAGGATTAACTTTCTATTCTGCTGAAGAGGTAAACATCGCTTTAAATGAAGGAAAATTAGAGTTGAATGCTAGAGTTAAAATTAGAGCAAAAGACTTTAATGAAAACGGTGAATTAGTTTATAAAATTATTCAAACAACTGCTGGTAGAGTATTATTTAACGAAGTAGTACCTGAAGCAGCTGGATATATCAATGAGGTATTAACTAAGAAATCATTACGTGATATTATTGGTAAAATCTTAGCGGTAACTGACGTTCCTACAACTGCTGCTTTCTTGGATAACATGAAAGATATGGGGTATAAGTTCGCATTCCGTGGAGGTCTATCATTCTCATTAGGTGATATTAGAATTCCGGAACAAAAAGAGAAATTAATCGCTGATGCTCGTGAGCAAGTAGAAGCAATTTCGATGAACTATAGCATGGGTCTTATTACTAATAACGAGCGTTATAACCAAGTTATTGATATCTGGACTTCAGCTAATGCGCAATTAACAGAGTTAGCAATGAAAAATATCCGTGAAGACCAACAAGGTTTCAACTCGGTATATATGATGCTTGATTCTGGAGCGAGGGGTTCTAAAGAGCAGATTCGTCAGTTAACTGGTATGCGTGGTTTGATGGCTAAGCCTAAAAAATCAACTGCTGGTGGTGGTGAAATTATCGAAAACCCAATTTTATCGAACTTTAAAGAAGGTCTTTCTATCCTTGAGTATTTTATTTCTACTCACGGTGCTCGTAAAGGTCTTGCGGATACCGCTCTAAAAACAGCCGATGCGGGTTACTTAACACGTCGTTTACATGACGTATCTCAAGATGTTATCGTAAACTCTGTAGATTGTGGTACATTAAGAGGTATTGAAGTTTCTGCTTTAAAGAAAAACGAGGAAATCGTTGAAACTTTAGGAGAAAGAATCTTAGGACGTGTGGCTTTACAAAATGTGATTAACCCATTAGATAATGAAATTTTAGTTCATGCTGGTGAGGAAATTACAGAAGCTATTGTTAAGAAAATCGAAGCTTCTCCAGTAGAAAGAGTAGAGGTTCGTTCGCCATTAACATGTGAGGCAACTAAAGGAATTTGTGCTAAATGTTACGGTAGAAACTTGGCAACAGGTAAGATGACACAGAAAGGTGAAGCAGTTGGAGTTATTGCAGCGCAATCAATTGGTGAGCCTGGTACACAGTTAACACTTCGTACGTTCCACGTTGGAGGGGTTGCTGGAGGTATCTCTGAAGAGTCTAGTATTGTAACTCGTTTTGCAGGTAGATTAGAAATTGAAGATTTAAAAACAGTTAAAGGTGAAGATGCTGAAGGAAATGCTGTTGATATCGTAATTTCTCGTTCTACTGAGTTAAAATTAGTTGAGCCAAAAACAGGTATTGTATTAAATACACACTATATTCCTTACGGATCAAGTATTTTTGTAAATGATGGAGATGTTGTTGAAAAAGGTACTACAATCTGTAAATGGGATCCATATAACGGGGTAATTATTTCTGAATTTACAGGTAAAGTAGGTTACGAAGATTTAGAACAAGGACAATCGTTCATTGTTGAAATCGACGAGCAAACTGGTTTCCAAGAGAAAGTAATTTCTGAAGGTAGAAATAAAAAATTAATCCCTACGTTACACATCTACGGTAAAGATGGCGAGTTAATTCGTTCATACAATTTACCAGTAGGAGCTCACCTTATGGTAAACGATGGAGAAAAAATTAAAGCAGGTAAGATTTTAGTTAAAATTCCACGTCGTTCTTCTAAAGCAGGTGATATTACTGGAGGTTTACCAAGAATTACCGAGTTATTAGAAGCTCGTAATCCTTCAAACCCTGCGGTAGTTTCTGAAATTGATGGTGTTGTAACTTTTGGAAAAATTAAGAGAGGTAACCGAGAAATCGCTATCGAGTCTAAATTTGGTGAAGTGAAGAAATACTTAGTAAAACTTTCAAACCAAATCTTAGTTCAAGAAAACGACTTCGTAAAAGCGGGAACTCCACTTTCTGATGGAGCAATTACTCCAGAGGATATCTTAAGAATTCAAGGTCCATCTGCTGTTCAACAGTATTTGGTAAACGAAATTCAAGAGGTATACCGTTTACAAGGTGTAAAAATCAACGATAAACACTTTGAGGTGGTTATCCGTCAGATGATGCGTAAAGTAAGAATTGTGGATCCAGGGGATACTTTATTCTTAGAAGATCAATTAGTTCATACAAGTGATTTCATCGTTGAAAACGATAAATTATACGGAATGAAAGTTGTGGAAGATGCAGGAGATTCTGAAAACTTAAAACCAGGTCAAATTGTTACACCGCGTCAGTTAAGAGATGAAAATTCGTTATTAAAACGTAATGATAAAAACTTAGTTTCAGCACGTGATATTGTTCCAGCTACTGCTACACCAGTATTACAAGGTATTACAAGAGCATCGTTACAAACGAAATCATTCATTTCTGCTGCATCGTTCCAGGAAACTACAAAAGTATTAAACGAAGCTGCAGTAGCAGGTAAAGTTGATACTTTAGAAGGATTAAAGGAAAATGTTATTGTAGGACACAGAATTCCAGCTGGTACTGGTATGAGAGAATACGATAATATTATTGTAGGTTCTAAAGAAGAATACAATGAATTAATGGCTGCTAAAGAAGAGTTTAACTACTAATTAGCTTCATTATTCCAACATAAAGCCTAACAGATTTTCTGTTAGGCTTTTTTTTTACCCAAATTATACTTATTCTTGTATAACTAAATAATAATATTAAATATCATGGAAAATAATAATCAACAAGGACAAATTAACATCGAATTAGATGAACAAACAGCAGAAGGAATTTATTCCAATTTAGCCATTATTAATCATTCTAATTCTGAGTTTGTGGTAGATTTTGTAACCATTATGCCAGGGGTGCCAAAAGCTAAAGTAAAATCAAGAATTATTTTAACGCCTCAACACGCAAAACGATTATTAAAAGCATTAGGAGAAAACATTCACCGTTTTGAAAGTGCTCACGGAAAAATTGAAGAAAGTGAACAGCCACCAATTCCATTGAATTTTGGTCCTACAGGCCAAGCTTAAAATCAAAAAAAAACTCTTTACGGAGTTTTTTTTACATTATAACTATTTTTTAGTTTTTTTGTCATAAAAAATCAATTTGATTGTAAATTATTTCATAAATTAGTCGGCTTTTTATAAAATAAGCATTTTTTTAAAACTATAATTTATGATAAAAAACTACTTTCTAGTCAAACCCTTCACTTTTATGGGTTCGACTTCTTTAAAAAAAGAAAAAGTGGCATCGTTTAGTTCAGAAAAAAAAGGCGTTTTTTCACTTTTATTTTTGTTTTTCACGTTGTTTTCTTTTGCGCAAGTTACAACTAATTCAAGTTCTGGCTTAGCAGCTACTTATCCAAGTTTAGCTTCTGCTATTACGGCTTTAAATGGAGCTACTATTACTGATCCTGTTGTTATTACTTTGACAGGTAATGAAACGGCACCTGTGGGGGGGTATAGCATAACTGCAACAGGTACATCAACTAATACCATTACTATTCAAGGAAATAGTAGTACAATTACTGCGCCTGCTCAAACTTCTGGAAATTTAAATGATGCCATATTTAAAATTATTGGTGGAGATTGGATTACGATTCAAGGTTTTACTTTGAATGAGCGTGCATTTACGCCTGTAGCTGCAGATACTGCTGCTGGAACGAATACTATGACAGAATGGGGGATAGCTTTATTATATGCTACTACTACTAATGGTGCGCAAAACTGTACGATTCAAAACAATATCATAGCATTAAATAGAACGTATCAAAATACATTTGGTATTTATAGTAATTCAACTCACAGTGCTACAACAATTGCTACTTCTGCAACTGCTACAACAACAGCTGGGGGGAATAGTGGGTTAAAAGTCTATGGTAATACAATTAATAATGTTAATTTAGGTATTGTGGTGGTTGGGCCTACTGCTGCTGCAGATGCCAATACAGGAATTGACATTGGAGGCTCTTCAATTTCAACTGGAAATACAATTTCAAATTTTGGAACAACGGGTACGTTTTCTGGGTATGCAAATGTTTCTGGAACAGTAAACGGTATTTTAGTCCGTAATTCAAATGGATTTAATGTATCATATAACTCAATTACAAGTTCAGATGGAGGAGTAACAACTGGTACTTTGAACGGAATCCAAATTCAAGCTTCTTCAAATGCTCCTACAACAACCTTTACAAATACAATTTCTTATAATGCCATTTCATTACAGAGTGGTGCAGCAACTGGTGCTATTAACGGTATTACTTATCCAAGTGGTTCCGCTTCGGTCACTAGTATTGCAAATGTCAGTAATAATAATTTTACACGTCTGAACCATTCAGTTGTATCTTCAGGAGCTATTACAGCTCTTTCAAAGGCTTCAGGTGATTTTACAACAAATATCAGTAACAATACATTTACTAATATTTCTTGTAGTACTACTGGTAGTTTCACTTTTATTAGTCATAGCGTTACAATGCCAACAGGTGGTTCTCAAACTATAAGTGGGAATTCAATTGTCACTGGTTTTACAAAGACGGGAGCGGGTGGTACAGTTACTTGTTTAACGAGTGCGGGTTCATCAGTTAATGGGACAACTGCAACAATTACTAATAATAATTTTTCAAATATTACTATAACAGGTGCTACTGCGATAACAGCTATTTCAAGTACTGATTATTTGTCTTCTAGTTCAATCCCTACTAAAATAATAACCAATAATACATTTAATTCTTGGATAGGGACAGGTGGTACTTCTGCTTATATTGGTTTAACAGCCTCATATTGGGCAGGTAATTCTACAGTAAATAATAATACTTTTACAAATTGGTCTGGACAAGGAGCAATCACGGCTATTAATTTAGGTTCTACGGGTAGTATTGCTACATCCATAAGTATTGCTAATAATATTATTAACAATTTATCATCAACAGGTACCGGTGGTCAAGTATTAGGTATTTCGTGTAGCAATACATCTACATTAATTAATATTAATGGAAATACTATAAATACGTTATCATCTACAGGTGCGTCAAGTGCAGTTGGTGGTATTTTGGTTTCAGGAGCTAGTACAACTAACGTTTATCAAAATACTATCTACGGAATGTTGTCTTCTGGCATAACATCTCCTTTGGCATTAGGTATTTCAATTCAAGGGGGTACTAATGTTAATACATATAGAAACAAAATATATAATATTAGTGCTACAGCCAATATTTCAACTACCTCACCAGCTGTAATTGGTATTAATATTACTGCTGGTTCAAATATTAATACCTACAACAATTTAATTGCTGATTTAACTGCTCCTTTAGCAAATTTAACCGATGCAATTAGGGGGGTTAATATTACTTCAACTGCTACTTCATCAAATCAAAGAATTTATAACAATACTATATATTTGAATGCATCTTCAAGTGGAGCTAATTTTGGAACGACAGGTATTTTTCATACAGCAAATTCTACTGCTACAATAGCAGTTCTTGATTTGCAAAATAATATGATATTTAATACCTCTGCTTCAGCAGGTACAGGTTTAACAGTAGCATACAGAAGAGGAGGAACAGCATTAGCAAACTATGCTTCAACTTCTAATAAGAATCTATTTTATGTAGGCTCTCCCAGTGCAACAAATTTAATTATGTACGATGGTACTAATTCATACCAAACAATGACTACTTTTCAAGCTGCAGTAGCATCGAGAGAAACTGGTTCTTTTACTGAGTCAAGTTTCAATCCTGTGTCATATTTTGTTTCTACTGCTGGTTCAAATACAAATTACCTTAAACCTTCTACTGGTTTAATTACTCAAGCAGAAAGTGGTGGAAATATTCTTGGTAGTCCTTATAATGAAGACTACAGTGGTATTCCTCGTCCAGCTGGTGCTGGCTCGTCTTATGATGTAGGGGCTTGGGAATTTGAAGGAGTTTCTCCTGCGCCAATAATTACTAACATGATTGCAACACCTGCTTTAACTTCACAATGTGTTAAATCAAATAGAGCTATTTCTGTAGATGTAACAACTACTGCAGGAACTATTACAAGTGTTGTTTTAAATTACAGTCATAATGGTACAGCTCAAACAGCTATTACAATGACTAATAGTGGTGGTAATACTTGGGTAGGTACTATGTTAGCACCTACAATTGGTAATGCAAATGTAACGTGGTCTATAACTGCTACTAATTCTATCGGGTTAAATACAACTTATAATGGGGTATCATATTCAGATGAGCCAAATACTGGCTTGACAACATCTGCAAATGCATCTGTTTCTACAGTATGTGCTGGAGGTGCTACAACTCTTACTATGAATATTAATGGAAGTGGAACAGCTCAGATTGGAAATGCAACAACCCTTACATCTGCTACTACTCAGCCAACTGCATTTTGTAATAGATGGCCAAGTTACAGAATTCAAACAATATACACCGCTGCAGAGTTAACTGCTGGGGGGTTAGCAGCAGGTAATATTAATTCCATGGCTTTTAATATCACGTCTTTAGGAGATGCGGCAACTAATGCCAATTTTATAGTTCGTATTGGAACAATTTCTCAAAGTACTTTTTCTTCAACAACATGGTTAGCTCCAACTTTCACCACCGTATTTCCAGCTGCAACATATACTCATACTGCGTCTGGATGGCAAACAATTAATTTTGCAACACCTTATAATTGGGATGGAACATCAAATTTAATTATTGATATTCAGTATGATGGTGCTAATGCAACAAATAACGCCATAACATATTTTACAGCAACAACTGGAAATACAGTTTTACATTCGGATACAAATGGTAAAGCAGCTGCATCAGGTGTTTTATCAACAACAAGATTAAATGTGCAATTTTCAGGAATTATTTCTAGAACAGCAACTTCTTATTCATGGTCAAATGGTGTATCAGTAGTTGGTACTTCAAATCCATTAGTAGTAAATCCTAATGTAACAACTACTTATACTGGTACAGCCCTAGTTAATGGGTGTCCTTTAACGGCTTCAACTACTGTTAATGTTAATCCATTGCCAACGGCACCTACGGCAACAAACTCTGCACAATGTGGAACACAAATTCCTACTGCATCTGTAGTTGATGCGAATGGTTTTACAACGCCAACTTTCAATTGGTATGCCGGTGCTACAGGAGGAACAGCTTTACAGTCGAGTACTTCAACAACTTATACAACAGCTATTAGCACTACTACAACTTTATATGTTTCTGTAGTTAATCCAACAACAAGTTGTGAAAGTTTACGTACACCAATAACTATTACGGTTAGCACACCTGATTTAATTTCAGCATCTACAAGTGCTGCAACAATATGTTTAGGACAAAGTGCAGTTTTAACGGCTGCCAATACAGCTTCAACACCACTACAAAATTATACTTACTCTTGGTTGTCTACTACAGGAAGTGGAGTAGAAACATCTCAAAGTGGTGCTAGTATTACAGTAACACCTACTGCTATAGGAACCTATACTTATACTGCTACCGCTATAGATGGTGGATGTCAAACAACAAATACCGTAATTGTAACAGTTAATCCTTTGCCTTCAATTACTACTGTAACTGCTAGTCCAATGGTTGCGTGTGCGGGAAGTACAATTAATTTAGCAGCATCAATTATTGAAAATGGACCAGGTTCTAAAACATTAGGATTAGGAGCGAGCACTTCAACTTCAGCTGCTGCAAACCCTTTTTATGGAGGTTATGGAGGAGTTAAGACACAATATTTGATTAGAGCATCAGAACTAACAGCTCTTGGAATTATTGCAGGTGATATTACTTCTTTAGGAATTAATGTTACTGTTGCAGGTTCTACATTGTCTGGGTTTAGAGTAAATATGGAGTCAACACCATTGACATCTTTAACTTCAAATATTGAGAATGTTTCAAATAATGTTTTTGCTGGCACATTTGTTCCTGCAGTAGGTATAAATACAATAACTTTTAGTTCTCCGTTTAACTGGGATGGGACTTCAAATATTATTTTGAGTTTTTGTTGGAGTAATGCTAATACGTCAAATACAGCTTCAACAGTTAGGGTTGATTCTACACCATTTGTATCTGCAAATGCTCGTTATGTAGATTCTAGAACTGCATCAGAAGTTTGTGGTTACTCTGGAAGTTCTTTACCTTCAGGATGGAATGGTTCTTCAACGACTTCTTCAACTCGACCACAATTTATTTTTTCAGGAAGAGTAAATGATTCTAACACAACGTCAAGTTATACATGGTCATGGTCAGACGGAACTTCAACTGTTTTAACGTCATCTTCAGGATCGGTTACTTTACCTGCGGGACCATCAACAACATATACTGTTACTGCAACTAATCCTTCTACAGGGTGTAGTGCAGCACAAAACGTTGTTGTATCAACAAATGTTACAGCTTTGGCTGTTACAACTACTCCTAGCTCATCTAATATTTGTGTTGGAAGTTCAGTAGTATTAACTGCTTCTCCAACAGGTGGCTGTATTCCATATTCTTATTCATGGAGTGATGGAACTTCAGTTGTTGGTACTTCGTCTACCTTAACTGTTTCTCCAACAATTAATACTAACTATACTGTTACAATTACTGATAACACAGGTGCCACTGTAACAGCTACAAGTAATATTACGATTAATAATCCTCAACCATCATCAGTTATTGGTGATACTAAGTGTGCTACTGCCGCAACATTTAATTTAAATGCTACAGCTTCTAATGTTAATAATGTTTTAAATTGGTATGCTGCTGTTACAGGTGGAAGTTCTTTAGCTACAGGTGCTTCTTATACGACTCCTTCAATTTCAACTACAACAACTTATTATGTTGAAGAGAATGAAATATCAAATCAAACAAATGGTTTAGGAAGAGTTTCTACAATAGCAACTGCAAATACAACCCCTTCAACATATGGTTTGGTTTTTGATTTAAGTAGAAAAGCAAAATTAAATTCGGTTGATGTTTATTTAGCTAGTGCTACATCAGGAAGTATAGTACTTCAATTACAAAATTCAGCAGGAACAGTTATTAATACTAAAACGGTTAATGTTCCTGCAGGAAATGCAACTTCACCTGTTCAATTTACATTACCAATTGATTTTATTATTCCTGCTGGAACAGGTTATAGATTATTAGCTGTATCTGGTCCAGCTATGGTAAGAGAGTCTTCTCTTGGAGGATTTCCATATTCCCTTGGTACTTTTGGAAACATTACAAATGGATATATATCAGGAAATTCAACAACATATTATTATTTTTATAATTGGAGTTTATCTAATGTTTGTTCAGGAACAAGAGTTCCAGTTGTAGCAACTTTAAATACACCTCCAGTAATAACATTAAGTAATACATCATCATCTATTTGTAATGGAGATTCAGCTTTACTAACTTTAACTAATGGTGGTGCTAGTTATGATACTTTTGTTTGGTCTCCATCAACAAATGTAACTGGTAATAGTACAACTGGTTGGGAGTTTTCACCAACAACTACAACGACTTACACATTAACAGCCTCTCAGTCTGCAGGATCGTGTTCAACTACGGCAACTTATACAGTTACAGTTAATCCGTTACCGTCAGATTTAACTTTTACACCATCAGATCCAACAATTTGTGTTGATGCAATTCAATCAATAACTGTTTCAGGAGGTAGTCTAGCGGTTACAGGTAAATTAGGTTCAGGAACTTCAACCAATACATCTTCAACTCCTTTCAGAGGATTTTATGGAGGTTCAAAAACGCAAGCGTTATACACGTCAGCTGAATTAACAGCTTTAGGTTTAACTGCAGGTCAAAGAATTAGTTCTATTGGTTTTGTTGCACTCTCTGGAACACCATTGGCATTAAATAATTTTGCAATTAATGCAGGTTTTGTTTCTAATACAACTATTGGAACAAGTTTTATTAATGGTGCAACAAATGTGGTTTTAGCTCCAACTAATTATACTCCAACCACAGGTATTGGAAATCTTGATTTTATTTTATCTACTCCATTAACATGGGATGGAGTGTCAAGTTTATTGATTGAGACTTGTTTTAATAACAATAATGGCGGTGGTGTTTCTGCAAATTCTATATCTGTAGAATCTTCAACAGTTGCATCTGGTTTAAATTTATATCTATCTCAAGACAATAATGCAACTGTATGTACTAATACTGATGCACCAACTACCACTACAAACAGACCAAACTTAAGAGTTTCAGCAATAGCTCCAGTAAATATTACATGGAGTCCAATAACAAATTTATTTACAAATGCATCTGCGACTATACCTTATACTGCTGGTACTAATGCATCAACAGTTTATGTTAAGTCGAGTACAGCTGGTGTTTATACCTATGAAGCTACTGCGACAGTTGCTGCAACAGGTTGTGCTAATGGGGCAGCAGTAAGTGTTACGGTTAATCCAAATAATACTGCAAGTACTGCTTCTTCAACTCCAACAGTATGTGTTAATACAGCGATTTCAGCTATCACACATACTACAACTGGCGCAACAGGAATTGGAACTGCAACAGGTTTACCAGCAGGTGTGTCAGCTACATGGGCATTAAATACGATAACGATTTCAGGTACACCATCAGTTGCAGGTACATTCAACTACAGTATTCCATTAACAG
>NZ_DAIPZK010000015.1:0-73500 GCF_036782315.1 Flavobacterium sp.
ACTGTTCACTGGATTTTAAGTCCAGCGTGTCTACCAATTCCACCACTCGAGCATTGGTTTAGAGCGAAAAACGGGGCTCGAACCCGCGACCTCAACCTTGGCAAGGTTGCGCTCTACCAACTGAGCTATTTTCGCATTGCGTTTTTAAAGAACTTTGCTATACTTGTTCCGTATTGCGAGTGCAAATATAGAACATATTTTTATTCTTGCAAGCACTTTTTGAATAAAAATCAAAACTTTTTCAGAACTTTTCTTTAACCTTTTGATAACGAATCTTTTATTTTGAAATTATTTTTTCACCAACATTCGTTTTATTTCGTTCAACTTCATCAAAGCCTCTACGGGAGTCAATGTATTGATATCGATATTTACAATTTCTTTTTTAATTTCTTCTAAAAGCGGATCATCTAAATTAAAAAAACTCAATTGTAATTCATCACTTGCTGATTTAATTCCGGATAATTCTTCGCTTGAATGTCTTTTTTCTAATTGCTTTAATAGTTTTTGTGCTTTTTGAATTACAATTTGAGGCATTCCTGCCATTTTTGCTACGTGAATACCAAAACTATGCGCACTTCCGCCTTTCACTAATTTACGAATAAATAAAACCGTATCTTTTAATTCTTTTACCGAAACATTATAATTCTGAATTCTATCAAACGTAACTTCCATTTCGTTTAATTCGTGATAGTGTGTAGCGAAAAGGGTTTTTGGTTTATTCGGATGTTCGTGCAAATATTCTGAAATCGCCCAAGCAATCGAAATTCCGTCATAAGTTGAAGTTCCTCTTCCAATTTCATCTAACAAAACCAAACTTCTTTCCGAAATATTATTCAAAATCGAAGCGGTTTCATTCATTTCCACCATAAAAGTAGATTCACCCATCGAAATATTATCGCTCGCTCCTACTCGGGTAAAAATTTTATCTACAATTCCCATTCTCACACTTTCTGCTGGAACAAAACTTCCCATTTGCGCCATTAATACAATTAAAGCCGTTTGACGCAAAATAGCCGATTTACCCGACATATTCGGACCGGTAATCATGATAATTTGTTGGGTTTCTCTGTCTAAATAAACATCATTAGAAATATACGGAACACCAACCGGTAATTGCTTTTCAATTACAGGATGACGACCATCTTTAATCTCCAAATCGAAACTTTCATCTAAATCTGGGCAGATGTATTTGTTATCAATCGCTAATTGCGTGAAAGACGTCAAACAATCCAATTGTGCAATTAAATTCGCGTTCAACTGAACATGTTTGATATACGTAGCAATCCAATTCACTAATTGCTCAAACAATTGTGTTTCTAATTGATGAATCTTTTCCTCAGCGCCTAAAATCTTAGATTCGTATTCTTTTAATTCTTCTGTAATGTAACGCTCAGCATTCACTAAGGTTTGCTTGCGAATCCATTCTGCTGGAACTTTATCTTTATGTGTATTTCGAACTTCTATGTAATAACCAAAAACATTATTAAAAGAAACTTTCAAAGAAGGAATTCCAGAAGCAGCACTTTCACGTTGTTCTAATTCTTCTAAATAACCTTTTCCCATTGATGAAATGGCTCTTAATTCATCTAATTCGGGATGAACTCCAACAGCAATTGCATTTCCTTTATTCACACTTACAGGAGCATCTTCTTGAATGGTGGTTTTTATTTTTTCTCTCAATAATTCACAAGCATGTAAACTATCACCAATAACTCGTAACGCTTCATTATCGCTACCTAATGCCAATGTTTTAATTGGAATAATCGCATCTAAGGAATCTTTCAAGAAATTGACTTCTCTTGGCGAAATTTTTCCTGTTGCTACTTTTGAAATCAAACGTTCTAAATCGGAAATTTGTTTGATTTGATATTGAATTTGTTGTAAAACTTCGGGATTGGTTTTCAAATAAGAAATCACTTCATGGCGACTTCTAATTTTTGCAATGTCTTTCAACGGAAGTGCCAACCAACGTTTCAAAAGCCTTGCTCCCATTGGTGAAAGCGTTTTATCAATCACATCTAAAAGCGTTACTGCATTTGGATTATAACTGTGATATAATTCTAAATTTCGAATGGTGAATTTATCCATCCAAACGTAAGCATCTTCGGCAATACGTTGAATGTTTGTGATATGTTGGATTTTATTATGTTGCGTTTCCGATAAATAATATAAAATAGCACCCGAAGCAATCAAACCTTCGGTTAATTCTTCCACACCAAAACCTTTTAATGAATTGGTTTGAAAATGTTTCGTCAAACTTTCTAAGGCATAATCTTCTTTATACACCCAATCTTCCAAAAAGAACGTATGAAAATCGTCACCAAAAACAGTATGAAACTGATTTTTAAACTGTTTCGGAATTAAAATTTCACTCGGGCGAAAGTTTTGCAACAATTTATCGATGTATTCTTCATTACCTTGGGCTACTAAAAATTCGCCTGTTGACACATCTAAAAATGAAACACCAACCATTTTCTTCCCAAAATGAACCGATGCTAAAAAGTTATTCGACTTCGACTGTAACACCTCATCATTCATGGAAACTCCGGGCGTGACTAATTCAGTAACACCACGTTTTACAATGGTTTTTGTCATTTTTGGATCTTCCAATTGGTCGCATATCGCTACTCGAAGTCCTGCTTTAACCAATTTAGGTAAATACGTATTTAAAGAATGATGTGGAAATCCTGCCAACGCTGTTTCACTATCACTTCCAGCACCACGCTTGGTTAGCGTAATACCTAAAATTCCTGCGGCACGAACAGCATCTTCTCCAAAAGTTTCATAAAAATCACCCACACGAAACAACAAACACGCATCGGGATATTTGTTTTTTATCTCGTTGTATTGCTTCATTAAAGGTGTTTCCTTGGGTGCTTTATCGGGAGCTGCTGCAGATTTCTTAGCCACAATTTCAAATTTTAAGTATGATTGCGAAGGTAATAATTTCAAAGACAATGACAATATCAATTTCAAAAATCAAGTTTTAAAGTTTTATAATTAATCTTTATTTTTGCCACATGAGAAAATTAGCCAACGCAGAATTAGAACGCAAAAACATCAACGAGTTTAAAGAAGCTCAAAAAACACCCATTATTGTAATCTTAGACGACATCAGAAGTTTACACAATATTGGTTCGGTTTTTAGAACTTCGGATGCTTTTTTGATTGAAAAGATTTATTTGTGTGGCATTACGGCTACTCCGCCTAATAAAGAAATTCACAAAACAGCTCTTGGTGCTACTGAAACTGTGACTTGGGAATATGCAAAAGACGTTTTAGCTGTAGTGAAGCAATTGAAACAAGAAAATGTAAAAGTGTATTCTGTGGAGCAAACCGAGAATGCCATTATGTTGGATGATTTTCAACCTGAAACCAATACAAAATACGCTTTAATTTTTGGAAACGAAGTAAAAGGTGTTTCGCAAGAGGCTATTAATTTAAGCGATGGTGTTATTGAAATTCCCCAATTAGGAAGTAAACATTCGTTGAATATTTCGGTGAGTGCTGGAATTGTGATTTGGGATTTGTTTCAGAAGATGAAATAATTTTTCAGAACACTGATTGAAGAAATTAAATAAATTTTTAAAATCTGTAGAAATCCGTTTAATCTGTGTTACAAAATCAATTTTTAATCTTGGTATTAATTTCATTCAACAAAAAAACATAATCCTCCTGTTTCTTCACAAAATCCAAATCAGAAACATCGATAATCAACACATTCAAATCGGTTTGAGTTTTGATGTAATCTAAATAACCTTGATTGATTTTCTCTAAATAATCTGCTGGAATTTCTTGTTCGTAACTTCTGCCACGTTTTTTGATGTTTTCCAACAATCTTTCGGTATTTTGGTACAAATACACATACAAATCAGGTTTTGGCATTTCTTTGTGGATGATGTCAAACATGGTTTTGTATAAACGGTATTCGTCTTCTTGAAGCGTTACTTTAGCAAAAATCAACGATTTAAAAATGTGATAATCCGCTACTACAAAGTCTTTGAACAAATCAAATTGCGCTAAATCGTCTGATAATTGTTGGTATCTATCAGCTAAAAACGACATTTCTAAAGGAAACGCGTATCGACTTTGGTCTTTGTAAAACTTTGGTAAAAACGGATTATCTGCAAAGCGTTCTAAAACTAATTTCGCATTGCAATCTTCTGATAATTTAGTTGACAATGTGGTTTTCCCAGCGCCAATATTTCCTTCAATGGCTATATAATTGAATTGCTGTAATTGTAATTTTTCAATTGGAGAAACTATGGAATGAACGGCTTTAATTTCGCTTTTGTCATCTGTTTGTAGTACTAGTTGTGCAATAGATTTCTTTAAAGTAGGATGTTCCCAATTCAAACCTAAATCCAACATAGGTTGCAACACAAACTTGCGATTTTGCATTAATGGATGCGGAATTTGGAGATTTTCGGTCAAAATAATTTCTTCATCAAAAGCAATGATATCCACATCAATAATTCGAGCTTGATAACCAGAATCTTTAGAGCGAATTCGACCTAACTTCTTCTCTACTTTCAAAACCTGATTTAAAATTTTTTGAGCCGATTTTGTCGTATGAATTAAAATAGCAGCGTTATAAAAAGGAGCACTTTCAAAACCCCAAGCTGGTGTTTCATAAATTTTAGAAATCTTCACCACAGTTGCTACTTCACTATGAATCAAATCAATACAAGATTGAATCGTTTCTAAACGATTACCCTGATTACTTCCTAGAGATAAAACGACTTGATGTTGACTCATATTGGCAAAATAACAAACAATTTTAGACTTCTAATTTACCTTTTTGGTTTTTTTATGAACATGTAACAATTTTATGGTTTTAACTACTAATATGGTAAATTAAAATGAAATTGAAATGAGATTTTTAGGAAATGTATTAGCTACAATTGTAGGGATATTTATTTTTTGCATGATTTTTTTCTTCGGGATTATCATTATTGGCGCCATAGCTGGTAGTGGCGAAGATACCGTTACCGTAAAAAAGAATTCGGTTATTGAATTAGATTTATCAAAAGTATCTTTGGATTACGCAGGAAAGACTAATTTTAAAGACTTTAATTATTTTGAAGCCCATCATGATGGGGTTACGGATATTTTAAATGCAATTGAAGCAGCAAAATCGGATGACAAAATTAAAGGTATTTCCATTTTGAATAATGAATCACAACTTGGTTTAGCGCAAAGTAAAGCGGTTCGTGACAAACTAGAAGATTTTAAAAAATCGGGGAAATTTGTTTATGCCTATGCCAACAGTTATTCACAAAAAGAATATTACATTAATTCGGTTGCTGATCAAGTATATTTGAATCCAATGGGAGAAGTGGATTTAAAAGGATTATCTGCTGAAATTTTATACATGAAAGACTTGCAAGAGAAAACAGGTGTAAAAATGGAAGTTATTCGTCATGGAAAATATAAAAGTGCCGTAGAACCTTTCTTAGCACAAGAAATGAGTCCAGAAAACCGCGAACAAATGTCGGTTTTATTAAATTCGGTTTGGAATACAATTGTCACTGATATTGCTGAAAGCAGAAAATTAACTGTGGCTCAACTTAATGCTATTGCAAATTCACTTGGCGCTCGTACTCCAGAATTAGCTTTAGCCAACAAATTAGTTGATAAAATAGCTTATGAAGACGAGTATCATGACATGATTAGAGCAAAACTAAAATTAGATAAAAAAGAAAAATATCAAATTGTTAGCATTACGGATTATGCAAAAAAAGCAGCTTCAACTGTTGAAGATTATTCTAAAAAAGATATTATTGCTATAATTTATGCTCAAGGTGAAATTGCTAGTGGTGAAGGCGATGTAAATGTAATTGGCGAAGGTTCTATCAAACGTTCCTTACAAGATGCACGTGAAGATAAAAATGTAAAAGCAATTGTATTAAGAGTAAACAGTCCTGGAGGAAGTGCTTTAACTTCTGAATTAATTTGGAGAGAAATTGAAATCACAAAAAAAACTAAGCCTGTTGTAGTTTCTATGGGGAACTATGCCGCCTCTGGAGGTTATTACATTGCAGCTAATGCGGATAGAATCTTCGCAGAACCAAATACAATTACAGGTTCTATTGGAGTTTTTGGAATGCTACCTAACATGAGCCAGTTAGGCAAAAATATCGGAATCAATGCTGAACAAGTAAAAACACACGAAAACGCAAGTGGATATAGTGTATTCGAACCAATTGACGAAAAATATAAAGGTTTTGTTTTAGAAAGCATCGAAAAAACCTATGCTACTTTCTTAAAACGTGTGGCTGATGGAAGAAAAATGACAACTCAACAAGTAGACGAAATTGCACAAGGAAGAGTTTGGACAGGAATTGACGCTCATAAACTTGGATTAGTTGACGAAATTGGAGGTTTAGATGCAGCCATCAAATACGCAGCTAAACTTGGAAAAACCACTTCTTACAGAACAGAAAACTTCCCTGAATACGAGAAGAGTTTTGAAGATTTATTAGCTAATTTCACTGGAATGGCGATGTTTAAAACTAAAGAACAATTATTAAAAGAACAACTTGGCGAAGAAGGTTTCCAAATGCTAGAACAAATCAAACGTGTGAAAAGCAGAAAAGGTATTCAAGCGATGATGCCTTACGAAATTGAGATTCATTAATAATTTACATTAAAATATGAAATCCCAAAAGCAACTTGTTTTTGGGATTTTTTTTATAAGTTTCACATAAAATTAATAGATTATAAAGCATTTGGTATTAATTTTGTATAGCTTACAATTATATTCACCCTAAAAATACAATTATGTTAAAGAAAATTTTAAAAGGACTTGGAATATTTCTTCTAGTAACCATTATCGCATTAGCTGCGGCACCCTTTTTATTTAAAGACAAAATCAAGGAAATGATTGCCAAAACGTTAAACGAAAATGTAAATGCCAATATTGCATTTGAAGATGTAGATTTAAGTCTATTTAAAAGCTTTCCAAAAGCTAATGTTACAATTGATAAATTAAGCATCATTAACAAAGCACCTTTTGCTGGCGATACGCTTTTGTATGCAGGCGAAACCAACATAACCATGAGTATTAAAGAACTTTTTAAAGGTGAAGGTGAAACCATGAGTTTAGAAAGTTTTAGTGCTGTAAACGGAATTGTAAATATTATTTTCAATAAAGATGGTGTAGGAAATTTTGATATTGCTCTTAAAGAAGCGGAAGAAAAAAAACCTTCTGACAGTAAACCTTTTTCTTTAGACATTCAAAAATATGGTGTTGAAAATTTGAAATTCAGCTATATCGATCAAGGTTCGAACATGAAAATGGTTTTAGACAGCATTTATCATGAAGGTAAAGGGAACTTTGCTGCTCAAAAATTGGATTTGGAAACCAAAACTACGGCTAAACTTTCTTTTGAAATGGAAAAAATGAACTACATGAACAATGTAGGAATTACTTTAGACGCTATTTTGGGAATTGATTTAGAAAAAAGCAAATACGAATTCAAAGACAACAAAGCCTTAATTAATCAATTACCATTAGAATTTAATGGATTTATACAAATGGCAGAAGCAGGTCAAACGTATGATTTAACTTTCAAAACACCAACATCTGATTTTAAAAACTTCCTTGGATTAGTACCTGCTGCTTATTCTGGCGATATCAACAAAGTAAAAACAACGGGGCAATTTTCTGTAGATGGAAAAGTAAAAGGAAATTTAACCGAAACAACGATACCAGCTTTTGATGTTAAAATTGCTTCTAGTAATGCATCATTCCAATATCCAGATTTACCAAAATCGGTTAAAAACATTGTGATTGATACTCATATTATCAACGAAACGGGAGCAATGAACGACACTTATGTAAATTTGAACAAACTTTCTTTTGCTATTGACCAAGACGTTTTTAATGCGAAAGCTAATATTAGAAACATTGCAACAAACGCTTTAGTGGATGCGGAATTAAAAGGAATTATCAACTTGGCAAACGTTACTAAAGCATATCCTGTAAAATTAGACAAACCGTTAACTGGAATTCTAAAAGCGGATGTAAAAACGAAATTCGACATGCAATCTGTTGAGAAAAGTCAGTATCAAAACATACAAAATTCAGGAACAATTAGTCTGACTGGATTTAATTACGAAGGTCCAGAAATGGCAAAACCTTTTAAAATTAATCAAGCGGATGTAGCTTTTAATCCGAACCATATCAACTTGAGCAAATTTGATGCAAAAACAGGTTCTTCTGATATTCAAGTGAATGGAACTTTAGATAATTTCTACGGATTCATGTTTAAAAACCAAATCTTGAAAGGAAAATTCAACATGAATTCAACTAAACTAGTAGTTTCTGATTTCATGGCACCAACAACCACTACTACAACAGATGGAAAAAAAACAACGGAAGCAGTTAAAATCCCTTCTTTCTTAGATTGTAGTATTTCGGCAAAAGCTGGAACGGTGGTTTATGACAATTTGAATTTGAAAGATGTTTCAGGAACTATGCTTATCAGAGATGAAGCGGTAACCCTAAACAATTTAAAAATGGGTGTTTTTGGTGGAAATATTGGTTTAACTGGAACCGTTTCAACCAAAGGAAATACTCCAAAATTTGATATGGATCTAGGTCTAAATGCCGTTAATATTGCCGAATCATTCACGCAATTAGACATGTTAAAATCGATTGCTCCAATTGCAGGTGTAATCAATGGAAAACTGAATTCGACCATTAAACTTTCGGGTGATTTACAAAACGATATGACACCAAATTTAAAAACGATTTCTGGAGATTTATTTGGGCAATTATTATCTACAACAGTTAATGAAAAGAATTCGGCTATGTTAACTACATTGAGTTCTAACTTAAAATTCATCGACTTAAATAAGCTTAATTTAAATGATATCAAAGCGGCTTTAACTTTCAAAGATGGGAAAGTAAACGTAAAACCTTTTGATATCAAATATCAAGATATCACAGTAAATGTTGGCGGAAGTCATGGTTTTGATCAAACAATGAATTACAATTTAAAATTTGATGTTCCAGTGAAATATTTAGGCACAGAAGTTAACAACTTAATTGCAAAATTAACGCCTGCTGACCAACAAAAAATTACAAGTATTCCAGTAACAGGATTGATGACAGGTAATTTTTCGCAACCTAAATTCAATACCGATTTAAAACAATCAACAACCAATTTGACTACACAATTGGTAAAAATGCAGAAAGAAAAATTAATAAATCAAGGAACATCAACCTTGACCAATATGCTTAATGGTACCAAAGCGAATACAACAGGAACCACAACAGCAACTGATACCACAAAACCTAAAACTACTCCAAAAGAGGAAATTAAAAACACCGTTAAAGATAAAGCAACCGGTGCTCTAAAAGATTTGTTTGGCGGAAAGAAGAAAAAAGATGAGTAATCTTGATAGAAAAACAAAACCCTTTCAAATTTGAAAGGGTTTTGTTTTACAAACTCATCTTCACCACATAACCTTCATACGTTCTTACGTTGAAAACGGTTCCGTCTTCAAAAAGCAAGTATTGTCCTTTAATTCCGGTTAGCGTTCCTGAAAAATTAAGTGTTTTATCTAAATTTAAACTCGTTACTTTTTTTGGATATTGTAAAACAGGAAAATCAAGTTGAATGATTTTTTCTTCGGTTGGAAAATAATCTTTTACTTCGACAGGCAACCAATCGAATACTTTATTGCGTTCAGCGCTTAAATCCATATCAGGCACTTCGTTTTTCAACATTTTTTGCCAATTGGTTTTATCAGAAAAATGGTTTTTCAAGGCAACTTCAGTAATTCCAGCTAAATATCTATTGGGCACTTCCACAATTGGAATGGCTTGCACAGCACCTTGGTCAATCCAACGAGTAGGAATTTGAGTTTTTCTTGTTACTCCCACTTTAACTTCGCTTGACAAGGCTAAATACACTACATGAGGTTGCAATTGTACGCGTTTTTCGTAGTCCAAATCACGATCTTCAATCTCTAAATGCGCAGTGCTTAATTCGGGTTTCATAATCCAATCGCCTACTGCTGGACTGCTCATAAAACAATCATAACAAAATCCTTGACGAAAAATTTTCTTGGCTTTACCACAATTTAAACATTGATAACCTTGAAATTCAATTGCTAATGATTTTCCTAAAAGTTGGTTTAGATTTAAAAAACTATTTTCAAAAACCAAGTAATATTGAATTGGATTTCCAAACTCCGTTTGCATTTTGGTAAGTGTGCCTTGATATATCATTTATGTTAAGATTTACTTTTTAGCCTTATTATTTAAAAAAAATGCTATTTTTGGTAAAGTTATTATTCCCATTTAATAATTCAAAATTAGAAGTAGGTAAATGCCATTACAAATTATAAATTCTGTAGCGACTTGGATTTTAAAGAAACGAATTCATCAAATGGAATTGTTTTTAAAATATCCGCATGAAGTACAAGAAGAATTACTTTTAAGCCTAATAAAATCTGCAGAGAATACACAAATAGGTAAAAAGTACGATTTTTCTACTATGAAAAATTATGGCACTTTTAGTGAGCGAATTCCTGTTTCTACTTATGAAGATTTAGAACCTTTGATTGAACTAACAAGACAAGGTGAACAAAATGTTTTTTGGAATTCCAATATCAAGTGGTTTGCAAAATCAAGTGGAACTACCAATGCAAAAAGCAAATTTATTCCTGTAAGCCCAGAAGCCTTGGAAAATTGTCATTACAAAGCCAGTAAAGACTTATTATGTTTGTACTTGAACAACAATGAAGATTCACAACTATTTACTGGAAAGAGTTTACGCTTAGGCGGAAGCAAGCAGTTGTATGAAGACAACAACACCTTCTTTGGCGATTTATCTGCAATTCTGATTGACAACATGCCTATTTGGGCAGAATTTAGTTCTACACCTTGCAACAAAACTTCATTAATGGGTGATTGGGAAACCAAACTACCAGCTATTATTAACGAAACCATTAATGAAAATGTCACCAGTTTAGCTGGCGTACCAAGTTGGATGCTTGTTTTACTCCAAAAAACTTTAGAAACTACTGGAAAATCAAACATGTTAGAACTTTGGCCTAATGCTGAAGTTTATTTTCATGGCGGTGTAAATTTTGATCCTTACAGAGAACAATACAAGAAATTATTTCCAAAAGACAATTTTAAATATTACGAAATTTACAATGCATCAGAAGGATTCTTTGCTATTCAAGATCAAAATGATTCCAACGAATTGTTATTAATGTTAGACTACGGAATTTTTTATGAATTTATTCCGATGGATACTTTTGGAACTCTAAATCAACGCGTTATTCGATTAAATGAGGTAGAATTGAATAAAAATTATGCTTTGGTCATTACTACTAACTCTGGTTTGTGGCGTTATTTAATTGGGGATACGATTCGTTTTACTTCTTTGAGTCCCTACCGAATTAAAGTTACCGGAAGAACAAAACATCATATTAATGTTTTTGGAGAAGAACTAATGGTTGAAAATACCGACACGGCTTTAACCAAAACTTGCAAAGAATTCAATTGTGAAATTACCGATTATACTGTTGCTCCCATTTTCATGAACGAAAAACAAAAAGGAGCGCACGAATGGATTATTGAATTTAAAACTAAACCTGATAATCTAGAAAACTTCAGAAAGGCATTAGATGAAAATTTACAAAATGTAAATTCGGATTACGAAGCAAAGCGTTATAATAATATGACTTTAAATCCGTTAGTACTAAATGTGGCCCGTGAAAACCTTTTTTATGATTGGTTAAAACAACAAGATAAATTAGGCGGACAACACAAAGTACCGCGACTTTCAAATGATAGAATATATTTAGAAAGTTTATTATCCTTACAATAAATATGAAGAAAATAATCCTTAGTTTTTTACTATTAGCCATTTTAGCCTTCACGTTTTCTTGTGGTCCAAGACGCTACAAATGCGGCCCGTATAGAAAATGCGAAAACAAGATAGAAAAAACTAAAAAACCATCAATATATAAGGCGTTAGTTAAAACATATGAGTGTTAAACTTATATTTTCACACTTTCATTAAAAAATCGATTTTTTGTAGATGCAATAAATCGATTTTTTTTGCATTTCATCGATTTTTAAGAAATTATCAACAATTTACCTTAACAAATATTTTTTTCACAAGAAATACCTTTATTTTTGCACTCGTTTTGAAGAATCATTAACACTTTACCCCTACAGCAAATAAATTTATGAAACCAAACAAAATTCTTATTTTAGTATTACTTTTAATAAGTATAACTTCATTTGGACAAGAGCCAAAACGTTCAGAAGGAGCAGAAGCAATTATCAACGCTATTAATAAAACCTCAAGAGGAGTTAGCTTTATTCTTAATGATACAGGAATCAATTCTGAGTTAAATGAAATTGGCACCACTTTTTTTAAAAATAAATACATCATCTTATCTAACAAAAAAAGAAGACATGCTGATGTAACTATAAATCCAATCACAAACACACCAAATAATAACTTATATTGTGTTGATATCAAAGAAGATGGTAGCTTATCATTCCCTTTATTATTCTCACAAACGTTGGATTCAGAAAACGAAGAAGGTTCTGTTAGCTTTTCATCTGATCAAAGAACCATTTTCTTTACTCAAGAAAACCCTAACAACAAACAAATTTTCACATTACACAAAGCAACTCTTAACGAGAAAGATCCAAAAAAATGGACAAACATTATGAATTTAAATGTTGTTCCAGAGGAATACTCAGTTGAAACTCCAAGTGTATCGCCTGATGGAAAGAAAATTTATATAGCTACAAATATTCCGGGCGGATTTGGTGGATTTGATATTTATGAAGCTACGATTGCAGAAGATGGAACTATAGGAAAACTAGTTAACTTAGGGCCGAATGTAAATACTGCTGCTGACGAAAAATATCCGTACATGTCTACAGATAACAAATATTTATATTTTTCTTCAAAAGGTCATATCAACTTAGGCGGCTACGATGTTTTTAGATCAGCTAATGTTGATAATTCATTTTTAGCAGCCATGAATTTAGGAACTGATTTAAATTCGAGAAGAGATGATGTGGCTTTTGTTATGACTTCTCCATCAAAAGGATATATTTCAACTGATAAAAAACAATCAGGAAATTTTGATATTTTAAAATTTGAAATTAAAAAACAAGAAAACTTACACTTCACTTACACTGTTGTAGAGGAAGTAACCAAAACAGCTTTACCAAACGCAACTGTTGTGGTAACAGACGAATTTGGAACAAAATTAGCTGAAACACACTCTGACAATAATGGTAAAATTAAATTAGCTTTAGAACCATTAAACAGATATAATGTGGAAGTTGTAAAAGATGGTTACGAAACTAAAAAATTAACTATTGCTACGGGCGACACCGATAAAAACATTGCTCTAACTCAGAAAAAAGCAGTTATTACTGAAGATGCAATTGTAATTGAAAATATTTATTTTGATTTCAATAAGTCAACAATAAAAAAAGAATCAGAATTATCTTTAAACAAAATTGTTGAAGTTCTTAAAAACAACACTACAATGAGTATTACAATTAATGCTCACACCGATAGCAAAGGTTCTGAATCGTACAATCAAGACTTATCTGAAAGCAGAGCACAAGCAGCTTACCAATATTTACTTAAAAAAGGTGTTTCTGCAACTCAATTAACTTATAAAGGTTTTGGTGAAAGTCAATTATTAGAAAAGTGCGAAAAATGTACTGCAAAACAAGACCAAACTAACCGAAGAGTTGAATTCAAAATCGTTAAATAATATTCTCTCTTAAATACAACTATAAAAAATGAAAAAAATCTCTCTAGTATTGGCCTTATCTACAATTGCATTATTAACATCTTGTTCAAGCGGTTGGAGTTGCAAAGCAAGGTATTGTCACACCAAACCAATTAAAACAATCGAGGAAAAGAAAAATGCTTAATCATAAAAAAGGTCGCCAATGGCGACCTTTTTACTTAACTTTATTTCGCTAAGAAACTGCTTTTAAACGTTGTAGTAAATTTTTACTTAAACTATTCTCAGCATATTCTTTTGTTACTTGCAAATGTTTATCGTCAGAACTTGGCAATTCGTACATAGCATCTGTTAAAATAGCTTCGCATAACGAACGTAAACCTCTTGCCCCAAGTTTATACTCTAAAGCTTTAGAAACGATATAATCCAAAGCTTCTTCTTCGATATCTAAAGTCACTTCATCCATTTCAAACAATTTTTTATATTGTTTTACTAAGGCATTTTTAGGCTCTGTTAAAATAGCTCTTAACGTTTCTGCATCCAAAGGATCCATGTGTGTTAAAACTGGTAAACGGCCAATAATTTCTGGGATTAATCCAAAATCTTTAACATCCTTTGGAATCAAATATTGCAACAAATTATCTTTATCAATATGGTCAGTTCCAATAGACGAACTATAACCCACTGCTTGTCTGTTCAAACGTTTTGAAATGATTCTTTCAATACCATCAAAAGCGCCACCAGCTATGAATAAGATATTTTGAGTATTGACTTCGACAAATTTTTGGTCCGGATGTTTTCTTCCTCCTTTAGGTGGTACGTTTACAACGGTTCCTTCTAACAATTTTAACAAAGCTTGTTGTACTCCTTCGCCCGAAACATCTCGGGTTATCGATGGGTTATCGCTCTTACGGGCAATTTTATCAATCTCGTCGATAAAAACGATACCTCTTTCGGCTTTGGCTACATCATAATCGGCAGCTTGCAACAAACGAGTTAAGATACTTTCTACATCTTCACCTACATAACCAGCTTCAGTTAAAACAGTTGCATCAACTATAGCCAAAGGAACATTCAACATTTTAGCAATGGTTTTTGCCACTAATGTTTTCCCTGTTCCAGTTTGTCCAACCATCAAGATATTACTTTTCTCTATCTCAACTTCGTCTTCTAATTGAATTTGCATCAAACGTTTGTAATGATTGTAAACCGCTACACTCATTACCTTTTTAGTTTGATCTTGTCCAATAACGTAGTCATCTAAAAACGCACGAATTTCTTTTGGTTTTAAAAGAATCAAATCAGCAACTAAATTAGAATTACCTGATTGTTTTAATTCTTCTAATACAATTCCGTGTGCTTGTTCGATGCATTTATCGCAAATATGCGCATTAATTCCTGCAATTAATAAATTAGTTTCAGGCTTTTTCCTTCCGCAGAATGAACACTCTAATACTTCTTTAGCCATTTTTTAGTGATTAGTAAAAAGTGATTAGTAAATAGCTTATCACTTTTTACTAATCACTAATTACTTTTTAAATTATCTTGTTAAAACCTCATCAATCATTCCATATTCTTTAGCTTCAGCTGCTTTCATCCAATAATCCCTTTCGCTGTCTTTATAAACTTTATCGTAAGGTTGTTTTGAATGATGTGAAATGATTTGATATAATTCTTCTTTTAATTTCAACATTTCTTTTAAGTTGATTTCCATGTCGGTTGCTACACCTTGTGCTCCTCCAGATGGTTGATGAATCATTACTCTAGAATGTGGTAAAGCAGAACGTTTTCCCTCTGCTCCTGCACACAGTAAAACTGCTCCCATAGAAGCCGCCATACCGGTACAAATAGTAGCCACATCAGGTTTTACGAATTGCATTGTATCGTAAATTCCTAATCCAGCATAAACACTTCCTCCAGGAGAATTGATATAAATACTGATATCTTTAGAAGCATCAACACTTTCTAAAAACAACAATTGCGCTTGAATAATGTTTGCTACATAATCATCAACTCCTGTTCCAAGGAAAATGATTCTATCCATCATCAAACGTGAAAAAACATCCATTGAAGCTACGTTTAATTGGCGTTCTTCGATAATATATGGCGTCATACTGCCAACGATTTTATCGTAATATAAACTATTTACACCGTGATGCTTAGTAGCATATTTCTTAAATTCTTTACCGTAATTCATAAATTAAGTTTAAAAGTTTATGAGATTATAAGTTTAAAAAGAAATCAAACTTAAACCCTTAATATTTTACAAAGTTCATGCCTATCTCTTTTCGTGACAAATTGTCTTGAAACAAAAAGCGCCAAAACTAGTTTGACGCTCAAAGATAATTATTTTTTGCGAGATATTATTCTCCGTACATTTCTTTGATGAATTGCTCGTAATTTACTTCTTTTGTTTTCGCTTTTACTTTTTCTTTGTAAAGACCTAACATTTTTTCACTCATTACTTGCTCTGATAAACGTTTTACCTCATCTTGGTTTGACATTACACGAGCAACAATTCCGTTAATTTCATCTTCAGATGGATTTAACTGACCAAATTGCGCCATTTGTTTCTTAATTAAATCTGCAGTATGCGCTTTTAAATCTTCGAAAGTGATTTGTAAATTGTTTTCAGCCATTACTTTACCTTCGATTAATTGGAAACGTAATCCTTTTTCAGATCTTGCATATTCTTCTTCAGCTTGTTCAGCAGTTAAAGGTGTTTCACCTACATTTTGAATCCATCTTTTTAAGAATTCAGCTGGTAAATCAAATTTTGTAGTTTCAATTAAAAACTCAGTAACATCATTTAAAAATTTTTGATCTGCTTGTTGCGCAAATTGTGCTTCAGCATCTTCTTTGATTCTAGCTTTTAAATCTTCAACTGAAGAAATAACGCCAGGTCCGAATAATTTATCAAATAATTCTTGGTTTAATTCTGCTTTTTCAATTGCATTGATTTCTTCAATAGTAAAATCAACATTGATATCTAAACCGTGAACATCATCATGACTTACTTTTAAGTAATCCATTAATTTGTGATCATCGTCAAATAAACCTTTAGTTCCGATAGTTACCACATCACCAACTTTTTTACCAATGAAAGCTTTGGTTACTTTTTTATCCGCAAAAATATCTAAACTAAAGTTAGCTGGAGCATTGATACCTTTTTCTTCGTTAGTAAAAGTTCCTCTTACTTCGTAATCAGCTTTAACTTCTGCTTGAGAAATTAATTTTCCGTATTGTTTTTGAATTCTTTCTACTTGGTCGTTCAACATTTTATCATCGGCAACAACATTAAATTTCGTAATGTTATTTTTAGCCGTTAAATCTACTGAGAATTGAGGTGCTAAACCTAATTCGAAATCAAAAGATAAATCATCATTATCCCAGTTGAAGTCTTCTGTTACTTTTGGAAGCGGATTACCAAGAATATCTAATTTCTCAGCTACTAAGTAATCGTTTAAAGACGATTGTAAAATTTTATTTACTTCATCTAACAATACTGCTTTACCATATTGTTTATGAATTAAACTCATTGGAACAGCTCCTTTTCTAAATCCCGGAATAGAAGCATTTTTTCTATAATCAGCTAATACTTTTTCTACTTTATCTGAATAATCTTCTTTAGTAATTGCTACAGTTACGATAGCATTTAAATCATCAACTTGCGTTTTTGTAATGTTCATTATTTCTTTTGTTTAAGTACCATAAAATTTGGGTTGCAAAATTATAGAATTTTTACAACCCAAACAAGTTTTTAATTTATTGAAATTCAATTCGCTAAAAATTAATCTTCACTAACAAAGATTTTATTTAAAATTGATTGTATTATTGATAACAAGACACTAAATAAAAGTGCATCCAAAAAACCATCCACACGAAATTCTACAATAAAATAATCACAAATTAAAATGATTATAGCATTGATTACCAACAAGAATAAGCCCAGTGTAAAAAAGGTTACTGGAATAGTAAGCAAGACTAAAATAGGTTTTAAAAATGCATTCAAAAGACCCAAAACCACAGCAACTAATAACGCTCCCGTTAAATCAGTCACATGGACTCCAGGCAAAAAATAAGACAATACAAAAACTACAATTGTGCTAATAAGAAGTTTAATAAGTAAATTCATTTTCGATTTTATTTAAAATTTAAAATTACAAAAAAAGGCATCAATAATGATGCCTTTTAAAACTATTTTTTAAAAACTTAGTTTGAACCTACAATATTAATTCCTGGGAAATTTGGCGCAGCATAAATAGGCAAATTAGCATTATAATGACGATTAATCACCTTAATAATTTCATTTGCAATAACTGCATAACCACGAGGATTAGGATGTACACCATCTAAAGAAAATAAAACAGTATTAGCTGTAGCAGCAGAGAAATAATTTGCAGTATAAATAGTTCCATCTTCTATTCTTAAACCACCTACAAGCTGATTCATGACAGCATTCATATCTGCAACTGCTAAATTTTTTGAAGCAGCAATTGAGCGAATTGAAGCATTATATGCAGCAGTCGCATTAGCAACTTTAGCTTTCTCATTAGCAGTTAAAACCCATTTATTAGCCATTGGATATGTAACTCCATTAATATTAACTCCTGCAGGAGCTGCAGCATTTACTGTTCCAATAACTGAAGAAGCTGGTAAAACTATCAAATCATCACGAGTTGCTTGACGTGCTTTACCAAATACTTGACCAAAAGCTGTTGCTGTTGCTAATCCTAATGTAGGTGTTAATGCTCCTGTAATTTGAGCTGATCTATCAGCAGCATCAACATCATAAATTAAAATTGGATTTGCTGCAGTTGAGGATAATAATTTTACTCTATTTGGCTCGCCATATGCAGAAAATATTTGACTTAAAGGTCCATATAATTGAGCATTCAAGGTAGCAATGTTAGTTGCTCCACCTAAAGCAGTTGGCGACAGTGGATTATAAGGAACAGTTGTAAAATAAGGAATTGAAGTTACACTAGGAACGGTACAAACAACTCCTTTTGCTCCATTAGAAGTTAAAGTTGTTATAATTGTATTGTAAACATTTGCAAAAACATTTGCATTTGTAATATCATTACCACCATAAGTCGCTGGATTTAAATTTCCAGTAGTATTATGATCTGCAGCTGCAGCTCCAGAAGAAGTAGTTCCTCCTGATGTTGCATAAGCTAAAACATCATTTGCCCCAATCCAATTAGTAAAAAAGGTTGGATTTTTTGACATTGCATCTCCTAAAACGGTAGCAGATGGAGAAGTTGCATGTCTAACAAAATAAGGGTTTGCTTGACCTAAAGACACCCCAGCTACATTTCCATAGCCTGACGCTAATAAATGGAACGATTTAGCTCCCGGCACTCCCATATTATTGTAAGCTGTAGCTTGTAGATTAGAAACTTCAATTGTTGGAGTTCCCACTATGTTTTCCGGACGACTTTCAGAAGCGTCAATAACCAAACGTGTTGTTCCAATTTGAATACCGCCTAACATTAGACCTCCTAAATTATTAACATCATCTGCATAAGATGGTTGTGTAAATTCTCCACCTCCCACTAATGCGAATTTTTGAGCTAGTAGATTAGGATAAGAATAGGTTTGCCCAACTCTTGATACAGTACCGTCCATATAACCTGCAGTTAATGAATTTCCGACTGCAACATATGTTGTAAAATCAGCTTCTCCAGCCGAATAATTTGCATCGACACTATTTTCAAATTCTGGCTCACATGAAGCAAAACCAGCAGCTAAAACAGCTAAATATATAAATTTATTTTTCATCTTTCAAATATTAAAAATTAAAAACCGTAAGTTATACCAATACCTGGTGAAAACACAACAGACTTGTAAGTTCCTCCAAAGCTACTCCCATCACTAACGTGATCGTAAGAATTATCCACTTCATCAAAATGTAAATAAAGGAATGAAAAATCAACACCTAATTTATTATTTACTTGATACGTTAAACCTCCTGTATATCCCATAGAATCGTTTCTTGGAGTTTCTGGTGCAAAATAACCATCTTGAACTGGACTTTCGTCAAAATACCAACCTGCTCTAAATGTAAATTTATTATTTGCAATGTATTGCATACCCACTCTGTAAGTACTAGAATTTTTGTAATTTCTTGGGTTATGTGAATCTGTCAAAGCCGGATTAGTAAAATCTACATCTAAACTTTTGTAAGTACTCCACATAGCTCTGTTATAATCAAAAGCCATTAAAAATTTATCTGTAAACTTATACGATAACCCTACCGTTAATTCTGCAGGCAAAGGCAAATCCGCATTAAATTTTGTGGTAGGCGCAGTTCCGAATGAAGGATAATCTCCAAAAGTAACATCTCCATCTCTTGCCTCCATAATAATTTCAGAACGGTAGTTCATCCCTAATCTTAATTTATCTGTTGGATTAAACATAAAACCAGCTGTATAACCCCAAGCAGTAATTCCTTTAGATTCAATTGTTAAATCTGTTCTTCCATTATCTCCTGAAGTTGATCTATCAACATTTCTATTAAAATTAACAGAACCTGATGCCAAAATTGGCCCTCCTCCAACACTAAAATGCTCACCTACTCTAATTGAAATAGATGGTTGTACAAAAATTGCTTTTAAATCAATATTATTTACTAAATGAGAACCAACCCAATCTTGATCCCACTCTACAGCACTACCATAAGGAGTATAAACCGCTAAACCAGCAGTAAACCAATTGTTTAATTTGTAAGTTGCATAAACACTAAAAGGTGTTCCCACATTCTTTGTATCAGCTTCCCATCCATATCGAGAATTTTGAAATTTAGTATTTGCAAACAATCCGTTTCCACCAATCGATAAATTGAATTTTTTATCCAAATAAGCCATACCTGCTGGATTGAAAAACGCAACCTCAGCACTATTAACTACTGCAACACCTGTGTGCCCCATAGCCAATTGTTTTTGACCTTGAATACTAACTCTATATCCACCTGCAAAAGCAGTAGAGCCAGCCAAAGCCAATAATGTTAAAGAAAGTAATTTTCTCATAATGTAAAATGTGTTAGTTTTTTCTTTGTTTGTAAAATCTTAACTTCAAAATTATAACAAAATATGAATTTTACAATTTTTTTAACTAAAAAATTATGCATGCATAATTTTTTTACTGATTATTTAATAAAATTTACCACAATTGAGAAAAAATCTTTAGGATTTTCGGCATGTAGCCAGTGTCCTGCATTTTTTATCGTTTCAATACGTGCTTTAGGGAAATGATGATATATTGTTTCAAAATCACTATCCAAAATATAATCTGACTTATCTCCTCTGAGGAATAAAGTATCTTTAGAAAAAATATTTTCGAAAGGCAAAGCAGTCCCTATAACTTCAATTTTTTCATTAAAAACCTTCAAATTAAATCGGAATGCCAATTGTTCGGGGGCTTCCCAATACAAATTCTTGAGTAAAAACTGGCGTGTTCCAAAATCTCTGATATAGCCTGAAACAATCTCTTCAACTTCTCCTCTACTCGGTTTTTTTGAAAAATCAACCGTGTTTAATGCTGCTAAAATAGTTTGATGATGCGGTGCATAATATTTTGGTCCGATATCAGCTACCACTAATTTAGAAACCAATTCAGGATAAGTTGTTGCTAAAAGCATAGCTACTTTTCCACCCATAGAATGTCCAATTATAGTAACATCTTTTAATTGATGGTATTCACAATATTGCTTTACATCTTCTGCCATAATATCATATGAAAAATCATCCGAATGAAAACTTTTTCCATGATTTCTCAAATCTAAAGCGTGTACTTGAAAACCTTCATTTGCAAATTGAGTTCCCAATGTTTTCCAGTTATCCGACATACCTAAAAAACCATGAATAATAACCAGCGGCTTTCCTTCGCCTTCTATTCTTGAATGCAACAACATCTTATTTTAATTTTTGAAGATACATATTCACTACATTTTCCAATCCTAAATATAGGGATTCCGAAATTAAAGCATGACCAATCGAAACTTCAAGCAATTGTGGAATATTATCTTTAAAAAATTTAATATTATCCAAGCTTAAATCATGGCCTGCATTAATTCCCAACCCTAATTCATTAGCTTTAATAGCAGCTTTTACATAAGGTTCAATTCCTTTTTTATTTCCTAAACCATACTCATGAGCAAAAGATTCGGTATATAGTTCTATTCTATCTGTCCCAGTTGCTTTTGCCCCTTCTACCATTTTTTCATCCGGATCAACAAAAATTGAAGTTCTAATTCCGTTACGTTGAAATTCCTGGATTACTTCTATCAAATAAGATTGATGTTTTATTGTATCCCAACCTGCATTTGAAGTCAAAGCACCAATAGCATCTGGAACTAAGGTAACTTGTGTTGGCTTACATTCTAAAACCAAATCAATAAAGTTGTGTTGAGGATTTCCTTCGATATTATATTCGGTATAAACAATAGATTTTAAATCACGTGCATCTTGATAACGAATATGACGTTCATCTGGTCGTGGGTGAATCGTAATTCCATCAGCACCAAACTTTTGAATATCTTTTGCAACTTTCAATAAATCAGGCACATTCCCTCCTCTTGAATTTCGAAGTGTCGCAATTTTATTAATGTTTACTGATAACTTTGTCATAATAATTTTTAATTTATACAAAAATACAAAGTATAAGTTAGCTAGCATGTGGGATTTTTTGATTATTTTGCGATAAATTTTCATCATATTCTCAATGAACAATTTAACAAGTTACATTAATAACGAAATAAAACCTCTAAAACACACTGATTCTATTACAGATGCGCAAGATTTGTTTTTAGATTTTCCTTACACGCACTTTCCTGTTACAGAAGATGGCGTATATATAGGTTGTGTAAGCAAAGAAAGTGTAGAACTTTTAAACAGTGATGCTATTATTAATGATAGCAGATTTCATTTTGAACGCTTTTTTGTTCGTACCACAACCATTTGGCTTGATGTTTTAGAAATTTTTGCCAAAAATGAAAGCAACTTAATTCCGGTTTTAGATGAAAAAAATGTTTATTTAGGATATTATGAATTGGAAGATGTTATTCGTTTTTTCCATGAAACTCCTTTTCTGAAAGAAGAAGGAGGAATTATAGTTGTAGAAAAAGAATCAGACAAATTCTCAATGAGCCAAGTGGCTCAAATTGTAGAAAGTAATAATGCTAAAATTCTAGGACTATTCATCTCAAATATTGTTGGAAATAAAGTAGAAATTACAGTAAAAATCAGTCAAAGTGGATTGAACGATATTATTCAGACTTTTAGGCGTTATGAATATGAAATTATTTCTGAACATCAAGAAGATTCTTATTTGAATAGTTTAAAAGAACGTTCAGATTACTTAGACAAATATTTAAATATTTAAAATAAATCGTAATGAAAATAGCACTATTTGGTCAATATTATCAAAATAGCACTGCAGAAACGGTTCAAAAAGTAGTATCTTTTTTAGAATCAAAAAAAATTGAAATCGCTTTTGAATCTCATTTTTTAAACACTTTAAAAGAAAAAAATATTATTTCAAAAGAATACAAAACCTATTCAAATTATGATACTTTAGATACTGATTTAAAAGCTCTAATTAGTATTGGTGGAGACGGAACCATATTAAAAGCCGCTACTTTTGTAAGAGACAAAAACATCCCTATCATAGGAATTAACGCGGGAAGATTAGGTTTTTTAGCAACCATTCAATTTGAAAATATTGAACCTCTTTTACAAAAGCTGTTAGACAATGATTATGCTATTTCAAAACGAACTTTATTAAGTATTGAAACTACACCAAAATACAACAATTTTCAAGAACTCGACTTTGCTTTAAACGAGGTTACAGTAGCCCGAAAAGATACTACTTCGATGATAACAATTGTTACCTATTTAAATGGAGAATATCTTACTTCATACTGGGCTGACGGTTTAATTGTTTCTACACCTACAGGTTCTACAGGTTATTCATTAAGCTGTGGTGGTCCCGTGTTAACTCCAAACGTTGAAAGCTTAGTAATTACTCCAATGGCTCCTCACAATTTGAATGCGAGACCTTTAGTTATAACTGATGACATGGAAATTGAACTTCGCGTTTCAGGGAGAGAAGAACAGTTTTTAATTTCATTAGATTCTAGAATTTCTGCCGTTTCTAAAGATACTATAGTTAAAATTAAAAAATCACAGTTTACAATTTCGATAATTGAATTTAAAGAAGAATCCTTCCTTAATACTATTCGAAAAAAATTACTTTGGGGAGAAGACAAAAGAAATTAACACTCTTTTTATATCATTTTTCATTTTTTAACGTTTTAGCAAAACAAAAAAGAACAAAAAAAACCTTTAAAATAGGGATAAGAAGTCATTATTGTTATATTTGCAAACTATTTTAAAAAATGAAGCACTTTTTAATTCATATATTACTGATTTTCTGCGGGTTCAGCACATTTGCTCAAATAAACGAATTGGGCATATTTGTTGGTGGTGTTAACTATATTGGTGATGTGGGACCAACGGATTACATTGCTCCAAACGAGCCTGCAATAGGAATTCTTTATAAATGGAATAGAAGTCCGCGTCATGCTTATCGTTTTTCATACACACAAGGAAGTTTAAAATCAAAAGACATTGACAGCGATGTTCCTAGTAGATATGAAAGAGGTTTTTCATTTAAAAATAGTACTAAAGAATTTTCAGCTGGATTAGAATTTAATTTTATGGATTTTGATCTCCATGATTCAAAAACAAAAGTCTCACCTTATGTTTACAGCGGTATAAGTTACTTCATATATGATGAGATATTTATTTTAGGAAACGAAAGTCATTTAGATTACAGGAGTAGTACTTTTGCTATTCCAATGACAGTAGGAATTAAAGGACGTTTTTTTGAAAAATTTATAATTGGAGCTGAAGTAGGTTTTAGATATACTTTTACTGATAATTTAGATGGAAGTAATCCAAAAAATGATAATTTTGAAACCTTACGTTTTGGAAATTTAAATAGTAATGATTGGTATGTTTTTACTGGTTTAACATTAACGTATACCTTTGGTAAAAACCCTTGTTTTTGTGCAAAATAAAAGATGGATTTAGTTCAACAAATTAATATAGAAGCCTTACCCCAACATTTAGCCATTATTATGGATGGAAATGGCAGATGGGCAAAACAGAAAGGATTGATGCGAGCTTTGGGACATGAAAGTGGAACAAAATCGGTTAAAACTACTGTTGAAACTTGTGCTAAACTGGGGATAAAAAATCTTACACTTTACGCTTTTTCCACTGAAAATTGGAATCGACCCAAAATGGAAGTTGACACCTTAATGAAGCTTTTAGTATCTTCATTAAAAAAAGAAATTAAGACTTTACAAACCAATAATATTAAATTAAACGCTATTGGAAATTTAACAAATTTACCTTCAAGCGTACAAAAAGAATTACAAGAAGTAATCAATAAAACTTCCGAAAACTCTAGGCTTACCCTTACTTTAGCTCTAAGTTATGGTGCTAGAGAAGAACTTATACAAGCTGTTAAAAAAATTTCTGACAAAGTTAAAAATAATATAATTTCTGAAGAGGCTATTGACGAATCAATTATTAATCAGCATCTTTACACGCACAATTTACCAGATGTCGATTTAGTAATCAGAACAAGTGGCGAACATCGGATAAGTAATTTCTTGCTATGGCAAATTGCCTATGCAGAATTTTATTTTACTGACGTACTTTGGCCTGATTTTTCAGAAAATCATTTATATGAAGCAATTATTAGTTATCAAAAAAGAGAACGCCGATTTGGAAAAACCAGCGAACAAATTATACCCGAAAAAAATGTTTAAAAAAGGACTACAATTACTTTCAATTTTCATATTACTGAACAGTTCATCTCTATTTTCTCAAGAAACAAAACTTGATAATGGAAAAGAATACATTTTAGCTAAAATTAAAGTTACCGGTAAAATTTCATATAACGAACAAACCGTTACCACTTTTACTGGCTTAGAAAAAGGACAATCTATTATGGTTCCTGGTGAAGATATAAGTTTAGCAATTAAAAAATTATGGAAATTAGGTTTATTTTCTGACGTTGCTTTCTATGTTAATGAAATAAAAGGAGATAGTATTTACCTGGAACTTAATATAAATGAATTACCTAAAATTTCAGATGTAAAAATTAAAGGTGTAAAAAAAGGAAAATCTGAAGAGCTAATTAAAGAAACAGATTTAAAAAAAGGAAAAATAGTAAATGAAAATTTATTAACTACAACCAAGAATTACATTGAAAACAAATACAAGAAGGACGGATTTTACAATGCAAAAGTAGCCATTAATACCATACTAGACAGCACCGAAACTGAAGTAAAAATGGTAGTTAATGTAGACAGAGGAAGCAAGGTAAAAGTGAGTAAAATTGATTTTGAAGGTAACAGTCAAATATCAGACTCGAAACTAAAAAAAGCATTTAAAAATACTAAAGTTAAAAATCCTTTAAGAATTTTTAAAGCTTCAAAATACATCAAAGACAAGTATAAATCTGATCTAAATTCAGTTGTTGACAAATACAAAGAAAACGGATATAGAGATGCACGAATTATAAGTGACTCTGTTATTTATAACAAGAAAAGTAACACTGTTGCTATTAAAGTAAAATTAGAAGAAGGAAGAAAATATTATTTTGGAGATATCCGTTATTTAGGTAACACCGTATATACAGATCGCCAACTGAATGCAATTTTAGGTATAAAAAAAGGAGATGTTTACAACGGTACTATTTTACAAAAAAGAATTGCTGATCAAACAAAACCAGACGGAGAAGATTTAACCAACTTATATCAAAATAACGGTTATCTTTTTTCAAATATTAATCCTGTAGAAATTAGAACTGTTAATGATACTATTGATTTTGAGATTAGAATAACTGAAGGTCCAATTGCTTATTTCAACAAAATTACTGTAGTTGGTAATGACAAAACAAATGATCACGTTATTTATAGAGAATTAAGAACTAAGCCAGGACAAAAATATAGTAAAGAAGATTTAATACGTTCTATTCGTGAAATTGGTCAATTAGGTTTTTTTGATCCAGAAGCTATTAAACCAGATTTTAAAAATGTAGATCCACAAGCTGGTACTGTTGATATTGAATATAATGTAGTAGAAAAAGGATCAAGTCAAGTAGAGCTTCAAGGAGGTTATGGCGGTGGAGGTTTCATTGGAACGTTAGGTTTGTCTTTCAATAATTTTTCAGCAAGGAATATTTTCAAAAAAGATGCTTACAAACCTTTACCAATGGGAGACGGTCAAAAAATGGCATTACGTTTACAAGGAAGTTCCTATTTTAGAACTTATAGTTTATCTTTTTCAGAACCATGGTTTGGAGGAAAAAAACCTGTAAGTTTTTCTTCTTCATTTTCCTACAGTAAACAATATCTTTATAATTTTCAAACGCGTGATATAACAAGAAATCAAAGTTTCAATATTATAACTTTAGCTACAGGTATAGCAAAAAGACTTACTGTTCCTGATGATTATTTTGTACTTTCACAAGGTTTATCTTTTCAATACTATGACTTGAATAATTACAATACAGGCCTATTTACTTTCGGAAATGGATCTTCAAGAAACCTAACATACACAATAGGTTTATCAAGAAACAGCAAAGGAGTTAATCCTATATTTCCAACTAGTGGATCAGAATTTAGTATTACAGGAAAGTTTACTTTACCATATTCATTGTTTAACGGAATTGATTATGCGAATCTAGGTAACTTAAAAGAATACAAAAAGACAGCTGGAGAAAATTATAACGCACCTGATGGTTCAGACGTGGAACCAGGAGCGTATTTGAACGAAGAAGGATATCCAGTAGACAACTTTGAAGATGCCGCAACTGATATAGGAAAAGTTGATCAAAAGAGATTTAATTGGTTAGAATATTACAAAATCAAATTTAAAGGAGATTGGTACACAAGAGTTTGGGATAAATTAGTTTTGAGAACACTTGGTGAATTTGGTTACATGGGAGCTTATAACAAAGATAGGGGTATTGTTCCTTTTGAAAGATTTTACTTAGGAGGTGATGGTTTAGCCAATTTTTCACTAGACGGAAGAGAAGTTATCCAATTGAGAGGATACCCAAACAATTCATTGTCATCAAGCAATGGAGGAACTGTCTATAACAAGTTTTCATTAGAAATGAGATATCCTATCACATTAAATCAATCAGCATCAATTTATGCTTTAACCTTTTTAGAAGCAGGTTCAGCTTTTGATAATTTTAGACAATATAATCCATTTCAACTTCAACGCTCTGCAGGTTTAGGCTTGCGTGTATTTATGCCAGCATTTGGACTATTAGGTATCGATTTTGCTCATGGATTTGATGCAATTCCAGGACAAACAGTTAAAAGTGGTTGGCAAACACACTTTATTATTGGTCAACAATTTTAGGGTTTGTTAGTACTTTTTTGTTAAATTCGTAAAAATATTTTATTATTTATTACGTTTATAGCTATTAAGTAGAATCGATTTGGTTCAACCTCTAATGAAAATTTAAGTGAAAATGAAAAAAATACTATTTATACTTGCTTTAATCACATTGTCTACCCAAGCACAAACAGCAAGAGGGGTGAAAATTGGTTACATTGATATGGAATATATTTTAGAAAAAGTTCCAGATTATGCAGATGCATTAAACCAATTAGAACAAAAAGCACAGAAGTGGAAGCAAGAAATAGAAGTTAAAAAAACAGAAATAACTAAACTAAAAGATGCTCTAAAAACTGAAAGAGTACTTTTAACAAAAGAATTAATTGAAGAAAGAGAAGAAGAAATCTCTTATTTGGAAAAAACTTTACTAGAATATCAAGAAAAACGTTTTGGACCTAAAGGCGATTTAATTATTCAAAAATCAGTCTTAATTAAACCTATTCAAGATCAAATATTTACAATAGTTCAAGATGTAGCAGAGCAAAGAAAATATGATTTTATTTTTGATAAATCATCCGATTTAACCATGTTGTTTGCGGCTCAAAAATATGACATAAGTGATTTTGTTGTGAGAAAATTAACCGCTTCTCAAAAAAGAGAAGAAATGTCTAAAAAACAGCTTAAAGCTTTAGAAGCTAAAGAAGCGCTTGAAGAATCAATGGAAGGAAATCCTGCTGTTTCAGAAAGACAAAGAATTTTAGATGAGAAAAAAGCTGCAAGAGAAAAACTAATTGAAGAACGCAAATTAGCTAACGAACAAAAAAAGGCTGATGCGGCAGAAAAAAGAAAAAAATTACTTGAAGAACGCGATGCTAAAAAAAATGGCACAGTAATTGAAAATAAAAATTCTGAAACTGATAAAGACGGTAAAACAACCGAAGGTAAAAAAGACGACAACTCTAAAACAGATTTAAAATCGGGCAAAGATGAAGAATCTAATAAAAGCGAAACAAAGAAAACAAGCGCTGAAGAAGCTCGTCAAAAACTTATTGATGAAAGAAATAGAAAATTAGAAGAAAGAAAAAAAGCCTTAGAAGAAAAAAAGAAAAAATTAGCTGAAGAAAAAGAAGCCGCTAAAAAATCTAAAGAACAAAAAAAAGAAACAGAGAATAAAAATTAAATAACTTAAATTTTAAAATTAAAAATGAAACAATTAAAAACTTTAGCAATTGCAATCGTACTTTTTATTGGAACGCAAGTTTCAGCTCAAACAAAAGTTGCACATATAGACGTTCAAGCTTTAATGACAGCTATGCCTGAAATGAAAACAGCTCAAGATCAAATGAAGAAAATTCAGGACAGCTATGATAAAGATTATAAAAACATGGTGGCTGAATACCAAACTAAATTGCAAAAATATGAGCAAGAAGCTCCAACAGCTGGAGATGCATTAAACGAGACTCGATCAAAAGAAATGCAAGATATGGGAGCTCGTATTCAACAATTTCAACAAACAGCTCAAAAAGAATTGAGCCAAAAAGAAATGGACTTAATTAAGCCAATCATGGAAAAAGCTCAAAAAGCAATCCAAAAGGTAGCTAAGGAAAAAGGATTTAATTATGTTTTAGATTCTACAACTGGAAGCGGTGTATTAGTTGCTGACGGTACTGATTTATTAGCTGATGTTAAAAAAGCATTAGGATTCTAATTACAATAAATCCATTTTCAAAAACTGCTCAAACTTGTATAAGATTGAGCAGTTTTTTTTTATTTTTGCTTATATGAAGAAAGAGAATCCAATAGGTTTATTTGACTCAGGTATTGGTGGAACATCGATATGGAGAGAAATACACGCTTTAATGCCAAATGAAAACACTATTTATCTTGCAGATAGTAAGAACGCTCCCTATGGATTAAAATCAAAAGATGAGATTATTGCACTTAGTTGTAAAAATACCGAGTTTTTATTAGAAAACAATTGTAAAATAATTGTTGTAGCATGCAATACAGCCACCACGAATGCCATAAAAGAACTTCGTGCAAAATATAATGTTCCTTTTATAGGTATTGAACCCGCTATAAAACCTGCAGCTCTACAATCTAAAACACAAACCATTGGTATACTAGCCACCAAAGGAACTCTTAACAGCGAATTATTTCATAAAAATGTGGCAAACCATCCTGATGTGAAAATAATTGAACAAATAGGCCATGGCTTAGTTCAATTGATTGAAAATGGTGATAAAGACTCCGCAGAAATGGAAGATTTATTAAGAAGCTATTTAGATCCAATGGTTCAAAACAACATTGATTATTTAGTTTTAGGTTGTAGCCATTATCCCTATTTGATTCCTCAAATTAAAAAAATTATTCCACAGCACATAAAGATTATTGATTCGGGTGAAGCAGTCGCTAAACAAACACAAAAAATATTAGAGCAAAATCAATTATTGAATGTTTCAAATAAAAAAAGCTCACAAATATTCTATACGAATAGTGAGCCTGAAGTTTTAAAAAATATTCTTGGAAATAAAGAAACTGTAATCTATAAAAATTTTTAATTTACTCTTTAAACCATCCGGAATACATTACATAATTATTTGAAATTCGTTCAATTTCTCCTGCAAAATCACTCTGGTTGATATCTTTTACTTTCTTAGCTGGAACACCTGCATAAATACAACCTGATTCCACAATTGTGTTTTGTGTAATAACAGAACCCGCAGCAACTATTGAATTGCTCTCAATAGTACAATTATCCATAACAATGGCACCCATTCCAATTAATACATTATCTTTTATTGTGCAACCATGAACAATCGCATTATGCCCAATAGATACATTGTTTCCAATAACCGTAGGATGTTTTTGATAGGTGCAATGAATAACGGCACCATCTTGAATATTAACTTTATTACCAATGCTAATTGAATTTACATCACCTCTTACAACAGCATTAAACCAAACACTACAATTGGCACCAAACGTTACATCGCCTATAATAGTAGCATTTTCAGCCACATAACAATCATCTGGAATTTGCGGAAATTTTCCGTTTACTTCTTTAATCAACATAATTAATTATTTTAAAAAAAATGTCCCGATAAATCGGGACAAAGATATTATTATAATATTTTATTAGTTAACTGCTGGACAGTTACAATCCCATTGTTTGTCTTTACAGAAAACATTCATACCTAAAGTAATTTGATGAAAACCACCATTGTCAAACTTAATATCTCCCATAACATGACTATATGTATAAGAAAACATAAAGTTCTTGTAATTTACACCTAAAATAGGTGAAACCCATTGTAAATTTTGTTTACCTCCTTCATATTCAGCACTATCAAAACTTCTTCTGTATGACATTGCTGCCCATAATTTCCCAAAATCAACAGCTTTATATACTTTAAAGTTTAAATCAATTGATGATTCTTTAGTCTCAGAAATACGTTGATACATTAATGAAGGTTCAAAAAGCAATCTATCTTCATTTCCAAAAACAGCACCTACACTCCAAAGCAATTTACTTAAATTATCGGATTCAAAACCTTCCGAATATAATTCTCGTCTTTGGCTTGCTAAGAAGTTTTTCATAGTAACATGAGTGAAGAAATCCATATAATGGTAGGAAACTCCTAAATCGATATTAAAATAAGCATCCTTTTGAATAACTCCGTTAACAATTACTGGATCGTTACCTGTAAAAGTTGAACCATCAAGTGTACTTTGAACAAAAGCTGTACTTAAACCAAAAGATAATTGATTTAAATCAACAGTTCCTCTAGAAAATCTCAAATGGTGTGCATAAGTTAATTTTGCTCCTTTTTGAGAATGATAACCGTTTCTATCATTAAACAAAATCATACCTACTCCAGATATTCCGTCTTCATCAATTGCTGTATTAAAACTAACCGTTTGCAACGATGGAGCTTCACTTTGACCAAACCATTGTTGACGACCTGTCAATCTAATTTTACCACAATTTGCAGCACCTGCCATTGATGGGTGAATCAAATAATAATTATCCGATAAATAATCTGAATAAACAGCAATTCCTTCTTGAGCAAAAGAAAATTGTGCTAACAAAAATGCTAAAATAAAATAACTCTTTTTAAAATTCATTGTAGTTATTGTTTAATGGAAACATACTTCTTACTATTCTAATTAAAAACTGAAGTTTAAAATTAAAATATTACTAATAAAAAACCACCATAAAAAATGATTTTTTACTACGAACTTGCCAAAGATATAAATTTTTGTGTTTCTTTTACAATTCACTTAAAATATTCTTAGCTTTAATTTGTGATTTTTCACATAAAAATCATAAAAATAGTCTTTTTATTTTTTTAATCACCAAAATATAATAAAAAGTTAAATAAAAAAGTGAATCGTTAAAACAATCAACATATCTATTGAACTTTGTATCTTTGCAAAAAAACAAAAATCATGCAAGTAATCGCAACTAAAATAACTCAAAATCCAGCCATTGTTAAGTTTGAATTGGATGAAATTATTGTAAGAACAGAAAATTTTGAATTCAAGAACATTGATGAAACTCAAAATTCACCGCTAGCAAAGCAATTATTTTTTCTTCCATTTGTTAAAACAGTGTATGTTTCGGGGAATTTCATTGCAATAGAAAAATTTTCAATTGTTGAATGGGAAGATGTTCAAGAGGATGTTGCTAATCAAATTAACGAGTTTATCTCGAATGGTGGTCAAATTATCAAAATAGATGAAACCAAACCAAAGAAACAGCCTATTACAGTTTATGCAGAAACAACTCCAAACCCAGCTGTTTTAAAATTTGTTTGCAATAAACTTTTAACAAAAACAGCTTTAGAATGCAAAAACATTTACGAAACAACCGCTTCTCCATTAGCAAAAGAATTATTTAAATTTCCTTTTGTTAAAGAAGTTTTTATTGATGAAAATTACATTTCAGTTACAAAATTTGCAGTAACAGAATGGGATGAAATTACTTTAGAATTAAGAACTTTTATTAAAGAATATATAGAAAACGGAAATGTTGTTATAGATGAAAACGCAATTACTAAAACTGAAGTACATCAAAAACAACAAGAAGCTTACTTTGATTCACTAGATGTTACTTCTCAACAAATCATCAATATCATTGAAGAATATGTAAAGCCAGCTGTTCAAAGCGATGGTGGAAATATTATGTTTGAATCGTTTGACCCTACAGAGAAAAGAGTAAAAGTAGTTTTACAAGGCGCTTGTAGTGGTTGCCCTTCTTCAACATTTACTTTGAAAAACGGAATAGAAAACATGCTTAAAGACATGTTGAAAGATGAAGCTATAAAAGTGGAAGCTATTAATGGTTAATTCTCCGATTATATAAAATAAAAAAGAGCCTTACGGCTCTTTTTTTATTACTTGTTTTGTTGATTAAATTCTTTAAACAACTCTAATAAATTCATGATAGATTTTATCAAATCGTTTGTTTCAAGAAGTAAAGAGAAATACAATTTACTATTTTTTGGACTTGTTTCTGTTGTTCTAATTCTAGTAATTTGTTTAGTAATTAATTCTGAAACTGTGTCTAAAAATACTTTTTTATCTTTCAAAATTTCATCCAATTTAGAAAAATCTTCTTTCTTGAAACTTGTCTCTAAACGATTAAATAATTCTTGTAATTGAGAATCAACCGTTTTAAGATCTCTAATTTGATTGAATTTTAATTTTTTATGATTGTTATTTACGTGAGAATAACTACTTGTAGTAATATAATCAATAGATTGTACCATATCTTGTAAATATCCTAAGATCAAAATATAGAATTTACTAGCCTCAACTGAATTTTCATCTAAGTTTCTAATAAAATAGAAAACATTACTTTTTAATTCGTCAATTTCTTTTTCAACCTTTTTTAGTGCTTTTTTATTCTCTTTAAGTTTTGCTAAATCTTGCAATCCTAAATTATCCACCACACTTGAATATAAAGCACTTGTTTTTCTTAAAACTTTAGAAATCTGAGAAGAACTTTCTGTAATCATTTCTTTTAATGTTACAATATCTTCTTTTCTTAAACTTTTAATTTCTTCCTCTTCTTTAACTTTCTTTTTGTGAATTTGGTTACTTCTATAGAAGAAAATAGCCACTACTATCATGAATGCAAAGAAAGCAAATACTTCACCAATAAATAAAGTGTAAGATATAATAGCTGATGATAAAAACGCTGCAAAAGCAGTTACAAACCAACCTCCAATTACATTAAATACACCCGCAACTCTATAAACAGCACTTTCTCTATCCCAAGCTCTATCTGCAAAAGACGAACCCATTGCCACCATAAAAGTTACATAAGTTGTAGATAATGGTAACTTCATTGAAGTTCCTATGGAGATTAATATAGAAGCAACAATTAAGTTTACTGATGCACGAACCATATCAAACATTGGTTGTTCATCTCTTTTTCCAGTATATTCTGGCTGAACGAATTGGGCATCTAATTTTTTCTGAAGCGATTTTGGTAAAATAAAACTAATAATATTTCCAAGATACATCATTGCTCTTACAATATTTCTTGAAAGCGGATTTGCGTTATATTTTTCGTTTCCTTCACCTTGTCTTGACAAATTCTGTTCTGTTTCAATTACAGATTTTGCTTTTTTAGAAGTCCATAATGTGTAAACCATGATTACTCCTGCTAATGCTAAAAAGATGAACGGTGCTGGTAAATTTTCACCTTCAAGTCCAGACATCATAAATTCGTTAGCAGCTACTGTTTGCCCAGGAGCAGCCCAAATTTCAAAAGCTTGGTAAGCTGCAATTGGTACCCCAATAAAGTTAACTAAGTCGTTTCCAGCAAAAGCAAGCGCTAATCCAAATGTTCCTACAATGATGATAAATTTGAAAACACTATATCTGAAAACACTAATTAATAATTGACAAACAACTGTCCATAAAATCAAAGAATAACCAATGATAGTAAACGGACTTTCTTTAATAAAATCTTTTACTTCTGAAGGAACAAAAGTAATTGACTTTAATCCTTTAACTAAGATGAAAAAAGTAATAGCCGTCATTGCTACTCCACCAAAAAGAGCTGCTACATACTTATATCTTTTTTCAATATGGAAAGTAAAGATTAACCTTGAAACATATTGCACTAACGAACCCAAAGCAAAAGAAAGCGCTACAGAAAGTAAAATACTATATACAATTTCTGATGCTTTATCAGTGTTGATGTATTTCCCTAAAGTACTAAAACTATCTCCGCTTGAATAAACTTTATAAACCGCCAAAGCAACAGAAGCTCCTAATAATGAGAAAATTACAGAAACTGTTGTTGAAGTTGGTAAACCTAATGTATTAAAAACATCTAGTAATAATACGTCGGTAATCATTACTGCTAAAAAGATAATAATTACATCATTAAAACTAAACATACTAGGGGTGAAAATTCCATTTCTGGCAATTTCCATCATACCATTAGAATAAAGTGCCCCAACAGCAACTCCAATACTCGCAACAATCATAATTGTTTTAAACGAAACCGCTTTTGAACCAATTGCTGAGTTTAAGAAATTAACCGCATCATTACTTACTCCAACCATTAAATCGGTAATAGCAAGAACAGCTAATGCAATTAACATAATAATATAAATCTGCTCCATTTTTTTTATGAATTAATTTTGTGCAAAAGTCCTTCAAGATTTTCAAACCAACGTTAATTTAATGTTATCAATTTTTACTATTGAAACAAATTATAAAACATTTCATAACATTAAATTAAACTTTCTAGTCTTAAAAGTACAGAGACATTAGCTTCTTTTACATTCAAACTTTACCTTTGCAAAATAAAATTGAACTAAAATCATGAACGCATTAGAAATTAAAACCTATTATATTAAAATTCAAGAATTAGTTTTAGAGTATTCTCCTAAATTTGTTGTTGCAGTTCTAATCTTATTAATTGGACTGTGGGCAACTAGTTTTATAACAAAAGCTGCAAAAAAATTAATGCTGGCCAGAAATGTAGAAGTTACTCTTTCAACTTTTATTGGAAATTTAATTTTTTGGACATTACGAATCTTATTATTTGTAACTGTAATTTCTAAATTAGGTATTGAAACTTCTTCATTTGTTGCTGTTTTAGGAGCTGCAGGTTTAGCTATTGGTTTATCCTTGCAAGGCTCACTATCTAATTTTGCGGGAGGAATTTTAATTATTCTTTTCAAACCATTTAAAATTGGTGATTTTATTGAAGCGCAGAGTGTTTTAGGAACTGTGAAAGACATCAAAATATTTTCTACCGTAATTACTTCGCCAGATAACAAACAAATAATTATCCCAAATGCTGCTTTATCAAATGGCGTGATTACGAATTACACTGCAAATGGCTTTAGACGTATAGACTTAATTATTTCTGTTGATTATAAAACCGATTTGCAATTAGCAAAAACCACTTTAGAAAACGTTTTAAAATCAATTCCAGAAGTTTTATCAGAACCCGAACCTGTTGTGTTTATTAATGATTTAGCTACAAGTTCAATTGATTTTGCAGTTAGACCTTTTGCAAAAAACGAACATTTTTGGAAAGTGAAATCGGATGTTTTAGAAAAAACTAAAAAAGCATTTGATTTAGCGGGTATCGAAATTCCGTTTCCACACCAAGTGGAAATTCATAAAGAATAATTACTTAGTTAAAACAAAATCTTTTAAGTAATAAGGTTCAAAGTAAGCGACATCAACAAAGTCGCTTTTTTTGTACTTCTCAAATGACAATTCACTCATTTCTTTAGCCGAAGGAAATGTTACATTTGAATGAAAAACAAACTTTTCATGAGTTAGCGTGTTTTTGAATTTCTCTGTTCCATCTCCAACCAAATGTATTTTTTCAGAAATTTCTTGATACGAATTTTCATCAATTATTTCCGCTTGAGTAGCTCTAATTTGATGATGATTTTTATCGTAAAAAGCGCTAAAAACTTCCATTCTTCGCGCATCAATCATAGGAATAATGATACCGTCTTCTATTTGAATTTGTTTTGCCAAAAGTTGTAATGTATCAATTGCAATCAACGGAATATTCATGGCATAACAAAAACCTTTTGCTGAAGAAACGCCAATACGCAACCCTGTATAAGAACCTGGACCTTGACTAACTGCAATGGCATTCAAATCAGAAAACTTTAAATTATTTTCACCCAGTAACTCTTCAATAAAAACGTGCAATTTTTCAGCATGAGAGAAATTTTGTTCAGCAATTTCTTTACAAGCAATGGTATTTCCCTCTTTTGCTAAAGCTACTGAACAATTTTTAGTTGCGGTTTCTATATTTAGAATAATTGACATAATCCGATTTTTGAAAGGCAAAGTTAAGAAGATAAACTCGTAAAAAAAACAAGGCGCAGTTTCCCACGCCTTATTTACCCAAATTAACTAATAAGAAATCTATTTCTTACTTTCTTTTTTATCTTTTTCAGTTTCAACACGAACTTTATCGTTAGAAACTAAATCTTTTGAAACTGTTGTATAGGGTCCGATGATGATTTCTTCCCCTGGTTTTAATCCTGAAATAATTTCGATATTACTATCATCTTGAATTCCAGTTTTTACAACTCTTAATTTTGCCTTATCTCCTACTTTAACAAAAACACATTCGTATTTTTTATCGCTTTTTGGAGCCGTTCCTTTTTGTTCTTGTTCTTTCTTTTCTAACTCTGCTACAACATCTTTCTTAACTGAAGTGGTATCATCTTTTACTACGACAGCGCTAATTGGAACAGCCACAATATTTTCTTTACGTTTGGTAATAATATCAACTGTAGCCGTCATTCCTGGACGGAATGGAGAGTAATTTTCAGGTTTACCTTCTAATAAATCTTGGTAAGATTCTTTTAAAATTCTAACTTTTACTTTAAAATTTGTTACTTGATCTGCTGTTAAAGCCGTACTAGCCGAATTTGAAATACTCGTTACAATTCCTTTAAATTCTCTTTTTAAATAAGCATCTACTTCAATTTTAGCAGAATCACCAATGTTTACTTTTACAATATCATTCTCATTTACATCTACTTCAACTTCCATATTGTTTAAGTTGGCTATTCTAAGAATTTCAGTTCCTGCCATTTGTTGCGTTCCTAAAACTCGTTCCCCTAACTCTACATTTAATAAGGAAATTGTTCCATCAGCTGGCGCATAAATTGTTGTTCTTCTTAAATTATCATTTGCCTCAGTAACTGTAGCCGAAGCACTTTTTACTTGATAAAAAGCCGATTGTTTGTTTGCCAATGCTACTTCATAAGCAGAAACAATTCTGTCCCATTCTGATTTTGAAATGATTCCTTTTTCAAACAATTTTTGATTTCTATCGTAATTTGCTTTTGCTTCTTTCACTTGTGCTTCTGCCTGACTTAATCCTGCTTTTGTAGTTGACATGGAAGCAACTGAACGATTGACACCCGATTCGTATAAATCAGGATTAATTCGTACTAACAAATCTCCTTTTTTAACTTGTTGTCCTTCTTTTATTGGTAAAGCAATGATTTCTCCAGAAACTTCAGAAGATAATTTTACTTCAATTTCTGGTTGAATTTTACCAGTTGCAGAAACCGTTTCAATAATTGTTGTTTGGGCAACTTTAGACAATTCGACAACTTTAGAATCGTCGTTATTTCCAATAACACCACCTTTTTTAAGTCCAACTAACAATAAAATTAATCCAATTGTAGTTCCTGATAAAATGTATATGGTTTTCTTTGACATGACTAAGTATTTATATTTTTAACTATTGTTTTTTTACTAATGGAATTCCGAAATAAAACTCTAATATTTTAGTTCTAAAAATGTAATCGTATTTAGTTCTTAACACTTCTGATTGTGCATTCTCATATGCAGAAGTTGATTGAGCAAAATCAAATGAATTCATTAAGCCTACCTCATAACGTTCTTTAGAAAAATTAAACGATTGCTTTCTAGCCTCTAATGTTTTTTGAGCTGCTTCATATGACTTTTTTGCATTAATAACATCATTATAGGCTTGATACACATTCCTTTCCAAATCTAATTCTGCTTGTTTCAACTGAAATTCTGAACGTTCCTGGTTAATTTTTGCACGTTGAACTCTTCCTCTCGTAGCAAAACCATTTAAAATTGGCACACTTAATTGTAAACCCACAGCAGTACCATCAAACAATGTTAATTGGTCTATAAAACTAAAAGGTGTACTTTCTGCCCAACGCGTGTTATACCCTAAAAAACCTGTTAAAGTTGGCAAATAAGAAGAACGTGATAAAGCCACATCTTTTTTAGCTACATCAACGTTTGCTATTGCAATTTTTACATCTTTTACCGATTCTTTTGCCTTTTCTAAAATAGCATCTTGAGATTCGTTAGTAATGTTAGATAATGGCAAATCAATTACTTCGTCTGAAATATCAAAATTGGCATAATCATCCAATAACAATGTTTGGCACAAAGCAATTTTAGAAATTAAAAGTGCATTTTCGGTATTTACTATTTGTTGCTCCTGTGAAGCATCTGTAGCTTGAAGCTCATAAATATCACCCGCAGGAAGTGAGCCCGCTTGAATTAATTCTTGAGTTCTTTTGATATTTTCTTTAGTAATTAAATTTTGATTTTTTTGAACTTTTAATTGCTCTTTATTAAACAAAATTTGTAAATAAGAATTTGCAATAGAAAGTGCAATATCATCTTTCATTTTATCTAATCGATATGAATTTGCAATCTTATTTAACTTAGCTCTTTGCATGGTTTTCCAATTAGCCAATCCATTGAATAACATAATACTTGAATTAGCAGAAGCAGAAAATGATTTGAAAGTTTGATTTTGAAATTGGTTCGTAACCGGGTTAATACTAGCTCCTGTATTAATACTATAATTAGCATTACCATTTAATGTTGGTAAAAATCCACCAATAGCTTCTAATTTATCAATATCTGAAGTCTTTAAATCTAACTCAGACTGTTTTATGGAAATATTATTTTGAATAGCATAATCTACACATTCTTCCAAAGTCCATTTTTTACTTTGTGCCGAAAGTTGAAAACCTATCAACAATAGAAAAAAAACTATTTTTTTTGTTATCATTTTACGTGCTTTAATTCTCATTTCTTATAAGACCGCTTTTTCATTATTTTGTTACAGCATATCAATTAAAATTTTACTTTTACGTCGAAAATTTAATTTGCTATGAAAACCTTTCTTGTAGTTTTTACATTACTTTTTACTATCCTATTTACCGTGTCTTGCGGAACCACAAATAAAATTGAAGCTTTAAAACCAGCACCTTCAAACGATAATCCTATTGTTTTTAAGAATAAGATTTCTTTTGTTTCAATGCCTGTTGAAATAACATTGAAAGAACTGGAACAACAATTAAACAAAAATGTAACCGGATTAGTTTACAACGATTCTATTTTGAATGATGATAAAACCGAAATGAAAATTTGGAAAACGGCTCCTATAAAATTAAATGAAAAAGAGGGTAATATAGTATCTGTTATTCCATTGAAAATTTGGGCAAAATTCAAATACGGAACCGATTTTATGGGATTAAATGACACTCGTGAAATTAATCTAAACGGAATTATAACTTTAAACAGTAAAACACATTTAACCAATTGGAAACTTACTACCACTTCTAAAATTGAAGATTTTGAATGGAGTGAAAGCCCAACTATTTTAGTGGCAGGAAAAAATATTCCTATCACTTACATTATTAATCCAACTTTGAATATGTTTAAATCGAAAATCTCAAAAAAAATCGATGAAGCCATAGATAAAACTTGTGATTTTAAACCTCATGTTTTGAATGCATTGGAAAAATTAAGCAAACCTATTTTAACAAGCGAACAATACGAAACGTGGTTTAAAATGATTCCGATGGAATTGTATGTTACTGAAGCTAAATTGACCAAAACCAAAATTATGCTGAATATGGGCTTGAAATGTAACATGCAAACCATAGTAGGACAAGAACCAAAAAATGGTTTTGATGCTTCAAAGATTGTTTTGAAACCTGTTGAAAGAATTCCTGACCAAACAACAGTTTCAGTAGTAGCGGTTTCTACATTTGAAAGTGCTAGCAAAATTGTAACTAAAAATTTTCAAGGTCAAGAATTTACTTCTGGAAGCAGAAAGATTATAGTAAAGAAAGTAGATTTATGGCAAAAAGACAGTAAAATGATAATAGCCCTAGATGTTTTAGGAAGTATTAATGGTACTATTTATCTAACTGGAATTCCAAATTACAATCCAATTACCAAAGAAATATATTTTGACCAAATGGATTATGTTTTAAACACAAAAAGTATTTTAATGAAATCAGCAAATTGGCTATTGCATGGCACCATTTTGAAAAGCATTCAAGCCAATTGTCGTTATTCCATTAAAGGAAACTTAGAAGAAGGAAAACAAAATATGTTACCTTATTTAAATAATTATTCTCCAATGAAAGGTGTTTTCGTAAATGGAACAATCAACGATTTTGAATTTGAAAAAGTAGAATTAACAGATAAAGCTATCATTGCATTCATCACTACTAGTGGTAAAATGGATATTAAAGTAGACGGTTTAGAATAGTTTTTGACCGAAATTAACCGAGTACCTCCAACTTATCATTACACTTGGAGCTTAATAGTGATTACTTAATCTTGAAATAGATTATTTCTTTTTACCGTATTTCAATCGGTAAATGGCATAGCCCAAAACACCAACTAAAATGTATGGAATTGCCATTAAATAAACGATTCCATCGTTAACGGCTTCGGCTTGAACACCACCTTCTTCACTTTCAAGAGCAGCACGACACATAGCACATTGGGCTTGAGTTGAAAGAGAAAATAACATAGATAAAAGAAAAAAGAAAAAAATCTTCATCTTAAACCCTCTTTGTTCTATTTTCCTTGTGCTATTTTTTTTAATGTGCATAATAAGGAGAAATCATAAGGTAAACAACCACACCTGTAACTGCAACATATAACCAAATAGGAAATGTAACTTTAGCTATTTTTCTATGCTTGTCAAATCGTTCTGATAAAGCTTTTACATATGTTGTTAAAACCAATGGAATAATAATGATAGACAAAACAACATGTGTTATTAAAATGAAGTAATATATATATTTAATTGCTCCTTCGCCACCAAATTTAGTAGAATCAGACGTCATATGATAAGCTACGTACATTCCTAAAAAAGCAACCGAACAAGCAATGGCAACTTTGATTAAGTTTTCGTGTAACTTTCTGTTTCCGTTTTTAATAGCAACAACTGCAGCTATTAAAAGTACTGCTGTTAACCCGTTAATAGTAGCATAAATTGGCGGTAAAAATGATAAGGGTTGAACATCAAAACCTAATTTTCTTAAATTAATTCCAAAAAGCAAAGCTACTACCACAGGAATGGCAACTGATAATACTATAATAAGTTTGTTATATTTTGTTTCTATACTATTTTCCATTTTTTATTTTTTAAACATTTATGTCATATAAGTTAAACTTGAAATTTCTTTAACAATTTCAGGAATATAAGTTCATATAAGATTTTTAGTAATGTTCATGAAATTGTTCTAAAGCTTCGGGATTAGCATTGATAACTATTCGGCTAATAATTTTTTAATATCTTCTTTTATAGCTTCAACACCAGCAGCATCAAGTCCGTCATAATACAAAATTGGATTTCCTTGAGCATCTTTTCTGCATCTTATTTTACCTTCTTTATCTACTAAAGCAAATAATCCTGAATGTTCAAATCCACCAGCAACTTTATTGTTTTCACCAGCATACAAATTAAAACCTTTATTAGATAAATTGTATATATAATCTCTATCACCTGTTAAAAAATACCAATTATAATGTTTTACCCCTAATAATTCAGCATGCTTTTTTAAAACTTGAGGTGTATCATTAGCCGGATCAATAGTTATTGAAGCTATTCCAAAATTAGGATTGCCATAAAACTCGTTTTGTAATTGCAACATACTTTCGTTCATTTTTGGACAAATGGTAGGGCACGTTGTAAAGAAAAACTCTACCACATATACTTTTCCATGATAATCTTTGTTCGTAATAGTTTTATTATTCTGATTCGTTAATTTGAATTCAGGAACTGGACCAATTTCAACTAAATCAGATTTTTGAAATTTAGCAACAATTTTAGGCACGGCCCAAATTCCAAAAATTAAAATGATAAAAGAGATTCCTATATAAGATTTATTATTCATTATTGTTTATTTTGTTTATCAATGTTCTCTTTGATGTTATCACGGAAAGCATCTTTTCTTTCGTTTTTATTCTTTTTTAAAGCTAAGCGATATTCGCGCAGAATAATTTTTACATCATCAGTCATTTCATTGTGCAAATCAGCAGCTGAAATAGTGTTATAACTTTCCTTGTATTCTTCTTCGCCCTTTTTGTTCTTACCTTTTCTCCCACGATGATTTAATTCTTTATCTACTATTATAACAGCCGGAGTTCCTTTGTTTTGATCTAACTGTCCAATTAATTTATAACTATCGTAGAAATCTTGAATGGCTTCTGGTGATGCAAAAACAAAACGCCATCCTTTCATATCACCCGTAATTGGCGCTAATTCATCGATGATTTGTTGACATTTTTTCTCATTTCCTGATGGAACCACCATTATCATTTGAAAATCTTTAAATCCTTTATACTTGTTGTATATTTTCTGATTCAAATTAAAAAAATTGCCACGATTTTCAATTACTTTATCTCCCACAAAACCTAAAACAGTTATTTTACCTTTCATGGATTCTTTCGAACCGTTTAACCCTATCCAATCAGAAGGTATATCGTTATTATTTTTAGAAATTGTAGGTAAAAAAAGTGAATTATGCGATGCTGTTGAAAAAACCAAATAAATGGCAATTGGCAGCATAAATAGAGAAATTAAAACTAATTTATTTTTCATCAGAATGAACTAATTATGTTCGTACAAAAGTAAAAAAAATCCCGATGTAAATCGGGATTAAATATGAGAAACAAGTGTTAAAATATCCACTTTAAATGACCAGTCTTAAAAACTTCGTAAACGTAATCTCCTTCAACTAATAAAATGAAAGATAAATAAAGGATTAAGAAAACAACAGTCCAAACAATTGATCTTCTAAACCATTTTTTCTCACCTTCCATGTGCATGAAAGCCCAAGTAATATAATAAGCTTTTACAATAGTTAGAATGATGAACAACCAGTTCAATAAATTCATTCCTAAGAAATTGTTGAAAAATAATGATTTTGGTTTATAGATACCGAATAAAACTTCAACGATAGTAATTACAGATAGAATTCCGAAAACTATCCAAATTCTTTTTGTATTTGATTCGTGTGCGTGTGCCATGATATACTTTTATTATATAATTATACTAAATAGAAGAAAGTAAATACGAATACCCACACTAAATCGACAAAGTGCCAGTATAATCCAACTTTTTCAACCATTTCGTAGCTTTTTCTCTTTTCATAAGTACCTAATAACACATTAAAGAAAATGATGATATTAATTAATACTCCTGTAAATACGTGGAATCCGTGGAAACCTGTAATAAAGAAGAAGAAATTAGCAAATAATTTATGTCCGTATTCGTTTCTAACTAAGTTAGCACCTTCTACTACATATTTTGCCTCAGCTAATCTTTTTAAAGACTCTTCTCTTGATAAAACTGTTTTATGTTTTTCAGCATTCAAATATTCAGAACGAACTAAAATAGATTCATCTGCTTTGAAACCTTCAACTACTTCATTTATTGAATAAGTTGGCAATGTAGCTTCATTCATAAACCAAACGCCATCATTTCTATCTAATTGCTCTCTAGCTTCTGGTAAAGTTGCAGCAAAATCGGCTAAAGCTACTCTTTTAAAAGTTCCATCTTCTTGCTTTTGAACAAATTGTAAAATAGAACCTCCTTTAGTTTCTATAGCACCATATTCACCTTTAATGAAATTTTTCCATTCCCAAGCTTGTGAACCTAAGAAGATAAAACCTCCTACGATAGTTAACAACATGTAAACTGCTACTTTTGTTTTTTTCATATGATGACCAGCATCAACAGCTAAAACCATAGTAACTGAAGAGAAAATTAAGATAAAAGTCATTAACGCTACATAATACATTGGCGCATTTACACCATGTAAAAATGGAAAGTGGTTAAATACTTCATCGGCGATAGGCCAAGTTTCAATAAATTTAAATCTTGAAAAACCGTACGCGGCTAAGAAACCAGAAAAAGTTAATGCATCTGACAAGATGAAAAACCACATCATCATTTTACCATAGGTTGCTCCTAATGGCCCTGGACCTCCGTCTAAAGCGTGTTCGTTTGAAATAACTGTCGCTCCCATAAATTTTTTAATTGTTAAAAAGTTCCCAAATTTATTATTTTTTTTCTATTTGAAAAAATAGAAAAATAAAAACAAATAAACCCAAATAAAATCCATAAAGTGCCAATACATCGCACTTAGCTCTATACCAAGGGTTTGAGCTGAATTGTATTTTTGTTTATAATGATTATAAATTACTACTAAAAGTGAAATAATCCCTCCTAAAAGGTGTGCAATATGAACCAAAACAGCAATATAAAGAAAAGAAGTCGTTACATTACTCTCACTTCCTGTAAAGAAATAACCGTTATCGATTACTTGCCCAAATCCTTTAAATTGTAATACTATAAATGCAATTCCAAGTGCTAAAGTAATCAATAAAAACATGGATGCACTACCTCTGTTGTCTTTTTTTGTTGCTTGTAAAGCTAAATAGAAAGTAAAACTACTAACTAACATTGCTACTGTACTAATTACAAATGCAGAAGGTAATACAAAATCTTTCAACCAATCCGGCCTTGATTTACTTACTACATAAGCACTTGTTAGTCCGGCAAAAATCATACAGATGCTAATCATACCGAACCATAGCAACATTTTGTAAGTTCTGCCTTTACGAGCTTGTTCTTCTTCAAAAGTCATTTTATTTTCCATAACTATCGTAAAAATTTATCTATAACATATATTATTTGCAACAACGAAATATAGGAAACACTTACTATCATTAATTTTCTTGCTGCCTTAGCATCCATCTTCTTATGCAATTCAACCGCATAAAACAACATCCATAATCCTAACAAAAATACAATTACTGCTGCCGTTTTAGACAAGAACAAGTTTCCAGTAAAACCAAAAGCAGGAATTATAGAAGATAAAATCATCCAAATCGTATATAAAATGGTTTGTAGTGCTGTTTTCTTATCTCGTTCTCCTGTTGGCAACATAAAGAAACCTGCTTTTTTGTAATCGTCATATAAAAACCAACCGATTGCCCAAAAGTGTGGAAATTGCCAAAAAAATTGAATAATAAATAAAGTTCCCGCTTCAATTCCGAAATGACCTGTGGCGGCTACCCAACCTAACATGAAAGGAATTGCACCAGGAAAAGCACCAACAAAAACAGAAAGTGGTGTTACCGTTTTTAATGGTGTATATAAACTAACATACATAAAAATCGAAATAGCACCAAACATAGCGGTTTTAGGATTTACATTGTATAAAATGGCTAACCCTAAAAGAGTTAAAACACAACCTAAAATAAAAGCATTTTGTTTAGAGATTCTTCCAGAAGGTAATGGACGATTTTTAGTTCGGTCCATTTTGGCGTCTAATTCAATTTCGATGATTTGATTGAAAACATTTGAAGCGCCAACCATACAATAACCTCCAACGATTAACAGCACTAAAACTAGCCATTGAAAAGGTTGCTCCTCATTAAATCCTAACAAATAACCTGCAATAGTAGAAACAACTACGCTAATAGATAAGCGCGCCTTTGTGATTTCTACAAAGTCTTTGTAAAGAGATTTTTTGATTTGAGGTTGTGTATTCGTGTCCACTTTAGTGTTTTTCGCTTTGAAATTGCGTGCAAAGATACGATATGAAAATTAGAATTTAGAATTTAGAATTTAGAAAATTCGTTAAATCTACTAATAATCAAAATACCAGTTAAATAAATCGCTTCTTAGTCCAATTGAAAACCAAGTTGTGTTTGATTTTATTGTTGCTGCAGTTTCAGCTGTTGGGTCAAAATTTCGCAACATTACATTTCCAAAAACTTTTAAATTATAAGCCGGATTTACAACATATCCCACTTGTAAATCAGCAATCATAACCGTAGTTTTATTTCCTTGCGCAATGGAAACCCCGGTATCGTATGGGCGATTTTCATCATAATCTAAATAGATATTTCCTCCGTAGTTGAAATTATCGGTTCCGTTATTGAAATCAAATCCCCGTTGGCCGTAGATTAATTTCGCATCAGCAAAATACCTTCCTTTATAGTAACGTGCAATCGCAATGAATTCTCTAAAATTTGCCCCCCACATATGCCCCATACTCTGATTGTTGTGACCGTAATTAGTTAACGGATTACTGTGCGAGTATACATAAGGACGGACTTGGTTATACTCCACTTGAAGCAATAAGTTTTTTACTTTGAATGCATCGTAATATTTTGCTCCTACTTGATAGGCAAATTTGTTCCTCCAACTTTGATTGCTTTGTCTTATATCACCAATTGCAAATTCATCAATTAAAAATTGACCATAGAAATTCACACTATTGTTCCACTTGTATTTTGATGTCAATCCAAGTAATGCATTTCCAGTTTTAGATGAGGAACCAAACTCAACTGTTCTGTAAAAAATTAACGGATTTACAAAGTTGAAATCAAAACCTCTATCATTCGTATTCGTCCAAACTACATTTTCAAAAAATCCTAAATTCAATTTTTTGGTTACATTCCAACTCAAATAATGACTTGCCATGTATTTTGTAGCGTAAGTTCCGTCTATTGTAGCCTCATTTCGAACATCTTTTAGCCACATATAGGTATTGGTATATTTGATTTTCCAAAAGGTTGTATTTATTTTGAAATAAGGATAAGGACTTGCTCCATCACTTTGCAATAAAGAACGATAACCATCTCCTAAGAAATTTCTACCATATCCTAATTGAAGATCGATAAATTGATTTGGTTTGTATTTGATGTTTGCTTCTGCCAATGGAAAATCATAAGCATCTTCTTTAAAACGTTTTGCAATTCCAATTCCCGGAATAATTGCAGGATTTCCCCCTGATGGTTTGATGCTTTCTGCATACGCATTGTAGTAATCGGCAAATCTTCCTTGACTTTCATAGATAGAAGTAGTAAAAGTCAATTGTTTTCCAAGTCCACCATTTACAATCAAACCTCTTGTATTTACAAAAGTATTAGATGCTTCACTTTCAGTATCTTTCCCTACTCTAAAATCGAAAATGGGATTTAAGGTAAACCAATATTCTTCACCTTGAATCGCTACTACATTTTCGTTCCATAATTTTCTTCCCCACCAAGATGCTTTTTGTTTCAAAAAAGATTGATTTGCTGATTCAAAATCATAATACTTAGCTACTTCATCATACGAATACGGTTTTGAAGCCGTGTGATTATTTGTTCCTACTTGATTCATTAACGCATCGAAAACACCATAGTTTTGATGTGAAAATTGTACAATTCCTGAACTTTTAAATTGCGGATTTTCGAATGGTTTATAAACAATATCATCGTATTCCGATAATTCTTTTTTGTTGTCAATTAAAACAGTATTTGTTTTGGCATACTTTGTTGCTATATCTTCTTGTGTATTTGGTGCTACTAAAGGTATATTAATTTTTATTGAAAATTTTGAATAGGTAGGTTTTCCAGAATAAGTTGCAGGAGCAATTTTTGGTAGTGACTCAAAAACACGATTAGCTTCTTTTTTTAAAGACTCATGAGTTGCATCCGCATATAAAACCTTAAATTTCCCAATAGTATCCACTTCAAAAACTACTATTACTGTTCCTTTGTAATTTTGCTCTTGAAGTTCTTGTGGTACTTTATAGTTATTATAAAAATAATTTTGAATAGTACTATAAAAACAAGATTCTTGTTGTTTGCCAATAGCATTAATACAATCAGAAAATTTTGGAAATTGCTCATTGGAAGAATTTTGAGCATATGTTGTTAATCCAAAAACCAACAATAGTAAACAATATATTTTTTTCATTTGGTTATTTTTAATAATCGCTATTTGAAATTTCACCACTTGCAATTGCTTTTGCAGCAGATGTACCAATTCTTTTTACTCCCAATTGAATCATTTCAACCGCTTCTTCATATGTTCGAACACCTCCAGCCGCTTTTACAGGTAAGGGAAATGAATTTTCTAACATTAATTTGATTGTTGGGATTGTAGCTCCATTTGGAACACCTTCAGGGGTTTTATAAAAACCCGTAGAGGATTTCACAAAAACTTTATCATATTCTTTTTCGCTAAAATTAGCAATCACAACATTTTTAATTAAAGTAGAAAGTTGCACAATTTGATGATTATCTAAAGCTGCTACTTCAATAATCCATTTTACAATTTTATTATGAGCCAATCCTAATTTTGTTCCTTGAATAACTTGCTCTTTTACAGCGTCAATTTCACCTCTTTTGAAAGCTTCATAATCTACTACATAATCTAAATCATCAGCACCATTTTCGATAGCTTGTTTGGCTTCTGCTAATTTTTCTTCCAAGGTTCCATTTCCTAATGGAAAATCGATAACCGTTCCTATGGTAACTTTTGAATTCGCTTCTTGAATCATTTTTTTTGCTAAAGCCACTTTATCAGGTCGAATCATGATTAATTTAAAATTATGATCAATAGCTTCTTGGATGCAATTTACCACTACTTGGGCATTCTCTGTTTCAGAAAGATTAGCTTGAGTTGCCGTTTTTAGATATGTTGAATCTAAATATTGTTTGATATTCATTTCGCTTAGGGTTATAATGTGTAAAAATAAAAAATCCCATCGAAATGGGATATTTTTAAAGCAATTATATTTATTTATTTCATTCTGAATCCTACTGGAATACTATATTTTATTCTTACAGGTGTTTTGCCATGCATCGCTGGGATTAACCTTGGAACTCTTTTTACCGCCTTTTCAGCTGCTTTTTGCATTGCAGCAGTAGCTCTGTTGTTATCCAAGGCTTTCACATTAGTAATCATCCCTTTTTCATCAATTACAAACTCTACAAGAGCAACACCTTGTCTTCCATTTTCTAAATCACTTTCAGGATAAATTAAATGTTTTGTGATAGCCTTAGCCATTTGTTCGTCAAAACATTCTTTTTGAGCTGCTCTACTTAATCCTTTACAAGCATCAAACATAGGCAAATTATCTACTGAAAAAGGAGTAAATTCCTTTGGCTCTTCCTCTGTCACAGTTCCTTTTGGATCATCTGTAGAAGTAGAAGCAGATGTTGTATTGTTTTCGCCTTGATTATCCTGAGTAGCAATAGGAGTTGTATTATCTTCTTTTTTTACTTCTTGTTTCGTTGATTTAAAAGCATTAACAACTTTAGGAACTTTTACCACAATCGGTTTTCTACTTTCTAATGGTTTAGCTGCTGGAGCAGGGTTATATACAAATGTAGGTTCAGACGTAATTTCAATTTTAGAATTATCAGTTACTACTCTTTTCTTATTCTGAAAATTAAATTCAAGAACAAAAAGTACTACAACCATTGTTGCAATTAAACCCACTTGAAAATAGATAAAACTATTTTTGGTTCTTTTCGGAAAATCAACATTTGCTTTCATGACTTATATAGATTAATAGTTAACAGTTTGTTAATTAACCTATACAATTTACATGCCAAAAAAAATCCCAACTTTTAAAGTTGGGATTCTATATTATTGTAATTTAAATGTAATCGGCTGGCTATATTTTACTTTTACAGGTTTTCCTCTTTGTAAACCAGGTTTGAATTTTGGTAATTTAGAGATTACTCTTAAAGCTTCTTTTTCCAACAATTCTCCACCTTTCGGTCCTTTTGCCTGCACATTAGTTATACTTCCATCTTTATCAATAACAAAAATAACAGACACTCTACCTTGTATATTATCTTCCATCGCCTTCTCAGGATATTGCTGATTCTTTTTAATGTGTTTAGCCATTTGTTCCATGAAACAGTCTAAACGTTTTGTTTTATCAACACCTTCACATCCAGGGAATACTGGAACATCTTCAATTACTGCAAAAGGAACTTCTTCGTCTAATTCCTCAGCCGTTCCCCCTTCACTTCCATAATTAGAAGCTTGAGTAACAACTACTGGTTTATTTTCATTCACTTCAGTAACTTCAATTTTCTTTTCTTCAATAACTTGTTTGTTATCAACAATTTGAATTACTTCTGGAGCAGGCGGTGGTGGTGGTGGTAATTTTTGAACAGGAGGCATTGTTAAAATGGTCTCTTCTTCTTCAACAAAATTGTCTGTAATATCTAATTTTTCAACCTCAACTCTTGGGTCTTCTGATTTAAGTTCTATTCCTATATAGGTTAAAAATAAAACTGCAGTAAGGCCAATAAGGAAAAATAGCGCACTATTTCTCTTTGGGTCAACATTAGGGTTTTTCTTTACTTCCATAATTTTAATTTTGAGGTGCTAATATAGTTAATATTAGAAATGTTTTAAAAAAATTTATTAAAAAATTTATTCTTCACACAGTATACACAGACAAATCCAACAATAGCTCCTAATGAATTGGCTAAAATATCATTTAAATCTGCTTCTCTGGTATGGGTCAATACACTTTGTAAAACCTCAATAATTATGCCATATACAATTGCCAAACAAACAATTAACAACCTATAGTTCCAATTAGAACACCATTTGTTTTTTGAAAAGCTCCAAAATATGACAAATATCGAATAAAATAAAAAATGTACTATCTTATCTTTACCAGGAACATCTACTTGGGGAATAGAATTTAGGCTTACTAAACTTAGAACCGTAATTATAACTGTCCAAAGTATCGCAAGAAATAAAAAACTACGCTCCGATAAGTGCTTTGTAATCTTCACTTGATAAAAGTGTATCTATTTCAGATGCATCAGAAATTTTCACTTTCACCATCCAACCGTCTCCATAAGGATCCGTGTTTACTTTTTCTGGATCTGATTCTAAAGAATCATTGAATTCAATAATTTCTCCAGATAATGGTAAAAACAAATCAGAAACTGTTTTAACTGCTTCTACAGTTCCAAACACTTCATCTTTATCTAACGTTTGATCTAAAGTTTCCACTTCAACATATACGATATCACCCAATTCTTTTTGAGCAAAATCTGTGATTCCTACTGTTGCAACATCACCATCAACTGAAACCCACTCGTGGTCTTTAGTGTATTTTAAATTAGTTGGTATATTCATTAGTTATAATTTTTTGACGTACAAATGTAATTGTATTTATTGAATTGAAAAAAATGTTTTTGTTATTTTTTTTACATTAAAGTCAAGCTTTCAAAAGATGTCTTATGCAAGGTTGCTAGTATTTTAATTTCCGAAATTATATCGCAATGTAAATCCACTTCTAATATTGGTAGTTGGGAAAGAAGTAGAAATAACAGCTTGTGAAAATTGATGATCATAGAAGAAAATAGCCGTTAAATACTTACTAAATGAATAATCGGCTGTTAATCTAACAGACCATAAATCTTGTCCGCCTCCCAATTGATTGTTATCATAATCTAAATAACGCACAATAGTATTACTTTTGCGCAATGAAAAATCAGCTTTTATATTGATATCACTTTTAATAATTCCAGAAACATTATCGGCTAAAGCTGAGTTAATGGTAACGTCTTTAATTCTATAACCAATACCTACAATATATTCATTCCCCGTTACCTCTGTTAATAAGTTATTGTCAAAACTCATGTTAAGCGTTCTATCCTTTTTAATTTCTGCTAAAAGTTTGATTGAATTTTTCATCTCAAAATCAAATCGAACTAACGGATTAAATTGCTCTACCAAGTTAACATTCGAAACAATTTTATTTGCAAAGAAATTACCATTAGCATCAACTGGAGCATCATTCAAATTAGAACGAAATGCATTAACATTATAACTTGCTCTATATCCATGTTGTACTGAAAAACGTTTAAAATTTTCTTTAAACCAAGAATAACGCATTAAACCTGTGTATTTAATATTCCAGTTTGGTAGTGGTGTATTTCTAAAAACTCCTGTTGAAACTTTACTAGCATCTTGTCCAGAATAAGCTGCAATAAATGAAGGCAATAGAACTTGTTGACTATTTTTTCCATAGCCTATAGGATAACCTTCTGCATCTCTAGGAAAAGTTTGAGAACCATAATAACTTTCAGCTAAACGATTTGCAACAGTTAATCTATTATCTCTTAAATCTTGGAAAGCTTCGGAAAAGTTAACATCACTTTGCGAAAAAGCAGTTTTTATTAAAATTGTTGAAATGTTGAAATTTCCAAAATCGTATGGTGAACGCGAATTATAATTACCTGCGGTTACATCATATTGCTCAGAAAAATTGTAAGTATAGGAACGATCAGCATTCAAATCTATTTTAAAATCTGGAAATACTTCTAATTGAGCCGTAAAGTTCAATTTTGTGTTTTGCACTTGAGTGAAATTTTGATTAAACTCTGGGAAAGTTGTTAACCAACCATTTCTTGCTGCCTCATAACGAACATCCGCCTGACTACCAAAAACAAATCCTAAAGAAGGCTTAGACGAACCAAAGAATCCTAAACCTGGTAAGTATCCTGGAAGTACAGTTCCTTTATTTTCAGTATAATTTACTTGAATATTTTTGACACTAGTAACAACTCCAATTAAACCTGCAACAAATGGATTACGTTCATTAGAAATATTAGTATTTCCTGCTGCCGTAACTTTTTGACCTGGTTTTGGCGGTTCTTGTTTCCCCTTAGGTGCTGGAACACTTTTCTTGTTTGATTTTGTTTTAGTTAAACCAATGTATTTATAAAACATATCCATATTGAATGCTGTATTCAATTTGTGCGAACTAGCATTTTGAACGGTATTTCCTAATTGATACAAAGTTCCATCTTCGGCCTCAATACTTGAAAAAGCATCAGAAGAACGTTGCCAGTTATAATCACCTGTATAAGTATAAGTTGATTTTACAAAACTAAAAATTGGCAATTTGTTAATTGGAAGATCATAATTTACAACCAATTGCTGGTTATGTTGATTTGCTTCTCCTGTATTCCAATAATCATCCCATATACCTAAACCATCAATTGGTAAATTATTCTCATCTAAATAATTACGAACAATATTGTTGGATGCTGCTGTATAATTAACACGTAATGATTTTGTTAAATTATAATTGAATCCGTATTGATAATTGAAGAAGTAATTTCTTCTATAAAGATCGCCCAATCCAATTCCTTCAACGTCTACCAAACGGAATCTTTGCTTGTTAAACTGTCTTAATATTGTTGAACTAAATGAAATATTTGTTGGTAAGAAATTAAAATTGAAATCGCTCAACATTTTATAATAACCACTCTTTTTAAATCTTTTCGTTTCTTTAAAAGGCTCAATAGTTAGAGGTTTGAATGAATAAGCATAATCAACTGTTGATCTATTTTGTTGATCAATTAAATTTTCAATTTCATAATTATGACGCTGTGTTTCATTTAACGAATAAGATAAAGTTAAATTTTCTACATCATAAAAATGCGTTTTTTTCTCTTGATCTTTTATCTTTTTTACACCAATAAAGTTAATACTAGTTCTTTTAGTATAATCAATTGCACGATTTTCAATATTAGAGCGATCTGTAGCATTTGGCGTTACATCTAATAATTGCTGTAATTCAATATCTTGATAGAACGGATCATATTTAGGTGTAATCGTTTGTTCGCCTACACCATAATTAAATGGAAGATTAATTCCCCATTTTTTTGGCAACAATTTTCCTAAATTTAAATTAGTTACTATGTCATATTGAAATACATCTTCTCTACTTCTTTCATTTGGACCTTCTTCAAGAGAACCAAAACCAATAGTACTCATTCTTGTTGTGGCAGAAACAGTAGCAAAATCAGCCAAATTAGAATCTAAGTTAGCAACGGCTGCATAACCTCCTTTATTGTCCATATCTGACATACGCAACTCATTAAACCAAACTTCACCACGTTGTATTTGTCCCGATTTATTTTTAATTCCAATCATTAAAGTTCGAACCAATCCAAAATTTGGATTCCCTTTAATTCCTAGGGTTAATCTGTTTCTTGAAGAACCTAAATCTTCTTCTTCAACAAAACCAATTCCATTTGGATCATAGCTAATTGATGGATCACTTGCTAATGCTAAAATTTTTAATTTGGTTAATAAAGACAACGGCAATTCAATTTCGTTATCTGAAGGCCAGATAGCATCAGGAGAAGATTCTCCGTAAGCTGTAACTTTTAGAGGAATTTCAACCTGATAAAAATTATCGGTAAAATCATTTCCAAATCTAATGAAAGCTGTTAAATTATCATCTTGTAAACCTCCATTTTCAGTTGCTTCGGCGTGTAAAAACATACGTAGTTTTTTAAACTGGCGCATATCAACACTTACATTTTTAAATACAGCTCTTGAATCATTTGGCTGTAAACCATTTACAACACCTCCATTTTTATCATAAACACGCAATGATAAAGATTGTTCGTTTTGATTTATAACAGTGTTATTGTTATATAACTGCTCTCTAACTACACCGGGAGGAGTAACATATTTAATAGGAGTTCTATCTCCATTCTCCTGTATATTCAAAGCTACAACATCAAATCCTGTTTCGTCATCATTTGGATTTGGATCATTAATATCTAAAGAATTCACAAAACGTCTCCATTCTCCTCTTACCAAATCTAAAGCTCCAAAACGCAATGTAACTTCATCTTTAAATCCAGTCATGTACATACGCATAAAACGAATGGATCTAAAATCGTTAATAGGTCCTACTTTGTTAGCATCGGTAAATTCTTGAATTGGAATTTTATATAAAATCCATCTTGCTTTAGCGGTTTGACCATTTGGCAATACATCTGTAAATTTTCTTGAATCTACAATGTAATTTTGACCTACTGGAACCCCATCATCAGTATCAGGATATTTTAAAATTGGTACTTCAAATTTAAAATACGCATTAATCGTGTTCATGGTATTATCACGATTAATATCCTCTACATCAGGAAATGTAGTATTACCTCTATTAGTATCTGTAACTGTAACCGGAGAGTTACCTTCAAATCCGTTATAATTTTTGTATCGGTTAACAATATCGCCTCCTGTACTTAAATAAAATTGATAATTATCAGCAGATGGATCCGGTTGAGAGGCAAAAGCTGAGAATTTTATAGCTTCATCAGCATCAGTTAATCCATCAAAACCTGCATCTTGAACAGCTCTATTAGCATTGTTAGTATCAAAAGCATAAATTAATGATTGAGATGCAGGAACCTGACCCCATGACGTTGACACAACAGGTTGGTTAGAATTGACTTCTGGCAATCCATTCTCGTATAGTTTTCTACCGTCTCTTAGTATATCTTCTGAAATTTCACCCAAATTGAAAACAATTTTTCCTGTATTTGTTGGATCGGCTACATCGCCAGGATTACCATAATAAGGATCTAATACCCAAAATTGAATATACTCAACATTCGATTGCTCAAAATTTGTTGAATTAATTGCTCTCATAATTCCTCCCCAATTTTCAGGAGCTTCAGCATCAGTAAATTGATTTGTTGATGCTAGCGTTGGATTAAAATTATAAGGTCCTCTGTCTTTTGGATAATAGGTTAAATCTAATGTACTGATTACAGTAGATTGTCCTTGAGCAATATCGGTAACTGGATATAACTCTCGGCTAAAAATTCTTCTTGTTCTATTAAAGGATAAATCTGTATCTGAAATTCCAGCTGGTGGTTGTACATAAAATATTGGGTCAATTGTATACCAAGATAATTTAGCCCTTTTATAACCAACATTTAAAGCATCAACTGGAGGTTCGTTCGAGGTTATATCGCCATCAAATCCTTCTTCTAATGGCACACTTGCTAATGACCACGCTTGTGGACTTCTCATGTCGATTGTTGATTGAGAACCTTCAAAATCATCAATATAAGTAGTGGGTTCGCCATTAAATTGATCTGCTTTTGACGCACCGGGTTTTAAGTAAGCTATTTCTCCTCTTAAGGAAATATTAGAAGGAACATCAGTGTCAATATTTGGAAGTTTATTTACTAATCGGGTTAAAAAAGGAACTTCAGTTGAGTAATTCCCATTAAATCCAAAAATAGTATTATTAACTGATTCTTGTCCATAATTTGATTTAGTTGTGAATGGTCGCTCTGATAAATTTAACATAGTAGCATTTACCACAAACTTATCATTAAATTTATGTTCTACATTAAAACCCCAAAATCTTCTTGTTTGCTGACCAAATACCGCGTTGTTTTCAACTGAGACTTCAATTGGCGTTGTAGCTAAAGAAGGGTCTAAAATGTTTACTTTACCCATTTGATAGTTCACGGTATAATCAACACCTTCAACTAAAACCCTACCCCCTGCAGTCACAACAACTGAACCCTGTGGCACATTAAAAGCTCCAATTGAAATTCCGTCGCCACCCATAGATTTGAAACGTCCTTTTAATTGAAATTTATTTTTAGCACTTTCTTGTAGCGCTGCGGCTTGAGTTGTTTTATACAAACTTCTAAAAACATATTTGCTTTGATTTTCATTATATGTTAATAGATTATTGTAATCTTCAGTAACAGGTGAATTTGCTAATTTATTAAACAAATGTTTTCCAAAGGGTTCGACTTTTAAAAATATAATTCTTCCTTTTTGTGTATCAACAGTTAAACCTTGGTAAAAATCAAAAAAACCATCTCCTCCTTCTTGGGGGTCGTTTGTATAATTCAATCTATCTAAATCAAATACTTTCAACAAAGGTGTTTGTTTAACATCAGGAGGTAATGTTGGTGCAGTTGGTGATGCTTCTGTAATATAATTTAATGGAGAAGGATCTGTATATAAAATATTTAATTTAAAATCTTCTTGTTGTAATTGATATGCTCCTGGAATTTGATAGATATTTTTCATCATAATATTCCATGTGGGCATGGTAAAATAAGGTCCAGAACCACCCACTTGATACTTATCAACCGTTAAATTACTTTTTAATAACTTTAAAATTAACGCTTGAGAACTTGGTACACCTGTATTGTCTACGTTTGTAGCATCAACACCATCGGTTCCAAACTCCCCTACTTGATATACCTGATCTCCAATAGTATATTGATATGCAACCGCTAAAACTTCATCATTAGCCAAACGTTGATTTAATGAAATATAACCTAATTGTGGATGATACGTATATTCTGAAGGCGATAATTTTCTTGCATTTTCTAATTTCGCAAAGTCAATTCCTTCAGCCATTCCTGAGATGTTAAAACCATTAATTGCTGTTGAAACATCACGAATTGAATTATTTAAAAAGTTAGAGCCGATGTTAGCAGGATTAAATTTGTTATTCGCATTATTAGAAGGGCTATCAGGCGGAACATTATAAAATGTTGGATTAGCCGCCAAATTAATATGAACCGTTTCTTGAGGTAAAACATTGGTTAATGGTCCTTCTCCAATATCTTGTAAGGCAACAATATTTCTAAGATTATTATCGGTGGTATTAACTCTATTTTGTTTGTTAGTAATCCAAACTTCAATTCTATTAATTTGTACGCGTGAGTTAACATATGGGAAAGTTTCTAATGACTTATCATATCTGTCTCTAAAATATTGTGATAAGAAATAGTGACGATCTACATCGTAATCTAAGGCAAACATTTCAAAATCTTGAAGTGTTCCTCCACCTTGGGCTGTTATGGATTTTGTTTGTGATTTTTGTTCAGAAAAAACTCCTGTAAATGTAGTTTTCCCAAATTGTAACTGTGCTTTAACTCCAAATAAATTCTGAGCGCCTCGAATTAAAGAATTTGACAAAGGAAAACTAACATTCCCTACTTCTATTTTTTGAATAATATCGTCTTCAGTAGGTGTATACTCTAATTTTATTAAATTTTGAAAAGCGAAAGTTGATTGTGTATCGTAATTTACATTTACATTTAAGCGGGTTCCTACTTTACCTTGCAAACCAACACTTATACGTTGATCAAAATCGAAACTTGTTGTTCTTCTATTTCTAGGTGAAAAAGAAGGATTATCTTGCTTAGTAAAACGAACTCCTAAATCTAATTCTACAGAACCTGTTGGTTTAACATCAATAGTATTTCCACCAAAAATTGTTTCAAAAAACTTAGAATTTACGTAATATCTGGGTAAGAGATTTTTCTTGGCAGCATCTGAACCCGCTTTTTTACCATCTATTGCTGCTGATTTATCTTGATAATATTTACGCATTTGTTCACGCAAAACAAGTTCTTGATACTGTTTTGGCGTAAGAATCATTGGATAATTTATATTAAATCCATCAACAGTACTAGTATAAATATAACGATCAGACGCAGGGTCATAAGTATACTTATCTAAAATACTAGGAGGATTAGGCACCTTTATTTTACCTAAATCAACCCCTGTTTTTACAGAATCTTTATCTTCCTCATCTACCTGTGCATGTAGTGAAAAAGAGAAAAGCATACAAAACAATGCTAGGCTATAATGTAATTTATTTATTGCTTTTATTTTAATTTTTTTCAAGTCTTATAAATTTTTTAAAGCTTGTTTTATTAAGTTTTCAACAGTAGCATTGGGGGTTTCTCTGATGATCTTGTCTATAACTTTTTCGGCTGCTTTTCTAGCAAATCCTAAAACTTCTAATGCAGATAACGCTTCATCTTTATTTGTATTGCTTTCAACTACAGAAACTTCATCTAAATTATACACTTTTAACACTTTTTCTTTCAAATCTAAGATAATTCGTTGAGCTGTTTTGGCACCAATTCCTTTCATTGATTGAATCGTTGTAACATCATTTGCCGCGATAGCTTGAATTATTTGGGCTGGTGCTAAAGACGACAACATCGTTCTAGCTGTACTAGCTCCAACTCCAGATACTGAAAGCAATAATTTAAAAAGTTCTCTTTCTTGCTTTTCTACAAAACCAAATAAACTATGTGAATCTTCTTTAATTTGTAAAAATGTATATAATTTCAAATTCTCAGAATCTGGAATTAATGAAAACGTATGTAATGAAATATTAATATGATAACCCACTCCATTACAATCTATAACAACTTCTGTAGGTGTTTTTTCAACTAATCTTCCTTGAATATGAGCTATCATATAAAATAATTATCTGTTTTGTTTTCTTCCTTTTTCTTGAGCATCAACAACAGCAACCGCTGCCATATTTACCATTTCTTCTACACTAGCACCTAATTGAAATACGTGAACAGGTTTGTCTAATCCTAAAATAATTGGACCAATAGATTCTGCTTTGTTCAACTCTTTCAATAACTTATAAGTAATATTTGCTGCGTCTAAATTAGGAAAAATAAGTGTATTTACTTTTTTATTTACCAATTTTGAAAACGGGAATTTACTCTTTAACATATCCGAATTTAATGCAAAGTCTGTTTGAATTTCTCCATCGACAATTAAATCTGGGAAATTTTCATGTAAATAAGCTACAGCTTGACTTACTTTACTTGGTCCTTCATTATGTGATGAACCAAAATTTGAATAAGAAACCATTGCAATAACAGGCTCCATTCCGAACATTCGAACAGTTTTAGCTGTCATCAAAGCAATTCTTGCTAAATCATCTGCTGAAGGATTAGGATTTATTGCGGTATCAGACAAGAAAATTGGTCCTCTTGCCGTCATCATCATATTTGTAGTCGCAATTTTTGAAACTCCAGGTGCTTTATCAATCAATTGCATAACAGGTTTAATAGTAGTTGGGTAACTTCTAGAATATCCTGTAACCATTGCATCCGCTTCACCCGTATTAACCATCATTAATCCAAAATAATTACGCTCGCGCATCCATTTCTCTGCATCTAACAAGGTGATGCCTTTGCGCTTTCTGGTCTCCCAAAAATGTTTTGCATACGCTAATCGTTTCGCTTCAGATTCTTTGGTTTTTGGATCAAAAATCGGCACTTCAGTATCAAAACCAATTTCTTCTTTTAACTCTTTTATAATTTCTAAATTTCCTAATAAAATTGGAAAACCAATACCTTCTTCATGAACAATTTGAGCCGCTTTCAATACATCAATTTGATCCGCTTCTGCAAAAATAATGCGTTTTGGATTGGTTCTTGCTCTATTGGTTAGCAAACGAATCATTTTGTTATCAGAACCCATTCGCTCTAATAATTCGTCTTTGTATTTTTCCCAATCAGTAATTGGAGCTGTTGCTACACCTGATTCCATAGCAGCTTTGGCTACGGCTGGCGGAACTGCTGCAATTAACCTCGGATCAAAAGGTTTTGGAATAATATAATCGCGACCAAACGTTAATTTTGTTTCACCATAGGCAATATTTACTTGCTCTGGAACCGACTCTTTTGCTAATTCAGCTAAAGCTACAACGGCTGCTTTCTTCATTTCCTCATTAATTTTCGTAGCTCTAACATCTAGTGCCCCTCTAAAAATAAATGGGAAACCTAATACATTATTTACTTGGTTAGGATGATCTGAACGACCTGTTGCCATAATGATATCTTTACGCGTATCGATAGCTAAATTATAGTTGATCTCTGGCGTAGGATTTGCCATTGCAAAAACAATTGGATTATCTGCCATAGACAATAACATTTCAGGCGTAACGATATCTCCAGAAGACAATCCGATAAATACATCAGCACCTTTCATAGCGTGTGCTAAATCATCATAATGTTTATCTGTTGCATAAGGGCGTTGCATATCTGTAACACGAGGGTCATCTTTACGTAATGCTCCTTTACTATTGAACATCACGATATTTTCTGGCTTTACACCAAATGCAACATATAAATTAGCACAAGCAATGGCAGCCGAACCCGCCCCAGAAATAACCATTTTCACTTCATCCATTTTCTTTCCTGCTAACTCTACTGCATTCAATAAAGCGGCTGATGAAATAATAGCAGTTCCGTGTTGGTCATCGTGCATTACTGGAATATTCAATTCCTCTACCAAACGTCTTTCAATTTCGAAAGATTCTGGTGCTTTGATATCTTCTAAGTTAATTCCTCCGAAAGTTGGCGCGATATTTTTTACCGTTTCTATGAATTTGTCTACGTCTTTAGTATCCATTTCAATATCAAAAACATCAATATCGGCAAAGATTTTGAACAACAAACCTTTTCCTTCCATTACTGGTTTTGAGGCTTCTGGACCAATATCTCCTAAACCTAAAACTGCGGTTCCGTTTGAGATTACAGCTACTAAATTTCCTTTTGCGGTATATTTATAAACGTTGTTAACGTCTTTTTCAATTTCTAAACAAGGTTCTGCTACTCCTGGAGAATAAGCCAAAGCTAAATCTCTTTGAGTTGCATATTTTTTGGTAGGAACTACCTGAATTTTTCCTGGCGTTGGTTTTGCGTGATATAATAAGGCTTCTCTACGTTTACTATCTTTATGCATGGTTTTTTATTTTACTAACTTACAAATATAGTAGTAAGAGCATAAAATGAGAAATTATTTTGGGATTCTTTTGAAAAAATATTTTTACTCAAAATAGAAAATTTAGCACTGAAAATTAATTTCAATCTAAAATCTTTACAGGTATTTTTTTATCAAATTTTATTACCCCATCAAAAATTTCACAATTGTTTGTTTTAATATTTTCTTTTATATCCCAAGGTAATATTTCTATTGATCTAGAAGTTTTTGCATCTATGAAAAATTCAGCATAATATTTTTTGTCTTTTTTGACATCAGCACTAACACTATTAATATGTTTGATTCCAATATTTTTGTCAGTTATTTTCACATATCCAATAAAATATTTTTTTTCTTTGGGATGTAGTATAAAACCAGTTTTCACATAAGGTGATTTCTTTACATAATCATATTCAATTCTTTCATTTGCTGAAGTAATACTATCATCACAATCAAAGGGTTTTACAAAATCAGTAATTGTTACGTAACATTTTACAATCTTATTGTCATTAGTTATATTTAATTCTAATACTTCATCATTTAATATTAAACTTTGGCTATGATCAAATTTTGTAGCAAAATTGTTATTAATATATATAGCTTCATCAGAATTATTTTCAAGAGAATACTTAATTATATTAGCTGTGTCTTTTGTTGAACTTATTGGATAAGTTACTAAAGTATCATTTAAGACATTTAAAGTAATACTCTCTTTTTTGTTACTGTTACATGAAAGAAAGAAAAAAATTGAAATGATATATATAAATTTCATAAAGAAGATGTTTAAATTATTGAATATTACTTTTTCACCAAACCCTTTACCTTCTTAAACCCCGTCATCAACAAAACTGCTACTAACCCAAATACAATTCCAACACCAAATTCAGCTAGTGTTGATGGAATACTATGAGGAATTAAATGATGTAAGTAGTCGATATTATGAAGAAAAATACCTCCTGAAACTAAGATAAGTGCAATAGTTCCTAAAACAGCAAGTCCTTTAATCACTAGTGGCAAAGCTTTGATTAAAATTCCACCTACAGATGACATAAATCCTTTGTTGTCTGATTTTCTCATCAAATAAAATCCAGCATCATCCATTCGAACAATAAAGGCTACAATTCCGTATACTCCGATGGTTGCAATAATTGCTACAAAAGTTACACTCAAAATTTGGGTAATGAGCGGATGCTGTTTTTCCATTGCAGTTCCTAAAGCGATGATAACAATTTCAAGGGATAAAATGAAATCGGTTTTGATAGCCGATTTTACTTTTGCTTTTTCAGAATTTTCGTTATTTTCCTCTAATTCGCTTTCCGCAATAACTTCTTCTCCTTTTTTAGTATGATGAAAAAAATATTCGATGATTTTCTCCACACCTTCATAAGCCAAGTAAATTCCTCCTATGATTAAAGCTACTTTAATTGCCGGTGGATATAACCAATTCAAAACAAAAACTACTGGTAGAATAATCAATTTATTGATAAACGAACCTTTTGTAATTGCCCACAATACCGGAATTTCTCTAGAAGCTAAAAATCCCGTTGCTTTTTCCGCATTAACTGCTAAGTCGTCACCTAAAATTCCTGCTGTTTTTTTGGTTGCTAATTTACTTGTCATTGCTACATCGTCCATTAGTGCAGCGATATCGTCTAAGATTGCAAAAAATCCTGATGCCATTCTTTTTTAAATTTATTTTTCTTCTATATAACCCTCAAATCTACATTAAAGTTTTCTCTTAAAAATATTTTTGATCTAAAAAAATTTATAGAATTCTTAGTCTTTTAAAAAATTAATGTTACGAAGCAAGCCTTCATATTTTGTTCTTTTAACAGCCGAATTTTTGAAAACTTTTTGAAAAGTATCAAGAGTAATTTCTTCCCAATCCGATTTTGAAAAATTTAAAATCTCCGAGTTCGTTTGAAAAAGTGGTTCATTGTGTGGTTTTGAAAATCGATTCCACGGACAAACGTCTTGGCAAACATCACAACCAAACATCCAATCGTCAAATTTACCTTTCATTTCTTGTGGTAAATTGTCTTTTAATTCGATAGTAAAATAAGAAATACACTTGCTTCCATCTACAACATAAGGTGCTACAATAGCTTCTGTGGGACAAGCGTCTAAGCAAGCGGTGCAACTTCCACAATGATCGGTTGCTGGTGAATCATATTCTAATTCCAAATCAATAATTAATTCGGCAATAAAATAAAACGAACCTACTTTTTGCGTAATGAGATTGCTGTTTTTTCCAACCCAACCCAAACCACTCTTAGCCGCCCAAGCTTTATCCAAAACGGGTGCCGAATCTACAAAAGCTCTTCCGGAAACTTCTCCAATTTCGGTTTGAATGAAATGTAATAATTCCTTTAATTTTTCTTTTATGACGTGATGATAATCTTGTCCGTAGGCGTATTTTGAAATCTTATAGGAATCCTCATTTTGATGTTCGGAAGGATAATAATTGAGCAACAACGAAATCACACTTTTTGCTCCATCCACCAAAAGTGTTGGATTCAAGCGTTTGTCAAAATGGTTTTCCATATAACTCATTTGACCGTGCATTTGGTTGTTTAACCAATATTCTAAACGAGGCGCTTCTTCTTCAAGAAAACCAGCCTTTGAAATACCACAAGACAAAAAGCCGAGTCTTTTGGATTCGGCTTTGATAATTTGTGAGTATTTTTCTTTATTGTTTATCAAACTAAAAAAGTCCTCCTTGGATATTGTGTTTAATTTTTCCTAAGTGCTTATATGCCTTTTCGGTCACTTCTCTTCCGCGAGGTGTTCTAATTATAAAACCTTCCTGAATTAAAAAAGGCTCATATACTTCTTCAATGGTTTCTCCACTTTCAGAAACTGCTGTTGCCAATGTGGTTAATCCAACTGGACCTCCTTTGAATTTATCGATAATGGTAGATAAAATTTTATTATCCATTTCATCTAAACCGTGTGCATCAACATTGAGTGCCTTGAGAGCAAATTTTGCAATTTCGATATCAATTTTTCCGTTTCCTTTGATTTGTGCAAAATCTCTAACACGACGCAATAATGCATTAGCAATACGAGGTGTTCCTCTACTTCTACCCGCGATTTCAATAGCCGCTTCCATCGTAATCGGCATTTTTAAAATCGAAGCACTTCGTTGCACAATGTTGGTTAATAATTCGGTATTATAATATTGTAATCTACTTTGAATGCCGAAACGGGCTCGCATTGGCGCTGTTAATAATCCAGAACGAGTGGTAGCTCCAACTAAAGTAAACGGATTCAAATTGATTTGAACGGTTCTTGCATTCGGACCCGATTCAATCATGATATCAATCTTAAAATCCTCCATGGCAGAATACAAATATTCTTCAACGATTGGACTTAAACGATGAATTTCATCAATAAACAAAACATCTCTTTCTTCAAGATTTGTCAACAATCCTGCTAAATCCCCAGGTTTATCTAAAACGGGACCAGAAGTAATTTTGATTCCCACACCTAACTCATTTGCTAAAATATTAGCCAAAGTTGTTTTTCCTAAACCAGGAGGTCCATGAAACAAGGTATGATCTAAAGCTTCTTTACGCAAATTAGCTGCTTGAACAAAGACTGTCAAATTCTCTAAAACTTGATCCTGACCAGTGAAGTCATCAAAGCTTAGAGGGCGCAACGCTTTTTCGATATCAATATCTTGTGGAGAATATGATTCTTTATTTGGATTTAAATTTTCATTCATATAACAAAGATAGTAAAGTTATAAAACAAAAAACCTCTCATATTGAGAGGTTTTTATAGTATTTTAAAATCTTAATGATGTAATTGCTCTTCGCCTTCTTTCATTGGCACAACTTGAGGCACGAAGTCTTCATCATGACCAGGTTTACTGTAATCGTAAGGCCATCTGTGTACTTCAGGAATTTCACCTGGCCAGTTTCCATGAATATGTTCTACTGGAGTAGTCCACTCTAAAGTATTTGATTTCCATGGATTTTGAGTTGCTTTCTTACCGTAGAAAATACTGTAGAAGAAGTTCCAGAAGAATACAATTTGGAAAGCAGCTCCTACTATTGCAAACATAGTAATTAAAACATTTACGTCTGCTAATTCATCAAACAATGGGAAAGCTGAGTTAGTATAGTAACGTCTTGGTAAACCAGCCATTCCAATAAAGTGCATTGGGAAGAAAACTCCGTAAGCACAAATAGCAGTTACCCAGAAGTGAACATATCCTAAATTTTTGTTCATCATTCTACCAAACATCTTAGGGAACCAGTGGTAAACACCTGCAAAGAATCCATAAAGTGCAGAAATACCCATTACTAAGTGGAAGTGAGCCACTACGAAATATGTATCATGAACGTTAATATCTAAAGTTGAATCTCCCAGAATAATACCTGTTAAACCTCCTGTAATGAAAGTAGATACTAATCCAATAGAGAATAACATTGCAGGATTTAACTGTAAGTTACCTTTCCATAATGTAGTAATATAATTAAATGCTTTTACTGCTGATGGGATTGCAATTAATAATGTTGTAAAAGTAAATACAGAACCTAAGAAAGGATTCATTCCAGATACGAACATGTGGTGACCCCAAACAATTGTTGATAAGAATGCAATTGCTAAAATAGAAGCAATCATTGCACGGTAACCAAAAATTGGTTTTCTAGAGTTAGTAGCAATAATTTCAGAAGTAATACCTAAAGCAGGTAATAATACAATATAAACCTCAGGGTGACCTAAGAACCAGAATAAGTGCTCAAATAATACTGGAGAACCTCCTTGGTAATGTAAAACTTCACCTTGAATGAAAATATCTGACAAGAAGAATGATGTTCCAAAACTTCTATCGAAAATTAATAATAGTGCCGCAGAGAACAATACAGGGAAAGACACGATACCAATAATAGCTGTAACGAAGAAAGCCCATACCGTTAATGGTAATCTTGTCATTGTCATCCCTTTAGTTCTTAAGTTGATAACTGTTACAACATAATTCAAAGATCCCATTAAAGATGAAGCAATGAAAATAGCCATAGAAGCCAACCATAACGTCATACCTAAACCAGAACCTGGGATTGCCTGTGGTAAAGCACTTAAAGGAGGATAAATTGTCCAACCTGCAGAAGCTGGTCCTGATTCAACAAATAAAGAACAAATCATGATAACACAAGAAACAAAGAACAACCAAAAAGAAAGCATGTTCATGAATCCTGAAGCCATATCACGTGCTCCAATTTGTAATGGAATTAATAAGTTACTAAATGTACCACTCAAACCTGCAGTAAGTACAAAGAATACCATGATTGTTCCGTGAATAGTTACCAATGCAAGGTAAATATCATTACGCATAACCCCATCAGGAGCGAAATTATCTCCTAAGAAAATTTTGAATACTTCGAAAGATTCTTCTGGCCATGCAATTTGCATACGGAAGAATAAAGATAAAACAACTCCAACAATACCCATCAATAAACCTGAGATAAGGTATTGCTTCGCTATCATTTTGTGATCAAGACTAAAGATGTATTTAGTAATGAAAGTTTCTTTATGATGACCGTGTTCGTGTGACATACTAATTCTATTATATGATATAAAATAACTTATTTAATAACTTGAGCTACAACTTTAGTTGAATCAACAGCAGCTACAGGAGCTTCAGTTGGTGCTGCAACAGGAGCAGGTGCATTAGCCTCTTTCCATTGTTGCGCTAATGTTGGTTTTTCAGCCAACCATGCTTTGAATTCAGCAGGAGTATCTACAACAATTTTCATTTGCATATTGTAGTGAGAAGCACCACAAATTTTGTTACATAATAACAAATAATCAAATGTATATGGATCTAAAGCAGTTCCACCATCAGCAACAATTTTTTTGCTGTTCTCAGTACGGATTTTATTAATTTTATTAACTTTAGCCATGATTGCTTCATCTGCTCTCATATCTGCAGTTGTAACAGTAGGAGTGAATGAAAACTGAGTAATCATACCTGGAACACAATTCATTTGTGCTCTAAAATGAGGCATATAAGCCGAGTGTAAAACGTCTTGTGAACGCATTTTGAAAATTACTTTTTTACCCACTGGTAAATGTAATTCTGTAACAACTTTATCGTCTTGCGCAGCTGGATCAGCTAAATCAACACCCAAAGTGTTAATACCTTCGATTAATCTAACATTAGCTTTTCCTAATGTTTTATCATCCCCAGCATAACGGGCTTCCCAACCAAATTGTTTTGCATATAATTCAATAATGATTGCATCTTGTTTGTCTTCTTCATCAACAAACATAATGTTATTCCAAGTATATAAACCATACATAATCAAACCAGCTAAAACAATTACTGGAATTATAGTCCAAACAGCTTCTAACTTGTTATTATCAGCAAAATATAATGCTTTTTGGCCTTCTTTACCTCTATATTTGAAAGCAAAGTAGTGTAATAAGAACTGAGTAATAGTTTGAACGAAGAAAATGATAGCAAAAGAAATATACATCAAATTATCATAATCTGGTCCGTGCTCTGAAGCAGGAGTGCCTAATACTAAATCTCCCCAAGCATATAATGAATAAATTGTAAATACATAAATGAAACCTACAAAGGCAAACATTAAATAACCATTTACACTATTATCTTTATCATTAGCAATTTCGTCATTAGATGAAGAACCACCAATTTGGGTTAAATCAAAAATTTTAGTTAATTGCCAAACTGCAATACCGATTAAAACTAAAATTATAAATACCAAGAAACTTGTCATTTTTATTTCTTTTTAACTATTAATAATGAAAATGTTTACTTTCCTCAATTAAAGGATTACCTTTTGGAACTAACGGAGCCTTAGTTAAAGCTGAGAAAACAACGAAAATAAATAAACCTAAGAAGAACATTAAAGCTCCTATTTCAGGAATACCAATAAACCATTGATCACCAACTGTTGCAGGCATAATCATATTGAAGAAATCAATATAATGTCCAAATAATATTACAATACCCGCCATAACTACAATCCAAGTTAAACGTTTAAAATCAGTATTGATTAGGATTAACAATGGGAAAATGAAGTTTAAAGCTAACATTCCGAAGAAAGGTAATTTGTAATGCTCAATACGAGTTACGAAATAAGTAACCTCTTCTGGAATATTTGAATACCAAATCAACATAAATTGAGAAAACCATAAATATGTCCAGAAAATACTGATACCAAACATAAATTTAGCCAAATCGTGAATGTGACTTGTGTTTACATATTCTAGATATCCTTTAGATTTTAAGTATAGGGTAATCATAGCGATTACAGTAATTCCACTTACGAAGAAACTTGCAAATACATACCATCCAAATAATGTACTATACCAGTGAGGATCAAAAGACATAATCCAATCCCAAGACATGATAGACTCAGAAACAATAAAGAATACTAAAAAGAAAGCTGCCAATTTGAAATTTTTCTTGTAAGGAGCATTATCTTCAGCACTATCTTGTGCAATAGAGTTTTGTCTAAATTTGAATCTTACCCAGTTCCAAACACCTAAAAATATAGCTGCAGTTACTAAAAATCTAACAACATTTAACCATCCTTTTTTCTGGAAAATAAGTTTATCAAAATCAGCATGCTCTGGATTTACAACATCTGGATTCATCCAAACAAATAAATGATTCCAATGCATTCCAGCTGCAACTAATAATACAAAGAAAATAATAGAACCTGGCAATAAATAAGCAGTAATACCTTCCATTACTCGGAATAAAATTGGAGACCAACCAGCTTGAGCAGCGTATTGAATAGCATAGAAAGCTAAAACTCCAACTGAAATTAACATGAAGAAGATACATGCAACATATAAAGCAGCCCAAGGTTTATTTTGTAATTGGTGTAAAACATGCTCTAAATGTGCTTTGTGATCATCATGAGAATGAGCATCAGCTTTAGCATGAGCATCATGATTATCTTTATTTGCAGGTGCTTCTGTAACGGCTGCATGAGCAGTATCTACCACAGCATGAGTAGAATCTACCGCATGGGCACCATTAATTTTTACAGTATCCGCTACATTATGAGCATCAGCATCTGCACCGTGCGGAGCAACTTTCTCAACATGAGCAGCTTCATGACCATGATGACTATCTGCTAATAATTTTTCTACATCCTCAATTGTTTTTGGAGCAGCCATGAATCCGATTCCAATACCAATTGCTCCTAAAATCATTAGGACGAATGAAAAAGTTTTTAATTTACTTGAAAACGTGTACATATCTATTATTTTCAAAAAGTATTAATATTATAATCCAGATTTAAGTTTTAAAACGTAGTTTGCTACTTGCCATCTCTCTTGCTGAGATAATTGGTTAGCGTGAGAACCCATAGAATTTAATCCATAAGTTACTACGTGAAAAATACTACCTTCTGTAATTTCTCTATCTTTATAACTAGGAACTCCAAGGAATTTTTCTTTAACAACTAAATTCCCTTTTCCATCTCCTTTTTCACCATGACAAATTGCACAATAGATGTTATACAATTCTTTACCTTTTTCAGGATTTAAGGATAATGAATCTAAAGGCGATTTTAAATTAGCTTTAGCTAAAGCATATCCTTCTGGTGTATTTGGAATTTCGTAAGGTACGAAACCTCTTTTAATTGATCCTTCTGCAGGAAGTTGAGCTTCAACTCCACCTTTGAAAACAGCATGCTCTGAATACGTTTCATATGAAACTGCTTCATACATGTTTGGGAAAAACTGATAGTTAGGTTTTGCTTTATCGAAACATGAAGTTGCCATGAAAGACAAACCTACTACTGCAACTATTTTATATAAACTTTTCATAACTATCTATTAATGCTTTTCTACAACTTTAACTTCTACTGCTCCAGTTTTAGTAAAGAAAGAAATTAATTCTTCTTCATTACCGTGAATACCCACTTCCATTAAAAAATGGTCATCAGTAGTTCTTACATCTGGATTTTCTGCTTTTTTGAATGGCCATAATTTACTTCTCATATAAAAAGTGATAACCATTAAATGCGCTGCAAAAAAAACTGTTCCTTCAAACATAATAGGCACAAATGCAGGCATATTATCAATGTAACTAAAACTTGGTTTACCTCCAATATCTTGTGGCCAATCATTAATCATTACGAAATTCATCAAAGCAGTGTAAATCGAAAGACCAATTAATCCATATATAAATGCACAAATTGCAATTCGAGTTGGAGCTAACCCCATAGCTTTGTCTAATCCGTGAACTGGAAAAGGTGTATAAATTTCCTCAATATGATGATGAGCTGCTCTTGTTTGTTTAACAGCATCCATTAAAACATCATCATCATTATATATAGCGTGTATTACTTTATTACTCATGATATTAATGATTATCTGAATGATTATGACCGTGTTGTTCTCTTTCTGCCTTGTAGTTGTCTCCAGAAGATTTTAAGATTGTCTTAACCTCTGCTTGAGCAATTACTGGGAAACTTCTAGAATATAATAAGAATAATACAAAGAAGAATCCGATAGTTCCGATATAGATACCAGCATCAACAAAAGTTGGTTGGAACATAGTCCATGACGATGGTAAGTAATCTCTATGTAATGAAGTAACGATGATTACAAAACGCTCAAACCACATTCCTACGTTCACCACAATAGAGATGATGAAAGAAGCCATAATGTTAGTTCTAATTTTCTTAGACCACATAACTTGTGGAGAAATTACGTTACAAGTCATCATTAACCAATATGACCACCAGTAAGGACCTGTAGCTCTGTTTAAGAAAGCATATTGTTCATACTCTACTCCAGAATACCATGCTACGAATAACTCAGTGATATAAGCACAACCCACAATAGAACCCGTAATCATGATAACGATGTTCATTAATTCGATATGTTGAATTGTGATATAATCTTCTAAGTTAGATACTTTTCTCATAATAATAAGAAGCGTATTTACCATTGCGAATCCTGAGAAAATAGCTCCAGCAACGAAGTATGGAGGTAAGATTGTTGTATGCCATCCTGGAATAACAGAAGTAGCAAAGTCAAAGGATACAATAGTGTGTACAGAAAGTACAAGAGGAGTTGCTAAACCAGCTAATACAAGAGAAACCTCTTCGAAACGTTGCCAGTCTTTCGCTCTACCAGACCATCCAAAAGATAGTGTAGAATAAATTCTTTTTGTAAAAGGAGTTACTGCTCTATCACGTAACATAGCAAAGTCAGGTAATAAACCAGTCCACCAGAAAACTAATGATACTGATAAATACGTGGAAATTGCAAATACGTCCCATAATAATGGCGAGTTAAAGTTAACCCATAATGATCCAAATTGATTTGGGATTGGTAATACCCAGTATCCTAACCATGGACGACCCATGTGAATGATTGGGAATAAACCTGCTTGCATTACTGAGAAAATCGTCATTGCTTCTGCAGAACGGTTAATGGCCATTCTCCATTTTTGACGGAATAATAATAATACGGCAGAGATAAGAGTTCCGGCGTGACCGATACCTACCCACCAAACGAAATTGGTGATATCCCAAGCCCAACCAACTGTTTTATTTAATCCCCATGTTCCAATTCCTGTGGAAATGGTATAAATCATGCAACCTAATCCCCATAGGAAAGCGGCTAATGCAATTAAAAATACTGTCCACCATTGTTTGTTTGCTCTACCTTCTACAGGTTTAGCCACATCTACCGTTACATCGTGGTAAGATTTACTTCCTACTACTAAAGGTTTTCTAATGGGTGCTTCGTAATGAGACGACATAATCCTTTATATTG
>NZ_DAIPZK010000016.1:0-54047 GCF_036782315.1 Flavobacterium sp.
CTGTTGCATTTACTGTTCCACAACCTCCTGTCAATGGAATACTGTAGTTGAATGTTCCTGCAGCTGATGGTGTACCTGAAATCGTTATCGTATTTGATGCCCAAGCTGCCGTTACTCCCGTTGGTAATCCTGTAGCAACTCCAATTCCTGTAGCTCCTGTTGTGGTATGCGTGATATTTGTTATCGATGTATTGATACAAACCGTAGGACTTGATGAGGCTGCACTTACCGTATTAGCTGCAGTTACCGTAATAGTGCCTGTTGCATTTACTGTTCCACAACCTCCTGTCAATGGAATACTGTAGTTGAATGTACCTGCAGCTGATGGTGTTCCTGAAATCGTTATCGTATTCGATGCCCATGTAGCTATCACACCTGCTGGTAAACCTGTTGCAGTTCCAATTCCTGTTGCGCTAGTTGTAGTATGTGTGATGTTTGTTATCGCTGTATTAATACAAGCCGTAGGACTTGATGAAGCATCTCCAACAGTATTATTTGGATTTACCACTAAGTTTATACTACTAGAGGTTGAACCACTTGATGTTACCACTGTTATTAATCCTGTTGAAACATTTGTTGGTGTGGTTGCAGTAATTTGAGTGGTACTATTAACCGTAAAAGAAGCAGCGGAAACCCCATTAAATAAAACATCGGTTACATTGGAAAAAGCAGAGCCCGTTATCACAATCGAGGTTGATAAACCTGTACAAACTGATGTAGATGTAAAACTTGTTATTGCTAGTGGAGGTGAAGATACATTCACAGTATAATCTTCTGCATTAAAATAATTAACAGATGTTTGACAAGGAGTTGAATAATTCCCTGTAACTCTATACATAACTCGCATCCTTGTAAATCCTAAATTCGCATTAGAAGGTACTAAAATATTCCCCGTGAGCGATGTAGTTTGATTACCAGAAGCTGTGCCTATTTGGTATTCTTCACCAGGGTCTGTAAAAACTCCATTTTGATTCCAATCTACAAAAACATTTAAATATGAAGTTGTACCGCCTCCAGGAGCAGGAAAAGAAACAGTAATTGGATAGGTATTTCCTTGTACAACACTAGCTGGAGGTGTTGCTGTGAAATCTTCATAAAAAACACCAGCTACGTAAGTAGAAGAATTATTTATACCTGCAAAATTAACATTAGAAATATTTTGCAAAGAACTTGTTAAATTACCTGTAGGAATACAATAACACAAACCTGAAGTAAAAGAAACAACATTAGAACTGGTAGCCCCCCCCCTATATTTAAACAAGTAACATCTAATCTATACAAAGCATTACTACCAGGCACATCTGTTATATTGGTATAAGACGAAGTAGCAGATCCAAGATTTAACCAAACATTGCCCCCATCAATTGATTTTTTCCACTGAAAAGATAATCCCGTATCACTAAAAACTCCATTATTTGACAAAGTATATGTTGAAGTTGCACAAGTCCCAAAAGAAATAGATGAAGTTCCAACATTAGGAGTTCCTGAGCATGTAAATGCTGAATTTGTTATCAGAACATTATCTATACCCATATCAGTCGTACCAAAATCTCCCGTTGCTTCAAATCTTATTACTGAAGTAGGGGACATTACATTTCCTAGAGAAACCGTTTGTGTAGTCCATGAACCTACAACCCCTGTTGTATACAATGCAGAGCCAAAAGTTTGACCTCCATCCGTTGATAAATATATTTTGAAATTCTCAGGTACCGTGGTAGTAGAAGTATTAATAAAATCAAAAGTTAATACTTTACTTCCCATAGGGCTCAAGTCAATAAAAAAGTCCATATAACCTTTAAAACCAGATGCTGCATTTGGCGCGTCATAAGTATGAAATCTTGCTGTAGAACCTGAGGCTGGTGAAGAAATTGTAAAAGCACCACTTAATGATGCCCAAGCTGCATTTGCTGTAGTTTCAGAGTTTCTTCTAATTGACAAAGCGCTATTTGATGGATGCACTATAATTCCATTTCCTGGTACATCATTGATGGATTGAAGATTAGACCATGAATCAAAATTTTGCGAGTAAGAACCAGCTGTTAATGTTTGATAAAAAGAACTTGAAATAGGTGTCCATGTATATGTAGTACCTGAAGCAGGGATGCAAGTATTGTTATAACGAACCTGATTTGGACCAGCTGCTGTAGTTGAAGATGTTGCAGTTTGTAATTGCGTAGTTCCTCCATGATCACCAGCACCTCCAGAAGTTAACCAGGTTGTGTATGGTGAAGTTGCAGTTACCATTCTTGTATGATAATCGAATCTATCTTCACCTCTTAAACCCACTTGACCAAAATTCGCAACTGAAGTAGTTGTTGTTGATGCTGCCCAAGTACCATAAACAATAGTAATAATATTTGTCGTTTCAGATAATCGTATTTGAAAATTCATTCGATCTCCCGCAATTCCTGTACGTCCCAAATCTTGAAATTGCACAACAAAAATTCTATTTGGTAAAGCTCCTATTGTTTCATATCTAATTTCAGGTGAAACCCCTGAAACTGGGGATGCAACTAGATTAATACCATAACCTGAAATAGCACCTGAATAAGTAGTAGTTGAAGCGATTGGATTATAATTATTTGTAGCTGATGCTGTAGTACCAAAAGTAATAAATCCATTATTAGAAATACCTACAGTTGAATAACTCGAACCATCAAAAACAAAATTAAAACCGATAGGAGCAGTTGTTACAGCATCGGTACTTAAAGCACTTCCTGTTTGCCAAATAGTACCACCTGAAATTGGTACATAAGAACCAGTAGACTGTGTAAAAATTAATCTATCAAACAATGCTCCTCCTTTAGTCTGGGCATAAGAACTTAATGGAATGATTAAAAATAGAAAAAAATTAAAAAATAAAAATTTACTTTTAAAATTAAGTTTACATAATCCAACTGTTGCGGGTAATTTTTTTTCCATACAAATTTATAGTTTTAAAATAAATTAAAAATAAACGGTCATAAAACCGAATTCGACAAATTTATAGGGATAATTGACGAGACAGATTGAGTTAAATAAAATTGAAGTTTAAAAAAGGTTTTAAATATCCTTTATTTTTTCTTCATTAAATAATACCTGTTGGACAAATATATATAATTTTTTTAAAAAAAATATACATAATTTTTAAAAATACACAACAAATTTTATTAAAAAATCATTATTAAAAACATTAGATAAAAGATAAAATCGAAAATTTTTATAATTAATTAGTTAAATTTGCAAAAAAGAAAAAATTGGGCAAACTATATTTAATTCCATGTACATTATCTAATCCTGGTGAAACTACGGTAGCTCCTGAAGATGTTTTACCTCAAACAATCAAAAGAGCCATTAATTTTATCGATCACTACATTGTTGAAAACGAGAAAACCGCCCGAAAATTTATCAAAAGCATTCATCCGGAAAAAAAACAACCCGATTTAAAGATTTCTGTTCTAAATAAACATACAGATATTGCTGAATATAACGAATTTATCCAACCTTTATTAAGAGGAGAAAATATTGGATTAATGAGTGAATCTGGATGCCCAGGAATTGCTGATCCAGGTGCTGTTATTGTAAAGTTAGCTCATGAAAAAGGAATTCAAGTAGTACCTTTAGTAGGTCCAAGTTCTATTTTATTAGCTTTGATGGCTAGTGGAATGAACGGGCAAAGTTTTGCTTTTAATGGATACTTACCTATCGACAAAAACGATAAAAAACAAGCATTAAAAAATTTCGAACGTTTGTCGCAAGATAAAAATCAGTCACAATTGTTTATTGAAACACCTTACAGAAACAATAAATTAATGGAAGATTTGTTGCAAATTTTACAACCCAACACACTTTTATGTGTTGCTTGTGATATTACGTTACCAACAGAATTCATCAAAACCAAAACTATAAACCAATGGAAAAAAGAAAAGGCCGATTTACATAATCGACCTTGTATTTTTATTATTCATAAAATGTAGAATTACTCTAAATCTACTTTAGCATTCGCATCTGCTTCGATGTGTGAAATATCATAATTTGAAAATTTTCTTATATAGCTTGATAACGATGTTCCAAAACCATCTTTGAAACCATTACGACCGTTACTTCTCAAATATTTCTTTACAGAACTTGCTCCTCCTAAATGAGCTGCAGCTACTAAACCTGACTCTGTAATTTCAACACCATTTATAACTCTACCTGAGTATTTTTGAATTTCTTTTCGTAATTCCCATTTATTACGTGCTATTAAAGCTTTGAAAGCTTCATCTTGCCATTCAGCATTACGTAAAAATTCTTGAAAATCATAAATACCTATAGTACGTAGTGTACTTCTTCCGAATTGGTATTTACCCATGTAACCATAAGGGTTAATCAAATGTAACATACCTCTTGACTCTTTGTAAGCCATTTTTTGTGCAAAACCAGCAAATGATTTACCTACATGCGGTACTTTTACCAATAAAACCTCTTCTGTTTCGTATTCATTTGGAACATGATAGTTTATTACTTCAAAATTCGACAAATGAAAACCTTCCAATTTTTCTTCTTTAAAAGTTATAAAACCCGAAGAAACTAATAAAACTAGGAGTGTCAATCCTATGAAATACGACCTTTTTTTTATCATGAATTGTTATTTCTCAGCGTCTGTCACCCATCTGAAATTACCGATGCAAATATACAAAAAAAATTAGAATATTGATTTACAGCATGTTAATAATTCCTAAAAGTAGATGAAGTGCGCTTTAAGTCCGTTAAAATCATCATATTGCAAAGTTGGCGCAGGAATTTTTATAGTATTAAAAACGGAAAAAAGTGTCTTTAAAAAATGTGATTTTGTAGGAATTTTCGTTAAGTCAACATCCAAACTTAGATAAAATTGACGATATGGATTTTGAATAACTCCATTTTCAATTGCTTCTTCATCATTTCCATATAACATGCCTTCTCCACCATAGCCAATTGCAAGGTTTAGCCACTTTGGAACCAACTTATCTTTTGTAAACGAATGAATATTAAATGACAACCAATACGTTTGTCCATTATAATCTTTTAAAATTTCTTCGTTTAAAGATGAGCCGAGTGTTTCCGGACGTTGGGAAGCAAATTTTGTTTGATGAAATGAAAATTTTGGAGTAATGCGTTGTTCTTTCCAGAGTAATTCTTGTGAGACATATAGTGCTGTTCCAGAAACATTTGCAAAAATATCACCTGATGATGCACCCCACTGTTGCGAAAAACCATCAAAAACCTCCACTACAGTTAAAAATCCTAATCCAAGAGTGGAACCATAAATGAGTTGTTCTTTTTTTGAAGCGCCACTCCATTGCAACATTTCAGCACCTACCCTACCTAAATGATAAGTAGAATACAGATGCCCTAATTTATCCATTTGTAACCACTGATTATTATCGTTAATGAAATGAAAAGTTGATTTTGGATAATCTTTATACCAAAGTTGGTTTAAACCAATTAGAGTTGCTCCTAGAACGACTGATTCACCCACATAAACAGCTGTTCTTCTTGGTTTATTTACAGTATCAGAAGGTTTTAAGAAAATATTGATATTTGATTGTGCCTGAGAAAAAACAGACACAAACAGAAAAACGAATAGCCAACTAGCCCTGATTAACTCACTAATTTTATATTTGTTTTTGGTGTTCGTTGAATTAGCATTTGAAATGAAAATCCTATGCTGAAAGCATAGATTGAAATGGAAAGCAGGAAAATGGTTTACTGATAAAGCCCAAGCCATTCGCTTCTAAAAATTAACGATCAATTCCTAACTTCGTCACCCACTCTGCATATTTTTTAGCATTTACTTGGTGCGCTTCATAACTAGATGCAAAAGCGTGATAGCCAGGTTTATCTGGATTAGCACAAAAATAAATGTAATCGTGTTTTTCAGCATTTAAAACTGCATCTATAGCCGAAACATCAGGCATAGCAATTGGTCCAGGTGGCAAACCTTTATTTACATAAGTATTGTAAGGAGAATTAATTCGCAAATCATTAAAGAAAACACGTTTGATTTCTTGATCAAAATCGCCAGAACGTTTTTTAATTGCGAAAATAATAGTTGGATCAGCTTGTAGTGGCATATCTTGCTGTAAACGATTCAAATAAACCCCTGCAACTGTTGGTCTTTCATCAACTTTTGCTGTTTCTTTATGTACAATTGAAGCTAATGTATATACTTGAATTGGAGTTAAATTCTTAGCTTTTGCTTTCTCTAAGCGTTCATTATTCCAAAAAATACGATATTCTTTTGCTAATTTTTCGGCAATCTTTTCTGCAGGTGTATTCCAATAAAACTCGTAAGTATTAGGAATAAAAAGAGCTAATGCTGTTTCTTCGGTTAATCCATTTTCTTCTAAAAAAGGTGTATTAGTGAAGGCTACTTCTAATTTTAAACTATCTGGTTCTAATTGAGTAGCTAATCGTTGCACTAACTTCCCTAAAGTTTCTTGATTGTTAAATGCCACTTTTACAGGAACATTCAAGCGTAAACTTCTAACAATATCAAAACTCGTCATGTTCTTTTTTAACAAAAACTTACCTGATTTTACATTGGTATCGTAATTTCTAGATGTTGCTACAAAATCAAATTTTTCAATATCTTTAACTAAAGGTGTTAACATTTCTTTTACTTCAGCATAATTAGCTCCTGTGGGCACAAAAACAAATACCTCATCTTGTGCAAATTGTGTATTAGCTGTAAATGCTTTAAAATAAACATAAGTTCCTACTATCGATGCGATTACGATTCCAGCTACTGCTATTATCGAAATAAGTTTTTTTAGGTTCAAGGGGTTATCTTTTTTAAATGTGATTGATTAATTGATACAAAATTTCGTCTTCGTATTGATTGTTAATTTGATTCCAATCTTTTTTTATTCCGATTTTTTGAAAGCCAAATTTAGTAAAAAGAGAAATACTAATTTCATTTTTTGAACCAATATTTGCATATAATTGATGCAATTGTAATTGATGGAAAGCATAGTTGATAACAAGTTGTAATGCCTCTGAACCAATACCTAAATTTTTATTAGCTTCATTTGAAATTACAATCCCAACTCCTGCTCTATTATTTTTAGGATCAAAATCAAACAAATCGATTAAACCCACTGCTTCGAAAGTATCATTTAAGCAAATAGCTAAGCGCAATTGTTTGGCTTCGTAAATATCCTGATGTGCATTTTCTAGATACTGACGAATCAAAAATCGACTATAAGGGGTTTGTGTGTTGCTCACTTCCCAAATTGATTCATTGTTTTCTATTGCATAAATAAACTCTAAATCTTCAGGTTCAAGTGCACGTAAGTATATGGTATTTCCTTTAAGTGTTATCATTTCGATTTCAAGTTCAAGTTCAATTACAAATTCAAAAATCTAAATTAATCTTCCCTTCAAAAACAAAAGTTGCGGGTCCTATTAAGAAAACGTTGGTATATTTTCCATTATCTACATCAAATTGTACTTTTAATTTACCGCCTTCTACGTTTAAATCGATGATGTTATTATTTGTTTTTCCATTTTGATGCATGGCGATGGCAACGGCTGTTACTCCTGTACCACACGACAAAGTTTCATCTTCCACTCCACGCTCATAAGTACGAACTGCAAAAATGTCATTTGCTAATTGGTACACAAAATTAACATTACTTCCTGCTTTTCCATACAAATCGGAATAACGAATTTTTGCTCCTTCCGTTTTAATATCTAATTCTATTAAATTGTCAACCAATTGCACATGATGTGGCGAACCCGTATTTAAAAATGTATAGTCTTCATGCTGATGAATTGTATCAACATCTTTCATTTGAAGCGCCACAATTCCATTATTATCTATGGTTGCGTAATGATAACCATCTACAGCTTCAAACTCGGCTTTATTTTCGATAACACCCATTTGTTTAGCAAATGCAACCAAACATCTTCCACCATTACCACACATCGAACTTTCATTACCATCCGAATTATAGTAAACCATTTTAAAATCATATTGTGGATGATTTTCTAATAGAATTAAACCATCGCCACCAATCCCAAATCTTCTATCACATAATTGTGCAACAAGTTTGGTATTATTTTTGGGGAAAAATTCTGTGCGATTATCAATCATTACAAAATCATTTCCTGTTCCTTGATATTTATAAAATGTAAGTTGCATTGCTTATTAATTTATACAAAAGTACGAATTATTAATAAGATGTTAAACATTGTTAATCGAGCGTTAAAGTGATTTTGTGAAATAAAAATGTTTTTAATTTTGAATAACATAAATTTAAAAATTATGAAAAAATTTGGAAGTTTACTATTCGTATCATTATTCAGTGGAGCTATAACATTAGGCGCTTACAAATTATTTTTAGAACCTGATAATTCAGGAAAATTAACTCTAGCTTCACCTAATTATGCTAAAAATGTTAGCTTAGGTGCAGAAAATATAGATTTTACTACCGCAGCGGAAAATACTATTCATGCTGTAGTTCACGTTAAAAATGTGAGTGTTTCAAAAGTTCCTAGCAATCCTTTAATGGAATTTTTCTATGGCTATCAAGGTTCTAGAGAACAAACGCAAATTGGCACAGGCTCTGGAGTTATTATTACAGAAGATGGCTACATTGTGACCAACAATCACGTTATCCAAGATGCAACAGAATTAGAAGTAACACTAAACAACAACAAATCTTATAAAGCGAAATTGATTGGAACCGATTCCAAAATGGATATTGCCTTATTAAAAGTGGAAGCGGACGAAAAACTACCTTATGTAGTTTTTGGAGATTCTGATGCCATCAAAGTAGGCGAATGGGTTTTAGCAGTTGGAAATCCATACAACTTAAACTCTACTGTTACTGCAGGAATTGTATCAGCAAAAGCCAGAAATTTATCTAATAATGGAATTCAATCGTTTATTCAAACGGATGCTGCGGTTAATCAGGGAAACAGTGGTGGTGCTTTAGTAAACACTCGTGGAGAATTGGTTGGAATTAATACGATGATTTCTTCACCCACAGGAAGTTATGCTGGTTACTCGTTTGCTGTTCCTTCGAATTTGACTCGAAAAATTATCGAAGATTTGATGCAATTTGGAAATGTACAAAGAGGCGTTTTAGGAATTGAAGGTGGTGAGTTAAACTCAAACTACGCCAAAGAATTAGGCATCAAAGAAACACAAGGTTTTTATATTAATAAAGTAACTAAAAATTCTGGAGCTGAAAAAGCAGGTTTAACCAAAGGCGACATTATTGTTCAATTAGATGATAAAAAAATTAATAGTTTTGCCGAATTATCTGCTTATATCAACACAAAACGTCCAAATGATGTAATTCAAGTTAGTATCTTACGCGATGGTAAACAAAGAACACTTCCTGTAAAGTTAACTAAGAAGGAAATTTTGAATTACGAATTCAACGGAATTGAGTTTGAAGATTTGGATGCAGCTGACAAAAAACAATTCAATGTAAAAGAAGGCATCAAAATTAAAAAAGTAAATAACCCAGAATTTACAGAATACAGTAATATTTTAAATGGAGCTGTAATTTTAAGTATCGATGGTAGACCTGCAAAAGATATGGAAACCGTTTCTAGCTATTTAGCTAAGAAAGAAAATCAGAAAGCGAGATACCAAATTATTTCAAAAAACGGTCAGATGTATAGTATTATTATGTAAAAAAATCCATAAGGATATTGATTTCTAACCAGACTTATAAAAGGTCTGGTTTTTTTATTAAAAAAATTTTACGAAAACGATTGAAATCTATACTTTTGCACCACAAAACAACACATTTATTTTCATGAGCAATATCTCTTTATACGAAAAAGAATTAGCTTTTCAAGCAGATAGAAGAAAAGCTGGTGTAGAATTCATTAAAATCATTAGTGATTTATGGTATGATAAATCAATTGAATTGGTTTTATTCCGCAATCAATTAATCGACAAAAACGTTAGCGAAATCATCAACTTACATGAATATGCTGGTGCTTTCGTTGGAAAACCAATTAACGTTTTTGATTCAGTTGAAATTGCAAATGCCATCTTAGACCTAGATTTACCACCATCTAGAATTGATATTGGAAAATTAACTTACGAATATCATTTAGAAGACGATAAATATAATGATGCTAAAGCATTTGTCATTGACAAATTAAAGAATGCAAAAAACTATCAAGAAATCAAACCAAAAGATGTAGTATTATACGGATTTGGTAGAATTGGTCGTTTATTAGCTCGTGAAATGATGTCTAAAATTGGAAAAGGACAACAATTACGTTTAAGAGCTATTGTAACTAGAGATAAAAATGATGCTGTTTTATTAGAAAAAAGAGCTTCTTTATTACGTTACGACTCAGTTCATGGCGATTTCAATGGTTCGGTTATAGCTGATCCAGAAAACAATGCTTTATTGATTAACGGAACAACAGTTCACATCATTACAGCAAACACACCTGAAGAAATTGATTATACGGCTTACGGAATTGAAGATGCTTTAGTAATCGACAACACTGGAGCTTTCACTACAGAAGAAGCATTAAAACGTCATTTAACTTCAAAAGGAGCTGACAAAGTGTTATTAACAGCTCCAGGAAAAGGAGTTCCAAATATCGTTTATGGAGTAAATCACGAAGATTACAATCCAGACGAAGTAAATATTTTCTCTGCAGCTTCTTGTACAACTAATGCAATTACTCCAGTTTTAAAAGCGGTTGAAGATACTTTAGGAGTGGTTAAAGGGCATTTAGAAACGATTCACGCATACACGAATGACCAAAACTTAGTAGATAACATGCACAAAAAATACCGTAGAGGTCGTGCTGCTGCATTAAACATGGTTATTACGGAAACTGGTGCTGGAAGTGCTGTTGCAAAAGCTTTACCTGCATTAGCTGGAAAATTAACTTCAAATGCAATCCGTGTTCCTGTTCCAAATGGTTCATTAGTAGTATTGAATTTAGAAGTTGGAAAAGAAACTTCAATTGAAGAAGTAAACAACATCATGAAAAAATATGCTTTAGAAGGCGATCTTGTAGAGCAAATTAAATACTCTTTAAATAATGAATTAGTATCTTCTGATATCGTAGGAACTTCTGCTCCTGCAATTTTTGACAGTAATGCTACCATTGTTTCTGGAGATGGAAAAAACATTGTAATGTACGTTTGGTACGATAACGAGTACGGTTATAGCCACCAAGTAATTCGTTTAGCGAAATACATTGCTAAAGTAAGAAGATACAGCTACTATTAGTAGATGGCCATAAATAAAAAACTCCTATTAAATAGGAGTTTTTTTGTTTATTGCTTTACCAAGTTGTTCATAACTACTCTAAGCGCATCATCATCCCAATTGGTTGCTACTTTAGATTCTACAACAATTCTTCCTTTTTTACTTAGCAAATAAGTACTTGTTGGAAAAGTAAACTCCATAGGTTTCGGAATTCGACTCAGACTAAAATATACCGGAAAAGTAAACTGGTGTTGCTCAATGAAATTTCGAACTTCAATTTGCGAATTTTTAGTTACAAAATAAAACTGAGCTTTGGTTTTATACTCATCATATATGGTTTGTAACGTTTCTAATTCTTCCACCACATTTGGATCATTTACATCCCACATATGAATTAGAATAACATTATTTTGATCCACATACATACTTTTTTCTACTGCAGTTGGACCAATTAATGACCAATCATAAAACCCAACTACCTTCTGTTCTTCAACAGGAATAAATTTTGGTGAAGGTAAATATGATGCCTTTTTGGAATTAGCAAAATAATAAACCAATACAGAAACACCAATAAAAAATACCAATAAAAAAATTTTCTTAGTTTTCATGATATTGCAATTTACAATTACTCTTTTGAAGCCAAATAACGTTCTGCATCTAAAGCTGCCATACAACCTGTTCCCGCAGCCGTAATTGCCTGACGATATACATGATCTGCTGCATCACCAGCTACAAAAACACCTGGTACATTTGTTTTAGAACTTCCTGGTACATTTACGATATAACCTGTTTCGTCTAACGTAATGTAATCCGCAAAAATATCTGTGTTTGGTTTGTGACCAATCGCTACGAAAAACCCAGTTGCTGGAATTTCTTTCGTTTCTCCTGTAGCCCTGTTTTTAACTTTTACTCCAGTAACCACTTGTCCGTCACCTAAAACTTCTTCTGTTTCCGTGTGCATTAAAATTTCGATATTTTCTGTTTTTTGTACACGCTCTGCCATAATTTTAGAAGCTCTAAATTTATCACTACGCACTAACATCGTTACTTTTTTACATAATTTAGATAAGTAATGTGCTTCTTCACAAGCACTATCTCCTGCTCCAACGATTACTACTTCTTGATTTCTGTAAAAAAAACCATCACAAACCGCACAGGCAGAAACACCTCCACCTAATTTTAAATAATGTTGCTCCGATTCTAATCCTAAATATTTAGCCGAAGCTCCTGTAGAAATGATAACCGTATCAGCATGAATTTCTTTGGTATCATTTACCCATATTTTATGTGGTTCAGCAGAAAAATCAACTTTTGTAACCCATCCATCACGAACATCAGTTCCAAAACGTTGCGCTTGTGCTTGTAATTGCACCATCATTTCCGGACCTGTTACACCATCTGGGTAACCTGGAAAATTTTCCACTTCATTAGTTGTCGTTAACTGACCGCCTGGCTGTGTACCTTGATATAATACGGGATTCATATTAGCTCTGGCCGCATAAATTGCCGCAGTATAACCCGCAGGACCCGAACCTATAATTAAACATTTTACTTTTTCAATTGTATCTGACATATTTTTAATCTTTTAAGAATAGCAAATGTATGTTTTTAATTAAAATTATTTCTTAAAAATAAATTAGTTTTAATTATAAATGTATAGTTTTTAAAAATAAAAAACCTTCCTGAGATTTCAAGAAGGTTTGTCGGGGTGGCAGGATTCGAACCTGCGGCCTCCTGCTCCCAAAGCAGGCGCGATAACCGGGCTACGCTACACCCCGTAAATGAGGTTGCAAATATATAACTAATTTCTATTGTTCCAAACAAATCAATTCTTTTTTTAAAATAAATTTTAGTTCCTTTTTCACCTATATTTTTTTAGCATAGTAAGTTGAAACTTTCTAGTCAAAAACAAAAAACACTTAGAATATTATTTCTATTTTTGCTAAAATTAAACAAGACAACCTTTTATATGTTAATTATTGGAATTGCCGGTGGCACCGGAAGTGGAAAAACAACAGTTGTTCATCAGATCATGAATGAGTTACCTTCTTCTGAAGTAGGTATCATTTCTCAAGATTCATACTATAAAGAAACGCATCATTTAAGTTATGAAGAGCGAACAAAAATCAATTTCGATCATCCAAGAGCAATTGATTTTGAATTATTAGTAGCACATCTTAAAGATTTAAAAGCAGGAAAAACAATTGAACAACCCGTTTATTCTTTTGTTACACATGACAGAACTGACGACAAAGTTATCACCCATCCAAGAAAAGTAATGATTGTAGAAGGTATCTTAATTTTAACGAATCCGGAATTAAGAGAAATGTTTGATATTAAAGTATACGTTCATGCGGATTCTGACGAGCGTTTGATTCGCCGTTTAAAACGTGATATTGCAGAACGTGGTCGTGATATGGAAGAAGTTTTGAATCGTTATCAAACTACTTTAAAACCTATGCACGAACAATTCATCGAGCCAACAAAAGCGTTTGCTGACATCATTATTCCAAATGACAAATATAATACGGTTGCCATTGACGTAGTGCGTGCCGTAATCAATCAAAGAATCGCTTAAAATGAAAAAGATAAAGAGTTTAATTACAAAATATCCCTCACTGAAAATTTTAGTGAATCGATATATTGTGTTTTTAGTGCTCTTTACGATATGGATGCTTTTTTTCGACAATTATTCGTATTTGGAACATCGTGTTTTAGATAAAGAAATTGAAGAAATCGAAGATAATATTCAGTATTACAAAAATGAAATCAAAAAAGACAGCATAAAAATAAAAGAATTGAAAAACGATGATCGTGTAGAAAAATACGCTCGCGAAAAATATTACATGAAACGCGATAACGAAGACATCTACATCATCGAATTTGAAGACGAAAAGAAAGCGGCTGCCGAAAAAACAAATAGTAACAATTAAACATATAATTCGTGGCTAACAACAATTTATTTTCCGATTTTGAAGCCGTTTCTTCTAAACAATGGAAGCAACAAATTCAATACGAACTAAAAGGTGCTGATTACAACGAAACTTTAGTTTGGGAAAGTCCAGAAGGGATTAAAGTGAAACCGTTTTATCACAATGATGATTCCGAAGTATCGGAAAAAGTTAATCTTGATGCAATCACTCCTTCTAAACCTTTTGCAATTGTTCAAAATATTTTTGTTCATGATGTAAAAAAATCGAATGCTCGTGCGGTAGAAACCTTACAAAGAGGAGCAGAGAGCGTTCGTTTTACTTTTGAAAACGATACAATTTCAATTGAAGAATTGATGCAAAATCTTCCGTTAGAAAATGTGAATTATTATTTCAATTTACCTTTTCTTTCTGTAGAATTTTCGAATAAAATAAACGAGTTTGCTTCAAAAAACAAAGCCAATATCTTCGTCCAAAATGATCCAATTGGACAATTAGCAAAAGATGGAAATTGGTTTGAAAACCTTGAAAAAGATTTCGAAAAGCTAGATATCATCGCTAAGAATTCCCATCCTTTGGAGGGGTGCCCAACGGGCGGGGTGGTTTCATTTTTAACTATTTCAAGTGGAATTTATCAAAATGCTGGTGCGAATATTCTACAACAATTGGCTTACACTTTAGCACAAGCAAACGAATATTTCAATAGAATTCCAGCTATCAATCAACCAATTACGATTGAAGTTGCAGTTGGAACGAATTACTTTTTCGAAATAGCAAAACTAAGAGCCTTACGAATATTATTCAACACATTAGCAGCAGAATACAATCATAATTTTGATTGTCATATCATCGCAACTCCAACCAAACGCAATAAAACCTTATACGATTACAACGTAAACATGTTACGTACGACTACGGAATGTATGTCGGCAATATTAGGTGGAGCTGATGCAGTTGCGAATTTAGCTTATGATGCTATTTATCACAAAGACAACGAATTTGGCGATAGAATTTCGAGAAACCAATTGTTAGTTTTAAAACACGAAAGTTATTTCGATAAAGTGAATAATCCTGCTGACGGTGCGTATTATATCGAAACGTTAACAGAACAATTAGCCGAGAAAGCTTTGGAATTATTCAAAGATATCGAGAAAAATGGCGGTTTGATTTCGCAATTAATCGATGGAACGATTCAAAGAAAAATCAACGAAAGCGCTCAAAAAGAACAAGAACTTTTCGATTCAGGGAAAGAAGTTTTATTGGGAACCAACAAATATCCAAACAAAAACGACCAAATGAAAAACGATTTGGAATTGTATCCTTTCGTAAAACAAAACGCTAGAAAAACGTTAATCACACCGATAATTGAAAAACGTTTGGCTGAAAAATTAGAACAAGAACGATTGAATAATGAGGCAATTTAGCTAATTAGTCAATGTGCCAATTCTATTAATTTGAAAAATTCTCTAAAGATGAGAAAAGATATACAACATTTAAAGTTAGAAGTTAAAAGTCAGAAGTTAGAAGTTTCTCCAAACTCTAAACTCCAAACTCCAAACTCATTCACAACTGCCGAAGGAATTGAAGTAAAACCAACCTATTCTAAAGAAGATATTTCCGATTTAGAACACCTTGGTTTTGGAGCTGGTTTTGCACCCAATTTACGCGGACCTTACGCAACCATGTACGTTCGCCGTCCTTGGACAATCCGTCAATATGCGGGATTTTCTACTGCGGAAGAAAGTAATGCTTTTTACAGAAGAAATCTTGCAGCCGGACAAAAAGGTTTATCCGTTGCTTTCGATTTAGCGACACACAGAGGTTACGATTCGGATCACGAACGAGTAGTTGGTGATGTTGGAAAAGCTGGAGTTGCGATTGACTCAGTGGAAGATATGAAAGTCCTTTTCAACCAAATTCCGTTAGGTGAAATGTCGGTTTCTATGACGATGAATGGTGCGGTTTTACCAATTATGGCATTCTACATCGTGGCTGCGGAAGAACAAGGCGTTGCTCCTAACCTATTGTCGGGAACGATTCAGAATGACATTTTGAAGGAATTCATGGTGCGAAATACCTACATTTATCCACCAACGCCTTCAATGAAAATTATTGCGGATATTTTCGAATATACGAGTAAAAATATGCCGAAATTCAACTCGATTTCGATTTCGGGTTACCACATGCAAGAAGCGGGAGCTACTGCTGATATTGAATTAGCTTACACTTTAGCAGATGGTTTGGAATACATTCGCACTGGTTTAGCAGCGGGAATGGATATTGATACGTTCGCTCCTCGCCTTTCGTTTTTCTGGGCAATTGGAATGAATCATTTTATGGAAATTGCAAAAATGCGTGCCGGTCGTATGCTTTGGGCAAAACTATTGAAACGATTCAACCCAAAAGACGAAAAATCATTGGCTTTAAGAACGCATTGCCAAACTTCGGGTTGGAGTTTAACCGAGCAAGATCCTTTTAATAACGTGGCTCGAACTGCTATTGAAGCAGCCGCAGCGGCTTTTGGAGGAACACAATCTTTACACACCAATGCTTTGGACGAAGCGATTGCTTTACCAACCGATTTCTCAGCACGAATTGCTCGTAATACCCAAATCTTTTTACAAGAAGAAACCAAAATTTGTAAAACGGTGGATCCTTGGGCAGGAAGTTATTATGTAGAAAGTTTAACGGCTGAAATTGCTGAAAAAGCTTGGGCTTTAATTCAGGAAGTAGAAGAACTTGGCGGAATGACAAAAGCCATTGAAGCAGGAATTCCAAAACTACGAATTGAAGAAGCAGCCGCACGAAAACAAGCACGTATCGACAGCGGACAAGATATTATTGTTGGGGTGAACAAATATCGTTTGGAAAAAGAAGATCCGTTACATATTTTGGATGTGGATAACCAAATGGTGCGCAAACAACAAATTGAACGTTTAGAACAAATCAAAGCCACTCGCGATAACGCTAAAGTTGCCGAATGTTTAGCAAAATTAACCGAAAGCGCTAAAAATGGTGGTGAAAATTTACTATCTTTAGCCGTAGAAGCAGCAAGAAACAGAGCAACATTAGGTGAAATTAGTGATGCTTTAGAAGTAGTTTTTGGAAGATATAAAGCACAAATTAGAAGTTTTAGCGGCGTGTATAGTAAAGAAATTAAAAACGACGAAAGTTTTGAAAAAGCAAAACAATTAGCTGATGCTTTCGCGAAGAAAGAAGGGCGTCGTCCTCGTATTATGATTGCGAAAATGGGACAAGACGGTCACGATCGTGGTGCGAAAGTAGTAGCAACAGGTTATGCCGACGTAGGTTTTGACGTTGACATTGGTCCGTTATTCCAAACACCACAAGAAGCTGCGAAACAAGCGGTTGAAAACGACGTACATATTTTAGGTGTTTCTTCCTTAGCAGCGGGACACAAAACTTTAGTACCACAAGTTATCGAAGAACTAAAAAAATACGGAAGAGAAGATATTATGGTAATTGTTGGAGGAGTTATCCCAGCACAAGACTACCAATTCTTATTCGACGCAGGAGCTGTAGCGGTTTTTGGTCCTGGAACTAAAATTAGCGATGCCGCGATTACAATTTTGGAGGTTTTATTGGAGGAGTAAATGATGTTAAAAAATTCAATCACAATATTTGTAATTTCAATTTTATTATTTTCTTGTAGAAATAATTCTGATTTAGCTTTAAAAATAAATCTAAAACATGAAATAGATTTTTTAAACGAAGAAATCTATTATAATGAAGAAGTTATCAAACTAATGATTGAAGATGAAATGATTCATCCAAGTGGAAATAAAAAATATTATAAAAGTCTAAAAATAGATTCGATTTCAAATAAATTATTAAAACTTAATGCAAATGAATTGAAACAAAACAAACAATTTTTGCATTCTGAAATAAAGAAAATTAAACTTATAGATTCTGAAATAAATAATTTCAACAAACAGTTTATTCCAATAGACACTATAATTAATTTAGACGATGATTTATTCAAATTGAGTTTAGAATATTACTTGAAATTCAAAATACTTGAAAACAAAAAATATATTGTTAAACAAACTACTCTTCGTTGTCAAATCCCAACAATAATAAGAGATAGCATCGAATAAAAAATCAAACCTTTTTAATATTATACAAAAAACCAGCCTCACAGCTGGTTTTCTTATTTAATCCCATCCACCGCCTTCACACCCTCTAAAAAATCAATACTTTTCACTTCTTCAAAAAAGTCGATTTCGGTTTCGTGAGGTAAAAAATCGGAGATGATGCGCACGATAAAATCTTGTGGTTTCTTCAAATATTTAAACGTGTAATCTTCCATATTTACAACCGTCTTTTCGGCTAAATCGGTTGTTCTTACAAACTTATCAGAAGTTAAAGAAGACAAACAAGGTAAGTTGAGTTTTGGCTTTTCGGTGATAATGGGTTTTCCGTTTTCAAACAAACCGCCTTCATAACCGTATAGCGAAGCATTGGTAATTTCGATAGGTTTTCCTAAATGCAAATAATCTGGTAAATGGGCTTCTTTTCCAACTACAGCGGCAAAACCCATTAACACACAAATATCGTGTGGTGGCATTTGCATCATCGCCTTAGCCGTACTTTCACGACCAATTCCAGAAACGATTACTTCGTACTTATGATTCAAATTCGGAATTCGAGCTAAAGCGTTTAGGACTTTTTCTCGCTCAATTTCCATTGGTGTTAGTATTACAATCTTCAAAATCTTAGAATTAAATCACAAAATAAAGTAATTTGAAGAAATTAGAGCGTGTATATTTTTTATATTTTTGAAGAATTATAAAATCAAATTGAATTTGCTTTTTAAAATTTAAACCACATAGAAACATAGATGGTATTAGACTCTAAAAAGTCGTTTCACTTTGCAATAGAAAACATAGCTATGTGTAACAATGAATTGGCTATAACTATCTTTTTAACTATGTTTCTATGTGGTTAATCCATTATCCATAAGAAAATTATTAACAATATAACTATATTTAAATTGCATTTTCGTTTTCACTAAATTATCTCATGTCAAAACTACCAAACATAACTACTAGCATATTTTCCGTAATGTCGCAATTAGCGAATGAGCATGGAGCCATAAATTTATCACAAGGATTTCCAAATTTCCCTGAAGACGAACGTTTATTGCAAATTTCGGTGCGTATTATACGAGAAAACATTCATCAATATACACCGATGGCGGGTTTGCCTTCGTTACTAGAAAAAATTGCGAATCAGACTTTAAAACAATACAGTAGAAAAGTCAATACAGCAACTGAACTATTGATTACCGCTGGTGCTACACAAGGCGTTTTTACTGCTATTAACACATTTGTGAATCATGGTGATGAAGTGTTGATTTTAGATCCAAGTTATGACAGTTACGAACCTTCGGTTTTGGTAGCGGGTGGAAAACCCGTTCGTGTTTCCTTAAACGATGATTATACGCCGAATTTCAACCGAATTGAAAGCGCTATTTCAGCTAAAACAAAAATAATTGTCATTAATAATCCGCACAATCCTACAGGAAGAATTTGGACAGAAAGTGACTTTGAAGCTTTGGAAACCATTTTAGAAAAACATCCTCAAATTCTTATTTTGGGTGACGAAGTATACGAATACATTACGTTTTCACAACCGCATATTTCATTTAATACACGTCCGAAATTAGTGGAGCGAACCATTATTGCTTCTTCTTTTGGAAAATCATTACACGTTACCGGTTGGAAAGTGGGTTATTTAATTGCTCCGGAAAATCTAATGTTCGAAATGAAGAAAGTGCATCAATTTTTAGTGTTCAGTGTGAATAGTTTTTCGCAACATGCGATTTCGGAATACTTGAATGTGGTGGATTTTAGTAAAGTTTCGAAAATGTACCAATGCAAACGTGATTTGTTTCAAAACTTAATCAAAGACAGTCGCTTTGAGTTGATGCCTTGTGATGGAACGTATTTTCAAGTGGTAAATTACAACCAAATTTCATCTAAAAACGATGTTGATTTTGCTAAGGAATTAATCGTAAATCATGGTGTAGCTTCCATCCCGATTTCGGTTTTTTATAATGATGCTACGGATAGACACATGCTGCGTTTTTGTTTTGCTAAAACAGATGAAACATTAATTGCTGCAGCCGAAAAATTAAATCAAATATAATTGTTAAGAACCTTATTTTTTAAATCAATTTGGAACAAAAAAACAATTAACATCAAGACATCTAACACTTTAACCCATTGTTAACAAAATTGCCTTGAAAAAACCATAAATAATTGTATTTTTACAGCTTAAAATTTTCAATAATCAAATGGGTAAAATCATTGCAATTGCCAATCAAAAAGGTGGTGTAGGAAAAACAACTACATCAGTAAACTTAGCGGCGTCTCTTGGTGTTTTAGAAAAAAAGGTACTTTTAATCGATGCTGATCCACAGGCTAATGCCAGTTCAGGCTTAGGTATTGATGTAGAAAGTGTGGAAATTGGTTCATACCAAGTTCTAGAACATAGCGCTACTCCTGAAGAAGCGACTGTTTCTTGTACGGCTCCAAATGTTTCGGTGATTCCAGCTCATATTGACTTGGTAGCTATCGAAATTGAATTGGTAGACAAAGAAAATCGCGAGTACATGCTAAAAACAGCATTGGAAAGTGTAAAAGACAAATATGACTATATTTTAATTGATTGTGCACCTTCATTAGGTTTACTAACCTTGAATGCTTTGACTGCTGCTGATAGCGTGGTTATTCCAATTCAGTGTGAATATTTTGCCTTAGAAGGTTTAGGAAAATTATTAAACACGATTAAAAGTGTGCAAAAAATTCACAATCCAAGTTTAGATATTGAAGGATTATTACTAACCATGTATGATTCTCGTTTACGATTATCGAACCAAGTGGTGGAAGAAGTTCAAAAACACTTTAACGATATGGTTTTTGAAACAGTAATTCAAAGAAACATTAAATTGAGTGAAGCTCCTAGTTTTGGAGAAAGTATCATTAATTATGACGCTACCAGTAAAGGTGCTTCTAATTATTTGAACTTAGCAGAAGAAATTATTAAGAAAAATCAATAATAGAGTAAGATGACAAAAGCGGTAAAAAAACAAGCCTTAGGTAGAGGATTATCGGCTTTATTGAAAGATCCTGAAAACGATATTAAATCAGTTGAGGATAAAAACGCAGATAAAGTTGTAGGAAATATTATTGAGCTTGATATCGAATCAATTGAAATTAATCCTTTTCAACCGAGAACGAATTTCAACGAGGAAACCTTACAAGAATTAGCCAAATCAATCAAAGAATTAGGTGTAATTCAACCGATAACTGTTAGAAAATTAGATTTCAATAAATACCAATTGATTTCTGGAGAACGTCGTTTACGTGCTTCTAAATCAATAGGAATGAAAACCATTCCAGCTTACATTCGTTTGGCAAATGATAACGAGTCTTTAGTTATGGCTTTGGTGGAAAACATCCAACGTCATGATTTAGACCCAATTGAGGTAGCTATTTCGTATCAAAGATTAATTGACGAAATCAATTTAACGCAAGAAGAATTGAGTGAGCGAGTAGGCAAAAAACGTTCAACAATTACTAATTATTTACGTTTGCTGAAATTAGATCCAATCATTCAAACAGGAATGCGAGATGGTTTTATTTCAATGGGGCACGGCAGAGCGTTGATCAACATTGAAAATCAAGATGTTCAAAGCGATATTTATCACAAAGTAGTTACACAAAATCTATCGGTTAGAGAAACCGAAGCTTTGGTTAAAAATTATCAAGATAGTTTAAAACCAAAAACAGCAAAACCTGCAAAAGGAAACTCATTTGATATTAAAGAAGAGGAGAAAAAAGCATTTGCAAACTACTTTGGAACTAAAGTTGACGTTAAAGTAGCAGGAAACGGAAAAGGGAAAATTACCATTCCATTCCACTCTGAAGAAGACTTTAATCGTATTTTAAAATTAATCAACTCTTAGTGAGAAAGCTCCACTACATATTTATTTTGACTTGTCTTTTTCTAAGTTTTAAAGGAAGAGCACAAGAGGAAATGACGTTGCAATCAAAAGATACCGTTAAATCGATTATCGACCCAAATCGCCCAGCTAGAGCGGCTTTTTATTCTGCTTTGGTTCCTGGACTTGGGCAAGCTTACAACAAAAAATATTGGAAAGTACCAATTGTTTACATTGGATTAGGAGTTGGAATTTATTCATATAACTTTAATCAGAGAGAATATCACAAGTTTCGAGACGAATATAAAAGAAGATTAGACGGCACTTCCGATCCTAATCACCCTATTTATGGTGGATTAGACAATGATAGGTTGATTCGCGCTCAAAAATTCCATCAAAGAAACAGAGATTTATCGGCATTAATCACGGCTGGAATTTATATTTTAAATATCATTGATGCTAATATTGACGCGCATTTGATGCAGTTCAATGTGAATGATAATCTTTCTTTAAAACCCGATATGAATCAAAATCAAATAGATTACAAATTCAACTACGGCATGACATTAACCTATAGTTTTTAACAAAATATTGGGTAACAATACACTTTTAACGACAACTAACCACTATGAAAATTGCACTTTTAGGATACGGAAAAATGGGAAAAGTTATTGAAAGAATAGCTTTAGAAAGAGGTCATGAAATCGTATTAAAAAAAGATCAAGAAAATACTTTTGAAGGATTATTACTTGCTGATGTTGCTATTGATTTTAGCGTTCCTCATAGTGCTGTTACCAATATTTCTGAATGTTTAAACAATAGAATTCCAGTCATTTCAGGAACAACAGGTTGGTTAGCAGATTATCCTAAAATGGTACAATTGTGTGAAGAAAAAAACGGAAGTTTTATTTATGCTTCTAATTTTAGTTTAGGGGTAAATGTTTTTTTTGAATTAAATGAATATTTAGCCAAAATGATGGCCAACTTGAAACAATACAATGTTTCAATGGAAGAAATTCATCACACTCAAAAGTTAGATGCTCCAAGCGGAACAGCTATTACTTTGGCTGAAGGTGTTATCAAACATACAGATTATGCAAATTGGACATTAGAAACTCCAATTAGCAATGACTCGAGCAATAGCGAACAGGCGAAGCAAATTCACATTGAAGCAAAACGTATCGAAAATGTTCCTGGAACACATAGTATTTTTTATGATAGCGAAGTGGACCAAATCGAAATCAAGCATACAGCACACAGCCGAGAAGGTTTTGCATTAGGAGCAGTAGTTGCTGCAGAATGGTTGGTAGGCAAAAAAGGAGTTTTCACTATGAAAGATGTTTTAGGGTTATCCTCAAAATAAAAAATTATACTATTTAACAATTAAACGATATTAAAAATGGAAATATCAAGTTGGTTACTATTTATTCTATTAGTTCAAGTAATTCACGGAATTGGAACTTGGAAATTATATGTAAAAGCAGGTAGAAAAGCATGGGAAGCATTTGTTCCGGTATATAACGGAATTATATTAATGCAAATTATTAACCGCCCGAAATGGTGGATTTTCTTATTGTTTATTCCGGTGATCAACTTATTTATGTTTCCTATCATTTGGATTGAAACTCTTAGAACATTTGGTAAAAAATCTACCGTAGATATGGTTTTAGGTGTTGTAACACTGGGACTTTACATTGCTTATGTAAATTATACACAAGAAACTACTTATCACGAAAATCGCGATTTAAAAGCACCTAACAAAACCATGGATACTTTAGGTTCGTTGTCATTTGCAATTGTAGTGGCAACTTTAGTGCACACCTATTTTATTCAACCTTACACGATTCCAACTTCATCATTAGAAAAATCGTTATTGGTGGGCGATTTTCTATTTGTAAGTAAGTTTCATTATGGAGCCAGAACTCCAATGACGCCAATAGCGGCTCCAATGGTTCACGATACTTTACCATTGATAAAAGTAAAATCATACAGTGCTAAACCTTCATTACCTTATTTCCGTTTTCCTGCATTACAAAAAATTGAACGTAATGATATTGTGGTTTTTAACTGGCCAGCGGATACTTTATTTCACATGTACAAAGCGGCTGATAAAAGATATGACAAACCTATTGATAAAAAAACCAATTACGTAAAACGTTGTACTGCAATTCCTGGAGATAAAATCGAAATTAAAGACGGAATCATTTTTATTAATGGTAAAGAATCAATACTTCCTGAAAGAGCGAAACCGCAGTATTCTTACAAAGTCGCTTGGGATGGTAAAACACCCGTTGATTTAGATTACATTAAAAAAGAACTTCACATAACAGATGCTTTTGGACAAATTGCAAAAGACACTTTAATTTTTAGCGCTTTACCACAAGCCTCAGTAGATAGATTAAGAAATATCCCTGGATTAACAAAAGTAGAACGCATCATTCATAAAGAAACTGATAAATCTATTTTCCCGGGAACAAAAGATTGGAATGTCGATAACTTAGGTCCTATATACATTCCTGAAGCTGGAAAAACAGTTGAGTTAAATAAAGAAACTTTACCTTTTTATAAAAAAGTTATAGGTGAATACGAAGGAAATGACTTGAAAGTAAACGGTGACGAAATCCGCATTAATGGTCAGGTTACCACTTCTTACACATTTAAACAGGACTACTATTGGATGATGGGAGATAATCGTCATAACTCTTTAGATTCGCGTTATTGGGGATTTGTTCCTGCAGATCACATTGTTGGAAAACCAATTTTCATTTGGATGAGTATCGATGGGATTAATGACGGCATTAGAAACTGGAGCATTCGTTGGGACAGATTATTTACTACTGTTAGTGGTGATGGTCAACCAAAATCGTATTTCCAATATTTCTTAATTGCATTGGCAGCTTACTTTGCATTTGATTACTTTAGAAAGAAAAAGAAAAACAAAGAAGAAGCTTAATTATATTTGTAGCATAAATTTCACTAGTTAGCACGATTTAATTTGTGATAATTAGTGAAATTCGTGTTTTAAAAACAATATTTTATCATGAATAACATTCTTATACATCCTACTTACTTCCCTTCTATTAGTCATTATGTGGCAATACTTCAAGCGGATTCCGTTACATTAGAAATGGAAGACAATTTCCAAAAACAAACCAATAGAAACAGGATGTATATTTATAGTCCAAATGGAATTCAAATGTTAAATATTCCCATCAAACATTCAAAAGATAAACATCAAAAATACAAAGATGTTCGTATTGAAAATGATTTCGGATGGCAGAAAAACCACTTTAAATCGCTAGAAGCAGCCTATAGAACTTCGCCTTTTTTTGAATATTTTGAAGATGATTTTCGCCCATTATTCGAAAAAAAGCATGAGTTTATCATGGATTTAAATTTGGAAATTTTTGAATTGGTAAATGAAAGTCTAGGAATACAAATTGCAACAGAGAAAACCACAGAATATTTTCACGAAGTTCCAAATTATATGGATTTCAGATATTTGGCAAACGGAAAAAAAGACACTACACAATTAGAAGAATATACCCAAGTTTTTGGAGATAAACATGGTTTCATCAACAACTTAAGTATTTTAGACTTGCTTTTTAATGAAGGAAGATATGCTGTTGATTATTTAAAAAACCAACAGATTTAATTCTCTTTTTCATTAACTTCATTGTCTAAATTTAATCGGACAATTTGAGGAAAATGGTCGCTTTGAAAAAAAGTATCAATAGTTCTGAATTGCTTTACCTCAATAGATTTATCAACTAATATAAAATCGATTCTAGCAGGATAATATTTAAAGTTATACGATTTTCCAAAACCAGTTCCGGCTTCTTCAAAAGCATCTTTCATTTCTCCTTTTATAGTTCTGTAAACATATGAGAATGCACTATTATTCAAATCACTACAAATAATTTTGGGATAGGAACAATTTTCAAAATGTTCTTTAATTATTTCAGATTGTTGTTGTTGTTTTTTAAAAGCTAAACTCAAACGTTTTAAAATAAACTTTGATTTTGCTTCATCAATTTTCTCATGAATATCGGCGCTAATTTTAACAGATTGCAAATGAATACTATAAATTCTAATGGTGTCTTTTCCTTTCAAAACATCAGCAAAAATGGCATTATTAAACGAATCTGGAAACTGAATTTCGCCTTTGTTTATAATCTTATAATTAGAATAAATGGCTTGCCCATATTTCAATTTTTCGCCATTCAATTTAATATAGGAATAAGGATATTGACTAAAATCAGCATCTTCATTGTTAGTGAAATCTTGCAAACATAAAATATCTGGTGATTTTTCATTGATTAATTTCGAAATTTGTTGGGCAACATCATCTTTTGGTAACCATTCGTAAATATTAAACAAACGGACATTATAAGTCATTACCTTAAAATCGCCCTCCTCCTTTGGCAAATTAGTTTCAGAAAATTTATAAAATCTATTAATAAATGTAATTCCTAACAACAAAACCAATCCTGACAATAACATATATCGTTTGAATTGCAACAACCAATACACAAAAAAGAAAAAATTCAGGATTAAAAACAAAGGTAAGATTAGGGTCAAAACACTCAAAAAAGGAAAGGCTTTTGGTGCTAAAAACGGTAACGAATACGCAAGGAAAGTCAATACAGTTAGTACTATATTAAAAAAGAACATTATTTTACTCAGCCACGTTTGTTCGCGCATTTATTTTCCAGCTTTAAAGAGAAATTCCTTTTCTTCTTTGGTTAAACTATCATACCCTGATTTACTAATTTTATCCAAAATATCATCAATTTGTTTTTGTGTGATATCTTTCTCTGAAAACGAATTTACAGCTTTTTTTGTTGTGTTACGATGCACCTTTTTAAAAGGAGTTTTTTTCTTAGGTTTAAAAAGGTTCAAAAAGAAATCTATAATTATCGAAATTCCTTTACTTAAATCGGTTCCGGATTGTAAGAGTTTAATGTATAAAAATCCGAAAAGTGCTCCTCCCAAATGTGCTATATGACCTCCTGTATTATTCAATGGCAACTGAAGCAAATCGATTAGCAAAATTACAAAAGTTACATGCCAGAGTTTTACAATTCCTATTAATGGAATTCTCAATAACATAAAAGGAGCATAAGTTGTTGCACTTAACAAAATGGCCATAATGGCACCACTCGCACCAATTAACAAACCAGCTTTTCCAATGATAATATAAGAGAGTACAAAGGTTAATCCAGAGAAAATTCCGCCTAAAATATAAACTCCAAATAATTGTTTATCCGTGAAATAAGTGGAAAATAATCTTCCTGAAAAATGAAGCACCAACAGATTAAAAATCAAATGAAAAAATCCGAAATGAAAAAAATTAAACGTAATTAATGTCCAAGGTGTTTTGACAAACGTTCCTATATCAGATGATAAAGCAATCCATGTTGGGATTTGAAAACTTCCAACAGAAAAACTATAAAAAAACACTAAAGACAATAAAAAGCAACCGATGTTCCAAAAGATTAACTTTTGTACCATACCACCCGTTTTGTATTGTAGTTTTAAATCGTCTAAAATGTTCATCTTTTCTCTTTGTTCTTTATTCTTTTTTCTAAAAAACTATCTATCCCAACGATTTTGATTAAATTGATTTTTCTTCCAATACCACATCATGATAAAACCAATTAACGCTCCCCCTACGTGAGCAAAATGAGCAATATTTCCACCAAAAATACTAAAACCAGTTACACCAGAGAACAAATCTAACAATACTATCACTGGCACAAAATATTTAGCTTTAACAGGAACTGGGATAAACATCATCATTAACTCTGCATTTGGGAACATAAAAGCAAACGCTACTAATAAACCATAAATTGCACCTGAAGCTCCTACTGCCGCAGATTGATTTTTAATTGCAGCATCAAATAAAATTCTGAAATCACTTTCGTTTAAATTCAATTTATCAAAAGTTGCTTGCGCATTTTCATATAATAGTCTTCCTTGATATTGATTTCCACTAACAAAATCTGTATTTAAAATAGTGTGAATATCAGCAGAAGAAATGGTTGTGTTTTGTAATTGATTTAATAATGAGTGAATTTCGTAATAATTTACTCCTGAATGAATTAATGCAGCTCCAATTCCGCAAGAAAAATAGAAAAACAAAAATTTCTTTGCACCCCAAAAGTGTTCTAAAGCACTTCCAAAAGAAATTAAGGCAAACATATTAAAGAAAATATGCATTGGACTTCCATGCATGAACATATGAGTTATCGGTTGCCAAAATTTAAAAGCATCGCTTTCAAAATAATGAAGCGCTAGTAATTCATTGGCTTGTGGCACAAAATAACTTCCTAAAAAAAATAAAACATTAATAATTAGTAACTGTTTTACAGTTTCGGTCATGTTCATCATATTGCAAATTTTTTATCTAAATCTTCAACCGTTAGCGTGATAAAAGTTGGTTTTTGAAAAGGAGAAACATTAGGCTCTTTACACGCAAATAAAGAATTTACTAAATTTTCTTGCTCTTTTTCGGTTAAATACGTTCCGGTTTTTACTGCCATACTTTTTGCCATCGATTTGGCAATACTATCGCTTTGTGAAAAACTACTTTCGGGAATTTCATTTTGTAGATTCCCAATCAACTCTTCTAAAACAATAGAAACTTCACTTTCTGCCATTCCAATAGGTAATCCAGAAATTTGAACAGAATCGGTATGGAAAGCATCAAAAACAAAACCAGTATTTTCTAGTGACGATTTTAATTCTTTCAATAAAATCATCTCATCAGAAGAAAAATATAATTCCAAAGGAAATAACAATTGTTGGCTCGAAGCTTTCTGAACTGTAATACTTGTTAGAAATTGTTCGTATAACACACGTTGGTGTGCTCTACCTTGATCAATTACCAACATTCCTGATTTTATTGCGCTAACAATATATTTTTTATGAATTTGATAGGTAGAAGTAGTTTTGGTTTCAACCACATCTTCTTCAAATAATTTACTGGTAACTTCTTCACTTTCAAACGAAAAAGCATCTATTTCTTGCGTATCTTGTTTTAGCCCTACGTACAAACTTTCCCAACTCGCACTAACTGTTTCTTTTTTATAACTTCCAAAAGAAGACAAAGGTTTTGAACTCGGTTTTTCAGTCGCAAAAGGATTAAAATTCGAATCCACTTGAATGGTTGGAAAATCTGCTTCTCTGTTTTTATATTCGTATGGCGTATCTAAAGTAGCATCGCGTTCAAAATCTAATACGGGTGCCACATTAAATTGCCCTAAACTATGTTTTACAGCCGAACGCAAAATCGCGTATAGCGAATGTTCATCGTCAAACTTGATTTCGGTTTTGGTTGGATGAATGTTGATATCAATTGTATGTGGTGGCACTTGTAAATACAAGAAATAACTTGGTTGATTACCCTCTTTCAGCAAACCTTCATAAGCACTCATGATGGCATGATGTAAGTACGCACTTTTGATATATCTATCGTTAACAAAGAAAAACTGTTCGCCTCTACTCTTTTTAGCAAATTCAGGTTTTCCAACAAATCCTGAAATGGTAATTAATTCGGTTTCTTCTGAAACTGGCACTAACTTTTCATTCGTTTTTCCACCAAAAATATTTACGATACGTTGGCGGTAATTAGAACTTGGTAAATTGTACAATTCACTTCCGTTATGAATCAAAGTAAACGAAATCGAAGGATGCGCCATCGCAACACGTTGAAATTCATCCATTACATGACGAAATTCTACCGTTTCCGATTTCAAGAAATTTCTTCTGGCTGGAATATTAAAAAACAAATTCTTTACGGCAAATGACGTTCCTTTAGGTAAAACCGCGACATCTTGGGTAACCAATTTACTTCCTTCAATGATGATATGAGTTCCAAGTTCTTCTTGGTCTTGCTTTGTTTTTAACTCCACATGAGCAATCGCAGCAATAGAAGCTAATGCTTCGCCACGAAACCCTTTGGTATGTAAATCAAATAAATCTTCTGCTTTTCGAATTTTAGAAGTAGCATGACGCTCGAAACACAACCGAGCATCAGTTGTATTCATTCCTAATCCGTTGTCGATAACCTGAACTAATGTTTTACCAGCTTCTTTAACAATTAATTTAATATCTGTTGATTTAGCATCCACCGCATTTTCCAACAACTCTTTAACCACAGAAGCTGGCCGTTGCACCACTTCTCCTGCAGCAATTTGATTGGCAACATGATCAGGTAAAAGTTGAATAATACTTGCTGCCATTATTTTTTTCTAAATATAGATAAATCAAAATCGATGATATACATGAAAATCAATAATAAAACCAATACAATAATTAAAATTCGCATGTTAAATTGACGATTACCACGGTGTCGACTGTTTTTTCGCGCTTCACTCCAATGTGCTCTAAAATCATTGTAATTAACCGACTCACGATCTCTTCGTATTGCAGAATCAAAATCAAATGGATTTTCTACTTCCTTACCTTGATAATGGCGCGGAGTATAGTTAAATCTCTTATTTTGTGGCAATTTAAATGACCCTCTTCCAAATTTAAACATATCGCATTATTTTTTTCAAATTTAGGGATTTTTATGCGTTTAACCTCCAAATTTTTGTTAACAAAAAAATCCCGATAAAATCGGGATTAGTATATGAATTTAAAAGAAAGACTTTTATTTTCTATTCAAATCTACCATTTTAATTGCAGCAATAGCAGCTTCTATTCCTTTGTTTCCATGCTTTCCACCACTTCTATCTAACGATTGTTGCATGTTATTATCAGTTAGCACACAGAAGATTGTTGGCACATCATATAAAAGATTTAAATCTTTCATTCCTTGAGTTACGCCTTCGCAAACAAATTCAAAATGCATGGTTTCGCCCTTAATTACACAACCTATTACAATTACAGCATCTAGCTCTAATTTTTCGTGCATTTGGCGTGCTCCAAAAATCAATTCAAAACTTCCAGGTACATTCCAACGGATAATGTTTTCTGGTAAAGCACCACAATCGGTTAAAGCAGAAAAAGCTCCGTTATACAAACCTTCTGTTACTTGTTCGTTCCACTCTGAAACAACAATCCCAAACCGAAAATCTTTCGCATTTGGGATTGTGTTTTTATCGTAATTGGATAAATTTTTATTTTCTGTTGCCATTTTTATTCGGTCATTGCAATGAAAGCATCAATATTCATTCCTTCTTTTGACGTTTCATATTTCTCTTTAATCTCTACAAATAATTTGTGAGCTTCTGCTTTTTTACCAGCTGTTAAAGACAATTGAGCTGCTTTTAATAAAAATCTTGGCGTTGTAAAATCATTTTCAGAAGCTTCTGCTGCTTTTTTATAATGAGCAATTGCATCGTCAACTTTGTTAGTTTCTGCTAAAGCATCACCAATTGCTCCTAAAGCTAATGGTTTTAAAATCTCATCATTCGACTTAAATTTCTCTAAATAGATAATTGCATTTTTAAAATCACCTAAATTTAAATAAGCCATACCTGCATGATAATTAGCTAAATTTCCAGCTGCAGTTCCAGAATATTGTTCTGCTACTGCTAAAAATCCTAATTTACCTTCACCACCTTTAAGTGCTAAATTGTATAAAGAATCGTTTTTCTCTGTAGCGTCAACTGCTTGTTGAAAAAATTGTTGTGCTTGGAAAATTTCGTTAGCTGCTTTTTCTTCTTTAGGCTCAACAACAAAACGATTGAATAATAAGTATGCTAATGTTCCAATCGCAATTGCACCTACAATACCTAAAAGTACTTTTTGATTTTTAGCTACCCATTCCTCAGTTTTTGAAGCCGTTTCATCTAACGTATTGAAAACTTCAGCAGTAGTACTATCTTGTACATCAATAGCTTCTACTTCTTCAAACTCATTTTCAACTTTTGCTTCTTCAGGTTTTGGAGCTTTGTAACCTCTTTTGTTATATGTTGCCATTTATTTTTAATTTAATGAGGTGCAAAAATATAATTTTTATTAAAATTTAAAACCATTTTTGTAGATATTTTTAAGATTTTCAATTTACTTTTGCAAGAAGTCTTACTTTTAGTCATATAACAACCTAAAATTTATCGTGTTTTTAAAACAGTTATCATTACTTAATTACAAAAATTTAGCCCAAATCGAGTTTGATTTTGACGCTAAAATCAATTGTTTTGTAGGAAAAAATGGTGTTGGGAAAACCAATATTTTAGATGCTATCTACCATTTAGCTTATGGAAAAAGTTATTTCAATCCGTTAGCAGTTCAAAACATCAAACATGGCGAAGAGTTTTTTGTAATTGATGCTTTACTAGAAAAAGGCGACAAAGAAGAAAAAATTATTTGCAGTTTAAAAAAAGGACAAAAAAAGACCATCAAACGCAATGGAAAGGTTTACGAAAAACTTTCAGAACATTTAGGATTGATTCCCTTAGTAATTATTTCACCATCTGATGTAGATTTAATTGTGGAAGGAAGCGAAACAAGAAGAAAATTCATTGATAGCGTTATCGGAACATTGGACAACCAATATTTGCAATTGTTGATTCAATATCAAAAAACGTTGGCACAACGCAATGCCTTATTGAAATACTTCGCTTTAAACCAGACTTTTGATGCAGATAATTTATCGATCTACAACGAACAATTGAGCGAAACCGGACAATTGATTTTTGAAAAAAGAAACCAGTTTCTAAACGATTTCATTCCGATTTTCCAAAAGCATCACACCAATATTTCGGGCGGAAATGAATCGGTTGCTTTACGCTATGAAAGTCAATTGTTCGAAAAAGATTTATTATCGCTTTTAGAAGAATCGCTACAAAAAGATAGAATTATTCAATATACAAGTTCTGGAATTCACAAAGACGATTTGATTTTTGAAATGGATGGTTTTCCAATTAAAAAATTCGGTTCGCAAGGTCAACAGAAATCATTTTTGATTGCTTTAAAGTTGGCGCAATTCGAATTCATGAAAAAACAAAGTGGCGAATTACCGATTCTTCTTTTCGATGATATTTTCGATAAATTAGATGAAACACGTGTGCAAAAAATTGTCACCATGGTAAATGATGCCGTTTTTGGACAAATTTTTATTTCTGACACTCATGCTGAACGAACAGAGATGATTATTAAAGAAACACATCAATCTTATAAAATATTTCCAATTTAAATTTCAATAATTTTAGAAACACTGATGGAACAGATTTTAAAAATCATTAAAATTTCTTTAATCTGTGTTCCAAAGAAATACTCCATAATGTTGAATTTGAAAATTACCACATAAACATTACATTTGAAAAAAAATATTCTAATGCATATTCAAACCAATTTCTCCTTAAAAAATTATAACACTTTTGGAATTGAAGCTAAAGCTAAACAGTTTGTTTCTGTTTCTTCTATCGATGAATTAAAAGAAGTGTTGAGAGCAAACAACGATATTTTTATTTTGGGTGGCGGAAGCAATATGTTGTTAACGCAAGACATTGAAAAATTAGTCGTTCATCTTAATTTAAAAGGAAGAGAAATTGTTGAAGAAAACGATGATTTTGTCATTGTAAAAGCTCAAGCCGGAGAAAATTGGCACGAATTTGTACTTTGGTGTATCGATCAAAATTTTGGTGGAATTGAAAATTTATCTTTGATTCCTGGAAATGTAGGTACAACTCCAATTCAAAATATTGGAGCATATGGAGTTGAAATTAAAGATACGATGTTTTCGTGCCATGCTTTGAATTTGAAAACATTAGAAATTGAAACTTTCACTACTGCTCAATGCAAATTTGAATACCGTGAAAGTGTGTTCAAAAACGAATTGAAAAACCAATACATTATCACTTCGGTTAGTTTTAAATTAACAAAAAGAAATCATAAAGTTTCCACGACTTATGGTGCAATTGAAACGGAATTAAAACAAAACGGAATAGAAAACCCAACCTTAAAAGATGTTAGTAATGCTGTAATTGCCATTCGTCAAAGTAAATTACCAGATCCAAAAGAATTAGGCAACAGCGGTAGTTTCTTTAAAAATCCGATTATTTCAAAAGAAGCCTACGAAAAAGCAAAAGCACTTCACCCAGAAATGCCACATTATGTAGTTTCTGAAACCGAAGTAAAAGTTCCTGCCGGTTGGTTAATTGAACAAGCTGGTTTTAAAGGCAAACGTTTTGGCGATGCTGGAGTTCACAAAAATCAAGCCTTAGTTTTAGTGAATTACGGAACGGCAACTGGAGCCGAAATTGTAGCGCTTTCGAGAAATATCCAACAAACGATTTTAGAAAAATTCGGAATTGAGATAGAAGCAGAAGTGAATATTATTTAGTTAGGAGTTAGAAGTTGGGAGTAAAATCTTTATGTTCTTTTTTTAACACATAGACACATTAGATTTGCTTTGTGTTGATTTTAGGCATTTCACTTGACATAGTGAACATAAGTAATCTGTTTTAATCCGCGTTTTGCATTAGCAAATCTGTTCTATCCGCGAGCTAAATTTTTCAACTTTAAAGATTTCTTCCATTTCTTCAATCTGTATTCCAAAAATTTTGAATTTGTTTTTGAGATTTGTTTGGAATTTGAGATTTGTTATTTGGATTTTAATTAATTTTGCAGTTCAAAATAGAAAAAGATGAAACTTGTATTAGTAACCATTGGACTTTTAGGACTTGCGTTTGCAGGTATCGCGATAAAAATTTGGGCAAAAAAAGACGGAAAATTCGCTGGAACTTGTGCTAGCCAAAGTCCGTTTTTGAATAAAGATGGAGAAAACTGTAGCTACTGCGGAAAAACTCCTGAGCAAATGAAAGACTGCAGCGAACCTTCGCACTCTTAATTTTCAAAATTTATGATACTAACAATACTCTTAATCGCTTTTGCGGTTATCGTGTTTATTCAATTTATTTATTACCTTTTTATTTTCGGAAAATTCTCATTTGGTAAAAACCAAGAAGGAACTCCGAAACGTTTACCTATTTCTATTATTGTTTGTGCTAAAAACGAAGAAGAAAATATCAAAAAGTATTTTCAAACTTTGGTTACCCAAAACTATCCTGATTACGAAATTGTCTTAATTGACGATGCTTCGAGCGATGAAACTTTGGAATTATTTGAAGCTTACGAAAAGCAATATGCGAATGTAAAATTGGTAAAAGTTCAAAACAACGAAGCGTTTTGGGGTAATAAAAAATTCGCGTTAACCTTAGGAATTAAAGCCGCAAAAAACGAATATTTAGTATTTACTGATGCGGATTGTTATCCAGCGTCAAGCGATTGGTTGTTGCAAATCTCAACTCAATTCACAAAAGAAAAAACCATTGTTTTAGGTTATGGCGCTTACGAAAAAGTAAAGAATTCTTTCCTAAATAAAATCATTCGTTTTGAAACGATGTTAACCGCTACCCAATATTTCTCTTGGGCAAAAGTTGGTAAACCTTATATGGGTGTTGGTCGGAATTTAGCTTACAAAAAAGAAGAATTTTTCAACGTTCGTGGTTTTATGGATCACATGAAAATTCGTTCGGGCGATGACGATTTGTTTATCAATCAAGCGGCGACAAAGAAAAATACAGCAATTTTATATACTCCAGAAAGCTTTACTTTTTCGGAGCCAAAAACTACTTTTTCATCTTGGGTGTACCAAAAAAGAAGACATGCTACGACTGCGAAATACTACAAAGGATTTGATAAATTTCAGTTGGGATTATTTTTCTTTAGTCAGTTTTGGTTTTTAGTTTTGGCTATTGTTTTGTTAGCGTTTCAATTCCAATGGATGATTGTGACTGGAATTATCGTATTTAGATATTTATTCGCTTGGATTTCTCTAGGTTATGCAGCTGGAAAACTAAAAGAAAAAGATGTTATGTATTGGTATCCAATTATCGAAATTGTACTTATCTTTACACAATTGAGCGTATTTTTTAGAAACCTCATCTCAAAACCTGTACATTGGAAGTAAATTCAGTAATCATTCAAGAAAATATTGAAAAAGCAAAAAAGGGAGACCAAGTTGCTTTCACATTTTTGTTGGATTTTTTCTGGAATGAAGTTTATGGCTTCATGTTAAAACGCACCGAAAACGAAACCGATACTGAAGATATTGTCATTGAAACTTTCGCAAAAGCATTCGATAAAATCTCTACGTACAATCCTGAATACGGTTTTAATACTTGGTTGATTGCGATTGCAAAAAATGTACATATTGACATGCTTCGTAAAAAGAAATCGTCATTATTTATTGAAATGAATGATGAAGAAGACCATCAAGCCTATAGCGTTGCCGATGATTCCAATTCTGCTGAAGATGAATTGATTATCGAGCAAAATTTAGCCCAATTACTTCAATACATCAAACAATTGAAACCTGCTTATCAGGAAGTCATTCAAATGCGTTATTTTCAAGAAATGACCTATCAAGAAATGGCAGAACAAATTGACGAACCGCTAAATAACATCAAAATTAAGTTACTTAGAGCTAAAAAATTATTGGCGGAGATTATTTCAGGGAAGTAATTCACTTTTACATTTCCTAAAACTTTACTAAAGTTTTTACTTTTTCTAAATTCTTACTTCAAAATTCTAAATTTTATATGGCGCTTTTATTGTTTTTTTTAAGGTCATATAGAATCGCTTTCTTTTTATCGGTGTTTGCAAGCAAACGAGTTTGTTTTTAGCGATTTCATATCGTATCTTTGCCTATCAAAATTTTGATTATGGACACGGCTATTGACAATGTTTTTCCACCAAGAGAACCCAAACCAAAATGGTTGCGCGTAAAATTACCAACAGGTAAAAACTACACCGAACTTAGAGGTTTAGTAGACAAATACAAACTGAATACAATTTGTACTTCGGGGAGTTGTCCTAACATGGGTGAATGTTGGGGTGAAGGAACCGCAACTTTCATGATTTTAGGAAATATCTGTACGCGTTCGTGCGGATTTTGTGGTGTAAAAACCGGTCGTCCAGAAACGGTGGATTGGGACGAACCTGAAAAAGTAGCGCGTTCTATCAAAATTATGAACATCAAACATGCCGTAATTACGAGTGTGGATCGTGATGATCTAAAAGATATGGGTTCAATTATTTGGGCAGAAACCGTGAAAGCGATTCGCCGAATGAATCCACATACGACATTAGAAACGTTAATTCCAGATTTTCAAGGCAACACAAGAAATTTAGACCGAATTATTGAAGTAGCTCCGGAAGTAGTTTCGCACAACATGGAAACCGTAAAACGTTTGACTCGCGAAGTACGTATTCAAGCGAAATATGAAAAAAGTTTAGAAGTGTTACGCTATTTGAAAGAGCAAGGCATCAAAAGAACTAAATCGGGTATCATGTTAGGTTTGGGTGAAACGGAAGAAGAAGTGATTCAAGTTTTACATGACTTAGCCGATGCAAAAGTGGATATTGTTACTATTGGTCAGTACTTACAACCCAGTAAAAAACATTTACCAGTTAAAGAATACATCACGCCAGAACAATTTGCGAAATACGAAAAAATAGGAAAAGAATTAGGTTTTAGACATGTGGAAAGTGGCGCTTTAGTGCGTTCTTCTTACCATGCTGAGAAACATATTCATTAAAAAGGTTATGAGATTAGAAGGTTATAAGTTTAAAAGGGTTGGCAAAACCTCTAAACTTAATTACCTTTTAAACTTTTAAACCCATAAACTTTTAAACTCAAGAATGAAAACAAGAATTGCTATTAATGGTTTTGGAAGAATTGGACGAAATTTGTTCCGATTACTTTTGAATCATCCTACTATTGAAGTAGTTGCCATCAACGACATTGCGGATAACAAAACAATGGCGCATTTGGTAAAATACGATAGCATTCACGGTGTTTTGAATCAGAACGTTTCTTTTTCTGAGAATTTGATTATAATCGATGATAAATCTTTTTTATTTTTTCACGAAAGAGAAATCAAAAATTTAGATTGGAAGTCGGTAAACGTTGATATTGTTATTGAATCGACGGGAAAATTCAAAACGTTTGAAGAGATTAACCAACATATTTTAGCTGGAGCGAAAAAGGTTATTCTTTCAGCACCTTCTGAAGTGGATGAAATAAAAACCGTTGTTTTAGGTGTAAACGAACATATTTTAGACGGAAGTGAAACCATAATTTCTAACGCAAGTTGTACAACAAATAACGCAGCTCCGATGATTAAAATTATTCAGGAATTATGCGAAATTGAACAAGCGTACATCACCACGGTTCACTCCTACACTACCGACCAAAGTTTGCACGACCAACCGCATAAAGATTTAAGAAGAGCTCGTGGCGCAGCGCAATCTATTGTTCCCACAACAACTGGTGCAGCCAAAGCATTGACTAAAATATTCCCAGAATTAGAAGGAAAAATGGGCGGTTGCGGTATTCGCGTTCCAGTTCCAGATGGTTCATTGACGGATATTACTTTCAATGTAAAACGACAAGTTTCTATTGAAGAAATCAACTTAGCATTCAAAAAAGCTGCCGAAACTAATTTTAAAGGCATTTTAGATTATACGGAAGACCCAATCGTTTCTGTAGATATTATTGGGAATCAAAACTCTTGCTTATTTGATGCGCAATTAACATCTGTTATTGACAAAATGGTTAAAATTGTAGGTTGGTACGACAATGAAATTGGTTATTCTTCACGATTAATTGATTTAATAACATTCGTTTCAAAAAAATAAAGTTTTTTATTATCGCTAAAAAACTTAAATTGCAGGGTTAAATTTAACTCAGTCATTTCTTGATTAATCGACTTTTCATATTATTTTTTTTGGTAACTTTAAATAGTTACGCACAATCTGTTTATAAAGATGCAGGAAAAATCAGTGACAGTACCGATTATTACCTAGAGATTGGTCTTTTTAACAAAGAAGCTAAAAAATCATACACTAAAGCCATACTATATACAGAAAAGGCAATTGAGTATGCTAAAAAAAATAATTTAGACAATAAATTAGCAGATTGCTATTTACAGTTAGCTACTATTTTTTACGAACTTGAAAAAAATGATTTAGCAATAGATTATTACATCAGAGCAATCAGCATTTATAACAAAAGCGAACCAAAATCTAATATTGCGCTTTCTTATTATGGTTTAGGTAAATGTTATCTTAAAAAAAACAATGTTCCTTTAGCCGAAATCTATTTTGAAAAAGCTGCTGCCGTTTATAAAAAACTTAACTTTCTTGAAGCAATTGAATTAATTAACCTACAAGAAGCTATCATAAAAAAAGAAAAAGGAAAATATAATGAAGCTAGCACAATTTTAAAAGGTGTTGTAGACAATATTAGTGATGATGCCTTATTAAGCACAAAAACAGAAGCTTACATTCAATTAGGTGAAATTGAAATTATTAAAAAAAATTTCAATCAAGCAGTAAACTATTTAAATCTTGCAAACCAAACTAACGAATCTAATAACAACGATTTTCAGTTAACTAAACGCATATACAAATTACTAAGCGTTACTTACGAAAGAAATAAAAACTTATCAAATTCCAATCTATATTTAAAAAAATATATAGCTCTAACGGATTCTATTGGACAATATTATAACAGTTATGTAGCAGAAAATACGGTAGATAAAATTCAGTTTGACAAACAACTTAAAACCATTGAACAATTAGATAAAGAGAAAAAAAGTCAGCAAAAAACGCTTCGTTTCTCTAAATTAATTAGTATTTTGAGTATTGCCTTAATTTCAATTTTATCATTATTAAGTTTGTCTTTGTATAAAAATAATAAAATTAGAATTAGCACCAATAAACTTCTAAAAGAAAAAAACAGAGAATTAACTATTGAAAAAGATAAAGCAGAAAGAGCATCGAAAGCACGAGCAGATTTCTTATCAACTGTGAGTCATGAGTTAAGAACACCATTAAATGCTATTAACGGAATTACCTATCTTTTACTACAAGAAAAACCTAAAGCAAGTCAGTTAAACTATTTAAAATCATTAGAGTTTTCAGGTAATTATCTTTTAAACTTCATTAATGACATTTTAGAAATCAACCGTTTAGAATCAGATAAAGTGGTGATTGAAAAAATCAATTTCAATCTTTGCGAATTAACTGAAAACATTGTCATTTCTTTCAAAGAATTTATTCATGAAAACAACATTAAGTGTCATTTAAATATTGATAAATCTATTGATTACAATTTAAAAGGCGACCCAACTAAATTATCTCAAATTTTAATCAATCTATTAAACAACGCAATCAAGTTTAGTAAAAATGGTGATGTATGGTGTACCATTAAAAAGAAACACGAAACAGACAATAATGTAATTTTATTTTTTGAGATAAAAGACAACGGCATTGGAATTCCAAAAGACAAACAAAGTGCAATTTTTGATAGCTTTAGTCAAGGCTCGGTAGAAATTAATCGTACATATGGTGGAACTGGTTTAGGACTCTCTATTGTGAAAAAAATATTAGAATTAATGGGAAGTGAAATTCATCTTTCTAGTGAATCAGGCAAAGGAAGTACCTTTAGTTTTGAATTACAATTTGAAAAAGGAATTGCCACTAAAACAAAAGAAGAAATTACAAAACCAGAACTTAGTCTATTAACTGAGAAAAAAGTTTTACTAGTTGAAGACAATAAAATCAATCAAATGATAACACAGAAAATGCTCGAAAAAAGAGGTATTTCATGTAAAATTATAGATAATGGTGAAGACGCTATTGAAGACACAAAACTAAACAACTACGATTTAATTCTTATGGATGTCCACCTTCCAGGCATCAACGGAACTGAAGCTACAAGAGAAATTAGAAAATTCAATAGCTATACTCCAATTGTAGCGTTAACAGCAATTTCTTTGAATGAAAATAGAGAAATGCTTTTGTCCTTTGGCATGAATGAAGTTATAACCAAACCTTTTGAACCAGAGCATTTTTATAATGTAGTAACCAAGCACTTAACTAGTACTGAGCAATCAAATTCTTAATTAAATTTCTCACATGAGGTTCTGCTTTTTTTGCTGCTTCTAAAACCTCTTCATGATTTACCTCTTCAATATTATCTTCATCACCCATATCGGTAATTACAGAAACACCAAAACACTCCATATTCATGTGTCGTGCCACAATAACTTCTGGAACAGTTGACATTCCTACACAATCTGCACCCAAAGCTTTTACCATTTTATATTCGGCAAGCGTTTCAAATGTGGGTCCTTGCAACCCTAAATAAATTCCTGTCTTAAGATATACATTTAAATCCTCAGAAATTTCAAAGGCTTTTTCAATCATTGCTTTTGAATAAGGCTCGCTCATGTTTACGAATCGAGGCCCAAAACGTTCATCGTTATGTCCACGTAAAGGATGCTCTGGCATCAAATTAATGTGATCTGTAATAACTACCACATCTCCTACAACATATTCAGGATTAACTCCACCTGAAGCATTTGAAACCACTAATTTTTCAACACCTAAATATTTCATTACACGCACTGGAAACGTAACTTGTTTCATATCGTACCCTTCATAGAAATGAAAACGCCCTTGCATTGCTACCACTTTTTTCCCTTGAATCGTTCCAAAAACCAAAGCTCCCTTATGACCTTGCACAGTAGAAATTGGAAAATTCGGAATTTCAGCATAAGGTAATGTATGTTCGATAGCAATATCTTCTGTAAATCCGCCTAATCCTGAGCCTAAAATCACGCCATATTCTGGTGTGAAATTGGTTTTATTTTTAATGTAATTAACTGTTTCTTGAACCTTTTCCCACATAATCTTCTATCGTTTTATCAATGTTTGTATTTAAGAAAAATGATTTTATTGGTAAATAGAACAATTGCTCTTTTGGCAACAATCCGTTTAAACGAACAAAATCTTTTTCTGTTGTAATTATTTTTCTTCCGTTAGCATTTATTAATATTTGCTCACAATCTTGTTTTGAAAAATGGTGATGATCTGGAAAAACCAAAGTATCATCCGTTTCATTTTTTAGAAAATCGAAAAACAATTTAGGCTTTGCAATTCCAGCAACCAATACTTTACTTTCGGATTTAATTTCTGAAACTAACAATTGACTATCATTTCCAAAAACATAATCGTCATATTGAATTGTAGTAAAGAAAACTTGTTGCTTTACCTTCAACTTTTCTTTGATTTTCTGCTGCGCAATTTCGGACAAATCATTCGGACATTTTGTGACAATTATCATATCTGCTCTTTTTTTACCTGATGACGGTTCGCGTAAATTCCCGAAAGGCAAAATATAATCATCGCAGAACAAATCGTCATAAGCGGTAAGTAAAATATAAAACCCTGCTTTAACTTTTCTGTGCTGATAAGCGTCGTCTAATAAAATTACATCCAGTTTTTCTTGAAGTTGCAATAAATTTTCAATTCCGTTTTTTCTATTGGCATCAACTGCTACTTGAATGTTTGGAAATTTCGAAAAAAACTGAAAAGGTTCGTCACCAATAGAACTCGCACTAGCGTTTTCATCTGCCAAAATAAACCCTTCAGTCGTTCGCTTGTAACCGCGACTCAAAACAGCCACTTTATGCTTTTCCGAAAGTAATCGGATTAAATATTCAATTTGAGGCGTTTTTCCTGTGCCTCCAACGCTTAAATTCCCAACAGCAATAATTGGAATATCAAAAGAGTAGCTTTTAAAAATGCCGTTATCGTAAAGCCAATTTCGGATATAAGTAATTAGCCAATACAAAAAGGCTAATGGAAAAAGTATTTTTCGCAACAAATTCATATTACGAAAGTATAATAAATTATCTTTATATTAAAGTTTATGTCTTTTATCATTTCATTTCTAACGAGTATTTCGTTAATTTGTGTAAACATTTTTTAAAAATTACTTATCATGAAACTTTCCAATATACTTTCGGTTCTTGAAGAAATGGCGCCACTAGGTTATGCCGAAGATTTTGATAATGTGGGGCTTTTAGTTGGAAATCCGAATCAGGAAATTTCAGGTGTTTTAGTTTGTCATGATGCACTTGAATCTGTGATTGATGAGGCAATTTCGAAAAATTGTAATCTAGTCGTTTGTTTCCATCCTATTTTGTTTTCGGGAATTAAGAAGATAACAGGTAAAAATTATGTCGAACGCGCCATTTTGAAAGCGATAAAAAATGACATTGCAATTTATGCTGTTCATACCGCTTTGGACAACCATCAAAAAGGTGTGAATAAAATTTTCTGTGATGCATTAGGATTGAAAAATTCGAAAGTTTTAATTCCAAAAGAAAATTACATACAAAAATTAGTAACCTATACAATTCCTGAAAATGTTGAAAAATTGCGAAATGCTTTATTTGATGCTGGAGCTGGAACAATTGGTAATTATGAAGATTGTAGTTTTAATTCGAAAGGAATTGGAACCTACATGGGAAATGAAAATTCGAATCCAGAAATTGGCGAGAGATTTGAATTTGTAGAAAACGAAGAAATAAAAATTGAAATGACTTTTGAAAAGCATTTACAAGGGAAAATATTGAAGGCTTTATTCAAAAATCATGTATATGAAGAAGTGGCGTACGAAATTTATCAATTGGAAAACCAGCATCAAAATATTGGTTTAGGACGCGTGGGTGAATTTGAACATCCACTTTCTGAAACCGAATTTTTGAAGTTGGTAAAAGATAAATTACAATGTGGAGGTATCAGACATTCGGCTTTTACAGGAAAACTAATAAAAAAAGTAGCTGTTTTAGGCGGAAGTGGAAGTTTTGCAATAAAAAATGCAATTACCTCAGGAGCAGACGCTTATCTTACTGCCGACTTAAAATATCATCAATTCTATGAAGCTGAAAATCAATTACTTTTAGCAGATATTGGACATTTTGAAAGCGAAAGATTTACAAAAAATTATATTGTTGATTTTCTTAAAGAAAAAATCACTAATTTTGCAATCATTTTATCAGAAGAAAATACAAATCCAGTTAAGTACTTTTAAATATGGCAACAATCAAAGAGCTAAGTGTAGAAGATAAGTTAAGAGCCCTTTATGCTTTACAACTAGTTGATTCTAAAATAGACGAAATAAGAAATGTAAGAGGAGAATTACCTCTTGAAGTAGAAGATTTAGAGGATGAAGTAGCAGGACTTTCTACTCGTTTAGAAAAATTAAAAAGCGATTTAGAAACAATTGACGAGCAAATCAAAGGAAAGAAAAATGCTATCGATGAGCACAAAGCTGCCATTAAAAAATATTTAGAACAACAAAAAAATGTTCGCAACAACAGAGAATTCAACTCTTTAACAAAAGAAGTGGAGTTTCAGGAATTAGAAATTCAATTGGCTGAAAAACACATTAAAGAAATGAAAGCTTCTATTGAACACAAAAAAGAAGCTGTAGCTCAAACAAAAGAAAAGTTAGAAGGCAAACAAACGCACTTAAAACATAAGAAAGCAGAATTAAGCGACATTATGGCTGAAACTGAAAAAGAAGAAAACTTCTTATTAGGTAAATCAGAAGAATTAAGAGGTCAAATTGAAGAGCGTTTATTAGCAGCTTACGACAGAATTAGAAATAGTGTTAGAAACGGTTTAGCTGTTGTTTCTATTGAGCGTGGTGCTTCTGCTGGTTCATTCTTTACAATTCCACCACAAACGCAAATGGAAATTGCAGCTCGTAAAAAAATCATTACAGATGAGCACAGTGGAAGAATCTTAGTAGATGGCGTTTTAGCTGACGAAGAAAGAGAAAAAATGGAAAAATTATTTGCTAGCATCTAATTAAATCCTTTTCAAAATAAATGAAAGTCCTTTTTTTAAAAAGGGCTTTTTTTATTTTTATTACACAGAGTTTTTTTGTCCCGAAGCTTCGGGATTGATTATTTAAAAGAAACACACAGAGCGTTTAACTTTTTTAAAAATTATAAAGAAACTTTGTGTTACTCTTTGAAAACTTTGAGAAACTTTGTGCAACAAAAAAATCACTAAAATATTCTATCTTTGCAACATGGAAGAAAACACAGTACGCATCAACAAATATTTATCCGAAACAGGCTTTTGTTCTCGTAGAGAGGCCGATCGTTTGATTGAGCAAGGAAGAGTAACAATTAATGGAAAAGTTCCAGAAATGGGTACTAAAGTAGCGCCTGGTGATGAAGTTCGCGTGAATGGTGTTTTAGTAGAAGAAAAGAAACAAAAACACATCTACTTAGCTTTCAATAAACCAGCAGGAATTGAATGTACTACTAACCAAAAAATTAAAGATAATATAGTAGATTACATCAATTATCCTGAGCGTATTTTTCCTATTGGCCGATTAGATAAAGCCAGTGAAGGTTTGATTTTCATGACGAGTGATGGCGATATTGTAAACAAAATTCTTAGAGCAAGAAACAACCACGAAAAAGAATACATCGTAACTGTAAATAGACCTATTACGGATAGATTTATTGATCGAATGGCAAACGGTATTCCAATTTTGGAAACAGTAACCAAAAAATGTAAAGTTGAACAAATTAGTAAATACGTTTTCCGAATTATTTTAACACAAGGTTTGAATAGACAAATTCGTAGAATGTGTGAATACTTAGATTACGAAGTAACAGCTTTAAAACGTACACGAATTATCAACATCTCATTAGACGTACCAGAAGGAAAATACCGTCATCTAACTGATAAAGAAATTACCGAATTAAACCAATTAATTGCTCCCTCAAGCAAAACAGAGGAAGCAAGTTTACCAAGTAATAAAGGTAAGTTTACTGGAAAGAGGAATTATGGGGAGAGGAATCGTTAAAAACAAAGTTCCATTACATAATCATCCATTACATAACCATTTCCAATATCAATTACTTCGTCTTTAACTTTTGTAAAGCCTAGTTTGGTATAAAAATGTATGGCGTTGTTGTATTTGTTTACGTTTAAGAAAATGGCTTTTTGGTTATTTTCGATTGCTTTTTCTTTTACCAATTCAAAAAAATGTCTTCCTAAACCTGTTCCTTGAGTTTCAGGTAACACGTAAATTTTGTGAATTTTGGTTTTGTTAGGTTCGCAATTAATTTCATAAGAAACAAATCCTACGTACTTGCCCTCATCATCTTTTGCCAAATAAAAAACGTGACCTTTTTGCATTAATTCGAGCAAAGCGGTTTCGTTATAAAATTTTTTAATCATATAATCTAATTGTGCTTTGGATAAAATTTCTCCATACGCAACTGGCCAAATCTTATTGGTTAAATCGATAACAACTGAAAGTTGATCTATTTTACAAAGTACTAGTTTCATACTGCTAAAATAAAAACAAAAAGGGTCAACCTATAAAGATTGACCCTTTTTTTAACTTAAAAAAACTAAATATTATTTTTTAATAACTTTAATTTCTGTTTGGTTTCCACCTGCATTAACTTTTACAATATACATTGCAGCAGCTAATTCAGACATATCAACTTGAGCTTCTGTTTGATTTGGCATAACTTGTTTAACCAATCTTCCACTTAAGTCATAAACACTAACTGAAGTAATTTCTTCATTATATTTAATCGATAATGTATTAATTACAGGATTTGGGTATACCGATAAAGCATTCATATCAAATGAAGAACTTCCTAAAGTTGTAACATCAAAACAAGTACTTCTTGAAGTACAACCATTTAGCGTTACATCAACCGCATAACTTCCAGTTGCAGTTGCTGTATACGATTGTGATGTTGCCCCAGGAATAATTGTATAAACTGGACCAGCAGTACAAGTATACCATTGGTAAGTAGCTCCTGTTTCAGCAGCAGTTAATGTATCATCTACTCTTGTAATAGTAGCATTTGGTAAAGCATTTACGGTAACATTTACAGTATTGCTATTAAAACAACTTGTTAATGGATTCGTTGAAGTCGCAGTGTAAGTTTGGCTACCTGCTGTTGAAGATTTCACATAAACCGTTGATGCATTAGAACCCGCAACATATGGAATAGTTCCAGCAGCATTAGTATACAAATTAGTAACTGGAGACCAAGTAATATTATTTGCAGATTTGATAATTCTTACATTATCAATTAACCATCCATAATAATTAGTCGAACTATCAGTTGTATATCTAAATCTAATTCTAAATTGATTACTAGTTAAAGCCGCAGTTGGTATATTGATAGTTTCTGTCTTCCATAGAGAGGTCGCTGGTCCAGATCCTGGAGTTGAAGTAGTTCCAGTAAAAGTAGCAATCCAATCTGCATAACTTCTAGTTGAAAAACGAATATTCGTATTAAATACAGCAGCATTAGCTGAACCTGAATAATTTGCAACCGGAATTAAATTCCAAGTAGAACCTCCGTCTGTAGAATATTCAATTATACCATAATCATATGAAGTTGTTGGGCTTTCCATAGCTGCAATATGAGAGAATACAATTGAAGCTGAAGCAGATCCAGTTAAATCAACGTTAGAATTTAATTGATAACTTACATTTGCACTAGTAGAGGCAGTAGTAAATAAAACTGATCCAGTACCTTCGCTGTAATAAGTAGTATTTAAAGTTGCTGAACCCGTCCCTGCAGTATTTACAACTGTAAAATTAGCAGGTAATACATTCATTGTTTCAACAAAAGCATTTGAATTGAAATTACCACCAGATGCAGTAATAGCAGTAGCTGTATTTTCACAAGCCGAAATTGGACTAACTGGGCTAAAACTAATTGCGCTTGGAATTGCATTTACATTAACTGTATAAGTTGCCGTTGAAGCACAAAGAGCTCCTGAAGTTTGGCTAGCTGTTAAAGTATAAGTTGTAGTAACAGTAGGGTTAAATGTCCAACCCGTAATCTCATTTCCACTTACTCCTGTTGAAGGACTCCAAACAAATGTATTATAATCAGATCCTCCAGCAGTTAAAGTAACTGCATTAGTCGAATCCCCAGCACAAGTCGTTGTAGTTGTACCACTTAAAGTTAAAGTAGGAGGAGTTGAAACTGTTGCAGTAACAGGAACTCTTCCTGATGAACAAATTAATTGTCCGTTAATTGTAAATCTAGGTCTATTAGAGGTAGTACTTGAAACAGATGTTTCTGCAAGCATATCAGTAGGAGTTAAATTATCTCTTTGTCTGTAATTCGATGAAACAAACCCTACATTATCAACTTTCATGGTTGTAGCAGTTGCAGTAGTAGCAGCAGGAACTCTTGACCAAGAAATTGATATAACTATATTAGACGTTCCATCCCAAACAAAACTACTTGTAGTTCCTGCACCTGTTCCAAATGTTAAATTGTTTACTATACCCCCAACTGGAGTAAACCCATCGTTTGCTTCTGTTCCTGAATAAACAAAACTTAAACCAGTATTAGGAATAAATGTAGTTGTTGGAGCAGTAGTTGCAGTAGTATGTCCAATTTGAACGTAGAATCCTTGATAAGTTTGCCCTGAATTTGTTGGTTCAAATCCCAAATTAGTAATAGGTCCCGCAGTTAGACCAGCTTGAATTAATTCTGATGCTCTAATTATGTATTGTGTTTTAGCACCTCCCCAGAATCCTGGTAGAAAACTATCACCAGTTGATGATGAATTTGTCGCTCCTGCTCCTAAAACTAAACTACCTGCAGCTGTAGTTGTTGCAGCAGCATAGTAAGTAGTTGTTGCAGCAATTGAAGGTGTTGTAAATGAAGAACCAGATGCTAATGAAGCCCCCCCCGTTGCATTCGCATACCAGTTTATAGTTGCACCTGCACTTGGTGTTGCACTTAAATTAACCGTTCCAGTTCCACATCTAACACCAGGTACTGTTGCCGATACATCATTTGCAAAAACAACATAAACTGGAGTTGAAGAAGCTGTTGAAGGACCCGTCGCACAAGTTACTTCACATCTAAAATATGTTGCAGCTGTAGGTGTTAATGTATAAGTTGGATTCGTTGCAGTTGCTATTGGTGAATATGTTACACCATCAGGTGAAGAAAACCACTGGTAAGTAACACCTGATCCTGTTGTTAAATTTTGTAAACTTAAAGTAACAGAAGTTCCTAAACAAATTGAATTTGATGATGCAATAGTATTTCCAGGTGTAGGAGTACCACTACAAGCATTTGAATTTGCATAACTTAAGAAACCTGTATAATTAGCTGATAAAACAGGAGTTGTTGATTGTGTTGAAACTCCAGCAACAGCAGTAGCTACAGATCCAAAAGTACTTGTATATTGGCCACTAGCAGTAGGAGCTTGAACTGGAATACTTGTTGTTAAAATTCCAGCATCACCTAATCTTACGTTGATACTGCTAATTGTACCAGAAATCAATGGCAATTCCCATCTTCTATTTGTTGCCATACTTGTAATAGCAGCACTTTGAGTACCTGTGTTAGTATCAAAAGTCTCAGCTCTCATTACCGCTACTGAAGTAGTTGCTGGAGCTGCCCAAATAGGAGCATAAGTTGTTTTACCAACTGGGAATAAGATAAAATTAGTATTAGCATTTGCGTTTGCAATTGTTCTTGCAAAAGGACCTCTAACCATGTTAGTAGCACTTGGTGTACCAGCCAAAGTCCCGGCAGCAGCTGTAGTTCCTAAAGTTAATAAATTTGTATTTGTAGTATTAATAATACCCGAAGTCATTGTTAATGTTCCACTTACTGATAATGGCACATTCAATGTAACCCCAGTAGCATTAGTATTATTAATCGTTAACGATGTTAAATTAGCGGTAGGAGAAGCAGATAAATTTCTATATACACCCGTACCTCCGATAGTTTGTGCATTGGTTGTTGCAGCAACAGTTCCGTTTGCATAATTAGCTAAACCAAATTCAGTAGTAGATGTAAAAATTCCATTATTAGTGATATTACCGGCAACATAAGAAGTTCCAAATAAAACTTCAGAACTAGGTTGAATAAGTACATTTCCGCTAAAACCTAATGTCCAACTTGTTGTCACTATACGATTAGTACCTCCTAAAGTATTAACTTCAAGATTACCTAATAAAATTCTATTAGACCCAACCCAAGTATTTAATCTAAAACCATTAGTAGCATTACCACCTGCATCTGTAGAAACACCATCACCCAATTTAAGAGTATGTGTACTTGGTACATTTACATGTGCTGTACTATTATTATATGCTAAAGTGTTTGACGCCGTAGCATTTGCATGCGGGTCTAAAATGGTTAATGCTCCACCAGTCCAGTTGATGAATTGTGAATTTAACTGAACAATTGCAACTCCTGATGCTACTGAATTTGCAGCATTACCACCATCATTACCGTCAACCAAAATATCTCCACCACTTTGATTAAAAATCGAAGCTGCATTGTGTACCATATTACCATTAACAGCTAACAATCCTCCTGATACAGTTAAAGTACCATTATTAGTTAAAGTATTATTATTTAAAGTACAACCTACTGTTAAATCTCCAGCTGATACTACTAAAGTACCTCCTGTTGCAATTGTTACATTTCTAGCCACATTTCCAGAAATAGTTGAGCTTACTGTATGACCATTCGCAACTGTAACTAAATCAGCGCAAGTAGGAACCGTTCCTTTGTTCCATGTAGTACCTACATTCCAATCACCTGAAGCAACAGATACAAAAGGAACATCAACTGAATTCACACCAATATGGAATGGCTCAGCTAGCAATTGTGCTGTTGTAATTCCTGTTCTTTGTGGCGCTGGAGTTGTGGTACCGTTTTGAAAAGTCCCAACAACTGAATTTGGATTCATTAATCTAGCAGCAGTATTTGATGTTACAAACATACCATTTGAATAAAAACCTACTAGTGTATGGGTTCCTGAAGTATAAACATATCCAGATTCTGCAGAAATTTGCCAATTTCCATTTGTTCTATCTGTTACTGTATAAGTGCCATCAGCGATACTCAAACCAGTAGTAAATCCTGCCACATCATTAAATACGGCTGTTAAATAACCAGCAGTATTTCCTGTAGTTGTAGCACTTGAACGTGTAATATATAAAGCTCTTGAAGAACCATTTGAAGTAATAAATGGATATCTACTTGTCGTTCCTGTAGGATCTGTACCTGCAGTTATTGCAGTTCCTGTAGCCGCCGTAGTCCACCATCTTGAAAAAGAACCATTAATAAAACCAGTTCCTACAGGTGCTGTAAAAGTTCCTCCTGCGGCATTGTTTCCAAAATAAATCTTATTACCGCTCAAATTTATTCTTGCACCAGTAATATTAAGGTTATTTGCAACTTTAACATTATTAAAGCCCCAAATTACGTTAGGAGTAGCGGTTGCAGTATTGCTGAATATTAAATTTCTTATAACATCGTTTACAAATATTCCACTTCCTGTAATTGACTGAACAGCACTTCCATTCAATGTTAAAGAGCCTTCCGTAGTAGCTCCTATAGAAAGATCAATATTTCCGTTATTTACTATATTTCCTGTAACAACTAAAGCTTTACCTGTTGTACCCGCATTAGATACAAGAAATTCAGAACCTGCTTCAAGTGTTAAATTACCGTTTACATTAAAGGTAGTAGGAGTTGCTCCAAAATCTAAAGTTCCTCTGATAGTTAAATTGTTAATAGCCTGCCCTACTGCATTAATTGTAACTGTATGTGCATCTACAATTGCATTATCAGCACCTGTAGGCACCGCATTAGCATCCCAAGTGGAAGGATTACCCCAATTTCCATTCGCAACAGAAATAAAAGTTCCAGCAGCTCTTGAAGTTAAAGATATATTATCTATCTGAGCTGGTGGAGTTACACCCCCACTTGTATCACTTTTCCAATGAAAAATTAATCTAAAAGTTGTTCCTGCAAGTGAAGCTGGCAACAATACTGTTGTGGTTTGAACAGTTGTTTGTAAGTTTCCATTTGCCACCCATGTTGAACCAGTTATAGCAGCAGGAACATTGACTGCTCCTGATCCTGGGTAAGTTGTTCCTCCTACAGGGGTTACACTTGTTGGAGCAACAAACACTTGCCATAAATCCCATGTCGATTCTCCATTAGCAATCCAATTAAAAGATAACTGAATTACACCTTGGCCCGCAGGTACTGTAACATCCCTCCAAAAATAATTTGAACTAGCATTAGCAATGTTATAGGATGGAGTAGTTCCATCATTAGAAACAAAAGCTGCGTTACCAGTTATCAAACCATTAGATAATGGTCCAACAATCCAAGGATTGTTTACACTATTGGAAACAGACCAACCATTAGCAGCAAAAGTTGCTCCATTCTCAAAACCACCATCGCCTGTAGGAGAAATTAAAGTAGTTTGACCTTGAACAAAAACAAAAGAAAAAAACATCAAAAATACAGACCATAACATAAGCCTATTTCGCTTTGTTACATTGTACGATTTCTTTTCTTGTTTTTTAAAACTTGTTGTACATGTTAATAGGAACATGTCAACTGAATCGTAATTTTTTTTCATATTATTTAATTAGTTAATTTGGTTTTATAAATTGGTTAATTTACAAAAGCCTTACAATTTCCGTAAAAAAAAAAGGCTTTTAATAAAATAACGACGAAATGCATTTTTTAACGATTAAATGCATTTTTATACCCGCTATTATATCTCATAAAATTCATTAAAAACCAATCTTAAAATTAAATCATAATCGATTGTAATTTACTATAATCTAATTAAGTAACAATACTACTATGTTGTAAAAAAAAATACCCCAAAAAAATATTTTTTGGGGTATTAAATAGATTTAATTATTTTACTACTCTTTCTTAATTATTTTAAATTCACCCATTGTGTCATCAGCAAATACTTTTACAATATAAACTGAAGCAGCTACATCTGACATATCAACATTAACTTCATTGTTATTTGTTTTCATGTTTTTAACTAATCTTCCATTGATATCATATACTTGGATTGATGTAATCGCTCTTGTATATGTTACTGTGAAATTACTAATCACAGGGTTTGGATAATAAGTTAATTGAGTTAAGTTAAATGAATTATTTGATAATGTAGTAACATCAAAACATGTACTCATAGTGGTACAACCATTTTTAGTCACCTCTACTGCATAACTTCCAATAGCTGTTACTACATATGATTGAGAAGTTGCACCAGATATTATTGTATAAACTGGACCTGCACTACAAGTGTACCATTGATAAGTTGCTCCTGATTCAGTAGCTGTTAATGTATCTCCCGTACGTGTAATTGTAGCATTTGGTAAAGCATTAACCGTGATAGTACCTGTTGCACTCACTGTTCCACAACCTCCTGTTAATGGAATACTATAGTTGAATGTACCTGCAGCTGATGGTGTACCTGAAATCGTTATTGTATTTGATGCCCAAGAAGCTGTCACACCTGCTGGTAAACCTGTTGCAGTTCCAATTCCTGTTGCTCCTGTTGTTGTATGAGTAATATCCGTTATAGCTGTATTAATACAAACTGAAGGAGAAGATGAAGCAGCTCCAGCTGTATTAGTAGCAGTTACAGTAATAGTACCTGTAGCACTTACTGTTCCACAACCTCCTGTCAATGGAATACTGTAGTTGAATGTACCTGCAGCTGATGGTGTACCTGAAATCGTTATCGTATTTGATGCCCAAGTAGCTGTCACACCTGCTGGTAAACCTGTTGCAGCACCAATTCCTGTTGCTCCTGTTGTTGTATGAGTAATATCCGTTATAGCTGTATTAATACAAACTGAAGGAGAAGATGAAGCAGCTCCAGCTGTATTAGTAGCAGTTACAGTAATAGTACCTGTAGCACTTACTGTTCCACAACCTCCTGTTAATGGAATACTGTAGTTGAATGTACCTGCAACTGATGGTGTACCTGAAATAGTTATCGTATTTGATGCCCATGTAGCTGTCACACCTGCTGGTAAACCTGTTGCAGTACCAATTCCTGTTGCTCCTGTTGTCGTATGAGTAATATCCGTTATAGCTGTATTAATACAAACTGAAGGAGAAGATGAAGCAGCTCCAGCTGTATTAGTAGCAGTTACAGTAATAGTACCTGTAGCACTTACTGTTCCACAACCTCCGGTTAATGGAATACTATAGTTGAATGTACCTGCAGCTGATGGTGTACCTGAAATCG
>NZ_DAIPZK010000017.1:0-46087 GCF_036782315.1 Flavobacterium sp.
AAAATAGCTCAGTTGGTAGAGCGCAACCTTGCCAAGGTTGAGGTCGCGGGTTCGAACCCCGTTTTTCGCTCAACACTACCAAATTAAAATATTTTTGCTCGAGTGGTGGAATTGGTAGACACGCTGGACTTAAAATCCAGTGGGTAGTAATGCCCGTGCGGGTTCAAGTCCCGCCTTGAGTACAAAAAGCTTCAAACTATGTTTGGAGCTTTTTTTGTTTATAAAATTCTCAGTTTGAAATTTTATAATATCTTTAAATCATCTTTAAAATCAACTTAAATCATTATGGGGACATTTGTAATCGCACAACGATTAAACGGAGCTTATAAATATGAATTTGTTTCACGGAAAGGGAAAACCATTTTTACAAGTAACGATTTTGAATTGCGATTTGAATGTGAAGAAGAAATTGAACGTTTGAAAAATTCAATAGAAAGATGTGTGTTTATGCGCTTTAAATCGTCAAGTGGTAAGTTTTTCTTTCGGTTGATATTGGATGAGCATGAAATAGCAGTAAGTAGACGATATACAACTCAGTTATTGCTTCAAAAAGGTATTGACGAGATTGTTAAGTATGCAGGTAAGGCAGAGTTTTTAGATTTTTCGTCTTCAGAAGATATTTTTGGACCTTCTCCATTTGAAGATTAACTACAAAAAAAAATCCCGATTTTATCGGGATTAATTTTTTTGTTCTAGCAATAATTATTTTGCTGGAGCAGCTTCAGTAGCAGCAGCTGGAGCAGCAGCGCTATCAACAGCAGTAGAATCAGCTACAGGAGCCTCTTCAACAGCAGGAGCTTCAACAACTGTAGAATCTACAGTTTCTGTAGTTTCAGCAGCATTTTCTTTACAAGAAACGAACATAGCAGCAACAATTGCTAAACTTAAAACAACTTTTTTCATCTTACTAAATTATAAAGGTTAATTATTAATTCGGAGCAAAGATATAAATTTTTTGACATGTCAAAATGTTTTTAGACATTTTTTTTAATTTTTTTTCTTTGGATTCCGAAATGCTTTAATTCAAATGGTGTGCCAAATTTTTTATTTTTTATTTTTTTTGTAATTATTTGGCTTTTTGAGACTTAGGATAAATAATCGTCATCTCGTCTATCAGGTTTTTTGCACCTGCAAATTTGTCAATTACAAATAAAATATAACGTGAATCTACCATAATGTTTCTACAGATTTCAGGACTATAATAAATATCACTCATGGTACCTTCCCAAACTCTATCAAAATTCAATCCGATAAGGTTCCCTTTTGCATCTAAAGCTGGACTTCCAGAGTTTCCTCCAGTTGTATGATTGGTTGCAATAAATGCTAATGGCATTTTTCCGTTTTTATCTGCGTATCTTCCATAATCTTTTGCATTGTACAAATCGATTAATTTTTTAGGCACGTCAAATTCATAATCTCCTGGAACGTATTTTTCAATTACACCGTCTAAATAGCTTATAGGTTCATAAATAACAGCATCGCTTGGTTTATAGCCTTTTACTTTTCCGTATGTAACACGTAACGTACTGTTTGCATCAGGAAAAATTCTATCGTTAGGGAAAAATTCCATAATTCCTTTCATATACGTTCTTTGTAATGCAATGTTTTTTAAATTAAGCTCATCAAATTTAGGAGCTACATTTTTTTGATAACTATCTGCAATTGATTTTACTAATTGATACCCTTTATCTTGATTTAGTTTTTCTAAAACTGATTTTGCATCACCATTTAACAATTCTTTTAAACCGTTATAGTTTGTTAATTTAGAAGAACTAAAAATATTTGTCGTTAAACTAGATGCATTAGCATTTTTTAAACTTTCTGGTAAAAACTGTTTTGGTGATTTTGTAGCGTATAAATGAATTAATTGCTCAAAAACTTTCTCATCCACTTGAGCACTGTAATCTTTGTATAAACCTTCAAACCCAGAAATTAGATTGTTTTTTCTATCGTTGAAAGCTTGCTCGCCTTTTGTGTTGTAAACTTGTTCTAACTGATACAAACGGTATCCAAAAGATAAAATCTCTGAATTACGTAAAACTACTTCGGTAAAGTAGTCTTTTGCAATAGCATATTCTCTGATGTCTTTATAGTTCTTTTCGAAATCAGCTAAAATAGTTCCGTATTCAGCTTGTTTTCCTGCTTTGTTAACTCTTTCTTGGAATTTCTTTTCAAAGTCTTGTTTGATGGCTATCGCATTCGATTTTTTCAAACCTTTAGTTTCACCAATCCATTTTTTCCAATAATTGGCAACACTTGCATATTTTGAAGCATATTGAATTTTAATCGCATTGTCTTTTCTCATGAAACCATCTTGCACTTTTAAAGCAGCATCACGAATTTCAATTTTAGCCGGATTCAAATCATTTACAATTTGTTCTACAGCGAATGATGGTAAATATTCCTGAGTTCTTCCAGGATACCCCATTACCATAGTGAAATCATTTTCCTGAATTCCTTTTGCTGAAACTGGGAAAAAATGTTTTGGTTTGTAAGGAACATTATCTTTTGAATATTCAGCAGGACGATTGTTTTTGTCAGCATACACTCTAAATAAAGAGAAATCTCCTGTATGACGAGGCCAAACCCAGTTATCAGTATCGGAACCAAATTTTCCGATTGAACTTGGTGGCGCGCCTACTAAACGAACATCTTTGAAGTTTTCAGTTACAAATAATAAGTATTGATTTCCATCATAAAAAGCACGAATCATTACATCTTGCCAAGCTTCTTTTTGGAAACTTTTACTAACCGTTGCAATATTTTGTTGGATTCTTTTTTGTTTGTCGCTTTCGGTTGGAAGATTCAAAACACCTTCGAAAATTTTAGTCGTAACATCTTCAATTTTGATGATGAACGTAACGGTTAAATCTTTGTTTGGTAACTCGTCTTCCATTTTGTAAGCCCAAAAACCATTCGTTAAATAATCGTTTTCAACTGTAGAGTGACTTTGAATATTGTCATAACCACAGTGGTGATTGGTTAATAAAAGTCCTTTTGGTGAAATCATTTCTGCTGTACAACCGCCATCAAAATGAGGAACAGCATCTTTTAAGCTGGAATTGTTTACCGAATAAATATCATCGGCACTAATTTTCATTCCCAAAGCTTTCATTTCTTTTTCGTTGGTTCCTTTCAGTAACGACGGAATCCACATGCCTCCTTGTTGCGCTTGAACTTGGAAAACAAATAAAACAAGTAGTAATTTTAAAAATTTCATATGTTGATTACATTAATGGGTGCAAGTTACAATTTTACTTTTGGAACTTAAATCAATTTATAGTTTCGTTAATAATATAATTCATAATTGTCTGAGTAGCTCCCTTATTCATTTGAACAAATGTACTGCAAATGTGACCTTTTTCTAATCGTTCGTCTTCGTTGTGAAGTAATAAATCAAAAGCTTCATTTAATTGGGTTTGATTCTGAATCGAAATACAACCCTCCATATTTACCAATGCTGTAGCTTCCGCAAAATGGGAGTAATTTGGACCAATCACAACCGGAACTCCAAAAGTTGCAGGTTCCAAAATATTATGAACACCCGGATTTCCAAAACCACCGCCCACATAAGCAATATCGGCATAAGAATAAATTTTCGTTAAAATTCCGATAGTGTCGATGATAAAAACGTTGTTTTCCTGTAGAGACGCGATTAATCTCTTCTCTACATCAGAAAACAAAATCGTTTTTTTGGAAACAGCATTTTTCAATTCCTGAATTTGTTCTGATTTGATATTGTGCGGTGCAATAATAAATTTCACATCATCCGAACTCTGATTGATATAATTCACCAATAAACTTTCATCTTTTGGCCAAGAACTTCCAATTACGATTGTAGTTGTATTGTCTTTGAATTGTTCGATAAAATCTAATGAATTGTCACGTTCTAAAATCGAAACCACACGATCAAAGCGGGTGTCGCCAGAAACTTTTACGTTATTAAATCCGATACTTTGCAGTAGTTTTTTTGAGCTTTCATTCTGCACAAAAAAGTAATCAAATGTTTTAAGTGCGTTTCTGTAAAATCCGCCATACCATTTAAAAAACGCTTGATTTTCTCGTAAAATTCCAGAAATTAAATAGGTTTTGATTTGCTGTTTTTTTAGTTCGTTTAAATAATTGGGCCAATATTCATATTTGATAAAAAACGCCATTTCGGGATGAACTAATTCAATGAATTGTTTCGCATTCGAAATTGTATCCAAAGGCAAGTAAACTGTAACATCAGCAACAGTATTGTTTTTTCGAACTTCATAACCCGAAGGCGAAAAAAACGAAACCACAATTTTATGACTTGGGAATTGTTGTTTGATTGCTTCAATTACGGGTAAACCTTGTTCGTATTCACCCAAAGATGCCGCATGAAACCAAATCGTTTTATCCGAAGATTGAATTTTACTTGCTAACGCTTGAAAAACCGATTTTCGTCCGTCTATAAAAAGTTTCATTTTCGGACTAAAAAGCGCAACAAGCTTCAAAAGTTGTGAGGCAAAAATGACTACTAAATTGTAAAGAAATAACATATTGGTAATTATCTATTGCGAAAATACAGTTTCTTTATTAAAATTCATTGCCAACAATCAATTATTGACTATTTTTGTTCTTGTTAAAAGTGAAAATAAAGGTAAAACTACCTTAAACTTTTAAACTTTAAACTTTTAAACTTATTTTTTAATGAGAAAATTACAAATGGTTGACTTAAAAAGTCAATACGAAAAAATAAAAGAAGAAGTAAATGCTTCTATTCAAGAGGTTTTAGATACGAATACTTACATTAACGGACCTTTGGTTCACCAATTTCAGGCGGATTTAGAGAAATATTTGGGAGTAAAACACGTAATTCCATGTGCAAACGGAACCGATGCGTTGCAAATTGCCATGATGGGATTGGATTTGAAACCAGGTGATGAAGTGATTACTGCCGATTTTACATTCGCAGCTACGGTTGAAGTAATCGCATTATTACAACTAACTCCAGTTTTAGTGGATGTGGATATGAATAATATGAACATTTCGTTAGACGGAATTCGTAAAGCAATAACTCCAAAAACAAAGGCAATTGTTCCGGTACATTTATTTGGTCGTGCTGCCAATATGGATGCGATTATGGAAATTGCTCGCGAACATAATTTATATGTTATCGAAGATAATGCTCAAGCAATTGGAGCTGATTACACTTCAAAAGATGGTTCTAAAAAGAAAGTAGGAACCATTGGTCATGTAGCAGCAACTTCATTTTTCCCATCTAAAAACTTAGGTTGTTATGGTGATGGTGGAGCCATTTTTACGAATGATGACGCTTTAGCGCACAAAATAAGAGGAATTGTTAACCACGGAATGTATGAAAGATATCATCATGATGTAGTGGGAGTGAACTCGCGTTTAGATAGTATTCAAGCGGGAGTTTTAAAAGCGAAATTACCTCATTTAGATGCTTACAACAAAGCACGTCAAGATGCAGCAAGAAAGTATTCAGAAATCCTTGGACAAAATCCTAATATTTGGGTTCCAACCATTTGTGAATCTTGTGATTGTCATGTATTTCATCAATATGTAATTCGTATTATGAATGGAAAACGTGATGGATTATTAGAACATTTACAAGCAAAAGGAATTCCATGTGCAATTTATTACCCAATTCCATTACACAGTCAAAAAGCATATGCTGATACTCGTTACAACGAAGCTGATTTCCCAGTTACGAATCAATTGGTAAAAGAAGTAATTGCATTGCCAATGCACACAGAATTAGATGATGAACAAATAAAATTTATTACAGACGCCGTTTTGGAATATATCGGGTAGAGATGCGATTTATCGCGTCTATTCGTAAAAATGAATATGCAGAAGCGCGATTCATCGCGTTTTAAAAATTGATGTATAAGACGCAATTCATTGCGTCTTCCAAAAAAGAAATAGAGACGCGATAAATCGCGTCTGTACGAGAAAAATGAAAATATTAGTTACAGGAGGTTTAGGATTCATAGGTTCGCACACGGTTGTGGAATTGCAAAATGAAGGTTTTGAAGTAATCGCTATTGACAATCTTTCCAATTCATCAATTGAAGTTTTAGATGGAATTGAACGGATTACAGGAAAAAAGCCACTTTTTGAAAACATCGATTTACGAGATAAATCGGCGGTTCAGAATTTCTTTTCCAAATACCAAGATATTTCAGGCGTCATTCATTTTGCGGCTTCAAAAGCCGTGGGTGAAAGCGTTGAAAATCCATTGTTGTATTATGAAAATAATATTAATTCTTTAGTATATATTTTACAAGAATTACAAAAAAAATCAGAATCACATTTTATTTTTAGTTCCTCTTGTACGGTTTACGGTCAAGCCGAAAAAATGCCCATTACAGAAAATGCACCTATTCAAACTGCGATGTCACCTTACGGAAACACAAAGCAAATAGGTGAAGAAATCATAACTGATGTTACGAAAGTAACCAATATTAATGCTGTTTTATTGCGTTATTTTAATCCAATTGGAGCGCATCCTTCAGCTGAAATAGGTGAATTACCTTTAGGAGTTCCTCAAAATTTAGTACCATTTATTACGCAAACAGCAATCGGACTTCGTGAAAAGTTATCTGTTTTTGGTAATGATTATCCAACTCCGGATGGAACAGCCATTCGTGATTATATTCATGTGGTAGATTTAGCAAAAGCTCATGTGGTAGCTTTACAACGTTTATTGAAGAAGGAAAATACAGAAAAAGTAGAAACTTTCAACATTGGAACGGGAACTGGAAGTTCGGTTTTGCAAGTAATTGATGCATTTGAAAAAGTAACAAATCAAAAATTAAACTATCAAATTGTGGCAAGAAGAGCAGGTGATGTTACAGAAGCTTATGCCAATACCGATAAAGCCAATTCTGTTTTAGGTTGGAAAGCACAATTATCCTTAGAAGATGCTTTGGAAAGTGCTTGGAAATGGGAACAGAAAATAAGAAATAAATAAAAAATCCTCAACTGAGGATTTTTTTATTCTTTAACAGATTCTTTTACTTTTTTAGCGCCTTCTTCCACTTTCTCAGCTCCTATTGCAATAATATTTTTTGCCTTTTCACCTACTTTAGAAGAATCAATTGCTTTTTTAGCTTTTACTTTTGCCGAATCTGCGGCTTGTTTTAAATCGGTACCAACGGCTTCAGAAGCTTCTTTTACTTTTTCTTTTGTCTCTTCTTGACAAGAAAGCATAGTGGTTGCTAATGCAATTCCTAAAAATATTTTTTTCATAGTTAGATTTATTTAGAGATTAAAGTTACAAAATTGATGCCAATTCTTTTTATGGATCTTTAAAAGTAAATTAGGATCTGGACAATTTGATTTGTAGAATGAAAGTGTTTTTTCATTACAAACTCCGGGATAATCACCCGTTTTTCCTTCCATGTCGATAATGATTTGAAAGTGTAAATGTGGCGCATAATCGCCATTAATAGGTGGTAATCCTAAAGTAGCAATTTGTTCTCCTTTTTTTATGATATCACCCACTTTTTTACCAATTAAACTTGCTTCGCTCAAGTGACCATAAAGCGTATGGAATTTAATTCCTTCAATCTCGTGTGCTAAAATTATTGTTGGACCATAATCCCCTAAAGCGGTATTGTTTTGAAAACTATGAACGGCGCCATCTAAAGCCGCATGAATTTGAGCCGATTCATTAATCCATAAATCCAAACCAATGTGAACATTGCGTTCGTCTGAATTCGAGTTATTAAAAACAGTGCTTCTTTGGTATAAATTTCGGGTTTCAATGTAGCCACCAAAAGCAATTTTACCTTGATTTTTATTTAAATGATTTTGAATGAAAATTTCATAATCTTTAGCGGTTTCTAATTTATGTTGATTCAACTCAGGATTAGTTACAGATAAATTCAAAGGAACATAATCAGAATAATCAATCTCAGAAGAAATGACTTTAGCTGCTTCAATTGATTTGAACAAAGCAATTAGATTTTCCATATTTTCTTTTTCTCAAAAATAAAAAATTCCTCACGAATAAACTTCATGAGGAATTCTATTTTAAGAGTATTTTATTTTACAAAGAAGCAGAAATCGTTTCTACGTCTTTGTTGATTTTATTTACTAATCCAACTAATACTTTTCCTGGACCCACTTCTGTGAAACTTGTTGCGCCATCAGCAATCATTTGTTGTACGGATTGTGTCCATTTTACAGCTCCTGTTAATTGCGAAATCAAGTTTTTCTTAATCTCGGATGCATCAGAAACGGCGTTTGCCGTAACATTTTGATATACTGGACAAGTTGGTGTAGCAAAAGATGTGGCTTCAATAGCAGCTGCTAATTCTTCTCTCGCTGGTTCCATCATTGGTGAATGGAAAGCACCACCAACAGGTAAAATTAAGGCGCGTTTTGCACCAGCTTCTTTCATTTTTTCGCAAGCTAATTCTACTGCTTTATATTCTCCAGAAATTACTAATTGACCTGGGCAGTTGTAATTTGCAGCTACTACAACACCATCAATTGAAGCGCAAATGTCTTCTACAATTTTGTCGTCTAAGTTTAAAACCGCAGCCATAGTAGAAGGAGTAATTTCACATGCTTTTTGCATGGCCATTGCTCTTTGTGAAACTAATTTTAATCCGTCTTCAAATGATAGAGCGCCGTTTACCACTAAGGCAGAAAATTCCCCTAAAGAGTGTCCAGCAACCATATCTGGTTTTACGTCTAAAACTTTGGCTAAAATTACCGAGTGCAAGAAAACCGCAGGTTGAGTTACTTTGGTTTCTTTTAATTCTTCTGCTGTTCCTTCGAACATGATATCGGTGATTCTAAAACCTAAAATTTCGTTCGCTTTTTCGAATAATTCTTTTGCTAAAGGTGAGTTTTCATATAAATCTTTACCCATTCCTGTGAATTGAGCGCCTTGACCTGGAAATACGTATGCTTTCATGTTTTTAGTTTAAAAGTTTAAAGTTTATGAGTTTAAAAGTGTAACTCAAAACTTCAGCAAAAATAACATTTTTATTAGAATTCAATTGAATTTGTGATTTCCAATAATTGATTTTTATATTCCGGATGGATAATACCATTTACCACATCAAAATTTTCATAGAAACTTGGTAATGAAAAACTACCTTTTACTATTCCGCCTTGGAAAGGAAATCTTTTTGTAGCAATCTCTAAAACCGAACTTCCGCCACGAGCTCCGGGAGAAGTGGCTAATAACAACATCGGTTTTTCTTGAAAGGTTTTAGCGTTAATACGTGAAGACCAATCTAAAATGTTTTTAAAAGCTGTAGAGTAATTTCCGTTATGTTCGGCAAACGAAATTATGATTAAATCAGCGCTTCCTAATTTGCTGTAAAATTCTTGTGCTAACGGGTGAATACCATTTTCTTTCTCTTTATCTACCGAAAAAATAGGCATTTCGTAATTGTTTAAATCTAAAATTTCAACAGAAGCATTTTGAAATTGGTTAGCAGCAAAAGTGGCCAATTGTCTGTTTATAGAATTCTTGCTCGAAGAGGCTCCGAAAGCGATAATTTTTTTAGTCATTCTTGTTTAAATAATAAGTTAAGGCTCCCGAAGGGCATTTTTTTACGGTTTCAATAATTTTTTCAGTAGTTGAATTGTCAGGTGTAATCCAAGGTTGCTCTTTTGGTTTAAAAACATCAGGATTGTTTTTTACGCAATTAGCAGAATGAGTACATTTTCCAGATTCCCATACAATGGTAACTTCACCATTTGTGTATTCTTTTTTAATGTTTTTTGGATCCATGATTCTTAGTTTTTTGGTTATTGCATTAATATAAAAACCTGCAAGATTTAAAAACTTGCAGGATATAATTATAAAACGTCTCTAAACTCTGGCGTTTTATCAAAAACACTTTTGGCAAACGGACATAGAGGCAATATTTTAATTCCTTTTTCTCGAGCGTATTCTACCGCTCTAGTTACCATTTTTTTGCCAAAACCTTTTCCTTCATTTCCAGGATTCACTTCTGTGTGGTCGATGATGATTTTATTTTCGCCAGTAAAAACAAAAGTCATCATAGCTTCCTGTTTGCCTTCAACTTCAATGTAAAAAGCACCTTTGTTGTCATTAATTCTTAATTGTACTTCATTCATAATTTAATTTTTTACTGCGACTGACTACTGCGACTGCTAACTAATTACTGTTCCATCGGAATTTCCATAACTAAAAACTTCGCATTAGAATTCGCTTTAACTTCGATTTCATTGGTTTCCCAAATTCCAACGGCATCTCTTCTTTCAAGTTTTTCACCGTTTACTTCGATTTCACCTTCAATATTCATAATGTAGAAACCGTTTCCTTCTTTTTTAAGTGAAAGTTTTTTTGAAAAATCAGCATCAAAATCACTTAAATAAAACCATGCATCTTGATGTATCCAAACCCCTGCATCATCTGGATTTGGGGATAAAATTTGTGCGAAATCATTTTTTTCTAACGATTTATCTAAGGTAATTTGTTGGTAGCGAGGTTCTACATTTCTATATTTTGGAAACAACCAAATTTGAAACAATTTCGTTTGTTGATCATGATTTGGATTGAATTCACTGTGTTGTATTCCCGTTCCAGCACTCATTACTTGAATGTCACCACTTTTAATAGTTGTACCATTTCCCATGCTGTCTTTATGCGCTAAATCTCCTTCTAAGGGAATGGTGATGATTTCCATGTTGTCATGTGGATGTGTTCCGAAGCCCATTCCAGCTGCAATGGTATCGTCATTCAAAACGCGAAGCATTCCAAATTGTACTTTTTCTGGGTTATACCAATTGGCAAAACTAAAACTGTGATACGCATTTAACCAACCATGGTTAGCATGACCTCTTTCATTTGCTTTATGTACTATCGTTTTCATAATGTATAAATTTAGTAATTATTATGATACAAATTTACATCTATGAATAGGGAAGAGCACTTAACCTAGATTAAGAAATTATTTTTTGAGTAATCGAGCTTTCATCTTACTAAAAAATTCAGGTGTTACACCTATGAAAGAAGCTACTTGCTTTTGTGGTACTTTCTGAATTAAAGTTGGATATTTGGAACAAAATTTCTCAAAGCGTTCTTCAGCTGTTAAGCTTAAATTATCCATTAAACGTTCTTGGTGAGAAACTAAGGAGTTTTCGGCTAAAATTCTGAAAAAGCGTTCAAGTTTTGGGATTTCTTGATAAAGTTTTTGATGGTTTTCTTTGGTAATTATGACAACTTCCGCATCTTCTAGAACTTCGATAAATAAATTGCCTGGTTTTTCAGAAATATAGCTGTACATATCACCAATCCACCAACCTTCGCAAGCAAAATGTAATACGTGTTCGATAATATTATCATTAATATTGAAACTTCTCAAAATTCCGGAATTCACAAAATACGTGCAAGTCGCCACTTCGCCCGCACTCAATAAAATGGTTTTGGCTTTGAATTGTTTGGTTTCAGTTTTAGACAAAAACAACTCTTGCTCTTCAGGAGTTAGCGTAACATGTTTGGCGATATTTTCTAAAATAGATTGCATTACTCCAAAAATACAATTTAATTTTGGGATTCCAGAAACAAAAAAACCGATGCATTACACATCGGTTTAATATTAATGAAAGTGATCTTCTTCAATTTCAAATTCGGCATCTTTTTCCCAAATTTCCATTTCGCAAGGTTTACAATTGAATTTTAATTTGTATTCCAATTCGCCTTGTTTTAAAACTAAAGGTTCCTTTAGCTTTTTGTCCATGTTTTCTCTGTGGTATTTTGGACAACGCTCTAATTCGTATTTGATGCAATATTTGGTAGTCATTACACGGGATTTTCCTGGATCCCATTGTAATTCGAACGCTTTTTCGATTTCAGTTACACCATGACGTTCGTAGAATTTACGAGCGGTTTTGTTGGCAACATTGTACATGAAATCCAATTTCGTTTCTGGATACGGATGCGATGTTTTTACCAATTGGTGTTCTTTTCGAACATAATTTTTCAAACGAATTTCCGATAATTGTTCGTAAACCGTTCTTCGCATTTCATTGATTTTCGAAATCGGTAAAAACCAATTTTCAGAGAATAAAACCGAAATTTCATCAGCAGTATAAGGCGTAAATCCTGTTTTAGCTAATTGTGTTTTGATGTTTTCTTCTATAGATTCGTTGTTTTTAGTGCGTTCTTTTGAATGCTCTAATTTTACAACGCTCACATTTCCATCTTCATCGGTAGCAATTAATTCAAACCCAGTTTCATTTTCAGTCATTAATAAAGTAGTACTGATTTTTCGAACCGCACTATCTTCGCGTTCCACCAATTTGATGAAAGCCGCATCGTTGTTTCGGTAAATGAAAGTACCTTCTTTAATCTCTTTCAACACATTTGGATACACGATTCCGTTTTCTACTTTGTTTACGTAAATCCCCTCGGCTTCGTTATTAGCATTTATATAACACAATCCGTCACCATTGTTTAGCAATTCTCCGTTTTCAATCACATATGAATTCCCAACAGTTTTTACCAATTTACCAATATATTGTCCTTTTGATTTTGGACTTTCCCAAGAACCAATAGCTTGATGTCTTTCGTTAACGAAATAATCGGTATAACCACGATTGAAAGTACGAGTTAAGTTAGCATCAAATGCATAAGTACAACTTCCTGAAGAAGCTTTACTATATTTATCGCTGTTTTTTTCTAAGAAATCGTCTAATTTTTGACGTAAGTAGGAAACGTTATTTTTCACATAGACGATATCTTTCAAACGGCCTTCAATTTTAAAAGAAACAATTCCAGCTTCGATTAAATTTGGAATTTGGTCGGTTACATCAAAATCTTTAATCGAAAGTAAATGACTATTTCTAATTAAAGTATCGCCATTTCCATCAATTAAATTATAAGGTAAACGACAATTTTGTGCACAAGAACCACGGTTTGCCGAACGCTCTCCATTCGCCACACTCATGTAACAATTCCCACTAAACGAAACACATAATGCACCCGTTACGAAGAATTCTAATTCTACATCAGTTGCCTGACTAATTTCTTTGATTTGGTGTAAGTTTAATTCACGTGCCAAAACCACTCTTTGAATTCCGGCATCGGCTAAGAATTTAATTTTATCGGCATCACGATTATTGGCTTGTGTACTTGCATGAAGTGCAATAGGAGGTAACTCCATTTCCATAATCGCCATGTCTTGAATGATTAAAGCATCAACTCCAGCATCATATAATTTCCAAATCAACTGACGACACGTTTCTAATTCATCATCGTATAAAATCGTGTTGATTACCACAAAAACTTGCACATTATACAAGTGTGCATATTGCACAAGTGCTGCAACATCTTCCAGTGAATTATGAGCATTCGAACGCGCTCCAAATTGTGGTGCTCCAATATAAACTGCATCGGCACCTGCATTGATAGCAGCAATTCCAGTAAGTAAATCTTTTGCAGGAGCTAAAATTTCAATCTTCTTCTTCATGTGTAAATCTTTAATCTTTCGGGATTTGCCGAAAAAAAGTGTGCAAAGTTCTTATAAAAAATTGGAGATTTCTAATTCGAGTTCGCTTTTTTTGAATTTGGAGCATAAAAAAACACGAATTAATCTAATTTAATAAATCAATTCGTGCTAATATATTTGTTTGTGATTTAAGAAACCGCTTCTTTGATTCTTCTCATTGCTTCTGTTAATAAAGCTTCGCTGGTTGCGTAAGAGAAACGAATACAATTTGGATTTCCAAAAGCGTCTCCTGTTACAGTTGCCACATTTGCTTCTGCTAATAAGAACATAGAGAAATCGGTTGCGTCTTTAATTAATTGACCTTTTAATATTTTTCCAAAGAAAGATGAAACATCAGGGAACACATAAAACGCTCCTTCTGGAACATTTAATTTGAATCCTGGAATTTCTTTTACTAATCCCACTACTAAATCTCTACGATTTTTGAAAGCAGTTACCATTTCGTTTAATACGCTTGGTTCAGCTTCAACAGCAGTAATAGTTGCTCTTTGTGCAATAGAATTTGCTCCCGAAGTAACTTGGCCTTGAATTTTTGTACATGCTTTTGCGATAAATTCAGGTGCTCCGATATAACCAATTCTCCAACCAGTCATAGCGAATGCTTTTGCAACACCGTTAACAGTAATTGTTCTTTCTAACATTCCTGGTATAGAACCAATACTGCAAAATGTTCCTGAAAAGTTAATGTGTTCGTAGATTTCGTCAGAAACTACATATACATGTGGATGTTTTTCTAAAACTTTAGCTAAAGCCGTTAATTCTTCACGATTGTAAACCGAACCACTTGGGTTACAAGGCGAACTGAACCACATCATTTTTGTTTTTGGTGTGATAGCTGCTTCTAATTGTTCTGGTGTAATTTTGAAATCACTTTCAACAGAAGTTGGAACTTCAACAGGAACTCCACCAGAAAGTTTGATAATTTCGTAATACGAAACCCAATACGGAGCAGGAAGAATTACTTCATCACCATCATTCAACATTACTTGAGCAATGTTGTATAATGATTGTTTTGCTCCTGTAGAAACTACAATCTGTGATGGTTTGTAGTCTAAATTATTATCTCTTTTGAATTTTTTGCAAATCGCTTCTTTCAACTCTAAGTAACCTTCTACTGGAGTATACGTACTGTAATTTTCGTCGATAGCTTTTTTTGCAGCTTCTTTAATGAATTCAGGAGTGTTGAAATCTGGTTCTCCTAAACTAAGGCTAATAATGTCTTTTCCTTGTGCTTTTAATTCTCTTGCCAAAGCCGCCATAGCTAAAGTTTGAGAAACGGCTAAGTTGTTGATTCTGTCCGATAACGGGTTCATTGTGTGTTAGTTATTATAGTTAATACAAAAGACGCGATTCCTCGCGTCTCTTCTTTATTATGCTAATTGTGGTTTCCTTCCTAGTTCTCTCAAATGTTTGAAGTGAGAAGCAATGGCCGCTCGAGTTGTTTTGAACTCGTGATACGGTAAGTTACATTCCGCTGCTGTTTGTTTTACAATTTCAGCAATTTTATTGTAGTGAATGTGACTAATATTTGGGAAAATATGGTGTTCAATTTGGTGATTCAGTCCACCAGTATAATAATTGACAATCCAGTTTTTTGGAGCAAAGTTTGCAGTGGTAAATAATTGGTGAATAGCCCAAGTGTTTTCAATTTCCCCGCTTTCATCTGGAATTGGATTGATAGTATCTTCTACTACGTGAGCTAATTGGAATACAACACTCAAGATTAATCCTGCAGTGTAATGCATTACCACAAATCCTAAAAGTACTTTCCACCAAGTTACGCCAAATACAATCGGTAAAACAATCCAAATAGAGAAATAAATAATTTTTGTAATGATAAGCGTAGTCCATTGGAAAGCTGGACTTTTAGCTTCTCCATAGGATAATTTTCTTTTTAAGTAACGTTTCATTTGAAGAAAATCGGTAGTAATAGCCCAGTTAAACGTTAATAATCCGTATAAGAAAACCGAGTAATAATGTTGGAATCTATGGTAACTGTACCATTTAGCATTTTTTGAAAAACGTAAAATTCTTCCAGCTTCTAAATCTTCATCATGACCAATAATATTGGTATAGGTGTGATGTAAAACATTGTGTTGTACTTGCCAGTTGTAAACATTTCCGGCTAAGATGTAGATACTTCCGCCCATTAATTTGTTTACCCAAGATTTGGTTGAGTAAGCACCGTGATTTCCATCGTGCATTACGTTCATTCCAACTCCTGCCATTCCAACTCCAATTACTACGTTTAATAATAAGTATACCCAAAAAGGCATATCCATAGCTAACAGGAAGAAATAAGGTGTAAGGAAAAGACCGAACATTACAATCGTTTTCAAGTGTAATTTCCAGTTTCCAGTTTTGTTGATTTTGTTTTCTTTGAAATAGTCGTTTACTCGTTTATTTAAAGTTCTGAAAAATTTCAGATTGTCCTCTTTTGAAAAAATCGGGGTTGTGGTATTCATATTTTAATATTCAAATTTCGTCAAAGATAATTATTATAATTTTTTCATTTATGATATTCGTCATTTTTTATTCACCAAAAAGCGTATTTTTGTGTAAAATTTAACGAATGGAAGCCATTTTAAAGCAATTTCCTGATTTATCTGATAATCAAATACTTCAGTTTCAAAAATTACAAGGTTTATATGAAGATTGGAATGCCAAAATTAACGTGATTTCACGAAAAGATATCGACGAATTATATACACGTCACGTTTTACATTCACTTGGAATTGCAAAAATTATTGAATTCCGTCCAGGATCCAAAATTATGGATGTGGGAACAGGTGGTGGTTTTCCTGGAATTCCATTAGCAATTTTATTTCCAGAAGTTGATTTTTATTTGATTGATGTAATTGCGAAAAAAATCCGTGTAGTGAATGAAGTAGCCGCAGGTTTAGGATTAAAAAACGTAAAAGCCGAACAAAAACGTGCCGAATTAGTCAAACAAGAATTCGATTTCATTGTAAGTCGTGCTGTAACCAACATGCCTGATTTTGTAAAATGGGTAGATGATAAAGTTTCAAAAAAACAAAATCACGAATTAGCCAACGGAATTTTATATTTAAAAGGAGGCGATTTAGCCGAAGAATTAAAAGATTTTCCAAAAGCAACACAATACAATTTATCCGATTTCTTTAAAGATGAATTTTTTGAAACGAAGAAAGTGGTGCATTTGCCGTTGAAGTATAAAAAATAGTGATTAGTGAAAAGTAACTAGTGATTAGTCTAAATCAAATAATATAATTTGAATGGAATTTAATTTGAAATTTATCCCTGATGGGAATTATTATAAAGAAGCTTATGATGAGATGGTTTCTTCAATGAAATATAAAAAGTATGTGCCATATTTTGCATCAGCTTTGATTTTTATAGGTGTTGTTTTTTATTTTTTAGATAAGTCTGGAGTTATTGGAATTTTTCCATTTCTTTTTATTTTTTCAGGTTTATATGAATTTTTTAAATTTTATAATGAAAAGAAAAAATGGATGAAAGACAGATTAGATTCAAGAATTTTAGGAAAAGAATTACAGATGCAATTCACTGATGAAATGATTAAAATCAATGGTCCTTTTTCTAATGGAGAAATAAAATGGTTTGGATTGAAAAAAATAGTTAAAACAAAAAATGGAATTTTGTTAAAGCCAGAAAATGGATTAAGTATTTATTTGCAAGACAAAATGTTTTCTAGTAATGAGCAGATTAAGTTTATCTTATCTAAAGGAAATTAAATCTAAAATTTTATAAAAATAAGAAACCCGATTCTCAACTGAAAATCGGGTTTTTATTTCTATTTCAAATTATATTATCCTAAAAACGGATATTTATAATCTTCTGGTGTTACGAATGTTTCTTTGATAGTTCTAACTGAAGCCCAACGTAATAAGTTTTGTGCTGAACCAGCTTTATCATTAGTACCAGAACCTCTTGCGCCTCCAAATGGTTGCATTCCTACAACAGCACCTGTTGGTTTATCGTTGATGTAGAAGTTTCCTGCTGCATTTTGTAACGCAACTGTTGCTTCTTCTACCGCATAACGACATTGGCTAAATACCGCACCTGTTAAAGCATATTCTGAAGTTTCGTCAACTAATTTCAATGTTTCAGACCATTTGGCATCTTCATAAATATAAATCGTAACTACTGGTCCGAATAACTCGGTACACATGGTATTGTATTTTGGATTTGTAGTTAAAATAACTGTTGGTTCAATGAAATACCCTTTTGATTTATCGTAATTTCCACCCATGATTACTTCAGCATCACTATCGTTTTTAGCTTGGTCAATGTAACGCGCTAATTTATCGAATGAAGCTTCTGAAATTACAGCCGTAATGAAATTACTCATATCTTCAGGCGAACCCATTTTCATTGAAGCTAAATCTGCTTCTAAATGTGATTTAACTGCTGGCCATAAACTTTGTGGAATATAAACACGTGAAGCTGCACTACATTTTTGTCCTTGGAATTCAAAAGCACCACGAGAAATTCCTGTAGCTACTTGTTTTGCATTAGCTGATGGATGTGCAATGATGAAATCTTTTCCACCTGTTTCTCCAACGATTCTTGGATATGTTTTGTATGTCGCGATGTTGTTTCCAATCGTTTTCCAAATGTCATTGAAAACACCAGTCGAACCTGTAAAGTGAACTCCCGCTAAATGTGGGCTTGATAAAACTACGTCAGAAACCATTCCAGAATCACCTATTACCATATTGATAACGCCGTCTGGTAAACCTGCTTCTTTGAAAACTTGCATAATCACATTGGCAGAATACACTTGTGTTGCTGCTGGTTTCCAAACTACCACATTCCCCATTAACGCAGCGCTTGAAGGTAAATTTCCTGCAATAGCTGTAAAGTTAAAAGGTGTAATTGCATATACAAAACCTTCTAAAGGTCTGTATTCAACACGGTTCCACATGTCTGATGTAGAAGCGGGTTGGTCTGCGTATATTTTTGTCATGAATTCTACGTTGTAACGTAAGAAGTCAATCAACTCACAAGCGGAATCAATTTCTGCTTGGTGAATTGTTTTTGATTGCGCAATCATAGTCGCTGCATTGATTTTTGCGCGGTATGGACCTGCTAATAATTCAGCAGCTTTTAAGAAGATACTAGCACGGTTTTCCCAAGATAAAGCAGCCCATTTTTTACGAGCTTCTAATGCTTCTGTAATGGCTTTTTCTACTAAGGCTCTGTCTGCTTGGTGATAAACACCTACAACATGTTGGTGGTCGTGTGGAGCCGACATTTTTTTGGTGTCGCCAGTTTTGATTTCTTCGCTACCTATATATAATGGAACTTCAACTTGAGCATTCCACATGGCTTTATATGTTTCTGCAACTTTTGCTCTTTCAGGAGAACCTGGAGCGTACGATTTTACGGGTTCGTTTACCGCTTTTGGGACATTAAAAAATCCTTTTAACATGGTGTTGTATTTTGAAATTAGACAATTTTGTGCTTTGATTTACGAGATAATCGTAAACGAATACAAAAATACAAAGTATATTTTGAATTATCGATAACAAATGTTACGAAGCTAATTTGTTCGCTATTTAGTTAATAGCAAAAGGAGCACTAAGTTTGAAAGTAGGAATAATAACTCTAAAACTTCTGGTTGAGGTAAAGTTGACCATGTTGAAATAACCTTTCATTGCCCCAATAGGTGAAGAAAGCAAACATCCAGAAGAATAGGTGTAACTTTCTCCTGGTTTTACAACTGGTTTTTTCCCAATTACACCTTCGCCATCAACAATTTCTACATGATTTAAGGCATCGTAAATTTCCCAATGACGAGTAGTCAATTGAACCGAATCTTTACTTTGATTTTCGATGGTAACATGATACGAAAAGGCAAAATGAATTTTGTAGTTCTTGAAGTATGTTCCTTCAAAACTAGTTAAAACAGAAATTTTTATGCCTCTTGTAATTTGACTTACCATATTAAAATAAGATTATCGACACCGCCATTAACACGAAAACAGCTAATAATGAAATCGGTATAAACAATATGTTCAAAAGTAAGAATTTAAAAATTGTTTTCCAACGACTGTTTTGATAAAAATTTCTTAAAGATTTATAAAGGTAAATTGGGAACAAAATAGAAAAGCTTGTTCCAATTAAAAACAGAGATAAATCTTCTGACATAAAGCCTAATATTTCATACAATATCATGCAAATGAACATGAACGAATAAAAGTTGTAAGAGAAAACTAAATGATCTGTGTAATTTAATTTCTTATCATAAAACGTTACCCAAAAAATTAATGCAATGAATGGAATGGAAAGAAAAATTAAAAAGGGAAGTTTGTTTAATATATAATCTCTTACTTCTCTCAATACATCATTAGATTTTAAATTTTGTGCTTTATTGAATAGATAGCGGTTGATGTTATTATTTTGATAGCCTAATTTTTTTAAAGCTATTTCTGGTGTTTCTTGAGGATTTTTTAAATTATAATTTCTAAACGTAGTAACTCGTATCATCAAATGATTTAAGTTTTCCGGATCATTTCCAAGTTCATTTGCTTTGTAAATAGAGTCGCGATGAAATTTTTTTGCTGTTTTTTTATCTATTTCTAGAATACCTGACTCGTAATTTTTTTTAAAACTAACTTGTATGCTGTCTTCTTTGGTTAATTTTACAGTGGGTTTTTCTTCGGGTGTAGTTGTTTTAAATCCACTTCCTAGATTAATAACTATGAAAAGAATAATTGAAATACTTAAAAATAAACGAAAAGGATTAGCGTGATGATGTCTTTTTCCTTCGCAAAATTCTCTTGCAGCAATTCCGGGTTTTAAGAATAACGAAAGAAGTGTGTTTCGTAATCTTGAATCGTAAGCATAAAAATTTGCAAAAAATTCTTCGATAAAATCTTTAATGGTAAGTTTTTTTGTTGAGTTTAGCTGACCACAAGCATGACAATATTTTTCACTAACATCTAAAGGTGTTTCGCAATTCATGCATTGTGTACCTCTATATTTTAAATCTTTCCTACCCATTCCTATTAATTTTGAATGTTAAGACTGTTAGTGACAGACAATCCAATTACTCTGTGATATCTTTCATTGTTGCCTTGGTAATAAATGAGAACAGAATAAAGATTGTCGGTTTCAAAATAATTACCATCAATCGCATTTTCGTAATCAATTTTACCATTTTTATCGGTTAATACATATTGGTAATTGGTAAAACCTTGTTTGAGTAGTAATGCTTTTTCATATAATCCTGTTTTTTTATTGAAGTCCATTTTATATTCATCGGAAAGACTATAATTGTTAAACATTCCGTTGATGAATACTTTTTTGTCTGCTGCAAATGGCATATCTAATGAAAAGTAAACCCAAGAATAATCGGCCTGTATGGCTGGTTTTTCTGTATTAATGTTATCAATATAAAAATTTCCATTAATATCGGGGAAATAGGTGTAAATTTGATTCTTTCTTGGCTTATTTACATACAAATGTGTATTGTATAAGTTTTCTCCAGATGTTACCATTGCTACTGTATTGTTAGTAGCTCTAATGATTTTATTGTCAATTGAATATGATTCATTTCCGCCCCAAAACTGTGTTTCTTTGTTGTATCTATATATTAATTCTGTACCTAAAGTATATTGAGGTTTTATATTTGAAATGCTGTTACTCCAATTGGCATTTTGAATTAGGGTTACTTTTACATTTTCAATAGGATTTTGCAATAAATAATTTCCATAGTTAATTGATAATTCAATATTGTGTTTTCCAGCACGATTTTCAAAATCTCTAGTTCTTTTTATCAAAATTTTAGGATTAACTAATTCTTCGTAAATTATAAATCTTCTAGAGAAAACAATTTCATTTTCATCGTTTAATACGGTAATTAAGTAATTGCCACTTTTTGTAATTTGATTGTATTGATTAGGGAAACGTTGTACGTAGTGAGAATAAAGTTGTAAAGTGTTAAACGAATTTTCATAGGTAATGATACGTTGATTGTCCATTCCATTTAAGTATTCGTTTTTAGCCAAATTTGTAGGTTGCGACCAATCGTAATTGTATTGAGTAATAGTATAGTAATAATCTGATTCGTCTCCGTATAAATCATCAAATTGAAGTTCAAAAACTTCCCCTAATTTAAAGTAAGGAACCACATTATTTCTATTTTGAACAAAAGAAATGGTTTTAATATTAAACGGAGGTTCTTGTTCAATTCCTGATTGAGCCAAAACAATTTGGCAAAAAAGCAAGCAAATTATGTAGCTAATTTTGTTCATTTTATATGTAATAAGAATGTAAAAATAACAAAAGTTTGAAAACAAATACCATTCCAATTCATATATTAATCTTAATTAATTTAGAATAATTATAAATAAAGCAAATCTCCAACTTTATTTTTGGTTCGCTATAATGTATTTGATTAAATTTGCACGTTTTATAGTAAATTTTTTAACATTCATATCTTCAAAAATATGTCAAAAGACATTCGAATTAAAAAAGGTTTAGACCTTAAGTTGAAGGGTGAAGCGGCTCATAAGATAGCTGACACCACTCGCTCGAAAGTCTATGCTGTTAAACCTTCTGACTTTCATGGAGTTACTCCTAAGATGGTTGTAAAAGAAGGTGATAACGTAAAAGCGGGAGAAGTGATTTTCTATTCTAAAGCAGATGAGAAAGTTAAGTTTGTTGCTCCTGTAAGCGGAAAAATTCAAGAAATCAAACGTGGTGAAAAAAGAGTCATTTTAGAGATTCTTATTGCTGCAGATTCTCAAGATGTTTTCGTTGAGCATAGCAAGAAAAATCCTAACGATTTATCAACAGAAGAAGTAAAAGCACATTTGTTAGCTTCTGGATGTTGGCCATTTATCAATCAGCGTCCTTATGATGTGATTGCTAATTCAGCTGATACTCCAAAAGCTATTTTTATTTCGGCTTATGCAACAGCTCCTTTGGCTTCTGATGTAGAGTTTGTTTTAGGAAACAAATTAGAGGCTTTTCAAGCAGGAGTTGATGCTTTAGCTAAACTTACAACAGGAAAAGTTCATTTGTCTGTAAAAGGAAAAGGAAAATCTGCATTTAGTGAGGTTAAAGGTGTTTCTTTACACAAAGTTTATGGTCCGCATCCTGCAGGGAATGTTGGGGTTCAAATTGAAAAAATAGACCCAATAAGCGCTGGAGAGCGTGTTTGGACTGTTGCACCTCAAGACGTAGCTATCATTGGAGAATTATTCTTAACTGGTAAAGTGAATTTAACTAGAACAATTGCTTTAGCTGGTTCAGAAGTTAAAGACGCTCAGTACTATAATGTTATATCGGGTGCTTCAATTGCTGATGTAGTAGCAAATAATGTTAAAGGAGATAATGTGAGAATTATTTCTGGAGATGTTTTAACAGGTAAAAAAGTTTCTTTAAACGGGTTTTTAGGCTTCTACAGCAATGTAGTAACTGTAATTCCAGAAGGAAATACATATAGAATGTTTGGTTGGATGCCTTTTGCTTCTCCAAGTATTCACAGTGCATCAAGAACTGGATTGTCTTGGTTAATGCCTGGTAAAAAATATGCGCCAAACACCAATTTAAATGGTGAAGAAAGAGCTTTAGTTGTAACGGGAGAAATGGAATCGGTTATGCCGATGGATATTTATCCAATGCAGTTATTAAAAGCTTGTTTGGCTAGCGATATCGACAAAATGGAAAGCTTAGGAATTTACGAAGTAGCTCCAGAAGATTTTGCTTTAATTGATTATACTAACACATCTAAATTAGAAGCTCAAGAAATAATTCGTGAAGCTTTAGATTTAATGATTAAAGAAGTAGGATAATAGCTATGAAGTTTTTAAGAAATAAAATAGACCAAATTAAAAAGCCTTTTGAGAAAGGGCAAAAATTTGAAAAATTCGCTCCAGCTATCAATGCTTTAGATACATTTTTATATGTTCCAAATCATACTACAAAGCATGGTGCACACATTAGAGATGCTGTTGATTTAAAGAGAACCATGATTACTGTGGTTTTAGCTTTAGTTCCAGCATTGTTATTCGGAATTTATAATGCAGGTTACCAACACTTTATTCAATTGAATGAAGGGGTTTTACCTCCATTTATGGATATCTTTTTACACGGATTGTGGAAAGTATTACCAATGATTATTGTATCTTATGCAGTAGGATTAGGTATAGAATTCTTCTTCGCCATTAAAAGAGGTCACGAGGTTAACGAAGGATATCTAGTATCTGGTTTGTTAATACCAATGGTAATGCCAGTTGATTTTCCTTTATGGATGTTAGCAATTTCAGTTGCTTTCGCAGTTATAATTGGTAAAGAAGCATTTGGTGGAACAGGTATGAATATCTTTAACCCAGCTTTATTAGCACGTGCATTTGCATTCTTTGCTTATCCTACTTATATGTCGGGTGATAAAATTTGGGTTAGCGATGCTTCAACTATTGATGGTGTTTCTGGTGAAACAATTTTAGGAACGTTAGCAAATGGAAAAGAAGTTACTTATTCAACTATGGATATGTTTTTAGGATTTATTCCGGGTTCTGTTGGTGAAACTTCAGTATTAGCTATTTTAATTGGAGCATTTGTGTTAATTGCAACAGGTGTAGGTAGCTGGAAAATTATGTTTTCTGGAGTTGTTGGAGCAGCAGTAACAGCTATGATGTTCAATGCTGTTGGTTTAACTCCATTAATGAATTTTGATTGGATGAATCATTTAGTAGTAGGAGGTTTTGCTTTTGGTATTGTGTTCATGGCTACTGATCCAGTTTCAGCAGCGCAAACAGACAAAGGAAAAATTATCTACGGTTTATTAATAGGATTCTTTAGTATTACAATTAGAGTTTTCAACCCAGCTTATCCAGAAGGAGTAATGTTGGCTATCTTATTAATGAACACTTTAGCGCCAACTATCGACTATTTTGTAGTTAATGGAAACGTTGCGAAGAGAAAGAAAAGATTAGCTAAATCTAAACAATTAAAATCTGCATAGTCATGAATAGAGAAAGTAACGGATATACGTTTTTGTTTGCGACTGTAATGGTAGTGTTAGTTGCTTCTGCTTTAGCATTTGCTGCTACCGCATTAAAACCAGATCAACAAGCAAATATTAAGAAAGAGAAAATGCAGTACATTCTAAAATCGTTTGGAGTAGCTGTAGATAGAGATGCTTCTGAAGAGGCATATAAAAAACATATTATTAGCGAAGTAGTTTTTGATGAAAACGGAAACGAAATTAGCAAAGATGCTTTTACAGTTGATATCGCTAAGGAGAAAGGAAAATTCCCAATTTTTAACGCTGAAAAAGAAGGTAAAAAATTCTATGTTATTCCAGTAAGAGGAATGGGATTATGGGATGCAATCTGGGGATATGTTTCCATTGATGAAAACTTAAAAGTTGACGGTATCGTTTTTGACCACAAAGGGGAAACGCCAGGATTAGGTGGAGAAATTACACAAGATTATTTCCAAAACAGTTTCAAAGGAGAAAGTGTTTTTGACGCTAACGGAAACTTACAAGGTTTAAAAGTAGTTAAAGGATATACAGGAAAAGACAACAAAGAAGATGGTGAAGTTGATGCAATTTCTGGTGCTACTTTAACAGGTAATGGTGTAACCGAAATGTTAGTTAGAGGTTTAAAACCATATGAAAAATATTTAAAATCTAATAAAAAATAATCGTCATGGCAGAAAACAACAAAGAAGGATTATTTTCAAAAAGTAATATTAAGTTAATTACAAATCCATTTAATGACGATAACCCAGTAACAGTTCAAGTATTAGGTATTTGTTCGGCTTTAGCGGTTACAGTTCAAATGAAAAATGCTTTTGTAATGGCACTTTCAGTAACTGCTGTAGTAGCTTTGAGTAATGTTATTGTATCATTAATTAGAAATTTAATTCCTGCTCGTATTCGTATTATCGTTCAGTTGGTAATTGTTGCGGCATTGGTAATTTTAGTAGACCAAGTTTTAAAAGCATTTGCTTACGATGTAAGTAAACAATTATCAGTTTTTGTAGGATTGATTATTACGAACTGTATTGTAATGGGACGTTTAGAAGCGTTTGCATTAGGTAATGGTCCATGGAAATCTTTCCTTGACGGAATTGGAAATGGATTAGGTTATGGTATTATCTTAATGATAGTAGCATTTTTCAGAGAATTATTAGGTTCAGGTAAAATTTTCGGTATAGAAATTTTAGGAAATGCTGTTGATAAAACAGGAGCTTATGCTCATGGATATGTAAACAATGGTTTTATGTTATTAGCACCAATGGCGCTTGTTACAGTAGGTATAATCATTTGGGTACAAAGAGGTATTAATAAAAAATTAATTGAGAAAAAATAATAGCTATGTTTGAATATATCAATATATTTTTAAAATCCATGTTTATTGATAACATGGTGTTTGCATACTTCTTAGGAATGTGTTCTTACCTTGCGGTTTCAAAAAAGGTTTCAACTGCTATTGGATTAGGTATTGCGGTAACATTTGTATTAGTAATTTCGGCTCCTTTAAATTATTTAATTTATAAATATGTTTTAGAAGCTGGAGCTTTAGGTTGGTTAGATCCATCTTTAAAAGATATGGATTTAAGTTTCTTAAACTTAATTATTTTTATTGCTGTAGTAGCAACTTTAGTACAATTAGTAGAAATGATTGTGGAGAAATTCTCTCCTTCGTTATACAACTCATTGGGTATTTTCTTACCACTTATTGCGGTAAACTGTGCAATCTTAGGAGGGTCATTATTTATGCAATTACGTGTTGATACAGGAACTTATCAAAACATTGGACATGTAACTACTTTTGCTTTATCATCTGGTATAGGATGGTTAATCGCAATTGTTGCGTTAGCTGCTATTCGTGAGAAAATGGAATATTCTAATGTGTTAGCTCCATTAAGAGGTTTAGGAATTACTTTTATTTTAACAGGTTTAATGGCTGTTGGTTTTATGAGTTTTGGAGGTATTGACCTTAACGCATTAAACAAAAAGCCTGAGGCAAAAGTTGAAACTCCAGCTCCTGCAGCTGTTGAAACTCCAGCGGTTGATTCAGTTCAAGTAGCTGTAGATTCTGTAAAAGTAGATTCAACTCAAGTAGTTAAATAATAGTATAACATTAAAAATTGAAATTATGTTTGAATTAATTACATATTCGATTTTAGCTTTCTTAGCGCTTATTTTACTAATGGTGTTTATGCTATTATATGCAAAATCTAAATTAGTAAACTCAGGTGCTGTAAAGATTAAAATTAACGGTGAAAATGAAATCGAAGTAGGTGGAGGAAGTACACTTTTAACTACTTTAGGAAATAATAAAATTTTCTTACCATCTGCATGTGGTGGTGGAGGTTCTTGTTTACAATGTAAATGTAAAGTATTAGATGGTGGAGGAGAGCCTTTACCAACAGAAATACCAAACTTTACACGTAAAGAACTAGCTGAAGGATGGAGATTAGGATGTCAGGTTAAAGTAAAACAAGACATGGTAATTGAAGTGCCAGAAGAAATTTTTGGTATCAAAAAATTCGAAGCAAAAGTATATTCTAACTACAATGTAGCTTCTTTCATTAAAGAGTTTATTGTTGAGTTACCAGAAGATATGCACTATGAAGCTGGAGGATATATCCAAATCGAAATTCCACCATGTGAAGTTAAATTTACTGATATCGACATCACAGCTCACCCAGTGGAGCATCCAGGTGAACCAGAGAAGTTTAAGTTAGAGTGGGATAAATTTAAATTATGGCCATTAGTTATGAAAAATAACGAATTGGTTGAAAGAGCTTACTCTATGGCTTCTTACCCAGCTGAAGGTAGAAAGATTATGTTAAACGTTCGTATTGCAACGCCTCCATTTGATAGAGCTACTAACGATTGGATGAAAGTTAATCCAGGTATTGCTTCTTCTTATGTATTCTCTAGAAAAGCTGGTGATACAGTAACTGTTTCTGGTCCTTATGGTGAGTTTTTCATTAATGAGTCTGAAGCTGAAATGTTGTATATTGGTGGTGGTGCTGGTATGGCGCCAATGCGTTCGCACTTATACCACTTATTCCGTACAGTGAAAACAGGAAGAAAAGTTACGTATTGGTACGGAGGTCGTTCTAAACGTGAATTATTCTATGTAGATCACTTTAGAGCTTTAGAGAAAGATTTCCCTAACTTCAAATTCCATATTGCTTTATCTGAACCTTTACCAGAAGATAACTGGAAAGTAAAAGATGGACCACATGGAGAAGGTGATGGTTTCGTAGGGTTTATTCATAATGTAGTTATTGATAATCACTTGAAATTACACGATTCACCAGAAGATATCGAATTCTATTTCTGTGGACCACCAATGATGAATCAAGCCGTTGTTAAAATGTGTGACGATTGGGGTGTGCCAAAAGAAAATGTTCGTTTCGACGACTTCGGAGGTTAATCCAAATTTTATATATCAAAACCGATTCAGAAATGAGTCGGTTTTTTTATGTTTGAATTTGAAATTGTTTATTTTTGGAATTGTTTAATTTCGATATGTAACGAGGAATGAAAGATTTTTTGATTAAAAATAGTATTACAATTATAGCTTTTTCAGTAATATTTGGATTCATTTTTTATGGTTATACAATTCATTTAGAAAAGAAAAAATATTTTGATGAAGGTGAAACATTGTACACGGTTGGAGAGGTAGTTAACTATAATTATGCCAAAAAAAGTTACAATGTTTATTATACCTATATGCGTAATGGTAATCTTATTAATGACATTTCTTCCGCTGATAATGCAGCTAATAATTCTGTTTATCGTAAGCATATATCTAATGTTGACAAAATGAAAAATCTTTTAATTGGTAAAAAGTTTTTTGTAAAATTTAATGTTGAAAAACCTAAATATGCTGAAATCTATTTTAATCTTCCAGTTCATGAAGAGTTTCAATATGAAGAAGGTCAAACTTGGAAAAAGCCTCTTAAAAGAGCAGTTGCAAAATTGGATGTGTATGGTAATTATAGATAAAAATAATTTTAAAACCGATTCCAGAAATGAGTCGGTTTTTTTATGCTTTCAAATAGAATAACTACCTTTGCAACATGGAACCATTATCACTACAAGACTTACATCATTTGGCCATGAATCACGTGGGAAAAGAACTCGAAAAACAAGGATTTGAGTTCATTGCTATCAATAGCCAATTGAAAAAACATCCGCAATTTATTTGTGTTGATAAACCTACGAATACGTTGCATTTTGTGATGGTACAAGCGGTAACTTATCCTGAAAATCCAAATGAATACGATGTTGTGTTCATGGAAACCTTTATCAATCATGCAAAAAGCAAAAATGCTAAAGTTTTATTTGCAGGTGTTGGCTTTGCTAATGCTGAAGATTTTGAAAAGCCTATTTTAAAAAGTCAAGATTATATTTTAAATTATGAAGGAATTAAAGAGATTTTGTAGTTTTTTAGTTGTAGTTCTTTTATTGGTTTCATGTCATAAAACCACTGATTTTTACACTTTTCAAGGTGAAGCACAAGGAAGTACTTATTCTATAAAATACATTTCAACCGAGGAAAAAGTAACTAAGAACCAAATAGATTCTTTGTTAACCGCTTTCGATTTGTCACTTTCTACCTATCGAACTGATTCTAAGATTTCTCAAATTAATGCCGGAGATTCAACCGTTATAGTGGATAATTTCTTTATTGAAACGTTTCAACTTTCAAATCAAATATTTAAAGAAACAGACGGTTTATTTGATCCAACTATTGGTGTGTTAGTAAATGCTTACGGTTTTGGACCAAATAAAAAGCATCAGGATTTATCTTCAAAGCAAATCGATAGTTTGTTACAATTTGTAGGTTTTGATAAGATTAAATTGAATGAAAATCAAACCATTTCAAAAAAGCACAACCAAACTTTCATCGATTTTAATGCAATAGCTCAAGGATATTCGGTAGATGTTGTAGTGAATTATTTAAAATCAAAAGGAATTGAAAATGCAATTGTTGAAATTGGTGGCGAATTATTCGCTTTAGGAAAAAACACTATTGACAATAAAAATTGGGTCGTAGGAATCGACGATCCATTACAAAAACCTGAAGAACGTACTTTAATTGCCAAAGTTAATTTAGAAAATTTAGGAATGGCAACTTCTGGTAACTATCGTAAAGTTATGATTGATGAAAAAACAGGGGAAAAATTCGTTCATATAATCAATCCAAAGACAGGTTTAGCTCAAAAGAACAACGTTTTAAGTGCAACCGTTTTATCAAAATCTGCAGGATTATCTGATGGTTATGCCACAGCTTTTATGTTAATGAGTTTAGAAGAAAGTAAAATATTTCTTCAAAAACATCCAGAGTTGCATGTAATGCTTTTGTATTCGGATGCCAATAATAAGATGCATCAGTTCAGTACAGATAATTTCAAAAAGTTAATCAAAGAGTAAAAAAAGGCTTTCAATTTGAAAGCCTTTTTCTTTACTTATAACACACTGGAATAATTTCTCCTTTTGCTAAACAATATTTTTCTACTAATTCGGGAGTTATTGTTCTTGTGTAGTCTACTTCATCTACTTTAAAGCCAATGCTTCTTAGTTTGTCAAAGTAATCTCTACCATAAACTCTCACATGGTCATATTGTCCGAAGATTTTAGCTCTTTCTTTTGGGTCAGTTATCGTATCATCCGCAAAAGTAGTTGCTCTTGATAAATCTTGTGGAATTTGAAAAATTCCCATTCCACCAGGTTTTAAAACACGATATAATTCTTGCATGGCTTTCGTGTCATCTGGAATGTGTTCCAAAACGTGATTGCATAAAATCATATCATATGAATTGTCTTCAAACGGTAAATTGCAAATATCTGCTTTTACATCTGCTAAAGGGGAAAACAAATCGGTAGTGGTATAGTCTAAATTCGATTGTTTTTTAAAACGTTTGTAAAATTCTTGTTCAGGAGCAAAGTGCAATACTTTCTTTGGAGCCGTAAAAAAATCGGTTTCGTTTTGTAAATAAAGCCATAATAAGCGATGTCTTTCTAAAGAAAGTGTACTGGGAGATAAAACATTGTTTCGCTGTGTTCCGTATCCATAAGGTAAAAACATACGAAAGCTTTTTCCATCAATAGGATCAGTAAAACGATTTCCTTTCAATAAAAAAGCCAAAATAGGTCGCACAACAATGCTTAATCTAATTAATATTGGACGAGGAATGGTGTTAAGAATAAGTTTAAATAATTTTTTCATTATAATACTAATGGTTTTTGTCTTAAGCCATCTTCTTCATTGCTCACAATTCCTAAAGCATCATAGATATAAGCAAAAGTAGATAACAATTCTGGCTTTCCGTCAACGATTGCTACATCATGTTCAAAATGTGCACTTGGTTTTCCATCTGCTGTTGTAATTGTCCAGCCATCTTTATGTTGTTTGATGTTTTTGGTTCCCATATTAATCATGGGCTCGATAGCAATTACCATTCCGTTAACTAATTTTTTACCGCGACCTCGTTTTCCATAATTAGGAACTTCTGGATCTTCGTGCATTTTTCTACCTAATCCATGTCCGCATAATTCGCGAACCACACCATATCCATGTTTTTCACAATATTGCTGAATGGCATATCCAATATCTTCTACACGATTCCCAACTTTAGTTTCACGAATTCCCACGTAAAGCGATTCTTTTGTAACTTGAAGCAATTTTTTTGTTTCTGGAGCTACTTCGCCTACTTCAAAAGTGTAGGCATGATCACCATAAAAACCATTTTTCAAAGCACCACAATCTACTGAAATAATATCGCCATCTTGCAACGGAATATTATTTGGAATACCATGAACAACTTGCGTGTTTGGACTCATACAAAGCGAATTTGGAAATCCGTACATACCTAAAAATGCAGGTTCAGCTCCATGCGAACGTAGAAAGTCTTCCGCTAATTTGTCTAAATATAAAGTAGTTACGCCAGGTTTAATTTCCTTAGCAATCATTCCTAGTGTTTTAGAAACAATCAAAGCACTTTCGCGCATTAATTCAATTTCCTCTAATGTTTTTATTACAATCATAATGCAAAATTTCGAAGCAAAAGTACGAATTCAAGTTCAATTACAAGAACAAATTCAAAATTCAATTACAATCTATTATTCCTATTACTTAAACTCAAAACCTGAAACTAAATATGAGAATTGTCATATTTTATGCCTAAATTAGAGCATAATTTTGCGGTATTAATTTCATTAGGTATGGGAAAATATGTAACCGCAGCGGAAGCTGTACAAGTAGTAAAAAGTGGGGATAGGGTCTATGTTCAGGCTGCTGCAGCCACTCCAACAATCTTAACAAGAGCACTAACGGATAGAGCTTCTGAGCTTAGAAATGTTGAAATTTGTCATTTACACACCGAAGGCGATGCACCTTATGCAAATCCTGAATTAGCCGAAAGTTTTCATGTTAATTCCTTTTTTATTGGCGCCAATGTTCGTCATACTTTAAAAGCTGGAAATGGATCTTATACACCCGTTTTTTTGAGCGAATTGCCTTTATTGTTTAGAAAAAATGTGGTAAAACTTGATGTAGCCTTCATTCATGTATCGCCTCCAGATAGTCATGGGTATTGTTCTTTAGGAGTTTCGGTTGAAGCTTCTGTAGCGGCAATTGAAAATGCTAAAATTGTTGTGGCACAGGTGAATCCGCAAATGCCAAGAACCTTTGGTGATGGTATTTTACATGTTTCTGAAATTGATTATTTAGTAGAAGTTAATTTGCCAATTTATGCTCATGAAGTAGCTCCTTTTACTGTGGAAGAAGAAAAAATAGGAACGTATGTAGCTTCTTTAATTGAAGATAAAAGTACACTTCAAATGGGGATTGGCTCTATACCCAATGCAGCTCTGAGTAAATTAACAAATCATAAAGACTTAGGACTACACACGGAGATGTTTTCTGATGGTGTTATCGATTTAATAGAAAAAGATGTTATCAATTGTAATTACAAAGGAACTTTACGTGGTAGAGCTTTAGCAACTTTTTTGATGGGCTCTAAACGTTTGTATGATTTTGTAGATGATAATCCATTCATTGAAATGAAAGAATCTTCAATGGTAAATGATACGGCACGAATTCGTAGAAATCCTAGAATGGTAGCGATTAATTCTGCAATTGAGGTTGATTTAACTGGACAAGTTTGCGCCGATTCTATTGGTAGTACGATGTATTCTGGTGTAGGTGGTCAGATGGATTTTATACGAGGAGCATCATTAAGTGAAGGAGGAAAAGCGATTATTGCTTTACCATCCATTACTAAAAGAGGTGAAAGTAGAATAGTCCCTTATTTGAAACAGGGAGCAGGAGTAGTAACGACTAGAGCGCATGCTCACTACATTATTACAGAAAACGGTATTGCCGATTTATATGGTAAAACACTAAAACAACGTGTTAATGAGTTAGTTAAAATTGCGCATCCAAATCATCAAGAAGCTGTTGAAAAAGCTTATTTGGAAATGATAGGTTGCCATAAATAATTAAAAAATTAGTTAGTACAGAAAGATAATCGTGAGATTGTCTTTTTTTATGATAAAAAAATTTCAAAAAAATTAATTTTGGAATGAAATTTTTTTAAAAATATAACATTTTGATTTTTAATTTTTTATATAAAAATCTTCTTTTTTGAAAATAAATCAAACTTTAACCTTTTAGCAACATTAAATAGTCTACCTTTGTAAGGAATTAAATTTTTCATAGATGAACATTTTTGTAGGAAGTCTTCCTTTCAGTGTAGAGGAAGCAGATTTAAGAGGTTATTTTGAAGAGTATGGAGCTGTTGATTCAGTTAAAATTATCTCTGATAAATTTACCGGAAGAAGTAAAGGATTTGGATTTGTTGAAATGGCTAACGATGCGGAAGCTCAAAAAGCAATCGACGAATTAAACGGTGGAACTATCGAAGGTAGAAAAATCGTGGTTAACAAATCTGAACCAAAACCAGAAGGCGAAAGAAGAAGTTTCGATCGTAATTCAGGTGGAAGTAGAGGAGGTTATTCTAATAATAGAGATAACAACAGAGGTCGTTACTAATATATTTTTTAATATAAACGAAAATAAGCCTTCGCATTGCGAAGGCTTATTTATTTACTCTACATTTGAAAGAGTTCTATATAAACCGATTACTACATTTAAGTACCTGTTTTCTAGTCCAATTTCATTTAATTGAGAAGTTACTAATGTGTTTTCTCTGGAATTAATGATAAAAAGTGAACTTTCTCCCATTTCAAATAAACGATCTTCTGCATTCAATAATGTGTTATAATCTTGAACCAGTTTTCGGATGTATTCTCTTTGTTTTTCTAAAGAAGTAATTTCTTGCTGTTGTGATTTTATCTTGTTTTCTAAACTTTTTCGTTCAAATTGCAATCCAAATTCGGAATCTTGAATTTTAATATTAGCTAATTTTACTCCAGCTCTCTCTTTTCTTAAAAAAAGCGGAAAAGAGAAATTTACCCCAATTTTATAATCTTCAAATCGATAATTATCAATGTAACTAGGTTCTGATAGATAGTTGTAGCTTACATCAAGTTTAGGTAAGAGAGCATTAGCTTTTAATTTTTTATCCACTTTTAGCATTGCAATTTTAGCATCTAGTGCTTGAATTTTCGGATGATTATTTAAATCTATTGGGCTTAATTCATTTACCTGTAAAACTTCTTTTATGGTTTTTGATAATGTGATTTCAGGAATTAAATCATCATTTAACTCTAATGGAACATTGTTTTCTAACCATAAATAATTAGATAATTCTAACTTGGCTTTTGTAAGTTTTAATTTAGCATCTTCTAAATTTAATAATCTTGTTTTTACTAAAATTCCTGCTTCAATACTATCAATAGCTGGTTTATCGCCTTCTGAAATTAGTTTTTCAACGCCTTTATATCGAGTTGTAGCATTAACAAGATAGTTTTCATACAATTTCATCTCATCAAAAGCTCTTTTCCAATTTACATAACTTACCGAAGCTTCATGTAAAACTTCAATAGCTTGTAACTTTCGCTCGGCTGCATTCAAACTTTGTGCAATTTTTGCTTTTCTTATATCAGCCATTCTTTGGTTAATAAACAACCCTTGACCCACAGGAACTGAAATTCCAAATGAAGTTAAACCGCTATTTGGTAAGGTGTTTTCTGGATTTACATACATTCCTTCAGCATTATCAAATCCTGCTTTTAATTCAATACCATACCAAGTAGGGATTTTAAAACTACTGTTTAAAATAGAGTAATATTGATTATCTTTAAATTGTTTCTCATTAAAGTCTACTTCAATTTTTGGATCAAAAGCACCACGAGCTTGCATTAAATTGGCTTGTGCTTCATTCAGTTTTAAATCGGCTTGTTTTACTAAAGGATGATATTTTTTTACATAACCTAAAAATTCATTGTATGTGAATTCTTTAGGATTATTTTGCCCTAATAAATTCAGTGAACTCCAAATAATAATAAAGATATAAAACAGTCTTGATTTCATTATTTTTTTGTGTTTTCAGTTGTTGTAGGTTTGTAAAAATTAGGAGGGAAACCGTTTAGAGTTCGCCAAATTTCAAACCAAATTGGTACATCGTTTAATAATGCTAAAGTCTGTGTTCCGGCACCAATGCTAAGTTGTTCAGGCCATTTTTTATCTTTTGGATCGGGTGCAATTAACACACGGTATTTACCGTTTGGACTAATGAAATTTTCTTTTGCTACAATTACACCTCCAAACGTTCCATACGAAATATCAGGCCATCCGCTGAAAACAATAGTTGGCCATCCATCAAACCAAACTCTTACTTTTTCACCCTTGTTGATTAACGGAAAGTCAATTGGATCGATATAAGTTTCCACTGCAATGTCGTATTTTGAAGGCATAATGCTCACCACTGCAGTTCCTTCTTTTATAGTTTCACCTATTCCCGATTGTAAAGCTCGGTTTACATAACCATCTTGTGGAGCAGTAATGTAATACAATCCATTTCTGATCTGATAATTTTTATATTGATTTTTGAGTTTGTTAACTTGTGCTTCGGTATCAAATTGCGAACTCAAGGCAGTTTGTTTATCGCTACTTGCTTTAGCATTTTTTTCTGCATATTCGGCACTAATTCTGTTAAGTTCCATTGTGGCATTCAAGACCTCATTTTTACTAGCAATGTATTTGTTTTCTTGCGTAATGATTTTTGCCTCTGTTTCTTGAAGTTTCATTCGTTTTTCCTCAACATCGGTCATAGGTTTTAAACCTTCTTTATTTAAGTTAACTGAACGCGTATATTGTGTTTTAGCAATTTTGAGTTGGGTTTTCGTGGCTTCAAAATCAATACTATCGCTTTGTACTTTTAAATAGGCTTGTTTAAGTTTATTTTGCGCTTGTTTCAGTTTTAGATTCTTTTCGTTTTCAATAGCATACATTTGATTTTCAAGAGCTTTTACTTTGTCTGCATATGAAATGACAGCATTTTCTTTTGCTTTTACTTGATTACCGGTATTTTCAATTAAATTTGGATCTAAATAATCCTCTTTTACTTCAGATATAAATAAGATAGTATCGCCTTTTTTTACAAAATCACCTTCATTTACATACCATTTTTCAATTTTACCCGCAATAATAGTTTGTATGGTTTGTGGACGTTGATTTGGTCTTAATGTGGTAACATTTCCATCACCTTGAATGTTTTGAGTCCATGGAAGAAATAGAAAAAGCACAACAAGGATTACAAAAGCCCAAATAATTTTACGAATTACTTTGTAATCTTTCTCAGCTTTAAATATTTGAGTTGATTTGAATTGGTCCATTTTAATGGATTGATCAATTCTATTTTTTGTGATGTTTAACATAGTTTAAATCGATTTAATTTCTCCTTTTTCTAAAAGAATAGTCTGTTTACAAAGCTTTTTCCAATATGGATTTTTACTAATGACAATCAATGTCCAAGGATGTTTATCATCTGTTAAATAATCGATTATTTCTTGGCAAGTTTTTTCGTCAGATTTATCCAAAGGATTTTCTAAAAACAACAATTTTGGATTGTTTATGATACAACGCGCTAATACTATTTTTTGAATAGTAGAGGAATTGATTTGCTTTCCTTCAGATGAAATTGTTGTGTCTAATCCTTTTGGTAATGCTTTAATGGCTTCGGTTAATTTTAATTTTTCAATTAATTCAAATACCGTATCCATTTTAATTTCTGGATTATTACATGTAATATTTTCTAAAATAGTACCTTCAAAAGGCATTTCATGTGCGGTAATGATTCCAATTTTCGAACGATATTCATCTGAAGAATATTTTTTATAATTTGTATTATTAATGAATATACTTCCCGAAGTTGGTTCAATTAATCGAGCTAATAATCGCATCAGTGTTGTTTTACCCGAACCATTTTCACCTAGTATTAAAGTGTGTTGTTTTGGCTCTATAGATAAATTGATGTTTTTAACTATTTCTTTGTCTGATTTTGGATAGATAAAAGATAAATTCTCTGTTTCAATAGTAATTTTGTTTTTGTCAACCAAATAGTTTGAATTTTGAATATCTTCTTCTAATTCCATATCAACTACTGAACCTAATTTTTCAAGTGATGTTAATACATCATAAAATAATTCTAAGCCAGAAAATAATTTTTCAACCGCTGCAATGATACTTAAAATGATAATTTCTGCTGCAACAAACTGACCAATATTCATTTGCTGATTAATCACTAATAATCCTCCGATAATTAATAATCCTGCTGTAATTATAATTTTAAATCCTGTTAATTGAATAAATTGTTTTAACAAAACTTGAAAATGATTTTCCCTTTGCTTTAGATATTCATTTACTAACTTATCATTTTTATGTAGCGAAAAATTAAATATGAAATTGCTTTTAAAACTCAAGTGATTTCGTGCAATTTCTTGGAGCCAATGAGCTACTTTGTATTTGTATTTAGATTCTTTTAAACTGGTTTCTAATCCAATACTAAAGTTCATTTTGAAAATTAAATACAACAATAATAATAAGATAGTTCCAAAGAAGATAAAGAAAGAGTGATATAAAGAAAGTAATATAATTCCAAATATAATCTGTAAAGCAGCTCCAGAGATATCTAATAATAATTTTGTAAATCCTTTTTGTACTGTTAAAGTATCAAAAAAACGATTGGCTAATTCTGGCGGATAATGATTGTGTAATTCATTGAATTTTATTTTTGGAAAGCGATAAGCAAATTCAAAAGACGAACGAACAAATATTTTTTGTTGTAAATTCTCTGTAATTCGAAATTGCATGATTTTAAGTAAACCTACAAATGCTACTCCAACTACAACAATAACAACTAATACAATCCAAGATGTACTTACTTTACCAGCTTGAATAAAATTAATTATGGATTGAATTCCTAATGGTAATGATAAACTTATTAAACCCGCAATAATAGAGTACAAGAAGATTTGATAAATATCTTGTTTGTCAATTAAAATTAGGTTTTTAAATCTTTTTAAAGGGGTCATAGTAATATTTTTTTAGCCATATCTGTGTAGAATTCTGTTGCACATTCTTTTTCAGATAAATTAGTAATAGTTTTTAAATGATTTTTCAAAAAATGTTGGTGTAATGCACCTTCTACAATATTAGATGCTAGACTTTTTGCATAGGGATAATCAGGATTAACTTCAATAATAATATCCACAATTCGATTAATAACTCTTTTATATACTAAGAAGAAACCTTCTTTATTTTCGTTATCCACTTCTTTTGTCATTAAAGTTTTAGTGAATTCTTCAATAATTATTCTGTTTAAAATAGCTTCATTGATATGAGGTGTTGAATTATCGTCAATTACATTTTCAGTTACTAACTTTATGGCTTTTTCTAATTTTTCAAATGCATTGGAAACATTCGTTGTAGCAAAAGCCATGCGGTATTCCATCCAAGACCAATACCAAGAAGTTAAATAAACCAATAGTTTGTGCTTATTTTCAAAATAACGATAAATAGAACTTTCGTTAGATTGAATTTTCTCTCCTAACTTCTTAAATGTAAATGCGTCAAAGCCAATTTCATCGATTAGTAAAATACTATTTTTTAGAATATTACGTCCTAATTCAGAGGTTTCGGGATCTTTAACGTATAATTTTTCGTTAATAGTTATTTTTAAATTAGATAGTAAGTTTTGCATAAAACGATATTTAACAATGCAAATATAATAGTATTACTATCAATATATAAAAGTTTAACTTTTAATTTAGAAATGTTAGAGCAAAAAAAAGAGATTCAATAAAAATGAATCTCATATAATTAATTTATTAGAAGTAAAATTTTACAATAAAGAATGACATGTCATTACTGCAGGTTTTTCAATTCCCATCAAATCTAAAATAGTAGGAGCAATATCACCCAAAACGCCATCATGTATTGTTTTCAAATCCTTATCCACCAAAATAATTGGAACTGGATTAGTTGTATGTGCCGTATTTGGTGAACCATCAGGGTTAATCATAGTTTCACAATTTCCGTGGTCTGCAATTATTATTGTAGTGTAATTGTTTTCTAAAGCAGTTTCAACTATTTCTTTTACGCAAACATCAACAGCTTCACAAGCTTTAATTGCTGCTGACATTACACCTGTATGCCCAACCATATCGCCATTAGCAAAGTTTAGACAAACAAAATCAACTTCTCTCTTTTTAAGTTCAGGAACTAGTGCGTCTTTTAGTTCAAAAGCACTCATTTCGGGTTGTAAATCGTAGGTAGCTACTTTTGGAGAATTTTTCAAAATGCGAGTTTCGCCTGTAAAAGGTTCTTCTCTTCCGCCCGAAAAGAAAAAAGTAACATGCGGATATTTCTCAGTTTCAGCAATACGGATTTGTTTTTTATTGGCTTTTTCTAAAACTTCGCCTAGAGTTTGGGTAATATTATCTTTGTCGTAAATTACATGAACATTTTTATACGTGTCGTCGTAATTGGTCATGGTAACATAATATAAATTCAATTTGTGCATGTTGTACTCATGAAAATCTTTTTGAGATAAAGCTTCGGTTAATTCCCTTCCTCTATCGGTTCTAAAATTGAAGAAAATTACGACATCGCCATTTTCAATTTTTGTTAATGGCTCGTTGTTTTCATTCACTTTAATTAAAGGTTTAATGAACTCATCGGTTACATTTTCGTCGTAACTTTTTTGTATGCTCTCAACAAAATTTGTGGTGTGATGACCAATTGAATTTACTAATAAATCATAAGCTAATTTAACGCGTTCCCAACGTTTATCTCGATCCATTGCATAATATCTACCAATTACAGTTGCAATTTTTGCATTAGAATCTTTTACATATTCTTCTAAATTTGCGATGTCTAATAAAGCCGATTTTGGATCTACATCACGACCATCGGTAAAAGCGTGAACAAATATTTTTTCTAAACCATATTCTTGCGCAGCATCTAATAAGCCGTATAAATGCGAGGTATGAGAATGCACGCCACCATTAGAAACCAATCCTAAAAAATGTACTTTTTTATTGTTTTCTAACGCATATTTGAACGCATCAATAAGTGGTTTTTCTTGATTTACGTTTTTGTTTTGAACGGCTAAATTTATTTTTGCTAAATCTTGGTACACAATTCGACCAGCGCCTAAATTCATATGGCCCACTTCTGAATTTCCCATTTGACCTTCGGGTAAACCTACGTTTAAGCCATCAGTTCTTAGTTGGGCATTTGGATATTTTGTATATAAACTATCTATAAAAGGGGTATTGGCGTTGTCTATGGCAGAAACTCTCGGATCTGGAGATTTTCCCCAGCCGTCTAATATCATTAAAATTACTTTTTTGTTCATTTTTGTGTGTTTGTACAAAGATAAACATTTGGTAAATTTTTGAACGAAAAAGTGACGTAAAATTACGAAAACGATTAAGTGAATTATCCTTTTCTTACCCAGTTTTTAGCTTGATTGTAATCTATGAAATAACGTACACTTATAGATAAAACATGATTCAAATTATCTTCAAATAAAGTAGAAAAATTTGAGCTAAAGTCTTTGTTAATTTGACGATTAAATGATGCCGCATTATTTCGATATAAAATAGACATTTGACTTCCTGGAGCAAACCACCAAGAATAGCTTAAATCCAAATTCCAAGTACTAAAATTTGAATTTCTATTACCTGTATAAGTGGTGTTTGTTGATAAACTTCCATCATCGTTTAGGTTGTTTATTTTGTTGTTTTCTGCTAACGACCAATAATGCCTTACAGACAAGTTAAAGTTCATAACACTACTAATAGAAAATTTACTTGAGATAGAATTGGTATAAGTGTCTCTATCTCTTCTGGCAAAAATGATGTTAGAGTTTTCAAAATCAATCCAACCAATGTCGTTTTTTTGTTTGAAATAGTTGAAACTATAAACTAATGACAATTTATCACTAAAACGATATCTTGGGCTAATATTTACGCCAGCTTCATATCGGTTTTCATTGATAACATGCGATATGAAAGGTTCAAAATCAATTGCAAATTTATTATTATAGTTAGAAGAAAAATAAATCCAACCGCCAATGTTTTCAGGATTTACAAAATATCTGTTGGCAACTCGAGGCTCATAATAATCGTAATTTTTAAAAGGATTAAAGTTGATTCCTCCCCCAAAAAAGTGATTTTTTTTATTAGTAGAATTGATGTTAGCATTAAAATTACTTGCTTGAATTTGGTTAGTAGGCGTGTAAAATTCAAAGTAAGAATTTAAATTAACTCTAAAGGTATTAAATGTTTTGTTTGGATTTAGAATACGATAGCTTGCATTTCCTGAAAACGAATAATAGTTAGTTCTAAAGTTAATTCCTAAATCATTTACTTGATAATCTTTTGAAACATAATTGCCACCTAAACTATATCGATATTTTCCATTAGTATCTGCAAAATACAAAGAAGTGTTTAAGCCATTTGAACTTTTTTCATCATAAATGCTACTAGTTTTAACTTCTCCAGACAAATTGTAAGAATTATCTTTGTTGTTTAAATTAAATAATAACCCTGAAACATTTGCATCTCTAAAACTTCCATCTCTTGTTACGTTAGTATTGATAAAAGTAACTGAAGAATTTTGATTGAATCGTTGGTCAAAAACGGTAACGTTATAATTGGTTAATGGTGAAATCACTACTTCACGAGAATTATTTGTAACTTCGTTAAAAGCAGTTGCGGTAGTCTTCTCTGTAATTGCATTCAAAAATCCTATTCCTAAACCATCTTTATCTCTTCCTGAAATTTTCATTGCATTCAAAAGATTAATGGCCGATGGAAATTTTAAAATTCTTTCGTTCTCATCTAAATTAAGGTCTAAATTTGGTGTAGCCCCAATTCTTCTCGAATATAACAAATTACCCTTGCTAAATAAGTCTGTTCCTTCTGTGAAAAAAGGTCGATTTTCGTTAAATTGTTGTTCGAATGGTCCTAAATTTAAAATGACATTATCAAATTTGGTTTGACCAAAATCGGGAACTAAAATAGCATCTAAAGTAAAAGCATCGTTTATCCCATATTTGATATCCAATCCGCCTTTTAATTCACCTTTAGTTTTTTGGGTTTCACTTCCTGAAAGATAAAAAGAAGAATAAGGAATTAAAAACAATCGGGTAGGAGTTTTGATGTTTTCTATACCTGTTAAAATACCAGCTTGTTGAGAAATGGCTCCAATTTTATTATCAATTGGACTCCATGTGTATTTTTGGCGTTCTCTTCTAACTTCTCTAAAAAAGTTAAGTCCCCAAGTTTGTTTGTCTTGTTCAGGAAAACGAAGAGCCGCGTAAGGAATTTTCATTTCTACTACATAACCAAAATCGGTAATTTTAGCATTGCTTTCCCAAATGGCATTCCATGAACCATCTTCTCCTTCAGATGAAGTAAAATTGGTGTCAATCTGACCATTAGCAGCCGTTACAAAAAATCTAAATTCTTGCTGACCATCATTATATCCATTAATAAATACACCAAAAAAATCGGAAGTTCCAACATTATCGCGTTCAACAAGTTCTTTTAATATTTTTTCAGGATTAGGGTCATACAATGCAGCTCCTATATATATAGCGTCATTAGAATATAAAATTTTCACTTCGGTTTTAAATTCTTCAGGAATTGGAGTGCCGTTTTTTGGTTCTAAAGAAACAAAATCAGTTGCTACTTCTGCATTTTTCCACACTGTTTCATTTAATTCGCCATCAATACTGATAGCTTCTGTCAATTTATGAGCTCTTACTGTCTTTTTTTGTTGACTATAAGTAAAAGTTGAAACGCTAATTGCAAGTGTTAGGAGGAAAATAATTTTCTTTGACATAAATGAAACTATATTGCGCAAAATTAGGATAATGTATTATATGTCTACTTTTTTTATATAATGTTTAACTTTTGTGAGAATAATCGACGAAAGGTTAAAATTTTCGATAAAATACATTAAAAAATTTGTTGGTTTAAAAATAATAAATATATTTGGCGCATCTCAACAACAATATAACTACAAGATTAACAATGATTTACAGAATTTTTCCCCTAATTTTATTTTGCGTTTTTTCTTTTAAGCCTTTAAATACAATAGATGACAAAAATAATGAAGTTAAAATTACAGATCCAAAATTAATTGCTGCAAACAAAAAAGCCACTGTGGAAGCAAAAAGTAAATCATTTTACACATTGATTGATGCAAATGGTTTTTCATTACCTTCTTTTGAGAGTTTTGTAGCTGCTTTTGAAGGGTATGAACAATTAAAACAACAAGGTAAAATTGAAAATGAAATTTTGACTATTGTTGATTTTAGTTTGTCATCTATTCAAGAGAGAATGTGGGTTGTTGATATGAAAACTCAAAAAATAATTTTAAAATCACTTGTAGCACATGGTAGAAATTCCGGTTTAGAATATGCAACCGACTTTTCAAATGCAAATGAATCTTTTAAAAGTAGTTTAGGATTTTATATTACAGGTGAAGTTTACAATGGAAAACACGGATTGTCTTTACGTTTAGACGGAATGGAATATGGAATTAATGATAATGCTCGCAATAGAGCAGTAGTAGTTCATGGCGCTGATTATGTGAGCAAATCATTTATTAAAAACACAGGAAGATTAGGAAGAAGCCAAGGTTGTCCAGCCGTTCCATATGAAATTCACGAAGAATTGATTCAAACTATCAAAGGAAAATCTTGTATTTTTATCTATCATCCATCAAGAACTTATGTGGTAAAATCAAAATTAGTTTCATAAATGAAGATTTAATTTTAAGTTGTCATTTATGTAATCGCTTTTTATTGATTTAGTTGATACAAAGTTTTCTTACTCGCGATTTCGTAATTTTTCAAATAACGCTTTGTCAAGGTCGTAAATGTCCTCTCTAAATTGAAGTTTACCATTTTCAATCCAACTGGTCCAATACCATATATAAATATTTACAGTATCTTTTACAGATACTGTTTTTGTTTTCTCTAATTTAATTATTGCATCCATTTCGTCGCCACTCCATTTTTCCGGATTGCTTTTTACTAAAATCTGTTTCGCTAAAACTAATGGGTTTTCAACTCGAACACAGCCCGAACTTAGAGAACGATATGTTTTTACAAAGTAATCTCTATGATTAGTATCGTGTAAGTAAACCGAATGACGATTTACAAAATTAAACTTTACTAATCCTAAAGAATTATTGTAACTGGGTTTTTGAACGTATTTATAATTGTTTGCTTTAGCAGGATTCCAATCATTCGGACTTACCTCTTTACCTTCATTATTGTAAATGGTTAACTGTCTGGATGAAAAATAATTTCGGTTTTTTGAAGCAGATGGAGTTAAATCTTCTTTTATAATTGTAGGTGGAATTGTCCACGTTGGATTAAATACAAAATTGGATAATTTTGAACTTAAAATTGGAGTTTTTCTTTTCGGTGTTCCCACCACAATTCGATGACTTGCAATGGTGTCATTATCTCTAACATAATGCAACATATAATCTGGAATGTTCGCAATTAAATATTGTTCGCCTAAATCGGAAGGATACCATTTCCAACGTTCTAAATTAGCAAATATTTGTTCTATTCGATCGTTTTTAGAAGTATTCAATGCTTTTAAAGTTCCAATTCCAATAACGCCATCTGCGGCCAATCCATGACGCGTTTGAAAACGTTTTATGGCTTTAAAAGTTAATGAATCATATGCCCAAGTGATAACACTATCTTTATTACGATAATCTTTCCAATACGCTAAACGTTTTTTGATTTTTACCATTTCGGGTAAAGTGTCGCCTAGAACAATTTTGTTTTTGATAGCAATTTTTTCAAAAGTAACGTTTGGAAATTTATCAATTTCAACTAAACTCTTTTTAAGAGATTGATAAACAATATGATTTGGTTTTATTTTTTTAAAAGTGGAAGCAACTGTTTTTTCTTTAATGGCATTTTCTAACAATGAAGAAAGTGCAATTTCTTTTGGTTTCAAATCCCAATCAGAGTATAATTCTTTTGGGTTTAATTTTCCTTTGTGTAGATGATTGGCTAATTTTTCAAAAGTTTCCGTAAGCAAAATGTCATATTTTACAATATCTCCATCTTTCAGTGTTGCTCTTTTGTTTTCTAAATCTTCAATAATATTGATTTCGTAATCTTTTGGGTTTAAACCTTCCTGATAACAAAATTTAATCTCATTTATTAAATCTTTCCTGTTTTCATCTAAATACCAAATTTCATGAAAATTCAGTTTCTTGTAATATAATTTTATACTGTCTGATTTTTCACTCAGTAAATCTGGATGAATAGGTCTTATAATTACATTTAGAACGGTATCTTTAATAATGCTATTGTCAAACGCAATAGGTAAAGGTTCCTTCTTGCACGAAATTAGAGTGAAAATAAAGAGGAGTAACGTAATTTTTTTCATGAAATCTCAATTGTGTTATAAATATAAGAAGAATTATCAAATAACTTCTTAGTGTATTTTCTTATACATAACAAAATGAATGCCAACTTCTGGAATTAAAAAAGAATCGCCAATAATTTTATAGTCTAATTTTTCGTAAAACGGAACTGCATTTTCTCGTGCATTGAACCAAATTACATTTGCGTTCAAGTTAATACAGTGTTTTTCAGCTTCTTTTACTAGTTTGGTCCCCAATCCTTTTCCTTGAAATTCTTCTAAAACGGCCATTCCTCTTATTTGAAATTGATTTGTTTCAGAGAATAAATTATTTTGTTCTTTAAAAACAGAGATAATTCCCACGAGTTGGTCATCTAAAAATAATCCCAAATGTATTGTTTGTTCATCATCATCTCCTTTAAAAATGCAAGTTTCAATTGGTTTCCCTTTTCTTAAAACTTCATGACGCACAGGATATGTTTCAACCGAACTAATTTTTTTAATTTCCATAATTATATAACTCATTAAAAGTTAATCTTTTAGAGAAAGGCGTTAATTTTAGGGTAAAGTTAGTGCAATAGCTTTGAAAAAAATATCAAAAAAAATTTGCAATTACTAAAACTTTTAAAGTATATTTGCACCCACAAAAGTTAACGCTTTTGTTATGCGGAAGTAGCTCAGTTGGTAGAGCTCCAGCCTTCCAAGCTGGTTGTCGCGA
>NZ_DAIPZK010000018.1:0-20418 GCF_036782315.1 Flavobacterium sp.
CTCTTCCCATTCCGAACAGAGAAGTTAAGCCCGACTGCGCAGATGGTACTGCAGTTATGTGGGAGAGTATGTCGCCGCCTTTCTTTTGAAAACCCTTCATCTAACGATGAGGGGTTTTTTGTTATGTGTAATTTTTAGAAAAAATGAATTAAAGGTATCGAACAGAGAAGTTAATCCCGAAGCTTCGGGACGACTACGCAGATGGTACTGCAGTTATGTGGGAGAGTATGTCGCCGCCTTTAGCTTTGCTCAGTCGGACATAGTCCTCGAGTCTTTTGAAAACCCTTCATCTAACGATGAGGGGTTTTTTGTTACCAATAGATCGTCCCGATGGGACTGGAAAAAGTATAAATCTCAACTGAAAACCAATTCCGCGTTAGGGATTACTTAGTCAGTCGCAAGCTCGTGTGGAGCATTTGTTTGAGCTTTTACTTAAAATGCCTAAGGATTTTAAGTAAAGCGAGTGCGGAGATAGCCCAACCCTTGAGGGAACGCCCATAAAAAAATCCGACTCTTTTAAAGTCGGATTTTGTGTTTTATTTATTTAGTACAATAACTATCTTATTAAAGTCGGCAGCAGCGTTGATAACTGCTTTGTATGATTCGAAGTGTTCTAACGGATAATTAATAATATTATAGTATTCAGTATTCTCAACTAGAATTTCGTCGCCCTGAGTCTTGTAATTACTTACAAAGATAGCTTCAGTTTTACCATTGATATCGGTTTTATGACTCATGTTGAATTTCTCTAAGTTTTTAACCTTTAACCCTTTAGGTAAAATAATTTTGATTTTACGGAAATAGGAGTGTGGATAATCTATTTCAACAGGCATCATGCGTTTGTTTTCTTGGTATAATTCCATTTGAGAACCAATTGTTTTTCCAACAGAGAATAAATAATTGTCTCCCGCTTTCTGAACTAAATCTTTCCCTTCAAAAGTAACTTTTAACACGAATGGTTTTTTACCAATGAATTCGGTTCCATCGTTTTCTGTTATTAAAGAAGTATAGTTCTCTTGAATTGTATAGTTTTCAGCGATGCTTTTTAAAATTTCTTTATATTGATCAGCAGGAGCAAAATCTTTAATAGGTTGGAAATTTAAAGCAGAATAACCACCAAAAGAGATTTCATTTGTAATGATAGGATTTTCGATATCTTTTGTGAAATCTATTGTTATATTCATAACATCATGAGTGATTTCTACTCCAGGTATTGGAATAAAATTGATTTCGCCAATGCCCATTTTAACTCCTGAAAATTCTTTTCCTTTAATAAAAAGACCGTTGTTATTAGCTAATGTATTGGGAATTAGTGGAATTCTATATTCGATTTCTGTTGGAGTCATGAATTTTTTAATAGTAGGGAAAAAGATCAACAATTCATCTAAATTTTCATAACTCTCAAATTCAGAATCAAAAGGAATATTATAACGATTTGATGCAAAAACAATTTGATTTTCAATTTTGAAATATTTGAAAATTGCTAGATAAAGCGCTAAAATTTCTGATTGATTTGCTTGCTTTGTTTTGAATACATCACTTAAATTTTCTTTGGAATCAAAATAGCGATTATAAGCAATTGTTTTTTTAACTTTGTTTTCAATGTTCCAAATTTGCTCTTGTAGATCTGCTGATTTTGTAATGGTTTTACAAAAATCGTCAACAGCTTTTTGATTTTTTTTGTCTAATTCTGTGTTAAATCTCTCATATATATTTGATGCAAACTCTTTATAGTTGTATAGGTTTTTTGAACCATTGTATAAATTAGCGTCTAGTTTATAACGGAAATATTTAATATTAGCTTTCCAGTTTGAATACTTTTCGTCGTCTTCTAATTTAGGTATGTTAGATTCTTTAACTGAGAGTGCAATTTTCCCGTTGTATTTTTTTTCGTCTAAAACAGCTTCTGCAAGATTGTTGTATCCTTTTGTTTTGAATACTAAGTGATTAGGATAGATTAACTCGAAATAGATATCCATAATAGGTAAATCATCTTGCATTTTTAACGTTTTTCCATTCAATTCCGGGGATTCTTCTAACACAAATATTTTTTCAATGATGGCACCCTTTTCTAAACCATTAATAGCAAAGTAATTAAACTTAATACCTCGTTGCTCATCTACTTCTTCTTTGATGTCTTTTTTATCTAAATTAATGATTTTACCATTTTTTAAAATAACACGTGCTTCATTTTTAATTACATCTTCTTTTAAATTAAACGGTAAATAGATTTTATTGTTTTTCTCAATAGCATCATCGGAATTGATGAAAATTTTATCATGTAACAAGTAATATTGTTTTGGTCCATTTTTATCTGAAATAATTTCAACTTTAATTGTTCTACTTACAACTATTTCGTTTTCATTTTTATATTGTTCTGGGACAGAAAAAGCAGTGGGTTTTTGTTCCCATTTGTAGTTTTTGAAGGTGTAATCTTGTGCTACAATTGAATTTATATTGCACAAGGATAAAATAAGAAGGTTTAGAGCTATTAGTTTTCTCATTTGAATCGTATTATTTTTCTGTTAAAATTAATGTTTCGTTATAGTTACTTTTCATTTTTTTAATGCTATCATCCCATAGTTGAAAATCATTTGGTTCAATTACTAATTTTTTAAATTCTAATGTGTATTTTACTTGAACCTTATTATTACTTTCAGTAAAAACAGCTTTAACTTGTAGTAATTCGTTATCTAAAGTAAAGTTTTTTGGTATGTATTTTACTTTGTAACTGGCAGGAATTTCAAGTTCGTATTCGGAATTGAAAAACGAAACAATTTCAAAATCATAGCCAGTAACACGATCTTTTTGTATTGGGTTTCTTTCAAATACTTTATATAAATAAGGATTTAGATAAAGTTCTTTATCTACTCTGATTAAATAATTGTCTAATTCAAAATCGTAATTTATATTATAGGGTAAATCACGGTTGCCAATATTTTCTTCCGTAAATGAATTTAGGTTGAACTTATTATTACCTTTTAAGACTAAGCTTTTTATCATTTCAAAACGAGTTTTACCTGTAGCGTCTCTAATTTGCATTAAAGTCATACTTCGGTTAAACCCATAGAATTCCATTTTCCCTTTTCCAATAAGTTTTCCGCCTTTTATTTCAACTTTAACTCTATCGTTTACTTGATTTTTCTTAGCGTCAACAACCGGAACTTTTACAATTTTAAATTCTTTTCCATTATTGATTAATGCCTCTTTTCCTTGAATAAAAGAAGTTGGTAATCCGTATCTTGTTTCTCTATCCGTAGCATCTAAAAAGATGTATTCTTCCCCATTTTTATACGCTGCAATCATATGATTATCTACTGCAGGTGTTGCTAAATCAGAGTATGAGTAAGGAATTTCTCTAGTTCCTATCCAACATAAATTTACATCTTTAATGTTTGCGTATTCCGACATAGAAACGATGATATTTGCCATATCTTTACAATCTCCAAATTTTCTTTCGAATACTAAATCGGCTTCTCTTGGAATAAAACCTTCGTAGCCATTTTCAAAAGCAACATATTTGATATTGTCTTTAACCCAATAAAAAATGCTTTTAATTTTTTCTTCGTCAGTAGTTTTATCTTTTGTAATTTCTTCTGTTATCTTTTTTAAATCGATACATTCTTTTTTATTCAGATTATTAACAAAACCTTGATAATATTTATGTAATAATGAAACATCATCTAAAACAATAGTTTTTTTGTCATTTATCGTATAATCTTTTATATAGATATCAATGTGAGGTGCGCTGTGTAAAATACCAGGACTATTGGGTTCAAGTTTAAATGCTTTGATGTCTTTTAATGTCCAAGTGTAGACAATTTTACCTTTTACTTCAGTTTTTTTGAATTGGATGGTATTGTTTGGATCGTTGAAAATCTTAAAACCAATATTTATATTTTTATCTGTTTTTACTTCAAATGTAGCATTCTTTATTGGGTAACCACCAATAAACATGTATTTATGAAGTAGAAAAGGATCGACAAATTCACGTTTGTAATTGTAAACTTTTTTGGCCCCTTTTTCTAAATGAGGAAAAATAAGTTGTCTTTCTTTAATATCGTCAAAGAATACAGTACTACTACTTGAATTTTTTTCATTAGATTGTGTTACTTTGATTTTCTTATCTTTTCCATTGTTATTGATTACTGAGAAAGCATCATATTCTAATAGTTTTACTAATTCAGAATAGGTAAAAGTTTCTTGGTTGTTGTGAATGCCATTTTCAGAAAGTATTACAGATTCAAAAGAAGTATTTTGGATAATTTTTAGCTTTTTGTTCTCGATAGAAATATCATAACATTGATAATCTAAAAGAACAACCTCATTAAAATCGGGATATTCTTTTTTATAATCTTCAAAACTTTGCTGTGCTTGTGTGCCCATTGAGGTACATCCGAAAAGCATACAAGAGATAACTGTTTTATTTACTGATTTCAACCAATTCATCTGAATCGTATTTTTTTGTTAGGGTTAAAATACCATTAGTATAAATTAAAAAGTCACCATGAAGTTCATCGTTTTTATAATTTGCTGTTAACCATGGTTTTCCATCTTCTTTGAAGTAACTGTGAACTCCTTCAAAATCACCATTTTTTAAATTTTCTTTTTTATATATTTTCCCGTTAGCGTAATATTCAATACGTTCTCCTTCGAATAAACCATTTTTGTAGTTTGCTTCATATTCTGGTTTTCCTTCGGCATTGTTAATTAACAATTTTCCATTTATACTACCTTTCACATACGATACTTTTATTGCTATTTTCCCATTTGGGTAAAAAGAAGTAATATCAGCATTTTCACTTGGAGTTTTTACTTTTTCTGAAAAATCACCAGTTTTACTTAACGTTTCGTAGCTTGCTAAAGCATTACTTTCAAAATTTACTTTTAAAATAGCTTCCCCTTTTTGATTGTAGTAAATATATTCACCATCCATTAAACCATCAAATTCATTGTATTCAAACATTTTAGATTTGTTGTGGTAGTAACGAATTGTTTTTCCACTTTCATTCCCAAATTTGTATTCATTTGTAATTCTTAGGTTTCCAACTAGATCATATTGTATGTTGGTTCCATTAATCAAACCACAATAATAATTTCTTTCAAACATTAATGTTCCGTATGGGCTATAATATTTGTAATTGTTATTAAGCATTCCGTTGACGTAATTAGCTTCTAAAATTTTATAACCTAATTTGTCTTTAGAAACAAATTTGCCATTATAATTTCCATTCATCATTTCAAAATCTTGTGATGTATTTCCATTATTTAAACTTAAATTAACTTTTCCTGATTTATTTTTATAGTCAAATTCAAATTCTCTTTTACCGTTACTGTCATAACTTTCAAAATAGATGATGTTACCATCAAAATATTTTGAAACTTGAGATAGTTTTCCTGTTTGTCTATAAGTCAATTTTGAATGGCTTACTTCCCCATCTTGAAGAAATCCTTCAGTTTTTACAGCTCCGTCTGGATAGTATGATATGTAAGGACCATTTTGTGTTCCATTGCTATAAAATGAAATTTCGTTTAACACATCATTGTCGTAAATTTCATAAATACCATTCAAAGCATCATTTTTATAGTGAGAAATACTTGATAATAGTCCTCTGTAATTATAGGTATAAGAAAGCCCAGTTTGATTACCATTTATATAATTCTCTTTAATTTTTAAATTACCATTAGTGAAATAATAATTCCATTCTCCTGATTTTTTTCCCTTTTCAAAGAAACCAGTAATTTGTTTGTTATTTTCCATGTTAGAAATGCTGAAAGCTTTCTTGGTTAGGTTTACTTCCACTGGTTTTGGATTAGTATAAGAATATTGTAAACCTGATTTCAATTCTCCACTTTTGTATTTTTCTTCAAAATATTTTTCTCCTTTAGGATTGAAATAACTATACAATTCTAATTCTTCTTTATCATTAAAAATTAATTCAGAAGATTTTCCCCCAGAAAAGAAGTAATTAATTGTTTTTGTATTTTTTCCATTATTATAAAAGTTTTCAAATTCTAAATTGTTGTTAGAATAATATTTTTTATAAGTTCCTTGAGGTTTACCGTTTACATATTCTCCTTCAGCTTTTATCGTTTTCCCGTCAAAATATTGCATGTATTTACCATCAATTTCATTATTCTTGTAATTAGTTGAAACTGTAATATCTCCAACCTCATTGTATATTACATAAGGCCCGTTTAATTTTCCTTTAACATACGTAATTACACTGCTTTTAGTTCCGTTTGGATAATAACAAGTTAATACACCATCTCGTTCACCGCTTGTAAAATTTAGTTCACAGTTTTTCCCACCATTGATATGATAAGAAGTGCTTAATCCGTGTAGTATATCATCTTTATAGTTTTCTACAACACTTAAATTTCCATTAGGATAGTACTCTTTTTTTTCACCGTTTAATTTTCCAGCCGTATACATTTTTTCCATTTCAAGATTACCTTTTTCATCAAAATATTTTTGTAATCCATCAAGTTCATCATTTTTAAGGTTTAATTCCCCTTCAGTGTTTCCGTTGTCTCCTAAAAGTTTGAATTTCCCTTCTTTTTTATTATTTACTATTGGTCCTAAAATAAAAGGTTTTCCATCCTTTAAATAAATAACTACTTCTTGTTTTTGTCCAAAATGTTCTATGTTTCTTTTGGCAAATTGATTCCAAAAATCAACCATATAATATTTTTCGTAGAAATTTGTAATCTCTTTTTTGTGTTTTGTGAGACTTTTTCCTAATTTTTCTTCCAGACCTAAAAGCATGTAATAATTAAAACTAGTTAACTGTTTTTTAATTACAATATCTTTAATCCATGGTATATATGTGGTTTCAAAAAAGCCATCACCCATTTTATGATCTAAACTGTATTCCATTACGGCTTGCATTTGACGCATGATAACTTCATCAATATCTGTTTTTAGCTTGTATGCTTTTCTTAATGGAAGTTGATTTTTTAGAATGGTTTCTAATTCTTCAAAATTATCACCGCTAGTTGAAAAAACGATTTTTCCTTTTGTAAGATAATTTTCTCCAAATTTTTTATTTAATTTTAAAACTGCTTCTTCTGCATATTTTCCAGTAGGAGCAATCGCTAAATAACTTAATAAAGCTAAGCTTCCTTCTACAATGTTACCATTTTCAAGAGCAATAGCTCCTAAAAAATAGTGTCCTGAAGCTAGATTTGGATTGATAGTAACTACTTTTTTTAATAAATCAGCACTTTTTTGTAAATCACCCTTTCTTAAATGTAATATAGCCTGATTGTATAAGAAATTTGAAGAATTACTCATGTAGTGAGCACCCTCATTAAATATTTTTTCAGCTTTATCATATTCTTTTTCATCACTGTAAAATGTACCATAAAGTGTATATAACTTAGGCAGGTCTTTCATCTTACCTTCATTATATAATGTTTCAAGATGTTTTACTAGTTCTTCTTTTTTCTTTTCAGCAAATAAAGATAATGCAATTTCGTATTGAGCAACTAAATATTTAGGATCAGTTTTTGCTATTTTCTGAAACTCTTTAACGGCATCGCTATATTGTCCTTTTTCGTAATAAACAAAACCAGTTTTAATGATTGAATCAGTGGAATAATTAAAAGAATAATCTTTTTTTGTTTGAGAGAAAACATGGGATAACCCAATGATAAATAGTGTTAAGAAGATTTTTTTCATAAAAAAATAAAATTTATCAAATATAAATTTTATTTCCATTTTTTGTGCAATTTTTCTTTAAAAATGTTAGATTTTTAACAAAATCAAAATTTAGAAATTTAGAATAGTATCGTAATGATTGTGATGCTTTTTAAATTCATGAACTCCTTCTTTAAAGCTCAAGTATTTTGCTCCATTTTTATGATTGTTTTTGCTAATTAAATACATGTAGTGAAAATGTCGGGTGAGTTCTTTCCAGCCAAACCATAAGCTGTGTTTAGGATCATACATGTGTGTGGGTTCACTAATAGCGCCGTTGATTTCTACGATTTGGAAGTTTTTTCCTTGTGCTAAATCTTCATAGGATTGATACATAATGTCCATACGGCCAAAATGAAATCCTTCTATTTGACTGCAAATAATGTTGAAACTTGCTGTCATTTCAGGGGTGATTTCGTGACTTGCATCAACGAATTTTGTTCCACGACAATGATTTCCGTAAGGCACCAAATTAATGGTTTCTTCTTTTTTTAAAACGTAGTTTAACTTTTCTTTATATTCGGCTTCTAATGTTTCTAATTGTAACAGGTAGCGTTTGTCTTGATGTAATAATTCGCGAATGGTATTCTTTCCGTTTCCCTTTAAAATCATAAATTCTTTTGAGACAATTCCTGTTATTTTTCCTTCTTTATTAGGTAATTTTACATAGAAAAGCCCAATTTCTTTTTGATAGGGAATTAAATCTTGCAATAAGATATCAAACTTTGCTTTTTTGAGATAATTTTTTAATTCTTCTGTATTAAGTATTTTTTTTACAGCTGTACCCCTTAAGCCGATATCGGGTTTTGCAATTAGAGGAAATTGAATATTTTCTGTGTCAATTCTTTGTAAAATTGTATCTAATTTTTCTTTTGGATGAACTAAAATCGTTTTTGGATAATACTCATACGGAATCAAATCGTAAATTTCTTTTTTTGATTCCATGAAAAAACCTCCATTTTTTATAGTAGGATTGGATGCATTGAAATAAAAAAAGGAACGTGTTCTTGCTGCATAATACAAGTATTGGAAGTACACAGGAAAATAAATCACTTGATAGGGCCAATATTCCCAATGGGTTAGTTTATGAAGAAAGAGTTTGAGTTTTGTCATTTTTATTCGAATAAATCCAAATAGAGCATTTCTATTTTATTTTGGTGGACTTTACATTGTGTTATACTAATAGTTTTTAATACATTATTACGATTAATCTGTAAACCAAAATCTTTATTTTCAGATTCGGTAAATTGATGAAAATGTAAAATTTCATCTGGTGTTGGGTTCTTATTTTCTTTAATAAAATTTGTAAACCAAACTTTTCTTTTTTCGCGAATTTCTTTTGAGTATAAGGTAGAAGAGGACCAAATGTGAGGTTGTTTTTCATCTTTAATTTCTTCACTTTTTTCTACTTCATTCCATTGCAATTGTATTAATTTATTGTTATCAAATAAGACTATGGAAAACGGTTCAATATCGGTTAAATCTATTGATTTCCAATGTTCTAATGTGTTTTTAGCAATTATTAAATCTATAACCACTAAACCTCTACTTTTACGATAACTTGGCTTTGGAATGTGCTTTTCTTGAGCACCATTTAGTAAAACTACAATTTTAGTTTCGGAATGGGCTATCCAAGTTCCGCCTGCTTTTGTGTCTTTTGGGAAAGTAATTTTTTTTCCTTCAATTTGATATTCATTTGGAGGAAGTGCTCTTTCACGAGCGATTTTTTCATCGCGATTGGAAGTAATAATGCAACCTTCTCTGGTAGGAATATAAGTTACTGTGCACATTGTTTTTTGTATTCGAGAGTTGAGGGCGCAATTCCGAAAGAATCTGAAATTTTAATATGCGGCAATCGATATAAAGCTACTTTTATTAAAGCTTGATGATGAATGCTGTGTTCCAAATTGTAAAGTAATTCTCTGAAATAGTTGGTTTCAAGCATTTTGTTATCGCTGAAACAATTGTGTTTCAATAATAATTGTTTATTGGGTTTGTCAAGTTCAACACGATATTTTTCGAGAATTTTAATGGCTTCTATTTTATTGGTTTGAAGTATTACATCTCTTTTTCTTTTATCGTAATTGATAATACCTTTTTCATAATTATTTAATAGCGACCCAATAAGTTCAATTATATGACGCATGTGCTCACCAATTGTAGCATTGCTCAGTTCAGGATATGCCAATGTCAATTCTTCATTTGTTAATTGATGAAGAAGTTCAATATTCTCAGTCAGATTTTGTTTTACAATTTGAACCAGCATATTATTTCTTTGTTTCTGGAACAAATTTTATAGAGACTGAATTCATGCAATAGCGTTGCCCAGTAGTTTCTCTCGGACCATCATCAAAAACATGACCTAAATGTCCGTCGCATTTAGCGCATAAAACTTCGGTGCGCACCATTCCGTAACTCAAATCTTGTTTGTATACTACAGCGCCTTTAATTGCTTTATCAAAAGAAGGCCATCCACAGTGTGAATCAAATTTGGTGTCAGAAGTAAATAAGTCATTTCCACAACCAGCACAAACGTATTTTCCTTTTTCAAAATGATCCCAATATTCACCAGTGAATGCTCTTTCAGTACCTTTGTTTCTTAATACTTCATACTGTTCAGGCGAAAGTTGCGCCTTCCATTCCGCTTCGGTTTTTTTAGAATTTGAATTCATAGTTTTAGGTTCTTTAGTTTGGGATTGGCATGATTGTAAACTTACAACTGCAATTAATAAAAATAACTTTCTCATAGCTAACATTTTTTCAAATTTAATAGTAAGAATTCAAATAATGTGTTAACAATGTTACAAAGTATTTGAATTATGTATTGATTTCTAAATCTCTAATATAATCTTCGTTTTCATAGAAAAAACGCTCAAATGCATCCATTTTTTCAGCAAAAAAGTCAAAAATTTCAGGCCAGGTATTTTTGTTATTGATGCTTATTCCTGTTTTTTCTACCCAAACTCGACTGATTACTTTACCTGTTTCTAAATAAAAATTACGTTCAAAAATTACATCGTCTAAATAGTCTTCTAAAAGAATGGTTTTTAACGATTCTACTTTTTCATAATATATTTTACGTTTTTCTTCGTCTTTTGGTTCTATATCGAGTAAAACTTGTGCTTTTTTATTGTCAACATAAAATTTGAAGGTTACATCTTTGATTTTGGTATTGTATAACAGCCATTTACGTGGATATTCTTCTGCAAATGCTATCCAAAAATCTTTTTTAATTTGAAGTGCTTCTTCTTTACTGAACATATAATTAAATTAGAAATTTATTTTTTTTGAAAAAAATAGCTACCTTTAAAGGTATTAAATTGAAATGGTATGCTTTTTAACGATTTTATAAAATATCTTCCAAAGATAGAAAAAGAAACCCTTCTTTCTACGGATGCTCATGCTAAAATGGCTCCGCTAGAACGTATTTCTTTTTTAAAAGAAGAAAGTTATTTTGATAAAAATCCAAGAAAGGCTGCCGTATTAATGCTTTTTTACCCAAAAAATCAAGTAACACATTTAGCCTTAATTGTTCGGAACTCTTATCCTGGTGTGCACTCTTCTCAAATAGGTTTTCCTGGAGGGAAAGTAGAAGAGTTTGATGCTGATTTAAAAGAAACTGCTTTAAGAGAAACCCATGAAGAAGTGGGAATTCATCCTGATAAAATTCAAATTATTAAGCCTTTCAGCGAAATATATATTCCACCTAGTAATTTTTTAGTGGCTCCTTTTATGGGTGTTTCTCATGAAGAATTAACGTTTATACCTGATTTGGATGAAGTTAAAAGAGTATTAGAATTTTCAATTTCCGATTTTTTAGACGAAAAAAGTATTGTGAAAGTCAAAATGACTACTTCGTATGCTACTGATATTGAAGTGCCAGCATTTATGGTTGACAAATATGTAGTTTGGGGCGCTACTGCAATGATGATGAGTGAATTAAAAGAAACTATAAAATGTGCCTTGATTAAGTGTGATTTCTAAGTATTTAAATTTTTGAATCATTGTATGATTTTAATTTTATTTTCTTTTTAAAACCACCTATTTTACTACTTTTGTTCTCTTGTTTTGTAAAAAAGTAAAAATTATGGGATTATTTAAGAGAAATCCTTTCGGACATATTTTGTTTTTAAAGAAGTGGTTAATTAGAATTGCTGGTACCTTGACTCACAAAAGATACCGTGGTTTTAATCGTCTACAAATTGATGGTTCTGAAATTATTAGAAGTTTACCTGATACCAATGTTTTATTTATATCCAATCATCAAACTTATTTTGCAGATGTTGTAGCCATGTTTCATGTTTTTAATGCTGCATTAAAAGGGAGAGAAGATAATATTAAAAATGTAGGATATTTATGGAACCCTAAATTAAATTTATACTACGTTGCTGCTAAAGAAACCATGCAAGAAGGTTTGTTGCCACGAATATTAGCTTATGCTGGAGCTATTACTGTGGAAAGAACTTGGAGAGCCAAAGGGAAAGATGTAACAGAAAAGAAAGAAGTTAATCCAAATGATACTGAAAACATCAAAATTGCTTTGCAAGATGGGTGGGTAATTACCTTTCCGCAAGGTACTACCCGTTCTTTTAAACCAGTTAGAAAAGGAACTGCCCATATTATTTTACAACATCGTCCTATAGTTGTTCCTATTGTAATTGATGGTTTTCGTCGTTCTTTTGATAGAAAAGGTTTGTTTATTAAGAAAAAAGGAATTCTTCAAAGTATGGAAATTAAACCGCCATTAGAAATTGATTATGATACAGAAACGGTTGAAAGTTTAGTAGAAAAAATCGAATTTGCAATTGAACAACATCCTTCTCTATTAAAAGTAATTCCGGCTGAAGTTTTAGAAGAAAAAAGAAAAGAAGATAAAGAAAGAATGTGGAGATATTAAAAAAAAGGTTCTGAAATTTCAGAACCTTTTTTTGTTTATTTAACTGCTTCTACTTTAAAGCCTTGTTTTCTTAAAAGTTTAATTACACCTTCTTCACCTGCTAAATGTCCAGCTCCAACCCCAAAGAATGTAGGTTTCTCTTTCATTGTTTTTATCATAACAGGAATCCAGTTTTTATTTCTATTATTTAGTAGTACTTCTTGGTTTTCTGAAGTGATTTTATTGTTTGAGTCGTCCATCATTTTAAGCATTCCTTCTAAATCTTTACTTTTATAGATTTCCATCATTTTACCAATCTCGGCTTTGTCTTTTTCTAAATTACTTTTCGCCATTTTGACTAATTCTTCAGCTTGAATTTCATATGGAATAGTGTCAAAAACTTTCATTTGGTCTTCAACTGTTTCCAAACCATAAATTTCTTTGTTTTGATTTTTGGTAACTTTCATTAATTCAGTTTCAACTGATTGAAATGGACAATCTAGCATTTTTGGATACAACATTGTAGTAATCATAAAAGGTTTGAAACCATCAAACATTTTAGCAGACATATTGATGTTTTTCTTTAGAAATTCATCCACAATTTGAAAATCTTGAGGACTTAACAAGTTAGATAACTTTACACCATCTTTCATCATCATATACTTCATCATCTGCATTTGCATCGATTTTTCGTCCATATCGAGTTCTAAATACAATTGGTCAGTGTTTTCTAAGGCTTTTACGATATTGCCCTCTAAACTTGCATCACAAGTAATATGAATGGTTCCAAATAAATAAGAATCTTTTTTTAAACCATTTCCAGAAATTTTCCACAAAAGACTCTTTTCTAATTCTTGTGAAAATAGAAACCCTGTAAATAAAGTTAAAAATGTAATTAAGAATTTTTTCATTAAAAATCAATCTTTTTAAGTTCGTTATAATTTTTTTCTAATTTTTTCATCAAGATACCATAGAGCAATCTGTAAAATAGCCAAATTAAACCAACAAAAATGGCGATGATAACTCCGTATACTAACAACATAATACAGTAAAAGGTATTAGGATCAATATTTTGTGATAATTTATCTACCATTTTTCTAATGTTTGGATCATACATAAATTGGAAAATAAAAACCAAAATAAAGGAGAAAGCAGTCATAGCTAAATTATACCAAACATAATATTTAACCGTTTTTCGGGTTCTTAAAATGCTTTGCATTAATTGTTTGACTGTATCAGTTGTGTTTATTGTTTTATAGTTTTTGAAAAACAAATAAATAAAGAATAGAATAACTCCATAATTTATTACCGAAATAATAGGCATTATAGTATCTAAATGATACACTTTTAAGGTTTTGAAATATTCTTCATCAGCTGTGAAAAATGAAATACTAGCCCACAGAGCAAGTTCTAAAACACTAATAATCACAATCCATTTCACAATAGAAGACGAACCCTTGTGCAGCATTCCATATATTTCTTTTTCACTTATTTGATGGAAAGAACCTTCTTGTTTTTTCCAGTCTTTTTTTAATAATTCTAATTCATCCATAAGTTACGGATTTAATATTTTTTTTAATTTCCCTTTTACACGATTCATTTTTACTCGTGCATTCACTTCACTAATCCCCAACGTTTCTGAAATTTCAGTATAATCTTTATCTTCTAAATACAAGAAAACTAAGGCTTTTTCAATGTCATTTAATTCGCTAATAGCGCTATATAAAAGCTTTAATTTTTCTTCTTCTTCAAAATTGTAATCGTCTTGTGTTACCTTGTGAAAAGTGCTATCAAATTCAATTGTGTCGATAGTTCTTTTCTTTTTTCGGTATAAAGTAATGGCAGTATTTAGTCCAACGCGATACGCCCAAGTAGTAAATTTAGAATCACCTCTAAAGTTTGGAAAGGCTTTCCAAAGTTGAATTGTAATTTCTTGAAACAAATCGTTATGCGCATCCTCATCAGTAGTATACAATCGACAAATTTTGTGGATTATATTCTGATTCTCTTTGAGTTGCTTAACAAAAAGGGCTTCCGATTCTGATTTCATATTCAATAAGTAGCCGTTTTGACTAATTTGTTACAAGTTTATTGTTTCAAATTTAATTAATCATTAACTATTTTAAGAAAATTTAAACTCTTTTTCTTAGTATCTTTGATACATAAAATTTGCAGGATATATGAATATACCTCGTAGTAGTTTTCCAAGAATTGTCATCATAGGTGGTGGATTCGCAGGAATTTCTTTTGCGAAAAGACTTCGCAATAAAAATGTACAAGTTGTTTTACTAGACAAACATAATTACCATAATTTCCAACCTTTAATGTATCAAGTGGCAACGGGCGGATTAGAACCTGATTCGATTGCTTACCCAATACGAAAAATTGTACAAGAATATAAAGATTTTTATTTCCGATTGGCAGAAGTTCGTGAAATTGATACTTCAAACAATAAGGTAATTGCAGATATTGGCGAACTCAAATACGATTATTTAGTCATTGCTACGGGTTCTAAAACTAATTATTTTGGGAACAAAGAAATCGAGCGCAATAGTATGGCGATGAAAACGATTCCACAATCGTTGAATATTCGAAGTTTAATTTTAGAGAATTTTGAACAAGCTTTGTTGACGAATGATATTGACGAACGTCATAGTTTGATGAATTTCGTTTTGGTAGGCGGTGGCCCAACAGGTGTAGAGTTGGCTGGAGCTTTGGCTGAAATGAAAAAAGCAATTCTTCCAAAAGATTATCCCGATTTGGATGTTCGAAAAATGGAAATCAATTTGATTCAAGGAAGTAATCGCGTTTTAGATTCGATGAGCGAAAACGCATCTGAAAAAGCTGAAAAATTTCTGTTGGATTTAGGAGTGAGTGTTTGGAAAAATGTTCGTGTTACCAACTATGATGGGAAAATAGTGACTACCAATTCTGATTTAACGTTTGATACTGCAACTGTGATTTGGACAGCAGGAGTTCAAGGGGCTTTGCCACATGGATTAAATGCGGATAGTTTTATCAAAAATGTAAATCGAATTAAGGTCAATCAATTCAATCAAGTAGAAGGGTATGATAATCTCTTTGCGATTGGTGATATAGCGGTTATGACTACTAAAAACTATCCACAAGGACATCCCATGATGGCACAACCCGCAATGCAACAAGGACGATTACTAGCTGAAAACTTAATAAAAATCATCAATAAAAAAACGCCTAAACCTTTCGAATACAAAGACAAAGGTTCCATGGCAACCATAGGAAGAAACAAAGCGGTTGTCGATTTACCAAAATTCAAATTTAGTGGCGTTTTTGCATGGTTTGTTTGGATGTTTGTGCATTTGTTTTCGTTAATCGGATTCAAAAATAAAGCGGTCGTGTTCTTAAATTGGGTTTACAATTACATCCGTTTTGATAGAGAAGCAAGGTTAATTATGCGTCCGTATAAGAAGAGAAGTCAAGTGAGTTTTACGAGTGATGAATTGTAGTTTATGGATTTTAATAATTTAGAACACAGAATATCAGTTTTATATAAAGCTATTGATTTTCATTATGCTTTTCAGAACCTAGTAGTTCCTAAGACTGAAGAATATGAAGAAAATGGGAAAAAATACATGAGAGTTACAATTGGAGCTAGTATTACCAATGATGATGCTAAATTTGAAGCTTACAATAGAATGATTCTTGTTATTCATCATATTGCAAATTTAAAAGATAATCTGAAGAAATTTTTATTTGAAAAGAATTTAGAAGATAAAATTATAGAAGACAGAATTAATGATTCGTTGCATTTATCTGTTATAACAGATTTGTCAAATGCTGAAAAACACGGTTATCCACTTACTAAATTTAAAAGGTCTAAATTAGATCCGAAAATTATTAATATCAGAAAAGAATGGAATGTTAAATTTCCATTAACCAAAGTTTTTTATAACCCGATGAATCAAGGTGAGGAATATGTTGCAGATATTGTTGACTTTCAAGATAATTTAGTGTGTACATTTAATGAGTTAATTGATAAGGCAATTGAAAATTGGGAAGATTTTTTTATTGATAATTTAAAAGAAGTCTCAACTGAAATTATTACAAATCGTTTGATTAAGGAGCAAAAACAGAAACAAATATTAAAAGTTCAACATACAATTGACGAGGTTAAAAAGATTTTAGATTCATCTGAATGGATTGACATTTTATGGCAAGATACTGTTCAAGGTATGATTGTTAGGTGTAAAACTATTGGAAGTGATTTATGGAATTATGGTGGAATTATTGTTAATCAGTTTATAGACGAAAATTCAACACCAACGATAGTAATTAAAAATGATATGCCGTTTGGAATTAGTAATTATCACGCAGAAAAGTATAAGTGGCAAATGATTAAAATTATCAAGCCTAACGATTTAATGGTTTTAAGTTATTATTACTATAATTTTGATAATTTAATTCAAAGTGTAAATTAATTTACACTTTCTCATACCCAATCGCCAATCCCACAAATTTACTATACCCTTCCATGCCATCTTTTTGTTGGTTGGCTTTTAGGAAATTGTCGTAGAAATATTCGAAAAACGTATTGATTGGTGTTTGGTATTCTTTCCAAAAGATTTTGTTTTCTTCAAAGTTTTTTAAAACGCCTTTGTTGATTTTTTTCAAATACGGTTCAGAACTTCCTTCTTGTATCATATCTAAATTGTGCAACGCATAGCGCAACGCAAAACTGTAAGCTGAATATTGGAAATACAAATCCTCGTTTTTAGCAGCCGTTACAAATCCGATGAAATTGCATTCGCTTTCACTACCAATTCCGGTTTGATGTGCCATTTCGTGGCAAGTGGTTAGCGGTGAAGTATATTTTGGTTTTAAATAATTGACTTGCGCTTCATTGGTAAACGGATTCAAATAACCACCAAATCCCATATAACTCAACGGATAACTGAATAACGACGATTTAATGCTTTTTACTTCGTAACGGAATTCTTGTAAATCATTTGGGATGTTTTCATAACCTTTTAAAGCCAAATTATAAATTTCGTCATGCGAATACGGTATCACAACGGCAACTGAATCATTTTTAGTGATCTGCAATTGTAATGCATTTGTTTTTACCAACATTTTTTCAATGAAAACTTTCAAGTGGTCTACCGAATATTCTTTTTCAATCTTCAACTTTTCATGTAACGGAATTCGGTAGTAGTTCATTCCCCAAAGCAAGTGAAAGAAAAAATAAAACACCGAAACCCAACTCAATATCGCTAATCCGTTATTTTTCCATTCTTTGAAAAAGCCGATACGGTGTTTCCAAATCCATCGGAATAAAAGTAAAATAAGAATGAAATAGATGACATCGCCAAACGAAAATGGTAACCAACCTAATGTTTTTCTTGACACAAAAGCCAATTTCGGATAAAAACCTTTGCTGTACCAATTTTCTACAAAATCAGGAAACAAACCAATCGTTTTCACCACAATGATTTGGATTATAAGGCTAAAAGCAATAATTTTTTTCATATCGTAAATATAAAAACTCTTCTTATATTTGTAATATGCAATTAGGAAAATCTCAAATATTAAAAATCTCAAACTATTTCAAAACAAAACCTGTTTTGAAAGCGTATCTTTTTGGTTCATATGTAAGAAATGAGGCTCAAAATGATAGCGATGTAGATTTGTTAATTGAATTGGATTATTCTGAAAGAATTGGACTTCAATTTGTTCAAATGAAATTTGATTTAGAACAATTATTAGGAAAAAAAGTGGATTTGGTTTCCTCAAATGCCGTTTCTAAGTACATCAAACCTATTATTGATAGTGAAAAAACATTGATTTATGCCAAGTAATCCTAAAGATTTAATACGATTACAGCATATTCTTGATGCAATTGAAGAAATTGAAAAATACACTTTAGATGTCAGTTTTTCTCATTTTGAACAAAATTCAATGATGTTACATGCTTCTGTTCGACAACTTGAAATTATTGGAGAAGCTTCAAATCATTTATCAAATGAAATTATTGCTACTTATCAAACTGTGGAATGGAAACAAATTATTGGATTTCGTAATATCCTAATTCACGAATATTTTGGAGTAGATATCGCTGTGGTTTGGAATGTAATTCAATTTGATTTACCTCATTTGAAAAACGAGATTATTACTATTATATCAGATTTAAAAAAATAATAAATAAAACAATGAGCCAAGAAATAAGAAATTTAGAGCCAAAAGCACTTTGGAATAAATTTGCCGATTTGAATGCTGTACCACGTCCGTCTAAGAAAGAAGAACGTGTGATTGCGTTCATGATGGAATTCGGACAAAAATTAGGATTACCAACTGTGAAAGATCATGTTGGGAATGTAATTATCAAAAAACCAGCGACTCCTGGAATGGAAAATCGCAAAACCATCGTAATGCAATCGCATTTGGATATGGTACACCAAAAAAACAACGATACGAATTTCGATTTTGATACACAAGGAATTGAAATGTATGTCGATGGTGATTGGGTTCGTGCAAAAGGAACTACGCTTGGTGCTGATAACGGATTAGGAGTGGCAACCATTATGGCGATTTTAGAAAGTACTGATATTCCGCATCCAGCTATTGAAGCTTTATTTACAATTGACGAAGAAACGGGAATGACAGGAGCAATGGGCCTACAAGGCGGCATGCTTGACGGAGAAATTTTATTGAATTTAGATACTGAAGAAGACGATGAAATCGATATCGGATGTGCGGGTGGAGTAGATGTAACGGCTACTAGAATTTACAACGAAGAGGAAACTCCTGAAGGTTCAGTTGGTTATACCATTACTGTGAAAGGTTTAAAAGGCGGTCACTCGGGAATGGATATTCATAAAGGATTAGGAAATGCGAACAAAATCATGAACCGTTTGTTATTTGACGGATTTGAGAATTTTGGTTTACAAATTGCTGAAATTTCTGGTGGAAGTTTGCGTAATGCAATTCCAAGAGAAAGTGTTGCTAAAGTAATTATCGCAGCGATTTATGACGAAGCTTTTGTTTTTGATATGCAAGAAATCATCAACGAAATCAAAGCCGAGTTTAAAACAATGGAGCCGAATTTAACGATTGAAATTGTTAAAAGCGAGTCAACTCCAGCAAAAGTAATGGATTTAGGTGTGCAAGAAGGTTTGTTACGTGCTATTTATGCTGCACACAACGGCGTTTACAGAATGTCGGCTGATATGGCTGATTTAGTAGAAACATCGAATAATATTGCCAGAGTAATTGTAAAAGATGGCGAAATTTCGATTCAGAATTTAACGCGTTCCTCTGTAGAGAGTTCTAAATTTGATTTAGCGAATGCTTTGCGTTCGGCTTACGAATTGTTTGGTTGCGAAGTAGAATTTACAGGAAGTTACCCAGGTTGGACACCAAATGTAAAATCAGAAATTTTAGATGTATTAACTTCTATTTACGAAAAACAAAACGGTTCAAAACCAAACGTAGTAGCTTGTCACGCTGGATTAGAATGTGGAATCTTAGGAACCAATTATCCAAATATGGATATGATTTCTTTTGGACCCACCATCCACGGAGCTCACAGTCCAGATGAAAGAGCGAGTATTTCTTCTGCTCAAAAATATTGGAAATTTGTATTGGAAATTTTACAAAATATTCCGGTTAAGAAGTAAGAAGATAGAATATATCATAAAGATAAAATCCCGATGTGAATCGGGATTTTTTTATGCTGGCGCGAGCATCTTGCTCGTGCTCGTTATTAGCTTTATTTTCTGTTCACGAGCGTGATGCTCGCGCTAGCTGGGATATCAAAAACGCAAACAAACACGTACTCATGGCAAGTTTAACTTACAACTTGAAG
>NZ_DAIPZK010000019.1:0-5182 GCF_036782315.1 Flavobacterium sp.
CTCAAGTAATAGAGATGGGGTGGACAACATCTACAAAGCAGATCCAGTATGTAATGTACAAGCGATTGTTAGAGTAAAAGATGCAAAGACTGGAAAAGTTATTGAAGGGGCTACCGTAATATTAGTAGATGAGAAGCAAAAGACAGTTTCAAATCAAACTAGTGCTGTAAATGGAGAAACCACCACAGGAGTTTTATGTTTTACAGCTTATAATGCACAAGTATCAAAATCAGGATACGAAAGTGGAGTGTTTGAAGTAGCTAAAGCAGAAAATCAACAAGTTGTTGTAGAAGCATTGTTGAATCCAATTACTCCAATTATCACAGAAAGAGAAGTTATTTTGCAACCTATTTACTTTGAGTTCAACAAGAGCAATATTACGGCAGAAGGAGCAGCAGAGTTGAATAAGTTGGTTGCTGTTATGAACGAATATCCAAACATGGTTATCTTCGCAAAATCACATACAGATAATAGAGGAAGCGATAAATTCAACATGAACTTATCTGACAGAAGAGCGAAATCGACGGTTCAATACTTAATCAGCAAAGGAATATCGAAAGATAGAATTTCTGGACAAGGATTTGGAGAAAGCGAACCAAAAGTAGCTTGTGCCAAATGTACCGAAGAAGAGCATGCACAAAACAGAAGAAGTGAATTCTTAATTGTGAAGAAATAAAAATATAAGCACAAAATCATATTATGATTTTGTGCTTTTAACGTTTGATAATGAGATAATTACATTTTATTTTTGTAATTTTAATAAAAATTAGATATAAATAATTGATAATGAAAAAGATATTACTTTTTTTAATGACATTTTTTTCTATTTTCACTTTCGCTCAGTTTCCTGAGGGCTTTGAAGGTGCAAGTTTCCCTCCAACAGGTTGGGTCGTAGAAGATAATGGAATTGGAACAGCACAAAGCTGGGGAAGAACTAATGCTTCCGGTTTTGGATGGGTACATCAGGGAACTTGGTCTGCAATGGTAAATAGAGATGCAGGAGCAACTTCTCCAGGACTAGCGCAAGATTGGTTAATTACACCACAAGTTACTGTGCCAGCAAATGGTCAAATAAGATTTTATTCAAGATCAGGTTCTAATGGTGAACAAGGAAGTGTTTACAAGGTTTTGCTATCTACAACAGGGCAAAATAGAGCTTCTTTTACTACCACATTGGCTACATATACAGAATTAGAAATTCAAAATTTACCATTTCAACAGTTTTTTATTTTATTGAACGCGTATGCAGGCCAAAACGTATATTTTGCATTCGTTATGGAAGTGAATAACGGTTTAGGAGACAGATGGATTTTAGATGATGTAAAAGTAGATCAACAGTGTTTAGTGCCAACAGGTTTAAATGTAACACCATTTTCTACTACAGCTCAATTGTCTTGGACGAGTCCAAACCCTGCTGGACCATGGCAAATAGAATACGGACCACAAGGTTTTACACCTGGTACAGGAACAATTGTTAATAATATTTTAACTAATTCTTATACAGTAACAGGATTATCTCCTTTAACATCTTACAGTTATTATGTAAGAACTATTTGTGAGGCAGATAATGTGAGTCCATGGTCGGCAGTTAGAAATTTTACAACTACAGTAGCACCGCCTGAATGTGGAGGAAATTTTGTTGATCCTGGTGGGGTTAGTGGGCAATATCCAAATAACTTTAATAATACTGCAACTCCAGTTGTCATTTGTCCTACAAATCCAGGGGATATAGTTACAGTTACTTTTACTTCGTTTAATACTGAAGCTACCTGGGATGCATTATATGTTTATGATGGTCCTAATACAAGTTCTCCATTGATTTCAAGTGGCAATCCTGCTGGTAATGTACCAGGAGGATTAGCTGGTGGATATTGGGGTACAACAATACCTGGTCCATTTACGTCAACTCATCCAAGTGGTTGTTTAACTTTTGTCTTTAGAAGTGATAGTTCAGGTACTCGAGATGGTTGGACTGCAAATATTACATGTGCACCACCCCCAAATTATTGTGCTGGTGATCACTTTTATGATAATGGAGGTCCAAATGGGAATTACACAAATAATATAACAGCAACTCAAGGATATAAAAAAATATGCCCTCCGGCTGGTCAATCAGTAACAGTATTTTTCAATTCATTTAATGTTGCGGATGATACTTTTTCAATTTATGATGGTGATAATTTAGCAACTGCCTTATTAGTAGGGACTTATACAGGTTCTGGTATTATACCATCTTATACAGCTAGTAATCCTGCAGGCAATGGATGTTTAATATTTGTATTTACTTCTAATTCGGCAACAAATGCAGCGGGATGGGATGCTTCCATAATTTGTGGTCCACCTTGTCAATCCATTACAGCTTCTGTTGCAGGTTCAACACCACCCGCTGGGTCTGATACCGTAATACGAGTATGTCAAAACCAAACATTTACATTAAATGGAACGGCTGCCTTTGGTACTAGTGGGACTGGAGCAACTTATCATTGGAGTTTTGGAGATGGGAATACAGGTACAGGACAAACTGTAACACATTCGTATGCTACTCCTGGTATATATTCAATAAGTTTATATGCTATGGATGCTCAAGGATGTAGGAGTGTCAACCGAATCAACCAATTAGTTTATGTTTCTACTACACCACTCTTCACTGGTACAACAGTTGTTGATAATGAAATATGTTTGGGTCAATCTACTAATATAATTGGTGCGGCTACTCCAGTAACCTATTATAGGGAATGTGCACCACCAGTGAGTGGAACAACTTTCTTGCCTGATGGTAGTGGAGTATCATATCAAACGTCCGTTCCTGTTGATTGTTTTCCTTTAGGAAGTACTTTAACTTCTGTTAATCAAATTACATCAGTTTGTATCAACATGGAGCATTCTTATCTAGGAGATTTACAAATTCGACTTGTTAGCCCGTCTGGACAATCAATTATTTTAAAAGCATACCCAGGTGGTGCAGGTACTTATCTTGGTTGTCCTTTAGACGATCCAGCAACTGGTCCAGGAACAGGTAGAACTTATTGTTTTACACCTACAGCTACTACATTACTTGTAAATGGTGCTACTTCTGCTTGTGGTACTCCAAGCTCTGCTTCAATTAATGCAGGAAATTATCAGCCAGTACAACCATTTTCTAATTTATTAGGAAGTACATTAAATGGAGATTGGACCCTAGTTATTACAGATAATTTAGCAGTAGATAATGGTTATATTTTCAACTGGAGTATAAATTTTGATAGTTCTTTACTACCTACGGATTATCAATTCACTCCTGTGATAGCAAATTCTTTCTGGTCACCAGATCCATCAATTACCAACGTAAGTGGAAATCAAATTACAGTAACTCCAACAACTGTGGGGACTCATTGTTACACTTACAATGTTACTGATAATTTTGGTTGTACCTATTCTCGTCAAGTATGTTTAAATGTAATTCCTGGTGTAGAATTTACAAATCTTACAGTTGCGCCTACTCAAATTTGTGAAGGTGAAAATGCTGTATATACTTTCACAGGAACACCAAATACAATTGTAACTTATAACATAAATGGTGGTGCTAATCAGACAATTACTTTAAACAATGTTGGAACTGCTACATTATCATTGTCTGGATTAAATATTACAACAGATGTAAATGTTACTTATATGACAGCGCCTCCTGTACCAACAACTGGTAATGCAATATCTGCTGTTGGGGGTGTTAGTCCAAATAATTCAGTTGGTCCTATTTTAGCTGCTGGTACAACAGCAACAACAGCTAATTCCACTACAATTAACTCATCGAATACCACGGTTACATTAACTTTAGCTCATATTGTACCTGCTGGTACACCAATAACGGTGAGTTTAGCTAAAAATACAACTACAGGAGCTGTCAATATTGTCGATGGTCCTTCAACTTTACTTTTTAATACTGGTGGTTTAAATGTATTGCAACATGTAACTTTTATTAAAGGAACCACTTCAAATACAATTACTATCAATAGAAGCAATGGTACTGTTTTCTTGGACGGTGTTGCTTACAGCTATGATGAATTAGGTTGTGATAGACCATTAAATCAAACAGCTTCGGTTGTGGTTTATGCTGCTCCATTAGTTTCGGTTACGCCAGCAACGTGTGTTGCAAATGGTTCAGCTACTGTCACAAATTATAACCCAAGTTTTAATTATGTATTTAATCCACCAGGGCCAACTATTGATGCTAGTGGAAATATATTAAATGCAGTTTATGGAACTTCGTATACAGTTCAGTTGAATAATGTAGCTTGTGCTACTAGCCCTTCTCCATTTGTGATAAACGAAATTTTACAAAACCTGCCTACACCAACTATTGTGTCCACTCCGGCTACTTGTCTAGCAGATGGATTTAGCACAATATCAAACTATGATGCTACAGCAACATATATATTTACACCATCAGGTCCGTCAGTTGATGCTACTGGATTAGTTACTGGTATGATATTAGGAAATAATTATACAGTTATTGCATCTAATAGCACTTGTGACTCCAATCCTTCATTGCCTTTTAGTAATTTACCAATGTTAGTAACTCCAGTAGTTCCAACAGTAGCAATTACAGCACCAACGTGTACTACAGATGGTTTTGCTACGATTTCAAATTACGATGCAGCTATGACCTATGTGTTTACTCCAACAGGACCAACAGTAGATGCTGCGGGATTGATTTCTGGAATGACATTTAGCACGAACTATGAAGTAGCTGCTTTTAATGGAAGTTGTACCTCGGCTAATTCAGCTATTTTTGTTATAGATCCAATGTTGCCAACACCAGCTGTTCCTGTTATTGCAAGTACAGCGCCAACGTGTACGGCTGATGGATTTAGCACCATATCTAACTATGATGCTACCTTAAATTATGTGTTTACTCCAGCAGGACCAACAGTAGATGCTACTGGATTGATTTCTGGAATGACATTAAATACATTATATGAAGTTACAGCATCCAATGCTACTTGTACTACTGTTGCTTCGGCTCAGTTTAGTAATTTACCAATGTTGGTAACTCCAGTAGTTCCAACAGTAGCAATTACAGCACCAACATGTACTGCAGATGGTTTTGCTACGATTTCAAATTACGATGCAGCTATGACCTATGTGTTCACTCCAACAGGACCAACAGTAGATGCTGCGGGATTGATTTCTGGAATGACATTTA
>NZ_DAIPZK010000019.1:5282-11289 GCF_036782315.1 Flavobacterium sp.
AGTAGTTCCAACAGTAGCAATTACAGCACCAACATGTACTGCAGATGGTTTTGCTTCGATTTCAAATTATAATGCTGCCTTAACTTACGTGTTTACTCCAGCTGGACCTTCAGTAGGAGCTGCTGGTGTCATATCGGGTACGGTATTAAACACAAGTTATCAAGTAGCTGCTTTTAACGGAAGTTGTACTTCGGCTAATTCAGCTTCATTTACTGTATTGCCAATTCTACCAAAGCCTGTATTAGTTAGCATAGTATCAAATGCTTCTATATGTGAAGGTACTTCTGGTAGTGTAACAATAACTGCTACTCCAAATTCTGTAGTAACTTATAATATTGATGGTGGGCCTAATCAAACGGTTACTATTCCTAATTCAGGAACAGCTACTGTAGTTACGCCTATTTTAACAGCTAACAGTACTTATAATGTGGTTTATGTTCAATCAACAATTGCTCCATTTTGTGGTCAAGCACAAACAGGTAGTGCAACTGTGATTGTTAAACCACTACCAAACGTAATTATAACACCTACTTTAACTACGATTTGTTCTGGAACATTTACAAGTATTAATTTATCGAGTAATGTGCCAGGAACAACTTTCTCTTGGGTGGTTGCTACACAATCTAACGTAACGGGTGCTTCTAATTCAAATGGAAATGTAATTTCGCAATTATTAACAGCTACTTCAGCAACTAATAGTTATGTAGAATATTTGGTAACTCCAACAGCAAATGGATGTCCTGGTGCTCCTGGATTAATTAGAATTAATGTGTCGCCATCTCCAATTGTAATTGCGAACGATTCTAACCCAGTATTTTGTTCAGGAGGAACTACCAATATTCAGTTAACAAGTAATGTGCCTGGCGCTGTTTTCTCATGGACAGTAACAGGAGGAAATGTTGTAGGAGCATTAGGAGGAACAGGAACAAGTATTAGTCAAACGTTAACTGTTAGTCCGGGAACTACATCAACTGTAGATGTATATTATACGATTGTAGCAGAAGCAAACGGATGTTCTGGTCCTGCTCAAGTAGTTCATGTTAGAGTAAATCCTATACCTGATGTAACAATTGCGAATAATCCTGCGCCAATTTGTTCTGGAGAGAGAACTAATATTTCACTAACAGGGACAATTCCAGGTACCATTTTTAATTGGGTAGTAACCAATTCAACAGGAGTGACTGGAGCTTCAAATGGAACAGGTACTAGTATTCAACAAGTATTGACTACCACTGGGCTATCACAAGGAAGTGTGACGTATACCATTACACCTACTTTCAACGGATGTACAGGAACACCTCAATCGGTAACTGTCTTAGTTAATCCAAGACCAGAGATATTTGCGAATTCAACTCATCTGCCTATTTGTAGTGGAGTAACACCAACTTATATCACAGCTTCTACATTTAATTCCAATACTATTTTTGATTGGATTGTGGTTCCAGTTGGTGTAAGTGGCGCTACTTCAGGAAGTTTTGCGGGTACAAACCTGTTAATTAGTCAACTTTTATTTACAACAGGAAACACTCCTGGTTATGTAGATTATATCATCACTCCTAGATTGGATAATTGTACAGGCAATTCTATCACAGTTAGAGTTGTTGTAAATCCATTACCAGAGCCAAAATTAGTGGATGGAGCGATTTGTGTTGATGAATTTGGCGTTCCATTCCAAAGCTATACATTAGATTCGGGATTAGACAATGCAACCTATGATTTTGTTTGGTATTTTAATGGAGTTGCGATTCCAAATTCAAACAATGCAACCTATACCGCAAATGCCGTAGGAACTTATGGTGTGATTGCAACCAACAGTAGTACTAATTGCGTGTCTTCGGATGTGACTAACATGGTTACTGCTAATGTTACTTCAGTAACCCCGGCAGCAAGTATGACAGTTACACAAAGTGCTTATTTTAGTGGAAATGCTACGCTAACAGTAAATGTAACAGGCGGAAGTGGCACTTTAATGTACTCGTTAGACGAAGGAACCTTACAATCTTCGAATATCTTTACAAATGTTAGTGCAGGTCCACACACAATTACTGTGATCGACACACAAGGTTGTACTTATTTAACTTACACTGTATTTGTAATAGAATATCCACAATACTTTACACCAAATGGTGATGGTATTAACGATGGATGGTTCATTGCAGGATTACAAGATACAGATGTGATAAATATTTTTGACCGATATGGTAAGTTTATCAAACAGTTAAGAGGAGTTGAAAAATGGGATGGTACATACAACCAAGAACCACTACCTTCTACCGACTATTGGTTTACTGTGGATTATTTAGAAAATGGAGCTAAAAAACAATTTAAAGCGCATTTTGCGATGAAGCGTTAATTTTATCGATAATTATCATTTTAAAACCATCTCAATTGAGATGGTTTTTTTTGTTAATACTGTAATAATTTTTGTATATTTTAGGAAATCACAACATATGTGTTTTGTTAAATTAAATATTTTTAAAATTTTATAGTTAAATATTTGAAAATTCAAAAAATATTTTAATATTTGTTAATTAACAAAAAATTATGAAAACCCCCTAATATTTTTAACTTTTTGTTCAGAACTATAAAAAATTAACATCATGAAGCAGATTTTACTTTTATTATTTTTTCAATTTACACTTCTTGGGGTTGCTCAAGAAAGAAAAAGGAATTTTGAAATTCTCAAAGTTGGGAATAAATATTCTGAAGAACTCATTCAAAAAGCTTTTTCTACAGCAGATTTATGCGGTAGTTATTTGATTACAAAAAATCATGATATTGTTTTAGATGATGGAACAGTAGTTAGACTTTACCCTAAACATATTTTGAAATCTGCAAAATTTAATGATGAATGCTTTGTGGAGGATGATACTAATTTTTCACACATAAGTTGGTCAATATCTTCATCTGCAATAATCGTTAAAGGTTATGAAGTTCGTCCTAATAAAGCTTATACTAAATAGTTCTACTATGAAAATTAAAAATACTCTTTTACTTGTATTGTTATTAATAACAAGTACATTAGCTTTTGCACAGCCAGCGAATGATAATTGTAATACAGCTACAAATATTGGGACACTCCCAACGCCAGGTGCATGTTCTTCTGGACTTCAAGATGGTGCTCCAATTACTTTAAATAATCAATCAACTGTGGGAGCTACTGGTGCTAATCCATATGTGTCACTTACTGGATGTGCGAGTGGAGGTAATATGGCTTCTCCTGCCTTAGATGTATGGTATTCTTTTACAACATCTGGAACTTTAGCTAATATTACGATTTCTGGTTTTCCTAATGCTAGCATTGGATTTTGGACAGGTACTTGTAATGGTGCTGGATTGACAGGCTTATCTTGTACCAATTTAGGTCCCTCTGGAAATGGAACATTGTCGGTTCCTTCGTTGACCATAGGTCAAGTTTATTATATTCAAATCAGTGGTAATAATGGTTCTGCTACGGATAATAACTTTTCAATTTCTGTTGATAATGATATTGATTGTAATGATTGTTTGAGAGGATCTACACTTACAGCTACTCCAGCTCCAGTTAATGGAACTTATGCGCCCGGTCAGGTTGTTAGATTTTGTTATACTATAACTAACTGGACTCAAGTAAGTGCGAATTGGCTTCACGGAGTTCAAATTGCTTTTGGTCCTGGATGGACAGGTATTACTAATGCAACTCCACCAACTGCGTGTCAAGGTTCAGGAACGTGGGCTTTTTTTCCAACAGGCATAGGAACAGTTAATAGTGTAAACTGGGGAACAGGTTTTTATTTTGATACTATTGATGCAGGAACTTCACCAGTAAATAATTATGGAGACAACTGTACTGGAGGATGGACATTTTGTTGGGATATGACCGTAAGTTCCACTTGTGTTGCTGGTCAAAATTTATCTGTTACTGTGAATACTTCAGCCGATGGAGAATCTGGTTCATGGACAAGTCCAGCTTGTCAATCAGATCCTCCTTCATTGTTTAGTGCGGTTAAGGTTAGTGGTCCAACAATGACAAGTAGTAATGCTGTTAATATCTGTAGTGGACAATCTGTTAATTTAGCTTTAACTGCTGATCAGCCATCAACATATACGTGGGTTGCTACCGCAAATGGAAATGTTACTGGAGAAAGTACAACCAACCAAACGGGATCAACAATAAATAATGTTTTGGTAAATACAACTGCTTCTCCACAAGTTGTTGTTTATACTGTAACTCCAACATCTACAGCTACGGGATGCCCTGGTACACCTCAAACGGTAAATGTTACAGTTTATCCTACACCTACTGTTAATGCAGGTGTTGATGTTCCTGTTTGTTCTGGGAGTTGTATTAATTTGAGTGGTACTTCTTCAATAGCACCAGGCACTTTTACTACTACATTTAATAATCCTGTCGATGTTGCTATTCCAAATAACAATACAACAGGAGCCAATACATCTGTAACTTCTACGGGAATTGTGAATTCTAATTCTACAATTGGTTCGATTTGTTTTGATTTAACTCACTCTAACTTTCCAGATATTGGTCAGAATGGTAATGCAAATGCAATTACAATTACAATGCCAGATGGAACAGTTTATAATTCTACATTAACTCCTTTAGCTGCTGGATCAGGTACAAGAACTTATTGTATTCCTCCAGCTGTTTATGCTGGTTATACAGGTACTTTAAATGGTACTTTTACCCTTAATGTTAAAGATACCAGAGGTGGTGGTGGTGGAACAGGTACTATAATTGATTTTACTGTAATTATTAATACAAATACAGTTCAGTGGTCTCCAACAACTAACATGACTAATAGTAATACTTTAACACCTACTGTTTGTCCAACAGGTAATATTACATATACATTAAATGTTATTTCTCCAGGTGGATGTATTGCCTCGGATGCAGTAAATGTTACAGTTAGTCCAGCTGCAACTATGGTATTATCATCAGGTTCAGCTACCCAAACTACATGTGTAAATGTTGCTATTACACCAATTCAATTTACTGTTGGAGGAGGAGCAACAGGAGCAATTATTTCTGCGGGCTCATTACCTCCTGGAGTTACAGGAAATTTTGCTGCGGGTGTATTTACTATTAGTGGAATTCCGACATTGGCAGGAACCTATAATTACACTGTTTCAACTACAGGTGGATGTTCTGCACCTATCACTATCAGCGGAACAATTACAGTTACAGGTGCTATTGTTCCTGTTACAGGATTTTCATATACAACTCCAGTTTGTTCTAATAGTGCAAATGTTTTCCCTACATTGGTTCCTGGTTTTACATCTGGTGGAACTTTTTCAGCGGTACCAGCAGGATTAACTATTAATGCTTCAACTGGAGAAATTACTGTTTCTTCAAGTACTCCAGGTGCTTACACGGTTACATATAATTTTCCAGCATCTGCCTGTGGATTAGCGGCTAGTAGCAACGCAAACATTACAATTACCTTATTGCCAACAGCGACTATTAGTTATGCAGGAACTCCATTTTGTACATCAGTTGCAACAGCACAAGCAGTAACGATTTCAGGAACTGGAGCCTATACAGGCGGAACATATACATCGTCTCCAGCAGGATTATCAATTAATGCGTCTACAGGAGCTATTACACCAAGTGCAAGTACAGCAGGGACATATACCGTAACATATACTATTCCAGCAAGTGGTGGATGTCCAGCAATACCAGTTACAACTTCAGTTGTTATAACAGAATTGCCAACTGCTACTATTAGTTATGCTGGTCCTTTCTGTAACACAAATTCATCCAATCAATTGGTTACTTTAAATGGAACAGGAAACTTTTCAACTGGTACGTTTTCAGCTGCACCAGCTGGTTTAACGCTTGATTCTGCAACAGGAACTATTTTGCCAGTTTCTAGCACACCTGGAATCTATACAGTAACTTATACAATACCAGCGGCTAATGGATGTTCAGCAGTATTGGCTACAACTTCGATTACCATTACAGCTGCACCAACAGCAACAATTAGTTATGCAGGAACACCATTCTGTACTA
>NZ_DAIPZK010000020.1:0-11282 GCF_036782315.1 Flavobacterium sp.
ATTATCTCTTTTTTATGCAAGTATTTGTATATTTGAGTTGTGCAACAAGCACAGCCGTTATGCAAAAGCGGGGGTTTAGTGCGTCTATGAAAGTGAAGTGCAAAATTCAAGCTTTGTGCATCTAATGAAGTTTACTGCTGAAAATCCGCCACTTCGCCAAGCCGCAGAACGTTAAACCAAATTATTGTTTCTTCAAATACCCAATCACCGTTTCATTAAAAATAACAGGTTGTTCAACATTTACCACATGTCCACAATTTTGAATGATGAAAAGTTCGGCGCTTTTAACGTGTTTAGCAACTACTTGCTTTACCGAAGGTAAAAACATATAATCTTCTTCGCCCATAACGTAAAGTGTTGGTATATTCAATTCTTTTTGTCGGAACCAACGTAACACGGGATTAATTTCAGCTGTGAGTTTGAACCATTTGATAAATTCCTTTTGATACAATTTCTTGGCTTCGTTGATGAAAAGTAAGCGTGATTGTTTGTGGTTCTTTTTTGGCATTATTACAAAGGCAAAAAACTTGTACAACACCAAATACGGTAAGACATATTTAAACATATTTCCTAATCGCATCAAGACCTGTGAACGGAAGTTCATTTTTAATATCGCACCGCCTAAAATCATGCTTTTCACGCGTTCGGGATGCATTTCTGCTAATTGACGGATAACGATAGAACCTAATGAAATCCCCACAAAATGTGAAGATTCAATCTTTAAAAAATCGATAACCTCAACAATATCTTCAGCAATTGCTTTGAATGTATATTGCTGTTTGAATGCTGATTTTAATTGGTCTTTTGAATTCCCATGACCGCGCAAATCCAATAACAGTACATTAAAATGCTTTTGAAAATCACGAATTTGCTTGAACCAAATAGACGAACTTCCTCCTGCTCCATGAACAAAAGTGACCCATTCGGTACTGGTTTCGTTTTTATAAATTGTATAGGAAATCAAAAGTTTAAAATTTGTCAAATGTACTGTTTTTAAAACAACTACATTGTTGAACAAATTTTAAATTTTAGTATGCAGTAATTTGAAGTAATCAAAGGCTTTCAACAAACGGCTACCGTACCAAGAAAACATTTCGCCATCCACAAAAACCGTTTTGGCATGATGGGTAAATCGTCCAATTTCAAATGCATGTTCGTCTTTAAACGGAAAAGGTTCGGATGACAAAAACACATAATCCGGATCGCCTTCTAAACGGATTTTCTTCAACTCGATTTCAGGATAACGCCCTTCTTTAGCTTCGTAAATATTCTCGAAATGATTTAATTTCAATAATTCATTGATAAAAGTATGATTTCCGGCTACCATGTGAGGATTCGCCCAAATAAAATAAGCGGCTTTCTTTACGGGTTTATCTTTGATAAATTGCTGAAAATCTTGATAAGCAAAATTGATTTTATCTATCCATTTTCGAGATTCCGTACGTTTATTGAAAAGTTGACCAAAATCGTGAATCATTTGTAAATTATCTTCAATCGTGAGAATATCCGTTACCCAAACGGGACAAATTGTGGATAACTCTTCTACGATTTCTTTCGTATTTTCCTCTTTATTACAAATAATAATATCGGGCTGTAGTGCTATTATTTTATCAAATTTGATGTTTTTTGTTCCACCAACAATCGTCTTCGTTGCTTTAAAATGAAACGGATGCACACAGAATTTAGTGATTCCAACAATGTTATCTTCTAAACCTAAATCGTACAACAATTCGGTTTGCGAAGGCACTAAAGAGACGATTCGCAAAGGTGTGGTTTCGAAAATGTGCTGGGTTCCTAATTGGTCTGTAAATTGCATTTTGTTCAATATTTACCCTAAAATATGCTGCATCTCTTGTTGCAATTTCAAAGCTTCTTCCCTAGCCTTTTCAGCGAAATCTGTTCCGTTTGAAGCGTAAATAATGCCTCTTGAAGAATTGATTAACAATCCAACGTTTTGATTCATTCCGTATTTGCAAACCTCAGCTAAACTTCCGCCTTGAGCGCCAACTCCAGGAACTAACAAGAAACTATCAGGAACAATTTTTCTGATTTCTGTGAAATATTCGGCTTTAGTTGCACCCACTACATACATTAAATTACGAGCATTTTTCCAAGATTTTGAGGTTTCTAAAACCACTTTGTATAATTCTTTTCCTTCCACATTCTGCGTTTGGAAATCAAAAGCACCTTCGTTTGAAGTTAAGGCCAACATAATCGTGTGCTTGTCCTCAAAAGCTAAAAATGGTTCCACCGAATCTTTTCCCATATAAGGCGCCACCGTTACCGAATCAAAATCCAAATCATTAAAAAAAGCACGTGCATACATCGAAGAAGTATTACCAATATCGCCACGTTTTGCATCAGCAATGGTAAAAATTTCAGGATGTTTCTCGTTGATATAATTAATCGTTTTTTCTAACGATTGCCAACCTTTGATGCCGTAAGCTTCGTAGAAAGCAGTATTTGGCTTGTAGGAAACACATAAATCGTGAGTCGCATCAATAATCGCTTTATTGAATTCGAAAATGGGATCTTCAGTTTGTAGTAAATGTTCAGGGATTTTATTTAAATCGACATCCAAACCAATACAAAGAAATGATTTTTTAGTTCGGATTTGGGAAATTAGTTGTTCAGTAGTCATTGTGTTGTTGTTATTTAAACGCAAAGTTACAAAGTTTTTTTAACCACAAAGACACGAAGAAGACACTAAGTTCACTAAATTTAATTTGAACTACTAATTTTTGTTCCTAAAATTGCCTTTATAGCCCCGATTGCACGAAAAGCTTGCGACACAAGGAGCAACTTGTAGGGAAAGCGGGAACATGGATAACAGAAGTTAACAAACCATTCGCTCCAAAAAAAAATGCCAAACAAATTATTGTTCAGCATCTTTTCTCTATGTTCTATGTTCTGTTTTCTTTCATTTAGAAAACTTCGCTTTCTTTTAGTTTTTCGGTGTTAGCTACTAATTGTAATTCGTCGATAAATTTTTGGATTTTTCCACTCATTACACCGTCCATATCAAAGATATCCATTCCAATACGGTGATCGGTTACACGACCTTGAGGATAATTGTATGTTCTAATTTTAGCCGAACGGTCACCCGAACTTACCTGAGAATTACGTTTTTTCGCATCTTCTTCTTGTTTTTTGGCCAATTCCATTTCATATAAACGCGAACGTAAAACCGTTAAAGCTTTATCTTTGTTTTTATGTTGTGATTTCTCATCCTGACATTGCGCTACCAATCCTGTAGGAATGTGCGTCATACGAACCGCAGATTTCGTTGTATTTACCGATTGCCCTCCAGGTCCTGACGAACAGAAAAAGTCGATACGAACGTCATTCATGTCGATTTGTACGTCAAATTCTTCCGCTTCTGGTAAAACCATTACGGTAGCTGCTGAAGTGTGAACACGACCTTGCGTTTCCGTTTGTGGTACACGTTGTACACGGTGAACTCCTGCTTCGTATTTCAATGTTCCGTAAACATCTTCACCTGTAACTTCAAAAATTACTTCTTTAAATCCACCCGATGTTCCTTCGTTCATGTCGACTAAAGAAGTTCTCCAGCCTTTCGATTCGCAATATTTCGTGTACATACGATACAAATCACCTGCAAAAATAGAAGCTTCATCACCACCAGTACCCGCACGGATTTCCACCATTACGTTTTTCGCATCTTCTGGATCTTTAGGAATCAACATGAACTTAATTTCCTCTTCTAATTGAGGTAAACGCTCATTTGCTTCATCCAATTGCATTTTAGCCATTTCTACCATTTCGGCATCCGAACCATCCGCTATGATTTCTTTCGCTTCATTGATATTTCCAACTAAGTTGATGTACTCATCACGCTTTTCAACTAGCTCTTTTAAGTCTTTGTATTCTTTATTTAATTGTACATAACGCTTTTGATCAGCAATGACATCCGGCTGAATAATCAAATCGGATACTTCGTCAAAACGTTGTTTTACATATTGTAATCTCTCTAACATGGCTGTTATTTATTTTGGAGTGCAAAGTTACAATTTTAGTTGAAAGTATAAAAGTTTCTGTCTTTAAAAGTTTTACATCTGAAAATCAATTCTTTATATTTTTTATTTAAAATAAGTCTAAATTAATTTTGTATTTTAATTTCGAGTCGATACTTTTGTTATGTTATTTTAATTAAATCTAAATAAAATGAATAAAATAGTATTATCAACGCTTTTGTTGTCATCGCTACTAGGATTTAGTCAAGAAAAAGCGGATTCAACTAAAGTTTTAAAAGAAGTTACCGTTGAAGGCACAAGAGAAAACAAGTACAAAAAAGAAAGCAGTACCACGGTTTCAAAAATGCTTTTAAAGGATATTGAAAATCCACAAGTGTACAATTCCATTCCAGCCAACCTTTTAAAAGAACAAGTGGTTACGAATTTTAACGATGCGCTAAAAAACGCAACTGGTGTAACGCGTCTTTGGGAATCTACTGGTCGAAATGGTGATGGTGCTGAATATTACTCCATGCGTGGATTTTCAGTTCAACCAACCATGACAAACGGTTTACCCTCATTGACCAACACAACTGTTGACCCTATTAATATCGACAATATTGAAGTCATCAAAGGTCCTTCAGGAACATTGTTTGGAAGTAGTGTTATTTCGTATGGTGGATTAATCAACATTGTTACTAAAAAACCTCATCAAGCATTTGGTGGCGAAGTTAGCTACAACAATGGAACATATGGTAGCAATCGCGTTACTGCTGATGTTAATCTTCCCATAAATAACAAAGCAGCTATTAGAGTTAATTCAGCTTACACTTCGGAAGAATCATTTCAAGATGCTGGATTTTCAAATTCCTTTTTTTTAGCACCTTCCATAAAATATGACGTTAACGACAAATTAACTTTCCTAGTTAACACAGAATTTTACAAAAATACCTCAGCAAAAGCGAGTATGATTTTTTTGAGTCGATACGCTCCTCTTTCATTTGATTCAATGGAATTATTTGACAAAAACTACAAAAGATCATTTACTTCGAATGATTTGACTATGAACAACAATTCGTTCAACATGCAAATGCAAGCCTTGTATAAACTTTCGAACAATTGGACTTCGCAAACCGTTTTATCTAAAAGTTCGACTAAAACAAACGGTTACTATCAGTATTTATGGGATTCTGCTAATGGCGACGAATTCACAAGATTCATTTCTAAAGCTGATGGAACGTTTTACACAACCGACATCCAACAAAATTTCATTGGAGATTTCAAAATCGGAAACATGAGAAACCGTTTGGTTGCTGGATTGGATTATTACAATTCGAGATTAATTAATAGTGGTTCTGGCTGGGTTGCAAATGGAACTGTTTCTTTAGTAAATGGCACCGATACCGGAATTCTAACGCAAGCAGGAACAGACGCTCTGTTAACCGGAAGTTTTGCAGGAAACACTGAAGCAACACAAGAAATTATGAGTGCTTATGTTTCAGATGTATTGAATGTTACCAATAGATTATCCGTTATGGCAAGTTTACGCTTAGATTATTTCGATGGAAAAGCTTCGCAATGGGATGCTGAAGAAACGAAAGGTCAAGTAGCGGTTTCTCCTAAGTTTGGTGCGGTATATCAAATTATTGAAAACAAAGTTTCTCTTTTTGGTAATTATATGAATGGATTTAAAAATGTAGCTCCAACCACCGTTGCTGATATCGACGGAAGCAATCCAAGAACCAAAGAATTTGATCCTGAGCAAGCAAATCAGTTTGAAGTAGGTTTAAAAACAAGTTTATATAAAGACATTATTTCGGCTTCTGTTAGTTATTATGACATTCGTGTAAAAGACCGCGTAATTACTGATCCAAACAACATCAACAACTCAATTCAAGGTGGTGAAGTAGAAAGCAAAGGTGTTGAAGTAAGTATCGTAGCCAATCCAATTAAAGGATTAAACGTTATTGCTGGTTTTAGTCATAATGAAGCAGAAGTTACAAAAGAAACACCAGGAGATGGTTATTTAGGTTTACGACCAGAAGCTGCTGGACCAGAAACTTTAGTGAATTTTTGGGCAAATTACACAGTAACAAATGGAAAATTGAAAGGTTTTGGAATTGGTTTTGGAGGTAACTACGCTAGCGAATACAAAACTTTAAACAGAGCGAATATAGGAACTTTCGCTTTACCTGATTATACGGTTTTAAATTCGGCTTTATCTTATGACAATGACAAGTTTAACGTATCATTAAAATTGAATAATATGTTGAACGAAAAATATTATTCAGGTTGGTCAACGGTTACACCGCAACGTTTACGCAGCATTACGGCTGGTGTTACCTACAAATTTTAAGTTTATTTTCTGTTTAGTTTAAAGTAAGCTCCTCATTTCGGTGGGGAGTTTTTATCGTAATCACATGCAAAAATCAAGTTTCAAAAAAGGCATTCGAAAATTACATCTTTGGTTAGGTTTATCCACGGGTTTAATCGTTTTTATAATTTCGATTACGGGTGCGATTTATGTGTTTCAGGAAGAAATCACCAATTACCTTCGAAAAGATGCTATTTATCATCACGAATCCAATATCGCCAACAAACAACCGCTTTCACTTAAAGTGTTAGAGAAAAAAGTGGATGCATTTACTAATGAAAAATATCCAATTCACTGGGTAACGGTTCCGATTGATAAAAGCCGAAGCTACATCTTCTATTACTACGAAAGAAATCCAGAAGGTTGGAATTTTTACGAAGAATATGTCGTTTACAAATCGGTTTATGTAAATCCGTTTACGGGCGAAATTCGTGGTGTTTATGATGAAACGACTGATTTTTTCAACATCATTAAATCGATTCACTTCAGTTTTATGCTGAAAACCGATTGGGGAACGTATGTTTGCGGTATTCCGACATTAATTTTTGTTTTCATGTTGATTTCGGGCATTATTTTATGGTGGCCCAAAAACAAAAACGCTAGAAAACAACGCTTTGCTTTTAATTGGAAAAACGTAAAAAGTTGGAAACGCAAAAACTACGATTTGCACAACATTTTAGGATTTTATGTTTCGTCATTAGCTTTTGTAGTTGCCTTTACAGGATTGTTTTATGCATTTTTCTTCGTCCAAGCGATTTTATACTTCGTATTTTCTGGTGGAAGCACTTCGTATCCTGATTTTTCGCACATTCAAACCAAAGCACCTATCGAAATGCGAGATGAACATACGTTAGATAAAATAGGTAAAAAAGTCGAAGAATTATATCCAGATGCGTTTCAATACAGTTTGGATTTTGGTTACGAACATTTAGATGACCACGAACACCCGAATTATGATGTGTTTGTGAAGCAACTCTCCTACTCGTATCATATGAATCATAGTTTGATTTTTGATGAAAATTCGGGTGAATTGTTGCACCAACATTCGCATCACGATAAAAACTTAGGCGAAAAAGCAGTTGCTGCAAATTACGATATTCACATTGGTGCTATTTTCGGTATTTGGAGCAAGATTATAGCGTTGATAATTAGTTTAGTTTGTGCGTCATTACCGGTTACAGGATTCTTTATTTGGTGGGGAAAACGAAATAAAAAATAAAACTATGTGTTGCAATTATTCCATTTTAAAACAAACTCAAAACGGTATGCTGATTTTCTTGAAAGGTTGTGGTAATTACCAATTAACCTTCAATAACCTCAACTTTAGCCTTACCGAAGACGAATTAATTGCGTTTGCAAATTACCTAAAACGTATTGATATCGACTATTGGGAAAAGGAATACGAACACTCCATTTATAAAAAGAAAATCCCTATTCCAACATTACAAAGTAATTTCATTATTCTTATTAATCGATTAGAATTGTATGAATTACTCGTACTCCTCAACTTCGAAAACACAAACGAAATCTTAAGTTATAATGATTTAAAAAATGGAATATTTTGGAATTGATACTAGGCTCACAAAAGTGAGCCTTTTTTTATCTCTAAAATTCACAATTATGTAATAATTTCTAAAAATAATATAAGACGATAAACGTTCAATAATTATATCTTTATCTAAATTCAAAACCATGAAAGCTACATTAAAAATAATTATTTTGGTTATTAGTGTTCTTTCCATTTCTTGTAAAGAAAAAATTAAAGAGGTTACTCCTACTAATAAACCCACAATAAAACGTGTTCATCCAAAAGAAGTAAAATTTACATTTCAAAAGACGAAAGATTGGTTAGAAAATAATGGCTCCAATTCTAAAGCACTCGATTTGGTGTTAGCTATTAATCGTGTAGATGAACCCAATTTAAAAAAACTAGATTCAATTGTAGTTCCTACAGATTACTCTGGCGACATTGCTTATTACATGCCATTTCCGCTTGAAGTAAATATTTTGAGCGATGTAAGCAAAATCATTTTGTTTTCTTATACTACACAAGCTTTTGCTACTTATGAATATGGTGTTTTAACGCATACCGGACCCACAAGCATGGGAAGGGAAAAAGACAAAACACCAACAGGTTTATTTTTCACTAATTGGAAAGCCGAAGAAACTATTAGTACATTTAATGATGAGTGGAAACTAAAATGGAATTTTAACATTGAAAACAAATTAGGGGTAGGTTTTCACGAATATGAATTACCGGGTTATCCGGCCTCGCATTCTTGTTTGCGATTATTAGAAAAAGATGCTAAAATACTATACGAATTTGCCGATCAATGGGAATTAGAAAATCCTGAGAAAGTAAGATTAAAAGGAACTCCCGTAATTGTTTTTGGAAGCTACGATTTTAAAAACCCTAAAATTTGGAACAAATTACCACAAGATGCAAAAGCCTTATTTATTTCTGAAGCAACATTAGAAACTACTATTTCACCTTATTTGCCATCCATTTTAAAAGAACAAACAAAAAGAGAGAAAACGTAATTTTTGAATATATAAAGTTTCATTAGGTTCACGAAAGTGAGCCTTTTTTTTTGTTTTAGAAATTGTAAATATTTTATTATATTTGATTTCGTTAAAAAAATTAGCGAAATAAAACCATGCAAAACTTTCGCTTATCTTGCCAATAAGGCATGATACTAGTTCGAGAGTTTCGCATATAAACGAGTTGTACAACATTAACCTAACCTAAGTGAAAAAGAACATTTTTTTATTTTTTATATTAATTTCAATTAATTGCTTTTGTCAAATGACAACGGAATTTTATGTTGAAGGTATTAACGACATAAAATATTTGACTTTGAATTTTTGTGTTGACAGCGTTGGAAAAACAACTGATGTAGAAATTATAGCAGACAAAACAACAATTCAAGATTCTAGTATTATAAATCAAATTGTTAAGTATAGAAAAGGAATAGAATATTATCCAGACACTAAACTTAAAAACAATTGTCATGACCAAACTTTCAGTTTTATTAGTAAAGAATTTGAAAATTCTCATATTGAGGAAAGTGATTTTTATAAGCTCGATAACTTCAAAATTGGAATATATAAATATCATGATATATACTATAAAAATACTATAATAACAAGAACCGAAAATATACAAATTGAAGAAACAAACGGAGAAGTTTATAAATACAAAATTGAATGGCCTAAACCCAATCAATATATCTTAACCTATCTAGAAGTTGGTAAGAAAGAACACGAATACCTCTTAGGTGAAAAAATATATGTTGAAATCATCAAACAAATAGATTCTCAAACCTATGTTTATAGAAGCAATCTATTAAATAAGATAATCATAACTGGTATCATTGTAAAAAATAATTAAAAAACGTTGCACAACAGCGGTTTGCTTCAATGGCTACTTCCGGATTTTCCTGCGGAAAATCCGCTGCTGAATGGAATGTTTTGTTATATTTGTAATGGCTTGGTGTTGGTTCAACGCCACTGAGAGCAAGCCGCAGAACGTTACCTGCTATTTTGAAGAACTGAATGGATTCCAAATCTGTTGAATTTTCAAATACTTTTTTTCAAGATATTCTTTTAGTAACTCAAAATCTTCTTCGTAAACATTTTCAATATAAAATGGAACAAAACGACCTTTTCTTTGATGAACCATAAATATTTCCATATAATATTCAGGTTTTTCAGATTCAGTAATGTCGCTATCTTTTTGTTTAATATCAAATCTAAAAACTAAATTCATATCACAATCAGCATTTCCCATTTCGTTATAAAAATCTTTGAATGTTTTATAGTTAGTTTCAAAATTTAATTTGTAATAACTATTATCAGAGCAGTAATAATCGTGGTCTGCTAATAAGTCTGAAAAAACAGCAGGTAACACAGGTTTTGTGCTATTGCTTGGTTCGGTATTTTCTGAATGTTTTGTCATAATTTGTAATTTTTAGTGTTTAATTTAATGTTTTGGTTTATTTTTACGCAACAGGCACAAAGCCTGAGAACGTTATGTGCCATATTATGAAACGACTACTTAACAAAAGAACGACAAAAATTGTATCATCAAATTCGCCTCTGACATTTGAGACGACAGGTGGTGGTTCGTGGGAAGTATGGGACAGATTTATCGCTGTTAATGGACAAAATATCTATCACATTGGAAATGTTTGTGGGACTTGCTCTTTCTTTTTTGAAAAGCTAATTGACAACAAGAAATCAATCAATCCAAAAGAAACCATTGACAAACTAAATGTTGGACTTATTTTCATTGACGACAATACAATTGACATTTTAAGAGAGATAATTCCTAACGGATTTTACGAAATTGCCCTGCTGACAATTACTCCAAAATTTACAGTTGTTGGACAACCTAACGACTATTTCGCAAAGGAACAAGTAGACTTATGGGGAATAGACGGATATTATGGTGTTCCACACTCACCCAAAGTAAATTACTATCGTGGGTCAGACAAGGAAATCGGTGACGACAGAAAAATATTTGAGTTTTTTATTCCGTTGACATCAACTGAAAATTTAGACCAGAAACGAGTTGACTTTTATAAAGAAAAAATTTTAAAAGGCAATAAACCGACAGCAATTAGCCTATCAACATTAGACATTAAAGAACCTGCTGTTTGGCCTGAAGATGACATCAAACCAGAATTTACTTCACATTGGTGTATTGCTCATTACATAGTTGACGGACACCATAAAATTAAAGCTGCGTGTGACTTAAATTCTGAAATAACTTTACTTTCGTTTATAGCGACAGAAAAAGGAATTTCATCAACTGACGACATTAACGAATTATTAAAACACATTGACAACTAAGAAAAGAAATACGGCACATAACACGGGTAACTGTTGCACAACTACCATTTTCTCAAAACAATTTACAAAAACATAAAAAC
>NZ_DAIPZK010000021.1:0-6612 GCF_036782315.1 Flavobacterium sp.
ATCCATCACCCATCACCCATCACCCATCATCCATCATCCATCACCCATCACCAATTGTTAACAACTTTCCTCTTTCACAATAAAAATATTTAATTATCTTTGTATTTACTTGGGTTAAAGCCCATTTGATTTATTAACAATTAATTTTAAGTATGCAACAAATTCCTAGTGTTGACTTACGTGATTTCCTGTCGGATGATCCGGCACGTAAACAAAAATTTGTAAATGAAATCGGAAAAGCCTACGAAGAAATCGGCTTCGTAGCATTAAAAGGTCATTTTTTAGATGACAAACTAGTAGAGGATTTATATTCAGAAGTACGAAACTTCTTTAATCTTCCTCTTGAAACCAAAGCAAAATACGAAATCCCAGGTATTGGCGGACAACGTGGTTATGTTTCTTTCGGTAAAGAACATGCTAAAGGACGCTCTGCTGGAGATTTAAAAGAGTTTTGGCATTTTGGACAATACGTTAGCGAAGGTTCAAAGTACGCTGGCGAATATCCAGATAACGTGGAAGTAACGGAATTACCTAAATTTAATGAAGTAGGTAAAGAAGCGTACCAAATGTTAGAAAAAACAGGGGTTTATGTCTTAAGAGCTTTAGCACTTTACATCGGATTAGACGAATTCTACTTTGACAAATACATCAAAGACGGAAACAGTATTTTACGTCCAATTCATTACCCTCCTATTACTGACGAACCTAAAGATGGTGCCGTTCGTGCAGCAGCACATGGCGACATCAACTTGATTACCTTATTAATGGGAGCTCAAGGCAAAGGATTACAAGTACAAAATCACAATGGCGAATGGATTGATGCTATGGCACAACCAGACGAGTTAATGATTAATGTTGGAGATATGTTATCAAGACACACCAACAACAAGTTGAAATCAACGATTCACCAAGTGGTAAATCCACCAAGAGAATTGTGGGGTTCTTCTCGTTACTCCATTCCTTTTTTCATGCATCCAGTAAGCGATATGAGTTTAAATTGCTTACCAGAATGTATCGATGAAAACAATCCAAAATTATATGAAGATATCACCGCTGGCGAATTTTTACACGAACGTTTGGTAGAATTAGGATTGATTAAAAAGTAAATAATTTTATAATAGATAGAAAAGGCATTGAGTTTTCTTGATGTCTTTTTTGTTTTTTATAAAATCTACCACAAAACATATTAACTTTGTCATTAAAGAACTTTTTAACTTATTAAAAATGGATTTAAGCGAACAATTAAAAAAACTATTTCCAGATCATCAGCCTTTAGAAGAAGAAAAAGAAGAAATTCTTCCTCACGAATTATTTGTTCAAAAAGAACCAATGATTTGTAAATATGAAAAGCGTAAAGGCAAACCTACTACGATAATTTCTGGCTATGAAGGCGAAGACGAAGATTTCAAAATCCTAGCGAAAGAAATCAAAAGCAAATTAGCTGTTGGTGGAACTTTTAAAGATGGCGAAATCATCATTCAGGGTGATTATCGTGATAAAATCATGAAACTATTACAAGAAAAGGGATTCAAAACAAAACGCGTAGGCGGATAAATTTGTTTCAAGTTTCAAGTTCAAAGTTAAAGAACCTGAAACCTGAAACTTTAAACTAAAAACAAATGATAGCAGCATCAGAATTAATATTAAATCCAGACGGAAGTGTATATCACATCAATTTAAAACCTGGACAAATTGCTAACGATATTATCTTCGTTGGTGATCAAAATCGTGTAGAGAAAATTACAAAACACTTTGATTCAATTGAGTTTACTACTCAAAAACGCGAATTTAAAACACAAACAGGAACTTACAAAGGCAAAAGAATTACGGTTATTTCAACTGGAATTGGTCCAGATAACATTGACATCGTAATGAACGAATTAGATGCGTTGGTAAACGTTGATTTAGCAACAAGAACCGTTAAAAAAGAATTGACTTCATTGAACATTGTTCGTATCGGAACTTCGGGTTCGTTACAAGCGGATATTCCAGTTGATAGTTTTGTAATGAGTCAGTATGGTTTAGGATTAGACAATATGCTCCGCTCCTACTTAATTGATGAAATTTCGGAAACTGAAATGGAAGAAGCTTTTATTGCTCAAACGAATTGGGACATGAGAAAAGGTCGTCCGTACGTGATTTCTTGCAGTAAAACTCTAGAAAAACGTTTAGAAAGTGAAATAATTTTCAAAGGATTCACAGGAACCGCTGGCGGATTTTACGGTCCACAAGGTCGCGTGGTGCGTTTAGGAATTCAAGATCCTGAGTTAAATGCTAAAATGGATAGTTTCAATTTCAACGGCACTCGAATGACGAATTTAGAAATGGAAACTGGAGCTATTTATGGTCTAGGAAAATTATTAGGTCACAACTGTTTATCATTAAATGCTATCATTGCTAACCGTGCAACTGGAACTTTCAGTGAAGATCCATATAAAGCTGTAGATGAGTTGATTGAATATACATTGAATAAGTTAGTAAATTAATCAAAAGGAACACAGACTTTTTCAACATCAAGTTTCGATTTTAGATTAAAAACTATGAAAACTATAAAGATTACAGGCGTTCCAGAACATTTCAATTTACCTTGGCACATGTGTATCGAAGATGGCGAATTTGAAGCCGTGGGAATCGATTTACAATGGACCGATGTTCCAGAAGGAACTGGTAAAATGTGTCAAATGCTTCGTGATGGAGAAACCGATATTGCTGTAATTCTTACCGAAGGTATTATCAAAGACATCGCTGCTGGAAATCCGAGTAAGATTGTACAAGTTTATGTGCAAAGTCCTTTAATTTGGGGAATTCACGTTGCTGCTAATTCTAATTATAAAACACTTTCCGATTTAGAAAACAAAAAAATAGCCATTTCTCGCATGGGTTCGGGTTCGCATTTGATGAGTATTGTGAATGCGCAAAATCAGAATTGGAATACTGAAAATCTACAATTCGAAATCGTAAATACCATTGATGGCGCGGTTGAAAGTCTGACTTCAGAAAAAGCGGATTATTTCATGTGGGAACGTTTTATGACACAACCATTAGTGGATAATGGTATTTTTAGAAGAATTGCCGACTGCCCTACTCCATGGCCTTGTTTTGTAATTGCAGTTCGTAATGAAGTTTTGGAGCAACATCCAAAAGTAATTGAACAAATTTTAGATATAATCAATACGACAACTGAGGAATTTAAAATGATTCCAAGCATTGACAGAACCTTAGCTTCCAAATACAACCAAAAAATAGAAGCAATTCAGGAATGGTTGAAATTAACGCGTTGGTCCCAAAAACAAATGACGAACCCAACATTAGATAAAATAATGGAACAGCTTTTGAAGCTTCAAATTATCGAGAAAAAACTTCCAAAAGAGTCGATACTTAAATAATTCCGTATTTTTATCGTTTTAAACGAAATGACAATTAAAATTCCCACTATAGCAGAACTCAAAGAAAAGCTTTCTTTACCGAAGCCATGGGATAATGTTGTCATATTTGTTTTAAATATTCTTATTGCTATACCTACCTTTTTAATTGCCCATCAAAATTTAGTAGATTTAGACTGGGTAATACATTTTGATAGAATAATTATTTTTGTAGTGATTGTGGTTGCGATTCAATTACTGTTGCGATTGGTAAAAACCATAATTATCTTAATTATTTTTATCTATATAATCGCTTTGGTTTATGGAACCTTATTTGGAAATTATGGCTTTAATAGAGTTTTTGAAGATTATCGTTACATGATTTATTCTATGAGTGAAAATCCAAATCCTCAAGATTTAATTATTGCCAAGTTGCTCCCTTTTCCTAACAAATCTAAAATTATTGATGCTGTAGATTTCACCAATCCAAAAGTTAGAAATTTTGCCTTGTATGCCACTACAAAGCATTTCAAAGAAATTAAGCAAACAGGTGAAACCCGTAGAATGATTCAATGTTTTGCTGTTTTTAAAGAAATTAGAAATCACTGGAATTATGTTAATGATCCAAAAGGAAGAGAATACATTGCTTATGCTTCCGAAAGTTTGCAACATTTTTCAGGTGATTGCGACGATCATGCTATTCTTATGGCAGCTTGTATTAAAGCAGTTGGAGGAACACCAAGAATTATTCACACAGGTGGTCATTTATATCCTGAAATGTTAATTGGTAACAAGAACGATTTAGAAACCGCAATTTACCTTATTAAGGAAGAACTTTTTAAGCAAGAAAGTCATAACCAACAAATTCATTATCACATTGATGAAAGAGGTCAAATTTGGATGAATTTAGACTATACTGCCACATATCCGGGAGGTAAATTTATGAGTGAAGAAATTTTAGGAGCTCTTACTTTTAATTGATAATATTTTCTATATTTACAGAAATATTATCCCTATATATGAAAAAAATAAGCTGTTTATTTGCACTCTTCCTTGGCTTTAGTGCTTTTTCTCAAACTAACGAAAAGCCAATAAATGATTCGATAGTACCACTAGTTTTATCTAAAAAAAACGAAATTAAGTTTGATGCATTAAACTTAATTGCAAATGGAAGGTTAGGCATTTCATATGAACGTTTTCTTAACAAAGATTTTTCATTAGGTATTACAGGAATGGTGTTTAACAAATCTAGTAAAACTGATAATTTCATCACAGATGATACGCGAACTTTAATAGATTACCAAATTATTCCTTACGTACGTTATGCTTTATCAAAAAGCGCTACAAATTTATATTACCTAGAAGCTTTTACTAATTTTAATGGCGGAGAGTATAAAAAACTCACCACTTTAAACAATGGAATAGCTGATTATGTTATTACTACCAAACACAACTACAGTGATATTGCTCTTGGTGGATCAATAGGCTATAAACTTTATTTTAAAGACAGTTTTGTTGTAGATTTAACGGTTGGGATTGGCAAAAACTTATTTAACAACAACAGTCCTTCAACCATTAGCCGTTTAGGAATTAATTTAGGATACCGATTTTAATTGAAACCATCATGAAAAAACACATATACTTTTTAAAAATAGCAATCATCGCCTTATTATTTACAGGATGCACCGAAAATGATGATGAATTTTTTGCGACAACAACCGTTATTTCAAATAATTTAATTGAGGTAAATGCATCAGAAAACCAAGTAAATGTTTCTTGTTTTTATCCAAGGATATTACCACAAACTGGAGGCAATCCATTTGATTTATATTTAACAACTACTTCAAGAAAGTTCTTTTTTAATTACACTTTAGAAAAAAAGAACGCAAATGGTGTTTGGGAATTTATAGCACCATCAAACATAACGGTAATTGAAGGCGAAAACCAAGTGGGGAGCTATATTTCTGGAATACCCGTTTTAGACGCGTTAGATACCAACTACGAATATGAGGTTGACATTACATTAACGGCGGGTCAATATCGTATTAAAATTGAACCTGAAATTGCTTCTTTGAATTCTGAAAATGCCGTGATGGTAACAATTAAAACCACAACAGTAGGTATACCGTCAAATACTTTAGAGTTTACGGTGAATTAATTTTATATAAATTGTTGTATAAAGTTGATGATATTTATTAGTTGGCAGTCAGTTTGGTATAACCACTTAAAAATCGAAACATGAAAGACAAAGAAAAATTATTGAGCAGTGAATTTGGCTTAACATTTAAAATTCTTAGATCTAAAAATAGAGTAATTATTTTGCCTCCAATTATTGGATTTGAAATAAAGCATACTGCTATTAATGTTTACGAAACTGAACTACTGAAAACTGATTTTATGTTTTTAGAATCTAATGATAAAATTATATTCAAAAACTTAACTACAGATTCGTTTTTTGGTTTTGACATAGACGATATAAATCTTGATAAAATTTACTTTCGGTTTGAAAATGGTCGTTTTGAAACTTTTGAAGTGCAAGACTTAAAATTGTCAGGTGATTTGCAACAATATTTGGATTAATCCTATTTGGCTTATTTTCATTTGTTTTAAATACACTTGACATTGTTTCAAAAACTTCAATTGGTGTATAAAATTCATTTTTTGACATAAATAATTAATTTTAATTTTCATTCGCTTAATTGTGACAGAATGATTTAACCACTTTTCTATGAAAGATTTCTTTGTCTACTTAGCAATTTCTGCATTTCCAACTGTAACAGGTATAATGACAATTTTAGTTGCAATATTTGCTTCAATTTTTCAATTTTTAGGTTTAAATAAAATTCACATTGCTTACATTTCAAGTTTCTTTAGCTCGTTTATAACTCTATATATTTTTTCATTACTGTTTAAATGGCTGATCGTTGATTTTGGAGTTTTTGCAGTTCTTTTAGCTATTACTATGACATTCTTAAATTCATATTTTAGAATATAAAAAGGTAGAAATAAAAAATATGAAACAACAACAATGGTTTTAGAAATATTAGGTTCAATTACTTTTTATTTATTATTAAAATTGTAGTCATGGAAAATAAATATTCAAAAACACCATTATCAAGATTTGAGATATTAAAAGCAATAGCATTCAAAAACGTAATGGAACGTAAAAAAGAAAAAAACCGAACTGTCAACAGTGGTAACTGTTGCACAACTACCATTTTCTCAAAACAATTTACAAAAACATAAAAAC
>NZ_DAIPZK010000022.1:0-2320 GCF_036782315.1 Flavobacterium sp.
AAATGTACAGAAGTCATAACTGTGGCGAATTAAACGCTTCACACATCAATACAGAAGTTACCCTTGCAGGTTGGGTTCAAAAATCGAGAGATAAAGGTTTTATGATTTGGGTCGATTTACGTGATCGATACGGCATTACCCAATTAATTTTCGACGAACAAAGAACTGACAAAACCGTTTTTGAAAAAGCAAAATCTCTTGGAAGAGAATTTGTAATTCAAGTAAAAGGAACTGTTATTGAACGTGAATCGAAGAACCCAAATATGGCAACTGGTGAAATTGAAATATTAGTTGCTGAATTAACGATTTTAAACGAGGCGCAATTACCTCCATTTACTATCGAAGATGAAACCGATGGTGGTGAAGATATTCGTATGAAATATCGTTATTTAGATATTAGAAGAAATCCGGTTAAAAACAACTTGTTGTTCCGTCATAAAGTATCGATGGAAGTTAGAAAATATCTTTCTGACCAAGGTTTTTGTGATGTAGAAACACCTTATTTAATTAAATCTACTCCAGAAGGCGCACGTGATTTCGTAGTACCAAGTAGAATGAATGAAGGTCAGTTTTATGCACTTCCACAATCGCCACAAACTTTCAAACAGTTATTGATGGTAGGTGGAATGGACAAATATTTCCAAATTGTGAAATGTTTCCGTGATGAAGATTTACGTGCAGACCGTCAACCAGAATTTACACAAATCGACTGTGAAATGGCCTTCGTAGAACAAGAAGACATTTTAAATATGTTCGAAGGTTTAACGCGTCATTTACTTAAAGAAATCAAAGGAATTGAAGTAGACAAATTCCCAAGAATTACTTATGATTATGCCATGAAAACCTACGGTAACGACAAACCAGATATTCGTTTTGAAATGAAATTTGGAGAGTTAAATGCTGTAGCGCAACATAAAGATTTTCCAGTATTTAATTCAGCCGAATTAGTAGTCGGAATCGCTGCGCCAGGGTGTGCTTCTTACACTAGAAAAGAAATCGATGCTTTGATTGATTGGGTAAAACGTCCCCAAATTGGAGCTTCGGGAATGGTTTATGTAAAATGTGAAGAAGACGGAACTTTCAAATCATCAGTAGATAAATTCTATGATCAAGAAGATTTGAAAAAATGGGCAGAAATTACCAATGCAAAACCAGGCGATTTAATTTTAATCTTATCGGGTAATACTGATAAAGTAAGAACACAATTATCTGCTCTAAGAATGGAAGTAGCAACTCGTTTAGGTTTAAGAAAACCAGACGAATTTGCGCCTTTATGGGTTGTAGATTTCCCATTATTGGAATGGGACGAAGAAAGCGGAAGATACCATGCAATGCACCATCCATTTACTTCTCCAAAACCAGAAGATATGGCATTAATTGAAACTGAACCTGGAAAAGTTCGTGCAAATGCTTATGATATGGTTTTAAACGGAAACGAAATTGGTGGAGGTTCTATCCGTATTCACGATAGAGAATTACAATCGAGAATGTTTGATTTGTTAGGATTTAGTAAAGAGGAAGCTCAAGCACAATTTGGTTTCTTAATGAGCGCTTTCGAGTTTGGAGCGCCACCACACGGAGGTTTAGCTTTTGGTTTGGATAGATTAGTTTCTATTTTAGGTGGACAAGAAACGATTCGTGATTTTATTGCTTTCCCTAAGAATAATTCGGGTAGAGATGTAATGATTGATGCGCCTTCAACTATTGACGAAGCGCAATTACAAGAATTGCATATTAAATTAAGATAAGATGAAAAAAATTCTAATTAGTTTAATTGTAATTAGCATTGGTTTTATAGCATTTGGTTATATCCAAAAGTATAATAACAGCAATGGTGATAAATGGATTGGAATTGGAATTTTATTAATAACATTTGTTTTGATACCATTATTTTTATATTCAAGATTTAAAAATAAAGAAGTTAGAGATAGAATGTTAAATTTTGATTTAAAGAAAAAAGAAGACACTGATAATCAATAAATTTGAAATATTTTTAACTTTTTCTTGTTTGTGTCGTAAATAAGTATATCTTTGATAATTATTAATTTTTTACAATACAAAATGAGAACAGGTAAAGTTAAGTTCTTCAATGAATCAAAAGGTTACGGTTTTATTACAGATGATGAAACTGGAAAAGACATTTTCGTACACGCAACTGGAATGAAAGTTGAAACTCTAAATGAAGGAGAAAGCGTAAGTTACGAAGAAGAAGAAGGAAGAAAAGGTAAAGTAGCTGCTCAGGTAGTAGTTATCGAATAATATATAGTATTTTTTGATTACCTAGAAAGACTAATGTCCCGAATTATTTCGGGACTTTTTT
>NZ_DAIPZK010000023.1:0-2130 GCF_036782315.1 Flavobacterium sp.
ATTACATACTGGATCTGCTTTGTAGATGTTGTCCACCCCATCTCTATTACTTGAGAAGAAACCTACTCTTTTTGATGTATTGTAAGTAAATGCAAAATCATCTTTTGAGGTGTTTACAGGTTCGCCCACATTTATAGCTTCTGAACCTTTGTTTAAATCTATCTTAAAAACATCTAATCCTCCAAAACCTGTTTTACCATTGGATGAGAAAAATAAAATATTGTCATCTGTAATGAATGGAAAACTCTCGTTTGCTTCTGTATTCACTTTTGCTCCTAAGTTCTCTGGTGTACCATATTCGTCTCCATTAACGGATACTTTCCAAATATCTTCTCCTCCAAAGCCGCCTGGCATATTAGATGAAAAATACAAGGTTTTTCCGTCTTTGCTAATACTAGGATTTCGTACATCATACGCTTTGTTATTAAACGGAAGCGGCTTACTGTTTACCCATTTATCGCCTTCTTTGGTTGCTTTGTAAAGGTAGATTTTTCCAAATTTTGCATTCTTTGCTTTGTCTTTGGTATACTCTTTTTCATTAAAACTCTCGCTACCGTAGTACATCGTGTTCCCATCACTAGTAACCGTTACGGGGCCATCATGCCATTTGGTATTAAGATTGTCTACGGCTACTGCATCACTAATAGTACCATTAGCATTATAAGTAGCTTTATAGATATCTAAATATGGCTCTTCATTCCATCCATTAGTTTTTCTTGAAGTATTTCTTGAGCTGGCAAAATATACATTGTTATCATTAGTAAGTACCGCTCCAAAATCTGTTTTATCGCTACTTACATCCGATTTAACAATATCGTATAATTTTGTTTGTCCTTTTAGCTCAGGAAGGTAATTGGGTTTGCTCACAAATGCTTTAGCTCTTTGATCATTTGGTGCCAATTGCGCAAATTGTTGCATTTGTTTGTCGGCTTCTTTAAAGTTGCCTTCTGCCTTTAGCATTTGAGCATATTTGTAATACGTTTCCGCATCTTGTTTTTGCTCTACTACTTTGGCATACCATTTTACTGCTTCTTTTGTATTAAAAACATTGTAATAACTCTCCGCTAATTGTTTATAAACATAAGAATCCGCTTTACTGCCTTCGGCTAACTTTAAATATTCTTTTGCAGCATCTACATATTCGTATCTATCGAATAATTTATCTGCTGTTTTAGTGTATTGGTTTTGTGCACTAAGTATTCCACTTACCATCACAAAACTTAATGTTACATATATTTTTCTCATTGTACTTAGATCGTTTTAGGTTAGAAGAATCTTGGTGAACTTGATACTTTTTTCGGGAAGTTCAAATCAAATAATAAAATAATCTCGTGCGATGATGGTGTGGTTACTTTCAAATCTGAAACAATATGATCGTAAGCATAACCCAATTTTAAATTTGGAGTAATCGCATAATTTACCATAGCACCAAAGCTATCTTCTAATCGGTACGTAGCCCCTATCTCAAACTTTTGATTGAACAAGAAATTTGTTGACAAATCTAAAGAAGTGGGAGCTCCAAAAGCCGATTTCATCATGAAAAACGGTTTGAACTTCACATTCTCATTGATATCGAAAACATATCCTCCTGTTAAAAAGTAATGCGATACCTCTGAACCATATTCTCTACCATTGAAATCTAAATGCTTCGACTTCATTAAATTAGGAACTGATAATCCTAAATAATATTTATTGGTATAATAGAAAAATCCTGATCCAATATTAAAATACGAATTGTTCGTATTCTCTGAAAAAGCAGGGTCATTTGCATCAGGTAATGTAGGATAAACTTCATCAAACAATCCTACTTTATGTAAAGTAAGACCCGTTTTTATACCAAAGGCTAATTTGTGTTCACCTCCTAAATTTAAAGTGTAAGAAATATCAGCGTAAACATTATTCTCCTCTACTGGACCAATCTTATCTTTTATAACCGATAAACCCAAACCTAAATTCTTACCAACGGGACTGTGACCAAAAAACGTACCTGTAGTAGGCGCATCTTCAATATCAACCCATTGCTTTCTGTATAGGATTCCCATCGATAAATTCTCCTTACTACCAGCATAAGCTGGATTCATAACACTCATGTTATACATATATTGCGTATAATGTGGATCTTGCTGGGCA
>NZ_DAIPZK010000024.1:0-1797 GCF_036782315.1 Flavobacterium sp.
TTTGGGTATTATTTGCTGAATCTAATACTAAAGTTGCATTAGTTGAAATCGAAATAGTTCCGTTTAAAGTAACGGTTCCACAACCTCCATTGGTAGAAATGGTGTAAGTGAAATTCGTAGATGGAGTTCCGCTGATAGTTACAACGTTTCCAGAAGTTATAGCTGTTACGCCTGTTGGTAACCCTGTTACTGTTGCACTTGTTGCTCCTCCACCAAAAGTATATTGAATAGGAGTAATGGCATTTCCAGAGCAAACACTTTGGGTATTATTTGCTGAATTTAATACTAAAGTTGCATTAGTTGAAATCGAAATAGTTCCGTTTAAAGTAACGGTTCCACAACCTCCATTGGTAGAAATGGTGTAAGTGAAATTCGTAGATGGAGTTCCGCTGATGGTAACGGTATTTCCAGAAGTTGTAGCTGTTACGCCTGTTGGTAATCCAGTTACTGTTGCACTTGTTGCTCCTCCACCAAAAGTATATTGAATAGGAGTGATGGCATTTCCAGAGCAAACACTTTGGGTATTATTTGCTGAATTTAGTGTAAGTGTATTTCCTGTAATGTTAACTACAATATTATCAGTAAGGGTTGCTCCACACGAGTTTGTAGCTGTTAAAATTAAGTTTATTGAACTTCCTGCCGTTGCAGAAGCTGGTATACTATAGGTCGTTGTTAAATTATTTGGAGTTGAAAAACTTCCAGTTGCTGCAGACCATAAAACATTTGTTTGTCCTTGCGCTGCTCCAGATAAATTAATCGTTTGTCCAGCACAAGCTGAAACGGGAGTGGTTCCAGCTTCAACGGTAAAAGGTTGAACAGGAGCAATACAACCATTGTTAACATAAGAAGCTGTTCCTGAAGGTGTGAAATTCACAGTTGAACCATTCAAATCGGAAATAGAACCGCCAACAGTTCCAAAAATGTTAACTAAGTTAGCTCTTTGATAAGTAACACTATCAGAGCATCCAGCACCAAAACTAACGGTTAATGTTCGAGTTGCTGGAGTAGCATTATAGTTTCCAAAATGTCCTGCATTAGCATTTGAAGGAGTATTTTGGAAAATCATATAAATTGTTGAGGTTAAGGCGCCAAATGAATTTAAGGTAGTATCTAAATTTGGACTTGTTACTACAATCACTGTTGCATTTGCTGGAAGAACTCCACCTGTTGGCTCTAAAATTTGACCACAACCACCTGCTGCTACAATTGCAGCGTTTAATTGACTAACTTTGGATGCAGTTGTAGCATTTTGTACTAATCCAAGCCAAGTTTGTGCTGGCCAGTTTATATTTAAAGTGCTAGTATTTAATGCTGTTCCTCCAATTTTCATTCGGAACATTTCATTATATCCTTCATCTGCTCCGTTGTCACATGCATCTACTAGTATACTTTCGATTTCAAAACATTGTGAAAAACCTGTATTTGATACTAAAAATACGCTAAATGATAGTATCAAAATCTTAAAAAAATTCATTTTGTAGATTGCTTTATTTGAAAAGCGGATGCAAAATTACAAAAACTAATTTTTCTACGGTTAATTTAACATTATTAAAATGAAAAAGGAGAACTTAATTCTCCTTTTTCATTTGTGGTGGATATTGTGCTAATATTTTAACTACAAATTCTTTAATTACAGCATCCTTTTTATCTCTATTTTGGGTTAGGTGTCCTGTCCCTTGTCCTTGCCAAACTAATTCTTTTGTTTTTGCATCTACAAAGTCAAGAAAAAGTGTTCCTTCTGGAGTGGTTGTAACACTGGGATAATTCATATTCATACCCCAAAAAGGACCCCAGCCC
>NZ_DAIPZK010000025.1:0-1734 GCF_036782315.1 Flavobacterium sp.
GTAACTGTTGCACAACTACCATTTTCTCAAAACAATTTACAAAAACATAAAAACAAGCCTCTCTTAAAAGCCATTTAAGAGAGGTTTATTTTTTAAATGTAATTCAAAATTCTAAAATTTCGGGTGCTTAAATTTGAGATTATGAAGTCTTGATAGACTGTTTTTACAAAAGCAAAGCACTTCTCTTGTTTTAGGGAAATAACTTGGTCTAAAATATTAGGTTTTTTGATGGTAAAGCGCAGGTATTTCTTCAAGTTGTAAGTTAAACTTGCCATGAGTACGTGTTTGTTTGCGTTTTTGATACCTCGTGTGTTTACCCGTTTCATGTTGATAAAGTTGACCAAGGTTCCAATGACAGGTTCTACCGTTTTACTTCGTATTCTTGACATCTTCTTGGCATATTTCTCGTTTTGTGTGAGTTTTTGATGCATGCGGTCGTAATGTTCTTTGTGGATGCTGTCGTCTAGCTTTTTAAACTTGGTGCTTTTGCCACAACATTGTTCTCTGAGTGGACAGTTTTTACAATCGGATTCACTGCTTCGATAGGTGCGTTTGGTGTAGCCTTTACTATCCGTTTTTTCGCCTTTGAACAGTAGTTTCGCTTGATTGCCTTCGGGTTTAGTGCATTGGTAATAATTTTCTTCTTTGTTGAAGGTAAAACCTTCTCGCTCGGGTTTGTATTGTCCAAAATTGGGAATGTAAGCATCTATGTTTTTTTCGTGTAAATACGCTAAAGCTTCGCCACTGCTGTAACCGCCATCGGCTAAGAGTTCTTCTAATTCAATTTCGTTTTCCTTTAGGTTTTCTTTGGTAAGTTCCACAATTTGTTCTAAACACTGACTATCGCGTTTATCGGCAAAATCAGAACAGGCTCCTGTAATGACATGGTGTGCATCGTCTACAGCAATTTGTCCAAAATAATTTAATTGTCGCGCTTTGCCTGGTTTTACACTCACTCTAGCATCGCTATCTGTGGGCGAATAATGCGTATGATTCGATACATATTTTGGTCGGATGATATTCCCAAATTCATCTACTTTGTCTTTACCTGTAGCATTGGGCATTCCTCTATAGGCTTCTTCTTTCCAAGCGTGGTGTTGTTCTACCAACTTCTTTCTTGTACTAGTGATTTTAAATTCGCTGTTTTCTTCTAATTCATTTACAAAAGCACTAGCATCCTCCAAAACTTCTTTCTCCACCAAACTATCCATACTCGCATTGGCTTTAATAAAAACGCTGTCCACCGCTTGACGCTTGCCTCGAACCATGCCTTTGGAAACACACATTTTCAAGACTTCTTTAAACAAACTCAAAAACACTTCTTCGCCATACAAACTTCGTGTACGGCTAATGGTGCTATGCCATGGCAACGACTCATGAACATCATAACCTAAAAACAAGCGTATCGATAAACTATCACTACAAAAAGCAATTAATTGTCTGTCTGAGTTAATATTATTCAAATAACCTACCAACAAAATCTTAAAGAATACAACAGGATCAATACTTTCCTGTCCTTCTTTGCCATAATACTTTTGGGTGGCTTTATAAATGAAATGTAAATCGAGTTCGGTTAACAATTTTCTATAAAAATTATCCACCGGAACCATGTCCAATAAATTAACCGAAACAAATAATTGTGGGGTAAAATTTTTCTTTCCTTGCATGAATAAATTTACAAATTATCTCTTTTTTATGCAAGTATTTGTATATTTGAGTTGTGCAACAAGCACA
>NZ_DAIPZK010000026.1:0-1483 GCF_036782315.1 Flavobacterium sp.
ATTCATAACACTCATGTTATACATATATTGCGTATAATGTGGATCTTGCTGGGCAAAAGCAAATACACCTATAAATAAAACAACAACTTGAATAATTCTATTTTTCATCTTACTTGCTTTTAATTTTCTTTGTTTATGTAAACCCATCCTGTTTTAACTGTTCCTCCTGGCAATGAAATCACATAATAATAGGTCCCATCTGGTAATTCATTTCCAGAATTAGATTTTCCATCCCATTCGTTGGTATAATTATTTTTACTATATACCTCCACACCATAACGATTAAAAATCTGAACTTTATTAGCATTCAATCCTGATAAATCCCAAGTATCATTTAATCCATCATTATTTGGAGAAACACCTTTTGGTATAACACAAGCTGAAACCACAACATTAACAAATTCAATAGTAGTACATGAATTAACAGTAGCTCGTACTTCATAAGTTCCAGAACTGGTCACTGCAATAGTAGCAGTTGTACCAATTAAACTTGAAGAACTATTATACCATTCATAAGTAGCCACACCCGAAGCAACTGAGGCTGTGATTTCAAAATTTGCACCATTACATCCCGAAACAGTTGAAATTATTGGAGATGGCGGAACAGAATCAATACTTAGTGAAATTGGAGAAGAAGTACAACCAGATGTAGTGTTTCTTACAACAATTGTATAAGTAGAATTAGGTGCAAGTCCTGTAAATGTCGTACTACTTTGATAAGAAACGCCATTGTTAATACTATACTCTAAATTACCTCCTAAAGGAGCAGTAATCACAATTGTTCCTGTTGGTATTAAACATGTTGGTTGAGCCGTTACACTTGCCGTTGCAGCAGCTGGAGTATTTAATATCGCCGCATTACTAAAAGATGCTGATGCTACTGATGAACAACTTCCGTTTGATGAAGTTACGGTGTAACTCGTTCCAATTGTCATTCCTGAAATTAAACCTCCTGCACCAACTGTTGGTCCTGATGGAGTGAATACATAAGTTAATGCTCCATTATAATTAGTAATAGTCGAAACTCCAGCTGATGAACACGTTGCTGCTGTAGTACTAATCGTTGGTTGGGATGGAACACTTAACGTCGCTAAATTGGTAAATGATGCCGATGAAGCTGATGTACAAGTACCATTTCCTGCTGTTACAGTATAACTCGTTCCAACTGTCATTCCTGAAATTAAACCTCCTGCACCAACTGTTGGTCCTGATGGAGTGAATACATAAGTTAACGCTCCATTATAATTCGTTATAGTCGATGTTCCGGCTACTGAACACGTTGGTGCTGTAGTAGTAATTGTTGGAACTGCTGGTGTTGTCAATTGGGCTGCATTACTAAACGATGCTGATGCTACTGATGAACAACTTCCGTTTGATGAAGTTACGGTGTAACTCGTACCAACTGTCATTCCTGAAATTAAACCTCCCGCACCAACGGTTGGTCCTGATGGAGTGAATACATAAGTTAATGCTCCATTATAAT
>NZ_DAIPZK010000027.1:0-1425 GCF_036782315.1 Flavobacterium sp.
GGGTGTGTAAAGAGTTTTGTGTAAATGGTTAAAGTAAGAAATTAGTTAAGTGCTGTGGAGCGCGGAACAGCACTTAACTTGGCGAAAATCCAGATGGGATTTTCATTTATGGAAAAAATTAATTACTATTAACGAAAATCTGAAAGGAGACATAACCAATGGAACTAACAGAAGAAATGATCGAACAATTAAAAGCCGATCTTAAAACAGTAAAAACCTATGAAGACTTGATGGGTAAAAATGGAGCTATAAAGAAACTCATCAAAACAACTCTGGAACAAATGCTCGAAGCTGAACTTACTGAACATCTCGGATATGAAAAGTATTCACCCGAAGGTAAGAATAGTGGTAATAGCAGAAATGGTAAAACATATAAAACTCTAAAGAACGATAACGGAGAAATAGAGATTGCTGTTCCTCGAGATCGTAATGGAGAGTTTGACCCCATAATTGTTAAGAAGTATGAAAAGACAATTGGACCCATCGAAGATAAAATAATTTCTATGTATGCTAAAGGTATGACCACAAGGGATATCCAAACTCATATTACCGAACTCTACGGAATTGATATGAGTCCTACGCTCATATCAAATATTACCAGTAAAATCATTCACCTTGCAGAAGAATGGCAGAATAGGCCGTTGGAGAAGAAATATCCTATAGTATTCTTTGATGCAATACATTACAAAATCCGTGATGAATCAAGAAAAGTTATATCCAAAGCGGCTTATACCTGTTTAGCAATTGATATTGAAGGGAAAAAAGACTTACTTGGTTTATGGGTAGGAGAAGCCGAAGGAGCTAATTTTTGGCTCAATATACTAACAGAGTTAAAAAATCGTGGTGTTGAAGATATCTTCATTGCTTGTGTCGATGGATTAAAAGGTTTTCCTGAAGCAATAAATTCTGTTTTCCCGAAAACAGAAATCCAACTTTGTATTATTCATCAAATTAGAAACACATTGAAGTATATTGCCTCAAAAGATCAAAAACAATTTATAAAAGAACTCAAAGAGGTATACAAAGCACCAACCGAGGAGGCAGCATTGTTAAATCTCGAGCAATTGGAATTAAACTGGGGTAAAAAATATTCTTTAGCAATTAGAGGATGGAAAACCAATTGGAACAATCTTGCCACATTTTTTAAGTATCCAGAAGAAATCAGAACCATTATTTATACGACAAACGCTGTTGAAACATTGCATCGCCAATTCAGAAAAGTAACAAAATCTAAATCGATCTTTCCAAATGACGATGCCCTTAAAAAAATGTTATTCTTAGCTTACAGAGATTTATCTAAAAAATGGACTATGCCCATTAGAAATTGGGCTATTGTTCTTTCAAATTTTTCAATCTATTTTAAGGACAGATTTTATGAGTTTGATTAACTTAAAAATTCATTTACACAAATTATTTTACAGTCTC